>NZ_BSSU01000005.1 GCF_030161415.1 Thalassotalea eurytherma
TATCGATGTTAAAAACGCTATGCAAGCAAGTGTACGCCAAGATATTTTAACGGCAATTAGTAATTTTCGTGTTCCATTAATAAATAACTCTGTTGATATGTTAGTTAATAATACACAAGAGGTAAGTGAAGTATCTGAGCAAGCTGAAATCGAATAGGTGCGCATATGATTAGTGTTATAAGTATATTTTTAATCACACTATTGCCTGCCGCCATGTTGATTATATTTTCTTTGGTCATTAGTTGGTTTGAGGATGATGAAGTACCTCTACCAATGCTGAACTAGAAGCCTGATTGATAAACTCATTCAGGCTTTTTTGTTTATAGTTCTTCTTAATACACATCTAAATTTTCCACCTTCATATCTTATTCTTTGATCTTTCTTATCAAGTTGGATACAACTTTTTGTCGATATCCCATGTTTTTCTTTTCGCTACTGCTGCTCCATCCTGCAGCTTAAGTGAGTCTATCCGCTTTTTCCGGTCGCGATTAACTATTTAATAAGCAATTATCGAACAACATCAAATGTCTCAATAGGGTAACCCTCAGCTCTTAATTGGTAGATATTTTTACTCAGGTAATTAATGCCGACTTTAAGTTGTTGAGCCTCTTCATGCGCTACCTTGCTCTTTATCAATACTGGCCAGTAGAAAGTGATGAATACGACAAAAAATTTAGCTATTAGTTAGTTTATTTTTAGTGTGGTCAATTTTACTAATTAATAGTTTTTTTAATTTAATTGTAGTGTGACATATTATGTCGTAAAGTTTGGTTTTTTAATGAGATCCCTTAAAAAGCTATAAAAAACATAGGGTTATATTTTTTATTTAAGTTGGCACAACGATTGAATTATCAATAGTAACAAACATGCTTAATCAGATGTTTGAACAATTAATTTAAAGCTAAAGAGGATAAGAACATGGGAATGTTTACACGATTTGCAGATATCATTAATGCCAATATCAACAGCATGCTAGATAAAGCTGAGAACCCTGAAAAGATGTTGAAGCTAATCATCCAAGAAATGGAAGAAACCTTAGTTGAAGTGCGTTCAAGTGCAGCAAAAAACATCGCTGAAAAGAAACAACTTGAAAGAGCGCTAGCGCATGCTAAACGTCAAGTTGAAAACTGGCAACAAAAGGCGCAACTAGCCGTTGAAAAATCTAGAGATGATTTAGCCAAGCAGGCATTAGTTGAAAAGCAAAAAGTCGCTCAACAACAAACTGAACTAGAAAATCAAATGCAAGTTGTAGATGAAATTTTAGTTGATATCCAAGCGGATGCTGGACGACTTCAAGAGAAGCTAAATGAAGCTAAACGCAAGCAAGAAACTTTTTTAATTCGTCAACAATCAGCTCAAGTTCGTTTAAAAGCGCGCGAAAAAGCAACGGTCCACAACATCGAAGATGCGTTACAAAAGTTTGAGCGTTACCAAGAAAAAATTGATGGCTTAGAAGCACAAGTAGAAGCCTATGATTTTACGCAATCAAATGATCTGGAAAGCCAGTTTAGAGATTTGGAAAATCAAGAAGTCATTGATAACGAGCTAGAAGCGTTAAAAGCAAAAGTTGCTAACGGTTAATAGGAGAGAACACTATGGTGCCAGAATACTTAACAACACTATTAATTGTTTGTGGCTCCCCGTTAGTAATGTTTTTATTTGTGGCAATGGCTATTCAGGGATACGAAAACCATTGCCGCAATATTTAAGGAGAAATGTATGGAATATCGCAACTCATATCGCGTAAAAAAAGTATTAACAAAAGATGTCGTTCATAAAAAATTGTCAGGTGTATGTGGTGGTATTGCTAAATACTACAATGTACCAAGGTTATTAGTTCGTGTAGCAGCAGTATGTGCATTTTTCATGCTCCCTGTTGTCACCGGTGTAGCATACATAGTTGCTGCCGTATTAATTCCAAATCGCTAAACTATTAAGGAGTCAAAAATGTCTTTTTTCAAATCATTGTTATTAGCAATTTTCGCGACGATATTTTTGACCTATGCGCTTGGAATGGGGTTTCTTGAGTTCTTTGATCTGAATGTCATGATTGACGACCATCATTTAGCACCACTTCAAGCAATTAGTGTCTCAGCTATTGTCGTAGTGCTTCTAATGTTAGTAGCGTTGGCTATTGTATTAAGTGTATTTGGTGGTGCAATTTTTATTGCCACTATTGTAATAGGTAGTATCGCAATGGCATTTATTGGCGTGTTTTGGCCAGTACTTTTGATGGCACTAGTTATTTACTTAGTTACTCGAGATAAAAAATCTCAAACTAAACAGTTTCAACATTGATAAAAGCACCGAGCAGTTTTCTGTTCGGTGCTTTTGTTTGGGTTATTTAGCAAGGTGTTTCAATATTGCTTTGCTTTGAGGAGTGTTAAGTAGGGCTTCAAATTCAAGGATCTCTTTGTGCATGATTTCAGCGGTAATTTGTTTACAGCCGTCTGCAATTAACTCACGAGATTTTTGTAATGCTTGCGGCGGTATTTTAATTAATCGGTTAGCAATGTTTTGAGCTGTTTCTAATAACGCTTCTGGTGCTACAACTTGATTAATTAAATTTAATTCCAGCGCAGTGTGAGCATCAAAGTTGTCACCCAAAACAAGTAACTCAAACGCTTTTACTCGGCCAACTAATTTAGGTAGCAAATAGCTCGACGCTGCTTCAGGACACAAACCAAGCTGGGCAAACGGTAACATGAATTTAGCATTATCTGCAGCAATAGCCATATCGCAATGTAATAGCAATGTAGTGCCAATGCCTACTGCATTACCCGCAACAGCGGCAATAAGTGGCTTATTAAATTTACCTAGTTTTTGAATAAACTGGTACCCGCCGCCTTCAGTAATTGAATTTGTAGAGTTAAGAAAATCATTGAGATCGTTACCTGCGCTAAAGCAATTATCGTTCCCTTGGATAACGACACAGCGAATATTGTCATCCTGCTCTGCTTGTTCAAAGAGAGCTGACAAAGACAAATACATACCGTTTAGCAACGCATTTTGTTTGTCAAAACGGTTAATAGTGATAGTTAATATATGGTTTTTGATGTCACTGAGAATTAAATCATTCATTTTATTAAAAGCTTAGATACAATAGATAAAAGTAACTTAGTGGTTTTGAAAAGGGATGTATAGGATAAAAATGAACAAATTAATGACTTTTTTAAGCTGTTTGGTGATTACCAGTTCAATATTTACAGCTCAACCAGTCGTGGCTGGTGAAGTTGAAGTTAGTCACCAATATATGCGGGAACTCATCCCAGGTACAACGGTGACATCAAGTTATATGGAAATTACAAACCACCATAATGTTGAGATTATTCTTATTGGTGCTAAAGGTTTGTTTAGTGAAAAAATCGAACTTCATGAACACACTATGGTAAATGGCATGATGCGAATGGGGCAGGTCGACAATATCATTATTCCAGCCAATAGCAGCGTCACGTTAGAACCTGCAGGCTTACATATCATGGCCTTTGATATTAAGTCACCACTTAAACACGGGCAAAGTGTTGAACTCACGCTATTATTTGAAGAGCATCCGCCAATTACAATTGATTTGCCTGTAAAAAGTATTAAACAAGTTAATTCTCATCAACACCATTAAGGGTATGTTATGACAGATAAAATTTCTCCTAAAATGATTGGCTACTCACTAGCTGCAATCTTTTTTATTAACTATTTCATTGGTGTTTATTGGAGTTTTGAGCCCGCTGCGATTGATATTCAGCAAGAAGTTATTGCGGATGCTAAAACAGAGCAAGTAAAGCCGGTTGTCGGTTATACAACCACTACCGCATTAATTCGTGTAGCTGAAACGTTGTTGAAAAAGCCTGGCGGGTATTTATCAAATGACGCTATGCCACCTTCGGTCTTTTTGGATAATATTCCTGCATGGGAATTTGGCGCGCTAGAAATGGTGCGCGATATGTCATTAGTAATGAGACAAGAATTTAGTCGCTCTCAGTCACAGTCAACGGAAAATCCATACCTACAAAAAGCACAGCCTAGATTTAATATAGATCATAGAAGCTGGGCAATTCCTAGCGCAGAGGGTGAATATAGTAAAGCGATAGAAGAGCTTTACTTGTATCGTACAGCGTTAACTCAATCACAATCGCAAGCACAGTTTTATGCTAGAGCTGATAATTTGCGAGACTGGTTGAAAGAAGTAGAAAAAAGATTAGGGAGTTATTCTCAACGATTAAGTGCAAGTGTTGGCAGAGATCAATTGAATGTTGATTTAGCAGGTGATAGTGTTGCTCAGCAATCTACGTACAGCGCGCCATCAATGCAAGTGAAAACAAGTTGGTGGAAAATAGACGACGTTTTCTATGAAGCTCGTGGCGCAAGTTGGGCGTTATTGCACTTTTTAAAAGCTATCGAAGTAGACTTTAACGACGTGTTAGAGAAAAAGAATGCAAAAGTGAGCGTGCAGCAAATTATTCGTGAACTTGAAGCTAGCCAGCAGTCAGTCTTCAGTCCAATGATTTTAAACGGTGATGGTTTTGGCATGTTAGCCAATCATTCACTGGTGATGGCAAATTATATTTCACGCGCCAACGCAGCGCTGATTGATCTTAATACTTTACTTAGTCAAGGGTAATAACAATGAAAAAAGCACTCATTGCAGCAAGTTGTGCAGCATTGCTGTCGGCTAATGCTCACGCAGATTTTTTAGGCATCTATATTGGTGGTTCTTACTGGGACCAAGAAGCAACAGGTGTGTTTGGTGAACAAAATAACTTAGTCGATTTCAATTTAGAAGACGATAAGAAAACCAGCTTTTATGTTGCATTTGAACATCCTGTTCCACTTGTTCCAAATATTAAGTTAGCGATGTCAGACCTTGATACGCAAGGTCAAACGGTACTTGATGAAGACTTTAGTTTTCAAGGTGAAACATTCCCTGCTGGCTCAAGTGTTGATGCAACGTTTGATCTTAGCTATATCGACTATACGCTTTATTATGAAATTTTAGACAATGGCTTAGTAAGCTTAGATTTAGGTTTAACAGGTCGTGATGTTGATGGTTTTGCAGGTGTTGAAGGAACAGTAGAAAGCGTAACATTGAGCGCTGATGACGACTTCTCTGGCATTGTACCTATGCTATATGGTGCTGCACAAATCGGTTTACCATTTACTGGTTTAAGTGTTTATGGCGAAGCGAATTTCTTGGCTTTTGATGATCATACCTTCTATGACGCACAAGCGGGTATCGCTTATGAACTGATTGATAACATTGCAATTGATGTCAATATTTTTGTAGGTTACCGTCAAGTTGTTTTAGATATCGAAGATGTTGATGATTTATATGCAGACGTGGATTTCAAAGGTGCCTATGCAGGTGCAGAAATACACTTTTAATTGATAGGTTATTTATCAATGTAAAACGGCGCTTTTTAGCGCCGTTTTTAGTTGTCGTTACTCCGTCATTTGCTCAAGCTCTTTCCCTTTGGTTTCTCTCACAAAGTAGTAGACAAAGAAGATAGAAATAAAAGCAAAGGCAGTGTAAACGCTGTAAGCGAAAGCTAGACCTAAACCAGCAAGCATAATAGGGAATGTCATGGTGATCATGAAATTCGTCAGCCATTGCGCTAACCCGCTAACTGCTAATGCTGAACCCCTCATTTGATTCGGGAACATTTCGCCTAACAATACCCACATCACAGGGCCCCAGGATAAATTAAAGAAAAATACATAAGCATTTGCGCTTACTAATGCCAACGTACCAAAGTCGCCAATATCTAAATGTCCTTGAGGATCGACCGTCGAGTTTGCAAATACATACACCAGAATTGCCAGTGTTATCGTCATACCGATTGAGCCAATTAATAAAAACGGTTTTCGTCCCCATTTATCAATAAAGTAAATGGTAATTAAGCAGGCTAAAATACTGACACCACCACTAATAATATTGATAAGTAAAGCATCTGATTCAGAAAAGCCAACCGCTTGCCAAAGCACAGCGCCATAATAAAAAACAACGTTAATCCCTACTAGCTGTTGAAAGGCGGCTAAACCAATACCAATCCAAACGATAGGCTTAAGTCGTTTTTGATTCGAAAGTAGATCCGTTAACTTAGGTTGATGACGATCGGGTGTTAATGACTGAGAGATATCGTTAAGTTTATGCTCAACGTTTGCGTCGCTATACAATTGAGCAAGTACTAACTTAGCTTCTTGTTCTCGTTTATTAATCACAAGAAAACGAGGGCTTTCAGGGATAAAAAAGAGCAGTATGAAAAATAACGCTGCTGGTATTAACTCCATCCAAAACATCCATCGCCACGCTTCACTACTTAACCACATAACCTCCGTTGAACCACCGGCAAAATCTGCAAGTAAATAATTGGAAATAAAGGCAGTAAAAAGGCCCGAAATAATCGCTACCTGCTGGATAGTCGTTAATGCGCCACGGTATTTTGCTGGCGCTATTTCACTGATATAAGCTGGGGAGATAACTGATGCGCCGCCAACAGCCAATCCGCCTATAACGCGAAAGAGTATAAATTGCGCTGAACTGTCAGCAATACCAGAGCCAAAGGCACTGATGATGAAAAGTATCGCCGTGATCATTAGTATTGTTTTTCGACCAAATCTGTCAGCAAGTTGCCCTGCAAAAAAAGCACCTATTGCACAACCTAACAACATGCTGGCAACATTAAAGCCCGTACCAATATCGCTGGCGTTAAATGCTTTAACCAAGCCATCAACGGTGCCATTTATCACACCTGAATCAAAGCCAAATAAGAAGCCGCCGATTGTGGCGACCATGCTAACAAGGATGATAAATCCGATATTATCTTTTTCACCGTCTGTCGATGTAAGTGTTTGTGTAACCAAAGCAAACCTCTATTTATTATTGTTTTAATTTAACTTAGCTTAACGTTTGGCGACTATTTAGCCTAGCAATTACATACGTTTGCAATATTCATCGTTACCTATGCCTTTTCACCACGTCAGTAAACGGCTTTAACGTAGGGGTTAACTTGTCATAGGCGAAAACAACTTGGCGAATATAGTTAAACTCATCGATCGCTTTAAAGACAATATCTGACTTAGACAACACTTCAGGGTAGGCTGGAACTAAGGCGGCGCCTAAGCCTGCGCTCACTAAGCCAAGTGCATAATCAATGGTTCTTATTTTTGCCCTGACGTCTAACGTGATATGTTGCTCTGCGCAAAGTTGGGCAAGTGTATCTCCTGCGGAGCATGGTGATCGCGATATAAAGGTTAGCTGGTCTAAATCACTTAATTGTAAACTCGGTTTTAGTGCTAAAACATGGTTGTAGGGAAGTGCTATCAGGTAGTGTTCATGCCAAAGTTTAACGTGTTGCTCTTGCGGGCTAACTTCATCTAACGTCACTATTCGAGCATTACAAGGCTGATCTTGTGCAACTAAACTTAACGCAATATCGTCAGAAATTGCTGTGAAGTCTTTTAGCAGGGCACTCATTCGTTGAACACCCAATCCTCTTGTAACACCAAGTTTAAATTCAATATGCTGTTTTGTTTGACTAAATAAATTTTTGACAGCATCTGCTTGGCCTAAAAGTTGTTTAGCCAGCGGATAAAGTTGGTTGGCACTCATCAAGGGTATAACCCCACGAGGGTGACGACTAAAAAGCGTGGTATTTAAGCTTTGCTCTAGTTGCAGTATCGCTGTAGAGATAGAAGGTTGGGCCACAAAACACACCTTTGCCGCTTTAGTTAGACTTTTATTTTCATATACCGCTATAAAGTACTGTAGTGCTTTTAAATCCATATCATCCTCATTATTAATTGAGCTTTTACTCAATTAAACCAGTGTGTTAGATAAATTTATTGATATAGGTAAAACCTATAATAAATAAAGAAAATATATATTACTACTTGAGGTAATAATTCTTTATTATCAAACAAGACGAGATTAACTAGGTGAATATTTTTATGTCGGCAAGCAATCACAAGCCATCCTTTAATTGGCAAGATCCACTCCTATTAGATCAGGTACTTTCAGAAGAAGAGCGAATTATTCGAGATAGCGCTCGAGACTATTGCCAAGAAAAGCTAATGACTCGTGTCTTAAATGCCAATCGAAATGAGCACTTTGATGTCGAAATCATGCAAGAAATGGGCGCCATGGGGTTGTTAGGTGCAACACTGCCTGAAAAGTATGGCTGTGCAAACGTTAATCATGTTGCTTATGGGCTTATTGCAAGAGAGGTCGAGCGTGTTGATAGTGGTTACCGCAGTGCGATGAGTGTGCAATCATCGTTGGTCATGCACCCTATTTATGCTTATGGTAGCGAAGAGCAAAGAGCAAAATATTTACCAAAACTAGCAACAGGTGAGTGGGTAGGTTGTTTTGGTTTAACTGAGCCTAATTCGGGCTCAGATCCGGCTAGCATGAGCACTAGGGCTACTCCTGTTGATGGTGGGTATTCACTTACCGGTAACAAAATGTGGATCACAAACTCGCCAATTGCTGATGTGTTTGTGGTTTGGGCAAAATTAGATGGTGTTATCCGGGGTTTTATTTTAGACAAAGGCATGGCCGGTTTATCTGCACCAAAAATCGAAGGTAAATTTTCACTTCGTGCTTCTATCACAGGCGAAATCGTCATGGATAATGTCTTCGTTCCTGCCGAAAATATGCTACCAAATGCTACAGGTTTATCAGGGCCATTTGGCTGTTTAAATAAAGCACGTTACGGCATTGCTTGGGGCGCACTAGGTGCTGCTGAATTTTGCTGGCATGCAGCTCGCCAATATAGTTTAGATAGAGAACAATTTGGTCGCCCTTTAGCGGCAACTCAACTAATGCAAAAGAAACTCGCTGATATGCAAACAGACATTACGACAGGGATGATGGCTTGTTTGCAGGCAGGCAGAATGCTTGATCAAGGTTTATTGGCGCCTGAAGCGATTTCACTAATTAAGCGTAACTCATGTGGTAAGGCACTTGATATCGCTAGACAAGCACGTGATATGCATGGCGGAAATGGTATCAGTGACGAATTTCATGTCATTCGCCATGTGATGAATCTTGAAGCCGTTAATACCTATGAAGGTACTCATGATGTACATGCGCTAATACTTGGTCGCGCCCAAACAGGGTTACAAGCTTTCTTTTAATGTGAACAAATGCCTATAACAAAATAATAAAAGGGTAGTTATGTCAGATAGAAATCAGTTGGTAAAAGATAATTTCATTCGTTTTGTGAAAACGGGCAAGTTTCCAGAGCCCTTGAGTTTAACGAGTGTGACAACATCAGGGCTTAACGAAAGCCAAATACTCGATTTGTTCGAAAGCCAACTGATTAGCAGACACCTTGATTTATATTCGAGGGTGATGCAAAAAAATAAGCAAAGCTTTTACACCATTGGTAGTGCCGGTCATGAAGCTAACGCTGCTTATGGTTTAGCATTCAAGCCCGATGATATCGCATTCCTGCATTACCGAAGTGGTGCTTTTATGGTACAACGCGCCAAGAATGCAAAGGTCGATATTATTAAGGACATGCTACTTTCGTTTGCCGCTTCAAGCGAAGATCCTATCTCGGGTGGCAGACATAAAGTACTAGGTAGTAAGCCGTTATTTATTCCACCGCAAACAAGCACCATCGCTTCTCATTTGCCCAAAGCGGTAGGTACGGCATTTAGTATTCCCTTAGCACAACGCATTGAGCAAAAAGGGAAATTAGCGAACGATAGTGTGGTGCTATGTAACTTTGGCGACGCCTCTGCAAACCACTCAACGGCGCAAGGGGCGTTAAATTCAGCTGCGTGGATATCTTTTCAATCTGTACCTTTACCCATAGTGTTTATTTGTGAAGATAACGGTATTGGTATTTCAACAGCAACGCCAACCGGTTGGATTGAAGCTAATTATCAACATCGATGTGGGCTTAAATACTTTAGTTGTGACGGGTTAAGCGTATTAGACACTTATAAAATGACAAAAGAAGCCGTTGATTATGCAAGAGAGCATCAAAAACCGGTGTTTTTGCACGTTAAATTGATAAGACTTTTAGGCCATGCAGGCTCCGATTCTGAGTTTGTTTATCGCCATTTAGAAGATATTGAGGCAACAGAATTTCAGGATCCCTTGCTACATAGTGCTCGAATGCTGTTAGCTTCAGGGCTAATGACCAAAGAAGCGCTCGTTGATAAATATCATGAAATAGAGCAGCTAGTGATTACTAAAGCGCAACAGGTAATAACTCAACCGAAATTGGCGACCGCTAAAGAGGTTATGGCGAGCATCATTCCGCCAAAAAGTGAGCTGCAGCAGCCCAATATCATTGACGAAACACAACGTGAAAAGTTATTTGTTCATGAACGACATAACTTAGAGAAAAAACAACACTTGGCCAAATTGTTGAATTGGGCTTTGATCGACTTAATGGGTCAATATCCTGCCATCGTGATGTGTGGTGAAGATATCGGTAAAAAGGGTGGTGTTTATAATGTAACCCACAAGCTTTATGACTTATATGGTTCAAACCGCGTCGTAAATACGCCACTTGATGAACAAACCATTTTAGGCGGGGCAATAGGTCTAGCCCACAATGGCTTATTACCGATGCCAGAAATTCAATTTCTCGCCTATGTGCACAACGCAGAAGATCAAATCCGAGGTGAGGCGGCAACATTATCTTTCTTCTCGAATGGCCAGTTCACGAACCCTATGGTTATTCGTGTCGCGGGTTTGGCTTATCAAAAAGGCTTTGGCGGACATTTTCATAACGACAATTCATTCGCGGTATTTAGGGATATTCCTGGTGTGATTATCGCTTGCCCTTCAAATGGCGAAGACGGTGTTGAAATGCTACGCAACTGTGTTCGACTTGCCCACGAAGAGCAGCGTATTGTTGTGTTCCTAGAGCCCATTGCCTTGTACATGACAAAAGATTTACATCAAGAAAATGATGGGCTTTGGACATTTAACTATCCAAAACAAACTTCTTTAAGCGCACTTGAAGCGTCTCAACAGCTTACGGTTAAAGCAAGTGGTCAAGGTAGGAGCTTATGTATCTTGAGTTATGGCAATGGGTACTATTTAGCCCGCCAAGCACAGCAGATATTAGAACAAGAAGGAATAGATCTTCGTGTTGTTGATTTACGCTATTTGGCGCCACTTGATGAGAAAGGTATCTTAGCGCATGTTAACGAATGTCAGCATACGCTAATTGTTGATGAATGCAGGCAAACAGGTTCAATTTCTGAAGCCTTAATGACGCTTATTGCTGAATCAGGTTATGACATGAATCACGTTGCAAGATTGTGTGCACAAGATAGTTTCATACCGCTCGGCAGTGCGGCCTATCATGTATTACCATCAACACAATTGATTGTTGAACGAGCAAAGCAACTCGTTCAACAATAATGTCACAAGTCAGTGCTTATCCTGGTCTGCCGTCAGGGCGATACTGAAAGAGCACTGAGGCAAAGTGGTAAATAAAATGAGAAAACGAGACTGACCATAATAGCCCTGACAATATGTGCCACTCGGCTGTCGCTTCAGGCATAACTACAGGCAGTACGCCTCTAATAAATGCCGCTAAAATAATAAAAGTAAACGGGCCCACCATATTCGGGCCTTGATAAATGTTGCGTCCCGTATGACCCAAAGACACGCGAGTGATCATCGAAAGGCAAACACCGGCAATCGTACCTATTGCGAAGAAGTGCATGATGTTCTTAACGACAAATGGTGTTGGTTCCCAAAGCGCTAAAATGAATAAACTGACGGGCAAACATAAATAACTCAAATGAAGCGACCATAACATAGGCTCATTTAACGATGCCTTTACTTGCCATCGTAGCAAGCGAGCAAAAGAGCTTATCGCAGCAATAAGTAAGAAAATACGCCCAACTTCTGAGTGAAGCTCTCCTGTCATCACTAGAATAACTAGCAATCCTAAACTAGAAAATGCGACTGCATCTAACCAAACAATAGGCTCTTTACGCTCAATATTGAGTTTTGCCGACGTGAAGAAAGGGATAACGCGTCCACCGATAAAACTAATCAATAAGGCGATCATAAATTGCATAGCCAGCCATGTGTTACTTGCTAACGTATAGTCTTGTGTGGCTAACGCATAGTAACTAACAAAGTTTAGCAGTAGAGCAACAATCAACCCGATTGGAATTGCGATATTTCGCCATTGTTTGACACTGTATATACAATGCCAACACTTGGCGATAAGCGCGCCCATAAATAGGCAATCTAAAAAAGCAGGTACTTCAATTGGCACAGGAAATGGCATTAACATAGACAAACGCGCAGCTAACCAACAACCAAAAACAAGCGCCAATTGCGTGCCCGTAAAAGTAGCTTTACCCGTCCAGTTTTTTACTGCCGTGAGCAGAAAGCCTGCAACAATAGCCAAAGCAAAGCCAAATAATAGCTCATGGGGATGCCACCAAAGTGCGGGAAATTGTATCCAAGCATATTCCGGTAAATATAAAGTGATTAACCAAATTGGAATAGCGATGACCGCAAACAACGCGCCAAAAAAGAAAAAAGGACGAAAACCAAGTTGCCAAATGGCAGCTGAAGTTGGCTTTTCATTAGGATCATCAATATTAAGCATGCTTTTTATGTTATATCGGTAAGTAAAAGTCATTGTCGTTGTTTTGTTTGTTAATTACTAATTATAAAAAGATTAAATTTGTTAACGGCTAGTTCGTTTTGCTATTTAACGTTTAGTGGCTTAGCAAAAAGTCGATTAGTTGTTTTCAATTGATAAGATTGAGGTACACTAGCAAACATTCAAATTACAAGTTATTAATACACGTGCCATTTCATCATCAATTTATTCTTGATCGCCAATATTATACGGAAGTTTACGAGCAAACAGCCCAAAAGCCACAAGGTTGGCCTGCGTATCGCAAAGCCATCATACTCTTGATTTTAGGCTTGGTAGCGTCTTCATTTGCCACCACGGCAAAGTTTATCCATTTAAGTTATTTTGTTATCGGTTTAGCCGTTGTTGAAGCACTTGCGGTTCGGTTTGCTAAGACATGGTGGTTGTGGCGCCAGTTAATTTCTAAAGCTGCGAATAACCCTGTTGATCTGACGTTAGATGAACAGGGCATTAACATTACGTCAGCCTATTTGAATCAGCAACTTAATTGGCAAAACATCACTAATGTTGTGGAAAACGAGTACGGTTTTATATTAGAACAGACAGGAAATCGTCATTACCTTTCTAAAAAGGGGCTGGCACAAGAGGCGATTGCTTATGTAGCTGAAAAATGTCACGCCATTTCAAACAATAATTAAATGTAGTTCTTAATGAGTCGTTCAAGTACCGTTTTCCCTAAAACAAATATTACAAATCAAAACCCAATGCGGATTTCTAATCCGAAGTTTTTGGCATTTTTATTGGTTTTCTGGGCCGGGTTAATTGCTTTAGCACCAGACTCGCTCGTTAATTTAGTTAACTATGTTGTTTTTAGTTTACTGGGCGTACTTGGTGCTATTTTCGCTAATTCAACAGGTGCAGGTGGCGGTGTTGTCTTTATTCCGATGTTTAATCAATTGGCGTTTACCGAGCAACAAGCCATTGCGACAAGTTTTGCAATTCAATGCTTTGGTATGACGGCAGGGGCGTTGACTTGGTTTTATCATTATAAACTTGAACGTGCTCCTTTTGGTCAGTGGCCAAGCTTTATACAAGTCATTAAAGTCAGTGCGCTAGCATCCATTGTTGGTTTGTGGTCTGTTTATGGGGCGTCAATATCACCGCCCTCTAGTTTGCATTATAGTTTTAGTTGGTTTTCTTTATTACTCGGCATATGCATAGTTTTTATTGCGCTTGTCATTAAACCACAACCCATTCATCAAAGGTTATTAGCAATCGACTGGCTGATGATCGTTGCTATTTCCTTATTTGGTGGCGCTATTACTGCTTGGCTAAGTGTTGGTATTGGTGAATTGATTGCTATTTATCTGATAATACGTCGGTTTGATGTCAATATGGCTGTTGCCGTTGCTGTTATTGTCTCTGCCTTCACCGTATGGGCAGCTATTGGGCAACATACTCTGGTTAATTTTAATGTTTATTGGCAAGTCGTTTTATTTGCTGGGCCAGGTGCTATTTTTGGTGGCGTACTTGCTAAAGCTCTCGTTGCAAAATTATCGACGAAAAGGCTTAAAGTGTTTTTTGCGTTTTGGCTATTGGTCATTGGTGGTGTTGGCGTAGTTACTAGCTAAATGAGAATTATTCTCAAAAAGCTTGACAGGTTTCGGTAGCTAATTTACTCTTGCGCCATAATATCGTGAATTAAAAGCATTAATTTACACTTAAATCTATTACACGTATCAATTGTGGAACTATCATGTTGAAAAAGTTAATTGTTGCCGCAGCGATGTTGCTTACTAGCGTTAGTACTTTGGTAAGCGCTGCAGACGAAGTAAATGTTTATTCTTACCGTCAGCCATTTTTAGTTGAGCCTATGTTCAATAAGTTCACTGAACAAACGGGTATTAAAGTTAACGTAGTGTTTGCCAAAAAAGGAATGGCAGAAAGATTAGCAAGAGAAGGTCAATACAGCCCCGCTGATATATTGTTAACGACCGATATTTCTCGCTTGATTGAGCTACAAGATAAGAAACTTTTACAAGCGGTTAATTCTCAAGTTATCGACGGCGCAATTCCTGCTCATTTGCGTGATGACAACAACCAATGGTTTTCATTAACAACTCGCGTTAGAAATATCTATTCTGCTAAGCGAATGGGTGATGTAGCGTTAAATTATGAAGATTTAGCTTTACCAAAATATAAAGGGAGAATTTGTACTCGCTCTGGTAAACATCCATATAATGTTGCATTAGTTGCTTCAATGGTTGCTCATCATGGTGAAGCCAAGACACAAGAATGGCTTGAAGGCGTTAAAGAAAATTTAGCGCGTAAGCCTCAAGGTAACGACCGTGGTCAAGTACAAGCCATTCATCAAAACCTTTGTGATCTAGCAATCGGTAATAGTTACTACTTCGGTAAAATGATTAACGACGAGAAGCAAAAGGTATGGGCGGATGCAGTAAACATCAACTTCCCTAACCAAGCTAATCGTGGTGCACACATCAATGTATCAGGTATGGCTATGGCGAAATATGCACCTAACCAAACAGCGGCATTAGCGTTAATGGAATTTTTAGTATCTGAACAAGCACAGCAAATGTACGCTGAAGTGAATATGGAATACCCTGTTAGAGCAGGTGTTAAGCGCTCAGCATTAGTTGATTCATGGGGTGAATTTACAGCAGACGATTTATCGCTAGCAACGATCGCCAAGCATAGAAAAACGGCATTAATGCTACTAGATAAAGTTCAATTTGATCTGTGATTGAAAAATTAGTTGGCGCACGATTTAGCGTCAATACACTGCTGACATTTCTCTTAATTAGCTTACTAACACTGGCGCTATTAATGCCGGTGCTAGTCATGTTTTATCAAGGCGCTTTTGCGCCTTTTTCACTTTTCAGCCATCTTTGGCAAACCGTGCTCCCTCAATACCTTAGCAATACTGTATGGTTGGGCTTCAATGTTGTCATGTTATCGTTACTCTTTGGCGGGTTGAGCGCGCTGTTTTTGCATTTCTTGCCGATAGCTGGAGCAAATTATTTACGTTGGTTACTTTTATTACCGCTTGCTATGCCTGCGTATCTCATTGCTTATTTGTACACCGATCTTTTTGACTACGCAGGGCTTATTCAGCGCTTTTTACGGGCAACCTTTGATTGGCAATCACCAAATGATTATTGGTTTTTTGATTTGCGTACATTAGGCGGCGCATCGGTAATCATAGCGTTGGTTCTGTTTCCCTATGTATATATGATTACGCGTACCGCACTTGAAAACCTTGATCCAAAATTACTACAAGCAAGTCAAAGTTTAGGTGTTAGTCCATGGCGAGGCATTAAACGTGTCATATTACCTTTAGTTCGGCCTGCATTGGCGGTGTCAGCTTCGTTAGTGTTAATGGAAACGTTAGCTGATTTTGCAACGGTTCAATATTTTGCGGTTAATACATTAACGACGGCAATTTACGATACTTGGTTAGGGTATAGTGATTTAGCTACGGCAAATGCATTGGCAAGCATCTTATTATTACTTGTGTTCTTTGTTGTTGTACTCGAGCAGAAAAGTCGTTCGAAACTCAACGCACAAAGCCAAAATATAGCGTTGGCACAAACACTATTTAAACCACATAAACTTATGTTGTGGTTTGCCACAGCTTTTTGTTGGCTATTAGTCATAGCTGGATTTTTGTTGCCTCTTGCTTTATTACTTGTGATGGCATGGCAATATAGCGATAGCCAACAGCTGTCCTTATTGATGACTATTGGTGGTAACTCCATTTATGTAGCAGGGATAGCCGCGACAGTAGCCTTACTATTAGCCATTGTATTTACCTTTTATCGAAAGTTTTCGCTCACTACATTCCGTCAATTTCCACTTGGGCTTTCAAGCTTAGGTTATGCAATTCCTGGTACTGTATTGGCGATGGCACTACTGTCTACATTTGGCCCGATTGACTTTTGGATAAATGATATCGCAGCAGCGTTTGACTTGGAAAGACCAGGTTTAGTGTTGTCTGGTACCATCTTTGCCGTTGTGTTTGCCTTTGTCGTCCGTTTCATGGCGATTGCAAACGGCACAATCAATACCGGCATCGATCAAATTCCTGATAACTTAATTAAAGCGGCTAAAAGTCTTGGTTCAGGGCATTTTTCAATATTAAGGCGTGTTTATCTACCCCTTTTAAAACCGTCTTTATTAGTTGCGTGGTTATTAGTCTTTGTTGAAGCGATGAAAGAGCTTCCTGCTGTGTTATTATTGCGACCGTTTAATTTTGAAACGTTAAGTACCTATATCTATCAACTGATCTCTGATGAACAATTAGAGCAGGGCGCATTAGGTGCAATTCTTATTGTAATTTTTGGTTTAATACCAATTATTTGGCTCAACCGTAAACAAGAGGTATAACGGTGGCGACGTCTCCCATTATTGATATAAACACGCTAGATGTTGTAATCGATGAAAAAGCGATTTTAAATCAAGTCAGCTTCTCATTATCAGCAGGTGAGATCCTTGGCCTTGTTGGACCAAGTGGTTGCGGTAAAACAACGTTATTAAACGCAATAGCGGGTTTTTTAGCGCCTGTTACCGGTGAAATTACGATAGATGGTAAGCCATGTTTTTCGACTAACACAACGGTTGCGCCTGAGCATCGCCACATTGGGGTTATCTTTCAAGATTATGCGTTGTTCCCGCATATGAGTGTTGCTGAAAATATTGCTTACGGTATTAGCCAATATGATAAGCACAGCCAGCAAGAAAAAGTGAAAAAGCTTATCGCTATGCTTAAACTTGAGGGCTTTGAATCTCGTTACCCTCATCAGTTATCCGGCGGCCAGCAACAGCGTGTGGCTATTGCACGAGCGTTAGCGCCAGAGCCTAAACTCTTATTACTTGATGAGCCTTTTTCAAATATTGATGCACGTTTGCGCAACGAGCTGATGATTGAGCTACGCCAATTATTGAAATCTTTATCGATGACGGCGGTTTTTGTTACTCACAATAAAGATGAGGTGTTTACCTTTGCTGATAAAATTGCTGTCATGCATCAAGGTCATATACTGCAGTTTGGTCATCCGGTAGAGGTTTGCAAGCAACCTTGCTCATGGCAAGTGGCAGATTTTCTACAATTAGGTTCATGGCTCAATGCGACTTTATATCATGATAAACTTGATACCCCTTTAGGTTTGTTATCGATAAACAACGAGTTTGACAGGCAAGACAATCAAATTGCTTTGTTAATCAAGCCTCAGCACCTCAAGGTTATGGTGGATCAACATGGTGAATCTGTTATTCAGCATATCAATATAACAGAGCAAGGCTATCACTATATTGTTGCACCTGTTAGCAGTAAACATGACTATCAATTGAGTGTTTATAGTGAACAAGTCATTCAAATCGGCCAACAAGTGCAGTTATCCATCATTGAACATGATTACATCCTCTTTCGGCGCGATAATGGTATGAGTTGAGAATAGTAAATTGTCAGTACCCATCGTCACTGCATCTACCTGATGCTTACTTTTTTCGAATTGATGAATAAATTTTGCTAAAAATTTGGGTCTCAGATCCACAAAACCCCACAAATTCATCAACTTCCTCGAATGCCTTAATTTTGCTGATGATCATTAACAATTTTTTCCCCAATCTTTGCTTGACATAAGTTTACAAATCTCACTAAACTGTACAAATGTGGGAAAAAGTGGGGAAATGTGGATCATAAAAGATCGTACAAAAAAACATCATTATGTTTAGAGGCACTAGCGCAATAACGCTTGATAGTAAAAGTAGAATCACGATACCAACCAAGTATCGCGATGAGCTTGTGTCTGATTGCCAAGGGAAAATGGTATGTACGGTTGATATTCAGCATCCATGTTTATTGCTTTACCCTTTGCCCGAATGGGAAGAAATAGAATTAAAACTGTGCAACTTGTCGAGCATGAATCCGCAAGAGCGACTATTACAACAAGTATTGTTAGGTAATGCGTCGGATTGTGAGATGGACAAAAGCGGACGTTTGTTAATTAATGGTCCGCTTCGTAATCATGCGAGCTTAGAAAAAAGTGTCATGCTTGTTGGTCAGTTAAAGAAATTTGAAATTTGGAGTGAGTCTGCTTGGCAAGCGCAAATGCAACAAGGCATTAGCAAAATCCAATCAGGTGAAATTGAACTCACTGAACGCTTACTCGATTTATCACTGTAGATAGGCTTATGTCGACAGAATTTAAACACATATCGGTTCTTTTAGATGAAGCGGTAGATGCGCTAGCGATCGACCCTGATGGTTGCTATATCGACTGTACATTTGGTCGAGGTGGTCATTCAGGTCTTATTCTGTCTAGATTAGCTGAAAATGGTCAGCTGATTGCAATTGACCGTGACCCAACGGCAATCGAAGCGGCGAAAAAGTTTGCTGACGATAGTCGATTCACTATCGAGCATGAAGGTTTTTCCGCGTTGGAAGCCATTGCAGAAAAACATAATCTCACCAAAAAGGTTGATGGTGTTTTACTTGACCTTGGCGTTTCGTCACCACAGCTAGATGATCCTGAGCGCGGCTTTAGTTTTATGAAAGACGGTCCACTTGATATGCGCATGGACACAACGCGTGGTCAAACGGCACAGGAATGGATTGCAAAAGCGGATGTTGAAGACATTAGCTGGGTATTAAAAACCTTTGGTGAAGAAAAGCTAGGTTGGCGAATTGCCAATGCAATTGTTGATGCTCGAGAAGAAGCACCGATTACGCGAACAGGCCAACTGGCAAAAATTATCGCGACCGCTGCTCCACAAAAAGAAATTAAAAAACATCCAGCTACCCGAAGCTTTCAAGCCATTCGCATCTATATCAACTCTGAATTAGAGCAAATAGAAAATGTGTTAAATTCATCGCTTGCTGTGTTGGCAGAAGGCGGTCGTTTAGTTGTTATTAGCTTCCATTCGTTGGAAGACCGCATGGTTAAGCAATTTATGAAAAAGCATTCACAAGGTAAACAAGCACCGCGTGGCATGCCTATTTTGGAAGCTGAATTACAAAAAGGGAAAAAACTTGAGTTGGTTGGTCGAAAAGCTAAGCCAAGTAAAGCAGAAGTAGAAGAAAATGTTAGATCACGTAGCTCGGTATTGCGAGTTGCTAAGAGGTTAGCCGATTAGTTATGGCGGGTAAAAAGGTGGTGCTTGTCAAAGATATTTGGCAAGACGTTCAGCACCATGTTTTTACATACGGGTTGTTATTATTTGTTGTGGTATCTGCATTCTCAGTTATTTACACAACACATTTAAATCGTTTAACAACCAGTGAGCTTGAAATTCTACTAACCGAACGAGACGAATTAGATATTGAGTGGCGTAACTTGCTGTTAGAGCAAAACTCTCTTGCAGAACACAGTGCAATAGAAAGCAAAGCGTCAAAATTATTAAAAATGAAAAGGCCAAGTGCCGCATCGGAAGTCATTATAAGATTACCATGAACAAGGTAGCAGCAAAGAAAAATAAGCAGTTAAAACCAAATACGGCACCATGGCGTTTTTACGTTGTGGCGGCTGTCATTGTGCTTGTTTATGGTGTGATTGCTGCTCGTAGTGCGTATATTCAGGTCATTGAACCTGACATGCTAAAGAAACAAGGTGATCGTCGCTCAAAGCGTATTGCATCA
The DNA here is from genome assembly GCF_030161415.1 of Thalassotalea eurytherma. Taxonomy (GTDB): domain Bacteria; phylum Pseudomonadota; class Gammaproteobacteria; order Enterobacterales; family Alteromonadaceae; genus Thalassotalea_G; species Thalassotalea_G eurytherma. The sequence continues at coordinate 20,245 of NZ_BSSU01000005.1, forward strand.
CTAAACGTTCAACGTGGCTCAATTGTAGATCGCAATGGTGACGAGTTAGCTGTTAGCGTACCTGTTGAAACGGTTTGGGCAGACCCTAAAATCGTCATGGAGAACAATGGCCTTGCGATGGAAAAGCATTGGCAAGCATTGGCTGATGTTTTAGGAAAAGATGTTAACGAAGTAACAGCGCGAATTGTTAAGAATCCTAATAAACGTTTTCTATATGTCGAAAGACAAGTTTCCCCTGCCATGGCTGAGTATATTAAACAGCTTAAAATTCCAGGCATTCATTTAAGAAAAGAATCAAAACGTTTTTACCCTGCTGGTGAAATAAGTGCTCATGTTGTTGGTTTTACTAATGTTGATGACAAAGGTATTGAAGGCATTGAACGAGTTTATGACGACAAGTTAACAGGTACCTCTGGTTCTAAACGATTTAGAAAAGATGCTAAAGGTAGAAAAATTGAAATCCTGTCGGTTGAAGAGGCCACTCCTCCGCAAGATGTCGCACTGAGTATTGATCAACGTATTCAAGCGTTAGCTTATAAAGAGTTAAAAGGTGCGGTAAGAGCATTTAAAGCGACATCTGGATCTGTGGTGGTTGTCAATGTCCATACTGGCGACATTCTAGCCTTGGCAAATAGTCCATCTTTTAATCCAAATAACCGAAAAAACACCGCTATTCACCGATTTAGAAATCGCGCGATTACCGATGTCTATGAACCCGGCTCGACAATGAAACCATTGTCCATGTTAACGGCGCTCGAGTTTGGTAGTGCAGAGCAATCTACCGTGATAGACACCGGCCCCGGCTGGATGAGATTAGGAGGTAGACGGGTAAGCGACCCCATTAATAGAGGGAAACTCTCGCTCCAAGACATCTTAGTAACATCATCAAACATGGGTACCACAAAGTTAGCTTTGTCGGTACCCAAAGAGTTTTTATTAGACCGCTTTTTTGATGCTGGTTTTGGTGAAGATACCGGCACTGGTTTAATTGGTGAAACCATGGGGATGATGTCTTCTCGTTCACGTTGGTCTCAGTATGAATTAGCTACGTTATCGTGGGGGTATGGTCTCGCAATTAGTCCATTGCAGCTTGCTCGTTTTTACGCAACATTAGCCAACGGTGGCGTAAAAATTCCATTGCGTATCATGAAAAGTGATGCATTGCCCCAAGGCGAAAGAGTTTTTGGTGAAGAGCAAGCTAAGTACATCGTGTCATTGCTAGAAGGTGTTGTGACCGAAGGTGGAGCAAGCCGAGCAGCTGTTGACGGTTATCGTGTTGGTGGAAAAACAGGTACAGCTATAAAGGCAGTACCTGGCGGTTATGGTAACGATTACGTTGGTTTGTTTGCTGGCGTTGCACCAATTTCAAACCCTGAATTAGCTGTTGTTGTTGTGATAAATGAACCTGGTGGCGATTTATATCATGGTGGTGAAATTGCCGCGCCAGTATTCTCACGCGTGATGCAAGGCGCGCTGCAAGTGTTAAACGTTGAACCCGATGCTCATACGCGCATTGTTGAAGCGAACAAAGGTGAAGGAGATAACAATGCTTAATCGCGATTATCATATCACCTCAACGCTGACAAAATTTGGCATTAATCACCCAAGCTTAGAGGCGTTATCACCAACTAAAAATTTAGTAAATGATACAAGAACCTTAGTTGAAAACGACATCTTTTGTGCAGTTATTGGCACAACACAAGATGGCCGTGAGTTTATTGAAAGTGCTATTGAAAAAGGCGCTTTACTGATTATTTCTGAATGCCAGCATGAGCAATTGCATGGACAAGTATTAGAAAAAACTGTTGCCGATAGAACGGCAATTGTCGTTCAGTTTTATCAACTGAATGAGAAGTTAATTGAATTTAGTGCTCATTACTACCAGTCGCCTCAGTTAACCATGGACGTTATCGGTGTCACCGGTACTAATGGCAAAACAAGTACGACACAACTGATCGGGCAATTAATCGATGCTGTATCGTCTAAAACACCAGCATGTGGCATTATCGGCACTAATGGCGCAGGCAGTTTAGATGCTTTAGCGCCAATTATGAACACAACACCAGGTGCGACTGAGCTCATGGGCTTATTTGCTCAATTCAGAAAGCAACAACTAACCCATGTTGCAATGGAAGTATCATCACATGCTTTAGAGCAAAAGCGGGTGAGCGCCGATTTATTTGATGTTGGTGTCTTTACAAACTTATCAAGAGACCATCTTGACTACCATCAAACGATGGAGGCTTACGGCGAGGCTAAACTTTCGATTTTTAAAGAATTCTCAAGCCAAGTTGCTGTTGTAAATGGCGATGAAAAAGTTATTCAAGATTGGTTAGCTAAATCACCAGACCAAGACATCATCGTATTTGGTCAAGCAGAGAGTGTGAAGTCTTTTCCCCTTTATTTGTATGCAAAAGACATCGTTTGTCATGATTCAGGCACGTCTTTTATCCTTGACGCATCAGGGCACGAGTTCCATATAAACTCTCCGTTAATAGGCACGTTTAACGTTGACAACTTACTTGCGGCAATAGGCAGTGTGCTTGCCCTTGGTGTTGAACTAGAACAGGTCATTCAAGCTATTTCTTCAACCAAAGCGATTGATGGGCGTATGGAGCTTTTTGCTCATTCAAGTATGCCTTCCGTTGTTGTTGACTATGCCCATACGCCTGATGCCCTTGAAAAAGCTTTAATTGCTTGTCGCGCGCATTGCGAAGGAAAACTATTCGTTGTTTTTGGTTGTGGTGGCGATAGAGATAAAGGTAAACGCAGTGAAATGGGGCGTATTGCTGAACAAGGTGCCGATAGCGTGTTGATTACCAATGACAACCCAAGAACTGAATCGCCAGAAATGATTGTAGCAGATATTTTAAAAGGTCTAGATAAACCAGAAAAGGCCATGATAGTGCTAGATAGAAAGCAAGCCGTTAGTGCGGTATTAAAGAACGCACAACCAGGCGATATGGTGTTGTTAGCCGGCAAGGGCCACGAAGATTACATCATTATTGGTGAAGATAAAGTTGATTATAACGAGCGCAAGTTAGTTAGTACCTACTATGAAGGTGAAGCGCCACTAGGAGATAGGGTATGATCCCATTATCACTAGCAATGCTTGCCGAAATTACGCAAGGTAAAATTGTTTCTGCTGCTGATGAGCAAACAAAAAACATAGAATCAATTGTTACTGACTCTCGACAATTAAGTGATGGTGATGTCTTTTTAGCGTTAAAAGGCATCAACTTTGATGGTCATAAATTTTGTCAACAGGCCTTAGAAAAAGGCTGTAGAGCTGTCATCGTGAGTGAACAGCAAACCATAAGCATAGCGCAAGTTGTCGTTGAAGATACTCGTATAGCACTGGGCCAAATCGGCGCATTTATCAAGGCACAAGTTGCACCTAAAACGGTTGCCATTACAGGTAGTAGTGGTAAAACTACGGTAAAAGAAATGGTCTATGCCATTTTATCTCGACTAGGTAATGTCCTAGCGACTAATGGCAATTTTAACAATGATCTGGGTGTGCCACAGACATTAATGAGGCTTGAGCCGAGTCATGATTTTGCTGTGATTGAGCTAGGCGCCAACCACCTCGGTGAAATTGCCTACACCACTAATTTAACGAAACCAGATATCGCGGTAATTAATAATATTGCGGCAGCGCATCTGGAAGGTTTTGGCGACCTTTGTGGTGTTGCACGTGCAAAAGGTGAAATTTTTGAAGGGTTATCTGAAGGTGGTGTAGCAATCTACAACCAAGATACACCTTATGCAGGCAAGTGGCAGTGGCGACTAACGGATAAAATCGTCAAAAAGATCTCATGTCATGAATCAACAGATTACTACCCAACCGACGTTGTACTAGATGACAACGGTTGTGCAAGCTTCAAACTGCATAGTCCTCATGGCTCAAGCTACATCGAATTACCTATTCCAGGTAAACATAATGTATGTAATGCAGTAATGGCAGCAGCGATAGCAATGCAATTCGATGCAACTGTTGATGATATTCGCTTAGGTCTTATTGATATGGTGCCTGCAAAAGGTCGACTCAATGTGCATCAGCCAAGCGAGAGCTTCAAATTAATTGATGATAGCTACAATGCTAATGTTGAGTCTGTAAAAGCAGCCAGTGAATTAGTAGCCAACCTACCTGGTAAACGCATCTTAATTTTGGGTGACATGGGGGAGCTTGGACAAGAGGCTCGTCAATATCACCATGAAGTAGGCGCTTATGCAAAATCGCTGTCAATTGACGCATTGCTGACGTTAGGCGTTTTAAGTCAATCAGCAAGCCAAGCTTTTGGCGACAACGGATATCACTTTAATGACAAAGCGTCATTAGTAGCCTTTTTAAAATCATTACTTTCTAACGAGGAGCGAAGTATTTCAGTGTTAGTTAAAGGATCACGCAGTGCGCGAATGGAGTTAGTTGTACAGGACGTACTTGAGTGGCAGTCATCAATAGCTAATGAGGAGCAAGCATAATGTTACTTTGGCTAGGTGAATACTTAACACAATACTTTTCAGGCTTTAATGTATTTTCATACTTAACCTTTAGAGCGATTATTTCTACGCTAACAGCGTTAACGTTATCATTGTATTGTGGACCTAAGTTAATCCGTGCGTTACAGCGTATGCAAATAGGCCAAACCGTTCGTGATGATGGCCCTGAAAGCCATTTGTCGAAATCAGGTACGCCGACTATGGGTGGCTTACTGATTCTTGGGGCTATCGTCTTTAGTGTCTTGTTGTGGGGAGACCTCAGCAATTACTACGTGCTAACCGTACTTTTTGTTGTTGTTAGCTTTGGCGCTATTGGTTTTGTTGATGATTACCGTAAGGTGATTCGTAAAGATTCAAAAGGATTAATTGCCCGCTGGAAATATTTTTGGCAAACGGTGATTGGTTTAGGTACTGCTATTTTTCTTTATTCAATGGCACAAGATCCTGCTGAAACTGCATTGTTATTACCATTCATTAAAGACGTGATGCCTCAACTAGGGCTGCTTTATATCTTATTAACCTATTTCGTTATTGTCGGCACAAGTAATGCTGTTAACTTAACTGATGGTCTTGATGGTTTGGCTATTGTACCGGTTGTGCTAGTCGCAGGTGCATTTGCAGTGTTTGCCTATGTAACCGGCAACATTAATTTTTCTGCTTACTTAAATATTCCTTATATTCCAATGACCTCAGAACTTGTGGTTGTTTGTACCGCTATTGTTGGTGCTGGGCTTGGTTTCCTTTGGTTCAATACCTATCCGGCACAAGTGTTTATGGGAGATGTAGGCTCACTTGCATTAGGCGCTACCTTAGGTGTGATTGCTGTCTTGGTTCGCCAAGAGTTGGTGTTATTTATCATGGGTGGTGTGTTTGTCATTGAAACCTTGTCGGTTATTTTGCAAGTAGGCTCATATAAGCTGCGTGGCCAACGCATTTTTAGAATGGCGCCTATTCACCATCATTATGAATTAAAAGGTTGGCCAGAGCCTCGTGTAATAGTCAGGTTTTGGATTGTATCGCTAATGCTTGTATTGATTGGCTTAGCTACGTTGAAATTACGTTAAAAAAGAAGTCGAATGTTAGATATTACGTTTTTACAAAACAAGAACATTTTAATACTGGGAGCAGGTCTTTCAGGGATGTCTTGTGCGCGTTTTCTAGCATCGCATAATATCCATTTTGCATTAAATGATTCTCGCGAGAGTGCTGTTAACGAAGATGAATTTGCTAAAGATTTTCCTCTATCTACTTTAACTACAGGTTCGTGGGATCAAACACTTATTTCCTCAGCCCAAATTATTTTAGTGTCTCCTGGTATTGATACGTCGATTGATGAGATTAGTCAGTATCTATCGCCAAATGTTGAAATGTATGGCGACATTGAGCTGTACTATCGACTAACACAGACGCCAACGATTGCGGTAACTGGTTCAAATGGTAAATCTACTGTTGTTAGCTTAGTGGCTCATATTGGTAAGTCACTAGGCTTAAATGTTGAACTAGCAGGTAACATTGGTGTACCGCCATTAGATATTATTGAACAAGATTTAGATATGTTGGTGCTTGAACTTTCAAGCTTTCAATTAGAAACCTTGTCTAGTATGAACGCTGTCTCTGCGTCTCTATTGAATTTATGTGATGATCATTTAGATCGCCACAAAACGCTTGAGAACTACCAAGCAATTAAGCAGCGTATTTATCAACAAACACAATGTGCTGTTATAAACCGCGATGATAGTGCAAGCCATTATTCTGGCCAAACTAAACAGTTAGGCTTCACGGCTAATAAGCCTAAAGCCAATGAGTTTGGTATTTGCGACCATCAAAACACACCATATTTGATGCATGGTGACACGCCGTTAATTGCTATCGATGACCTGCCTTTATCGGGTAATCACAACGCTATTAATTGCCTGGCAGCTTTAGCGCTAGGTTATGCTGCGAATTGGCCACTAGAAAAAATGGTTACCGCCTTAACAAGTTTTGAAGGTTTACCACATCGTTGCCAGCGTGTGCCTTCAAATGATGGCAAGACATGGATAAACGACTCTAAAGCGACGAATGTTGGTGCAACATTAGCCGCGATAACTGGTTTAGCTAGCCCAAATCGACGCTTGATTTTAATTGCTGGCGGGCAGGGTAAAGGTGCTGATTTTTCACCTTTAACTAAGCAGCTAGAAGAAAATGTTGATAGTGCGATTTTATTTGGCGAAGACCAAACATTAATAAAAGCAGTTTGTCCTAAAACATTAGATGTTCATCTAGTTAATGATTTAGGTGCTGCAACGACATTAGCTAATGAGCTAACTACCGACAATGATATCGTGCTGTTCTCACCTGCATGTGCGAGTTTCGATCAATTTAAAAGCTATATTGCGCGCGGTAACGCATTTATCAAACATGTTGAGGAGGTAAGCCAGTGCAAAGCTTAGTTCCTTCAATTAATATGCCCGCATTACCCAAATGGTTGGGCGAAAGTGCAAATACGGTGACGTTCGACCGTCAATATCTTTTGCTTGCGGTTGCTATGTATACCATTGGTTTGATTATGGTGGCGAGTTCATCAATGCCAGTGGCAGAAAGGTTATTCGACAATCCTTTTCACTTTGTGGTTAGGCATGGTGTTTATATTTGCTTAAGTATTTTTATTGGCGCATTAGCACTAATGGTCCCAATGTCAGAATGGCAAAAATACAGTGGCTATATGTTACTCGCTGCAATTGTATTATTGGTTGTCGTTTTGGTCGCAGGGCGCACTGTTAACGGTTCTCAACGCTGGATTGTTTTAGGGCCAATAACTATTCAAGCCGCGGAGCCGGCTAAACTCTTTTTCTTCGCTTATTTAGCCGCCTATTTAGTGCGTCGCCGTGAAGAAGTGATGGAAAATATAAAGGGCTTTGCAAAGCCATTAATTGTATTCGGTCTACTTGCGTTTTTACTCCTGATGCAACCTGATTTAGGTACCGTCATTGTAATGTTTGTCACGACGTTTGGCTTATTGTTTTTGGCAGGCGCTAAGCTTTGGCAGTTTATTGCTATAGCGGCTGTTGGTGTAATGGCGATTACAGCACTCGCCGTTTTTGAAGAATATCGCTGGCGTCGTATCACAAGTTTTCTAGACCCATGGGCAGATCCCTTTGGCAGTGGTTATCAGCTTACTCAGTCGTTAATGGCTTATGGGCGCGGTGAATTAACCGGTCAAGGCTTAGGTAATAGTATTCAAAAACTTGAATACTTGCCGGAAGCTCATACTGACTTTGTCATGGCGGTGTTAGCTGAAGAATTTGGTTTTATTGGTGTAGCAATCGTCTTGTTTTTAAGTTTGTGGCTGGTATTTAAAGCGCTATACCTTGGGCGTAAAGCGATTAGCAAAGAAAAATATTTTGAAGGTTTTTTTGCCTTCTCTATCGGTATTTGGATGAGTTTCCAAACAGCCGTTAATATTGGTGCGAGCGCTGGCATCGTGCCAACGAAAGGGTTAACAATGCCGCTTATTAGTTATGGCGGTAGTTCGATGATCATTATGACATTAGCCTTTGTTGTGCTGATACGCATTGATCATGAAATTAGGTTGCAGAGCATTCAAGCAACAAGTAAAGGAGGGCGTAAGTAGTGGCAAAACGTCCTACGATTTTAATCATGGCAGGTGGTACCGGTGGTCATATTTTCCCTGGTATTGCTGTCGCACAGTTATTGGAAGCAAAAGGCTGGCATGTTCACTGGTTAGGAACATCTGATCGCATGGAGGCGCAAATTGTGCCTCAACATGGCTATGATATTTCATTTATTAATATTGCAGGAATTCGTAATAAACGATTCATTGAATTACTAAAAGCGCCATTCAAAATAATGCAGTCGGTTATTCAATCATGCAAAGTGATCTCAAGCGTAAAACCAGATGTGGTTTTGGGCATGGGGGGCTACGCGAGTGCACCAGGTGGTGTTGCTGCGTGGCTAATGAGTAAGCCATTGGTATTGCATGAGCAAAACGCGGTTGCCGGTATGACGAATCGCTATTTGGCAAAAATTGCATCAAAGGTGTTAGCGGCTTTTCCTGGTGCATTTGCTCACAGTAAAAAAGCAATGATTGTTGGGAATCCGCTAAGAAAAGACATCGTTGACTTGGTGCCAAGTATTCCAGAGCAGGCAAGCGAAACTAAAAAGGTGTTAGTTGTTGGTGGCAGTTTAGGTGCAAAAATTCTCAATGACACTGTGCCACAGTCGCTTACTCAGATAAAAGTGCAAAATATCAAAGTATGGCATCAAAGTGGTAAAGGACATTTGTCATCGGTGCAAACCGCCTATGCCAATAGTGGTTTAGATCAAGACAACATTAAAGTGACTGAGTTTATTGATGATATGGCAGCGGCATACCAGTGGGCTGATGTTGTTATATGCCGTGCAGGCGCACTTACGGTGTCAGAGCTTGCAATGGCAGCAACACCAGCGATTTTCGTGCCTTTACCGCATGCGGTCGATGATCATCAAACAAAAAATGCGATGTACTTAGTTGATCGCGGGGCAGCAAAATTGTTGCCACAAAAAGACTTAACAAGTACGCAGTTAGCGCAAATGTTAAATAGTTTATTTATCTCCGACAAAGTCGTTGAAAGCATGTCGAAAGCGGCGCATGATGCCGCCCATGCAGATGCGACAATTCGTGTTGCTGATATTTGCGCAGGATTTTATAAAGAATGAGTACACAAATGAATAAAAACGCACCAATTAAAGTACCTGAAATGCGTCGAGTAAAGCGCATTCACTTTGTTGGTATTGGTGGTGCTGGTATGGGCGGTATTGCTGAAGTTTTACTAAATGAAGGCTACCAAATATCGGGCTCTGATATTGCTCGCAATGCGGTAGTTGAACGTCTAACAAAACTTGGTGCTCATATCGATATTGGCCACCATGAAAGTAATGTCGATCTGGCAAGTGTTGTTGTGGTTTCAACGGCAATTGATACAACCAACCCTGAAATTATTGCCGCGCAAGAAAAGCGCATTCCGATAGTTCGTCGTGCTGAAATGTTAGCGGAATTAATGCGATTTCGTCATGGGGTAGCTATCGCAGGTACCCATGGTAAAACAACCACGACAAGTTTAACGGCAAGCATTTTTGCTCAGGCCAAGTTAGATCCTACGTTCGTTATTGGTGGCTTATTAAATAGTGCGGGTACCAATGCACGTTTAGGTACGAGCAGGTACTTAATTGCTGAAGCTGATGAGAGCGATGCGTCGTTTTTACATCTTCAGCCTATGGTTGCAGTCGTCACTAATATTGATGAAGACCATATGGAAACCTATCAAGGTGATTTTGAGAAGCTAAAAGACACCTATATCGAGTTTTTACATAACTTGCCGTTTTATGGTTTGGCGGTTGTTTGTATTGATAACCCAGTCGTGCGTGAATTGTTGCCACGTATTAGTCGTCAGGTCATTACTTATGGCTTTAGTGAAGATGCTGATGTACAGGCGTTTAACTACCAGCAATCAGCAGATGTCAGCACATTTGAAGTTGCACGTATTGGCAAACCAAACTTAACAGTGTCACTAAATTTGCCAGGCAAACACAACGTGGCGAATGCACTAGCGAGTATTGCTGTCGCAACCGATGAAGGTGTTGACGACGAGTCAATCGTTTCAGCACTGTCGAAATTTGAAGGTATTGGTCGACGATTCGAGCATCTTGCTCAGTTAAAAACAAACGTGGGTGAGATCACACTAATTGACGACTATGGCCACCACCCTAAAGAAGTGGAAGCGACAATAGATGCAATGCGCAAAGGTTGGCCAGAAAAACGTTTAACCATGATTTTCCAACCACATAGATATTCTCGTACTCGAGATCTGTATGAAGAGTTTGTCGAAGTACTGTCAAAAGTCGATGGATTATTATTGCTCGATGTTTATAGCGCGGGAGAAACAACAATCGCTGGCGCAGATAGTAAGTCTTTGGCGCGCAGTATTCGTCAACGTGGTCAAGTAGAGCCTATCTACGTCTCAGATATTAATGACCTTGCTGAGCTGCTTGATAATCAGCTAACAGCGGACGATATGGTTATAACGCAGGGCGCTGGCAATATCGGTGTGGTAGCACGTAATTTAATTAAAGATGAGCGTTTTAACCTTAAGGAGCAGCATGACTAATTTATTAGCGCAAAAGCTAGCTGTTCTTTATGGCGGTAATTCGGCTGAGCGTGATGTCTCTTTAGCATCAGGTAAAGCGGTAGCAGCAGGATTAGAAAAAGCAGGTTTTACTGACGTAGTACTTATTGATACCAAAGACTTCGATTTACATAAGCTTGTTGAAATGAATGTCACTCGCGTGTTTATCGCGTTACATGGCCGAGGTGGTGAAGATGGTAGCTTACAAGGAGCTCTTGAGTTCTTAGGTGTACCATACACAGGTTCAGGTGTACTGGGCTCTGCCTTAGCGATGGATAAAATTAAAACGAAGCAAATTTTGCAAGCGGTTAACTTACCAACCGCGCCGTTTGCCATCGTTAATAAAGCCGAGTTTAGCGAAGAAAATGCCCCGGCTATTCTTGATGAGCTTGGTGGCAAAGCAATGGTAAAACCAGCATGTGAAGGTTCAAGTATCGGTATGTCTATCGCACATACTAGCGACGCACTCAATCATGCATTAACCAATGCCTTTGACTTTGATGATGATGTATTGGTTGAGGCGTGGATAGACGGCTTAGAATACACCGTTGCTATCTTAGGTGATGACGCATTGCCTGCGATTCATATGCAAACACCAAACGAATTTTACGATTATCAGGCGAAATACCAATCAACAGCAACGCAATATCATTGTCCTGCAGGACTCACAGATGAAGATGAACAGGATTTGCGAAACCTAGCGGTTAAAGCGTTTAAAGCGGTTGGCACGAAAGGTTGGGGCCGCGTAGATTTCATGCGCGACAACCAAGACCAATGGCAAATATTAGAAATTAATACGGTACCAGGAATGACAGAAACTTCATTGGTACCTAAGGCGGCTAAAGTACAAGGTTTAGATTTTAGTCAGTTAGTTAAACGTATAGTTGAGTTGAGCGTGTAAGTGGCATCAACAGCTAATGAATCGCAACAAACCGTACACTGGTCGTTTTGGCTAGGACTCGGTTTTTTCATTGCTGTCATTATTGGTTTAGTGAGTTTTAGTACTTACTTTTTCAATGAAATGTCTAAAGATGAAAAAGTGCCAGTAACAAGCATTACGGTCAAAGGTGAGATGCCATACACCCGTAATGCAGATATAGAACAGGCACTCGATACGATAAATTTAAGTAACTTTATTCAACTTGATGTTAATGAAGTTCAAACGCTGATAGCGAAGTTACCCTGGGTATATTCAGTGTCAGTGCGAAAGCAATGGCCAAATGCGTTAAACATCTATGTGGTTGATCAAACGCCAGTCGCGTTATGGAACGCAGACTTTTTAATCAACCAGTATGGTCAAGCCTTTCAAGCGGATAGCGATAGGCTAAATCATAAGCTACCTGCGTTTTTTGGTCCAGAAGGTAGTGAGCATACAGCATTAGCTAACTATAGAAATTTTAATAAGTTACTGGCATTTAGTGACTTAGCGATTGATGAATTAGTGCTAACAGAGCGCTTTTCATGGCAGTTGACGTTAAATGATGGCATTAGCTTGAATTTAGGGCGTGAAAATAGAATTGAACGAATTCAGCGTTTTGTTGATGTTTATCCTCAAATTATTGAGCAAAAACAAGAAAATCAACAAGTCGATTATGTAGATTTAAGGTATGACACAGGACTAGCTGTCGGCTACAAAACTGTGCTTGATAAAAATAAACAAAGAGCTTAACAAATGGCAAAAGTAACAGAAAGAAATTTGGTTGTAGGTCTAGATATAGGCACCTCAAAAATTTCTGTCGCGGTAGGTGAAATTACTCCAGACAACAAGCTAAGCATTGTTGGTGTTGGTAACCAGCCGTCACGTGGTATGGATAAGGGTGGTGTTAACGACTTAAATCTCGTTATTCAGTCAATTAAGCGCGCGATTAATGAGGCAGAGCTAATGGCAGATTGCCGAATTAGTTCTGTTTATCTAGGAATTTCTGGTAAACACATTAGTTGTCAAAACGAAAACGGCATGGTGCCTATTAATGACAAAGAAGTCATACAGGAAGACGTTGACAACGTGATTCATACTGCTCGTTCAGTGCCAATTTCAGCTGAACGACGTTTGTTACATGTGTTACCGCAAGAATACACAATAGATTGCCAAGATGGGATAAAAAGCCCAATTGGTATGTCTGGTGTTCGAATGGAAGCAAAGGTTCATATTATTACCTGTGCGAATGATATGGCAAAAAATTTAGTTAAGTGTGTTGAGCGTTGTGAGTTAAACGTTGACCAGTTAATTTTCTCGGCGTTAGCGTCAAGCTACGCCGTCGTCACGGATGATGAAAAAGAGTTAGGTATCTGCGTTGTTGATATTGGTGCAGGTACTATGGATATTTCTGTATTTACCGGTGGAGCTTTGCGTCACACCGCGGTAATTCCTGTTGCTGGAAACCAAGTGACTAGCGACATTGCAAAAATATTTAGAACACCGTTAAGTCATGCTGAAGATATTAAAGTGCAGTACGCCTGTGCGTTAAGAAACTTGGTCTCTATGGAAGAGAATATTGAAGTGCCGAGTGTAGGTGGTAGACCTGCACGATCTATGTCACGTCATACACTCGCTGAAGTTGTAGAGCCTCGTTATCAAGAGCTATTTGAGCTTATTCACGAAGAGTTACGTGAAGCAGGTCTTGAAGAGCAAATTGCAGCAGGTTTTGTATTAACGGGTGGCGCAGCAAAAATGCAAGGCGTTATTGAGTTTGCAGAAGAAATTTTCCAAATGCCTGTTCGTTTAGCTCAACCGTATGAAGTGGTTGGTTTAAAAGAATATGTTAACGATCCAACATACTCAACGGTTGTTGGTTTATTGCATTACGGCGTATTAGCTGCAGAGCAGGAAAATAAAGAAGACAAGCGTTCTGACGGGGTGACAGGGTTGTGGTCACGCCTGACCGCCTGGTTTAAAGGCGAATTTTAAAAGCACTGATACCAAGTGAAACAATGATTTGCTCTCTCAGCGAGAATTAAAAGGATTAGAAACAAGGCGCTGAATGAAAAGAATGGTTATCCCATTGTTGAGTTCAGCAACGCAGCATATAAGCCTTTTAAACTCGCCCCTCGGGAGCTTGTCAGAGGCAAGATAACTACGGCAGGTTTACTCAATGTAGGATAACTATATTGTCACAAATCTTTCTTGTTCTCTCACCTCTGACATAGCTCTGAGATGACTTAAGCATTATTTCAATTGGTATACGGCGCATAAAAATAATTTTGATTTTGGTAGAAACGTTGTAAAAAACGGAGAGAGTAAAATATGTTTGAATTAATGGAAGAACATAACGAAGAAGCAGTCATAAAAGTCATCGGTGTTGGTGGAGGCGGCGGTAACGCTGTTGAACACATGGTAAGCCAAACCATCGAAGGCGTAGAATTTATTACTGCAAATACAGATTCACAGGCGCTGAGAAATTCTTCGGCTAATGTGACTTTACAAATGGGTAGCGATGTAACTAAAGGTTTAGGTGCTGGTGCTAACCCTGAAATTGGTCGTCGTGCTGCAGAAGAAGACCGTGAAACGATTAAGCAAACGCTTGAAGGTGCCGATATGATCTTTATCGCTGCTGGTATGGGCGGTGGTACAGGTACTGGTGCAGCGCCTGTTGTCGCTGAAGTAGCAAAAGAAATGGGAATTTTAACAGTGGCTGTTGTCACTAAACCATTCCCATTTGAAGGCAAAAAGCGTATGAATTACGCTGACCAAGGTATTGAGTTTTTAGCTAAAAATGTTGATTCATTGATCACTATCCCGAATGAAAAACTATTAAAGGTTTTAGGGCCAGGAACTTCATTGCTTGATGCGTTTAAAGCGGCAAATAATGTTTTATTAGGTGCTGTACAAGGTATTGCTGAGCTAATTACTCGCCCAGGATTGATCAATGTTGACTTTGCTGACGTAAGAACAGTTATGTCAGAAATGGGCACTGCAATGATGGGCTCTGGTATTGCTTCAGGTGAAGACCGTGCAGAAGAAGCAGCTGAAGCGGCGATTTCTAGTCCGTTACTTGAAGATGTCGACTTAGCTGGCGCACGTGGTATCTTAGTAAATATTACTGCCGGTATGGATATCTCAATTGATGAGTTTGAAACCGTTGGTAATGCAGTTAAAGCATTTGCTTCTGAAAATGCAACCGTAGTTGTTGGTGCTGTAATTGACCCAGAAATGAGTGAAGAACTTCGTGTAACAGTTGTTGCAACAGGTATTGGCGCTGAGCGCAAGCCAGATATTACGTTAGTTAATCCGGCACCGGCAGTAGAGCAAGCAGCTGTGGGTAGTGACTTTGTGCCAAACGCACAACCTGAACCTGCATCTGCTCCAGTAACAATGGCAGACCAAAACGCACAAGCACAACCGCAAAAAGTAGCGTCAGCAGACTTGGATAACTATTTAGATATCCCTGCATTTTTGCGTAAGCAAGCAGACTAAAGGTCTAAAAATCGGTGATCTTTTGATCTTACTGGTTGGATCTGTTATATTGTGCGCCCGCTGAATTTTGGCGGGAATGTTGCTTTGCAATTTTGTAAAGTTAACTTGAAAGCAAAAAGGTAACACATGACTAAACAACGTACTTTAAAAGATAGCGTTTCAGCAATCGGCGTAGGGTTACATAAAGGCGAGAAGGTGCAGATCACTCTCCGTCCAGCTCCTGCAAATACAGGTATTGTATTCCGCCGTGTTGATCTTGATCCTGTTGTTGATATTAAAGCCACCCCAGAAGCTGTGGGTGAGACGACGTTGTGTACCTGTTTAGTTAATGAAGAAGGTGTTCAGATTTCTACCGTTGAACATTTGCTTGCCGCTGTTTCAGCTATGGGTCTAGACAACTTAGTTGTTGATGTAGATTCACCTGAAATCCCAATTATGGATGGCAGCTCGTTACCTTTTGTATACTTGATTCAATCAGTAGGTATTGAAACGTTAAATGCGCCGAAGCGCTATTTGAAAATCACAAAGCCAATTCGTGTTGAAGAAGGCGATAAATGGGCTGAGTTAACACCTTATGAAGGTTTTAAAGTTAATTTTGCCATTGATTTCGACCATCCGGTGATTTCAAATACCTGTCAGACGATGACGATGGATTTATCGAGCTGTTCATTCGTGAAAGAGATTTCTCGTGCGAGAACGTTTGGCTTTATGAAAGATATTGAGTTTTTACGCTCTCACAATTTAGCATTGGGTGGTAGTTTAGAAAATGCGATTGTGCTTGACGAATACCGAATGCTCAACCCTGATGAACTGCGTTACGACGACGAGTTTGTAAAGCATAAGATACTTGATGCTATTGGTGATTTGTACATGGGTGGCGTAAGTATTTTAGGCCAGCTAAATGCGTTTAAATCAGGCCATGCGTTAAACAATATTTTATTGCGTGAAGTTTTTAAACAAACGGACGCGTGGGAATGGGTGACATATGAAGAAGATGCACCATCTCCGATAGCATACCAAGAAATAAATCCTTCTGTTATTTAACAAGGATGTATGAAAAAAACCGCTGAAAGGCGGTTTTTTAGTTTCTGAAGCTTAAGGTTTAATTACAATCTTTATTGGCGTGACTCGCCAATCGTTCTAACTTTTGCTTTAACCCGTCAGGTGCATGTTTAGCGACTTCGATGAGCTCAGAGGCTGATTTTGATGACATTTGTTTTTGAGGTTTAGGGTTTTTGGGTTTTTTAATCTCAGTTTTATTTAAAAAAGGCATGACGCTAATGTCTACCTTGTTAACATAACCCTTGGTTTGTTGGCTAAAAGCTTGAGCAAGTTGGTATCGTTCAAATTGAAATCGTTGTGACCAAACTGAAGATTTAACTTCTATCACAATGGTATCGTCTTTGATATTGCCAAGGTGCCAAGCATCGTCAGGTATATCCGGACAAATCTCTTTAACAATGTCAGTTAAACTGGCTAAAGAGTTGGTTTTTGAAGCAATTTGTGCCAAAGTGCCCTTTGAAGCATCAAATAGTGATGATAGATCTGTAGGTTGCTTTGTTTTTCGGTACATTGCAAAAGAAGTAAGAAAGTTATTTTATGAGTTTAACACTACTATATCGCGGAAAAAATGTAAGATTTAATCTTAGGTTAAATAAGTTACATTGGCTATCAGCACTTGCCGCTTTTGCTATTGTCTCTGGCGCTGTATTGCATCTTGTCATTACCTCTAATGATGAGCCAGTTCAACCTGCCTATCACCAAGCGGGCCTTGCGCTAGAGCAAAATGAACCTGTCAAACCGGAAGATCAAGCGCAAATAACCGCTTTAACAATGAAGCTTGCTGAGCTGCAAAGCCAAGTCCTTCGTCTTAATGCTCTTGGTGAACGTTTAGCTGACGAAGCCGATATTCCGGAAAACGAATTTAATTTCCAACAAGCGCCGCCAAGTGGTGGCCCTATGCTATCAACACCTGCATCGGGTAAATCGCTCGTTCAGTTGTTATCAGAGTTAACTGAATTACAAACTGAACTTGATCATGAAGAAAAACAACTTAAAATGCTTGAATCTTTAACATTGGGTCACCATATAACTACTACGAGTTATTTATCTGGTCGTCCAATTAAAAAAGGATGGCTTTCTTCGTACTACGGTACACGCAAAGATCCCTTTACTGGTATGCCTGCGCACCACAAAGGTATTGATTTTGCGGGTAAAGAAGGCGCTCCTGTTATTGCTACGGCATCGGGTGTTGTAAGTTGGTCAGGTGAGCGCTATGGCTATGGTAATTTAATTGAAATTAACCATGGTAATGGGCTTAAAACACGTTACGGACACAATAAAACACTATTGGTTGATGTCGGTTACGTTGTTGGGAAAGGCGAAATTATCGCAAAAATGGGTAGTACAGGGCGTTCGACAGGCCCACATGTACATTATGAGATCTTGCGTAATAATAAGCAGATTAACCCAATAAAGTACGTATATCGCAAAGCAAAATAGCGATTACATAAACAAGATTATGTGATCGGTTTTTACCGATCATTTTTATTTTATAATGCAAATTGTAGAGATTCCTCTTCATAACATGGTTTAACAAGATGTTTTTAAAGTTAGCAACAAAAATTTTTGGTAGTCGTAATGACCGACTTATCAAACGTATGCGTAAAGATGTAAAAAGAATAAATGCGCTAGAGCCTGAGATGGAAGCACTCAGTGATGAGGAATTAAAAGCAAAAACAGCTGAATTTCAAGAACGCATTAAAAATGGTGAAAGCCTAGATGCTCTCTTAGCTGAAGCTTTCGCTGTTGTTCGTGAAGCGAGTAAGCGTGTATTTGGTATGCGCCACTTTGACGTACAAATGATTGGCGGCATGGTGTTAAACCAAGGCAAAATTGCTGAGATGCGTACCGGTGAAGGTAAAACGCTAACGGCAACCTTACCAGCTTATTTAAACGCGTTATCTGGCAAAGGTGTTCACATTGTTACAGTGAACGACTACCTTGCTAAACGTGATGCTGATTGGTCTCGTCCATTATTTGAATTTTTAGGTTTAACTGTTGGTTGCAATATTCCTGGCATGATGGGGCAAGAGAAACAAGATGCCTATCAGTCAGATGTTACTTATGGTACCAATAATGAGTTTGGCTTTGATTATTTAAGAGATAACATGGCGTTCTCACCAAGTGAACGTGTTCAGCGCCCATTAAACTTTGCAATTGTCGATGAGGTTGACTCAATCTTAATTGACGAGGCGCGTACGCCACTAATTATTTCAGGCGCTGCTGAAGATAGTTCAGAGCTATATCGTAAAGTCGATACCATTGTTCCTGAGCTCGAGCAGCAGGAAGAAGAAGATAAAGAAGGTGAAGAATCAACAGGTGACTACACCATTGATGAAAAAGCAAAACAAGTTTACTTAACAGAACGTGGTCAAGTTCGTGTTGAGGAAATGATGCAGAAAATTGGTTTGATTGAAGAAGGTGGCTCATTATATGCCGCTGCTAACATTTCAATTCTTCACCATGTAATGGCTGCATTACGTGCCCATAACCTGTTCCAAAAAGATGTTGATTACATTGTTAAAGATAATGAAATTGTTATCGTTGATGAACATACTGGCCGTACGATGGAAGGTCGTCGTTGGTCAGAAGGTTTGCACCAAGCGGTAGAAGCTAAAGAAGGTGTAAATATTCAGAATGAAAACCAAACATTAGCATCTATTACTTTCCAAAATTTCTTCCGTATTTATGAAAAACTTTCGGGTATGACAGGTACGGCTGATACCGAAGCATTCGAGTTTAGCCATATCTATGGTTTAGAAACCGTTATTATCCCTACCAATAAACCAATGGTTCGTGATGATCGCGCTGATTTAATTTACTTAACACAAGAAGAGAAATTTGAAGCAATCTTAGAAGACATCAAAGATTGTGTTGAACGTGGTCAGCCTGTACTCGTCGGTACAATCAGTATCGAAACGTCTGAATTCTTAGCGAGTTTCTTAAAGAAATCTAAAATTAAGCACAAAGTACTTAATGCTAAATTCCACCAACAAGAAGCCGAAATTGTAGCTGATGCAGGTAAAGTGGGTGCTGTTACAATTGCAACTAACATGGCGGGTCGTGGTACCGATATCGTATTAGGTGGTAACTTAGATGCGATGATTGCCAAGCTCAATAACCCAACTGAAGAGCAAATCGAAGTAGTTAAGGTTAAATGGCAAGAAGAGCATGACAAAGTGCTTGAGTTAGGTGGCCTACATATTATCGCGACTGAGCGTCATGAGTCTCGTCGTATTGATAACCAATTACGTGGTCGTTCTGGCCGACAAGGTGATGCAGGTTCAACGCGTTTCTATCTTTCTATGGAAGATGGCTTGATGCGAATTTTCGCTTCTGAGCGTATTGCAAATATGATGCGAAAGCTTGGTATGGAGCATGGTGAAGCGATTGAACATCCTTGGGTAACGCGTAGTATTGAAAACGCTCAACGTAAAGTTGAAGGTCGTAACTTTGATATTCGTAAGCAATTACTTGAATTTGATGATGTTTCTAATGATCAACGTAAGGTTATTTACGAACAACGTAATGGCTTAATGGATGAAGAATCAATTGCAGGTGTTATTGAGTCTATTCGCCATGACGTATTAGACGGTATTATTAGCCAACATATACCACCACAATCTTTAGAAGAAATGTGGGACGTACCTGGCTTGGAAGAGCGATTAAAAGGTGAGTTAACATTAGACTTTCCAATCGCACAGTGGTTAGAAGAAGACAAGAAGCTTCATGAAGAAACATTACGTGAAAAAATTATCGAACTAGCAGATGCACAATACGCAGAAAAAGAGTCTGCGGTAGGTGAAAATGTATTACGTCAGTTCGAGAAAGCCGTGATGTTACAAAGCTTAGATTCTCACTGGAAAGAGCATTTGGCTGCGATGGACCACTTACGTCAAGGTATTGGTTTACGTGGTTACGCACAGAAAAACCCTAAGCAAGAATATAAACGTGAATCATTTGAGCTTTTCTCTGAGATGTTAGAGAACTTAAAATATGACGTTGTCGGTATTTTATCTAAAGTACAAATTCGTGCTGAATCTGATGTTGAAGCTGTTGAAGAGCAACATCGTAAAGCAGAAGAAGCACCGAAAGAGTATAATCACCAAGAAGCTGAGCAGCCGACGGTGCAAAAACGTGAACCGCGTGTTGGTCGAAATGATCCTTGTCCATGTGGCTCAGGTAAAAAATATAAACAATGTCACGGTAAATTAAGTTAATTTAGCTACACGTGAAAAATAAAATGCCAGTCGATGACTGGCATTTTGCTATATAAGGAAAGTTAATGTCGTTAGTTCATGTAGCCGTAGGTGTGATTAAAAGTGGTGACGCTTACTATCTCACTAGAAGGCTTGAAAGCGCCCATCAAGGTGGTAAATGGGAATTTCCAGGTGGTAAGGTGGAATCAAACGAAAGTGTCTATGAAGCTCTGCACAGAGAACTTCAAGAGGAAATTGCAATTGATGTACTGACATGCACACCACTGATCGTGATTGAACATGATTACGGTGATAAAAAGGTTAAGTTAGAGGTCTTTGTTGTTGATAACTTTAACGACGAACCGCAGGCACAAGAAGGCCAAGAAGAAGGTTGGTTCAGTTATCAGGAAATGTTGTCTCTTGACTTTCCTAAGGCAAACGTAGAAATACTGCAAGCGTTAGCCAACTATCACAATTAAGTAGGTGCGATCAGCGTAACGGATTACCCTGATCACAAATCAGGTTATTCTGGCTCAACAAAGAATTTATTGTGCTGTAAAAACTCGCCTTCTAGTTCGTCTAACATTTCTTCACTCATGATCACTTCAGGCGTAATAGGTTGTGATATTTTTTTGCTTTCATCAGCCCATTCACCTAAATCTATTAATTGACAGCGTTTTGAGCAGAAAGGTCTAAATTCACTTTCAGGCTGCCAAGTAACTTTTTTTGTACAGGTTGGACAATCAACGGTTAATGTCATTACATGCTCCTTTAAATTATGAGCGCATTATAACTGAGGAATTACTGAAGGTTAAAGCAGACTTTCTAGCATTTTGCCAAATAGAACTTTGTCGCTAGATTAGAGTAGCGCCGACCACTTTGTTCACAGGGCAGCATAAATCGAATTGAATATCTAAAACGGTTACCACTTACGGTGGGGTAATACTGAGCATTTTCATCCACTTGAATACGGAGCAGTAGTAATCCTTCTCCGCTATCTTGATAAAAGCCACTTTCAGTTTCAATACACTCAAAATGACTACGCTGACGAATAAAGACTAAAATAAGTGCCACTGCATCTTTCAATTGCTCAAGTGTAACAAGCCATGCATTGATTTGCTCTTCAGAAGTTTTTTGCGGTTGATGCAGAAAAAATTGTAGCTGGGGCAAATCGAAACTTGCACTACCACCTTGAATGGCAAAACGTTGTCTAACACCCGATAGTAATTTATCGTCTTTAAGCTTAGACCAAGGAGTATTTGCGCTTCTTAATCTATTAACAAGTGAGACAGTTCGCCTAAGATTCTCTTCTAATGCAGACGTATCAACATCCGGGCGTTGAGACCAAATCACAAGGTTTTGCTCGAGTTTTTCTAAATCTTTGATCAGGTCGCCACGAATATCATTGCGATCTAAACTATCTAAAATAGCGAATAGGGCGGTAAAAAGTACGGAATAACCTTGTTGAATATCGAGTTGTTGAGCACATGTCACCTGGCCAAAGAGGTGCTCTAGCTTTAAGTAGCTTCTAATCCGTTCGTTTAACGGGTGCTCATATAAAATTCGTGACATAACAAGGTGTTAATTAAATGACTAAAGTTATCTTAACCATTAACTTATAAAATCGCTAATTTTTATTTTAACTTAAGTAGAAAGAAGAACAATGCTAGAGGACGATAGATTTGTTAGCAGGTATTAACCTACCTGCTGTTTTTTATTTGAGCTAGTTTAATAAACTCAATGTGTAATGTGTCAACTTGCTGTTCAACCTCGGCTAAACTAGCATCTTGATTATCAATAATAAAATTGGCTTTTTCTAATCTCGTTTTACGATCAACTTGGCTGGCAATGATGCTTTTTATGATCTCTTCATTAGAACCATCTCGCATTTTTGTGCGGGCTATTTGTGTTTCTTGCTTAACATCAATCACTAGCACGGTATCAACAAACTGTGTTAAATCATTTTCAATTAATAGTGGTGCAACAAGAATACAGTACTCACTTTTGGCACTGCTAAGTTGATTTAACATCGACTCTCTAATAGCTGGGTGAAGTAAATTATTCAGCCACTGCTTAGCATTGGCATCTGAAAACACTTTTTCCCGTAACATTGAGCGATTTAGCGTGCCGTCTGTATTGAGGTATTGATTGCCGAAATGTTGAGCAATAGCCTTCAGCGAGACAGTACCAGGAAAGACGACTTCTCGGGCAACATCATCAGCATCAATGACGTCGATGCCTTTCTCAATGAAGCGGTTTGCAATAGTCGTTTTACCACTACCAATACCACCTGTAAGGCCTACAATATACTGATGTTCTAGCATAGCAACTACCCCTAAACTAGGTTAGATAAGTACCATTGCCAGATATCATTACCCCATAATAAGGTAATCCATCCAGCAACCGCTAAATAAGGACCAAATGGGATGGGCTGTTCACGCTGGTGCTTTTTAAATACGATCAAGCTAATACCTACAATCGCCGCTACACAAGAGGCCATTAGAATAAATAAAGGGAGAAGTTGCCAGCCAAACCAAGCACCAAACATGGCGACGAGTTTGAAATCGCCGAATCCCATACCTTCTTTACCTGTTAGCGCTTTGAATAGCCAAAAAATACTATATAAACTCATATAGCCGGCAACGGTACCGATCACAGCATCACTAAGCGGCACAAACGCACCGTCTATGTTAATCAGTAAGCCTAACCAAAGCATTGGAAAAATCAGCTGATCAGGCAATAACATATGATCTAAATCGATAAGCGTTAATGAAATTAATGACCAGGTCAGAATGATTACCCAAAGCGCAGTCATAGACGCACCGTAATGGTGGGCAACAACGAGGCTTAACAGTGCCGTGATAAATTCTACAATGGGATAGCGAGCTGATATAGGCGCTTTACAGGCGCTGCATTTACCTTTTAACAGAAGCCAACTAATCACTGGAATATTTTCGTAAAATTTAATTTTGTGTTGGCAGTGTGGGCAGCTTGATGCTGGTTTAGACAGTGTTAAAGCCGGAAATTCTTTTTCTGGAATATCTTTAACTTCTTCGGCTAAGAACTCTCTGCAATCTTGGTACCACTCTTTTTGTAGCATCTTAGGTAAGCGGTAAACGACAACATTCAAAAAGCTACCAACCATCAACGATAATATGAAAACACAGGTGTAAAAGTAGGTAGGTGACTGTTCAAATAAGGTAAAAATTTCTGAAAACATTATTAATACTCGTCATTTAATCAGAATGAATAAAGGAGCTAAAGCTCTGAAGCTAGCTCCTGCTATGAAAATATAACGGGATCGTTATACAACTTGGCCGATTTGGAATATTGGTAGATACATCGCAATAATTAAACCACCGATAACCACCCCTAGAACCGCCATAATCATCGGCTCTAAAAGCGCGGTTAGGTTATCTACTGCGTTATCAACTTCTTGCTCATAGACCGATGCGACTTTAGCTAACATGTCATCAACCGCACCAGATTCCTCACCAATCGCCACCATTTGAATAACCATATCGGGGAAAATACTGCTATTTCTCATCGCTAAGTTCATTTGCATACCCGATGAAACCTCAGAGCGGATATCTAAAATGGCGTCGCGAAAAACAGCGTTACCTGATGCGCCAGCGGCAGATTCGAGTGCATCAATCAGTGGCACGCCTGCAGCAAAGGTAGTTGCCAGCGTGCGCGCATATCGAGCAATAGCAGCTTTATGCAAAATGTCGCCAACAACCGGCACTTTCAATATGCTTTTATCAACTCTATCGCGAAGTTTTTGGCTTTTTTGATGGGCATTTTTAAATGCCCAACTAAAGGCAAACAAGCCTGCCAATACCAGATACCAAGTCGACTGCAAAACCTCTGATATCTTAATCACAAGTAATGTAAAGGCGGGTAATTCTGCGCCAAAACTGTCAAAAATTTCTTTAAAGGTAGGTACAACAAAAATCAGTAGAATCGAGGTAACGATAATCGCAATGACAATAACGGCAATGGGATAGGTTAACGCTTTTTTAATTTTAGCTTTTAACGCTTCGGCTTTTTCTTTATAGGTAGCGATTCGTTCGAAGATGGTCTCTAAGGCACCTGACTGTTCACCTGATTGCACCAAGTCACAATACAGGTCATCAAAGTATTTTGGGTGTTCACGTAAACATTCTGAAAGCGGAATACCAGATTGTAATTTATTACCAATGTCACCTAGCAGCTTTTGCATTTTGCCATTGCTGTGACCTTTACCAATCATTTCGATGGTTTGTACTAAAGGCACACCAGCGCCTAACATGGTGGCTATTTGTCGAGTGACAGCGGTTAAATCTGCTGAAGTAAGGTTCTTATCCCCACCAAAAAGTGGCTTAGCTTTTTTCTTAATACGACCCGGCGTAACACCTTGCTTTCTGAGTTGTGCTTTGAGCTCCATAATATTAACGGCTGAGAGCTCACCGCTTATCTTTTTACCTTTGCGGTTAACACCTTGCCACTGAAATACATCGAGTGCTTTGGTTTTGGCGTCTTTTGTTTTAGTTGCTGCCATAAAATTACCTAGTCAAATGCTGCTTCAAAAGGTTGATCAGTTTATTAACCACTGGTGACACGGTTGACTTCTTCTAAACTTGTCACACCGTGTAATGCTTTAATTAAGCCTGATTGTCTAAGGTTATTAAAGCCTTCTTTTTGACATTGCTCTGCAATATCTAGAGAGTTACCGCCTTCCATGATAATGGAAGATAATGTTTCGCCTATTTTAATCACTTCATAAATACCGACTCGCCCTTTGTAACCACCTGTACATTGGTCACAACCAACTGCTTTAAAGAGTTTTACATTGGGTAATTGCTCGTAGGTAAAACCTTGATTAAGTAATTCATCTTCAGGAATATCTTCAGGCTCTTTACACGCCATACATAAGCGACGTGCTAGTCGTTGAGCGATAATAATACTTACAGAACTTGCCACGTTATATGACGGTACACCCATATTCAATAATCGCGTTAATGTTTCTGCAGCGGAATTGGTATGCAATGTAGATAATACTAAGTGACCTGTTTGCGCAGCTTTAATTGCGATTTCAGCGGTTTCTAAATCACGAATCTCACCAACCATCACAATATCAGGATCTTGTCGTAAGAATGAACGCAAGGCACTTGGGAATGTTAAACCTGCGCGAGTATTGATTTGTACTTGGTTGATGCCTTCTAAGTTGATTTCAACTGGATCTTCTGCGGTAGAGATATTTCGTTGCTCAGTATTGAGGATATTTAAACCGGTATAAAGAGACACGGTTTTACCTGAACCTGTAGGCCCGGTAACAAGGATCATTCCTTGTGGTTGCGCGAGAGCTTCCATGTAAATATTCTTTTGCTCAGGCTCGTAACCTAACATATCGATGCCAAGCATAGCGCTAGAGCTATCGAGAATACGCATTACGATTTTTTCACCCCACATCGTGGGTAAGGTACTGACACGAAAATCTATTGATTTCTTCTTTGACAGGGCGAGTTTTATTCGACCATCTTGTGGTACGCGACGTTCTGCAATATCTAATTTAGACATTACTTTTAGGCGCGCCGCCATTCTTGAAGAGAGTGTTACTGGCGGTCTAGCGATTTCAGTTAAAATACCATCGATACGAAAACGAATGCGGTAAGATTTTTCATAAGGTTCAAAATGTAAATCTGAAGCACCTTTTCTTATCGCATCAAGCAATATTTTATTTATGTAGACAACGATTGGTGCATCGTCTTTGCCTTCTTCACCGCCATCGTCGTCTTGACGTTCTTCTTCAACATCAATACCTGCTAACTCTTCAGTATCCATATCTGAGATATCGAGGGCGTCGGTATCTTCCTCTAGGATTTTTTCAATGGCGGTATTAAGTCGGTTTTCATCGGCTAAAATTAACTCTGTTGAATAGCCGGTATTAAATTGAATTTCTTCTAGTGCATCGAGGTTTGTCGGATCTGACATTGCAACATAAAGTACCTTTCCGCGTAAGTAGATAGGTAAAGCATTGTGTTTTCTGATCAGTTTTTCGTTGCGAATACCTTCAGGAATAAGGCTAGTATCAAAGGCATCTAAATCTATATAAGGGTAGCCAAAACTTTGGGAAAAAATGCTCGCCACTTTACCTGCATTAAGGTGTTTATCCTCAACGAGGTAACGAACAAATGGTTTTTGCTGATTGATGAAACCCGAGCTAATATCGTCAAGCTGCTCATCAGAGACGAGCTGATGCTTAGCGAGCGCCGACAATAAACTAGATTGTTGATGAAGTCCTTTCATTTTTAGTTATTGATCTTAGAAAGATTTAATTTTAATTGTGACATAAAAATGTCAATTAAACGATATCTAGAAACAAAAAAAGCAGCCGAAGCTGCTTTTTTTAAGGAAGTATGATTAACACTCAACCCAATCAGTACATACGTTTGTACCAGCAGTTGAAGCATATGTCCATTGTACTTGGCCGCCAACGATTGCAGGAGTTAATGTACCTGTTTCAACAGTGGTGTCGCCATCAACGTCACCGAAGTTAACAGTGATAACACCAGCAGCAATAGCTGTAACTGCACCAGCAACAGCAGGAATACCTTCTGCACCAGCGGCACAAGGAGCTAAAGCGCCACCATTTGTTTGAATACATACAGCAACAGCTGTTTTGTAAGGGGACGCTTCAGACATTGTAGACTGTGCATCTGCACTACGCGTGTATTGTGTATATTGTGGAATAGCTACAGCCGCTAAAATACCGATAATTGCAACAACAATCATCAATTCAATAAGTGTAAAACCTTTATTATTTTTCGCTTTCATTAAGTTTTTCATAATAGTACTTCCATTATTTATTACGGGGGCTTTGGCTATAGTGATACAAATTTTTTTAAATGTAAAATATTGTTACCTATTTTTTTACATTTTTTTGCAACTTGCTGAGTAAATCGACTCAAATAGCTTCTATATGGCCTAATTTGCTCTATCGCTATATTGTTTCGTTTGAATATTGAGCGTTTTAGCGCGGTTAGCTAAACCTCATCGATAAATCGATAGCGGTTACATGCTTAGTTAATGCGCCAACAGAAACAAAATCTACGCCGGCTTGGGTATACGTTTTTAATTTCTCTAATGTCATGTTACCGGATACTTCTAATTGGGCTTTGCCACGCGTTAAGGAAACGGCTTCTTCAATCATTGACGGCGTAAAATTATCCAACATGATAATATCAGCCCCCGCATTAAGCGCTTGGCTTAGTTCATCGAGAGACTCAACTTCAACTTCAACTTTCTTGGCTGGGTGATTATTTTTAGCCGTTGCCACTGCATTATCAATGCCACCACATGCTGCTATGTGGTTTTCTTTAATTAGGAATGCATCAAATAGGCCGATACGATGATTAACACCACCGCCACATTTTACGGCATACTTTTGGGCACTGCGCAGCCCCGGTAAGGTTTTTCTTGTATCGAGCAATTTTGTATTGCTACCTGATAGTTGTTCAACATACTCGCTTACGAGTGTTGCTGTGCCTGATAATGTTTGTAAAAAGTTTAATGCGGTACGTTCACCGGTAAGAATTAATCTAGCATTGCCCGTTAATTCAAATAGGGTTGTGTTAGCTTTTACTGCTTCACCATCATTTACATACCAAGTGATTTCAGTTGTCGTGCCAATAGATTTATCAAGTTGTTTGAAAACTTCATTTACCCAATCAACGCCGCAGATGATGCAATCTTCACGGGTGATGACTTTTGCGTTGGTTTGGCTGTCCTGAGGAATTAAGCAAGCTGTTATGTCGGCATTAGCATCAACGCTGCCACCTAAATCTTCTTTTAATGCCCATGTAACTGTTGATGAAATGTCTTGTTGTAACGCTGCAGTTTGCATCTATCGTTGCTCTCGTATGATTAATTGGTCGCCAATCTGGCTAAATTCAACTTGTCTAAGTGCACTCATACCCAACAATATTTCGTCTGACTTCATTGCTGGGTTTATGTTCGCTGCGACATTATATAGTGTTATCTCACCAATTCGAAGTGTTGATAAAACTGTTCTGTAAACTTTCACGGTACCGTTAGCTGTGTTTACAAGGTAACTCCCTTTTGTTTGTAAATTGAGGTTATCAGCTACTTGAGCCGGTATTGAAACGGATGTTGCACCGGTATCAAGCAAAAATGTCACGCTTTGTTGATTGATTTCACCATTAAGCACGTAATGGCCCATACGGTTTTGCTGAAGTTTGACTGAAACTTTGCCGTTTGAGGATGTATCACTTGCGACAGATTGGTTAGGGTTGTATTGATAATCTAACAATTCGTCAAAGACAAATGCCACCAGGCATAAGCCGATTATCCACGTGATCCAAGTGAATGTGCGTCCAATTTTGTTTGTACTGTCTTGTTGAGTCATAATACGAGCTTTAATGAACCTAGGTAGTTACTCTAAACAGGGCGAATATGAATATCAATAATGGCTGGCTTAATGAAGCTGAGCAACAACCATCACCACATTTTATGCCAAGATGTCAAAATGAAGCGATAAATTTATTGGTCGTTCATAATATTTCATTACCGCCAGGAAAGTTTGGTGGATCATATATTACCGATTTGTTTCTTGGCCGTTTAGATAAAAATGCTGATCCATTTTTTGAAACAATATATCAGCTTGAGGTCTCAGCACATTGCTTAGTGCGCAGAAACGGTGATGTTATTCAATACGTTTCGTTTGAAGATAAAGCTTGGCATGCCGGTGTTTCAAATTTTAAAGGGCGCGAAAAGTGTAATGACTTTTCTATTGGTATCGAGCTTGAGGGGGCTGATGATATTCCTTATACTCAGCAACAATATCAACAACTTGCACAGCTTGTTAAGGTACTGCAAGCTTATTACCCAATTGCTGACGATCATATCGTTGGCCATAATGACATTGCCCCTGGCCGTAAAACGGATCCAGGTGACGCGTTTGATTGGTCACATTTATATCGCCTTTTATCGGTAAAAGGCTAAAATAAGAATAATGTATTTCGGAATATATTTATGAATTTAATTAGTCTGCTCATTGCGTTATCTGCTCAAAAAAGTCTGTCAGCAAAAGTGTGGCAATTTAGTTATTACTTTGAACAGCTTTTAGGTGGCTTTAAAAAGTTTGGTATTATTAGCCATGAAAGCAAGCAACTAAGCAATTTACAAGTTGGCCTGTTAATTCTACTGCCAGTTATAGCCTGCTATCTTTTACTCAGAATTATTGATGACACTATTTTATATTTAGTCGCCTCTACGTTAATTTTGATTGTCGCTTTTGGTTGCGTTAAAACGAGAGAAGCCTACAAATGCTTTTTACGCGCGGCAAATAGAGATGAACCAACAACTTGTCAGCTCACTTTGATGCAATTGCAGCAAGATAAAAACCTGCCAAACATGCCATTTGGTGAAACCATGGTGTGGTTAAATTACCGATACTATATTGCGCCAATGCTTATTTTCGTTATCTTTGGCCCTGTAGCTGCTTTACTTTACCGCTTGTTGATTACTTTTCTAGAGATGTCTGATAAAGATGAAGAAAACTATACAACGAGTTCAGAGGTTCAATCATTGTTACGCCATTGTTTTGCCATTATTGACTGGCCACTCGTGAGAGTCGTATCGTTTGCCTATATGCTTGCAGGTCATTTCTCCAAAGCTATGCCTAGTTATTTAGAGAGCTTTTTCGATTTTGATGTTCCAGCGCACAGAATGCTTACTCGTATAGCGCAGCAATCAGAAGACTTTATGGTTGATGAAGACGATTGTGTCTCTGAGCCATGCTTGCTTGTTAAGTTAGCAAAAAGAACATTGCTTCTAATGCTTAGTGTTGTTGCAATTCTTACTATAACCGGCGTAATCAACTAGTTAACTACAATATTGATAAAGAATTTAGTAAAAGGAAAGCAGGTGATTGCTTTCCTTTTTTAATGGTCAGACCATTCTGGATAGTCCCAATTCCCTCTATGTTTTTAGAATAAATCGTATAAATACTCTAAAATAATGTTTGGCAATTAAAGGCAGTTAAGGTAGATTAGCAAAAATTTATCGGCATAAATGCCATTTTTTTATGCGTATTTTAAAATGGTAAGACCATTTTACCATTTGTTTTTGATGTCGATATTAGCGCAGTAAATAGAGTTTAGGCGGAAGACACTTATGTCACTCAAACAAGCTAAATTATCAGATGTTATTCAGCAGCAGTTAGAAGGCATGATAGTAGAAGGTAGCTTAGAGGCTGGTCAAAAGTTACCGCCTGAACGTGAACTAGCGGCGCAGTTTGAAGTGTCAAGACCGTCACTTAGAGAAGCGATTCAAAAGCTAGAAGCCAAAGGATTGGTCACGCGCAAACAAGGCGGTGGTACGTTTGTTGCGAAAAATATATTAGGTGGCTTGTCAGATCCTCTATTTGATTTGATGTCGAAAAATCCGGAGTCACAATTTGATTTGCTCGAGTTTCGACATGGTATTGAAGGTATGTCTGCCTATTATGCAGCAATGCGCGGTACACCAACAGACTTTAAAGCGATAGAAGTGAAACACCTAGCGATAGGCGATGCACAAATAGAAAATGATTATCGTGAAGAAGCTAAAGCTGTATTCGAATTTTATTTAGCGATATGTGCGGCATCACACAATGCCATTATATTGCAATTAGCGAAGTCGATGGCGCCACTATTAATTGACAATATAGAAAAGAATTTAACAATGCTTTCAAAAAGGCCTGATACCTTTGAAAGAATTGCAGATTATCGAAAACGGTTGCTAGATGCCATTGTAAGTGGTCAGCCACAAAAAGCTTGGGGCGCAAGCCACCGGCATTTAGCCTTTATAGAAGAAATCTTGCTCAAGTTATCGCAAGAGCAAAGTCGCATGGAACGTTCTATGCGTCGCATGCAAAGATATTAGAAAAAACATGATAAAGAATAAAGATGGCTTTTGAAAAGTTGTCTATCTTTAAACTACTTATAACGTATACATAAACAAACCGGAGACAAAGTAAAATTATGTCTGAGCTCCCTAAACATGATATTGATGCAGCAGAAACTCAAGAATGGCTTGAGTCAATCGAAGCTGTATTAGAGAACGAAGGCGCAGAGCGCGCTCATTTTCTACTTGAAAAATTAATCGATAGAGCACGTCGTGGTGGTACTCATTTACCATTCGATGCAACTACTGCCTATGTAAACACGATTCCTCCGGGACAAGAACCACACATGCCAGCTGACCAAACGCTTGAAGCACGCATTCGTGCGGCTATTCGTTGGAACGCAATGGCATTGGTATTACGTGCCTCCAAAAAAGATTTAGAGCTTGGTGGTCATATTGGCTCATTTGCTTCTTCGGCAATGCTTTATGATGTAGGTTTTAACCACTTCTTTAAAGCAGCTACACCTGAAAACGGTGGCGACTTTATCTTTGCTCAAGGCCATATTTCGCCAGGTATCTACGGTCGTGCTTTCCTTGAAGGTCGATTAACAGAAGAGCAAATGGATAACTTCCGTCAAGAATGTGATGGTAAAGGTTTATCTTCATACCCACATCCTCATTTAATGCAGGACTTTTGGCAATTCCCAACAGTATCTATGGGCTTAGGTCCATTACAAGCTATTTATACTGCGCGTTTCTTAAAGTATTTAACCAACCGCGGCATTAAAGATTGTTCAGCGCAACGTGTATATTGTTTCCTAGGTGACGGTGAGTGTGATGAGCCAGAATCATTAGGTGCAATTGGCCTTGCTTCACGTGAAGGTTTAGACAACTTAACGTTTATCATTAACTGTAACTTACAGCGCCTAGATGGCCCTGTACGTGGTAACGGTAAAATTATACAAGAGCTTGAAGGCACATTCCGTGGCGCAGGCTGGGAAGTGATTAAGGTTATTTGGGGCTCATACTGGGATCCATTATTAGCACGTGACACTTCAGGTAAGCTACTTCAGTTAATGAATGAAACAGTAGATGGTGAATACCAAAACTGTAAAGCTAAAGGTGGTAAGTACACTCGTGAGCAATTCTTTAACAAGTACCCTGAAACCGCTTCTATGGTTGCAAATATGTCTGATGAAGACATCTGGCGCTTAAACCGTGGTGGTCATGATCCAGTTAAAGTTTATGCTGCTTACGATAAAGCGTTAAACACTAAAGGCCGTCCAACGGTTATCTTAGCCAAAACGGTAAAAGGTTTTGGTTTAGGTGAATCAGGTGAAGCGCAAAACGTTGCACATAACGTGAAGAAGATGGATATCGAGTCTATCAAGCAATACCGTGACCGTTTCAACATGCCTATTTCTGATGATCAAATTGAAGATTTACCATTCTTCAAGTTCCCAGAAGATAGCCCTGAATACCAATACATGAAAGCCCGCCGAGAAGCCTTAGGTGGTTCTTTACCTGCACGTCGTCAACAGTCGGAAGATGAGTTAGAAATTCCTTCAATGAAGGCATTTGAGGCTATTACAAAAGGTAGTGGTGAGCGTGAAGTATCATCAACAATGACTTTTGTACGTGTACTTAATAGCTTATTGAAAGACAAGAAAATTGGTAAGCGTATCGTACCTATTATTCCTGATGAAGCACGTACCTTTGGTATGGAAGGCTTATTCCGCCAAGTAGGTATTTATGCCAATGAAGGCCAAAAATACGTTCCTCAAGATGCTGACCAAGTTGCTTACTACCGTGAAGATAAGAAAGGTCAGGTATTACAAGAAGGTATTAATGAGCTAGGCGCAATGGCTTCTTGGGTTGCTTCAGGTACATCATATTCTACGTGTAACGCAACAACGATTCCGTTTTATATTTACTACTCAATGTTTGGTTTCCAACGTGTTGGTGATTTAGCCTGGGCAGCAGGTGATAGCCAAGCACGAGGTTTCTTACTCGGTGCAACAGCAGGTCGTACAACGCTAAACGGTGAAGGTCTACAGCACCAAGATGGTCACTCTCATGTGCAAGCTGGCTTGATTCCAAACTGTGTAACCTATGATCCAACATATGGTTACGAAGTAGCGGTAATTGTTCGCGACGGTTTACGCCGTATGTACGAAAATAATGAGAATATTTTCTACTACTTAACGTTGATGAATGAGAACTATCAGCACCCAGCGATGCCTGAAGATAAAGATATTGAAGATCAGATTATCAAAGGTATTTACAAGCTTGAAACTGTTGCCGCCAAAAAAGCGAAGGCGAATGTTCAATTGATGGGCTCTGGTACTATCTTGTTGCAAGTTCGTGAAGCTGCGCAAATTCTGGCTAACGACTACAACATCTCAAGTGATGTTTACTCGGTAACTTCATTTAATGAATTAGCACGAGAAGGCCAAGAAGTTGTGCGTTTCAACATGCTAAACCCAGAAGCAGAGCAACAAACAGCGCATATCGGTAAAATTATTACTGCGGATAAAGGTCCTGCTATTGCAGCAACGGATTATGTTAAAGCGTATTCGGATCAAGTTCGTGCCTTTATCGACACTGACTATCGTTGTTTAGGTACTGATGGCTTCGGTCGCTCAGATAGCCGTGCAAACTTGCGTACTCACTTTGAAGTCAATGCAGGTTACGTTGTTGTCGCAGCACTTTACGAATTAGCTAACCGTGGCGAAGTAGAGCGCAAAGTTGTTGCTGAAGCAATTGCTAAGTTCAACATCGATGCAGATAAAGTGAACCCACTTTACGCTTAAGACTAGAGGAATAAATAATGTCAGATATTCAAGAAATTCTAGTCCCAGATGTTGGTGGCGAAGAAGTTGAAATTATCGAAATTTGTGTTGCCGTGGGTGACACATTAGAAGCGGATGAAGGTATTGTTACTGTTGAAACAGATAAAGCTTCAATGGATATACCAGCGCCAACTGCTGGCGAGTT
The DNA here is from genome assembly GCF_030161415.1 of Thalassotalea eurytherma. GTDB lineage: Bacteria > Pseudomonadota > Gammaproteobacteria > Enterobacterales > Alteromonadaceae > Thalassotalea_G > Thalassotalea_G eurytherma. The sequence continues at coordinate 54,471 of NZ_BSSU01000005.1, forward strand.
AATGTCATTAAGCGTAAGTGTTGGCGATAAAATTAAAGAAGGGGACAAAATTGGTGAGCTTAAAGCACAAGGTGCTGAAGCACCGGCTTCAGAGCCTGTAGCTGAGCCAACACCAGCACCAACACCTGCTGCACCTGCACCTGAATCAGCGCCGGCACCAGCTGCTGCGCCTGTATCAACTGGCGCAAGTGAAGTGATTACTATCGAAGTACCTGATATTGGTGAAGATGGTGAAGTCGATGTCATCGAAGTAATTGTCGCTGTTGGTGACGAGATCGAAGAAGAAGATGGCCTGATTACATTAGAAACTGACAAGGCGACAATGGATGTGCCATCTACACACGCTGGTACTGTAAAAGCAGTACTGGTAAATGTCGGTGACAAGGTTAAGCAAGGCTCATTGGTTATTAAACTTGAAACCACTGGCGGTGGCGAACAAGTGCCTGCAGTTGAGGCGCCTAACGCTGAATCAGCGCCGGCACCAGCACCTGCTCCTGCGGCTAAAACTGAAGCTGCACCAAAAGCTGCACCTGTTCCACATCACCCTCAAGCAGGGAGTGCAAAAGGTAGCACTAGCATCTTTACTTCACCATCAATTCGTCGTTTAGCACGTGAATTTGGTGTTGATTTAGCACTTGTTTCAGGTACGGGCCGTAAAGGTCGTATCTTAAAAGAAGATGTTCAATCATACGTGAAATATGAGTTGTCTCGCCCTAAGGCAAACGCAGGCTCTTCAGTTTCTGGTGGTACGGGTGGCTTACAGGTTATTGAAGGTCGTAAAGTAGATTTCTCTAAATTTGGTGAAATTGAAGAAGTACCATTAACACGTATTCAGAAAATCTCTGGTCCTAACCTTCATCGCAACTGGGTAACAATTCCACACGTTACCCAATTTGATGAAGCAGATATTACAAATGTTGAAGCATTCCGCAAAGAGCAAAACGTTGTTTGTGAAAAGCAAAAAATGGGCTTTAAGATCACGCCATTAGTGTTCTTAATGAAAGCAGTTGCAGATGCATTACGCGCTTACCCAGTATTTAATTCGAGTTTAAGTGATGATGGTGAAAGCCTAATCATGAAGAAGTACTGTCATATTGGTGTTGCGGTTGATACGCCAAACGGTTTAGTTGTGCCAGTAGTTCGTGACGTAGATCAGAAAGGTATTTACCAACTTTCTAAAGAATTGCTTGAGATTAGCGCTAAAGCACGTGAAGGCAAATTAAAAGCTGCTGACATGCAAGGTAGTTGTTTTAGTATTTCAAGTTTAGGCGGTATTGGTGGTACAGCCTTTACGCCGATTGTAAATGCACCAGATGTAGCTATTTTAGGTGTATCTAAATCTGAAATGAAACCAAAGTGGAATGGTAAAGACTTTGAACCACGCTTAATGCTGCCATTATCATTATCATACGATCATCGTGTGATTGATGGTGCAGTTGCTGCGCGATTCACTGTTCATCTATCATCTGTAATGTCAGATATTAGAAAGTTAGTATTATAATTTTATTAGGCTGTCGGTAACGATGAATGTTTACAAATAACTTTTATTTTTACCGACTTATAATGATTAAAAGATGGCGAACTGGCGAGAGTTTGAGTAAACTGCTCGCCAACAAAAGACGAATTGTTACCCAACCAAATAACAAGGTAACAATGAAACAAAAAATATTGAGGTTAGCATGAGCAACGAGATTAAAACTCAAGTCGTAGTTTTAGGTTCAGGTCCTGGCGGCTACTCTGCAGCATTTCGTGCGGCAGACTTAGGTTTAGACGTCGTATTAGTTGAAAAATATAGCAGTTTAGGTGGCGTTTGTTTGAATGTTGGTTGTATTCCATCTAAAGCATTGTTGCACGTTGCTAAAGTGATTGACGACGCTAAAGATATGGCGGCACATGGTGTGACATTTGGTCAGCCAGAAATTGATTTAGAAAAAATTCGTCAATGGAAAGATAAAGACGTTGTTGGCAAGTTAACGCAAGGCGTTGGCGGCATGGCGAAAATGCGTAAAGTTAAAGTAGTTAATGGCTACGGTAAGTTTACATCTGATAAAACGATTGAAGTTGAAAATGCTGACGGCAACACAACAGTGACTTTTGACAATGCAATTATTGCCTGTGGTTCTTCGGTAGTTAACTTACCATTTATTCCAGAAGATGATCGTATTATCGACTCAACAGGTGCTTTAGAACTTAAAGACGTACCGGGTGAAATGCTAGTTTTAGGTGGCGGTATTATTGGCCTAGAAATGGGAACGGTATACAGCTCTCTTGGTGCTAAGGTGTCGGTTGTTGAGTTCGCCGATCAATTAGTTCCTGCAGCAGATGCTGATGTTGTTAAAATTTACACCAAGTACAACAAGCCGCGTTTTGAATCAATTATGCTTTCAACAAAAGTTGTAGCTGTTGACGCGAAAGACGACGGTTTATACGTTACATTCGAAGGTAAGAACGCACCAGAAGGTCAGGTTCGTTACGATAAGATTTTAGTCGCTGTTGGTCGTAAGCCAAATGGTCACTTAGTTGCTGCTGATAAAGCAGGTGTTAACGTTGATGAGCGTGGCTTTATCAATGTGTCTAAAGAGATGCGCACGAACGTACCACATATATTCGCGATTGGTGATGTTGTCGGTCAACCAATGCTTGCTCATAAAGCGGTTCATGAAGCACACGTTGCTGCAGAAGTTATTTCTGGTAAGAAACATGAATTCGACCCACGTTGTATTCCTTCAATCGCTTACACTGATCCTGAAATCGCATGGGTAGGTGTTACTGAGAGTGAAGCGAAAGAGCAAGGTTTAAACATCGAAGTTGCAAACTTCCCTTGGTCAGCTTCAGGCCGTGCTATTGCGTCAGCTCGTACAGAAGGTAAAACTAAATTAATCTTTGATAAAGAGTCAGGTCGTATCTTAGGTGGTGCGATTGTTGGTATCAACGCTGGCGAAATGTTAGGTGAAATTGGTTTAGCTGTAGAAATGGGCGCTGACGGTGAAGATATCGGTTTAACGATTCATGCTCACCCAACGTTAAATGAGTCAATTGGTCTAGCTGCAGAAGTGTTTGAAGGTTCAATTACTGATTTACCAAATGCCAAAGCAGTAAAGAAAAAGAAATAAGCTAAATAGCTAGTTTACTAAAAGGGGCAGAGTTAATTACTCTGCCCCTTTTTTGTGTCAAAGAAAATTGTCTCAATCGCTTACAAAATAAGCATTCAGTTCATATCCTCGTTTATCTCTAAAATCCTACCAACCAACTCTTTGCCCTTGCCATGACTGTGGTAATTCAAGAAAGTGATAATAAATTGATATTTTTATGAATTTATTTCAACAATCGAGGGGTTGAAGTTAACAACTAAATTACATTTAATGGTAGTGAAAATAAAAGTTACAAATTTGTAACAAATATGTCAGTATTAAGCTTTAACAACTTGTTAACAAGATTGTTAGAGTCACAAATCGATCTAAATCGATAACCGCACATGAAAAATTGTGCTCATAATAAAAAACGTTCAGGGAGTAATAACTATATGAACAAGCTTAATAATGTCGCTAAGGGTATTAAATTAGCGCTTTTGCTTGGTGCTGCATGTAGTGTCAATGCCTATGCTCAAGATGATCAAGAGCAAGGTATTGCCGTTCAAGCTGCAGCCAAAGAAGCACCTCAAGAAGATCCGTTACTAGAAGAAGAGCCGGAAGAACGCATTGTCGTTACAGGTTCTCGTATTCGCCGTAGTGAATTTGATACTGCCTCGCCAGTTCAAGTAATCAGTGGTGAAATTTCACGTGAAATGGGTTTATTCGACGCAACAGAAATGTTGCAAAACACTAACCAAGCCGCCGGTTCACAAATTGACAATACATTTGGTGGTTTTGTATTGGATAATGGTCCAGGCTCTGCAACTATCGGTTTCCGTGGTTTAGGAGCAGCGCGCACTTTAGTCATGATCAATGGTCGTCGTATGGCACCAGCAGGGGTAGGTGGAGCACCCGTTTCTCCAGATTTAAACTTGATTCCAGCTGTAATGATCGAGCGAATTGAAAATTTATACGACGGTGCATCAACTGTATACGGTTCAGATGCCGTAGCTGGTGTAGCGAATGTAATGTTGCGTCAAGATTTTGAAGGTTTCGAAATTCAAGGTTCTTACAACCAGCCAAAAGGTGATGGTGGTGAAGAGTCTGTTTTTTCTGCTATGTGGGGTGCTACATCTGACAATGGTTACATTGCTGTAGGTGCAGAATACTACAACCGTAAAGCTCAATCTTTAGCCGATAACCCGTTTGTCAAAGGTTGTGAAGAACGAATTTTTGAAACAGAAAATGGTGACATCGTAAAACGTTATGGTGGCATTGGCCCAACAGTTAATGGTGAAGATTCATGTGATATCTTCCCATTAACAAATCGTATGCAAATTGAAAATGGTTTCTGGGGTTCAGTATACAATACACCAGGTTTCACAAATACAGGTATTCCAAATTGGAGTGAATCAACAGTTCCATTCCAATACGTGGGTTTATTACCGACGTGGATTGCAGGTGACTCGAATGGCGATGGTATTGATGATATTGCATTCCCCGACGGTAATGGTGATGGCTTACGTGATTTTGATTTCCAAGACCCACGCTATGCATTCCAACAATCTGAATACTATAAATCAGGTGACTACCTAAGTAAAAACGAACGTATTTCAGTTGTAATCAACGGTGAATACAATTTACAAGATGATAACGATACTACGTTATACTTCGATACACTATACGCAGAGCGTGAGTCTGATACATTCTCTCCTGGCGCACAGATATTCCAATGGGTGGGTGCATCAAACCCATACAATCCTTGTAACCCGGGTGGTGTAAATGGTATTGACTGTTTTGGTGTACTAGGTTTCGGTGATGCAGGTCCGTTAAGAACGCGTCCAATCATTAACCTTCGTGGTGATCGTGATACTGCTGCTGTTGACGTATCACAGTACCGCATAGTCGGTGGTGTAACTGGTAATTTGACTGGCTTAGAGTCAATTGGTATGGATAACTGGTATTACGATATTTATGCATCATACAGTGGTTCATCCGGTGATTACGTGCTCCGTGGTATTAATGAAGAGCGTTTAATATACTCTTTAGATACATCTGTACTTAATCCTGATGGCTCTGTGACATGTGGTGATGGCTCTGATGGCTGTGTACCTGTAAACTTATTTTCTGATAACATATATCAAACAGGTGGTGGTACACTTACTGCTGCCGAGTCTGATTATCTTATGACTGACCGCGTCGTAAATACTGAGATTGATCAGTTTGTGACTGTTGGTTTTGTTGGTGGTGAACTAGGTACATTACCTTGGAACAGCAACCCAGTAAATGCAATTTTTGGTGCTGAATACCGTAAAGAAGAAATCAAAACCAATAATAACGACGTAGCAACTGAAGGTCTTTTGTGGGGCTTCTTCGCTGACAAAGGTGCAAATGGTGACCGTAGCTTCAAAGAGTTATTCACAGAAGTCGAGTTACCTCTAGTAACTGGTCGCCCTGGTGTAGAAGAGTTTACAGTAACTATGTCTGGTCGTTGGACTGATGAGAGCTACTATGATCCTGCTACTACATACAGCTTAAAAGGTGTTTACCGCCCTGTAGAATGGTTCACTCTACGCGGTACCAAGGGTACATCTTACCGTGCACCTAACTTGCGAGAGCGATTCTTAGAGGGTACTACTGGTTTCAATACTGTATCGGATCCATGTGTAGTGCCTGATGACGCTCGTATTTCAGATGCTTTAAATCCAAGTGCTCCTGATGGTTATGATCCTGCGCTAGAAACTCGTGATCAAGCTGTATTAAACGCTTGTAGTGCTGATGGTGTAGATCCAACAACATTAGGTTTAGGTCAGGGTGGGACAAGTAAGTTTACTGACTCAACGAGTGCAGAGGTTGTTACAGGTGGTAACTTAATGCTTGTGGAAGAGACTTCTACGGCTAAGACCTACGGCTTCATTTTTGAACAACCGTTTTCAGAAGATTTTGACTTAACTTTCTCAATTACGAAGTTTGATATTGAGATTACTAATTCAATTGCTGAGCCTCCTTCACAATACAGTATTAATCAGTGTTACTCACAAGATGGTAACGATGCTTTCTGTTCGCGTTTATCTCGTGATGAAAATGGACAAATTAGTGACGTTGACGCAAGTTTCATCAATATTGGTTTAGAGACATCTAAGGGTATAGACTACAACCTCTATTACGCTCAAGATTTCCTTGTTGGCGAGCAAAACTTAAATGTTTCACTTGATTTACAAGCAACCCAAATGAAGGAGCAAGTTATCGATGTACTTGGTACTATCGATGACAACGTAGGTGAGCCTGACGTTCCAGAGTGGCGTGCAACAGCGCAGTTATCATTTAGTTATGATGATTGGCGCTTTACATGGTTTACGCGCTTCATTGGCGAAGGTGAAGAAGATTTCTACTCAGATGATGATCAAGGTTTCGTAAATAACTCTGCAGCTTGTGACGGTTTCTATTCAGATTCTGAACAAACAACACCGTTATTATGTCGCCCTGTTGGTGCTACGGATGATTACTTCCAACACAACGTTTCATTAAGTTACTCAACTGATGATTTTCGCGTAGCGTTCGGAGTTCGTAATGTATTTAACGAAGCTCCACCGTTAGTTGATCCAAGTGGTTCATTCTCTAACACTAATATTCCATTAGGTGTTGGTTATGACACATTCGGTCGTATGCCGTACCTTAACTTCTCGGCAGTATTTTAAGCAGTAGCTTAAATTCGATAAATGGCCTCATTTGAGGCCATTTATATATTAAACATGAAAGGTGAAGCAGGTTATGAAAACGGTTTTTCATTTGATTATAGCGGCCGCTGTATTATGTGGCACTTCAATACAAGCGAAGGCAACGTCAATAGTAGAGGCAGTTGAAGCATTTTCTATTATGCCCATGATTCGCAGTGTGTCGGTTTCTCCCGATGGAAAACAATTGGCTGTGGTCAGGGCAAGTACAAAAAATGGTGACTATTACATTGAAATTAGACAAATAAGTGATTTAACTAAAAAGCCAGTAAAACTGGGTGCTAGTAAAATGCTAGTATCTGGTGTTAGTTGGTTAAATACCGAAAAAATTCTTGTTAGTTTTAGACAAATTTTAAGAGATGGCGCACGTAGTCAGTGGGTTAATCAATTTGCAATAACGGATGCAGATGGTAAAGGCAACTGGCTTATTCCATTTCAAAACTTAGGAAATGTTGGCTATAGCGTAATTGATGTTTTACCTAAAGAGCCAAATGAAGTTTTGGTCTCTGTAGATATCAATAGAAACTTCTACCCAGACGCTGTAAGACTCAATATAAAATCAGGTCGTACTAAAACTGTTGTTCGTGGTAACAATAAGATAGAAGGCGGTTTTGGTGTTGATAGCGATGGTGAAGTAAGAATGGCATCGGGCTGGAATGCTAAAGATGATGCTATTGATGTTTTTGCTCGTAAAAAAGGTGATGACGAGTGGCTACTTGTTTATCAAAACTCGCCAAAAGACCGTGAAAATTTTGATATTGTTGGCTTTTCAAATGATAAGCCAAATGAAATTTACGTAAACGCCAATCGTGGTGAAAATACGACAGGTATTTATACATATAATTTAGAAACAAAACAGTATTCAGAGCGCCTATTTGGTTTAGAAAATGTTGATACCGATGGTGTTATGTTTGACAAGTGGAACAAAAAATTAGGTTATAGTTATACGACCAAATATCCAAAACGCTATTTGCTTGATCCAGAAATGAAAGCGTTATACGAAGGTATTGAAGGGTTATTCAAAGGTGAATTCGTATCTATTTCAAATTACTCAGATGATTACAACCAAATTGTCGTTCGCACAAGTTCAGCGAAAAACCCAGGCACATATTACTTATTAAGCAATAAAAAATCATTGAATAAACTCGGCGATGTGTCACCGCAAATTAAGCCGGAAATGTTGTCTAAAGTTAAATACATTACATATCCGACGCGTGATGGTTTAAAACAAAAGGCTTATGTGACTATTCCAGCTGGCAAACCACCATACCCAACAGTTGTTATGCCACATGGTGGTCCTTGGGCACGTGATGTAAATATTTACGACCCGTGGACACAATTACTTGCAAGCCAAGGCTATATGGTTATTCAGCCTCAATTTAGGGGCTCTGATGGTTACGGTATGAAGCACTGGAAAGATGGTGATAAAGAATGGGGTTTGAAGATGCAAAACGATATGGATGATTCTGCATTGTACCTTGTTGACAAAGGCTTAGCTGATAGAGGCAAATTGGCAATGTTTGGTTGGAGTTACGGTGGCTACTCTGCTTTTGTTGCATCAATGCGTGAAAATAATATCTATCAATGCTCTGTTGCTGGTGCTGGTGTGAGTAACTTAGACCGCATTAACTCAACATTAAACGAGAGCCGCTTTTTAAGAGAGTTACAACGTCCAACGATTGAAGGCGTTTCTCCTGTTAAGCAAGTTGATAAAGTAAATATTCCTATTTTAGTCGTTCATGGTGATATTGATATTCGTGTACCGATTAAACATAGCCGAGAGTTTGTTGATGAGCTTGAAAGGCTAGGCAAGGATCATAAATATGTAGAATTAAAGGATGCTGACCATTTTTCAGATACATTATTCTACGATCACAAGAAAGAGTTTTACAGTGAGATGTTAACTTGGTTTGATGGCAAATGTGGCTTATAGTCGGTTAACTTCCTATAAAGAAAACCAGCGTTAAGCTGGTTTTCTTTTTTAAGGAATAGAAATGAGAAAATTTATTCTAATCATGATGTTACCCATCCTCACTGCTTGCTCACAAACTCAAGAGGTTGATAATGGACAATCACAGTGGGACTTTGATCATCAGGTGCAATTCAAGCAAACCAAACTGTCAGAAAACGCATATCGTATTGAAGTGATACCTAACGCTAAGATTAAGTTTGATCGCCTTGCTACGTTCTTAATTAGGCACTCGTTAGAAGTATGTAATAGCTATGGCTTTAAGCTAGAGGTATTAACTGGCATTGAATCTTTTACCGACAGAAAAGCACATCCGAATAAAATATTCGGCTCTTTAGCTGCCAATCTAGAGTGCCCAAGTAAAGCGAGCAGTTAGTGCAAACTGCAACGTTCGTAAATAGATGACAAAACTAACAATAGGTTGGGGTATCTTCGGATTTTCTTTTTAGTTCATTACTAAAAAAAGCAAAATAAAAAAGCCACATAAATAGCTAAACAAAAAGCTAAATGAGTATTGATAGGCCGTTTAGTTTTACCAACATAAAAAAGGCTACCTTCAGGTAGCCTTTTTTGTCATACCGGCGAAGGCCGGTATCTCAATCTAACGATTTATTAGCTAGGATCCGCAATCTTTACTGCTACAGCTTGTGAAGCAGGTGTTGTCATTGCTTCCGTTGGCGGAGCAAAGCGAGTTAAATCGATACCTTCAACAGCCGACGTATACTCGTCCATCGTTGGGAAGCGACCTAAGATTGAAGAAAGCACAACTAATGGTGTTGAACCAAGTAATGATTCACCTTTTTTCTCTGCGCTATCTGCTACAACACGGCCTTGGAATAAACGTGTTGATGTCGCAATAACTGTATCACCTGGTTCGGCTTTCTCTTGGTTACCCATACATAAGTTACAGCCTGGGCGCTCAAGGTATAAGATGTTTTCGTACTTAGTACGCGCTTCGCCTTTCGGGTTAGCATCGTCGAATACAAAACCAGAGTACTTAGATAAAATGTCCCAGTCGCCTTCAGCTTTTAATTCATCAACAATGTTGTATGTTGGTGGCGCTACAACTAACGGTGCGTTGAATTCAATTGAGCCATTTTGTTTTTCAAGGTTACGGAACATTTGCGCGATGATTTGCATATCGCCTTTGTGTACCATACAAGAACCAACAAAACCTAAATCTACTGGGCGCTCGTTGTAGTATGAAACTGGGCGAATAACATCGTGCGTGTAACGCTTAGATACGTCTTCGTTATTTACATCTGGATCAGCAATCATTGGTTCAACAATGGTGTCCAAATCAACAACAACTTCAGCGTAGTAGTTAGCGTTCGCATCTGGTGCAAGTGCAGGTTGTTCACCAGACTTAATACCAGCGATACGCTCATCGGCTAGCTTAATTAGGCCAGCTAATGTACCGGCTTCGTTCTCCATACCCTTGTCAATCATGATTTGGATACGAGATTTCGCAAGCTCGATAGACTCAATTAATGTTTCGTCGTTTGAGATACAAACAGACGCTTTGGCTTTCATTTCAGCAGACCAGTCAGTGAAGGTGAACGCTTGGTCAGCTAATAACGTACCAATGTGTACTTCAATTACGCGACCTTGGAAAACATTTTCGCCTTCGAACTGCTTAAGCATTTGCGCTTGAGTTGCGTGTACAACGTCACGGAAATCCATGTGGTCAGCCATTTTACCTTTGAAGGTAACTTTTACTGACTCTGGAATTGGCATTGCTGATTCACCCGTAGCAAGTGCGATTGCAACTGTACCTGAATCGGCACCGAATGCGACACCTTTAGACATACGAGTATGTGAGTCACCACCAATGATGATAGCGCGATCATCAACGGTAATGTCATTCAATACTTTATGAATAACATCCGTCATTGCGTGGTAAACACCTTTCGGGTCACGTGCAGTGATCAAACCAAACTTGTTCATGAATGCCATTAACTTAGGCGTATTCGCTTTTGCTTTGCTATCCCAAACTGATGCTGTGTGACAACCTGATTGGAATGCACCGTCAACAAGTGGAGAAATTGTCGAAGCAGCCATTGCTTCTAATTCCTGACATGTCATTGGGCCTGTTGTATCTTGAGAGCCAACAATGTTCACTTTAACGCGAACGTTTGAGCCTGCATGTAGAGGTGCGTTTGATGCAACACCTACCGCATTACGGTTAAAGATTTTCTCTACCGCAGTTAAGCCTTGGTTCTCAACTGAAATTTCTTTTGATGGGGCGTAAACTTGTGGAGCTTCAACACCTAATGTTTCAGCAGCAAACGTTTGTAGCTTCTTACCGAAAGTAACTGCGTAAGAACCACCTGCTTTCATGAACTCTTGTTTTTGTGGCGTAAATGCAGAAGAGATATCAGCTAACTCTTCACTTCCGTTGTAAAGCTTCTTAGCAACGGTGTCGATAGTTAATACCGTGCCAGTTGCTACTGAGTATGCTTCTTCTAGTACTGGGTCGCCATTTGCATCAGTTACTGTATTGCCATTAGCGTCTACTTTCTTCACCCAGTTTTTAAGGTCAAGACCAATACCGCCAGTTACATCAACCGTAGTTAGGAAGATTGGTGCGATACCATTGGTACCTGCAACAACAGGTGCGATATTGATAAATGGAACGTAAGGACTTGCTTGCTTACCTGCCCAAAGTGCCACGTTGTTCACACCAGACATACGTGATGAACCAACACCCATCGTACCTTTTTCAGCGATAAGCATTACCTTCGCGTTAGGGTGCTTAGCTTGAAGTGCGATAATTTCGTCTTGTGCTTCAGGCGTGATCATGCACTTGCCGTGCAATTCACGGTCAGCACGTGAGTGAGATTGGTGACCAGGTGAAAGTAAATCTGTTGAAATATCACCTTCTCCAGCGATGTAAGTAACTACTTCGATTTTTTCTTCGATAGCAGGAAGCTTAGTGAAAAACTCAGCATTAGCAAAGCTTTCTAAAAGGTCTTTAGCAACTGCGTTACCCGCTTCAAAAGCATCTTTAATACGCGCCATGTCAGCGTCGTATAAGAATACTTGAGTTTTTAATACGTCAGCAGCTGGTGCAGATACTGATGCGTCATCGCTTAATGCAAGATCAAGTAGTACTTCAATTGAAGGGCCACCCTTCATGTGAGAAAGCAATTCAAAAGCAAACTCAGGCGTAATTTCTGCAACAGCTTCTTGGCCTAAAATAATTTCTTTTAAAAACTTAGCTTTAACGCCAGCAGCACTCGTTGTACCCGGAAGTGTGTTGTAGATAAAAAAGTTTAAAGAGTCTTCGCGGTGGGCATTGTCTAAATCTTTAATTTGTTCGATGATTTCCGCTAATAAATCAGCGCTATCAATTGGCTTTGGTGCTAAACCAAGCTCTTCTTTACGGTTTTCTATTTCCGTTAAATATTCTGAATAAAGGCTCATTCGATACTCTCTTTTACTAATCACTGCAAATGGACGGGTATTTGCAGTATGAATTTTGGCGCATATTCTACCTTATTTTTCCTTAACGAGTAATCATTTGCCTTAATAAGCATTATTCATACAAGTTATGAATGGTAGAAGTTTTAGTGATAATGGTTATACCAGTTGAGTCATTGCTCATCGGAAATCGATGGATAACCCAATAATGTCTATTTTATTGTACTAAAGTGTTGTTTAACTCGGAATAATTATTCTCTATATTAAGTAAAATAGGCTGTAATACCTTCAACCATTGTATATTTAGTTTCACTCAAGCACCTAAAAGAGTGCGTTGGTGTCTATAATTCTATAACAATAATTTAGTCTGAATTGACACAATAATCCGTTTTTTACAATTATTATTGTTTTTTTTGATTTCTATCAGGAAAGGTGAAAGAGATGCTGCAAGATTATCGCAAACACGTGGAAGAACGTGCCGCAGAAGGTTTAGTGCCAAAACCTTTGAATGCTGAACAAGTTGCTCAATTAGTCGAGCTCATTAAAAAGCCACCAGTAGGTGAAGAAGAGTCTATCTTAAATTTATTAGTTAATCGTGTACCGCCGGGTGTAGACGATGCAGCTTATGTAAAAGCCGGCTTTCTCGCAGCTATTGCCAAAAGCGAAACAAGTTCACCTATTTTAACATCAGCGCGAGCGACTGAACTACTTGGCACTATGCTAGGCGGTTATAATATTCAACCGATGATCGATTTGTTAGATAATGATGAACTTGCAGAAACGGCTGCATCTGGTTTAGAGAAAACTTTGCTAATGTTTGACGCATTTTATGATGTGAAAGATAAAGCTGATGCGGGTAACGAAGCCGCTAAAAGTGTTATGCAGTCTTGGGCTGACGCACAGTGGTTTACCTCCAGAGAAAAAGTCGCTGAAAAGATTACGGTTAAAGTTTTTAAGGTCAGTGGAGAAACAAATACCGATGACTTATCGCCCGCTCCTGATGCTTGGTCGCGACCTGATATTCCTGTTCATGCCAAAGCAATGCTCAAAATGGAGCGAGAAGGTATTAAACCTGACGAGCCTGGCAAAGTTGGTCCACTCATGCAAATTGAGGCATTACAAAAAGACAGCATTCCATTGGCGTATGTAGGTGATGTTGTAGGTACTGGATCTTCGCGAAAGTCGGCAACTAACTCTGTTCTCTGGTTTATGGGTGATGATATCCCTTTTGTCCCAAACAAGCGCACAGGTGTTGTTTGTTTAGGGGGGAAAATAGCCCCCATTTTCTACAACACCATGGAAGACTCAGGCGCATTGCCAATTGAACTAGACGTACAAAAAATGCATATGGGTGATGTTATTGATATTTATCCTTATGAAGGTGTGGTTAAAAAAGGTGATAAGGTTATTTCAACCTTTGAGCTTAGCCCTGTGTTGCTTGATGAAGTGAGAGCAGGTGGTCGTATTCCTTTAATTATAGGGCGTGGTTTAACAGGGCGTGCTCGTGAAGCATTAGATCTGGAGGAGAACGATTTGTTTGCTAAACCCGTTGATCCAATTGCTTCTACTAAAGGCTATACGTTGGCACAAAAAATGGTGGGTAAAGCATGTGGCGTGGAAGGCGTGCGTGCAGGGCAATATTGTGAACCCAAAATGACAACGGTAGGTTCACAAGATACAACGGGCCCCATGACAAGAGATGAACTTAAAGATCTGGCGTGTTTGGGGTTCTCAGCAGATTTAACCATGCAATCTTTTTGTCATACATCGGCTTACCCTAAACCTGTAGATGTACAAACTCACCATACTTTGCCAGATTTTATGATGAATCGTGGTGGTGTATCACTGCGCCCTGGTGATGGTGTTATTCATTCATGGTTAAATCGTATGTTATTACCTGATACTGTTGGTACCGGCGGTGATTCACATACTCGCTTCCCGTTAGGGATTTCATTTCCTGCAGGCTCTGGCTTAGTTGCTTTTGCGGCTGCCACAGGCGTTATGCCACTCGACATGCCAGAATCATTACTTGTACGCTTTAAAGGTGAAATGCAACCAGGTATTACGTTGCGTGATTTAGTGCATGCAATCCCATACTACGGTATTAAAAATGGCTTACTGACAGTTGAAAAAGCAGGAAAGATAAATGAATTTTCTGGTCGAATACTCGAAATTGAAGGGCTTACGGGATTAACGGTAGAGCAAGCATTTGAGTTGTCTGACGCTTCCGCCGAACGAAGCGCTGCAGGCTGTACTATTAAACTCGAAGAAGAATCAGTAAAAGAATATCTCGAATCCAATATTGTCATGCTCAAGTGGATGATAAGCGAAGGGTATGGGGATGTGAGAACCATTGAGCGTCGTATTAAAGGAATGCAAGATTGGTTAGCAAGCCCATCATTAATGGCAGCCGATGCTGATGCCCAATACGCACACATTTTAGAAATTGATTTAAACGAAATCAAAGAACCAATTGTTTGTTGCCCCAACGATCCTGATGATGCGAAATTATTGTCTGAAGTTGCTGGCACTGAAGTTGATGAGGTTTTTATTGGTTCATGTATGACAAATATTGGTCACTTTAGAGCAGCAGGTAAGTTAATTGACGCAGCAGGAACTACCCTACCTACGCGCATGTGGGTTGCGCCTCCTACTAAAATGGACGCTAAGCAATTAACTGATGAGGGCTATTACTTTATTTATGGTAAAGCTGGTGCGCGTATGGAAAGCCCAGGCTGTTCTCTTTGTATGGGGAACCAAGCACGTGTAGCAGACAAATCGACTGTGTTATCAACATCCACGCGTAACTTCCCTAATCGTTTAGGAGCCGGCGCTAATGTTTATCTCACTTCTGCAGAACTAGCAGGTGTTGGCGCTATATTGGGGCGAATACCTTCTGCTGCAGAATATATGGAATACGCGAAGCAAATTGACGCCACAGCATCTGATACCTATCGCTATTTAAACTTCCACAAAATGGAGAGTTACACAACCAAAGCAGATAGTGTCATTATTCAAACGCCTGCGTAAAACGCAAATGAGATGTTGGTGCAAGATATCGAGTGACGGGGCCTACTTTGCCAATGAGTTAAATTGATATCATCTTGAATAAAGGTCGGCATTGCCGGCCTTTTTTATGTCTTTAATTATGACATTGAAAAAAGCCGTAAAGAATCTGTCATCTGCCGTTAAGAAAAGCTTCTTATTCAAGACGCTAAACCTTCACAAACCCTTTCTAATCTATAGCCATTTTTACAATATGGATAGAAAAATGAAAAAAACAAAAATAGCTTTACTTCTTTCTGCTTCATTAGCATTGGGTGGGTGTTTCTCGGGTGGTGATGATGGTGCGACAGGACCACAAGGAGCCCAAGGTGTTCCGGGTGAAAATGGCCTGCCAGGTACAAGTGCACCAATCGGCATCGATGTATCCTTAATTGGTCGCGCGGTATTAAATGTTGAAGACGCTGAAGGTGCGGCAGAAATTGTTGGTTATCAAATTTCAAAAAACTGGCTTTATGCCATTAATAGCTCAACTGAAACGCCAACGGTAAATATCATCGATTTAACTGATATGGACTCAGAGGCGTTAACAGTAGATGAAGAGGGTGTCGTAAATGACACCAACTTAACAATTGCCATGACCATTGACGTTGCTGAAAATACCGACGGTGATGCCAATAGTATCGCAATCAATAATACCTTCGATATCTTAGCGGTTGCTATGGCAGCTGATGAAACAGGCACTGCAGGACAGGTAGCGTTTTATGATATTGCCGGCGCACAACCACAATTTATAAAAAATATTACTGTCGGCTATTTACCAGATGCTGTTGCATTTTCACCAAATGGACGCAGCTTAGTGGTTGCTAACGAAGGTGAACCATCAGGCGATTATACAGTAGATCCTGAAGGCAGTATCTCAATCATCAAATTAGACGAAAATGGTGTGATTGAGAATATGGCAACTAACATCACGTTTGATTCATATAACATGGTGCAAGCCGAGTTAGAAGCACAAGGAATGAAGTTCACAAACCCAGATGGTCGCGTGATCAAAGGACAAACGCTAGATATTTCAGTATCTATGGATTTAGAACCTGAATATGTAGCGATTTCTGACGATAGCAAAACTGCCTATGTGAGCTTACAAGAAAACAATGGTCTTGCGATTGTCGATATCGAAACGGCAACGGTAAATATCAAAGGTTTAGGTTTTAAAGATTGGAGCGTTTATAGCTTAGATGCTTCAGACAAAGACGACGGTGTAAATCTGCGTACTTATCCAAATCTTATGGGCCTATACCAACCAGATACTATTGCTACTTTATCATGGCAGGGCGCTAATTTTGTTGTCACAGCAAACGAAGGTGATGGCCGTGAATACTTTTTTGATTCGGCTGATGAAGCAAGCTGTTTAGCTGATGGTGGTTTGGATTTTGACGAAGATGACGGCTGTTTATCTTACATTGATGAGATTCGCGCTGAAGACTTAACGCTAGGCTCGGCATTTGATGACATTAATAACGATGACAGTGATTTAGGCCGTTTGAAAGTTATTGAGCCATTAGGTGATGACAATAACGACGGTATTCATGAAGCGCTTTATACCTATGGCGCACGTTCTTTTTCAATCTTTGATCAAAATGGCAATCTCGTTTTCGATTCAGGTGATGACTTTGAGCGAATTACGGCATCGATTCATGGTGATAACTTCAATAATGATGAAGATGAAAACAAAGGCGATACACGTTCAGATGCAAAAGGCCCTGAGCCCGAAGCACTAGCTATTGGCGAAGTGGGCAGCAAACGTTATGCGTTTATTGGTTTAGAGCGTATGGCAGGCATTATGGTTTATGATGTATCTAACCCATATGACGTTAACTTTGTTGATTACTTCATTAATCGTGGTCTTAATGAAGATCAGGAGATTACAGGGGATTTAGCGCCGGAAGGCATGTCATTCATCTCTGCTGATAACAGCCCAACGGGTGAAGCGTTACTGGTTATTGGTAATGAAATTAGTGGTAGTGTGAGTGTTTGGCAAATAGCTGAAACATTCTAGGGTCTGTTGATCTTTGAGTTTGTAACTCTGTTGCCTTGAAAAAGATGAGATTCGCGGCGCTTAACGTAATGTTTGGTTGTTCCAAATACACTTTAAGCAACAAAGAATATCGCTTTTTCAAGTCAACCCAAAGGGCTTTGGCTAAAATGAAAGTTCAACAGCCCATAATAAAAAACTCGTGAAAAAATAAAAGGGTCAACGTAATAGATTACGTTGACCCTTTTTCTATTTTTGGCTTTCTAATATGACGGTTTTGTATGTGCTTTACCGGCATCTTCTGCCAGTTCTTTAGGCATATAATTTTCGTCATGTTTTGCCAGTACTTCGCTTGCTTCGATGATAAAGCCCTCTGCTAATACACCATTGGCGACAATACCTTGTCCTTCGCGAAACAAGTCAGGCAAAATGCCATCATATTTTACGGTGACCATAGGGTCAGCGTCATTGAAGGCGATTGGCATTCTCATATCCGCCAGTTTAAAGCTTACCTTTAAACTGCTTTCATCTCTCTTAACACTACCTGGTACGACTAAACCACCAATTCGAATACGTTGACCAAGTTGTGCTTTTAGTCCTGTATCTTCTTTACCTTGATGAATTTCTGATGGTTTAAAAAACAGATCAATATTCTGACTTAGAGCATATAAAACAAGACCTGCAACAACACTTAAACCGATTAAAACGGACAAAATTATTGTTAGTCGCTTTTTTCTTCTTGGATTCATTTATTTACCTATCAACTCGATTAAGATGATTGAGACAGTTGGGCTTGTTGCTTTGCTGCTCGTTTTAATTTTTCTTGGCGTGCTTGTTGTTTAGCAATGCGTTGTTTAACTTGTTTATTACTCACAAGACTATTCATCACAAGTAATACAAGTAGCAGGGTCGCCATGCCAAACGATAGCCAGACATAAAAGCCATAACCACCCATATCAATAAACTCAGCAAAAGATGAAAACTGCATTATTTAATCTCCTCTTTTACAAGCGCTTTAACCCATGGGCGCATACTATTTCGGCTAAGTATTTCGGTTTTAAATCGTAAACAAGTCACGGCAGCAACAAAAAAAGCAAAACCAAAAAAGCAGAATAGGAAAGGCCAGTACATATCAGCGCTCATCGCCGGTTTGCCAAATTTCGAAACGGTAGCGCCTTGATGTAACGTATTCCACCATTCAACAGAATATTTAATAATAGGAATGTTAATAACACCTACAATCGCTAAGATACCTGCGGCTTTGCCTGCTAGCGCTTTATCTTCAAAAGCATTGTGTAGGGCAATAACACCTAAATACAAAAACAGTAAAATAAGCTCTGAAGTAAGGCGAGCATCCCAAATCCACCAAGTACCCCACATCGGTTTACCCCAGGCAGCTCCAGTAATCAAGGCGATTGCCGTGAAAACAGCGCCGACAGGTGCTAAAGCCGCGGCTGATGCATCGGCCAATTTTAATTGCCATACTAGGCCTGAAAAAGCCGCTATAGCCATACCCACATAAATACTCATTGATAGAATAGCCGCTGGCACGTGTATATAAAATATGCGGAAGCTCTCACCTTGTTGATAATCTGCAGGCGCAAACAATAAAGCCCACGTTAAGCCGATGGCCAAAAGAATAATACTTAACCACGTAAACCAAGGGGTTAACTTACCGGTGAAGTGATAAGTAATTTCAGGGTTTGCGTATGGATGTAACCATTTCCACATTTAGTTGGTACTCACTTTCAATGCTGCGCTAACTGCAAATGGCGCAAGGGTAAACGATGTAAAAAATAATGCGCCGATTATAGCAACTTGCCCCGAGTAAGGTAAGTTCATCGCCGCAGTGTCAATTGCACTTGTGGCAAATATTAACACAGGGATATACAAGGGTAAGACGATCAAGCTCAACAAAACACCACCTTTTTTAATACCCACAGTTAGTGCTACGCCAATTGCGCCAATAAAGCTCAATACAGGTGTGCCAATTAGTAGCGTTATCATGAGCGCGCCATAACTATTTTCATTTAAATGTAATAACACGGCCAATACGGGCGCAATAAAAATAAGTGGTAACCCGGTTATTAACCAGTGGGCAATAATTTTTGCCAGCACAATGATGAACAGTGGTTGAGGTATCAACATCATTTGCTCTAATGAACCATCAGCAAAATCTGCTTTGAACAGCCTATCCAAGGAAAGCAGCGTGGCGAGTAAAGCGGCTACCCAGATAATCCCGGGTGCAATTCTGCTCAGTGTACTAGCTTCAGGGCCAATACCTAACGGGAATAAGGTGACAACAATGATGAAGAACAGTAGCGGGTTAAATATGTCGTCTTTATGGCGTAACGCGATCGTTAAATCACGTTTTAGCATCAACATAAAGGCTTGGCGATAAGAAGGAATATTAATGCTCATCATTATACCAACTGATATTCTAATTCGATTGTTTTAACCAGCTGAGCATCAATCGCCAAGTCTTGGTGAGTCGTTAAAATCACACAACCTCCTTGCTTAGCATGCTCGACAAAGAGGTTTTCTAAATTCTTAACGCCTTGTTTATCAATGGCAGTAAAAGGCTCATCTAAGATCCAAATAGGCTTTTGGCATTGCCATAACCTAGCCAAAGCGATACGACGGTGTTGTCCTGCACTTAAATGGGAGGCGAGGGCATCCTCAAAACCAAGTAAATTTACGTTTTCCAAGGTTTGTTCAGCAGCATGTGGTGGTAATCCTTGCATGGCTAAATAAAACGCCAGATTTTCTTGTGCCGTCATTTCACCTTTGATACCAGCCAAATGGCCAATATATGTTAGGTTTTGATTATAAAGCTCTACGTTTTTATGTAGTGGTTGGTTTTGAAAATGGACTTCACCTTCGAAAGGTTGAGATAAACCAGCGAGTATTCGCAGTAAACTCGTTTTTCCAGCCCCATTGGGCCCTGCAATTTGGACAATATCGCCTTGATTAAATTGACAGCTAAGCGCTTCAAATAAAATTCGATCTTCACGAATACAGGTTAATTTGTCTGCATGTAATAAAGCGTTGGAACTCGGCAAGGTTATCTCTACTAATTAGCGCTGTTAGTTAACTTCAACCCGTCTAGGGCATTGATAGCTAAATTATTATAATATTTGCCGTTATCATACACTAAGAAATCGCTTGATTCATGGGCTTTTATGCAACAAAAAGTGTTCTGTATAGATTCCCTTTACTTTGTTGAACTTGAAGCAAAATTAAATTATTTCAATTTGTTTCAAATCAAGGGTTTTTCTGTTAACCCATTAATAAAGCCTTTATAATCGACGAAATGTGTGTTTTATACGTATATAAAAACAATAACAGTTACTGTATCGCTTGGAGTTTTTAAATGTTACCTGAATTAGGTCACTTTGCCTTGATCATCGCCACAGCATTTGCGCTGTGTTTGAGCATCATTCCAACCATCGGGATTTTCACCCATCACGATAAATTAACCGCTTATGCCAAACCTTTAACCTTAGGTATGTTTATCTTTACCGCGGTCAGTCTTTTTATCCTTGGCTACTGTTTTGTTCTCGACGATTTCTCGGTGAAGTACATTGCTGGTCACTCAAATAGCCTGCTGCCTTATTATTTTAAGATTAGCGCTGTCTGGGGTGGTCATGAAGGGTCATTGTTATTGTGGGTTTTCTCATTAACGGCATGGACGATGGCCGTTGCGAAATTTAGTAAGGGCATTGAAGAAAGCTTTATTGCGCGCGTTCTTGTTGTTTTAGGCCTTGTCTCACTTGGCTTCATGATTTTTACCTTATTAACATCAAACCCGTTCGAGCGTTTATGGCCAATGGTGCCGCCAGAAGGGCGTGATTTAAATCCGTTACTACAAGACATCGGATTAATTATTCATCCGCCAATGCTTTATATGGGCTACGTTGGCTTTAGTGTGGCCTTTGCTTTTGCCGTTGCTGCGCTTTGGTGTGGCAAGTTAGATGCAGCGTGGGCTCGTTGGTCACGCCCATGGACTGTCGGCGCATGGATTTTTTTAACATTAGGTATCGCGTTAGGTAGTTGGTGGGCATACTATGAACTTGGCTGGGGCGGCTGGTGGTTCTGGGATCCTGTAGAAAATGCGTCATTCATGCCTTGGTTAGTCGGTACGGCACTTATTCATTCCTTAGCCGTTACCGAAAAGCGTGGCACATTTAGAAACTGGACTGTCTTATTGGCGATTTTCGCGTTTAGTTTAAGCTTACTTGGGACGTTCTTAGTACGCTCAGGGGTTATTACGTCGGTACATTCATTTGCGGCTGACCCTACACGTGGTGCTTTTATTTTAATGCTTTTAGCGATCGCTATGGGCGGTTCCTTAACCTTATATGCCTTCAGGGCAAGTAACGTGCAAAGCTATAGCCGTTTTTCATTTTATTCGCGTGAAACAGCGTTGTTGA
Organism: Thalassotalea eurytherma; assembly: GCF_030161415.1. Taxonomy (GTDB): domain Bacteria; phylum Pseudomonadota; class Gammaproteobacteria; order Enterobacterales; family Alteromonadaceae; genus Thalassotalea_G; species Thalassotalea_G eurytherma. The sequence continues at coordinate 76,142 of NZ_BSSU01000005.1, forward strand.
TAGGTAATATCATTCTTGTAACATCTGCAGTAACTGTTTTATTGGGTACCTTATATCCACTGTTTTTTGATGCGCTTGGCTTAGGTAAAATCTCAGTGGGGCCTCCATATTTCAACGCGGTTTTCGTACCATTAATGTCGTTGCTGTTTATTGTTATGGGCATGGGGCCATTGATTCGCTGGAAGCGAGCCAAACAAGGTGAGTTGAGAAAGCACATTACTGTTCAATCAATTGTTTCTGTTATTTTTGGTTTAGCTTTCCCTATTGTTTATGGTGGAGAGTTTGATGCATTAGTAGCAATGGGAATGACACTTGCTATGTGGGTCGCATTGGTTGTATTAAAAGATTTCTATAACCAACTCAAAAATCTCAAAGGGCGAGGCTCAAAAATTAGTTTAAGCCAGCTAGGTATGACGGTTGCCCACCTAGGCATCGCCATTACTGTGGTTGGTGTAACACTTGTTTCTAGTTATGAAAACGAAGTGAACGTTAGAATGGAAACTGGTGATACGGTGAATGTTTCTGGCTTTGACGTGACTTTCAATGGTGTTATTCCTGTTAAAGGGCCTAACTATAGTGCTGAGCAAGGTCAATTAGAGATTTCGAAAAATGGTGAATTCTTAAGCTTATTAAAACCAGAGCGTAGAACCTATTTAGTACAAACCATGGGCATGACAGAAGCGGGCATTGATCCTGGTTTCTTTACCGATGTTTATGTTGCGTTAGGCGATCCACTTGCTGATGGTGCTTGGGCAATTCGTGTCCATATAAAACCATTTGTTCGCTGGATATGGTTAGGTGCAATTTTCATGGGTTTAGGTGGCTTATTTGCGATTTTAGATAAACGCTATCGTCGTAAAAAAGTATCTCAAGCAAAAGAAATAAAATTAACGCCATCAACTAAACCTATGGCGACACCAGTAAACACGACAGCAGATTCAGGAAACGCTTAATGAATAAATTGATTCGCTTTATTCCATTAGTCTTATTTATTTTATTGGCAATTGTTTTATATCGTGGTTTGTCGTTAAACCCTGAAAAATTGCCTTCTGCGTTAATTGGTAAACCTGTTCCGGCATTTACCTTAACCCAGTTAAAAAATGAAAACAGAATACTGAGTGCTGAGCAATTAACAGGCGATGTTGTCTTAATTAATGTATGGGCCACGTGGTGTCCATCATGTCGTTATGAACATCCTTATTTGCTTGATTTAGCAAAAAGTGATCGTATCAAGCTTTATGGCCTTAACTATAAAGATGAGCGTGAACTAGCAGTAAAATGGTTAAATGATCTAGGTGACCCTTACGAGTTTTCTATTTTTGATGATTTAGGCCGCTTAGGTTTAGATTTGGGTGTATATGCAGCGCCTGAAACTTTTGTTGTTGATCATCACGGCATTATTCGTAAACGTTTTGCGGGACCGATTGATGCCAATGTCTGGCAAAAAGAATTTGAACCGATAATTAAGCAAATTGAAGCTGAAAAAGCGAAGGGACAATGATGAGGTTATTAACGTTAGTTATTTCACTGCTGTGGTTAGCAACTAGCCAAGCCAGTCCAATTGATACGTATTCATTTAAAAGTGAAGTGGACAAAACTCGCTACCAAGCGTTAGTAAAAGAGTTACGTTGCCCTAAGTGTCAAAATCAAAACCTTGCTGATTCAAACTCTCAAATCGCTGTCGATTTGCGTGAACAAGTTTATATCATGATCAACGAAGGCAAGTCCGATAAAGAAATTGTTGATTACATGGTTGCTCGTTACGGTGATTTTGTTTTATATCGCCCTAAAGTTAATGAATACACCTACATGTTATGGTTTAGCCCTGCAATTTTTCTATTGATAGGGGCTGTTGTTGTTGTATTGATCTTACGCAGAAAAGCACCGCCACAAGCTCAGCAAGCAATGAGCGATGCTGAAAAACAAAAGTTAGCCGATATCTTAAAAGAAGAATAATTAACTATGACTACTGTTATTGCCCTAGTTGTTTTGCTCCTATTGATTTTAATTATTGTCTGGGCGCACTTTTTTAGACAACAACAAGTAACCAGTTTCGACCAAAATGTTCGCGACAACACCAATGTCAATTTATATCACGAACATAAAGCTGAAATTGAAGCCGATTTTGAACAAGGTAAAATTGATCAAGAAAATTATCAATACCTAACACAAGAGCTCGATAAAAGCTTACTTCAAGATGTGCAAGAAAATCAGCAACATCAAGAAGTGTTTGAACAAAAGCAACTCTCTATCATTTGGCCTGTAAGTATTAGCCTTTTTATTTTGGTGTTCAGCTTTGCACTGTATAACAAAATTGGTGCGTTTGAGCAGCTGTCTCAGCCACAACAAGTTAACGTTCAAGAGCAAATGGAGCAAGATGAAAGAGCACGTCAGCAAGAAACACTTGCGCGTGTAGCACAGCTTAGGCAGCAAATAAGTGAAGAACCAAACAATGCTGATGCATGGTATTCATTGGGGCAAGCACTGGTTGGTTTAGGTGATTTTAACGGTGCTATCGCAGCATTCGCTAAAGTTGAAGAGGTTGACGGTCCACATGCTGATATTTATGGCGCGATGGCACAAGCAACTTACTATCGTGACAATCAAGAAATTACCGCTGAGTCTCAGGTACTCATTGATAAAGCGCTTGCACTAGACCCACTAGATCCATCAACAAATATTTTATTAGGTATGCATAGCTTTATGCATCAAGAATATGCTCAAGCAATAAAGTATTGGCAACCAATTATCGATAGCGGCAGAAGCAATGTTAATAGCCAAGCGTTACAAGAAGCTGTTAATGAAGCGAAAAACCGTTTAGCGTTAACAGGTCAGCAATCACAAGCTATCGAACAGGCTACACCTGATAATGGTGTTCAGTTAAGCTTAAATGTGACGATAGGCGACAACGTGATGAGTGAATTGATCCAGCAAGAAGATAAAGCCGTATTTATTTACGCTATCGCAAGCTCTGGACCTAAAATGCCAATCGCGGCCGTTAAAGTATTCGCAAGTGATTTACCTGCTACTATCGTACTGAACGACTCGCAAGCAATGATGGAGCAAATGAAATTGAGCATGTTTGAAAAAGTGCATGTCTTTGCCGTCATTTCTCAAGATGGTACACCAGGAGTGAAACCAGGTGATTATCAAGCCGTTATTCGAGATATTGTTGTTGCGGATAATAAGCTTCTTGATGTGGTTATTGATGAGAAAGTTACGGATAGCGTTAAATAATAATTTAAAGGAAGTTACTATGAAGGTTTCAACGATTAATAAGCTAGTACAAACAACTATTTTGTCAGCAGCTTTTGTTCTACCAATGTCAGTCAATGCGGCAAGCGATCAAGCACAAGTCGAAGCAAGCGACTCATGCCCTGCTTATTTAAACCAAACGATGCGATTATTGCATTCTTCAGAAGAAGTAAACCTTTGTCAGCTAACCAAAGACAAAACCGTAGTATTTGTTAATACAGCCAGTAACTGTGGCTTTACGCCACAATTCAAAGGTCTTGAGGCCTTATACAAAGAAAATAAAGATAAAGGCCTAGTGGTTGTTGGTTTTCCATCAGATGACTTTTTCCAAGAAGAAGATGATGAGAAAGATACTGCAAAAGTTTGTTTTGTAAATTACGGTGTTACCTTTCCTATGATGGAAACAACCAGCGTTCGTGGTGATGATGCAAATCCAGTTTTCGCTCATCTAGGAGAGAAAACTACATCACCAAAATGGAATTTTTATAAGTATTTGGTCACGAATAATGGTGCTAACGTACAGCACTTCAATTCTCGAGTATCACCTGACGACGAAGAGTTTGTGCAGGCATTAAATACCGCACTAGCACAATAGAGGTTAATAAGTCGTATGTCTCGATTTGCAGGGCAAGATAAATCTATACATGATAAAACCCCAAGAACAGGGGTTTTACTGACAAATTTAGGTACACCTGAAGCACCAACGGCACAAGCATTAAGAACGTATTTAAGAGAGTTCCTCTCTGATCCGCGCGTCGTTGAAATTCCTCGATTGGTATGGATGATTATTCTTCACGGTATTATTTTACGAGTACGTCCTGCCAAATCAGCAAAGCTCTATCAAAGCATTTGGACAGAAAAAGGCTCACCATTGATGGTGATAAGTGAGCAACAGCGAGATAAAGTGAAATCTAAGCTTGCTGAAGATCTCGATGAGCCTGTCGAAGTCGCTTTAGCAATGCGTTATGGACAACCTTCAATTGAGAGTGAATTGAATCGTTTTCAAAAACAAGGTATCGATAATATTGTTGTGATGCCTTTGTACCCGCAATATGCTGGGCCGACTACGGGTTCAAGTTTTGATGCCGTTACCAAAGCGATGAAAAAATGGCGTTGGATTCCATCGTTGCACTTTGTCAGTAGCTATCATCAAAATGAAAAGTATATTGATGCTTTAGCGGCGAGTGTGAAAGAGCATATTGATGCTCATGGCAAGCCAGATAAGTTGGTATTGTCCTATCACGGTATGCCAAAGCTATTTCATCACCAAGGTGATCCGTACTATTGTTTCTGTGCGCTAACAACCAGAGCGTTGGCTCAAGCTTTATCGCTTAAGGAAGAAGACTTTGTTATGACCTTTCAATCGCGTTTCGGTAAGGCTGAGTGGCTAAAACCGTACACAGATGAAACGCTAGAGAATCTAGCTCAATCTGGTGTTAAGCACGTCGCTATCATGAGTCCAGCGTTTAGTGCTGATTGTTTAGAGACGCTTGAAGAGTTAGTAGAAGAAAATAAAGAGGTGTTCGTTGATGCAGGCGGAGAGATTTATCATTACATTCCGTGTTTGAATGATAGGGATGATCACATTGATGCAATTGTTGATATTGTTAAACCGTATATTAACAGGCCTAATTAGAGGTTGACCAAATTTCGGGTACAAAAAAAGGAGCTATAAGCTCCTTTTTTCATATAACGCTCTAAATTATAGAGCCGTTACGTTTTCAGCTTCAGGGCCTTTTTGACCTTGTTTGATGCTGAAAGAAACTGCTTGACCGTCAGTTAATGTGCGGAAACCGTCAGCTGCGATTGCAGAGAAGTGAACGAATACGTCAGGACCGTTTTCTTGCTCGATAAAACCGAAGCCTTTAGATTCATTAAAAAATTTTACTTTACCTGTTACTTTATCAGACATGCTCTTTTCCTAGTATAAAAATACTTTTTAAATTTGCGGTCAATATTGACCTAAGTTGCGCGTAATAATTACGCTGTTTTCTGTTTGCCCTTGATTAGAAGGACAGAAAAAAAGGAGCACAGCGGCGCTCCTCTTTTTAAATCTAACGCTCGATTATAAAGCCGCTACGTTTTCAGCTTCAGGGCCTTTTTGGCCTTGTTTTACGCTGAAAGATACTGCTTGACCATCAGTTAAAGTGCGGAAACCCGAACCTGTGATGTTAGAGAAGTGAACGAAAACGTCAGGGCCGTTTTCTTGCTCGATAAAACCGAAGCCTTTAGATTCGTTAAAAAATTTAACTTTACCAGTTACTGTATCAGACATACTTACATTTCCCGTAGTACAATAATTAAAAATAAAGGTCAAAATGACCCAACTCACGGAGTAAATGCCCTCTACCCAAAAGTACAGACAGAGGAAGGTATGCCAATAACACTAGCGCGCCAGGTGAATCAATACATCATATATTTGATTAAGAACCTTCATCCGAACGCAAAAACTCAACGCGAATATGATTTTAGATTCTGTCAAAAACCATACAAAGGGGAAGATACATGCTTTTTGTTACAAAGTCATGAACTATTTTATAAAAACGAAAAAAGTCAGCCAAAGCTGACTTTTTGGTCAATAAAAAAGGCTTAAAGTGCCGAAATTTGTAATTTTTGGTCAATAAGCTTAGCTAAGGCAGACTCTGCGTCAGCTAATTTTTCCTTTTCTTTATTGATAACAGCTTCAGGCGCTTTAGAAACAAAGTTCTCATTACCTAGTTTGCCTTGTGTACGAGCAACATCTTTTTCTAGTTTCTCGATGGCTTTTGATAAACGCGCTAACTCTGCTTCTTTATCAATTAAACCCGCCATAGGAATCAACACCGATAAGTCACCAATAACCGCTGTTGCTGATGCTGGCCCTTCTTCATCGTCAGTAAGCACTTTAATTGACTCAAGTTTTGCCAAGGCACTTAAAAATTGCTCATTTTCAGCCAAACGACGCTGATCTTGTTCATTAACGTTTTTCAATAACACAGGCAATGGTTTGCTCGGTGCAATGTCCATTTCCCCGCGAATATTGCGAATCGCTACGATGAATTGTTTTAACCACTCAACATCTGCTACTGCTTGAGCATCAATTTGGCTTTCGTCAACTTGTGGAAAGCTTTGAATCATAATGCTTTCACCTTGCGTAACAAAACTTGTTAGCGGTACAACACGCTGCCAAATCGTCTCAGTAATAAATGGCATAATTGGGTGCATTAAACGCAATAAACCTTCTAATACATTAACTAAGGTATTACGTGTGCCACGTTGAGCCGCTTCATCACCTTTAAATAAAACAGGTTTTGTCAGTTCTAAATACCAGTCACAGAATTGATTCCATGTGAACTCATATAACGCTTGTGACGCTAAATCAAAGCGAAATGTTGCAAAAGCCTCATGGACAGTTTTGACGGTTTCTTGAAATTGACTTTGGATCCAACGATCAGCTAATGAATACGTCATATCGCCGCCATTTTTACCACAGTCGTGCTCTTCAGTATTCATCAATACGTAACGACTAGCATTCCATAACTTATTACAGAAATTACGGTAACCATCTAAACGTTTCATATCCCAGTTAATATCACGACCGGTTGACGCCAGTGCTGATAAAGTAAATCGCAACGCATCGGTGCCGTGTGCTTCAATACCTTCTGGAAATTCTTTCTTCGTGGCTTTGGCAATTTTCTTAGCAAGCTGTGGTTGCATCATATTGCCAGTGCGCTTATCTAGTAAATCGTCTAAAGAAATACCGTCAATCATATCAAGTGGATCGATGACATTACCTTTTGACTTAGACATTTTATCGCCACTTTCGTCACGAATAAGTCCGGTTACATAGACTTGTTTAAATGGTACTTGAGGCTTGCCATTTTCATCTTTAATGAAGTGCATGGTCATCATGATCATACGAGCAACCCAGAAGAAGATGATATCAAAACCAGTCACAAGTACGTCTGTAGCGTGGAACTTCTTCATCAATTCTTCTTCATTCGGCCAACCTAATGTTGAGAACGTCCAAAGTGCTGAAGAGAACCACGTATCTAATACGTCATTATCTTGTCGTAGGTTAACATCGTTTCCTAAACTGTGTTTTTCACGTACTTCATTTTCATCACGGCCAACATATACATTGCCAGCGTCGTCATACCAAGCTGGAATACGATGACCCCACCATAATTGACGAGAAATACACCAGTCTTGAATGTCACGCATCCAAGCAAAGTACATGTTTTCATATTGCTTAGGTACGAACTCAATATCGCCATTTTCAACTGCTTCAATGGCAGGCTTAGCGAGTTTTTCAACGCGCACATACCATTGGTCGGTTAATAATGGCTCAATGATAACGCCAGAACGATCGCCGTGTGGCGCAACTAAGTCGTGATCTTTAACCGCTTCAAGTAAACCTAACTCGTCAAACTTGGCAACAATAGCTTTACGTGCATCAAAACGATCAAGGCCAGCAAATTCAGCTGGTAAGGCCGAATCAAACTCAGTACTGACTTCACCATTGGTGTTGTAAACTTCTGCTTGAGCTAAAATCGCCGCGTTTTTATCAAGCACATTGATCATAGCTAAGCCACAACGCTTACTTACTTCGTTATCATTGAAGTCGTGAGCAGGTGTAATTTTCACACAACCAGTGCCTTTTTCCATGTCGGCATGTTCATCACCAACGATTGGAATTAAACGACCGACGAGTGGTAATTCAATATGTTTGCCTATCAGATCTTTATAACGAGGATCTTCAGGGTTAACGGCTACACCTGTATCACCAAGCATGGTTTCAGGGCGGGTAGTTGCAACAACTAAGAAGTTTTTACCTTCGGTAGTTGTTTCACCATTAGCCAAAGGATAGCGTAAGTGCCACATATGGCCCTTTTTATCCTTATTCTCAACTTCTAAATCTGAGATTGCCGTGTGTAGCTTAGGATCCCAGTTAACAAGGCGTTTACCACGATAAATTAAGTCATCTTGGTAAAGTCGAACGAATACTTCTTGCACGGCATCACTTAAGCCGTCATCCATCGTGAAGCGCTCGCGAGACCAATCAATTGAGTTGCCTAAGCGGCGCATTTGCTTACCGATGTTGCCACCAGATTCCGCTTTCCACTCCCAGATCTTGTCAATAAACGCATCGCGACCGTAGTCATGACGAGTTTTATCTTCTTCAGCACCAATTTTTCTTTCAACAACCATTTGAGTCGCAATACCTGCGTGGTCAGTACCTGACTGCCATAAGGTACTTTTACCTTGCATACGTTGGTAACGAATCAAGGTATCCATAATTGTTTGTTGAAATGCGTGGCCCATATGTAGGCTACCAGTTACATTCGGCGGTGGAATAGCGATACAGTAACCATCGCCTTCGTCTGTCGGGCTGAAATAACCTTTTTCTTCCCATGATTTATACAGGGAATCTTCAATGTCAGCTGGATTAAATGTTTTTTCCATCAGATTTACTTAATTTTCTGTGATCGCTTGTTCGCTCTTCGTTTGATGCGTATTTAACGAAAAACCCAAAGAACGGTATTGTTTAAAGCGTTCTCGAGCTTGTTGTTTTAACGTGTCGTCACTTGGAACAAAGTCGATAATTTGTTGATATTGAGTAACAAAGTCTGGTACTTGATTCGCTAGGTTGATCAGTACCGAACGGCGATTTTGAGGTGGTTGATGACCAATCTCAATCGCCGAACCTTGTTTCATGCCTTCGCCAACGAGGTTGTGAGGCACAAAAGATTGAGGATCAAAAGCCCATAGCAATTCATCAATACGATGAGCTTGTGCTAGATCTTCAGTAAAAATATATGCGCGTATATTTTGGCGATACAAGTTTGCAGCATGCACACAGGCTTGAATCAGATGGCAATTTGCCTCTGATTCATCTTCAGGTAATACAAAAAACTCTACCTGTGTTTGCATCGCTGTTATTCGCCTTGCTCTTCGCCTGAACGGTTAAGTAAGAATTGACTTAACATACTAACAGGACGACCTGTAGAGCCTTTATCTTTGCCACCGCTACGCCAAGCTGTACCAGCCACGTCTAAGTGAGCCCAGTGATACTTCTTAGTAAAACGGGATAAAAATGCTGCTGCGGTAATTGTACCTGCCGGACGACCGCCTAAGTTGGTGAAATCTGCCACAGGGCTTTCAAGTTGCTCTTGGTACTCATCCCATAATGGTAAACGCCAAGCGCGGTCGCCACTTTGATCTGACGCGTTTAATAGCTCATGGGCTAGTGGGTTATGATTACTTAATAAACCTGTTGCGTGTTTGCCTAACGCGATAACACATGCACCTGTTAAGGTCGCAACATCAATAACTGATTCTGGTTCGTAACGCTCAACGTAAGTTAATGCATCGCAAAGTACTAAACGACCTTCAGCATCGGTATTTAATACTTCAACCGTTTGACCTGACATCGTTGTTAGTACGTCACCTGGACGGTATGCTTTACCACCAGGCATGTTTTCACAACCAGCTAAAACACCAATTACGTTAATGGGTAAATTCATTTCTGCTAATGCGTGCATAGCACCTAGAACACCAGCGGCACCGCCCATATCGTATTTCATTTCGTCCATGCCTTCGCTTGGCTTGATTGAAATACCACCTGAGTCAAATGTTAAGCCCTTACCAACAAGCACAATCGGTTTAACTGCATCGTTTGTACCTGAGTACTTAATAATACTCATGAATGATTCGTTTTCACTACCACGACCAACAGCTAGATATGAATGCATACCTAAAGCATCCATTTCTTTTTCACCGATAATTTCAGTGGTAACTGTCGCGTAATCGTTTGCTAATATCTTTGCTTGATCTGCTAAATACGCTGGATTACAAATATTAGGTGGCATATTTGCTACGTTCTTACAGGTAGTGATACCTTCAGATACTGCTAAACCATGTGCAATTGCACGCTCACCAATAGCAAGTTCACGACGTGTTGGTACATTAAATACCATTTTACGCAGTGGGCGTCTTGGCTCTTCTTTGCGTGTTTTTAGGCTATTAAAGCTATATAAACAATCATGAGTTGCTTCAATCGCTTGACGAACTTTCCAGTAAGTATCGCGACCTTTAACGTGTAACTCAGATAAGAAACAAACGGCTTCCATTGAACCGGTTTCATTTAATGTATTAATTGTTTTACTAATGATTTGGCGGTATTGACGCTCATCTAGTTCACGCTCTTTACCACAACCAACAAGTAATACACGTTCACTAAGAATATTAGGTACGTGATGCAATAATAACATTTGCCCTGACTTACCTTCTAAGTCGCCACGGCGCAATAAGTTGCTGATATAGCCTTCACTTATTTCATCAAGTTGTTCAGCGATAGCTGAAAGTCGACGCGGCTCAAATACACCTACGACGATACAGGCGCTGCGCTGTTTTTCAGGACTGCCACTTTTTACACTGAACTCCATGGGTTCTCCTATTTACCTTAAAAGTCTGCAATATTTCGATAAAAAATCGATTAAACTTGCCTAAAACATCGAATAATAGATAAGCTTACTATTATTTTAAGTTCGCTAAAGGCTATAATTATAGCCTTACTCGCAACTTTTACCTATGCGACTCAAAAATTATTTATATATAAAAATGACAAGTTTACTTAAAAATCTTCCTTATGTCAGAAAAAAACTAAGTTTTTAGGGGCTTATTTGTGATTATTTTCCGTTATTTATTATCAGAAGTAGCTAAAACTCAGTTTGCTGTATTTTTCATTTTAATGACAATCTTTATTAGCCAAAAGTTTGTTCGTGTATTAGATGACGCTTCTGAAGGTGGTATACCAGGTCATCTCGTGATGATATTTATTGGCTTAAAAGTACCAGACTTGGCAGGTACCTTATTACCGTTAAGTTTATTTCTCGGTATTTTGCTTGCGTACGGCCGAATCTATGCTGAAAGTGAAATGACCATATTGCATGCCTGCGGGGTTAGCGAATGGTATGTGGTGCGTGTAACGTTAGTCTTGGGGCTGATCACAGCAGTGATTACCGGGATATTTACACTTTATTTATCACCGATGGCGGCGGAATATGAGTACCAAGTAAAAGAAGAACTAGCCGCTGATGCGGGGATTAGCTCTGTTGTTGCTGGTCGATTTCAAAAAACGAGTAATAACAAAGCGGTTATGTTCGTTCATAACAAAGACCGAGAAGGAAACCAACTAGATCGAGTCTTTGTTGCGCAGCTACCCGATGAAAACAGCAGTTTTAACGAAATTATTAATTCAAGTATCGTTTATGCTAAATCTGGTCAGGTTATAGAAGAAGAAAGTGGTGCGCAAAAGCTCATATTAGAAGACGGTGTTCGTTATCAAAAAGATACGGAGTCGAAAGAATTGCGCGTAGTAAGTTTTGGGAACTACGCATTCGATATTCAAGACAAAAAAGTAGAGCATAAGCGCCGTAAAGTGACCGCTACACCAACGGTTGATTTACTAGGTAACCCCGATCCGGAAGCAAAAGCAGCAATTCAGTGGCGCGTAGCGTTTCCAATATCATGTTTAATTTTGACCCTTATCGCAGTGCCATTGTCTGTAGTGAATCCTAGACAAGGTAAGTTTGGTAAGTTGGTACCTGCATTATTACTGTTCTTAACGTATTTCTTATTATTAACATCGATTCGAAGTGGTATTGAAAGTGAAGCCGTGCCTCATTACGTTGGCTTATGGCCTATTCATTTGTGTGCACTCGTGCTCGGTGTGAGTTTAATTGTTCAAGGCCGAACAAGTGGACGAAAAATTAAAGCGAAGTTGCCGAAAGTGCAGTTAAGAGGGCGAAACGCATAATGAAAATATTAGACTTATACATTGGTCGAGTTATTGCCTCAACCACACTAATGACACTGACCGTTTTTGTTAGTATCAGCGGTATTATAAAGTTTGTTGAGCAAATCAGAGCCGTTGGCCGTGGTAATTATGATTTATCACACGCTGCTTTATATGTGCTTTATGCAACTCCTCGTGATGTTGAAATATTCTTTCCTATGTCGGCCTTAATCGGTGGTTTAATCGGCATAGGTATGTTGGCAAGCCATAGTGAATTAATTGTGATGCAGGCTGCTGGTTTATCACGTTTAGACATCATAAAGTCGGTGATGAAAGCCGCCGCTGTTTTGGTTATTTTAAGTATGGCAGTTGGGGAATGGCTAGCGCCACAAGGCGAGGCAGCAGCGAGAGAAATTCGAGCTCAAGCAATTTCTGGTGGTAGTTTAATCTCTTCTAAAAGTGGTGTCTGGGCAAAAGACGGCGATTATTTTGTTCACATTAGTGAAGTTGCTGATACTGGCACTTTAAAACAAGTACAGATCTATCGATTTGATAACAGTTTGAAATTGAAAAGCTGGTCTGCAGCTTCAAAAGCAACGTATCAAGATGACGCTTGGTTATTACATGATGTAAAAAATACTGAAATTAACGACATGGCGTTTACGACGGAGATTGCTGAAACTCAACTTTGGCGTTCGACATTAACGCCAGAAAAGTTAGGTGTAGTAACGGTTAAACCAGAAGCATTGTCGATTCAAGGGTTGGTCGAGTATTTAGAGTATCTGAAAAGTAATGATCAGGACCCAAGTCGCTACGAGTTGGCTTTTTGGCGTAAGGTTGTTCAACCGTTTACTGTTGGTGTGATGTTGCTGTTGGCATTGTCTTTTATTTTTGGCCCATTGCGATCAATGTCGATGGGCGCAAGAATTGTCATGGGCGTAGCTACAGGTATTGTTTTCTATTTAGTGAACCAAGTAGCTGGCTCAATTAGTTTAGTTTATCAATTGCCACCGGTGCTTGGCGCTATTCTACCGTCGATTATATTCGTCAGTGTCGCTGTTTTTTATATGAATAAGCGGGCGTAAGAAATCCAAATTTTTGTGTTATCGCGGTCTATTCGCTTCTAGTGATAACAGAACAACTTCTGTATTTGTAAATCTGTCTTGAAGGCTTAATTTATGCTTTCTATCGAATATAACGGCTAAATTACCCAAACCGCCTAGCGTTGGTATTAAACGTTTTACCCCTGTTTTTTTGTTAATCAAACTACCATCTTGGTTTTGCACTCTTAAACGCCAAGCTTTCATGCCGATCGTTTGTCCACTTCGCGCCCAGAAAAATACAAAAAAGTAGGCTACCCAGCCTAATTTAAAGCATTCGTTGATTAAGGTATACACGATAGAGTTTTGCAGGACACTAATAACATGTTCCTCGCCGCCTGAAGGTATTATTCCTGTGTTAACGAGTACGGCGAATATAGCAAAACTCACTGCGCCAGCCGTCATATAAACTGCGATTGCAATTAATACGTCATAGACCCAACTACCAAAACGACGAATAAACCCAGCTCTTGGAAAATCTTCAACTGCAGACATAACAAAACCTTTTAAAAATTTGCGCTAGTCTAGCAAAGCAGCAATTAAAGGTTAAGTGATGAATTCTTTGCTAAAGTTAAAATATAACTAAGGTGTTGGTGGTAAATTTGAAATCAAAATTCAAAGCACATGGATACTGTGAGATAGAAACTCATAATAACACGATGTTCATTGCTGCATATGGGCCATGGAATGATGAGTATTTTGACCGTTTTCATATTCAGTTAGCGTCAGCATCGCAACATGTTGATCCAGACAATTTTGTGGTTTATCTCGAACCTATCGGTGAGGCTATACCTACCACCACAGGAGCACAAAAACATAAAATATTTCTTCAGCAAAGTAAGGTTAAAGCGGTGGCAATTAATCTAACGTCGTGTGAAACCAAATTTATAACGAAAGAATTGTGTCATCAAATATATCAGGCCAATGATATTACTCATCAGTTTTTCAATGAAAAAGGTCAGGCTCTGGCTTGGATGGAAGGCTTTTTAAGTAAATAGTTGTTGTCCTTTGTTTGATATTTGAGCAATTAATAAATGTATGCGATAAAACAGTTGCTTAGCAATTTCGATGTCGTATAATGCGAGCCATAAACCCTACAGTTTGTCTTGCCTATGCCGGAGTGATGGAATTGGTAGGCACAGGGGATTCAAAATTTAAGGCGCTTAGCTTGATTTTGAATGTCTGCACTTGATTTAATTGCCCTGTATTGAAAGTGAGTGTTTGCATTTCTCTTGCAAAGATTTGCAAAGAAAAATTTAAGTTTTGAAAAATGTTAACCTGAATTGATGGTTGGCTAGTTTATAAAGAGTTCGGTTTTTAAATACAAGAATTGATTTCTTTGCAAACTAAAAGGTTAGCTACAAGCCTTTGCCGGTGTGGTGAAATTGGTATACACGACGGATTCAAAATCCGTTGCAGCAATGCGTGGCGGTTCGAGTCCGCCCACCGGTACCATTATATGAAAGCCCTGTCCTTAATCGGATGGGGCTTTTTTCGTTTATATACTTCAATGTGTTTTATGGTATGGTTTCAATAAAGATTTTCTATTTAATTTAAGTAAATAAAAAGGTAACTAATTGGAATATTTGATTTTCTATAAAATAGGCAACCATTTTGTTTTTGTTACAGACTACAATGAAAGTGGACTCGACGATGAGTTGCAAAGAATTTGTAAAGTGTCTAAATAGGTTTTTAACTTACTGAAATTTAAGTAAATAAATAGACGCTTACTTTTCAAAATCCGTTGCCTTCGGGCGTGACGGTTCAAGTCCGTCCTCCGGTACCAATTTAATATCTAAATTATCCATAAATCCAATGTAGACGCTATGTAGGCCATAAACTACATTCTTGATTAATGCTTTTCAAAGTCACTATGCCACTACAGATATGTAAAATTTTGAGGCGTGGTAAACGTGGCCGGAGAAGTGGGTGTGGTAGCATTACCTTTTGATGCTGTAACAAATTGATTTAAATTGGTATTCAATAGGTTCTGATGTGTTTATTAGCTCGATATAATATATCAAAGGAAGTTTTAACTGCTGAATTTGAACGTGACTGTACATTGCAATTACTTCTTATTAACTATTTGTGACACTTTGTCTTTGTATATTCGCCCAACCGGTACAACAAAATCATTAATATGTACTTCACTGGCCTTGATTAATGTCAATGCATGATGGGCAACCATGTATGAACGATGTACTCGAGAAAAATGTTCCCCTGGCAATAAGCGCTCAAAATCAGAAATTTTCATTTGGCTTAGTAACTGAGAACCTTTTAAATAAACTGAGGAATAGTTGCCATTTGCTTTAACATAAAGTAATTCATTTAATGCCACTTGATGATGTTTTTTATCATCCTTAATAAAGATACTTTCTTGCAGGGCATTGCTGCTGTTCCCACTTTGCCTATGACTTTCGAACAACGCTTGTTTATCGGTTATCTTTTGAAATGTTTTCCCAAATCGTTCAGCATTAAACGGTTTAAGTAAGTAGTCACTTATTTCATATTCATAGCTTTCCAATGCATACTCTTGGTGTGCTGAAATAACAACGATTTGTGGGGGCTTTTTGAGTGCGGTTAAAAATTCAAAACCCGTCATTTTCGGCATATTAATATCTAGAAAAATCACATCAACCTGATTCGATTGCATCAATTGTTCAGCTTGCATCGCAT
Organism: Thalassotalea eurytherma; assembly: GCF_030161415.1. Taxonomy (GTDB): domain Bacteria; phylum Pseudomonadota; class Gammaproteobacteria; order Enterobacterales; family Alteromonadaceae; genus Thalassotalea_G; species Thalassotalea_G eurytherma. Next base: position 91,952 of record NZ_BSSU01000005.1, read on the forward strand.
TAAAACACGAACCCACTAAGTTTAATGTCGGATGAGCTTGTGCAAATCGAGTGATCAATTTATGCGCGGTTGGCTCATCGTCGATGATTAAATAATTCATTAAGTTAATCCGTCTATGTAACCCGTTTATGTTAAGTCTATCGAAACCGTTGTTTTATAAAGGCTATCGGTAACATTTGTTTTTATTTGGTGTTTATCTGGAAAAAGCAAAACAAGCCTGCGCTTTAAATTATCTAGTCCCAGTCCGCCACTTGCTCGTTGCTTTTTATTTTTCTCTAACACCGTTTTGTCGAAGTTATTTTCGATTGTAAATTCAATCATCTCAGGATTAGTCGTTAAGCAAAAATGAATATACTGACTATCGGTTAAGGTATCCACACCATGTTTGAAGGCGTTTTCCAGCAAATTAATGAATAACAATGGTGGGATACGTTGTTGCTCATTGGTGATATGTCGTTCAAACCGAATATCCAATCGATGTCTGTGGCGCAGTTGATTTAGTTCAATGAAGTTTTCCAAATATGCGATTTCATCTTCCACTAATACTGTATGTTTACGGCCATCATAAATCGTAAAACGCATCATTTGAGACAAGCGATATATTACCTCTTCAGTTAAATCAGATTTCTCAACGGCTAGCCCATATAAGTTATTTAAAGTATTAAAGAAAAAGTGTGGATTAATTTGACTTTTTAGTAAACTCAGTTCAGCTTTGAGTGTTTCTTGATGCAAATGGTCAATGTATTGTTTTTGCTTTGCTCTATCTTGTATCAAATAAATAAGTGGTAGCATCAAGCTAATGGTTAAAAATACAATCAGTACCTCGGGATTTGTGACAAGATAGATAAGATATAGGCTGACGCCATAACCTAATACTAGCGCAATACTCTTTAACCAAACGTTCAAAATAGCCTTCTTTTTAGCGAAATTAGTCGTTCGACAATGTTTAATCGTCGTTCGTCATTTCATTATTTATTTAGTTTTTAACGATTGTACTATACAGAAAAACAGAAAACACCTCGGACGGAAGTATGTTAACTATTAGAAATTTATCAAAAACTTATGACAATGGAGTTCAAGCGCTAAAATCAGTATCACTTGACATAGAGCCTGGTTTATTTGGCTTACTTGGACCAAATGGAGCTGGCAAGTCATCTCTAATGCGCACAATCGCAACGTTGCAGCAGCCCTCTCACGGACAGATTAGTTTTGATAATAAAGACATTATTAAAAACCCTAATATATTACGTGAATGTTTAGGCTATTTGCCGCAAGAATTTGGTGTATACCCGAAAGCCAGCTGCTACGAATTGTTAAATCATTTAGCGTTATTAAAAGGTATTGTTGATAAAGAGCAGCGCAAAGCGCAAATAGAAAGTCTGCTGCATTTAACCAATTTATTCGACAAGCGTCACAATGACGTTGCAACTTATTCAGGCGGTATGAAACAGCGTTTTGGTATTGCGCAAGCCTTGTTAGGTGACCCAAAGCTTATTATTGTTGATGAGCCAACAGCAGGGCTGGATCCGCAAGAACGCAACCGTTTTCATAATTTGTTGTGTGAGATCAGTGAAAACATAGTGGTTATTTTATCAACACATATCGTTGAAGATGTCAGTCAACTTTGTCCAAACATGGCGATCCTTATCAATGGTCAAATTCAATTACATGGAAAACCTGCTTCGTTAATACGCTCTTTAGACGGCCGTGTTTGGTCAAAAATGGTCAATAGAACAGAAGCTGCAGACTACCGCACTAGATTCAACGTTTTATCTGAACGATTAATTACTGGCAAAACTCAACTAATCATTGAAAGTGAATTCCAACCAGAAATTGGGTTCAAGCCCATTACTCCAGATTTAGAAGATGTTTACTTTTCTACGTTAAACAAGGCTCAAGGTATTGGTCATACAAAGCAAGGAGATCAAGATGTTGCTTAAGTTATTACCCTTTGAATTAAAACAACAGATCAAGCAAGGTGGCTTTTGGGCAGCTTCAATCGCCATGATATGGATGGCCGTTTTAATCACTACGCAGCGCGGTTCTGCTTTAGTCTTTGCAAACTCTGCTCACGCTATAAGCCTAACATTATTGTTTATTGCGCCTAATATAATTTTTGTTACTTGTGTCTTAGCGTCGGCTACCGTTTTGCGAGATAGCCAATACAAGATGGAGTCGCTAATTTTTACCACGCCAATTGACAAATTTAAGTATTTAGCAAGCAGATACTTCAGCATTGCCTTTGCCACGTGTGCGATATTATTCATGGCACTTATTGGCATGATGATTACCCCACTATTTTTAGATGCCGAATTGGTAGGTCCATTTCAATTAAATTACTACATCAGTAATTATTTACTGTTTATCGTACCTTCTGTATTTTTATGTACCTCTATAGTATTTGCTGCGGCAATGTTAAGTAAAAGTATGATCACTGTGTTTGTTTCTGGCATCGTGTTGTACGTGATATATATCGTAGGGTCGATATTTGGCAACTCACCATTAATGGCAACATCATCCGTATTATCGGAGGGGTATGGTTTCGCTTCATTAATTGAACCATACGGTCTTATCGCTTTTGCAGAACAATCTGCTTATTGGAGTGCTGAACAACGCAATACTTTCATGCCCTCGCTAACAGGGGCATTGTTATTCAACCGTATTTTATGGCTAGCAATAAGCCTTAGTTTATTTGTCTTTACTTATAGAGTATTCAGCTTTAAGGCTGAACATAAAATAAAAACGAAAAAGAACGTTCAAGATCTATCTGCTACAGCAGAACCTGAAAACAAGCGTTTCAAGCCATATACCAGCCTAAAATCTGTGATTGATTTTAGCCAAATTAATTGGCCAGTAGCATGGTCAAAATTCAACATAGAGTACATGACCGCCACACGTGGCAAAGTATTCATGGTGCTGTTGTTCGCCACTATCGCCTTTACATTAGGAAACTTAATTAACAGCGTTTTTGATGGTCCAATCGCTGGAGGTCAAGCATTCTTGCCGCAAACAGCGTTGATTCTAGGCTGGTTACAAGAACCATTAGCAAAAATTGGTATGTTAGTAGTGATTTTCTTTACGGTAGAACTATATTGGAATGAACGTTTAATCAAAGTCGCACCATTAATTGATTGCACACCTACGCAAAATTTTACTTTTTATTTTGCAAAATTAGCGGCAGTACTTGCCATCGGTTTTACCTTAATACTGGTGAGCATTATCTCAGCGATTGCATTCCAATTGTCGCAAGGTTATTTAGATATTCAGCCTCAACAGTATTTATTGTTGTTCTATTACAGTGGCATTCCTATGTTATTGGCAGCTTTATTAACGCTATTTTTGCAGCGTTTTGCCAAAGTAAAATCCATTGGATTGTTATTAGGTGTTGGTGTATTTTTACTAAATGGCGTAGCAAAAGGCATGTTACTTGACCATCCATTAACAGTATTTGCCTATCAACCTTATTTCATGTTCTCTGATATGGCTGACACGATTTATCATGCACAAGCTGCTCATTGGTACAATATTTACTGGCTTTCTTTAACAGGTATTCTAGGTGCAATCACCGTTAAATTCTGGCAACGCGGCAGTACAGTTACAGCAGAAAAACTAACGAAAAAAGCCCGTGTGCTGTTAGCAAGCTTAATGGTGGTTTGTGTCACTAGTGCTAGCTATATTTTCTATCAAAAAAATATGTTTAATACCTTTATGACAGAGGAACAACAGATTGCGCTAATGGCAGACTACGAAAAACAATATCAGTCATACCAAGGTAAGTCGTCACCTACAATTGTTGACGTTAAGTTAGCGATGGATATTTTCCCTGAGAATCGTAGTTATCAAATACGAGGCAGTTATATCATTGAAAACCAATCTGATCAGCCGATTACAGATGTATTGGTGTCGGTATTACGCCAAAGCCATGTCAATTACCAGGTAGAATTAACGGGTGCAGAATTAATCAAACATGATCAAGCACATCAAACCATGTTGTTTACTTTGACAGCACCTTTAGCGCCGAATAAAACAACCTCTGTTGAGTTTTCGTTAACCGCAACACATAACGCTTTTGGCGAATTAGACGGTGAACACTATGTAACCGCTGGCGGTAGTTATATAGAAGTTGAAGATGTGATACCACAATTTGGCTTTAACGAAGCTTACGTATTAACAGATGTGGAAAATCGTAATGAGCATGATTTACCAAAATTAACGCGTACTATGCCAGAAAAGCACATGCACGTTGAAGCACACGATAAATTGATGTTTGATGCAGTCATTTCCACCACAATGCCGCAAACCGTGGTAACTGTTGGAACGCCTAAAAAGACATGGATTAATGAAGGACGTCAATTCTTTCACTACCAATCTGACGAGCCAATTCAAGCACAGTTAGCTGTAGTTTCAGCGAAATTTACCACTGAAACAAAAAACCATAATGGTGTTGAATTAACGGTCTATCATGCACCTGAGCATAATCAAGACAACGAGATGATATTAACGGCGTTAACACAATCTATGGATTACTTTGCTGAACATTATATGCCTTATAAAGGTAAACATTATGCCGTTGTAGAAATTCCATATTTTTCAGCAACTCAGTCCTTCGGAAGCTCACAACCAGGGATGTACGTGGGTGTAGAAAATAGAATGTTTAACTTAGATAACAGACAAGTAGATTTAGCCGAATCTAATCCTCAATTACGTGGTATTTCACATGAGTTTGCTCACCAGTACTGGGGCGACTATCTAGAGCCACATTACATTGCGGGCGCTCCAATGGTGACTGAAACGTTAGCTAAATATACTGAGCTTGTTATGTTAAATCATATATATGGAGAAACAGCTGCCTTTGACTTAGTAAACCAATCGTTAGACTTCTATTTGAAAGTTCGTCCTTACATGTCTGACATTGAACAACCGTTATACAACATGGGACACGACGCTCACTTATTTTACGGTAAAGGTCAGCACAGTATGTACGTGCTATTAGATATCTTAGGTGAAGACAAGATTAACCAAGCGTTAAAGCAACTGTTAACTGATAAAGGCTACCCATACAAAGCGACAACATTAGATGTATTAGCTGCATTTAATCAGCAAGCAACTCATGCGCAAACTAAACAACTTGATGATTTATTCAAGCGAGTGATATTTCATAGCTTCGAAATACATGATGCAAAATCACAGCGAATGTCAGAAGACGCTAATAGCATCTTTATGACCACTATTGATATAAGTACGTTGAAGTTCGAATTAGACTTACAGACTAACGAAGAGCAAGCCGCGCCTATCAATGATTATATCGATGTTGCTCTTTATGACGGCTACCCAATGTATGACGATAGCAACGCGTTAATCATTGAGAAAGTGAAGTTCAACAAAGATCGCAGTGAAATCACTATTTACTCTGACAAACAACCTACACATGTGCAGATTGATCCAAAATTGCGCCGTATAGACAGAAACTTATCTGACAACGTTATCGCAATTAACTAACCCCTTTATAACCACGAGCGGGAGCGCACTAGCTCCCGCTACAAAAATATTTAATAACTCTCTCATTGAAAACACAGGAGCATATGATGAAACTCATTCATGGGGTTAAACTCGCCTTGTTCACCGTAAGCTTAAGCGCCTTTTATGTGCCGAAAACCGCATTGGCAATGTCCAAAGAACGCCAAGTCACTCATCAACAAACATTAGAAACGCTATATTACCAACGTAATTATCAATCAGTAAAAGCTGCCCTTCGTGCCCTCGATAGACCCCTCAATATTGATGAACAATTATTAATGCTTGCGATAAAAGTTCAACGTAATGAAGATAACGCTGATGATGCTTTAGCGTCTTTCACAAAAGCACACCCGAACAATGCAAAAGTACAATATTGGACGGGAAATTTATGGCAAATTGCCGCAAAAAACAGTTCGATGTTTTCCAAAATGTCGATATATAGCCATTATGTTAAGGCGATGACAAAAGCGGCCAAACTCGCCCCCCAGAATGCTAGATACCAAATGGAAGCAGCTAAAGCTTATGGACAGCACAGCATCATGGGCGGTGATAGTGATAAACAAGCGCCAATAGTAGCAAAATTATTGCAAGGAAGTTCTCCATTCGCTCATATTGCACAGATGGACTTATTACAAAACACACAAAAGGAAAGTGAAGCGCTCCATTATGCAACGGGTATTGCACAGCAATATAGCAACAACGTAGAAATTGTTGAACGAGCAGCGCAATTATTATGGACATTTGGTGATAAAATTAAGGCTGGAGAATTGTTTTATCAGGCCTGCATGTTACCCGCACCGATAAAGGAAGCCTATCTGAAATGGGATGCTGCGTGTTGGTATAGTGTTTTGTTTAGCGACAATGGTGAATTGTCATTAGAGCAAGGAATTAGCGCTGGTAAACAATTACTTGCACAAAGTAGTGTAAAGGATAATGAATATCTAGACAGCTTAGAACTTTATGCTCAGTTACTAGTGAAAGCAAGACAAACTGCGAATGCAATAAATGCTTATAATGATTTGTTAGCATCGGCCACTAATAAAAGCATGAAGCGAAACGCAAAGAAAGCATTAAAAAAATTAGTTAAGTAATCGCGCTGTCTCGGACTAGGTTAATAATGTGGAATCTAGTCCTATCTTTTTAATAACGTTAAGTATTTATTTAGTGGACTTGGTTTATGGCCCGTCTTACCTTAATCTTTCATCAGTTGCTCAACTATAAAGTGTAACGGTCAAATAAACTTGGAGACTTCTTTAGACGCTTTGCTGTACCATTTACCGTAAAGTACAAAGCGAGCGTACCAACGTTTACTGTTGGCTTGTTGATAGACGTACAGTCCGTCTTGGATATCGTGGCGTGCAGTTTGAGTAGACATGAATGCTAGTATTCAATAAAAAATGATTTTTTGCAAAGAATTTGCAAAGTGTTTTGGTTTGCTTTTATCCTGCTGAAATTTAAAGAAAAATTTAGACGTGTACTTTTCAAAATCCCCCGCTAGTGATAGTGTGCCGGTTCAAGTCCGGCCTCCGGTACCAATTTTAAGTTTAGCTTTAAACTTAATTTAAAATCCCCAAATATCTTTTATTCTTTCCATTAGCTCTATTTACTACGAGCTAAAAAACTAGCTATTTCTTTATGTTAGCGGTAAATGTTGCGATCTTGTAGCTAAATAGCTAAATAGCTAAATAGCTAAATAGCTAAATAGATTTGATAAAAATGCACTAAACATAACTGTAACATTTGTTTACAGCGCTCTTAGTATTAGCTATCTTTATCTTAATATGATTCGAATTTTTGTAGTAACTCTAATCCTTGCACTTAGTTTGTCTGCTCAGGCAAGCGAGAATAAGATGGTCGCATGTATTGATGACCATCCTCCTTATCAGTATTTAGCTGACGAGCCATATGGCAGTCATATTTCTGACTTAAAGATTTTAGCTAAACTTTTAGAAAAAGAGCTTAGTTATATTCAATCACCAAACTTTGCCCGCTGTGTTGCTTTACTTAAAGCTGGACACGTAGATGTTATTGCAGGATTAAATGAAACTGAAAAGCGTAAGAAATTCGCCTTCTACGCACCATTTAAATTAGCCGATAAATTAACTGTAATTACTAAGAAAGACATTACGATTAATGACTACAGCGATTTTCAAGGAAAGATTATTGGCGTGCCAAGAGGCTCAACTTACTTTGCTAAATTCGACAACGATACGTCATTAAAAAAAGTATCGATTCAAAATCAAAGAATTGGTTTATCATTGCTGGTTAAGGAACGTATCGACCTTATGATGGCCAATTCCTATATGTTAAATTTACATTTGCCAGATATTCAAAAAAGCGAATTGAAAATTTCAACAATGAATTTTGATGAAGAGCGAGCAAAAGAAACGTATTTTGGTTTTAGTAAAAAAAATGAGCTAGGCCTAACAGAAGAACAAGTTGTCAAATTGGTGAAACAAGGATTTGAGCGAGGCGACTTTCTACCTGCGACTAACCCATAAAAAAAGAGCAACATATCGTTGCTCTTTTTCGTTTGTTTCTTAAGCCTACAAAGGGTTAATCAACAATCGTCATTTCTTCTACGATATTGCCAGCGCCATCGATATGTTCCATTGTCCAAAGCATAAATGGCACACTCGTGTGAATAGCACGATTGAATTTGGTGTCGTAGTCCCAATCACCAATAATCGATTCATAAACACCGTCAAATACTAAGCCAACAAATTCGCCGTTACCATTAAGTGTCGGTGAGCCTGAGTTACCACCAGTAATATCAAGTGTTGATAGGTAGTTTACTGGCACTGACTTCACTTTTTCACGGTAATACTTACCATAATCTTTATTAGCGATTGCGGTACGAATGTTTTCAAATAAATCGAACTCATGATCGCCGGCAACATACTTAGCCAACATACCTTCTAGCGTAGTAAAAGGTGTTGCCGTTAAACCGTCTTGTGGCGAGTAACCTTTCACATTGCCGTAAGTTATACGAAGTGAACTGTTAGCATCGGCATATACAGGTTCACCTTTGCTTTGTTTAAAGGCAATCATCGCGGCCATAAACGCTGGGCGAGCTTGAGCCAACTTACCTGATAACTCTTGATCGGCTTTTTCCAGCTTACGATCGTTATCATATTGAGATACGGCAAATTGTATGTAAGGGTCGTTACTGTTTTTAAATTCGTCGACTGACTTGTTCATCCAAGCTAAACGCTCCGCTTCTTCGTCTAAAGCTGTTTTGCTGTGCATGTCAGTTAATTTTTGAGCCAGCTTCTCAGCGTTAAAACCTTTGTCTAATTCAAAAAATTTATCAAAAGTCTCGTTGCGATCTTCTGCCGGAAACTGTGCATATTGCTTTAAAAAGTGAGTTAAGACGGCAATGTCTACATCGGCATCATAACGACGATTAACTCGCTTCATTCCTTGTGTAAAGCGATTCATGTCTCGTTCTTGGTAGCCTTGCTTACGCTCACTATCAGGCTTAGTTTTCTCATGTGCTAAACGATATAAACGCTTAGATACACCGATCAAGTTAGTACGAGTAATGTAAGCTAAGATTAGGTCGCGTTCTTGTTGATGTTGGCTTTGTGCAATTAAGGCATTTAAATCTGTTAATGCTTTACCATATTTAGCTTTACGCGCTTTAGAGTCGTTGATCCACGCTTGTAAATCTTTTAGCTCTTTTTGTTTACGCGCAAGCATATCTCCTTTATGAAAGCTTTCGATCATAGAGCCGTAATTTTTTGCGTAGTTGGCTAAACCGGCTAATGTGCTTTCATATTTGATACGTGCTTCACTGCCTGCCGGCGCCGTATTTTTTATGACATCAATGTATTCTTCGCGATAGCGTTTCGCTGTTGGGTACACCCAATTGAATTGATTCTCAACTTCTTGAGCAATACGGTAACGATTGGTGCGTCCAGGGTAGCCTAGTACCATAACGTAGTCATTTTCTTCAACACCATTCGCATTAACGTTTAAGAAAGCTTTAGGCTTAAAAGGTACATTGTCTGTTGAGTAGTCTGCTGGCTTACCATCTTTGTTCACATATGCACGATAAAATGCCCAATCACCTGTATGGCGTGGCCACATCCAATTATCAGTGTCACCACCAAACTTACCTATACTTGAAGGCGGCGCATAAACTAGACGGACATCACGAATCGATAGTTGTTTAATTAAGAAATATTCTAAGCCACCATGAAAACTATATACTTCACAGCGGTAATCTTGTGAAGTTTCACACTCAGCAACTAAGCGTTTTTCATTTTTTTCAATTTCGTTAAAGTAAGCTTCACCTTCGATAGAGCTTGCAATATTACCTGTGATTTTGTCAGTAACATTGGTGAGTGATTCCGTCACGTAAACACGCGAACCCGGAGCAGCTTGTAATTCTTCAGTTAAGTTTTTTGCAACAAAACCTTGCTCTAACAGGTTATTTTTTTCTGTTGAATTGTACTGGATCGAACCATAAGCACAGTGGTGATTAGTAACCACTAAGCCTTGTTCAGATAAAAATGAAGCTGTACAGCCGCCTAAGCTGATAATAGCGTTCATTGGGAATTGATCGAGGTTTTCCATTTGAGTTGGATCTAACGACAAACCGGCTTCTTTTAGTTTTGCGCTTATATCTTGAAGTTGATGTGGTTGCCACATACCTTCATCAGCTTGCACTGAGATTGCGAACACCACAGATGCTAAAGGTAAGGCTTTTAGCAACGATTTAAATGACATATCAATGGTTCCTGTGTCTATATTCTTATTTTTACGCTCGTTCACTAACGTAAACATGCGCGGAAGTAAAACGATAAATTGGGTTATAATGTAACACTACATGATGGTTTACATTCTATTGACATTCAGCGCTTTTACAATGCTTATTATCTTATCGACCAACCAATTCATCGCTAATTGTTCTGATTACATGACACTTTAAGAAATATCTACCGAACTGCCTGCATGCTTTGTAACTTTCCTGTGACAAAAATAAGGCATAAAGAAATTGGTTATTAGGCAGGGCAGCCATTGATCATTTAGCGCAAGCACCTGTTACTTTCACACCCTTAAAGCTAATGCTTATGTTAAACTGGCGTTCATATATTTTTGCGAGTCAAAACTACTGGCTTGTTTAACGACAGGTAAATTATGCAGTTCACGATCACTTCTCCCGATAAATTTCGTGCTATTCCTTGGAAAAATGGCAAAGGCCAAACAATAGAATTAGCGATCAATGAAGGCGCTAACTTAGAAAACTTTGATTGGCGTTTAAGTATGGCAGACGTTGTTGAAGATGGCGTATTTTCTGATTTTAGCGGTTATTTGAGAAACTTAGTGCTAATAAAAGGTAAGGCAATTACCTTGATTCATGACCAAAAAACAACTGACACGTTAGACCGTTATCTCGATTTTGCTACCTTTGATGGCGGCTGTAAAACACAAGGTGTGCTGCCTGAAGGGCCAATTACTGATTTTAATATCATTACTAAACATGATAAATATGACGTGACAGTAACAACATACCAACACGATGCAACAGTTGAATTATCTGATGGTGCGTATATTTGGGCTTACAGTTTGGCCCATGATGCAAAAATTGTCAGTGAACAGCATCAAGAAATATCATTACCAGCCAACCACTTACTTCAAATATCTAATCATAATACGGAAAATAAAACATCCATTTTGGGCTCAGAGCTTATTATCGTGACGTTACGCTTAAAATAGCTAGGCAAGAAATTACAGTTTTTGAAGGCTATTTGTCTGGTCAGACAACTAGTATCTAGTACCTGACTCTGATATTATTCAGCTAACACGTGTTAGCTGAAAATAGAGACAAAGCATGTCACACCCATCGAGTTATAGTTTACCTGAAGAAGTAGCTAATGCGATTAGTCATGGCATAGGTACTTTGTTAAGTGTGGCGGCATTAACTTTATTAGTTACTTATGCGGTTATTGCACAAGATCCTGTGCGTGTTATCAGCTTTTCAATATATGGCGCTAGCCTGATTATTTTGTTTCTAGCCTCTACGCTGTACCATTCATTTGTCAATGAGAGCCTTAAGAAAGTTTTTAAGGTGATCGATCATTGCGCGATTTATATTCTAATTGCAGGTACCTATACTCCTTTGATGTTATTAACTATTGAAGGCAGCTTAGGTTATTGGATGCTTACCGTTATTTGGTTAATAGCGCTTCTTGGCGTAGCATTTAAAATTAAGTTCGGTAGTCAATATAAGAACTTGTCGCTTTTTAGTTATTTGGGAATGGGGTTTATTTCACTATTCATTATCAAAGAGTTATACCAACAACTTTCAAGTGGAGGCATGACATTACTCGTTACAGGCGGTGTTGTTTATAGTCTTGGTGTGATTTTTTATGTGCTAAAACAAGTGCCTTACACGCATGCTATTTGGCACATGTTTGTGTTAGGTGGTGCGAGTTGTCACTTTTTTATGATGTTATTTTATGTGTAAAACCATCAAATTTTAGGTAAAAAAAACGCTAGCAATGCTAGCGTTTTTTTCAGGGAAATTTTATTAGAAGGTGTAAGACGTGCTAATAAAGAACGTTCTACCTACTACGTCATAGATAGCAGGTACTGTGTCCATATCGTTGCCATCTGGCACTGACTCGGGATCGGTATCAAATAGGTTTTTCACACCACCATTAACTTTCCATTCGTCGTTAATGTAGTAAGTCGCTGAAACATTGTGGTAGACAACGTTATCTGTACTGTAGGCTTCACCGTAGTAATCACCGTCCATACCTTGAATATATTGTGCAGTGTATAACACGCTTAAATCATCAGTGATATTAGCTGAAATATTTAGGTTAGACTTTAACTCAGCGTAACCACCCATATTGCCATCGATAGTACCTGTATAATCAATGCCATCTTCGGTGTAATCAATTAGATAGGTTGTATCTAATGTTACTCTAAAAATGTCACCTGAATACGTGATGTTCCAATCAACACCAGATGTTTCTAAGTTACCCACGTTCGTTAATGGTGAAGAAAGCTCAGAAAGATCGCCTTCAGGTGTCACATTGATTGTTTCACAAGCTTGCATATTGCCTGCTTCACAAGCGTTTAATGCTGATTGCACGTTTACACGCGTAATGGCATTTGTTACGTCAAACTTCCAGTAATCTAATGTGGTAGAAAGGCCTTGTTGAACTTCCCACACCATACCGAAGGTGAATGATTCACTTTCTTCAGGCTTTAAGTTTTCATCAGAGGTGTAGTTAACCAGAATTTGTGGGTCAACTTCATTACCCCAAGGATCATCTAGGTAATCGAATGAGCCAGAATTACCGCCGTATAGCTCAGCAACATTTGGCGCTCTAAAGCCTGTTGCAGCTACGGCGCGCATCATAAAGGTATCCGTTAACTGATAAGTTGCACCAAGCTTCCACGTTGTTGCGCCACCAAAGGTAGAATAGTTATCATAACGTAACGCAGCTTCAACGTTAAAAGCATCAGTTACAGGCACTGCAACTTCACCGTATACAGATTGAACAGAGTAGTTACCTTCTGTAGGATCTTGTTGCGCAGCAGTACTTTCACCTGCTTGAGTTACGTCGTCAGGCGTATAGAAACCTGATTCATAACGACTCTCAACACCAAGGGCATAGCCAATGTCGCTTTCCGTTGTTCCGCTGTAACCCGCAGCCAAAATGAATTGTTCGTTACCACCTTCATTTTCTTCAGTATAAATAACGCCTTCACTCATTAGGAAGTCGTGATTTAAATCATCGCCGCTAAACCATAAATCTTGATTGTTGTAGATGCTTTGTTCCATGTTTCCTGCATGGATAGAGTTTTGTACACGATCTTTAGAGTCGTTTCTACCATAGGTTGCTGATACATCCCATTGAGCATCGTTATCTAAGTAACCCACTAAGCCAACAGAAGCACGGTAGGTATCGGTTTCTTGTTCATAAATACGTGGGCCAGCGTCTGTCATGCGACGTTTATAGCGTAACTCTTCTGGAATATCACCATTGTCATCTTTAAAGTTATCAGTATATTCACTGCTTAATTGGCTCGAATCTAAATCAATATCGGCGGGCTGTGGTGCCATCTGCTGGTTCGACTCACGTCTTGTGTACATGAAATCAACCGCTAATTCGGTATCCGTCGCAATTTCTTTATTGTAGCTAGTAAATAAGCTCGCTAGCGTGTTAGGCGTTTGGGCATAACTGTCTTGCGTATAATCGTAGGAAGTATTGCGCTCTTTAAAGCCGCCATTTCCGTCAGGTACCATGTCGTTTAAGCTACCGCCAGGTACAAATGAAGATTGACCTGGTTCTACAAAGTCTCGATCCGCTTGAATAATTTCACCACGATCTGAATATTGAACGCCAACAACTAAGTTACCGCCCGCTACTTCAGTACCATGTAATATACTGAAACCACCAGTTTCGCCATCACCATGCCCGGTTACACTTGCGTCAACAGTTAGCTCTGTACCTTCGAAATCTTTTTTAGTGATGATATTAATTACGCCAGCAATTGCGTCAGAGCCATAAACGGCTGAAGCACCATCTTTTAAAATTTCAATGTTTTTAATTATTGATACAGGGATTGTATTCAAGTCAACAGATGCATCTGCACCCGTGCCTGAGGCAACCATGCGGCGACCATTAAGTAGTACTAATGTGCGTTGTGAGCCCATACCACGTAAATTGACTGTAGCGCTACCACCTGAGCCGTTATTCGTAGTAGAACCAATGTTCATACCGGCAACCATAGGCTGAGAAGATAAAATCTCTTCTACCGATTGAAAACCGCTATCGGCGATGTAATCTGCATCAATAACCGTTACAGGGCTTGAGGTTTCCATATCTGTGCGGTTTATACGGGAGCCGGTAACTTGAATACGTTCAATTTCGGTTTCAATTTGCTCCGCTATGTTTTCTGCATATGCTTGTGAGGCTGCAAGTGGTGTCGCGGCAACACCAACAAAAATAGCGCTTTTAATCGCTTTATTTAATTTACTGAAGTTCATGTGTTCTCTCTAATGTTTCATTACTGCTTTCTATGAAGCACGAAAACAGTTTGCCTCAGCTATTTGCTTTTGTTTGTTTAATATTGTTCGATAGTTAGGAAAGGTTGTTACCTTCGTAACCCAGCTGTAACTTTTACGCAAAACCGATGCTTTTTTATGCGATCGGTTGCTGGTTTGTTGAGGATTTATGAAGGTAATTGTATTTTTTATGCGCGATGCTGGAGGCTTTAGATGGTTACTATTAGTTGTATTGGGGTCAAAACATTGTATCTTTTCATTAAGTGTATGAGTTTTAATCTTAATTTATGTATTTCTGGCTGTAGGAGTGATGTAACGCTGATTCAAATGAAAGTGCGAACAGTTAATTACATTTAATGTGAAACCTTGTTGTATAATTTTTAGTGCGACTTTCACTTTATGATGAGTGTCGTTAACCGCTTGGTAGCATACTCAGCCAATGAGTAGTTGGTATAACGTATCTTTTAGTTCAGCACGATTGTGCTTCAGTTGATGCATTGCCTCGTCATCAATGGGGGAATCTTGTCATTCAAGCATCCTGATCTCTTTATCTAACGCCTTATAGCGTTTGTTTGGTTCAGCAAAGTGCTCATTGGTGGTGAGTAAGGTTTTAATTTAATCTTTAAGCTCTGGAAAGTCATGTTCTAATGAATGCTTTTCACTTAACACCTTGTGTCCTCTTTGGTTGTTCTATTAGTTTCTCTATAAGCATGGTTAATTTTTTCTATCATGGTGTAGCATCAAGGTTGTTAATATCTTGTCATGCTTTAGGCTGCGGGGTATATTAATCAGCCTGCTAAATAAAGGGAGTTATTTTGATTGAAGTAATTGATATAAATAAAATTTATGGTGAAAACGAATCAAAGGTTATCGCGTTAAACCATGTTTCACTCACCATAGAGAAAAATCAGTTTGTAGCTATTATGGGGCAGTCTGGTTCTGGTAAATCTAGTCTAATGAATATATTAGGCTGTTTAGATACTCCCTCAAGTGGCCAGTATATATTGTCGGACCACCATATCGAAAATATGGATGACGAAACGTTATCTGCTTTTCGTAATCAAAAAATTGGTTTTATTTTTCAAACTTTCCATTTATTACCACGTTTATCTGCCTTAGAAAATGTCATGGTACCGATGCGTTATAGCAAATGCTCTAGTGAAGAAGCGAAAGCTCGCAGTTTACACATGCTGTCGTTGGTTGGGTTGGAAGATCGAGCACACCATAAACCTTTTGAAATGTCTGGTGGGCAGCGTCAACGTGTCGCTATTGCCCGTGCTTTAGTCAATAACCCTGAAGTTATCTTTGCAGACGAGCCGACAGGGAATTTAGATTCAAAAACATCTCACGACATCATGCAGCTACTAACTAGCTTACATAAACAAGGCAATACGATCGTGCTTGTTACGCATGAAGAAGACATAGCCAACTATGCACAACGTGTGATTCGTATGAAAGACGGTGAAATTATAGAGGATAGTTTATGCGAGCTTTAATTCTTATTTTTTCATTAGTTGCGTCGAGTCACCTTTACGCACAAAACTTCCTACTGTCAGGCGAAGTTAAAACAAAAGATAGTCAGGTCTTTTATGCGCCAAGAACCGACAACTGGCGCGTGCAATTAAAGTGGATGCTACCCGAAGGAGATATTGCTAAACCTGGCGACGTTGTTGTTGTTTTTGATAGCGGCACCATTGAAAACGCTATTGAGCAAGCAAAGGCACAATTACTGACTGCTAAAGACGAGCTGTTTCGTGTTGAATCAGAAAGTGCACAAAAGCTGATTGAAGCCGAGCATGAAGTGGCAAAAACCACTTTATTGTTAGAAAAAGCAAAAATAGATGCAGGTATTGGCAATGCATTTATCAGTA
Organism: Thalassotalea eurytherma; assembly: GCF_030161415.1. Classification (GTDB taxonomy): domain Bacteria; phylum Pseudomonadota; class Gammaproteobacteria; order Enterobacterales; family Alteromonadaceae; genus Thalassotalea_G; species Thalassotalea_G eurytherma. The sequence goes on from NZ_BSSU01000005.1 coordinate 108,371, forward strand.
CGTTTGACTACGAGAAAAATCAATTAGCGTTTGAGAAAGCAATTGTTGCCAAAGTAAAGGCCGAAGAAAAGCTCTCTCAAGTGATTGTAGCGAATGAAGTGGCGATTAAAAAACAAAAATTATCGATTGCTAAAACAGAAAATGAATTACGTTATCAAACCAATAAACTCACGAAAATGAGAATTGAAGCGACAAAGGAAGGCGCAATCATCTACGGAAAGCATCCATGGAATGGTGAGAAGGTTTTTGTTGGTATGACGGCACAACCATCGTGGAAAATTGCTGAAATTCCTTCAGGTAATGAACTGTTTATTGAAGCGTGGCTGCATGAAGTTGATTTTCAAAAAGTTATTGCTAACCAATTGGCAACGTTGAGATTTGATGCTTACCCAGATCAAAAACTTACTACTACGCTGCTAGATGTTGCCACTCAACCAGAGGAGCGCACCCAATGGGGAGATGATGTGTATTATCGACTCATGTTTTCTTTATCAACAGACCTTAACTTTAAGATTATGCCAGGCATGAGCGTTCAAATTGAAATACAGGAGCAGGCCAATGCTAGCTAGGACTCTAATGTTTAGCTGCCTTTTTGCACTATTGGGTTGTGAGAAAGCAAATGTCGTTGCTATTAAAACAGAATCACTAAAGCAGGTAGTTCTAGCAAGTGGTGAGCTTGAGTCAAAACAAACACAGTATATTGCACCGCCAGCAATTTCACGAATGTGGCAATACCAAATTAAATCGTTAGCACCTGAAAATAGCAAGATTGAGCAAGGTCAGGTTGTTGTTTCATTTGATGATAAGCAAGTTGTTGAGCGTTTAGTAGAAGAAAATGGCAAGCTAACTCAGGCGAAAAAAGAGCTAGAAAACAAAGTGCTAAAAGAGCAAGAAAAAGAGCAAGAATTAATCTTAACGTTAGCAGAAAAACAAATGGATTTTGACAAAGCGCAGCGCCGCGCAAATATTATTGATAATAGCCAATCTGATAACGATCGAAAAAAATCACAAATAGATTTTACTATTGCGAAGGCCGAACTTGTCTTAGCGAAAAGAAAGTTAGCATTTCATAAGAAGAACTCCGCATCTAATTTGAACCGTTTGAAAGCCAAAGTAAGTCGTATTAGTGGCGAGGTCGCATTACTGAAAAGCGATATAGAGCGCCTTAAAGTTAAATCTCCGATTAATGGTTTGGCGATTTATCGCGCCAATTGGCAGGGTGAAAAACCGGCTGTTGGCGAAAACATTCAGTTCGGCCAGCCTGTTGTTGAAATTGCTGTCATTGAAGCAATGCAATTACGCGCACAAATCACCGAGCCTGACAGTGGCAAAGTGGCCTTAGGGCAAGTTGTCGATATTTACTTAGATACAGCGAAAGATAAAGTATACAAAGGGGAAGTTGTTGAACTAGGGCGCGTATTTAGAGATAAGTCATACCAAGATAGAAGTCGGGTGTTTGATGTCATCATTGATATTAATGATATTGACTTAGAGGTGATGAAACCCGGTATGTCGGCAAGAATTGAAGTGATATCGTCGGTTTTTGAAAACCATTTAACCTTGCCGGTTCAAGCAATACAAAAAAGCGAAAGTGGTTATTACGTTGTTAAAGATAGCTTTTTGGGAGAAAAACAAATCCCTGTATCGGTAATGCGCGTTATCAGTGGTCGTGCTTTAGTCAGTGGTGACATCAGTGAAGGTCTGGAGGTGAATTTATGATCCGCGTAATGATGACTATATTAGGTGTTTTGCTGCTTTTAGGTTGCAGTGAAGCACAAAAGAAGCCGCTTTTGTATCAAGTAAAAGAACAGCAGTTTTTTATTGAAGTGCCGGCGCAAGGGGAGCTTTTTGCTGCTAAATCGACTGTTATTAGTGCTCCGCGCAGTCGTTACGGCGCGCAAACGATAGCTTGGCTTGCACCAGAGTTTACCCAAGTTAAAGCAGGCGAGGTGATTGCAAAGTTCGACGCCGAAAACTTGGTAAGGCAAAGTGAATCTAAAAAACATGATTTGACCCTTTCAGGTGAAGATGTACGTCAAAAACAAGCCGAGTTAGATGTTTCACTTAGCGCATTGAATAAAGACATCGTCATAGTTGAAGAAGAAAAAACATTCTCCAATAAATATCAAATTAACGATGAAAGTATTCTATCAAAGTTAGAAATATTAGAAGCGATGCAAGATGGTGAATACTTGGCGACTAAACAGGGATATTTGCAATGGAAAGAAGCAAGCTTTAGTGAAACCGCTAGTGGTGAAATGGAACTGTTGTCAATGAAGGTGAACCAGCATCAAACCAAGCTCGATACGATTAATGATGGATTACAAAAACTAGAGCTCAAAGCACCCCACGATGGTTTATTGGTATACAGTGCTAACTGGCGAGGAGAAAAAACCAAGGCCGGTCAATCGGCTTGGGCAGGACAAAAACTTGCAGAATTACCAGATTCTTCAATGATGAAAAGCAAGCTTTTTGTCAAAGAAAAAGAGGCGATTGGCTTAGCCGTAGGCCAAAAAGTTAATATGCGATTGAACGCAGCGTCATCAAAAGTTTTTGAAGGCAATGTAGAGTCTGTAGCCCGTTTTCCTCAATCGATTCGACGTGGTGACCCACAAAAATATATTGAAGTCATCGTAAACATAGAAACACAAGATCCCCAGCTATTTGTGCCAGGACGAAAACTTAATGCGACGATCAATGTGTTACCTGAACAAAAGCAGTTAATTGTGCCGCTTCAGGCAGTCTTTAGCGAAGATAATCAGTATTTCGTATTTCTCTATATTGATGATGAATTTGTGAAGTCGCCAGTAGAGCTCGGGCAAATAAGTCAAAGCCATGCGGTCATTGTCAACGGTGTGGCGCCTGATAGTTTTGTTTCTTTAATTAACAAAGAGGCCAGCTAATGAAAACTGCAGAGTTATTTATCGATGCTATTGCACAATTGATGCAGCATAAATTACGCACGTTGTTGACGCTATTAGGCATGATATTTGGTGTCGGGGCGGTTATTGCGATGCTTAATATCGGAGAAGGCGCGGAGAACGAAGCGCTAAAAATGATCAGTACCATGGGATTGCACAACCTGATTGTTGAATCTAAATCATTTGAAGAACAAGAGTTGAAAGAGCAACGTAAGCACTCTGCTGGCTTAACATTGAGAGATGCTGAAATCGTTAACGTGTCATTGCCTTTTGTTGAACAAGTAGCGGCATTAAAAAAATTAGAAACCTATACCATTTTTAGCGCGTTTGAGCATAGTGATACCGATGCACTTGGCGTAACAGCAAGTTACTTTTCGCTATCTAATTTATCTGTTACTCATGGACGTTTATTGGATAATAATGATATTGAGAATTACCATCAGGTAGCGGTATTGGGCAATCATGTAGCGAGCCAATTATTTCCGTTGTCTGATCCGGTAGGGCAAAACATTAAGATTAATCATTTGTGGTTTAAAGTGGTTGGGGTAATCGCCTTACCACACTTGAAAAAAGAGGAGTTTCAAGGCGTTAAGTTAGGTGGGGAACAAGACAATGTGTTTATTCCATTGTCGACAGCACAACGAAAATTCGCACAAAAGCGCCTTAGCAGTGAACTAAGCCAAATTAAGTTTAAACTCAACGAAAATGTTGATGCTGTACAAGCGTCTGAAGTGATTAGCCAGCTATTGACTAAACGTCATAATAATATCGATGATTTCACATTAACCGTTCCCGCACAGCTTTTAGCACAACAAAAGCAAACTCAGCGTATTTTCAATATTATTATGTCGTGTGTTGCCGGCATTTCACTCTTAGTTGGTGGTATAGGCATTATGAATATTATGCTTGCTACAGTACTTGAGAGAACAAAGGAAATTGGTTTATTGCGAGCCGTAGGCGCGACACAACAGAATATTCAACGCCAATTTATTGCTGAGAGTTTTACGATATCGATATTAGGTGGCATCATCGGCGTTGTTTTTGGCATTGCGCTTTCTGAACTTATTGCACTGTATTCGAACTGGGCTGTAACTTGGTCATTAGGAGCTATTGTACTATCCTTTAGTATCTGCGCCGTTGTCGGTTTAGTGTTTGGTGTATACCCTGCAATTAAAGCATCAAAGCTTGATCCCATTACCGCGTTACAAACTGATTAAGCTTGAATCGCATCAATAAGTTTGGCTGCATTTTCAGCCCATTCTTGATAAACCGGCTTTCCCGGATGAAAGCCGTCTTTTGCCATGAGTTCTGGGGTCTCTGGTAGCTCAATGGCCAGCGTTTTTACACAATCAAATTGACGACTAATATTTAACAAATCTTGATTTAATTGTTTGGCACGTCTGCCTACATACCAACGCAGTGGCTGAGGTAGCGCTGGAAACTTGTGCATTGGGGGGATATGAGTCGCGATGATCAGGCGAGGTTTGAATCGATTGATGATGTCTTGATATAACGCAGCTTGTTGTTGTCGAAATTTATTCCGTGATAGACCTTTGGTGACATCGTTGACACCTAGAGATGTAATAACAACATGGTATTGCTCTTGGGCTAAATTTGACAGGGTATTTAAGGTATCTTTTGTTGTTGCCCCCGTACTTGCCATTAACGTGTAATTAACCTTAGCGGTGTTTGTGCTTGACTTTAATTGCCCTAACAGCCCATCTGACTGGTATGACACACCAACGCCAGCCGCGGCAGAATCACCAAGAATTAGCACATTTAACAACGGGTCTTTATGCGTATCTAAAATACGCTCGCCAATCGGCTCTGGTAGTTTGGGCGTTTTCTTTCTAACGTATTTCCCTTGAATAATCAGGGCAGGCAATAACGCAAGTGTGACCAAAAAATGCGACATAATTAAATTGATGAGTTAAAAGGTTACTTTGAAATATAATCTTATCTTCGTCAAGCTTGCTTGGTTGTCTTTTTCTTATTGGCGTATGTCGCTTTTCGACGCCGCGATTTTTTATAGGCTGGTTTATCGACTTTAGGCAGATCCGTAAACTGAATATTAGCCGCAGTGTTTATTAGCAGATTTAAATGTTGGCTAAGCTCGTTCATAAATGCTTGGTAACTACATTTTTTTTGAGTCATCAAATTAAGTGATGACTCCCAATGGGCAGTCATATCAGGCTGGGTTGTACTTAAAGGAAGCGCTTCGACAAATGATTTACCTAACGGTGATGCATGAATTTGTTTACCTTGTCGCACTAAATAATTGCGTTTAAAGAGTAAATCAATAATGCCGGCTCTGGTTGCTTCTGTGCCTAATCCGTCGGTCTCTTTTAATTGCTTTTTGATGTCAGGATCACGAACAAACTTTGCAATATTTGTCATGGCGGCTAACAACGTTGCATCATTAAAGGCTTTAGGGGGTTGTGTCTGTTTCTCTATTAGCTGCGCAGCAGAGCAAAATAGCTTATCGCCTTTGTTCAATTGAGGTAAGGTCGCGCCACTTTCTTCTTGATGCTTAGGAGCAAGCAATGTTTTCCAGCCAGCTTCCACCGTACTTGAGCATTTAGCTCTAAATAGTCCACCTTCAATTTCAGTGTCAATAATTTGCTCGATATACTGATAGTCCATATAAAACTGCGCTAAGTATTGTTGGGATACTAACTGGTATATGTTTTTTTCAAAGGTGTTCAACCTTTCAAACTGAGGCTTTTTTAAGGTTGGAATAATAGCGTGGTGAGCGCCCACTTTTTGATTATTCCAGGCTCTGCTTTTACGTGTTGAATCAGCTTTTTTAGCTGCTGACGCTAGCGGCTCATCGTTATTCGCTAACATCTTAATAATGCTTGTGGCTTCACTAAATTGGCTAGTTGGTAAATATCGACAATCAGAGCGTGGATAAGTAATTATCTGGTGCTTTTCATAAAGCGACTGACAGATATCAAGCACTAATTTAGCGTTCATTGAAAAACGCTTGGCAGCGTCTATTTGTAGTGCTGACAAATTATAGGGTAGTGGGGCGACTTGTTTTTTCTTTTTTTGCTCAGCATGAACCACAGCTCCAGGCTGTTGCGTTATGCGTTTTTTCACATGCTCGGCAAGTGCTTTGTTTATAATCCGTTGCTCTTCATCCATGTGTGGCTCACATGCTTCACTTGGTATCCATTTCGCGTCAAATGACTCCCTGCTATCTGTTTGCAGGGTTGCTTTAACATCAAAATAATCATGTGGCGTAAAATCCTCAATTTGCTTATCTCGTTCAACGACAAGGCCAAGCACAGGCGTTTGCACTCTTCCTACAGATAGAACAGAGTTAAAGCCAGATTTTTGTCCACGTATTGTTAAAGCGCGGGTCAGGTTAATACCATATAACCAGTCAGCTCTTGCACGTGCGAGTGCTGAAACAGAAAGCGGGACAAAATTTTGATTTGGCTGTAAATTATTTAACGATTTTTTGACCGCCTGTAAGTTTAAATCGTTTATCAATAGACGCTGTATTTTAGCCTTTTTAGCGCTTGGTACTTTGACATAATCAATGACTTCATCGACGAGTAATTGCCCTTCACGATCAGGGTCTCCTGCATGAATAATCGTACTCGCCTTTTTGATGAGTTTAGTGAGGATTGATAATTGTGCTTTGCTCGCAGATTTCGGCACTAATTGCCAAACCTGAGGTTCGATAGGTAGGTGTTCAAAATGCCATTTCTGATATTTGCTGTCGTAAGCTTGCGGCTTAGCTTGTTCTAATATGTGACCGATACACCAACTAACGATGTCACCATTACCCACCTCTATATAGCCTTTTTGCTTTTTATGGGGCTTAGGTAATGCAGCAACAATGGCTTTAGCTAAACTTGGTTTTTCAGCAATATATAGATTCAAAGCAGTGCTCTTTGGGTGACAGTCTTGGTTATAATATACTGTATTTATGAACAGTTAAATAGTGGCTCGGCTCAAATATTAGCTGTGATAAGCTAATAATACCTGTTTCTAAATGTTGTAATGATGAGTCAAGCGCTAATTCCCAATCCTTTTATTCGTTGGCACTTTCGAGAGTTTCAAAGAAGAGGCTATAGCATCAGCCAAATTTGCCAACAGTTTGATGTGCCCGAGTCAGTCTTTGACTCTCAAGGGCAAGATATTAGCGCTGAAAGTTTTGCCAACATTATTAAGCAAAGCGTCGAAGTGTTAAATGATGAATCGTTCGGTGGTATTGGCACAAGCTTACCGATGGGAAGCTTTCGAATGATGACCTATGCTTGTATTAGCTGTGTCACATTAAAACAAGCGATACATAGGGCTTTTAATTTCTATCAATTACTCACTAACCAAATTCATTGGCAACTAAAAATTGACGGTGATAAATGCCATTTGGTTTTTGATACTAGCCTAGATGGTACAACAGGATCGAGTCATAACTACTTTATTATTTTTACTACTTGTATCATTTGGCGCTGGTTAAGCTGGATGATAGATCAACCAATAAAAATTGATAAATTAGACCTAATATTCTCTCCTGTATTTGCTCGCTCTTATCTACCAGGTTTATTCAAAACCTCAGTTAATTATGAGCAGCAAAATACGGTTATTACATTTGACAGCGCGCTACTTGAACTTCCTGTTAAGCAAACGCCACAAACTCTACAAACATTTTTGATAAATGCGCCTGAATGCCTCATGTCTCATTATCAATCAAGCATGAGTTTGACGAAAAAAGTGCAAGAATATCTAGAAAAAACCGAATATATTGGTGAAACTAATTTGCAACAAGCAGCGGAGCATTTCTTTTGTAGTGAGCAAAGTCTGATTAGAGGGTTAAAACAAGAAGGCGCACGCTTTAAAGATATTAGAGAAAAAGTACGTAAACAAAAATCGACATATTATTTGGTGAAAACAGGGCTCACCAATCAGCAAATATCTGCTCAATTAGGCTTTTCGGAAGTCAGCGTGTTTTATCGTAATTTTAAAAAATGGTTTGGTGTTACACCCAGTCAATATCGAGAAAACCCGAGAAAGTCCGAGAAACTTCATGAAAACTGATACTAATACCCAGTAAATTGTCAGTAACCGTCATGTTATTCATTTGATATCTCATCATAATGGTAAAAAAATTTCGAATGAATCGTCATGCAAGAGTATTTACAAGCAACGCCATTTTTTAATTATCATCATCCTCAGGTTGTCGAATTTTACGAGCGCTTACCCTTGTATAGTAATGTGCCGGATATAGAAAATGCCGTGACAATTTATTATGCCGTGCGAGATACATTTCGTTACGAAACGAGTGCGGCTTTTAAAGGCGTACCTACCCTAAAGGCAAGCTTTTGTTTCGCGGAACAACAAGGTTATTGTTTACCCAAAAGTGCTTTGATGATTGCGTTGTGCCGTTTGGCGGGAATTCCCGCGAGAATTGGTTTAGCGGATGTTAAAAACCACCTCGCTAACCCTCAGTTACTTGAAAAGTTGCAAACCGATATTTTTTCAATGCATGGTTATGTTGATGCGTTTTTACAGGGGAAATGGGTAAAAGCGACGCCGGCATTTGATATCGCATTGTGCCAACGCCATCACATTAATGCTCTTGAATTTAATGGTGTTAACGATTCTATTTTTCATGAATTTACTGAAGAAGGAAACAAGCATATGGAGTACCTAGTTGATCACGGTACATTTTCTGATATGCCTGTTAATTTTATTCTAGAGAATTTTTCAAAACATTACCCACATTTAGCTCATCTTTTTGATGTTGAAGATAAGCAAGCTTAGGTTATCGATTGAATATTTGGTCTTCTGTTGCTTGTTGTTTTTGAGCAGCTTCAAGCGCCATAAAGTTAGTAAAAAAGCTACTCACTTTAGGCCATTTTTCTCTGTCAATCTCATAACCAGCTCTTTCGAGACTCATCAAGTTACTGCCTATAGCAACATCAGCTACCGACATTGCGCTACCAATAAAGTAGTGCTCTGAAATCAGCTTTGATTCTAAGAAGTCTAATACCGGTGGGATCAGTTCATTAATGACTTGTTCTACGCGTTCTTCATCGGTTGTATGATCAAAGAATGCTGGCCCGACTACGCGCTGAAAATAGAGCGCGTTAGTTGCTTCGGCCATTTTTGTGTCGGCATATTCTTCAAGCCATAACGCTTGACCATACTTTTCACTATTTTCAGGGTACAGTGCGTTTTCTGGGTGAACACGTTCTAAATAAGCAATGATAACCGACGAGTCTGAAATCAATGTTCCCTGATCCGTTTGATAGGCTGGTATTTTGCCAAGAGGACTTGCTTCCCTGAACGTTGGGTCGTCACTACCCGGTGGTACCATTTTTATTTCAAAAGGTACTTGCTTTACTGTGTGCGCTAACATCGCTTTTCTTACATATGGTGAAGCAGGAACACCTAAAATAGTCGCCATTTATTATCTCCTTTTCAATTTATTCAATTAGTGTAGCAAGTAAATGTTGCTTGCATAGATATTCTTGTCATAAAAAAAGACCTGAGATTTGCTCAGGTCTTTTTAATTAACGTTACTTAATTTCAATACCTATTAATTTAACTCGGCATCAAATGGGAAGGCATCATTTTCATCGGCTACACCGTCATTATCGTCATCATCATCAACAGCATCTAACATACCATCACCATCAGAATCTATGTCGTAAACTTCATAGAAATTTAGACGTGGTGCGATTGCCATATAGAAATCTTCGATATCAGATGGGAAGTTCCAAGCATTATTGTTTTGCTCTTCCCATTCCAATACGTACAGACGGTTGCCAACTAATTGGAGTGGACGCCACGAGCGAACTCGCCAGCGATTACATGAACTGTCGCCAGCCCAATCACAATCGACATAGTTGCCATCAAACTCATGGGTGAGGGCAGTTAAATTAATATTGCCGCCATTCATTTCCCAGAACCAGCGATCCCAGCCTTGGCGGTAACTATCGAAATCAAAGTCACCGGAATAGATTCGAGTAGAACGGTTATCACTGCTTTCTAAACGATAACCAAAATAGTTTTCCGCTTTAACATCACCATTTTCGTCATACGCGTCTGGGTTTGTTAACGTGAAACTGTTCATCAAGTAGTTATCTTGCAGCGGCGTTATATCAACGGCGTCGCTTGCAGTGACGATTAACTCATAAGATGAAAGCATCGTTGCATTATCACTTATGACAATTACTGCAGAATAACCCGTTTCATAAGCTTCGACTTTCTCAACTTTAACCGTGTTATTGCCAACCGTCAGCACTAAGAGACCGTCTGAATTGATTTCCCAATCCATAGCCAGAGAAAATATTTCTGACATAGCCGTGCCATTTTCATCAAACGTAACAACGTCATGTTGTTTTCTTGACCATTGGTTTTCGTCATCAATATTAATATTAACGGGTAGTACCCAATCACTTGTTAGATCCTCTGGCGTCCAAGCGATACTCGCTAGCGAAACACGCGCCATCAGGTCAATGACTGTACCTTCAGAATCCGTAACAAACGGTATTTGATCTGCAGAGCCGGTAAGCTGTTCTCGTTCCCAATCATCAACGATTAAGTATGAAAGTTGTTGTACTTGCCAAAACGTATGCTGATCACCATCACTTGCCAATCGCTGCCATTGCGTTTCGCCCGCTGAGATAGATATCTGAATTTGATAATCACCATACTGGGCAATGAAATTATCGGCTTGCTCTTGGGTAACGATGCCGATCGCAACAAGGTTTGATACTTGCTCATAACTACTGCTTTCTAAGCCTTGAAAGTAGATAGTCATCACATCGCTTTCAATTGCGTAGTCGGCACTATCACTGCCAAAACCATCGCTTTTAGTCATAAAGCCTTGGTCAAACAGATACTGAGCACCATCAAGAATGCCAATACGAACTCCAGGGTCATCTAACGCAGATTCCGAAATTGAGATATAGCCGTCCAGTAGGTCATCTGTGCTAAAGGCAAGTGCAGCGCGTACATCATCGTTGTATGGATCAAGGTCAGTACCATTGGCCACTCCGTCACCATCGATATCGTCGTCACTATTATCACCAATACCATCCATGTCTGTATCTGATGTTTCAGAATCATCAAATGGAAATGCATCTTCTTTGTCTGGTACGCCATCATTGTCATCATCATTGTCAGCGTTATTACCGATGAGGTCTTGATCTGAATCCATTGACTCTGACTGATCATAAGGAAACTCATCATCAGCATCAGGCACGCCATCATTGTCATCATCATTATCAATGCTGTCGAAAATGCCGTCTTTATCCCAATCTATATCGTAAACTTCGTAGAAATTTACACGTGGAGAGATTGCAATATAAAGATCTTCATCCATTGATGGGGTAGTAAACGCATTGTTATTACGCTCTTCCCACTCTAGCACATATAATCTGTTGCCAACGATTTGCAGCGGTCGCCAAGTTCTTATGCGCCAACGATTGCAATAGTCGTCATCTTGCCAGAAACATGATGCGTACACGCCATAATCACTGTGCCATAAGGCACTAATTTTTATGTCGTTAGTATCATCTTGCATCCAGAACCAGCGGTCCCAGCCATCGCGCTCGTTAAACGAATTAAAGTCGCCAGTGTAAATGCGTGTTGAACGTCCCCCACCGGTTTCCAATCGATAACCGAAATAAGATTCTGAATTAAGCATTCCTTCATCATCATAGGCATCAGGATTGGTTAGACTAAAGCTATTTTGCAGGTAGCTGTTCAGTAAAGGGGAAATATCAATATTTGTCCCAACTGGTACCAATAACTCATAAGACGAAATGGTATTTTGTCCATCAGAGGCTTGAACGATTGCACCAATACCTGTTTCAAAATCATCAATCTTTTGAATGGTGATTTCGACGTTGTCACCCATGTCTAAAACGAGTATGCCATCGACGTCAATTGACCAGTCCATTGCAATATCAAAAATATCCGATGTCGCTGTTCCGTCACCAAATTCAACCACATCAAACTGTTTACGATTCCATTGTGATTCGTCATAAAAGTTGATGTTTACCGGTAATGTCCAGTTATTCGCTAAATCATCTTCCGTCCAGGCAATCGTATCAATTGTCGATAAATCGGTTAGTTCAATTAATGAACCATCTGATTCGGTAGCAAAAGGTACTTCGTCAATAGAGCCGGTTAATTGCTCGCGTTCCCACTCTGGTAATATGAGGTATTCTAGCTCTTGTACTTGCCAGAACCTATGCATTGGCTCAGTGCTTTCTAGTCGTTGCCAAAATGATGTACCAGTATTAATGAGCACTTCAATTTGATAATCGCCATGGTTAGCTTTGAAATCATCTGCACTTTGTTGCGAGATGATACCGATATCAACCATGTCGTCTAATGTCATGAAGCTAGAGCTTTCAACCCCTTCAAAATACAAGTTAAGGGTGTCGCTTTCTTCAGTAAAATTAAAGTCTGCGAAGCTACTACCAAAGTTATCACTTCTTATTAAGTAACCGTCATTAAACTCGTATTGCTCACCATTTATAGAGCCAATTCTTATTGCTGGCTCTTCTAACGCACCTTCAACAATTAAGATATAGTTCTCAAGTAAATCATCAACCGTAAAGCTAATGGCCTGAGTTACTTCATCATCATAAGGGTCTAAATCATCGTCATTTGCAATAGCATCGCCATCGATATCGCCATCACTGTTGTCACCAATACCGTCTGAATCAGTATCAGAAGATTCTGAGTCGTCTAACGGGAAAGCATCGTCTTCGTTAAACACGCCATCATTGTCTTTGTCGTCGTCTAATGGGTCTGGTATGCCGTCTTCATCAGTATCAACATAATCAAAAGCTTCAAGGATGTTAGCTAGTGCAATAGAGTTGAATAAAATGCCATTATCATCACGCATGCCTGCTTCTTGCATAAAGCCGCGACGAACATAGGTTTCTTCTTCAAGTTCATTGTCTTCGAACACAAATGGCATAAGTTCTTCACTATGCAGATCAAGGAACTCGACCAAGCTTTCTGGCACGCTAAATGAGTAGGTTGAAATATCGCCTACCATGGCAACAGTTACATCGACAGACTCATACAAGTACGGTTCATTGCCATTTTGCGGGAACTTATAGATATCAGCCTTCAGGTTGGTGCCATTGGCATTACCGTTATCTGATACTAAAAAGGCTTCAACGTTATAGCCATTCTCAGAGCCTATCCAAATAGCGCCTTGCATATTGTCTACTGAACTACCGGTTTGGTTAACAATATCATCTAGTGATTGTGCTAACATTGGGCCGATTTCATCCCAGTACAGCGGTACACCATTTTGGCAATTTAAGCCTTCGCCAATCCAATCATCGCACCAGAATTCATAAGTATCTGCAAGTATTTCAACAAGTGGCATATAAGCTATCGCGCCTTCACTAAAGACTGCATCTTTTGCTATTGCGCCATAAAATTCTTCTTCAAGTAGTGCCAATTGCATAATGCCGGTGATTGGCGTTGATACGAGATTAATGTTCTCATCGCGCACACCTGTTGTGATTAGTGCTGTTTCACCGTTTTCTCCAAAGCTTTCTACTTCAAAAATATCAGGATCTTGCACAATGCCATCAGCGGTTAGTAGGTAATCACTACTGCTCTCTTCTTCTGGAACAAATGCTGTCCATTGATCGGTTTGAGCATCAAAGTAGAAGATAGATTCAGGGCCACTATTAGTGATAACGCCGTATTCATAGAATATTTCACGTACTCCAGAATCATTTTGATCGGTGTCACTTTCAAACCATGCGATGCCGTCAGTGAACGCTGTTAGCTCATTTGTATCAACAAATTGTGTAGCCGTTATTACACCCGTGACAGCACACTCAGTGCCAGTGTCTTTATCAAATGTTTGGCTATAGGCTACCGTTAAAACGCCTGATTCTTTGTCATACGCGGCTTCTTGAGCTTCAAAGTCGTCGTCTTCGTCGATAGGCATTAACGTTATATTACCAGCGAGATCTACAGTACCTACTACGCCACTATCTTCGTCGGAATCATCAGCATCTTTTATTGTTAATGCATCTTGATTCATTGTGATATCAAGCATCCATGTATCTGCTTGATGGACACTACATTTAGGGTCTGTTTCATCAAATGTTATGGTTTCAGTGGCAAGCCATGTACCGTTTAGATCAAAGCTGTACTGGTCACAAACATCACCAACACCGTTTTCATCAATATCGGTTTGGTCAGGGTTAGCAACCATAGGGCAGTTATCGCTATTGTCACCAATAAGGTCTTCATCCAAATCATTGGTTTCAGTAGGATCATTTGGGAATGCATCGGCATTATCACCTACACCATCTTCATCAGAATCCATAGATTCTTCAGCGTCAAAATCAAAAGCGTCTTCGTTATTAGGTACGCCATCACCGTCGATATCAGTGTCGTTAACGTCAGAAATAAAATCACCATCAAAGTCAGCAGGTTGATCTTCACCATTTAATGGATCAGAACCCGCATCAACTTCATCTTCATCGGTATATTGATCATTATCGTCGTCAGGGTCAGCATTGTTACCAATGTCATCTTGATCACTATCTAACCATTCGTTGATATCTAATGGGAACATATCCTCATCGTCGGCAAAACCGTCACCATCATCGTCATCGTCGGTTGCGTTGCCAATGCCGTCGCCATCGGTATCAATGAAGTCGGTACCTGGATTAGACGCGTCGTTATCATCGGGATCTTGGTCTGCTGGCCAGCCATCTTGGTCTGCATCACTGGCGACACTTCTTGTGTCATCTAGCGGGAAATCATCTTCGGTATCAAGCACACCGTCGTTGTCATCATCACTATCACATAGGTCACCAAAGCCATCTTCATCCGTATCAATTTGGCTGGTATTTATTACTAGTGGGCAGTTGTCAGTTCCATTCCCTACACCATCATTATCACTATCAAAGCGCTCCGCAGGATCTAAAGGAAATGCATCGCTGCCGTCAAAAACACCGTCATCGTCTGTGTCGCTATCTAACGGGTCGGAACCTATTAAGGCTTCTTGCTCATCAGTTAAATCATCACCGTCATCGTCTTCATCGGTATTATTACCAATACCGTCTAAATCCGTATCTAGTGTTTCAGTAGGATCGCGTGGGAAGGGATCGTCACCGTTGAGTACGTTATCGCCATCAATATCGGTATCAGTGTTATCGCCAATGCCATCGCTATCAAGATCGCCCGATTCAGACGCATCAAGCGGGAAAGCATCGTCATCATCACTTACACCATCGTTGTCGTCATCGGTGTCACTGGCTAAACCACCTTCGTTTGCAAGGCCATCACCATCGGTATCGACAAAGTCTACTTCTGGTACGGTTTCGTCATTATCATTAGTGTCTTGCCCATCAGGCCAACCGTCATTGTCTTGGTCAACAGCATTTGAGCGGGTTGCATCTAGTGGGAAGTCATCGTCTGTATCAACAACACCATCGCCGTCATCATCGTCATCAGCATTGTTACCGATGCCGTCTTCATCGGTGTCGAGAAACTCAGTGTTATCTAATGGAAAATCATCATTTTCATCAATAACGCCATCATTATCATCGTCTGAATCTGAAGCTGCTTCATCAATATCTGAAGTTCTCAAACCGTCTGAAACGATATAACTGACATCTGGTATGCCATCGTTATCGGTGTCAGTATCAGCCGCCGCAGACTCTGGAAAGTCATCATCAGTGTTTAATACACCATCACCATCAATATCTGGTGATGTTTCAGCTGGTTTGACAACGATTTCTTCATCGGAATTCTCAAAATCTGATGTGTCAGTGTCATCTTGGCCTGTTTGCTCTGTTTCGCCAACAACTACATCTTTAACATCGGCGACGGTTCTGCCGTCTGGATCATTAGGAATAGGTAATGTGGAAGGGTCTTGCGCTAATACGTCTAGGGCTTCTTCAGGGTAGCTTGCAGTATCTTCACCATCTACCTGTCCATCAATTTTACCGTCTGATAAATCGGCAGCCATATCGTCAATAATATTGTTGGTCGATGAATCTGTGTCACCACTTAGTTGTTGCATTTGAAATACAACTGCCGTCAATGCTTCAACGGCACTGCGATAAGCTGTAGTTGATGTTTGCGCGTCAATATCAGTGGTTGATTCATCAATTAACGGAGGTGTTGTAAAAATATCGACTTCATCATCTAAGCCAAAACCCAAGGTAGATTTCACTTGGCTTTGGGCCGCAGGCATTGCTGCTAACACTTCTTCTAACGTGGTATCACCATCGTTATTACCTGTGTAGGGCGCAGTATCTGAGTCAGCATTTGAGAAAATTAACGAGACAGTCATATCTGTTAATGGGGTTGCGTAAATCGCAATCTCGTTGTCAATCATCTCTTGAGTAAGCAGGGTACTAACATTGGTAATTACAGGGGCTTGCCCTGTGGTTATATCAATGGTTCCTTCGATTGCTGTAATTTCGAGTAAGTAAGGTGGGGTTAATGGAAGAGTAAGGTTGAGGCCTTCAATTTGTGCTTGGTCATTGGTAGAGGCTGTCCCAACTATCTCTCCTTTAAAGCCTTCTGCACTTGTATCTATTAGATAAACGTTAACTTCAGCAAGAGCCATTGGCCCTTTTACACCACCACCAGAAAACGCTACGACTTCTGGTTCAGGAGGGGCTGGCGGTTCGGGTACTACGATTTCTCGAACATCGTCATTACTATCAGAACAACTTGAAATAAAAGATACCAGGCCAAAGAGTAGTATTACCTTTAAACAGGAGGAGCTTATTTTTTTTAACATATCCATACTATATCCCAGTGAATGTTAGTGCTTGATGAATGTCATTAAACTGTCATAAATGGAATTCATTTAAGTTACTTGAGATTAGTACAAAATTGGCATTTTCCAAGGTAACCTTAAATAAAATAAGGTTAATTGTTTGTTCAGGGGTAAAAAAAAAGCCCCTTACCAAAGAGATAAGGGGCAAATAATATAGGGTTTTATTATTATTTTTATTTGGTTTTTCTTAGTCGGTAGCTAGCTAAAGATAAGAATAGTAAGACGAAGTAACCCAAACTACCGCCACCGCTTGATGGTGAAGATGTTGGTGGCGTGACTGTCGGTGGCGTTACTACAATAGGGGCCGCTTCCACATTTACAGCAAATGATGTACTCGCTTGATTAGCGCCATCTGAAGCGGTAACGATAACTTCAAAACTACCAACTTCTGTTAATGTGCCAGAGATCATTTCATCGCTAACTGATAAACCATCGATACCTGATACTGAATAGGTTAATACATCTGATTCTGGATCAGAGAATACACCTGAGATATCAACGTTTAGGGCAACATTGCCCGAGTCAGTAAGTTGTGTATCAACATCGCTAATACTGCCGACAACTTCAGGAGCAAGATTAATTTCTTCATTTTCGAAACTAGTCAGTTCGATAAGTGTTGAACCAATATTGCGTTTTAACTCCGCTGTAGAGCCCATCTCAAGAAGACCATAATATTTTTTATTGGCTTCAAGTGCTTTGGATTCTTCACTAGCTGTTAAGTAACCATTAATTGTAAGGTTCACATCGAAGGCTTCATCGGCAACTACTTGAATTGGTGCGTCAATATCAAATGAAGCATCATCGGTATAGGTGATGTGTGCCACTTCAATTGTAACGTCATCAACTTCTCCGGCTTCTATACCCGTATAGTTATGAGCAAATATCCAGTAGTTACCAGCAATAGGAGTCTCAATAATACACTCTTCATTAGAGTCAACATGACCTGATATACAAACTAACGAGTAAAACATCTCTAAACCGTTAGGCAATCCATCACCGTCTTCATCAATACCGACAAATAAGTCCATATCTGGTGCAGTTGTATCAGTAATTTTAACGACTAAACGTTTAGTGTAAGGACGAACAATCGTTTCTGTTACAAATAGGTTGTCCATATTTGATGTAGGCGAATCTTTTTCACTAGTATTTGAAGAAGCACGAGCTTGACCAGAGAAGTCTTGAGCTTTAAATAAGCCAAAACCTTTAGTTTGCAAATCACTAGAGCCAGAGGTAACAACATCTTCAATCACTATTTCGTTAGTGACGTTGTTCACGTCACCTGTCACACGATTAACTACAATGCCCGCTTTAAACGCGATGGTTGCTTGAAAATGGGCATTACTAATAGAACTGTCACTCGGTGTTAAATCTACATAGCCGTGCACCCATTCATCTACCAAGTTCACATTTGATGACGCTGTAATTGTCAATTCTTGGCTTTCACCTGCTTTAAGTGTGAAAGTTGCTGGGCTAACTTCTAATTCAAAACCTGGGTTTAATAGCTCATAGCTTGCGGTCCACGTTGCGTCCTTAGTAGCCGTTACCGTGCGAGTCCATGAACATGATGTAACACACTCATTATCGACCATTGATGTAGAGTTTAATGTTCGAGGGTCGCCATTTAAGTATGGGTCTGTAGCTAAATATTCATCAATTGAAATATCAAGCAATAGACCAGCATTAATCGCATTATTAACGCGAATACTACCTGCACCTTGAGCAAAGAAATCTGAGCGAAGTAGCTCACCGTCGCCACCATCATCGGTATATGTCAGTTTATGTGCAGTCGACATAATGGCAGATTGAGCTTGTGCCGGTGTCCAATCAGGGTGAACTGAATAGATAAGAGCAAGTGCACCAGCAACATGCGGTGATGACATTGATGTACCACTCATCGTTGAATATGGAGCGGTTTGTGCGTCTTCAGTAAATGGTGCGTCATCGGCCATCGCTGCATAAATATCAACACCAGGACCGGCAATATCAGGAGAGAAAATATTGGTATATGGTTCGTTAGGACCACGAGAAGTAAAGTAACCTGCGATATCACCTAGGGTTTCATCTTTTGTGATTTCAGCGCCGGTAATTGTTGCAGTATGGTCGGTACCTGATGACAACCAGTCAACAATTGTTTTGCCATCAGTTGCGTTGACATGAATCGCAGGAAGCAAGTGTGTGTCAGCATTTACAGTTGCAGAGCCACCTTCAATATTAATTAATATTAAACCGCCAGCACCGCCTTCTTTTACGTTTAAACCTTTGCGTACGCGAGCAATCTCGCCACGTTCACAAACAACGATTTCACCGTTAAATGTACCTTCTTCAAACGGCGTAAGACACTGTGCGTCACCAAAATCCTCTGCTAATACGACAGTACCAGTATAACCATCTGTTGCACCTTGACCTGTCATAGCGTTAGGTGTTGAGTCACCGCCACTAAAGCCTTCAATTGTTTTATCCGTAAATGACTGATCGTGAGTATAAGCCGCTACCGTTGTGATCCATGGTGCGTTACCCGGTGAGCCAATGGTTGATGCTTCGGGCCCCGCGTTACCTGCAGAGGTCGCTACATGAATACCCGCTTCACGCGCATTTAAAAATGCTAAGGCATCAAGAGATTCCCATGGGCTTCGAGGTGAACCACCTACAGAGTAGTTAAGAACGTTGATACTATTGTCAATTGCATGTTCAACGGCCTTCACCGTTAGTTCTGTATAACACCCTGAAGAAACGTCACATACTTGATAACTCACAATATTTGCATGAGGAGCGACGCCGCTCATCGAGTCTAGTTTAAATTCAGTTTTACGTGCAATAGTGCCAATGTCATCTTCTAATGACATGTATAAATCCACATCATTTAAGATATTACCAGCAGCTGTTGATGCAACATGGCTACCATGGCCTTGGAAGTCATAACCAATGAGTACTTTTTCATCGATTTCTTCAATGTCGTTATTAATGACTTCAGGGTAACTGTTAATAATTTCAGGGTAGCTGATAATGCCAATTAGCTTGTCATTACAGAATTTAGGATACGTTTGACAGTCACCTAGGTAGACACCTTCACCTAACGGGTTGGTGTGATCGTAGCCGTCACCACCAACATCGGCAAAAGAAGGGTGGTAAGCGTTAATACCTGTATCAATAATACCTACGATAGTTCCTTCGCCTTTTGTACCTATATGTTCAGCAACACCAGCCCAAACATTTTTAGCGCCAATAAACTCAGGACCAGAGGCCGTATGTAAATAGTGCATTCCTGCTTTTTGTACTGCACGCACTTCTTTTTGTTTGCTAAGCAATGCCGCT
The DNA here is from genome assembly GCF_030161415.1 of Thalassotalea eurytherma. GTDB lineage: Bacteria > Pseudomonadota > Gammaproteobacteria > Enterobacterales > Alteromonadaceae > Thalassotalea_G > Thalassotalea_G eurytherma. Next base: position 128,417 of record NZ_BSSU01000005.1, read on the forward strand.
TCAGCTGGCGTTAATTCAACAGCCACTGCGTTTAGCACTGTTTGATAATTATGTTTTGGTGAAAAATCTCGACCTAAAATTCGCTTGGCTTTTAGTGCGAAGGTGTCTTGTTTATTTTTTAGGTAAGACTTGTATTGAATACTTGAAGCTGATTTTGTGTTTAAAACACCGTTTTTAGTTACATTGGCTGAGTTTGCCGCAATGCTTGTAGCTGTGTAGCCTTTTAAATCACCAGAGTAGTTGGCAAGAGGGCTATCGGTAAATTGAACAAAGTATAATGAATCTGAACGTGCTTTATCTGCACGCATCATCTTGATTTTTTCTTTAGTCGGATTAATTTGGTGAGTAGCGCGCGCATCATCCGTTGCCGCATTTATAGATGTCGAAAGTGCACCTGCTGCAATCATTGCAATATAAGAAACTTTAAAATTCATAATTGGATCTCGTATTAAGATAAAGGAAGCTCTAAGGAGCTTCCTTTAATACGTTGGTTTATTTACGACGACGGAATGCAACTAAGCCTGCTAAGATGGCTAACATGCCACCCATGCTACCGCCACTGCTAGTTGTGTCTGCCATTTCGGCTGAAACTGAGAAGTCAGCTGTTGTTTCGTGAACACCGTCTGATGCTACAACCGTTACAACATAATTACCTGACTCAGTTACGTTCCCCGATACTGTTGTACCGTTAATGCTAACGTTGCTTAGTCCTGGCGCACTCGCTGTATAAGTTAATGCTTGACCTTCGCTTTCAACGAACACACCGGTAAAGTCAATGCTAAATGCTGTTGCATTATCGCCTGATAACTTCACATTAACAGCTGGTACTGCTGCAGCTACGTCAGCCATAACTTCAGGTGCTATATCGTTAACATCGTTGATATAAACCATCACCATTTGCGGAGTACCTAAACCGTTACCCTGTTGAGCGACAATTTGAACTTCGTATTCAGATTGGTTTTCGTAATCAAGCGCATCTGGATTAGCGACAACTAACTCAAGTGTTGCTTGGTCAATTGCAAATGGTGAACCTGGTAAGGCATTAACAATATGCAATTCGTGTTGTTGACTTTGAGCATCACCAACTGCAAAGAAACCAGCAGTGTCTAGTTTGATTTGGCCAACAACAGTACCCATTTGAGCATCTTCATCAATTGAGAATTTTTGACCACCACGCACATCAGCATGCACTGAACCGTCTTCGTCATCAAAATCAACAAAACCACGTTCAAAGAAGTTATCAGCCGTGCTAATTACCATGAACTCGCCTTTTGGACCGTTATAAAAATCTGGTTTTGCTGCCGCAATAGAGACTTTTTCTCCTGGAGAAGCTCTGTATATGTGGCTTAACTCAGCAGTTTCTATCGATTCTTCGTCTGAGACATGACCTAGACCTATACGTACAGATTTATCAACAGTCATAACTTCACACCAAGAACCTAGCCAGCCTGATTGACAAACTTCTTCTTCCGCGTAGTAACCGCCTTTAACAGGATTAAATTGAACGATTGGTTCACCCTTATCGCGAATAGCGTCACGGTCAGTTTCTAAGTGAAAGCCCATATTTTGATCAAAGTCTTCAATAGAATCTAGCTCGTGGTGATAAAGTTCATCGACACAAACTTCAGAAACTACGTTTGTACCGTCGTTAGAAAAACGTACTGGTAACTTTGACTCAGTGTAACGACCTGAAGGGTTTGTCCAGTCGTACTCTTTGTTGTAATTAATGTAGAACGTTGCAGGTTGGCCTTTGCTATTCAGTTGAACAAACGGTTGGTTAACAACTTGAGATTCATCCCAAATTTCGATGCCATTGAACGCATTATTAGCACCATTATCTAAAACAATTTGCTCATGAAAAAGGTCGTAAAAGAAAAGTGGTGCACCAATTTTGTCCATGTAGTTAGCTAATGCTACATTTGCCGGTTGGAAAAAGTTAACCGCAATAGATAACTTTTTACCTGAACTACACATCGCTTCATCGTATAGACCACCGCCGACTGCGCGAATTTTATGACCAGATACGTTCTCTTTTCCTAAAGGTTCGTGCGCGTTAAATTGAAATAAAGGATATGCTTCAAACGTTGTTGCTGACTGTGACTCGTTTACAAAACTAGATGTTTTAGCTTTGTAGGTTTTAGCGCCCCACTCACTGTCCGGGTAGAAAGTCTCAGCCCAATCAACACCAACCCATTCACTGCGACCTAAATCAGAGTTCCAACCTAATGAATATGGGTACTCTTCGCCGATTGCCATTTTATCTATTGTGGTTTCGTTTCGTGCTTGAATCATCCAGCCGACATTAATTTCAGGGTTGCCATCAGACGTCAACGTGAAATAGCCATTTAATTCCGTTGACTTTAAGTTTTCAGGCGTAAAGTCTTCTGTCGACTGTAATGGCCATTCAGGTAACATAGTACCGTCGATATTGACTTCAATTGCAACTTCAACCGAAGAGTTAGCTGGTATATTGACACTTGCCGGGTAGTTAATCTCTAGTGCGTCATGTGCCGCTTTTTCGCCATTCATCATGTAGCTCATGTTATATGTTTGAGCACTATCTGAAAGATTGCGTAACGTAATGTGTTTCGTTACGCGCTTATGCGTCCCCACTTCATGGAAACCAAATTGAATATATGGTTGGTAGCTAGTTTTTTCCCAGATAACAACTGGTGATGAAACAGCTGCTTCTACATCTGTTAAACCATGACCGATCAATAGCAACTCTGCCATTTCACTGTCCATATCATCGTATTCAGCGATATTTTTCTCAGTTGCTGTATTGGCTAAAAGTGCTTTGATTTCTACTGGACCTAAAGCGGGGTTAGCACCTTTAATGACAGCAGCTGCGGCAGCAATTTTAGCAGCAGCAGATACCGCATCTGTTCGCATATCTTTTGTATCAGCAGCTTCATCAGCTTGTGAAATTCGCATGACAGGGATATCGTTCGCTATTGCCATAATCTCAGGCTTTAACGCTTTAGAACCTCGCACAGGCCCCATTGGCGACCAATCTGCTGCGCTAAGGCTATCATCGTCAGCTAAGATTGCTGAACCTACCGTAATTGCATTTGTAGCCGCGCCTTCTGTTGATGTCCAGCTACGGAAGCGATCTTCGACTATATTACCGTTTAAATCTTGAACACCACCGGCACCCGCATGGGTAACGATAGTCGTGCCTAATGCTGCTGCACGTTGGATGATCGTTTGAACAAGACTGGAACCACCAGCGCCACCGCTAGCATTTTGATCAAAAAACGCTGCGCCAGAGCCCGCGTCTAAAAGCACGACATCAACGTGATCGGAAGTGTCGCCATCTTCATTTGGATCAAGCGCGTGCTCGATAGCCATCATTATATGTTCTGATCTTGCAGTGCGTACGTCAAATTGCGATGGATTCCAGCTGTATGGTGAAATGTTGGTTACTTTGTATGCAAATAATTTTGCACCGGGTGCTAATTGGTGAACGATACTCGCTAATTCTGTACCCATGCCTGTTGGATACTCCCAGCCACTCCAATGCGAACCAACTAAGTTTTGGTCAATTGGGTTGGCATCTTCACCATAGTTTTCACTGTTGAAATCTTTACCACCAATAACCACATCTGTAGGAAAACCGTCATAGCCTGGAATAGCGTCAGCTGATTCGTCAACATCTGGTGTTGTCGGGTCATCTTCAACAGCAGGAATAGTTGGACCTACTGCACCATTTTCAAAGGCTTCCATGTAACTGCCAGCTAAAGGTGGTGTTTCAGGATCACCATCGTCACCATATTCCCCGTTTCCGCCAAAAAATGAATGCGTATAATCAATACCTGTTGATACGATTGCTACGGTTGCGCCTTCACCGGCCGTATCGCTGCCAGTTAATGGCTCCATCATGACAATTTCTTCAGAAACAGCTTCACTGCGTTGCTGATTCGATAGTGTGTATGACTTGTTGTTCTGTGCAAGTGATGTTGTTCGTACAACTTCATTTACCGCTGTAACACCTGAAATTTGCTGTAATTGCTCTTTTGTGATGTGCGCACTAGAAATCGTAATGAAGTTACCAAGCAACTTAGATTTACCGACGACTCTCACTTCGCTATCAAGCGACATGACGTGGTTCAAAATCGATTCTTGTTGGCTTGCCACTTGTGCAGCTTCGTTTTTGTAGTTGTGTTTACCTTTCACATATTTGGTTAAAGCAGGAGCGTGTGACAAGTGAACGGTATATTCTATCGCCTTTGATTGGTTTTGTTTGAAGCTAGTACGTGATTCCACTTGAGCACTTGTATCAGCAATTACATTACCGGTAAGTAATGCGCCACTGATACACAATGCTAAGGCACTTTTGTTAAATCTCATTGACATGTTTCCTTTGATATATTTTTTGTTATTGGCGAAATCTTTATTGTTGTTTTTATTCGCCAAGTTAGTTCTATCGAACAAGGAATTCATGAGCAAGAGTAGGTGATTCTAAACTAACTCCAATTAACTTCTTTTTAACGTCATAAGAAGTTCTAAAAAATTTCATTTACTATATTTATCAATAGTTTGTTTGGTTTTTTTTTGGGGTTGTTTTTCAAACGGTGATAGCAAAAAAAGGCTGAAAAACCAGCCTTTTTTGTTGTCTAATTGGTCGGTTTTTGTATTATTCGTGAGTATGCAATGAAATTGGAATCGCATTAATATCAGCTTCATTCGTTATTTTTAAAGTTGCGATAAACTGATTGCTATTCGCTGCTGAAATACCAAAATATCTTCGAATGGTGTTTTTGGGGAATGAAGCAAGCACAGCAACGCTACCATCTTGGCTAATACGCTTTACTTCATCAGTAAATTTATTGCGATTCAAATAATACAAGGCACCGTCAATACAGAAAAACGAACCGTAGTCAAAATCAGCAAGTTCATCTGTTATTTGAATAAATGATTCAGTACGTGGGTTGTATTGCCAAATACCAGCTTGATTTAATCGTGACATATACAAGTTGCCATCATCACTTTCAATAGCATACTGCTCGTTTTTTTGGGTAAGTTGTTTAATTGTTGAAGACGATAGATCAAGGTTATATATGCCGGATGTTTCACCATTAGTGCTGAAAAAATAAATTGATTTTCCATCTTGTGCCCAAGACAGGTTTTCAACTTGTAGGCCATTAGTATCTAATTTTTGAAGTTGGTTCGTTGCCAATGTACCTAAATATAGACTTGTTGCTGAGCTCTTAGTAGAGGCTATTTTAACGACATATTTTTTTTCATCAGGCGATACCGCAGGAACGGTAACGTTGCCTAAGTCTTTCGTTAAGTTTTCACTATTGAGGGTTCCTTTCAACCAAACAGACCATAAGCCACTTCTATTGGATAAAAACATAATTTCTTTAGTTCGAGGTAAGTATCTGCCATACATATCTCGTGACGAGGAGGAAACACGACGATTTATTTTACTTGTTTTAAAGTCAACTAAGGCAACATATTCTTTAGATATATGATCTGATATTGCTAAATTATTTTGCTGATTATTGTAGCTAATAGTGCTGGGTAACGTTCTATTTGCGATGTGTTGGTGAGCGTTTGTTGATAAATCGATGTGTTCGATAATAAACTGGCCGCTTTTAGCGTAATTAACGATAACCGCGTCCTCTTCACCGTGAATACTAATATCGACAATTGATACTTGTCCCTGAAGAATTGTTTTATTTTCGCCCGCTTGCTGGGCAATAACGTCGTAACTTTGTGAACCTCTTTCCCTAATGAATACTAGTTTTTCATTATTAGGCGTTAATTGTGGTGCGAAGTCAGCTTCATGAACCTGAGGGAAAGTTAATTGTGTTGCTGTTTCACTGGTAAAGTCGTAACGAAATAAAGCGGTCGAACCAGCTGTACGCTTACTGTAAATAATAAAGTTATCTGCAGTATTAGACCAGGTGATTAATTTGCGAAAAGACTGATAATAGCAACCGGTATCTATGAGGGAGTCTTTATTGGTGGCAAGTTCACGAAACCTTATTTCACACTGGCCTTGTTCGGTAATTCGGGCGTAGGCTAGTCGTTTATCGTCATACGACCATGCTGGTGACGTTTCTTCCTGATCACCCATAGAAATAAGGTTTAGTGGCGCATCAGCTGATGTAAGGTTTTTTACATAAATTTGGCCTTTTTGGCCTTCTCGTAACCATTGGAAAGCAATTAATTCACCATTGTGTGATACAGCTGGGTACTCTTCGATACCCTCAAACGTGGTAATAGGATGATCTTCCACGGGGTGACTAATTGGGGCTGTTTCTTGTGTTGAAGTTAAATAGAAAACAGTGATTGCAATTAGGCTTAAAACGATAAACGTTATTAAGAAATAAATGATTGACGATGAGCGACTAATTTTCGACTGCTCATTGGCGATATCTTGGCTAGTCTGATCGCTTATTGGCGATGCCGTAAGCAATAATTGATAGCCAACTTTTGGAATGGTGTGAAACGCTTCTTCCTCAATACCTAGTTCGTTAAAAGCTTTTCGCAATGACCAAATAGCGTTGGTTACGCCACGTTTGCCTACCCCTTCATTACCCAACCAAATAGTCGCTATCGCATCTTCTTTATTAACGATTTGTTCACTACTGTCAAAAAATAACAATAGAAAGTCGAACACCTTTGCTTAAAGTTTAACCTGTATTTCTTCACGAGAAAGCACCATGGTTTGGCAATCGAGAATACAATCGTGAATGGAGTACTGCAAATGGGTCATGAATTAACTACGTTTATAACAAAAGGTGCTAGGCATATAAGGGATTTTAAGCTCTATAATAGGGGAAGTGCGGACTAAAACTCAATAGCGAAAACGTTATTTACGTTAATTAGCCCACTTTACGCTATCAGATGACTGCTAGCTGTTCTCTTTTATATATTGAAATAACGTTTTGTAATGTTTCGACGGCTTTTCCGCTTTATGTTCTTTTGCCGCTTGGCGAATAAGTTGACGTAGTTTTTGACGCTCTAGGTTTGGGTATTGCGCTAATACCGATTCAACAAAGTTGTTATCGCTGGTAATGAGTTCATCACGTGTTTTTTCGAGCTTGGCAAACTCTAAGTTTTCTTGTTGGTGCTTATTTGCGTAAAAGTCTAGTTTAGCTTGAATCGCATCTAAATCTGCTTCACGTAATAGCTTACCTAGATATTGCATATGGCGCTTGTGGGCTTCATGCTTATTTTTGATGCGATCAGCCAATGTAAAAGCATCTTGAATGTCTTCATCAACTGGTAATTCATTACGTTGTTTTTTAGGTAAAGCGACAAGGCGTCGTCCTAAATCTTGTAAGGCAAGTTTCTCTTTTTTTATGTCAGTTTTACTTTTTAATTCTTCGTCGAAGAACTCTTCTTGATTTTCTGTGGTCATTGTTGCGCTAGATTAACTTTCTTGAATATCGACAAGTATACAAAAAAAACGAATTAACCTCCATGGAGTCGTGATTGAACATGACAAAATAGAGATATTTTCTACCGCATATGGTTATAATGCGCTATCAAAACATCAAGATGAACTTATATGAGCGACAAGGTAGACATTCACCAACAAATCGACGACGTAAAACAGCGTGTAGCTAAAGTATTAGAATTAGCTAGTTCTTTAGGAACAGACGGCGCTGAAGTCGCATTAAGCCGCCAACAAGGATTAAGTGTAGGTACACGTTTAGGTGAGGTGGAAAATGTGGAGTTTACCAATGATGGCGCGTTAGGCATTACTGTTTATCAAAACGGTCGTAAAGGCAGCGCATCAACCGCAGATTTGTCTGATGATGCATTAAAGAAAACCGTTGAAGCTGCTGTTAATATTGCAAAGTACACGTCAGTTGATGATTGTTCTGGTTTAGCTGATGCAGATCGACTTGCTTACACGCCAAAATCGCTAGATTTATATCACCCAAAAGCATTAACAACAGATGATGCTATTGAGTTGGCTTTGGCGTGTGAAAACCACGCTTTAGCTTATGATGAGCGTTTAACAAACTCAGATGGGGCTACTTTAGCGTGCTACGAAGGGTTTAAAGTTTATGGCAACAGTAACGGGCAACTTGTTGGCTTTCCAAGCTCTAGGCATAGTTTAAGCTGTGTCATGATCGCCAGTGATGGTGATGATATGCAACGAGATTACGCATATACGGTTAATCGTAATTTTGACTTATTAGACACGGCGAAGTTTGTTGGTCAAAAGGCGGCATCTGAAACCTTATCTCGTTTAGGCAGTCACAAATTAAGTACATGCAAGACGCCTGTTATGTTCCGCGCTGACATTGCCAATACCATTTGGGGGCATTTTATTGCTGCCATTAGCGGTGGTAATTTATATCGCAAGTCATCATTCTTAATTGATGCATTAGGTGAGCAAATATTCCCTTCTTTTTTAAATATTGAAGAGCGTCCACATATTGCGGGTGCTTTAGCAAGTAATGCATTTGATAGTGAAGGCGTAGCAACCCAAGATCGCGATATTATTAAGGGCGGAGCTTTAGAAACCTTTTTGCTAACGAGTTACTCTGCACGTAAATTAGGTATGGAAACGACTGGTCATGCTGGCGGCATTCATAACTGGATTGTGTCGAGCCAAGGTGGTGATTTTGAAGCCATGTTGAATAAGCTAGGTACCGGTCTTTTGGTTACAGAGCTAATGGGGCAGGGCGTAAATGTGGTTAACGGAGATTACTCTCGTGGTGCAGCGGGCTTTTGGGTTGAAAATGGTAAGATTATGTACCCAGTTGCAGAAGTGACGATTGCCGGCAATTTACAACAAATGTTTAAAGGCATCGTTGCTGTTGGTGATGATATTGATAATAAGGGAAGTATTCGTACGGGCTCTATCATTATTGATGAAATGCAAGTTGCCGGAAACTAAAAGATAGTATTGATAAAAGGTCAATGTGAGCAGTCACATTGGCCTTTTTTTATGGTGATAATAGCCAGGTTGCCGTACCTAAAAATGCGAAAATACCGACGATATCAGTAATCGTTGTTAATATCACGCTACCAGCAAGTGCCGGGTCAATATTCATTTTCTTCAATAAGATAGGAATCAATACGCCTGACGCACCTGCAACGGTTAGGTTAACCATCATGGCAAACGCAATAACTAAGCCTAAGCTTATGTCTTGTTTCCATAAAACAACCACGCCAGCTATGACTAAAGACCAAATCAAACCATTTAAGAAACCAACGGCTAGTTCTTTATAAAGTATTAAACGTGAGTTACTGTCACCGATATGACCTAAGGCAATACCGCGAATAACAAGTGTCAGGGTTTGGTTGCCAGCAACACCGCCCATACTCGGCACAAGCGTATTTAAAATGGCTAGTATGGCTAATTCGCTAAGAATGCCTTCAAACATCGAACTAACAGCTACTGCCATTAATGCTGTTACTAGGTTTACGGCTAACCAAACAGAGCGTTGTTGTGTACTTTTTACAACAGGGGCGAAGGTATCAGCCTCGTCATCTAAACCCGCCATACTCATTAATGAGTGTTCTGCTTCTTCACGAATGATATCAATGACATCATCTATGGTGATACGACCAACTAGGCGACCATTTTCATCAATTACTGGAGCCGAGAACCAGTCATATTTCTCGAAAAGTTGCGCAACGTCTGCTTCAGGCATATCGGCTTTGACTGCCGTGACATCATCATCGATTAGCGTTGATATGATCACTTCGGCACGCGCTGTCACGATTGATGATAAAGATACTGAGCCAATGAATAAATCATTGCGATCAACAACGTAAAATGAGTCAGTTGATTCAGGCAATGTGCCTTTCAATCGTAAATAACGTAATACCACATCAACCGTCACATCAGGACGAATAGTGATAGTATCGGTGTTCATGATACCGCCAGCGGTATCTTCTTCATACGATAAAGCTTGCTCGACGCGAGTTCTATCTTGATGATCCATTGTGTTGATTACTTGCTGGTAGACACTATCGGGCAGTGTACGCAGTACTTCAGCAATATCATCGATATCCATACCTTCAGCAACAGCAGCAACTTTTTCTGGTGCCATGTTTTTAAGGATGGATTTACGTACTTCTTCGTTGAGCTCTTCTAACACTTCACCATGCATATCGGGATCGATAAGCTGCCAAAGTACTAGACGGGTTTTTGAGGTAGAAGACTCTAGCATTAATGCTAAGTCGTAGGCTGGCATCTCTTGAAATAAATTTCGAACATAGACAAACATACCGCTATCAATGGCGGCATTGATTTGCTGTAACCTTAATTGATTGTCTTCTTGTTCGAGAATTTCCGGCATACTGACGCCCTTTGCCGTATCGTTTGTAACGATGTAACTGGTTAAGCAGTTAGTTAATTTGCCATAACTAGATGACAACTTTTAGATCTATAGCGTTAAGTCTATCTTAAAAAGATAGGTTATTCAGCATATTATTTGAAATTTAGCGGATAAATTTTAAAGCAGGAATGAACGAAAAAGTATGTGTTATATTGGCTGAATCTACTATTTTTGATGACTACTCTTCGTCAAATTTATCTTCAATGAGCTGACAAATTGCATCGAGTGCATCTTGGGCTTGAGGACCGTCACTTTGAACCGTGACCTTTTTACCTTGGGCTCCTGCTAAAAGCATTAAACCCATAATTGAGCTCGCGTCGACGTGTTTTTCACCCATACAAAGTTGAACGTTAGCGTCAAATTGGCTGGATAACTTTGCAAGCTTTGTCGCAGGACGTGCATGAATGCCTAGTTTATTGATAATAGTGACAGTTCTTTCAAGCATCTTACGTACTTTTTACTTTAATATCTCTATGACGAGATTGGATATCGTTGCGCTCTTTACGTAAATTCGACGCTAATTGCTCAGCAATATAAACCGAACGATGTTTACCACCGGTACAGCCAATAGCTATCGTGACATAACTGCGATTATTACGTTCTAAATGTGGTAACCAGGTTTGTAAAAAACTATTAATTTGCCAGACAAATTTAGTCACTAACGGCTCAGAACCAAGAAAATCTATGACGGGTTCATCAAGCCCTGTTAAACCTTTAAGTGATTTATCCCAGAATGGGTTCGGCAAGAATCGAGCATCAAATACATAGTCTGCATCTTGAGGAACACCATGTTTAAAGCCGAAGGATTCAAATACGATCACCATTTTGCCTGACTTTTTACCTAAAATCCTTTCACGGACAAGATCTGATAATTGATGCGGTGTTAACTTGGTTGTATTGATATATAGATCAGCGCGGATAATAACCGGTTCAAGTAGTTTTTTCTCAAGCTCTATGGCTTGATCAAGTGCCATATCTTCTTTGATCAAAGGATGCAGGCGGCGAGTCTCGCTGAAACGACGAATCAAATCGGAATCATCAGCATCAAGATACAAAACACTTAATTCAACGGCATTAGGTAAATAATCGATGACTTCGATAATATCATTTGGATCGTTAGGTAAGTTACGTACATCGAGTGATACGGCAACATTCTCATAGTCATTAATCACTGTGTGGGTTAGCGCAGGTAATAGGTTTACAGGAATGTTATCAACACAATAATAACCTAAATCTTCAAGTACTCTTAAGGCTACAGATTTTCCAGAGCCAGAACGACCACTAACAACGAGTAATTTCATATCTTCCTATGATGCTTCTTGAATAATATCGAATAACTGATGGTTATCTTGACATTTTCTAATATGTTTAACGAATTTTTTGTCGCCAAATAACTTAGCGATATTTTGTAAGGTACTTAAATGCTCTTTACAACAATCTTCCGGGACAAATAGCGCGATAAAGATATCGACAGGGCGATTGTCTATTGCATCAAAAGGGATAGCTTGGCTTGTTGTGATTAAAACAGCTACAGCTTGTTTACAGTGATTTAAGCGACCATGGGGAATAGCGATACCATTACCAATGCCTGTACTACCTAATTGTTCTCGTTGAGTGAGGCTTTGAAGTAAGTCGTGTTGACTCATGTCTGGAAGTCTTCGAGAGGCAGCATCGCAAATGGTATCAAAAAGGCGTTTCTTACTGCTTGCTGGCGCTGCACATATAGTGCAGTCCAGCGTTAATATGTCTTGCAACTTCATTTTTTTTAGTGTTTTTTCATCTTTTCTTTGTGTTTAATGACTTGACGATCAAGCTTATCAACTAACGAATCGATTGCAGCATACATGTCTTTGTCGTCAGATGATGCATGAATTTCACCACCATTTAAGTGTAAGGTTGCTTCTGCGATCTGTTGTAGTTTTTCTACATTAAGTACAACGTGCACATTATTAATGTGATCAAAATGTCGCTCGAGCTTTGCAAATTTGGAATTGACGTATTCGCGCATTGATTCAGTAACATCTACATGGTGACCAGAAAGATTAATTTGCATAAGCTTTTTCCTTATTACTAAGTTTAAAGTAAACTTTTTCTTTGGTTAGACGGCGGAATAGATAACGATTCTCTGTATTTAGCTATTGTCCGTCGGGCTACATTAATGCCTTGTTCAGCTAACAACTCTGCCATTTTACTATCGCTCAACGGCTTTGACGGTAGTTCAGCAGACACTAATTTTTTAATTAATGCTCTAATAGCAGTTGATGAACACTCTCCTCCGTTTTCAGTACTAACATGGCTTGAAAAGAAATATTTCAATTCAAAAATACCGCGTGGGGTATGCATATACTTCTGCGTAGTCACACGTGAAATCGTTGATTCATGCATGTCTACAGCTTCAGCAATATCGTTTAAGACCATCGGCTTCATAGCTTCTGGACCGTATTCAAAAAAGGCTTGTTGGCGTTGTACAATACAATTAGATACTTTCAATAATGTATCATTGCGGCTCTCTAAGCTTTTAATGAACCACTTAGCTTCTTGTAAGTTTGAGCGAATAAATTGGTTATCTTCAGATGATTTCATTGACCTTGTCATAGCGGCGTACTGTTGATTAATCGACAGTTTTGGCGCTGTGTCAGGGTTTAGTTCTACCACCCAACGGCCGTTTTTCTTTTCAACGGACACATCTGGAATGATGTACTGCTCTTCTGATTTGATAACACTATCGCCAGGGCGCGGATCGAGTGTTTGAATAAGTCTAATTACTTCACGTAATTGATCTTCTTTCAATTTCGTCTTGCGCATAAGTTGACGATAGTCTCTGTTGCCCAACAAATCAATATGGTCAGTGATAATTTGTTTACTTTCTTTGAGCCAAGGCGTGTTTTCATCAAACTGATTTAGTTGAATAAGTAAACACTCAGGAATTGAGCGAGCACCTACACCAATTGGATCAAACATGTTGATGCGTTTTAATACGGCCTCTACTTCATCTAGCTCAACGTCTTCTTTGCCTAAACTTTCTAAAATATCTTCACTTGTAACGGTTAAATAGCCGGCATCGTCGATGGCATCAATGATTGCCGTCGCAATGGCTTCATCAGTTTCGGAGAATGGCGTAAGCCCCATTTGCCAGCGCAAGTGATCTTGAATTGAGTCCGTGGTTTCGCCTTGGTAGGTATAGTCTTCAGATAGAGGAGCTGAACTTGACGATGATGAACTAGCGCTATAGTTGTCATCCCATGTTGTATCCATGGCGAGCTCTTCAGGAATATCGGTTTTTTCAAGCGCTTCATTCGTGCTTACTTCGTCAGAAGTAGGCTTAGCTTCTTCCATACCGTCTGATGATGATGCCGTTTGGCTTTCACCTAAAAAGGCTTCTTCAAGTGAGTCAGGAGAGCTTTCATCCGTGGTTTGTTGTGTATTTTCATCAGCCTCTAGTAGCGGGTTGCTATCTAGTGCTTCTTGTATTTCTTGTTGCAAATCCAGCGTCGAAAGTTGCAACAGTCTTATCGCCTGCTGCAACTGGGGTGTCATTGTTAGCTGTTGTCCGATACGGAGTTGTAATGATGGACGCATGTAGCTTTTATTATTCCTATTTATTTACAAACTTATAATGAGTCAATGAGACTCTTTCCATTAACTATAGCGTGAATTGCTCACCTAGGTACACATCTCTTACTCGCTGATTGGCAAGAATTTGATCAGCGTCACCTTCGGCGATTAATTCACCGTGGCTTACAATATAAGCTTTCTCACAAACATCAAGCGTTTCACGAACGTTATGGTCGGTAATTAATATACCAATACCGCGTTGCTTTAAATGTAAAATGATTTTCTTTATATCGCCAACCGAAATTGGATCTACGCCGGCAAAAGGTTCATCGAGTAAAATAAACTCTGGATCTGCAGCCAATGCTCGTGCAATTTCTACACGGCGTCGCTCACCACCGGATAAACTCATGCCTAGATTATCTTTTATATGGCCAATATTGAATTCTTCAAGTAATAATTCAAGTTTTTCAATACGTTCTACTTCATTTAGTTCTTTTCTTGTTTGCAAAATCGCCATGATATTATCGTATACAGATAGCTTTCTAAATATAGAGGCTTCCTGAGGTAAATACCCTAAACCTTTGCGCGCACGCTCGTGCATTGGTGATAATGTCAGGTCTTCGCCATTTAATTCTATAGAGCCTTTGTCATTCGCAACAAGACCAACAATCATGTAAAAAGAGGTCGTTTTACCGGCACCATTAGGGCCCAATAAACCAACAATTTGGCCGGTTTCAACACTTAGGCCAACATTCTTTACAACTTCTCTACCTTTGTAGGCCTTTGCAAGACCCTCGGCTTTTAATAATCCTTGCGTCATTACTCTTTATTCGCTTTATCTTTTGATTTTGGCTTCAAGATTGTTGTAATACGCTCTGTAGGTTTACTTTGCGCTTCGAGCTGCTCAGTAAGCGTGTTATAGACAATTTTATCACCACTAACTTCACTACCTTCTTGGCTTAGTTTTGCACCACCAGAAATAGTTATCGTGTGAGTAAGCGGTTCATAAGTAATCTCATTTGCTTCTAATTTAATTGGCGTGCCGTCGTCAAGAAGCTGCTCAAATGTTGCGGGTTTACCTTTGGCTAAGTAGGTTTTGCTATCTGTCGCATCATGCTCAATCACTTGCACTAAATCTGCATGTATAACTAAAGAGCCTTGGGTGATAACAACATCATCAAGGTAACTTGCTATTTTATTTTTTAGATCGCCTGCTTGTCTTTCTGCAGTGATGACAATCTCTTGAGATAAATCTGCTTTGCTCGCATTGGCAAGTGGTGCAAACATCAATGAGCTAGCAATAATTGCTGTACTAAGGTGTAATTTTTTTATAAATGGTTTGTACATGTTCAGTTAGTGTCATCTGTGTTGTGTTAAGGTCTACAATTAAGCCTGAGCCATACATGATAAAATCTTTTCCTTCGATCATGATGGTTTGATCTGAACTTAAAATATTCGTATTCAAATCAAGTTCTAAGTACTTTCCATGTATCTCTTGAACTAAACTGTCTTCATCTGTCGCAACAAGTTGCACGCGACTTTCAAGCCTAACCCTATTGTTATGATTCAATGTGCCATGTTTAGCGCTTACTTTCCATGGTGCAGATGTGTTTTTTGGATATAAGGTATAATTTGGCTCTGTAAAAAATGTTGTGTTGCTTTCATTGAAGTGCTCCATTTTCTCGGCATTAATGATGTGGGATAGTTTGCCATCAGCGAGATAAATATTGGTACTTAAAGATTCGGCAACATAATCAGGTAAAAGTTCCTCTACTTGATTGTTGGTACTAGGCGCTTTTTCGTGATGCCATTGAAAAACACCATAGATACTAACACTTAATATAAAAACAATCAGAGAGAAGCTTGTCAGTTTGCTCATACACTAGCGCCTTTGGCATCATCGAGTGTGTTGTGTTGTTGCATGATTAAGTCACATAACTCACGTATTGCGCCAAAACCACCAGGTGTAAAGGTTACAAAGTCTGCCTTTGCTTTGACT
Organism: Thalassotalea eurytherma; assembly: GCF_030161415.1. Classification (GTDB taxonomy): domain Bacteria; phylum Pseudomonadota; class Gammaproteobacteria; order Enterobacterales; family Alteromonadaceae; genus Thalassotalea_G; species Thalassotalea_G eurytherma. The sequence continues at coordinate 144,290 of NZ_BSSU01000005.1, forward strand.
AGAGGGTGTGCATCGTTAACCGCTACGCCTAAACCGACGGCTTCAATACAAGCTAGATCGGGAATATCATCACCCACATAAGCAACCTCGTTTTTTGCTAAACCAAGTAATTCAATAATATCATTCAATGCAGGCAATTTATCTTCTTGGCCTTGTACAATGTATTTGATATTTAGGGATTTCATTCGGTTAGAAACAATATTAGAGCGTCTGCCGGTAATAATACCGACATCGACACCAGAACTAATTAGCGCTTTTACCCCGAAGCCATCTTTTGTGTGAAACGCTTTTAATTCTTCGCCATCATTACCTAAATAAATGCGGCCATCAGAAAACACGCCGTCAACATCACACACTAAAAGTTTAATGTTCTTTGCTTTTTCAAGTACGTGGCTATCAACATCGCCATATAGAGTATTGCTCATTTTAAAGTACTCCTGCACTAAGTAAGTCGTGCATATTCATTGCACCAACAACTTGGTGTTGCTCGTCAACAATTATTAAACCATTAATTTTTTTATCTTGCATAATTTTTAGTGCTTCTGCAGCTAACATTTCGCTATTAGCCACAACAGGGTTTTCAGTCATAACGGTCGTTATAGCGTCGTGATGAATATCCGTTTTTGAATCGAGTACACGACGTAAATCACCATCGGTAAATAGACCGGTAAGCTTTTTGTCACTATTGACAACAGCGGTCATACCTAGCCCTTTAAGGCTCATTTGAACAAGTGCTTCTTTGATTTTTGCACTTTCATCGACAATAGGTAATCGCTCACCCGTATGCATAATATCAGTTAAGCGTAGCAGTAATCGTTTACCTAAGCTGCCGCCAGGGTGAGATAATGCAAAATCATCAGCGGTAAAACCACGCGCATTCAGCAGGGCTACAGCAATCGCATCGCCCATCACTAAGGTAGCTGTTGTACTTGACGTAGGCGCTAGACCTAGTGGGCAGGCTTCTTGTTCCACTTGAATGCAGACATGTGTGTCCGCCAATTTAGCGAGGGTTGATGTTTCATTGCTACTCATAGCAATAAGTTTAGCGCCAATACGTTTTATTACTGGAGTAATCGATAAGACTTCAGCTGTTTCACCTGAATTTGAAATGCAAAGCACGACATCTTCAATGGTGATCATGCCGAGATCGCCATGACTCGCTTCACCAGGGTGGACAAAAAATGAGGGTGTCCCTGTACTTGCTAACGTCGCAGCTATTTTGCCACCAATATGACCTGATTTACCCATGCCAACGACAATAACACGACCTTTACAGTCGTACATGTACTGGCAGGCTTGAGCAAAGTTATCGTCTATGAATCGATGCAGGCCTACGACAGCTTGTTGCTCAATGTCGATGACATTTTTTGCTAGTTGTTTAAAGTCTTTCATTTATAAACCTTTAACTGATGATGCTAAACAAATAACAGTATTTGGTAGCCAATAAAGCATGCCAATAGAACGGCACCTTTTGCACGTGTTACTCTAAATGCACCTTTCACTCTACTGAAGCATAAGGCGAAAAGTAATAGCGTGATTGCTAACATGATTGGCGCATCTTGGGTTGCAGCTTGTGCATCAATTTGACCCGGAGCAATCACCCCGGCTAATGATAAAACAGCTAATATATTAAAGATATTCGAACCTATAATATTGCCAAGCGCTAAGTCATCTTCTTTTTTGATAATACTTGCGATACTCGCAGCAAGTTCAGGCAAACTTGTGCCAATCGCGATAATTGTTAAACCAATCACTAAATCACTTACGCCAAAAGCTTTAGCAATAAAGGTTGCTGAGTCAACTAAATAAGAAGCACTTAACGGTAATAGAATCAATCCGACAGCAAGCCATAAAAAAGACATCGGTTTACTTACAGGTTCAGGCACATCTGCTTCAGCTTCTGCGATATAAGGATCTTCTTCGCTCTTGTTATTGACTTGTTTTTTGCGTCGTATGGTTAGAAATAGTAGACCAAAGATATAAACGAAAAATAAAATAAGTAAGACGAGGCCCTCAACAAAACTGAAGTACTGATCCCATAATACGTAACAAGCTAACATAGTGATAGCAAGGATGAGAGGCAGCTCCTTTTTGATCGTATTGGACGATACTTGTAAAGGTGCTAGCAATGCAGTGAGACCAAGAACTAATGCTATGTTAGTAATGTTTGAGCCGATAGCGTTACCAATAGCTGTATTTGGAGAACCTTGAAGCGATGCTGTGGCGGCAACCATCATCTCAGGTGCGGAAGAGCCCATTGCAACAATTGTTAGGCCGATTACCATTGGTGAAATGCCGTAATTTCTCGCAATAGAAGATGCGCCAAAAACGAATTTATCGGCACTCCATACTAAAAATACTAACGACACAATTAAAATTAAACACTGTACTAACATGTAAATCCCCTTTTAGTAGGCGAATTGTCGCTTCTTGTGCTTGAAAACGAAAGTAGAATTCTAATTTTCTTACGAAAAAAATACATATTTAGCTGTTTTGTGATGAAAAAATCATCTTGTAACGTACTAACACCTGAAAATTGTTGAAATTATTTTCTTTCAAATGATTTATACATATTTAATTACGATTTTATTGTGCAGGGAGTCTCGCCCTAAGGTAGAATTCGCTTCGTATGAAAAAATGAAACATTGATGTTAAGATTGGATTTATGACAGATATTTTAGTTGATATTAAAAATATGACGTTCAAAAGGGAAGAGCGGACTATTTATGAGAATATCAATATATCTATTCCCAAAGGTAAAGTTACCGCCATTATGGGCCCTAGCGGAATAGGTAAAACAACATTATTAAGATTGATAGGTGGTCAATTAAAACCTCAGTCTGGTGATATTCTATTCGACGGTCAAAATATTCCTACTTTGAGTAGAAGTCGTTTATATGACGTGCGAAAACGTATGAGCATGCTATTTCAAAGTGGTGCTTTGTTTTCAGAGATGAATGTGTTTGACAATATTGCCTTTCCTATAAGAGAACACACGCAATTAACTGACGACATTATTGAGAAAATGGTGTTAATGAAATTGCAGGCAGTAGGTTTACGGGGTGCAAAGGATTTAAAGCCAAGTGAGCTTTCTGGCGGTATGGCAAGAAGAGCGGCATTAGCTCGTTCGATTGCACTTGATCCTGAATTAATTATGTATGACGAGCCTTTTGCCGGACAAGATCCTATTTCTATGGGAGTGATTGTTCGTTTGATTAAATCGCTAAATGAAGCGCTTGGTTTAACGTCAATTGTTGTCTCGCATGACGTCACTGAAGTGATGAGTATTGCCGATTATATTTATATTATTGCTGAGCAAAAAGTTATTGGGCAGGGCACAGCGCAAGAAATCAGAAACCAAACGTCAGGCTTAGTTAATCAGTTTGTTCAAGGTGAAGCAGATGGCCCAGTTCCTTTTCATTTCCCAGCAAAAGGTTTGAAGGAAGAGTTGTTGAAGGTGACCAAATAATGGAATCAATATTACGACTTGGTCAATCAACGGTTAGCGTATTCTCTGGTTTAGGCCGTGCTGTGATTATGCTGATGTCTGCGTTATTGCATGTACCTAACTTTAAAAAAGGCTATCCACTGCTTGTTAAGCAACTTTATGCTGTGGGTAGTTTATCGCTCATTATTATTGTTGTTTCTGGTGGTTTTATCGGCATGGTATTGGCCCTTCAAGGTTATACCATATTGGTTGATTATGGTGCTGAAGCAAGCTTAGGTCCAATGGTGGCATTATCATTGTTACGAGAGCTTGGCCCTGTGGTCGCAGCGTTGCTTTTTGCTGGTAGAGCAGGATCCTCATTAACGGCAGAAATCGGTTTAATGAAAGCAACAGAGCAACTTTCGAGCATGGAGATGATGGCTGTAGATCCATTGCGACGTGTGATAGCGCCACGTTTTTGGGCTGGCTTTATTGCAATGCCTTTACTGGCGGCTATTTTTTCAATGGTTGGTATTTTAGGTGCCCATTTGGTGGGTGTTGACTGGTTAGGTGTTGACTCAGGTACGTTTTGGTCAATGATGCAGTCGCAGGTTGAATTCGGTAAAGACATTATGAACGGCATGATTAAAAGCGTTGTGTTCGCGTTCGTGGTGACTTGGATAGCTGTTTATAAAGGTTATGACTGTGAACCAACATCGGAAGGCATTAGTCGTGCGACGACTTCTACGGTAGTGCAGTCGTCATTATTAGTTTTAGGTTTAGATTTTGTACTAACCGCATTAATGTTTGCGCGTTAGAGGATAGGTGAAGACATGGTGTCAAAAAAAGTTGAATTTATTGTAGGTCTGTTTGTCGCATTAGGGTTGGCAGCAATTTTAGCATTGTCATTAAAAGTGGCTGATAGTGGTTTCTCAGGCAATGGTACAACGTATCAGTTGTATGCAAAGTTTGAAAACATTGGTGGCTTAAAAGTTCGTTCGCCAATCAAAGTTGGTGGCGTGGTTATTGGCCGTGTTAGTGATATTAGTTTAGATAGTGAAGATTTTACCCCTGTCGTGACACTCGATATTTTTGAAGAATATGACAATTTTTCTGAAGCTACGTCGGTCTCTATCTTAACGTCGGGTTTATTAGGCGAACAATATTTAGGTTTACAACCAGGTTTTATTGACGAGTCACTTGAAATATTGCAACCGGGTGACTACATCGAAGATACAAAATCAGCATTAGTGCTAGAAGAGTTAATTGGGCAATTTTTATTTAGCCAAGGAAGTGGTGACTAGAGAGAGTTATGAAAAAGTTAAGTGGATTACTAATCGGGGCTTTACTAAGTATTCAAGTTTTTGCATCAGAAGTAAGTAAAGAAAACCCTTATCAAATGATTGAAGAAGTGGCAGATATCACCTTTAAGCGTGTCGCAAGCTCGCAAAGTGATATTCGTGCTAACCCTAATTTGTTAAAAGATGTTGTACGTGAAGAATTAATTCCTTACGTAGACTATCGCTACGCCGCATTAAAAGTGCTTGGTACGAATTTAAAGAAAATCGATAAAAAGGATTTGAACGAGTTCATTCCTGTTTTTAAAGAGTACTTAATTACTTCTTACGGCCAAGTATTTACTATGTACAATAACCAAGAAGTTAAATTTGAACCGGCAAAGTCAACAGCGAACAAAAAAATTGTTGCAGTGCAAACCTTGGTTATTGAGCCAGGTCGGGAACCTATTAGTATTGCTTTTAAGGTGAGAAAAAACCGTAAAACCAATGAGTGGCGCGCGTTTGATATGATTGCAGAAGGCGTGAGTTTATTGGACTCTAAGCAAGCTGAATTGAGTTCTTTGGTGCGCCAAAAAGGCTTACCTTATGTTACTAAGCTTTTGAAAGAAAAGAGCTTGCAAGATATTTCATATAGTAACAGCGTAGAATTACCAAACTAATGTCAACACTTACGATTAAACAACAAGGTAGTATTTTTGAGCTTGCCGGTTCATTAAACCGCCATAGTGTGCCTGATATTCATAAAAAACATTTGCAGAGTATTTGTGAGCAGCAAAGCTGTACCCTTGATTTTTCACAAATTCAAGATGTCGATACTGCCGGTTTAGCATGGGTATTATTAGTTGTTGAAAAGGCGCAAAAGCGTCAATGTGAAATAAACTTTATTAACTTGCCTCAAGATATGGTTAAATTAGCAAAATTAAGCGCTGTTGATACCTTATTCCCCAGCCAAGAAACAACCGCAAGTTAAGAGGAATTATTGTGGACGTAGATCAAATTAAAGCGTTAATTAATGACGCGCTATCGTTAGACGAATTACATGTAAGTTTTGACGGCTCTCAATGTAAAGTGATTGCCGTATCAGATATTTTTGCTGAGATGTCTCGTGTTAAAAAGCAGCAAACAATTTTTGCACCGCTTTCAGAGTCAATCAAAGAAGGCACAATTCACGCAGTTTCAATAAAAACTTTTACTACGGAGCAGTGGCAACGTGATAAAATGTTTAACTTACCTATTTAATTCATAGAAAGAAGATTACTTTGGACGCTTTTAAAATTAACGGTGGTCAACCGTTGCGTGGTGAAGTCACTATCTCAGGTGCAAAAAATGCAGCATTGCCAATTTTAATGGCGGCTATCCTGAGCGAAACGCAAGTGACAATTCATAATGTACCTCGCTTAAATGACATTAATACTACCCTTAAAGTACTCAACTCTTTAGGCGCAAAAGCACAATGGGTTAGTGATAACTCACTTACGATTGATGCAAGTAAAATTGATAACTGTAAAGCGCCATACGAATTAGTAAAAACAATGCGAGCCTCTATCTTAGTGTTAGGCCCGTTGTTAGCTAGATTTGGTCACGCTGAGGTTTCATTGCCAGGTGGTTGCGCTATTGGTGCGCGCCCAGTTAACTTACACATTCACGGCTTAAAATTAATGGGCGGTGATATAGAAGTTGATCAAGGTTATATCTTAGCTAAAAAAGATGGCCGTTTATCTGGTGCTACTATTTTTATGGATACTGTAAGTGTTACCGGTACTGAAAACTTAATGATGGCGGCAGCATTAGCTGATGGCACTACCATTATCGAAAATGCTGCACGTGAACCTGAAATCGTAGACTTAGCAAACTTCTTAAATGCGATGGGCGCAAAAGTTGAGGGTGCAGGCTCAGATACGTTAACTATTGAAGGTGTGAAATCACTTCAAGGTAGTGAATATACGGTAATGCCTGATCGCATTGAAACAGGTACCTTTTTGGTTGCTGCAGCGGTTACTCAAGGTAAAGTGCGTTGTTTAAATACTGATGCAAAATCACTTGATGCTGTTATCAGTAAACTGCAAGAATCTGGTGCGCAAATTACAGTTGGTGACGATTGGATTGAGCTTGAAATGAAGCAGAAACCAAAAGCCGTTACGATTAAGACAGCGCCACACCCAGCGTTTCCTACTGATATGCAAGCGCAGTTCGTTGCTTTAAATGCAATTGCTGACGGCACAGCAACGACAACGGAAACAATTTTTGAAAATCGCTTTATGCACGTACCAGAGCTTCAACGCATGGGAGCTGATATTTCATTGGAAGGTAATACGGCAATTTCTCATGGTGTTGAGTCACTAAATGGTGCACAAGTAATGGCAACCGATTTACGTGCTTCTGCAAGTTTAGTTATTGCTGGCCTTGTCGCAACGACTGAAACTCAGGTTGATCGCATTTATCATATTGACCGTGGTTACCAACATATTGAAGATAAATTACAAGCATTAGGCGCTGACATCGTTCGTATCTCAGCGAGCTAAAGCCTATTTTATCTAGCATTAATAAAATCCCTAAGTTGAAAAGCTTGGGGATTTTTTTTAGCTAGCTGTTTGGCTAATATTATTTGCTAAATGGCTTAATTGCCCATTGTTTAATTCAAATACTTGGTCTGCCATACTAATGGTTTCCTGACGGTGAGCAATCATCACCCGAGTCATTGGCAAGTGTTGTATTTGTTCACTAATTTTGGCTTCGTTATCTTTATCTAAGTGGCTTGTGGCTTCATCCATAAATAGTACGCAAGGTGACTGATAAAGTGCTCGTGCAAGTAACAGTCGCTGAACTTGCCCACCAGATAGGTTTGCGCCCATATCGCCAACTAATGAGTTATAGCCCATTGTCATGTTGGCTATGTCATCATGAATTGCTGCTAAGTGAGCACATTGTTCTATTTTTAAATAGTTAGGTTGAGGATCAAAAAAACTAATGTTATCGGCGATAGAGCCTGCTAGTAAGGTATCATCTTGCATTACTGCTGCTATATGTTTTCGGTAATTTTTTAAGCCAAGTTGAGTAATGTCTTTACCATCAAGTAGCACCTTTCCGGAAGTGGGTTTTAATAACCCAAGCATGATTTTCATTAATGTTGTTTTACCCGCACCAGAAGGGCCGGTTATCGCGATCGAATCACCACTGTTTAGGGAAAGGTTTATATTAGCTAAGATGTTTTGTTGATCATTTCCATATCGAAAAGAAATATTCTCTAGCGTTAGCTGGCCCTTAGCTTCAATGATTTGTATTGTCCCCTCTCTATGTTCTTCTTGTTTTGTTAAGGCGATATCGGCAATTCTATCTAGATGAAGTCGCATCATTTTAAATTGAATGATTTGCTCTATTAAATTTGCAAATCTAGATGTTAGTTGGTTTTTATAAGCAATAAAGGCCAGTACCATACCTACTGTTAAGCTATTTTCCATCACCATGATGGCTGCTAAGTAGATCACTATTACATTTTCTAAACCAAACAGTAACTTATTAAAAGAATCAAAACTGATATTCAGTCTACCTAAGCGAATTTCGCTGTTAATGACGTCTGCATAGCGGTTTTGCCAAATCCCTTGGCGTTGTGATTCGTTGCTAAACAGCTTTATGGTTTGCATACCACGCACGCTTTCGAGAAAGTTGGATTGTTCTTTTGCTGATGTTTGGATCAGTTCTTCGGTTGCTTGATGTAATGGACGATATAGGGCTAAACGAGCAATGGTATAAAGTGCGATTGCACACAATACTACAGCAGTTAGTTTTAAGGAATAAAGCGCCATCATTATCAGGACGGTAATAGCCATGAAGCCATCAACAAAGGTTTCAACAAAACCAGTGGTAATGCGCTCTCGTATTTGTGTAAGTGAACCAAAGCGAGAAACAATGTCGCCAACATGGCGCGATTCAAAATAGTTCATAGGTAAACGCAATAGGTGCCTAAGTAAGTTCACGCCCATTTGCATATTTAGCACACTAGAAACTCGTAACACCAGCCAACTTCTTACTGCGTGGGTAATGGTTGAAATTATCGCAATAAGCGCAAAACCTAACGCTAAAATTGTTAAGAGTGAATCGTCATAGCTAACAAGCACTTCATCGACCACCCATTGCATATAATATGGGGTCATTAAAGCGAAAACCTGAAGCGTTAAGGACAACCCAACTAACTTTACAAGGCTCAATTTAAGTCCTGAAATAGAGCTCCATAGCTGGGAGAGTTTCATTTGAGATTTTTCTTTTTTCTTCTCAAATTTACTGGTTGGTGTGAGCTCTAAACAAATACCTGTAAAGTGTTTGCTAAACTCTTTTACATTTAAAATGCGTTTGCCAACAGCGGGGTCATTGATTGAAAATTTTGCAGTGCTCCCTTTACCTGAAACTTTGGTTAAAACGACAAAGTGGTTCATGTCCCAGTGCAAGATACAAGGCGTTTGAAGTTTATGAACTTCATCAATCGGGCATTGTAAGGCTCGACTAGCTAACTCTAAGTGATCACCTAGCTCGATGAGTTGCTGGAGGTTCATTCCTTTTATGTCGGCTGAATATTTTTTTCTTATGGTAGGTAGATCAATATCGCGACCGCAGTAGCAAGCGATCATCGCCATTGACGCTAGGCCACATTCAGCGATTTCTGTCTGGAGGATAAGTGGAGTATTTTTTACTAGATTAAAATTTAAAGTAGAGGTCATGAGGTCTCACTTTCTGCGGAAAGCATATGCGCAAACAATTATCGAAATCATGCACGCAATTGCTCCGATAATTTCAATTTGTTGAGTCGAGGCTCCAATTATTTCCGAAAAAAAATATAATATGACTAGAATCATTACAACTGTAAAAACTATTTGAAGTGTTGCTAATTTCAACCTTTGTGCAATTGGCTGAGGACTTTTTCTTTTAGATTCTTCTATGCAAATAATAATGATTGAACAAACTAATAAGATAATTAAAGACATAAGCTTTCCGTCAGTAAAGCCCTCTATAAAAAAGGGCTGTAATAATTTTATGCGCAGTTTGGATTATTTACGCATTCGGTGGCAGCTTTTTGTGCTGCCTCTTCACGTTCTTTTTTACTCTGTTGGTAATTGTTATATGCTTTTTTTGCTAGACTACCTATTGCAATACCAATAGCTATTCCGGCTAGAAAGCCTCCGCCATTTACCTGGCCAATTTCTTTTGGGGTTAATTGTTTCATAGTTTTCTACCTTTCAATTAGTCTTGAACAAACCAAGAAGCTACTGCACCTATAGCTATACCTGCGGCCTCTTGAACTTTTTTGTTTTTAGCTACTTTTGTAGCAAGTTGTCCTGCTCTGACAATTAAAATTACTGCAGCTACGGGTAATACACCACCATTCACTTCTTTTACTTCATTTATGCTTAGTTCACGCATAACTTTCTCCATGTAATGAACACATTTATTCCGTTTTGTGTTCGTGTTGTTGCTAATTATAAAATTAGCGTTCATTTGACTAATTTAAGCTTCAAGATGAATTTATTAAACTAGCCTTTCCTTTTTCAAACCTCGCAATAAACTCCATTTTCGAGATTAGAAAATATTTTAGCTTATCCTACCTTTTAAGCTATAAATTGGCTCTAACAGCCACTCAATCAATGATCGTTTTTCTAACATAATGTCGGCTTGTAATAACATGCCGCTTTTTAAAGGAAATGCTTTCCCGTAGGCGTTAACCTGCTGCTGACTTAAGTTAGCTTGCAATCTATAAACTGGCTCTTGCAGCTGTATTGGCAAAGATACTTCATTGGGTGAAATTAACGCTCTATCTACACGGGTAATCTCGCTTTTGATAAAACCAAAGCGCTGATAAGGAAAAGCATCAAACCTGAGACGTGTTTCTTGCCCTAAGGTTATAAATCCAGCTGAGCGTGTGGGTAATAGAATTTCAGCGATAAGCTCAGAGCCCGCGGGGAGAATATGCAATAAAGGTGTTGCATGTGATTTTGAAGAGGAAAGCGTTTCACCTTGCAAAACTTGAATACCTGTAACTGTGCCAGCATGGCTAGCGGTTACTGTATATCGGTGCTGATTTTTATATTGTGCGAGTTGATTTTCAAGCTCGGCTTTTTGTCTAAGTAAGCTGTTAACCTGCAATGTATATTGGTGAGGAATGTTTCGACGATCATGGTTTATTTGTGCTACCTGGTTGTCAGCCAGCACTAAAAGCCTTTGTATCCGTTGATTATCTTGTTGCGCATCAAGTATTGCCTGTTGATATCTTTGTGCTTCAAAAGTCGACGCATAACCATTTTTATTGAGTAGGTTTAGGTTTTCTTGCTGTGATTGTAATAAAGCCAATTTATCTTGTGCTAGGGTTGCTTGAATGCTTAATGCGGTTTGTTCTTTGGCTATCGCTTTCTCGCGACTTTTGAGGTTTGTTAGCTCAGTTCTTTCTAGTTGTTTATGTTGTGCAATTTGATTATTTACAAGGTCTAATTGTTGTTGAACTCGACTAATAAGCTGACTTCCTAAGGATTGTCCGTCTGCATTGGTTTGATGAATGACTATGGTTACAAGAGCTGCACCTTCCTCAACGTGATCTCCTTCTTTCACCCAAAGTTTTTCTATCGTACCACCACGCGGAGCAAAGCTTTTAATTACCCCTTTGTTGGGCATTAAAAATCCGCGCACAGTTTCTTTGCGCGAATATTCAGCGTTCAATAGAAAAAGAATGATTGACACAGTAATGACCACCAATAAAGTTACAGTTAGCTTTATTGACATCGGTTGCGTTAAGGTAATCGCGCCTGTTAAGCGCTGACTTTGGTGATTGATGGCTTCCTGCCTGAACAATGTCATATTCATTCCTTTGAATATTTAATTGTTAAAAAATTAGTTCAGGAAAGCAGATTGATCAAATAAAATTTTATAAAACTTTAAAATATAATTCATATACCGTTATTAATTTCTTAAAAATCAATTAAATAGTTGGTACGGTAAATTTGGTTTTATGGCCAGTTAATATGGCTAGCTTCTCTTCATTCATTGCGTCTTTTATTTCCTTACCTTTCAACCCTTGGTCTACATAAGGCTTAGCTGATACTTGTTGGCAAGCGTGAAAGCCTTCAAGTAAATAATCAGCTTGCGGGTAAGGGCGCTCTTCAAAGCCTGTTCTCCCCTGAAAGTCAGCTTTGTTCGCAATTAAAAAGTCGGAAAACATCTCAGGTTTTCGCCAGACATCGAGTGAATTAAACATTTTCAAAATCGTTTTAGGGTTTAATTCGAACGCTTTATGGCAATGCAAATGGTATTGGCAAACCTGCAGTGCTAAATGCTCATAGCTTTTTGGTACTTTGAGTTTTTTGCATATCTCTTTTACGAGAGGAAGGCCGGCACTTTCATGGCCATGATGGCTAGGCCAGTGGTTTTCTTCAGTTAATCCTTTTCCTAAGTCATGGCAAAGCGCAGCAAAACGAATTGACGGTTTATCGGATAAAACGACAGCTCGTTGTAAAACCATTATGGTGTGGATACCAGAACAAATTTCTGGGTGCCATTTGGCTGGATTTGGAATACCCCATAACTTATCTAAACTTGGCCAAATTCTTTCAAGTGCGCCACAGTCTTTTAGTACTTGGACAAATATGTCTGGATGATTTTCAGTAAGTGAACGATCAAACTCTTTAAAAATACGCTCTGATGAAAGGTTTTCCAATTCATTTTGCTCAACAATATCTGCCATTAAATTCATTGTTTCAGGCGCAACGCTGAATCCGTAATCAGCATATCTAGCGGCAAATCGAGCAACGCGTAAAACTCTTAGTGGGTCTTCAACAAATGCAGGACTGACATGTCGCAACACTTTAGCCTGCAGATCTTTTTGTCCGCCGTATGGGTCAATTATTTTTCCATCAGGGCCTTTGGCCATGGCATTGACAGTGAGATCTCTTCGCTTTAAGTCGTCAACTAAACTCACGTCTGGTGATGCGTGGCAAACAAAACCTTGGTAACCATGACCTTGTTTCTTTTCTGTGCGAGCTAGGGCGTATTCGTCCACTATTACACTTTATGTTGTGTGAATGTAATGAAAAGCATTATATCGCTTGGTTTTTAAGGAAGTTGATTGAAGAGCATCATATTTAAAATAAACATGTGAAAAATTAAGTTCCAAACTCAATTTTTCACACTTTTATACATAGATCCTAAATAGCTTAGCTAGCGGTTTTAGAGCATATATCGTTTAAATTTGTTAGTGTACCATTTTCTAAATGATAGACCTGTTCAGCCATATTGATCGTTTCTTGTCGGTGAGCAATCATAAGTCGCGTCATCGGTAAATGCTGAATCTGTTCGCTAATTTTAGCTTCGTTATCTTTATCTAAATGGCTTGTTGCCTCATCCATAAATAAGACGCAAGGTGATTGATATAAGGCACGAGCCAAAAGCAACCGCTGTACTTGCCCACCTGATAAGTTTGATCCCATATCACCAACGAGTGAATTATAACTCATAGTCATCTTAGTGATGTCATCATGAATAGCTGCTAAATGAGCGCATTGTTCTATTTTTAAGTAGTTGGGTTGAGGATCAAAAAAGCTAATATTATCTGCGATAGAGCCTGCTAATAAAGTATCATCCTGCATTACGGCTGCTATTTGTTTTCGATAGTTTTTTAAACCAAGTTGTGTGATATCTTTACCATCAAGTAGCACCTTGCCTGACGTTGGTTGTAATAATCCCAGCATGGTTTTCATTAACGTGGTTTTACCTGCGCCAGATGCACCTGTAATTGCTATAGAATCACCTGCATTGAGCGTTAAATTTACGTTGTTTAGGATAGGTGTTTGTTCTTCACTGTAACTAAAGCAGATATTTTCTAAAGTAAGCTGACCTTTAAATTGATTTTCTTCAGACGGGGTATCACCTGATAGATATGCAGCTTCGCCTTCACGGTTAGCCTCCTGCTCAGTGAGGGCAATATCTGAAATCCTATCAAGATGCAGTCGCATCATTTTAAATTGAATAATTTGTTCAATTAAATTGGCAAAGCGAGCAGTAAGTTGTCCTTTATAAGCAATAAAAGCCAGCACCATACCCACCGTTAAGCTATTAGCCATCACCATAAGTGCAGCAAAATAAATCACCAATACATTTTCCAAACCAAACAACAGTTTGTTGAAAGAACTAAAACTGATGTTTAAACGGCCCAAGCGTATTTCACTATTAATGACTTCCGCATAGCGATTTTGCCAAATGCCTTGGCGTTGGGATTCATTACCAAACAACTTAATGGTTTGCATACCGCGAATATTTTCTAAAAAGTTAGACTGCTCTTTGGCTGATGCTTGGATCATTTCCTCGGTGGCTTGGTGAAGCGGACGATATAAGGCTAATCGCACTAAGGTATAAAGCGCTATTGCAGCAAGCACCACAGCGGTAAGCTTTAATGAATAAAGCGCCATCATTATTAGCACAGTAATAGCCATCACACCATCAACCAGTGTTTCAACAAAACCAGTGGTAATACGCTCACGAATTTGAGCAAGTGAGCCAAAACGTGAAACAATATCGCCCACATGACGTGATTCAAAATAATTCATCGGCAAACGCAGTAAATGCCTAAGCAGGTTTACACCCATCTGCATATTGAGCAGGCTAGAAAGCCTTAAAATCAACCAACTACGTACAGCATTAGTTACTACTGAAACAATAGCGATTAACGCAAAGCCAATGGCTAATACTGTAAGCAATGGCTTATCAAAACTAATTAATACTTCATCCACTACCCACTGCATATAATAGGGGGTCATTAAGGCAAAGAGTTGCAGTACCAACGACAAGCCAATTAGTTTTAACAGTCCTGATTTTAAGCCCGACATTGAAGACCACAACTGGGTAAACTTTATTTGAGCTTTCTCTTCTTTTACCTCCAATTTACTGGTAGGTGAAAGCTCTAAGCAAATACCTGTAAAGTGTTTACTGAACTCTTTGCAGGTTAACATGCGTTTTCCCATAGCTGGATCATTAATTGAAAATTTTGAACTCTTACCTTTACCTGAAACTTTTGTTAGTACAACAAAGTGATTCATATCCCAGTGCAATATACATGGTGTTTGTAATTTATAAACTTCTTCGACAGTGCACTGCAAAGCTCTTGTAGCTAAACCTAAGTTATCGCTCAAATTGATCACTTGTTGTAGATTCATCCCATTTTTGGCTGTAAACAGCTCCTTCCTCATCGACTGAATAGAAATGTTACAGCCATAGTAACTCGCAATCATAGCGACTGAAGCTAAGCCACACTCAGCAATCTCTGTCTGCAATACTAAAGGGACTGATTTTGTTCGACTAAACTTTAAGAGACTTGTAGCAATTGAAGAGTTTTTCATATTAATTTACCAGATGTGACGTTTTATGGGAGAATTGTGCTTTACTCAAAAATACATTACGTATACTTTCTTATCATAATAAACGAAAAAGCTAGAGAAAAAGTAAGGCACCCAAAAAACAATAACCATATATTTATATGGCTTAAATATAAATTGAGAGATGCTATTGTAGCTAAAGAAAATGTACTTACTATGAACATAGATAGAAGAGATCTATCAGTTTGCTCTGTAACTATTTTTTGATCTCTTAATAAAAACGCAAGTACTCTTAAAAAAGGAAATTTTGAATTATCATTATTTAGTTTAGTTCCGCCTTCAAACCTATATAACCTTGCAGATACTAATATCGCTAGTAAAGCGAATAATACTGAAACTGTCATTGAGTCCTTACTCGCAGAAATATAGGAAAGATTTATGGAGAAGACTATGTACAAATAAACATTTAATTTTGTCATTTTATTTATCCCAAAAAGTGGCTCTTTGATAAAACAAAGAGCCAGAATGAATTAAGATTGGTCAGCTTCGATTTGATCCATAACACTGTCAATACCGCCAACAACTGCACCGACTACTCCGCCAACTATTCCGCCAACTAATGTACCTGCACCGGGAGAAACCATTGAGCCGATAGTTGCACCTACGGCTGCACCGTCAAGCGCACCAGAACGCGCTCCTTCCAAAGCTTCTCCACCATCAACACCACCAGAAACTTCCAAAATTTCATTTGAACTTAGTACTTTCATTTTATTTTATCCTTGATTATTCACTAAAATACTCTATCGCGGCACCAACTACAGCAGCAACAGCCATTGCGCCTAGAGTTACAGGGTTTGAAGCTGAAACCACAAATGCAACCGTAGCAGCTGTGGCTGCACCACTTATTGCACCTTGAACGGCATCAACTGCATCGCCACCGCCATTTACTAGCTCTAATTCTTTTACGTTTAATTCACGCATAATGCTATACTCCATATCTCCGACATTTTTATTATGTCGGGTGATTAATTTGCTCAATATCTCATGATAATGAGCTGTTAATTAGGCTGACTTTAGTTTGTCTCGCTAAAGTTTGACTAAAGTCAGCCGCTTTATTTTCTAACAAGGCTTTTCACTATTGCCGTATCAGAAAAATTCCTTTAGACCCTGAAATAAATTCAGGGTGACAATCATGTATCAGTTAACTTACTCGTCCTTTTAAGCTGTAAATTGGCTCTAGTAACCATTCAATCAAAGTTCGTTGTTCCAACATAATATCCGCTTCAAATAGCATTCCGCTTTTTAGTTCAAATGCTTGTCCGTAGGCTTGCATTTGATGCTTGGTTAACTTTGCTCTTAAGCGATAAACTGGCTCTTGAAGTGCTATTGGCAGTTGTACTTCATTTGGCGCAATAAGTGCGCGGTCTATGCGGGTGATCTCACTTTCAATAAAACCAAAGCGTTGATAAGGAAAAGCATCAAAACGTAAGCGTGATGTTTGACCTTTGGCAATAAAGCCTGCGCTTCGAGTTGGCAATAGTAGCTCAGCTACTAACTCTGAACCTTCAGGAAGAATATGCAGAAGTGGTTTTGATTGCGCTTTCGAAGGTGATAATGTTTCTCCTTCAACCACTTGAATACCTGTGACTATGCCTGCATGACTAGCGGTTATTGTGTAGCTATGATTGTTTTGTACTTGCGCTAGTTGATTCTCAATATCCGCTTTTTCACGCAGCAAACTATTAATGCGTAACTTATATTGTTGAGGTAAATTTGCTTTATCAAAAGCGGTTTGATTAATTTGGTTGTTTTGTTGAAGTAGTAAACGTGCGATATTTTGTTTTTCTTGCTTTGCTTCAAGTAATGTTTGTAGCTGGTTTTCTTTTTCAAATTTAGAAATGAACCCGCTAATATTCAACTGCTCAACATCTCGTTGTTGACTCAACAGCAATTCAAGTTTTTCGTTGACAAGTTTAAATTGACTTTCTAGTGCTACTTTTTCACTCTTTAATGCTGATGCTTTGTTTTTTAAATTTTGATTTTCTTTTATTTGAATCGCTTGGTATTGGCTTATTTCTTCATCAAGCAATGATAATTGTGACGTTAGTTGCTTTTGTAGTTTGCTACTTAAGCTCAAACCATCAGCACTGTTTTGGTGGATGATCATAGTCGCTAGGGCTTGGTCTTTTTCAACAACATCACCTTCTTTAACCAATAAACGCTCAATTGTCCCACCTTGAGTAGCAAAGCTTTTAATAACCCCTTTATTTGGCATTAAAAAGCCACGTACTGTTTCTTTGCGAGAATATTCGGCTGTAAATAAAAACGTGACAATTGCGATAGCAACAGACACTAATATTAAAACAGTTAGTTTGATAGATAACGGTTGCGCTAAGGTGATTGCACCTGTTAAACGCTCACTTTGATGGGAAACAGCTTCCTTTCTAAATAACGACATATCAAATCCTTGAATACTTAGCGGTGTGGACTCTAAAACACTTAAAGTTGCATCGTCAAGTATTAATTTACAATAAATTAACTTTTTGAGAGCTTTTACCCCCCCCCCCCTAAGTAATATTTAACTTATTGTATTTAATGATTTAAATTGGCTAGTTCGGTTTATCGAAATTATTTTTTATTGCTTGAATAATACTCACTCTTTCATTATTAATAGCCTCTTTTATTAGCTTGCCGTGTATGCCATTTTCGACAAACTTTTTGGCGTTTACCTTTAAGCATTCATTTACGGCAAGGTGGAGTAAATCAGCTTGAGGATATGCTCGTTTTTCAAATCCTAGTCTGCCTTTAGCATCAGCCTCACAAGTTATTAAGAAGTCTTCAAATTCTTGTGGTTTTCGCCAAACATCCAGTTGGTTGAATAAGGTTAAAATAGTGCTTGATTTTAGCTCTAAAGCTCTATGGCTATGTAAATGAAATTGACACACTTTTAGTGCCAGTTGTCTGTATTCATTGGGAGTTTTAAAGCGATTACACGATGTTTCAACTAGAGGGAGTCCTCTAATTTCATGCCGCTTATGGCTAGGTAGTTCATTTTTGGGTGTGACACCTTTGCCAAGATCATGACAAAGTGCTGCAAATCTGATGGTGGTTTTAGAGGATAGCCGTGTCGCTTGTTGCAATACCATCATGGTATGAATGCCTGTGCAGATTTCTGGATGATGTTGTACTGGGTTAGGTATCCCCCAAAGTGCGTTGAGTTCAGGCCAAATGATAGCCAGTGCATTACACTCTCTTAACACATTAAAAAAGATCTCTGGATGATCTTCGCTTAAGGCTGAGAGAATTTCTTGACTTACTCTTTCTGGTGTTAGATATTCTAATTCCCCAGCATCTGCGATGCGCTGCATTTCTACCATTGTTTCAGGGGCTATAGTGAACTCATTAAACCGTGCTGCAAATCGAGCAACCCGCAATACTCTTAATGGATCTTCAACAAAAGCAGGGCTAGTATGGCGGAGTATTTTGTTTTGAATATCCGTTTTTCCGTTGTATGGATCTATAATCAAGCCAGTATCAGGATTTTGTGCCATTGCATTGATGGTGAGGTCTCTTCGGCTTAAATCTTCTTCTAGGGTGACATTTGGATTGAAATCAACTTCGAAGCCTTTGTAGCCATTACCAGTTTTTTTCTCTGTTCTCGCTAGTGCCCATTCTTCCTTATTTTGAGGGTGGAGGAAGACTGGAAATTTACCCACTCGATTAAAACCTTGTTTAAGCATTTCACTTTCTGTTGAGCCAACTACTACCCAATCACGATCTTTTGCTGTGATTGTTGTACCAAGCAACCTATTCATTTCATTGTCTCTAACATAACCGCCAACTAAGTATACCTTCATTGTTTATTTCCTATTAATTGGCGTAACTGAGCCGTGGGTTAATTGTCTAATTTCTTCTTGTAGTTCATAAATACGAAAGTGCAAGGAAGCTTCTTTTTCAACGATTTGGTCTGCTATCGCTTTAAAAGTATCTCTTTGCTCTTTGTAAGTTTCTTTCAAGCGTTTTTCTGTTTTAAGCTTTCGCTTCAATTTTTCAACTTCACTTTCATCCACCTGATGCTCAATTAGGGATTCTATATAGGTTGTGCCATGCTCTTTTTCATAATTTGCAATAATAGCTTCGGCCTCGTTGACAAATTCAGGAAATTTATGGATGTAACTCGCACTTAAGCCAGCTTCGTTATTGATTCTATTCAGTGTTATTTTGCCGCTTGGCTTCACTTTTTCTGGTTTACCATCTAGTAATCTATTCATTGCTGCTTTTAAGCGAGCTTCTGTGATTTGCTTTTTAGAAACTTTCATAATTTTTCTCTCGCTATTAACATGGTTTGTGACTTAATCTCAGCCTCAAATGGAATGAAGTCTAAGTTATGTTTTGATAATGTGATTTCAATAGCCTTAATTTGGGTATACATTTGAGTCAGGATACTCGCCATATAAGTTCTTTCGTCATTTAGTGCATTAAATCTTGCTATAAGGCGATTTCTGACGGGAATTCGGCTTTTAGCCTTCTCTGGTGTAACTATTTCATGCTGACAAGTAACAGTTGATGTTTCAGAAGCGCAAATACGGTCACACGTTGGGTTAGTGCAAAATCCAGTAGGGTGTTCAACAATACTAAGTGCGCCATTTTTAACTTGCTCTTTTATCTCATCACGAGACATGTATATTTCACCTGCGTAACAATCGCGCTCTTTTGCTATTCGCTCCCCTTCTTTGCCAGATAATGTTTCTGACTCATTAAATATATGAAAGAGAATATCTGTGTGAAGATCTTCATTAGCAGCTTTGACCAATTCTTTTAATTCATCATCAAGCTCAAAATCCATCTGTGCAGCTAATTGAGAGTGATTTGCATACCATGCTGTCATAGCAATATTTAGATGCTTATATTGGTGTTTTAAGGTCATTAAATTGCCAAGCTTATTTCTGACAAGAAATACTGCAAAGGTGCGTCTAAAGTCGTGTGGAGATAGCTTCGGTAGGAAACCTCCTACATGAAGAGTGCCTTTTCGTGTCGGATTTAATAAATCAAATTCATCAACATCGGCTTGAGTTGCGGATATATTGTATTTTTTTTGAAACTTGAGATAGCGTCTAGCGTAGCTTTTCTGCTGGATAAATTTTGTTTTTTGTGAGATCACTCCCAGTGTTATAAAAGCGGTATTTAACTCTCGCTCTGCAATTTTCTTTTCGTCTTCATGGTAGCTTTCTATTATTACTTTGTAGATGTCTCTGGCATATTCACTCATATCATATGCAAGTTCAATTGCTTTTTCTGATATGGGGTGAGTAACCCAAGCTTCGCGTGTTGGTACTCCATTTTCGTTTACTTTAGTGATTTCACCGAGTAATAGAGGAATGTCGAATTCATCAGAGAAAGGAACTGAATCATAGCTATTTTTATCAAAACTGACGCTTTCACCTAAGCGAACACCACTAAACCCTTGTATAACCAGTAAGCAGGCTGATTGAATTTCAAGTATATCTTCAAATAACAAAGATAATTTAAAGTCAGGAACATTGTGTTTAATTTTGTTTATACGAGCAGTAACTCTATGTTGCAATGCGCTCTTTTTAACCTTTCTTTTTAAATCAGCTTCTTCGAATACTTCTTTTTGTGTTTGAATGGCTTTAGCATTGATTGCGCTAATTTCATGACGATATGGGTGATATTTATCAACTATATCCATAGCTACTTTAAATAGTTGAGATGACATGCCCTCAGGTATAGCTATATGTTGTTTTTTTACCTGTTTAGTTGAACAAGCAAGCCCCTTAGTGAATTTATACTTGGTGTTTTTCTCATAGCGAGAAATTACTCCAAGATCGTGTAACTTTCTTAAGCAAGCTAATACTTGGTCTAATATTGTTATAGAGTATTTTTTATTCTTTAGATTGTTTTTAAATTGACGATAGTAATTGTCTTGATTCAGCTTTGACCACATAGTTGAGCCAAGACAATTGGCGATAAGCTTTAAATTATTAATCCGCATCTGTAGGACAGAAACTGAGCAAGGGGTCTGTTCGTGTATTTTATAAACTACTTTTTGAATATCTAAACGATGGCTTTTCTCAACATTACTAAAAGTAACTTTGTTTTCTTTACCTACGCCTGTCTTTAATTTTGCAACAAAACTCCATTCAATATCTTGCATACGTGAGCAAACAGAGCCATCGCTGTAAAAAGTAACAACAGGGTTATTTGTATCATAGGCTGCACTTTCTACGTTGGTATGCTTTTGATGATCGGAAGTTGAATTCATGAGTAAACTCCTAGTAGGTCGTTAATGGAGTCTTTATCACTATATAACGGATGAGGATTGTCTTTATTTAGTTCAGTGGCAGCATCAAATTCGCTAGGAGCTACTTCTTTGAAACGTTTTAATATTTCGACCACGGTATTTAAAATTTTACGAAATTTTGAGGATGGTGAGCTGTTAATAGCAGATCTATTTAAGCTTTCTTCAATGGTATCTTTAAACGAAAGCATCAACCAAATATCATCCTTCTCTGCAATGAGGCGGTGATCACCACATCCGAAGCAATCAAGAAAGTCAGTGCAAGAATTGATAGAATCATTTAATGCAAGACCCGCTTTTTTCAAAGCATTAATAACTTTTTTCGCTTTATCACCTTGTGGTTTTTCGCAGCGCATCCCACTGGGGGTTTTATTTGCTGCGCCTTTTTTCTTTAACTTTTTATAGTCAAAGTTTGATAGAGGGTCTTTAAACTTAAAAGATAGCTCTTCAATGGCTTCTTTTTTATTTTTGCCTTTGGCAATACCTGCTTGCACTTGAAACGCGCCTGCTAATGAGCGCTGGTGATCTTGCTCAACACCATTCAGGTAAGAGCTACGAGCTGTTGATACCGTGGTATTATTAGCGTTAGCAACTTCAACTACGCTGTTCATTACTTTCATTAGAATATCTGAACGTGTTTTTCTAAAACGGCTTGAGTTTATATGGGCGTAACCGTATTTAGCGAGTTGCTCATTAATTGCGTTCTGTGGTGGGTTTTTGAGCCAATTACCAAGGGGTTTGTCTTTGGCTATGTGGGGAAAAAGTAATGCATTTGGATTATTTTTTGTTAATTTTTCCGATAAAAGCAGCCACATTTCTACAAACTCTTTAGCTCGTTTAGTAAATCCTATAGGATTATCTTGTTGTTGGTCATTTGAACGACCTTTGACTGAATCAAAAGTGTATGAGTCTCCTGTTCCTTTTTTAAACTTAACATCACTCCGCTTCATCTTACATAAAGGCGCGAAGTTCATACCTGTTAACATAAAGGTAATCATCATGGCGCAACGGATCATGTGATTTTCCCAGTTACCTCTTACTGAAATTCTTGCCCCATTTTCAATTTTACTTATCTGCTTTTTTGTATGGCCTGTTTGGGATAATTTATCGGGATCAAAGAATGGGTGTATTTGGGGTTTAGTACCAGATAAATAATGTGACGATAATATTTTAAATGACTGGTAAAGCGTGTTAGCTATAGGTTTTAACTCTGCAATAGATAAAGCTTTAAAGGAATTTACTGTTTGCTTTCTTCCTTCAATGATTGGGATTTTTCTTAATAGCTCAATTTTACCTTGTTCTCTAAGAATTTTACTTACGCCAGTAAACTTTAGCGTTATCGTATTGCGAGATATTTCCCCTTTATCAGCTAGACCTATTAGGTAGCTATGAAAAGCTAATACGTTGGCTTCTTCAAAATCAGCTACTCGATTATCTGAATCTAAATATTTCACATAGCGAATTAAGCTATCAAAATATGTTTTGGTTGTTTCATTGATTGTTAGTGAATTTAGTATACTCCAACACTCTCGAATGAAATCTTCCCTATTCATATCGACCAACTCTGTTCCTGAAACGAAATTTCCATTACTTTTTCCACCCGTTGCTATTCTGGGGCAGTCTTTATATTTCAAACGTTTGAAGTAGCAATTTGTTCCTTGTCTAATGTTTATTACCATTGCTTCAATGGAAATAGGGTGAACATTATTAACTATTTCTTTAGGTTCGGACTTTAATGCTTTGCGTTTTTTCTTCCCTAGTAGACCCATTAGTATTCCCCCATGTCACAGTCACATTCATCAAGAATGAAATCTAATGCATGTTCGTAAACTTCATGGCCTGATAACTCATTTTGTGCAAATTTCAAATAGGTCATTGTGGTGTCAGGGGAGACGTGCCCTAGTCGGGCTTGAATATAATCAATAGCTTTATCTACATTCATACCCTTAGTGATAAGTTGTTTGAGTGTTTCTACTGCATAGGTTGATCTTAGGTTATGCGGCTTATGCTCAAAGTCATAACCTAGACTTTTAGATACGGTGTTACGGATCTCACACCATCGAGCATTACTCGAAGATAATGAGTACGGCTTACCTTTATTATTTAGAAATAGATATGGTTCATCTGGGACCAATATAGAGTCGATAAATGCTTTGCATTCCTCAACGTTTTTCTCAATAGCAGTTAATGATCTAGTTTTTTGTGAAGGGGTATTTACACCATCTTTCTCAAGCTGATCATATTCTTGAATGACTTCCTTGCTTTTACTCACTGCTCTTTCGTACTTTTTTTTCCTTTTTATATAACGTTCACTGTTTAAATAATTGTGTAGTTGCAGCATAAGCCCAATTGGTACATGTATGGTTCGGTCTGGGTTGCCTTCCCCTTTGGTTTTGGTATTACTTTGTGAACCTATATCTATTGGACAATAACCAAGGCTGCTATCTTTATCATTCGGTAAACGAATATGGCTATGCCTAAGCGTTAGCATTTCTTCTCTGCGAATACCTGTATGGCGTTCTAAAAGAAACATAAAGGCACTTTCCACATCAAGTCTTGCTACATTTTGACTTCCATCAATAACTTTAATTACTTGTCGTTCTTTTCTAATAATGCGATCAACTTCTGACCACTCTGCAGTTGATAGGGGGATTAATGGTCGTTTGGTGCCGTCATTTCTCATATCACGGCCAAGCTTTAAACGAAGATCAGTTGTATGAACAACATGAGTTGAACTTGCTTGAATATTGTCTGACTTGTTTTCTAATTCAATACGTAAAATTTCATGCTCAAACGGTTTATTTTTGAACTGATAGCCTTTTAATAGATAGTGTTTATAAAAGTTAGTAACTACGCCAATGTAGCTATTACAGGTTGAGCGTGCTAGATGTTCATCGGGATCAGTGGATGCATATATTGCTTTAAGATATTTTCTGTATTTGTATGTAGGTTTTTCACTGTTACGAAATGGCATTTCATCCCATCTCATAGGGCGGTTTTGACATTGCTCACAGATTACTTCTTTAGGGCACTCGCCTTGACCAATCGTTTGAGTTTCTAAAAAATGAAAATAATGAATAAGAGCTGTTGAATAAGTATTGGTATTTAAAAGCTCATCATTAACTTTTTTGTGTATTAAAAAGTTATTAGCGGCATCTAAATATTCGATATTGATAAGTTCGTTATCTTGTCTGGTGTGCCTTTGAAGTAATGTGAACGTTTGTAGAGGAGAGCTATTGTTGATTAAAACTTTGCACTCACCATGCTCATCTATAATTGCTTTAGGAGAGCCTAAGCTAAAATTTTTTATGGTATATCCAATAATCTCTTTTTCTACGGTAGACATTTAATACTCTCCCATAAACTGAGTATCAACGTTACCATACATATAACAAAGTCACAACTTTTTGGTGTGTAGTAAAGGTGTTTTGAAAATCAAGTGTAGTATTGTTCATCTTTGGTTTTTGGATGTAAAAAAACAGGGAAGTCTTTGCCGACCGGTTCATAACCTAATGACAGCATTTGTTCTTGAGTTGCACCAACGACTACGTAGTCACGTTCTACAACTTTTCGGTTTAATAATTCATCGCGAACAGCGCCGCCTACAAGGTAGGTATTTAATACGGTCATTACATCAATCTTGGTACAAATAATACAGGGAATATTAGCACGAACATGCACGCTAGATAAAACGAAAGCGCATAAAGTTGGTGTGGATTGTTGTTTCAGTTTAAGGGGATTTTATAAGGAAAGGGTGGTTCAGTTCGTAAGCGCTCAATAACGTTTAGCGTGCCTGGAGTTGCTAGCGTTATTCTTACAAACTGAACCTGCTTGGAGGAGGTTAAAAAATAATTAAAATTGAAAACTCACGTTAGCTGCGATTGTTCTTCCGCTTTCAGTAAATCCGCTCAGGTCTTGACCTGTCGCATGGCCGTTTAAATCAATTTGCTTCACGTATTCTTTATCAAACAAGTTGTTAATCGCTACATTGAACATCCATTGATCGTTTACTTCGTAGCTAACCATCGCATCAACGGTGCCATAACCTGCTGCTTTGAATTCGCCTTCATTGGCTTTTTTCATGTCGTCAGCCCAATTAACAACAACATCAGCTGTTAGGTTATCAAGTGAGTAAGTCACGCCGATAACTCCAGATAAAGGTGTTAATGTTGTCAGGTAATCACCTGTCGTGTCATCTTCGCCTTCGTTGTATGCAGCATTTGCGTAAACCGCAATCTCATCATTGATATGGTAGCGAACGGCTGCTTCAATGCCTTTAATTGTTACGGCATCGATATTACGGTATTGATAAACCAATACATCGGCAGGTTGGCCCGTCCAAGGGTTAATACTTGTTTCAATATCAACTAATTCAGTTGATAAAAAGTTGTCATATTCGCTGTAGTAGATTGCACCGCTAAAGAATAAATCACCCGTGTGGCCACGAACGCCAATTTCAAAGGTATCGCTTTCTTCTGGAGATAGGTCATCACTTGGTACGATTTTATAACCGTATAGAGAATTATCATGGTTGATATACGCTAAGTCGTATGCAGGTACTTTGAAGCCTTGACCGTACTGAGCAAAACCAGCGATTGTGTCAGAGAACTTGTAGAGAGCACCAATATTCAATGATACGTTGCTTTCATCAAAGTCTTTGTATGCGCTGCCATCTTCTTTCAATGCGCCATTTGCAGTCATTTCATACTGGTCAAAACGTGCGCCTGGTGTAACAGTTAGCTTGCCGTCTAACATTGTGATTTCATCATTGATGAAGAAACCACTGCGCTCAACATCTGTTTTTGGGAATTTATCTTCTTCTTGTGGGTATCCCGTTTTAGCTACACCTTCTACTTCATAAAGCTTTACTTCAGTTCTCGTTGATTCTGAGTTTTCAATGTCTAACCCGTAGCCAATGGTATGACTGTCATTGAGTTGCAAACTTGCATGAGAAATAAAGCCAAGCGTATCTTGCGAATAAACAGATGTTTTCCACATATCGCGAATTTCAATCAGTGGAAAACCGAAGTTGGCATTAATGTCTAGTTGACCATATTCAACGTCAGTTTGCTCTGTATCATTTTGATAAATAGACACACTTAATACATCGTATAAGCTCGTTTTAGTTTGAGAGAAATAACGCAACTGGAACGACTTATTCTCTTGTTCACTTGTGCTATTTTCATCTGTGATTGTGTAACCATCTAAATCACGGAAATACTCAAGTAGACCATAGGCGTAATCACCTTTTACGTCTTGTTTCCAGAAGTCAGCAGACAAACTAATGTAGTCAGTTTCGTTGATATTGTACTTACCTTTATAAAGTAAAGATTCAGACTCAATATCTAACGCTGGTTCTGTTTCATGGTAGTTTTGTTGTTCTTCACCAGAACGTTTTGTTGCATGCAGTAAATGTTCAACATCACCCGTGCGTAGGGCCAAAGTAGCACCAGTGCTAAATTGTTCACTAATTGAGTTGTAGCCAAATTTTATTTTACCGGCAAAATCTTCATCATCTTGTAGATAGTCGTTCGCGTCTTTTGTGGTAAATACCACAATGCCACCTAATGCATCAGAACCATAAAGAGACGATGCAGCGCCTTTTGCTACTTCTACTTGTTTCACGGTATCTGTATCGATGAAACCACGACCGACAATGTCGTTTAGACCATTAGCACCATAGCCTTCATTCATTCGCATACCATCTTTAATAAGAAGGATACGATCACCACCCATACCACGAACAATGATATTTTGTGCCTGGCCAGCGTCGCCCGTCACTTCAACGCTGGGATCGTATTTAAACAGTTGACTCATGTCAGTAACTACCTGCTTTTCAATATCTTGTGCACTAATTACCGTAACACTACCAGCAACATCTTTAAGAGGTTTGTCAACGCGTTTACTCGTTACTGTAATCGTTTCTAAGTTTTCTAAAACGGTTGCCGGTGCGTCGTCGGCAATTGCTTGACCTGTGGCGAATGTAGCTGCGATTGCCACACTAATAGCTGATAAATGGTGCTTAACCATGAGTCTTTAAATCCTATATTTGTTTCGTTTGGCGGTATTAAAAATTAGCCGCGTCTTGATGTTCTTTTTTCAACATAACCGATCAAAAACTTAATGTAAACACAAATGCGAATAATTATCATTTGTTGTAATTGTTTTTTATCTTATATAGAATGCCTGCCATCAATCTTGAAAAAGCTTGTTTTTTTAGTGTTTGGAGATAACAACAAAAATGAATATTGAATTAATTGAATTGAGCATGTCAGAAGTATCAACCATGCTAATGACCCCTGTACTGATACTTATCGTGCTAATGATGGCCTATGCACTGTTTGCCAGTGGACGCTTTATCGCACAGTTGGTCATTCGCCGACAAAATAATGTGAGTTACGTGCGCCAAATAGCTTCACTTGAAGGCAAAACCCTCAATGGCTACCCAATTCATAATTATTTTATTAATAACCCTACAGCGAGTGAAGACGAGCTTGAAGTTGTCGCGTTAAAAGAGTTAGAAACACTGCGTATTGTGACACGTGTTGCGCCTATGCTGGGTTTGATCGCTACGATGATCCCTATGGGACCTGCGTTACAGGCTCTTGCTGACGGTAATATTCAAGGTATCAGCGAAAACCTTATTATCGCTTTTGCGGCTGTTATTTGGGGTTTAGTTATCTCGTCAATAACGTTTTGGCCAGCATCCGTTAAGAAGCGTTGGTGTGCAAACGAGCTCATTAACATTCGTAAGTTGAAAGAGGTTTAGTCGTGCGTTTTCTAGATGATGATGAAGAACTAAACCCAATTGTTAGCGCAGTCAATTTAGTTGACGTTTTTCTTGTGATTATTGCTGCACTGATGATTGCCTTAGCGCAAAACCCCCTCAATGTCTTTAACGACGACGATGTGACCGTTGTGAAAAATGCCGGTAAGCCGAATATGGAAGTCATCGTTAAAAAAGGTAAAGAAATCAAACAATATAAATCAACTGGCGATATTGGTTCTGGTGAAGGTATGCGAGCTGGCGTGGCATATAAAATGGCAGATGGCAGCTTTGTTTATGTACCAGAAGATGGCCAAGATGATGGCGCTCAGCAACATAGTGAAGGGAAGTAATCATGCTAAAGCTTATCAAAGATAAATTAGCTACGAGTTTAATCAATCTAACGCCATACTTGATCACTATGTTGTTAAGCGTTGCGTTAATCTTAACAACATTTTGGGCAATGCTTGTTGTTAACTATGCTCAAGCACAAGCGCTTTCTGCCAAGCCCCAAGTTCTGTTAATGATGTCGTCTCATGCATCTAAGCCCAAAGGGGAATTACTAAAAAGCTTAGCGAGCGAACAACCTTTTGATTTAGTTGTTTACTCAACCAAAGGTAAAGATGATGCGCAAATCGCCCAAGACTGGCAGTCTGCGTCTTTGATCTTACTGGACGGTATTAATCCGGCGCTGAGTAAGTTTATGTTCGCTAAACATCAGCCACTTTTAGCGCAGTTTCCCAATGTACCTGTTGTGTCTCTAGGTGACTTAGATAACGATGCAATGAACCAAGGCTTAGACGAGCAAAAGCAAACAGCCATTGGTAACTATTTTAACAATGCTGGTCGCTACAACTATCAGCAAATGATGTACTACATTGCAAATAACGTGCTAGGTTTATCGTCGGAACAAGCCAAAACACCTTTTATTGTGCCCAATGTTGGCTTATACCATCCGCAATTTGAGGGTCAGGTAACGTCAAATGAACAGGCGTTTTTTGATTTTCTAGCACCCGAAGCCAATCAAGTTGTGATCGCTATTGGTATGCACCGAAGTGTTGTTGATTACGAACAACAACAAATTGTTGATGCGCTTATCAAAGGTATAGAAGGTAAAGGCGGTAAAGCGTTAGGCTTTTTCTTTGAAGGAAATGACGAAGCGTTAAATTACACCGACTTGTTAACTCATGAAAATGGTCAGTCTCGTGTTAATTTACTCATCAATTATCGGTCATTGCATTATGTTGAAAAGCGTCGTGGTGAGTTTGAAAAACTCGGTGTACCTGTTTTACATGCGTTGAATTACACTGAAGGTGATCAACAACAATTTGAAGCAGATCATGCAGGCGTATCGCCGTCATTAACACCGTTTTTCCTCGTCATGCCTGAAGACACGGGAAGTGCTGATCCAACCATAATTGCCGCTAATGAGAAAGGTGAAAAAGTAGCAATTGACTACCAACTCAACGCATTTATTGAGCGTGCATACAATCATGCGTCTTTAGCACACATTGAAAATTCAGAGAAAAAGGTCGCAACCTTTATTTGGAATTACCCGCCAGGCG
Source organism: Thalassotalea eurytherma (assembly GCF_030161415.1). Taxonomy (GTDB): domain Bacteria; phylum Pseudomonadota; class Gammaproteobacteria; order Enterobacterales; family Alteromonadaceae; genus Thalassotalea_G; species Thalassotalea_G eurytherma. Next base: position 174,008 of record NZ_BSSU01000005.1, read on the forward strand.
AAAAAAATATTGGTGCAGCTTTTTTAGACGTTCCTTCATCTATCGAACAAATTGCCATAGCAATGAAAGACAAAGGCTATTCGATAAATGTCAAAGATAGCGCTTATTTAATAGAGTCGGCGGGGAAATTACTTCGTCCCTATTATCGTGGCGAAGATGCTGAAGTACTGATTGAGCAAGACCTTGCTGAATATATGACACTTCAAACTTACTTAGATTGGTTTAATGCCTTACCTGAAACTGTTACTAAGCCAATTGTTGAACGTTGGGGCAAGCCAGAAGACAGCGGTATGTTGCGTGAAACAGCAATCGATGGTCTGTTAACCAAAGCGTTTGTTATCCCGCGTATGAACCTAGGTAATATGATCGTGTTGCCACAAGGTGTGCGTGGGGAAACGCAAGAAGAGCATTCTTCACTTTATCACTCAACTAAAACGCCGATTAATCATAGTTATTTAGCTATCTATTTGTTTGCTCGCGAAGTATTTAAAACCGATGCTTACATCCACTTAGGCACACATGGCTCGCAAGAGTGGTTAACAGGTAAAGAACGTGGTTTATCGGTATACGACGCACCAAGTTTAGCGATTGGCAATAAACCTGTGTTTTATCCGTATATTATCGATAACGTTGGTGAAGCAATGCAGGCCAAACGTCGTGGCCGTGCAACGATGATCAGCCATTTAACGCCAGGTTTTGCGAAAGCTGGCTTATATGTTGAAGTTGCTGATCTAAATGAAAAAATAGCAAGCTACATGATGTTAGAAGAAGGCCAAACGAAAGCAAATACAAAAGCGGAAATTGTTTCAATGGCAAACAGTTTGAATATGCTTAACGACCTTTCTATGACGGAAACTGAATTAATTAATGATTTTGACAATCAAATATCGCGCATTCAAGATCACTTAAACGCGTTGGCTCAAATGAGCCAGCCATTAGGTATTCATATTTTTGGTAAGTTGCCAAAAGAAGCACATTTGTATTCAACCATGTTACAAATGTTAGGTGATGACTTTACAGAACGCGCTAAAACCTATGAGCAAGCCAATGGTTTAACGGTTCCTGCCGATCAGCAGTTTGACGAGCGCAACGTTAAAAAACTTGAAGCGTTAGACGGATTTCAATTAGTAAGTCGCTATGTAAACGAGCCAGAGTCGCTTGCAAATTTAGATGAGCAACTTACGCAAGACTTAACATTAGCAAAAGCGTATTGGGACAACTTCCAAGGGATTGCTGAAATCAAAAACCTGCTGTTAGCGCTCGAAGCAAACTATATACCTGTCAGTTACGGTGGCGATCCTATTCGAAACCCAAATGCAGCGCCAACAGGTCGTAACTTAATCGGTTTTAACCCCGCAAAAGTGCCTTCTAAAGAAGCCTATGACGCTGGTGTCACATTAATGAATCAAACGATTGATGCTTATGTAGAAAAGCATGGTAAGTATCCTGACAAGTTAGCATTTTCATTGTGGTCACTAGAAACCATGCGTCATCAAGGCGCCTTGGAAGCGCAAATTTTGCATGCCTTGGGACTTAAGCCTAAATGGAACCGCCAAGGTAACGTTGTAGATACCGAAGTGATCCCGATGAGCGAGTTAAACCGCCCTCGTATTGATGTCGTTATTTCGGCAACTGGTTTATACCGTGACGCCTTTCCAAATGTCATGCTGTGGCTTGCCAAAGCAATTGATAAAGTAGCTAAAATGAAGGAAGAGAATAACTTTGTTTATCGTCATGCCAATACATTAAAGCAAGAGCTACTTGATAAAGGAAAATCTGAAGAAGATGCAAATTACTTATCGTCTATTCGTATTTTCTCAAATGAAACGGGTAATTACGGCACAGGCTTAGCGGCAAGCTCTTTAGCGTCTGATACGTGGGAAACTGACGATAAACTTGCTGACTTATACCTTGATCGCATGGGTTACGCTTTTGGTTATGATGAAAAGCGTTGGTCTGAAAATGTCGGTAATGCGCTCGGCGACGGTGAAGGCCTCTACAACAAGGTACTATCTGGCACAGACGGCGTAATATTTTCTCGTTCAACAAACTTATATGCATTAATGACCAACGATGACCCTTTCCAATACTTTGGTGGAATAGGGCTTGCTGTTCGTCATTTAGATGGTGCTACGCCTGAAATGTACGTTTCTAACCTGCGCAAGAAAGATCAAATTAAAACCCAAACCCTAGATGAGTTCGTCAACCAAGAAATGCGTTCACGATATTTTCATCCTCGCTGGATTGAGGCGATGCAAGATTCTGGCTACGCAGGTGCAACGGCAATCTTAGATCGTATGAATAATATGTGGGGCTGGGAAGTGATGACGCCAGAAGCTATTCGTGATGATCAGTGGCAAGAGTTCTTTGAAGTGTATGTTGAGGATAAATATCAAATGGATATGCGTGAGTTTTTTGAACAGGCGAATCCAGAATCACTCGCACAAATTCTAGAGCGTATGCTTGAAGCTGTGCGTAAAGGCTATTGGCAAGCTGATGAAGAAACGTTGAAGAAAATGGTTGAAACTTATACTGAAGTAGCCGCTGAATTTGATGTTGCCAGCCAAAATGAAAAGTTCAATGAATATATGGATGCAACGGCTGCTGGATTTGGTATGACACCATTATCACAGGCACTTGCTAATGCCATGGCAAATGCTCAAGCGGCATCGATGCCACAGATTCAACAAGTTCAGGGGCAAAAACTAGAAGAACAGGTACAAAGTCAAGAAGTCGATAATGACTACACTGCTGTTTACGTATTGATCGCTATATTCTTGCTTGGAGTTTTTCACGATGTATTTAGAAAGCCTAAAGCTGTTGTTTGGTCTTTTAAACCGGTTGAAATGAAACGCGCGGCGTAATTGTTAGCGCTATTTGTAAAAAATCACTTCTCTGTGATCGAGCCATAATGGTTCATGTTTTAGGCGATAGTTATGCTATCGCCTTTTTTTTGGATTTTTTCTAGCTTATAACAACTAATACTAGTTAACAGGCAATATTTACGTAAACTAGAGATTATTAGTATTGCGTTATGAAATCATTAGGTAAGGGCAAAATAGATGGCAAAAATAGAACAAGTAGCCGTGGTTGGCGGCACACATGGAAACGAATTTAGTGGCATTTACTTGTTAAAAAAGTGGAACAAACGACCTGAATATCTCGAAAGAGAGGGATTAACTATTCATACGTTATTTGCCAATACGAAGGCACACGAAGAGAATAAACGCTATATCGATTGTGATTTAAACCGTCAGTTCATTTCAACAAGCCTTGCTGACAATTCGTTAACTAATTATGAGCAAAGTCGTGCTAAGGCAATAAACGCAGAGCTGGGCCCAAAAGGTGATGCAAAAAGTGATTTTATTATCGACTTGCATAACACCACATCAAACATGGGACCCACGTTGATTTTGTTGCAATCAGACCTATTTAATCGCCAACTAGGCGCTTATGTACTGGCTAAAATGCCAGAAGCCGTCATCGTTTTTGAAGACCAAGTGAGCCTTGAAGAACATTACTTCTTAGCGTCAGTTGCTGCTCAAGGCGTGATTGTCGAAATTGGTCCACAACCTCAGTCGGTAGTGCGTCAAGATGTACTTGATTATATGGAAGCAATGACTCAACACATTCTCGATTTTGTTGTGTTATTTAATAAAGATGAAGTGACAAGCTTGCCTGAAAGTTATCAAGCATATCGTTATATCGAAAGCTTGAAACTACCTGAAGACGAACATGGTGAACGCATTGGTATGGTTCATAAAAATGTTCAAGATCAAGATTTTAAGGTACTTACAAAGGGAGACCCTATTTTTACTTTATTTGACGGTGGTGAAATTTGTTATCAGGGCGATTATGAAGCCTATCCTCATTTTATCAATGAAGCAGCCTACTATGACAATAACTTAGCGATGTCGTTAGCAAAAAAAGTCTCAATGCTAACGAAATAGTCGATGGTTATTTACGGTAAAATAACAGCTTGCTGTAAATAAATGAACTACACTTATAAGAGCGCTAATGTTGGAGGAACTTATGGATGTAGCATCATATCGACGATTAAATGAGCTCGTTACAAAATTCTCGAAGAATAGGCATAACGAGCATGAGTATATGGAAATACATCACATACTTGATGACGCAATAACGCGTATTGAAGAGATTGAGTTAACGGAAGTCTCGTATAACGATGACTTTCAAATAGAGCTTGAAAGAGAGCTAGCAAAAGCCAAATAACGCAACGCGCATTATTTGGCTTTTTTATTTAAGTATCTTATTCGTCTGCTTCTTTTGGGAGAACTAAGTTCAGGACAATAGCGACGACACCACATAAGCTAATACCTTGAAGGCTCCATTCTCCGCTACCAACCATCATACCGCCAATACCAAACACTAATGTTGTCGACACGATAATAAGGTTACGTTGCTCTGATAGGTCGACTTGATCTTTAACTAATAAATTCATCCCTACGCTAGCGATAGAGCCAAATAGTAAGGTTAAAATACCACCCATTACTGGAGCAGGAATGGTTTGTAAGCTCACGCCAAATTTGCCAATAAATGCTAAACAGATAGCGGCGATAGCGGCAAAAATCATAATGACCGGATTAAACATTTTGGTGAACATCACGGCGCCAGTCACTTCTGAATACGTTGTATTTGGTGGTCCACCGAACATAGACGCTAGCGAAGTTGCAATACCATCGCCAAACAAGGTGCGATGTAGGCCTGGCTTTTTAAAATAGTCTTTACCGGTAACGTTACTTATGGCAAGTAGGTCACCTACGTGCTCAATAGCCGGTGCTATCGCAACCGGGATCATAAATAAAATTGCAGGTAGGCTAAATTCAGGCGTTATAAAATTTGGCACAGCAAACCATTGTGCTTGACTAACGATCTCAGTATTCACCATGCCCATGAAATAAGCGGCAATGTAACCAATAAAAACACCAGACATGATAGGCACGAGTCTAAATATTCCACGACCTAAACTTGCCACGGCTAAGGTTGTTAATAGTGAAATCATTGAAACAATAATGGCTTGTTCATAAGGAAAAAGTTGAGCCGAACCATCACCAGCCTTACCCATCGCCATGTTTACGGCAACGGGAGCAAGGCTTAAACCAATAACCATAATGATTGGGGCAACCACAACCGGTGGTAATAGTTTTTGCAGAAAGTGAGTACCTCGAAATTTTACGGTAATTGCCAAAACCATATAAACAATACCGGCAACAAAAAGAGCGCCCATAGTTTGTGGCATGCCGAAGTGTTGAACCGAATAAGTAATAGGTGCAGCAAAAGCGAAAGAGGATGCTAAAAATATAGGCACGGTATTCTTTGTAACGAAATGGAACGCTAACGTACCTATACCCGCGGTAAATAAAGCAACGCTTGGATCTAAGCCTGTAATAAGTGGCATTAAAACTAACGCACCAAAAGCGACAAAGAGCATTTGCAAACCTGCAATTGCATTTTTAATAGTAATATCTTGATTGTTAAACATACTGCGCCTTTAACAAAGTGTTAAACAATAAAAAGCCTAAGTGGATACTTAGGCTTGTTGATAATAAAAGAGGGTTATTGCGTGCCGAAAATTTTATCGCCAGCGTCTCCTAATCCAGGAATGATGTAGCCGTTTTCATTAAGGTGGCTATCAATTGCTGCGGTATAAATTTCAACATCAGGGTGTGCCTTTTGCATTTTTTCTAAACCTTCTGGCGCTGCGACGAGTACTAACGCTTTAATATTTTTACAGCCAGCTTCTTTTAGAATGTCGATTGTGGCGACCATTGAGCCACCTGTAGCAAGCATAGGGTCAACAACAAGCGCTAAACGATCTTCTATGTTAGAGGTTAGCTTTTGGAAATAGGTGACGGGCTCCAAGGTTTCTTCATCGCGATATAAACCAACAACGCTCACTCGAGCACTTGGAATGAGTTCTAACACACCATCTAGCATACCAATACCTGCTCGAAGAATAGGTACAACGGTAACTTTTTTACCTTTAATACGCTGACCTTCGATGTCACCATTCCAACCAGCAAACTGGTAATTCTCAACTTCTAAATGTTTAGTTGCTTCATAAGTTAATAAACAACCTACTTCAGCCGCTAGTTGGCGAAAGTCGCGAGTGCTTAGCTTTTCAGCACGCATTAAACTGATTTTATGTTTAACCAAAGGATGATTAATTTCGTGAATTGCCATGCTAAGCTCCTTATCTGCTCTTGTTCTCGACACAAACAGCGAGATGTTAGCACACTCGTTATGTTTGCTCGTAAGTGATTGTGTTTTTGTTGTGATTAATTGTAGCTTACGTGTGATAGATCAAAGCTTATTTATTTAGCGAACGCTTTGTTACCTATGATTTTTAATGCTGGCGTTCCTCTAACTAAAGCGTCACGAGCAAATTGCGTGTTGCACTGGGGGCAAATACCTTCAGTTGACGTATAGTCTTTCGTAATGCGTTCTTTAAAGCATTTAATTAACGCACCTTTGCCGCCTTTTTTATACTGAAAAAGTTGTTGCCGACATTTTTGACAATAGATATCGACTGATTTTTCTGGGGCTTTTTTGTTCGGTTTTGCCATAAGTTATGATACAAAAGCACAATTGATAATTGCTATTCTACTAGTGAACGCGTTACACGCAATAATAAGGAGTAATTAGTGGCGAAGATATATGGAGATAGAAAATCAGGCAATTGCTATAAGCTTGAGTTACTTTGCGAGCTACTTAAACTTGATTATCAATGGCAAGACGTTGATATTTTGGCGGGAGAAAGCCAAAAACCTGAGTTTTTAGCTAAAAATCCAAACGGTAAAATCCCTTTATATGTTGACGAAGATGGTTGGTGTTTGAGTGAGTCGAATGCCATCTTGAACTATTTGGCAACAGGAAGTGACTTTTTGCCGCGAGATGGCAAATCATTAGCTAAAGTTCAGCAATGGCAATTTTTTGAGCAGTATTCTCATGAGCCCTACATTGCTGTCGCGCGTTATATCAATTTGTATTTGGGCTTACCTGATGAGCGTCGTGAAGAGTATGTATCAAAACACCAAGGCTGTTACAAAGCATTGTCGGTGATGGAGCAGCAACTGGCAAAGACGCCTTTTTTAGTGGGGCAACATTGCACGGTTGCGGATATCTCTTTGTATGCCTATAGTCATGTTGCCGAGCAAGGGGGCTTTGATCTATCAAATTATCCAAACATTACGACTTGGTTTAAACGAATAGAATCTCTTGAAGGCTATGTGGAGATGAAAAGCTAAGGTAGCGTTAAGGAGCAAATAATGGGGAAGTTCTGCCAAAGTTGTGGTATGCCAATGGATAAAGATCCAGGTCACGGCGGTACAGAAAAAGATGACGTTAAATCAACATTATATTGTAGTTACTGTTATCTTGATGGCGAGTTTACTCAAAGCGACTTTACTGCTCAGCAGAAGCAAGTATTTTGTATAGAAAAAATGAAAGAGCAAGGGTGGCCAGGTTGGCTAGCTTGGCTTTTTACTCGTAATATTCCAAAATTAAAACGATGGCAAAAATAAAGGAGCCTGAGTGAATACGCAGTTTTTAATGTTAAAAATTCCACCCTTATTACTAGTCACTATTTTTGCCGTTGTAATGTTTATTACCTCACTGTTTGCTGGTGGGGCTATTGAACTCACCTTATATCGAAAAGTAGGCATCGCAATAACGCTAATCTTAGCTTGTTACTTTAGTCTTGCTGGTGTTTTAGCGTTTAAAAAAGCACAAACAACGGTCAACCCTATGTCACCAGAAACCAGTGCAAAGCTCGTTGATACTGGTGTTTATCGCATTTCTCGAAATCCGATGTACGTTGGTTTTGTTATGTGTTTGATTAGTTTTTCAACCTACTTAGGCCACACCTTTTTATTCTTGTTTATTCCTGCTTTTATGTTGTATATGAATAAGTTTCAAATAAGTGCTGAAGAGCAAGCGTTAACAAAGTTGTTTGGCGAGAACTATACCCAATATTTAGGTCGGGTTAGACGTTGGTTATAGTTAAAAAGTAAGTAGTAACAGTGCGTAGTGCAAAAAAAAGGAGCTAAATAGCTCCTTTTTAACTGACAGCGTAAAATTATTGGGCAAGTTGAAATTGCATATTCTCAATAAGGTTTGCCGGTTGCTGATGATTATGTAATTGCATCATACGGTTCATTTGAGTTAATGAAGCTAGCATTGCGTAGATTGCAGGGTAATATCCGCGCTCTTCAAACAATGCTTTATCTTGCGCAGACAATTCACTTAAGCCTTCTTCTTTTACGGTGAAAAGACCTTTAATGGTTGTTTTTTCGCCAGCAGCAAATGTAATCTCTAGATCAAGCTCTTTTAACAAACCAAGTCGAGTTAATTGGTTAATAAACTCAATAGTGGTTATTTCATGTTGGTATAACTCACGCATTGCTTGCTGTTTTGCTGTAACCGCTTGTGAAGCACTACCGTCGTCGTTAAACAACTTCATACTTTGCTCTTCTTGCTGCATGCTTACTAAGCTTGAGTTTGTATCAAGTAAAGGCACGATACGGTTTGGATTGTTAGGATCCGCTACAACTTGAAACGGTAACAACGACAAGCTTTGTGGCATATATGCGACATTCATCGCATTTTCTTGCTGATAAAATACGTTATGGCTATCGAGTGCCATCAATGCAATCGCATCAAATTGATCAGTTGACGTATTTTTAATAAAGAATAAAGGGTAGCTAGTTGATGCAACGGCAAACTCACTGACCATGACGGCTGCGTTTCGTTTCGTTTTAATTGCTGGAAAATCAACACCTTCTTTTAAGAAAAATGCACTATGATTTTGTGGTGATAATGGGGCTAGGTTTTCCATAAATCTCTCTGAATGAATATAGTTATTATATTGATATTATTTAGTTTATTAGCAGTATTTTAAGGCTTAAAGGTATTTATGCTTTTGACTAACAACTACCTAACTGGTCTATATTTTCTGCATTTTTAAGTACTTAGGTGATAAGTAAAATGTCGTTTATCTATTTAAGTACCCACACCATAAACGTTCGTAATGGTTTTAATTGGCGGGAAATATTACAGCTGCATGTGAAAAATCACTGTTTAATTGTCGCCTATATTGCCACAAGCTTTAGCGCACGTTAAGGCTTTAGCGCAGGTTTTTGCATGGCATCAGTGATAAATTTATCTAGTTAGGGAACGTTGTCGTTCAATGCTTTTATCGTCTTGATGATTAAGTAAGCGCTTAGTGTCTGAAACTATTAAAATTAATTTTTGTTATCTTTTTGACTTGTAGACAAGAGGATAATAATTTTGCTTATAAGATGTCCCCTTTTTTACCATACTGTTATCTGGCGTTACAGTCTGTTGCTTGTCATCATATATCCCATGCTATTATCAAATAGTCATTTATAATCAGATAAATGAGTTATTTTAATACTCGGCAGACAGTAAAGGTTGTTGCACATGAAAGAATACATTTTAGCGATTGATCAAGGAACGACGAGCTCACGAGCGATGTTGTTTGATTGCTTAGGTAATGTAGTTGATAGTGAACAACAGGAATTTCCTCAATATTATCCCAAAGACGGTTGGGTTGAACATACGCCTGAAGAACTATTGGCGTCGGTGATGTCCACGTGCCGTAAGTTAATGTCAAAGCAAAATATTCAAGCTGGACAAATCAAATCTCTTGGCATCACTAATCAACGTGAAACTACGATTGTTTGGGATAAAACGACGGGAAATCCGATATACAATGCGATTGTTTGGCAGGATAGAAGAACCAGTCAATATTGTCAGGAGCTTAGCGAGCATGGTCATGGCAACATGGTTGCCGAGAAAACTGGGCTGTTGCTAGATCCTTATTTTTCCGCCACGAAATTAAAATGGATATTAGATAATGTTGAAGGTGCTCGGGATAAAGCACAAGCGGGTGAATTAGTTTTCGGTACTGTTGATACGTTTTTACTTTGGCACTTAACTGATGGTCAGTCTCACTTTACCGATGCGACAAATGCTTCGCGTACCATGTTATTTAATATTCATGAGCAATGTTGGGATGATGAATTGCTTGAGCTCTTTAATATTCCAAAGTCACTCCTGCCTGTTGTGCTAGATAGTTCAGCTGATTTTGGTGTTACCTCTACACAAATGTTGGGTTTTGATATTCCTATTCAAGGCATCGCGGGAGACCAGCATGCTGCGCTTTTTGGTCAAGCTTGTTTTGAAAAGGGCAGTGTAAAAAGTACATATGGCACCGGCTGTTTTGTAATGGTAAATACTGGGGATACGGTATTTACCTCAACCAATAAACTACTCTCTACCGTTGCCTATCGTATAGATGGTGAAGTGACCTATGCGTTGGAAGGAAGTATTTTTGTTGCAGGCGCTGTGATCCAATGGTTGAGAGACGGCCTAGAATTAATTTCCAACGCGAGCGATTCAGAGCGTTTGGCGATGGAAGCCAATCAAGATCATGGCGTTACATTAATTCCTGCGTTTACCGGATTAGGCGCGCCATTTTGGGATCCTGATGCTCGTGGCGCAATTCTGGGTTTAACAAGAGATACTGGCATCAAAGAAATTGTTAACGCTGCCTTGCAATCTGTGTGTTATCAAACAAAAGACCTACTGACCGCTATGGAAAAAGATGGCATTGAAATTTGCACGATTAAAGTTGACGGTGGCATGACAAATAATGAGTGGTTATTGCAGTATTTATCAGATTGCTTGCAGGTTGAAGTTGAGCAACCTAAATCTGCTGAAACAACGGCTTTAGGTGTAGCATTTTTGGCGGGTTTAAAAGCAGGAATCTTTGAGTCAGTCACTCATATTCAGTCACTGTGGCAAAGCACCGCCAAATTTCAACCAAAAATTAGCAATGAGTTAGCAAGCGAGCATTATCAACGATGGATTAATGCGATAAATCGGATTCGCACAACGTCATAAAACATATAGTTATGATATAAAAAGGAGAGCTAGGCTCTCCTTTTTTAGTTCGTTTTCTAGGTTATGATTATTGGTCTAAATAACTTTCATCATCAGGTCTAAGCTTATTCAATAAACGCATCCGACAAAATCAAGTTTGCTGGTATTGCCGCAGGGTCATTTACTGCTGTCGCCGAATAAATTTTACCCGCCATTAAATCGAGAATACCTGTGTCAATTGCTACGGTCTTAGTGCCAGTTGCTGTCACTTTCACGCTGTATTCACCAGGTGCCAGTGTCACAAAGTTAGTTGTTGCTTTAAATGGTACATCACTAAACGCAGGTTCTACATCATCTATCATGCCATCTGCCGTCACGTAAATATCAACGTTACCAACACTTGGGTGAGCATGTGTAATGCGCACTTTGGTTTCGGTAGCAACAGAGCGCACGTTGTCCATCAATACGTAATATTCAAGTGCTGCATCGTCCATTGCGTCAAGTGTACCTACAGCATTCACTGTGTATTTGTTGTTAGTCATTACCGACAACTCACTTGAAATACCCGTCACTGTATTATCTGCGGTCAAGCGAGCGTCAACAGTATATGTACCTTCTGGTAAATCGACATAGCCAGTTACGCCACCAAATGGTGCATTTGAAAGCGCATCTACTTTGCCATTATCAACAAAAATGTCGACATTCGGTACATCAGCTGCTGCATGGATAACACGCACTTGTGCTGTTGTTCTGTCGTCGTAAAGCGTCGACGTAGTGCTACCATCATTAACAAGTAACTTCACAGGCGATGTCATCACTTCTGTATTTGGCACTGCAGCAACGAACAGATCGGCGCCAGCGGCTAAATCTGGTAAAACAATGTCATATGCAACTGTTCCTGCACCGTCCATCCCTTCAGGGATTACGAGGCGAACACGATATACACCTTCTGGTACTTCTACTTGGTCGGTCGCTTCACCGTAGCCCAGCGTAGCAAGTGGTGTCGTTAATTCATCTGTAGCACCAGTAATGTGCAAATCAACGGTAGGTGCGTTTGGCGCTGCATGCAACACTTGAACGCGGATATTGCCATCAGCGACATCAGTACTACTATTCGCAATCACGGCAGCAGCTAAATCATTCGATGTTTCGTCATCTTCCATCACGTAACCGTGAGCAATAACTGTGTATTCTGTGTCAGCAGCTAGGGCTACGTCTCCCAAATCTAACACTGTAGCAGTGCTTTCATCTGGCAAAATCGCATCAACCGACAGCATGTAAGAGCCTTCAGTTAACGATAAAAAGCCTGATCCAACGCCATAATCAACACTAGCCAAACCCTCAATAATATCGTCACCTGCTTTTACATTAACCAATGGCGCATCGGCTGAGCCGTGAATAACACGTACATACGTGGTGCCAAGTTCAGGGGCTGGTGGCTCTGGCACAACGATATCTCGTGCATCGTCACTATCAGAACCGCAACCCATGATGACAGCAGCTAACGCTACAGGTACAATACTTTTTATGATCCTTTTCATTGTTCTACCTTTAATTGTAATGTGTAAATTGCAAAGCTCATTACGCTAAGGATTCAATAGAAGGATCATTTTTTAATCAACTTTTCAAAATCACAGTTTATCTTGTGTTGAAAGAATCATTTTGTTTCTTAGCCATTGGTTTGCTGGATCTTTATCTACATTGCGGTGCCAGTAAAGATGTACATCAATGTTTGGCAAGGCAACAGGTAACTCAAAAATATCAATTGCAAACACCTTTTGATAAAGCTGTGCAGCATTCTTTGGTAATGTAAGAATTAAGTCGCTATTGACCACGACACGACAGGCCGACAATAGGTGCTGACACCTTAACGATATTTTACGCTGTAATCCCAAACGACCTAATTCAAAATCTTCTAAACCAGGACCACTGGTTCGTGAGGAGACAAGGATATGATTGAGAGATAAATAGCTTTCTAGCGTCATTTTACTGTTAAGTGCGGGGTGATCTTTTCTTGCAACAACAACCAATTGATCGGTTTCTAATTGGGTATGAAGGATATTTTCACTCACTGGTAGCAGAATATCGATCGCTAAATCAATATCACCGCTAGCTAGTTTGAGTTCAAGGTCGCTTCGTTTGGTTCTATTGGTCGCCAATGATAATTGAGGCGCTTCCACTCTTAACTGTTTAACCAATGGCGGCAAGTAATATGCTTCTAATGAGCTATGTAACGAAATAGCACATTGCTTTTTAGAGGATTGAGGTTCAAATGCTCTTGATTGTATTAATGATATCTCTAATTTTTGTAAAGCCTCTCTAACTTCAACTATCACGTTTTTCGTTAATGCGGTTGGGCGCATTTGGTTGCCTTGGCGAATAAATAGCTTGTCTTCGTAATGGGCGCGCAATTTAGCGAGTGCATGACTAACGGCAGGTTGCGATAGGTTCAAGGCAGCAGCAGCTTTAGAAATATTACCTTCACAATAGATTGCTTCAAATACGATAAACAAATTCAGATCTACTTTCATTTTTTAGTTTTTTAACTATTCGTCACACGAATAGAGCCCTATTCAAACTATTCATTTGTTTAATTTGTATGGCAATAATAGGATGAGTTCAAGGATTATTTTAATAATATGTGAATAGGTTGATGGCTTCTTTGTATCTCATTCGTCACGGGCAAGCGTCATTTGGTCAGGCTGACTATGATTTATTGTCTGAAAAAGGACAAAAGCAAGCGCACGTGCTCGGTCAAAGTTGGCGAGCACAAGGTCAACCAAGCTACTGCTATTGTGGCAGTCTACTCAGGCATGAACAAACAAAGCACCATTTTTTTTTAGGCTTAGAACAAGCTCAGCCAGCAACAGTTTCTCATTCAGGTTTTAATGAGTTTGATCATCAAGATATTTTAATTAAATATCAGCCAAAGTGGCGAGCTTACGATGAAATGCAAACACATTTCCGTCGATTTCCAGATCCCAAAAAAGCGTTAGCAATAGCATTTGATAGTGCTGTAATTCGCTGGATGTCAGGGGAGCATGATGAAGATTACAAAGAATCATGGCCAGTCTTCAAAGTTCGATGTATCCAAGCGCTACAGGATGTGATCAAACAGCAGACAACGATTAAACAAGATAATCCAGAAATTCACCAAGACATTGTGGTATTTACTTCTGGTGGGCCAATAACCGTGATGTTAAGTCATGTCTTAGGGCTTGATCGTCAACAAGGTTTAGCTTTAAACCAACAACTTAGAAACACTTCAGTGACTAAATTACTCTTTGATAAACATCGAGTAAGTGTCGACTTTTATAACAATTATAGTCACCTATCTCAGCACAATGCTGAGCTTATTAGCTTTCGATAAAACAGGTAGAGAGGACGTATGAGTAACCACGAGTTATTTGATTTAACAGGAAAGATTGCCCTTGTTACAGGCGCCAGCCGAGGTATTGGCGAGCACATCGCCAAAACCCTCGCGAACAGTGGTGCCCACGTGTTGGTGTCGAGTAGGAAAATAGAAGGTTGTCAGGCTGTTGTTGATGATATTGTCGCTCAAGGTGGTAAGGCTCAAGCAATACCCTGTCATATCGGAGAAATGGATGATATTGAAAATTTGTTTAGCCAAATTAAAAGTGAATTTGGTCGATTAGACATTTTAGTCAATAACGCAGCGGCAAACCCTTATTTTGGTCATATTCTAGAAACGGATTTAATGGCCTATCAAAAAACAGTTGATGTAAATATCAGTGGTTACTTTTTCATGTCTAAATTAGGCGCGCAAATGATGAAGGAGCAAGGCGGTGGCGCGATTGTTAACGTTGCCTCGGTAAACGGTGTGATTCCAGGTGATTTACAAGGGATCTACTCAATTACCAAAGCTGCGGTAATTTCTATGACCAAAGCATTCGCGAAGGAATGTGCTCAATTTAACATTCGCGTAAACGCTCTTTTACCTGGTGCAACCGATACCAAGTTTGCATCGGCACTGGTTAAAAACCCTGAAATATTAAAACAAGCGATGGCACATGTGCCAATGCGACGAGTTGCTCAACCTGAAGAAATGGCTGGCACCGCATTATATTTAGTTTCTGATGCCGCTTCATACACAACGGGTAGCTGTATCAACGTTGATGGTGGCTATTTACTGGCTTAGTAGATAGCAAATGACCGTCAAAAGAATTTTAAAAGGAAAACCAATGAACACTGAAAAATTATTTGAAGCTGTAAATTTAGGCAATTTGAGCCTAAAAAATCGCACCGTGATGGCACCGATGACGCGAACATTTTCTCCTGATAATGTGCCAACACCAGATGTTGCTGCTTATTACCGCCGTCGTGCCGAAGGCAATGTAGGTTTGATTATTACCGAAGGTACCTGCATCAATCATGCTGGCGCTCATGGTTATGATCGTGTGCCAGATATCTTCGGCGAAAAAGCCATGGCTGGTTGGAAAACGGTTGTTGATGACGTGCATGCAGCAGGCGGAAAAATAGCGCCACAACTTTGGCATGTAGGCGCGGTAAGAAAACCCGGTGTTGGCCCTAACAAAGAAGCGCCCGCTTATAGTCCTTCAGGTTTATACAAACCGGGCGCGGAAAATGGCGTTGCAATGAGTCAAGAAGATATTGATGAGGTTGTTGCAGCGTTTGCTCAATCGGCACTTGAATCTAAAGAGGCAGGTTTTGATGCGATTGAAGTGCATGGCGCGCATGGCTACTTGGTTGATCAGTTCTTTTGGGAAGGCACTAATCAACGTACCGACAAATATGGTGGAAGCTTAGAAAAACGCTGTCAATTTGCCGTTGAGATTATTCAGGCAATTCGAAAAGCAGTTGGTGATGATTTTCCTATTATTTTGCGTTTCTCTCAGTGGAAGCAGCAAGATTACGATGCAAAACTTGCTAACACCCCCAAAGAGCTTGAAACGTTCTTATCAATTTTATCAGATGCTGGCGTTGATATTTTTCATGCCAGTACCCGTCGATTTTGGGTACCAGAGTTTGAAGGCTCAGATCTAAACCTTGCTGGTTGGACTAAAAAGCTTACCAACAAACCTGTGATCACCGTTGGCAGTGTTGGATTAGATACTGACTTTATTGGTGAAGGAATGACTGACTTAAGTGGTACCTCAAACCCTACCGGTATTGAGGGATTAATTGAGCGTATTGAAAACGATGAGTTTGATCTTGTTGCTATTGGTCGTGCGCTACTTGTTGACCCACAATGGTTAAACAAAATTCGTGAAAATCAACTGGAAGACATTAAGCCATTTAACAAAAAAGCACTAGGTAGCTTGAGTTAACAAACATTACGGGGCACAAACATGAATTTTGAATACAGCGAAAAAGTTCAGCAATTACTATCGCAAGTCATTGATTTTATGGAAGAGCATGTTTATCCAAATGAACAGCTCATGCATGAACAAGTTGAGCAAGACCGATGGTCAACACCACCTTTACTGCAAGCATTAAAAGCCAAAGCAAAGGCTAAAGGTTTGTGGAATCTGTTTTTACCGATTAGTTACGGGGAATATAGTGCTGGTTTAACAAATTTAGAATATGCCCCGTTAGCAGAAGAAATGGGCAAAGTGTTTTGGGCACCAGAAGTGTTCAACTGTGCCGCACCTGATACTGGCAATATGGAAGTACTTGCCAAATACGGTAATGATGAACAAAAAAAACGCTGGTTAGCGCCTTTACTTGCAGGAGAAATTCGTTCCGCATTTGCCATGACAGAATCAGAAGTAGCGTCTAGCGATGCAACTAATATCGAAACACGCATAGAGCGCGACGGAGATGACTACGTCATTAATGGCCGAAAATTTTATATTAGCGGAGCTTGCCGAAAGCAATGTGAAATTATGATCGTGATGGGTAAAACTGACCCAGACAATTCGAATCGTTATATTCAGCAGTCTCAAGTATTAGTTCCTATGAATACTCCTGGTGTTAACGTTATTCGTCCGATGAAAGTATTCGGTTATGAAGATGCGCCCGAAGGCCATGCTGAAATTGTTTTTGATAATGTTCGAGTACCTAAAGAGAACATTATTTTGGGCGAAGGACGCGGATTCGAAATCGCCCAAGGGCGTTTAGGACCAGGTCGTATTCATCATTGCATGCGTTCAATAGGCGCCGCTCAACGCGCACTTGATATGATGTGTAAGCGTGTTAATGAACGCATTGTTTTCGGTCAGCCAATGATCAAACAGCAGTCAGTGCGTGAAGATATTGCTATGTCAGCCTGCCAGATTGAACAAGCCAGATTAATGACGTTAAAAGCAGCCCAGATGATGGACACGCAGGGTAACAAAGCAGCAAAAGAGCTTATTGCCATGATCAAGATTGTTGCACCGAATATGGCATTAGATGTGTTAGATCGCGCTATTCAAATTCATGGCGCGGTTGGCGTATCGCAAGATACCTTTTTAGCACATATGTACGCAGGTCAGCGAACACTTCGATTAGCTGACGGCCCTGACCAAGTTCATATGATGCAATTGGGGCGTGACTTAGCTAAGCGTTTTGCTAGCGCATAATTAAGGGTAAAAAAATGACATCAAAAGACGATATCAATCTAGCATCATTATCAAGCTACCTTGAATCTCATATTGCTGATTTTAAAGGCCCTATTACGCTTGAAAAGTTTGATGGCGGGCAATCTAACCCTACATTTAAAGTCACTGCCTCTTCGGGAGTTTATGTGCTGCGACGCCAACCTCCCGGCAAGCTACTTAAATCAGCACACGCTGTTGATCGCGAATATCGCGTGCTTGATGCACTTAAAGACAGCAAGGTGCCTGTAGCTAAGGTTTATCACCTATGTGAAGACAAGAGCATTATTGGCTCTATGTTTTATTTGATGGAATATTGTGATGGCACCGTTTATTGGGATGCACCATTAAAAGACATCTCAAGTAATGACATCCGAAGTAAAATTTATGATCAAATGAATCAAACATTGGTCGCACTGCATCAAGTCAATATAGAGGCTTGCGGTCTAGGTGATTATGGCAAGCCAGGAAACTACTTTGAGCGTCAACTAAATCGCTGGGTAACTCAATATCGTGCATCTGAGTTGAAACCCATTGATGCGATGGAAAAGCTGATGGCTTATTTAGAAAGTCACTTACCCGAAGATGACGGTAAAACCTGTTTAGTGCATGGCGATTTTCGTCTCGACAATATGATGTTTGATAAGAAGTCTAACGAAATTATTGCCGTACTTGATTGGGAGCTTTCAACCTTAGGTCACCCGTATGCAGATCTCGCGTATCAATGCATGCAGTTGCGAATGCCGCAAGGTTTAGGCGGCGTTGATGGGTTGAAGGGAATTGATAGAGAAGCGATTGGTATTCCAACAGAAAAAACATATGTCGACTTATATTGTCAGCGTATGGGCATAGATAAAATCGATAATTGGGCATTCTATTTGGCGTTTAGCTTTTTCCGATTGGCCGCCATAGTTCAAGGTGTGGCTAAACGTGCATCCCAAGGCAATGCGTCGAATGCCAATGCCGCTAAAGTAGGCGCGTTTGTTGAGCCACTAGCGATGATGGCACTTGAAGTAATAGCAACAGAATAAAAATAAACAACAGGCTTTTAGAGGATAAGACATGGATTCATTGTTAGATTTTACCGATAAAGTGGTACTTATTACGGGCGCTGCACAAGGCTTTGGTAAGTTATTATCAACAGAATTGGCTAAACGTGGCGCTAAATTAATTATTAGTGATATCAAAGCTGAGCAAGTACAAGCGGTGGGCGATAGCATTGCTGCTAGTGGCGCTGATGTTTACGCGATGACGTGCAATGTTGCCAGTAGTGCAGACTGTAAAGCGATGGTTGATAAGGCCCTTGAAGTTTTTGGTCGTGTGGATATTGCGGTAAACAACGCTGGTATTGCCCATAATTTCGGTACGATTCATGAGATTGAAGAAGATGTTATGGACCAGCAATTTGCCGTTAATGTTAAAGGCGTGCAATTTGGTATGAAGCATCAAATTGGCCAAATGCTTAGCCAAGGTGGTGGCACCATTTTAAACGTTAGCTCAATGGCAGGTCTAGGCGGCGCGCCCTTAGCGGGCGCATATGCGGCAGCTAAACATGCAGTGATTGGTTTAACGAAAACCGCGAGTGTTGAATATGCAAAACAGAATATTCGTATCAATGCGATTTGTCCGTTTTTTACCTTAACGCCGATGGTCACTAATATTGCAGACAGCGAACTGCAAAAGAACTTAGGTAAACGAGCACCGATTGGTCGCTTAGCCGAGCCGGAAGAAGTCGTTAACACTATGCTGTTAATGCTATCTCCAGGAAATACTTATATGACAGGACAATGTATCGCCGTAGATGGCGGTGTGTCAGCAGTTTAGCGACAGGAATAAACGATGTCAGCACCTATGCTTAATGAACGAGACTTAGCGTTTTACTTATACGAGCTTTTTGATACGCAAGCGTTATGTCAGCGAGAACGTTATCAAGATCATGATAAACAAACGTTTGATGAAGTGATTAACACGGCAAAAACGATCGCAGAAAAGTACTTTATGCCGATAAGACAGAAACTTGATGTTCATCAACCAACTTTTGACGGCACTAAAGTTCATTTGATTGATGAAATGAAACCTGCTTATGACGCACTTAATGAGTCTGGTTTGCCTTCTGCTTGTGCTGATTATGAATTTAACGGCATGCAGCTACCGCCAATTGTTTCGTCAATAGCGGGCGCTTACTTATCTATTGCCGGTGGTAATGCCGTAGGCTATTCGATGCTGACAACGGCTAATGCCAATTTACTTGCTGCCCATGGTAGTGACGAGTTAATTGAGAAATGGGTTGTGCCTTTGCGTGAGGGGCGCTACGCCGGCACGATGGCGATGACAGAGCCAGATTGTGGTTCAGGTTTAGCTGATTTAACAACCTCGGCAAGTAAAGATGAACAAGGTAATTATCGGATAACAGGCAGTAAAATTTTTATCTCTGGCGGTGATCATGATTTGTCGGAAAATATTGTCCATTTAGTGCTAGCTCGTATCAAAGGCGCCCCTAAGGGAATCAAAGGTATCTCTCTTTTTGTGGTGCCTAAATTCCTCGTGAATGAAGACGGCACAATAGGTGATAGTAACGAAGTTGCATTATCAGGGCTGTTTCACAAAATGGGTGGCCGAGCTCACACCTCAACGGCACTTAGTTTTGGTGAAGATCAGGGCGCTATTGGTTACCTCGTTGGTGAGGAAAATAAAGGGCTACAATATATGTTTCATATGATGAATGAAGCACGTATTTTAGTTGGTACAGGCGCAGCAGTTATTGCCAATGCGGGTTATCAGTATTCATTGGATTATGCCAAAAACCGTCCTCAAGGCAGACTTCCTTCATCTAAAGATCCTTTGTCGCCAATGGTTAGTATTATCGAGCATGCTGATGTTCGTCGCATGTTACTTGCGCAAAAAGCCTATGCAGAAGGTGCGATGGCGCTTGTATTGTATGGCGCGCAGTTATCCGATGATGAAAAAACGGCGCAGACCCAAGAGCAAAAAGATCATGCCCATTTATTGTTAGATTTTCTTACGCCAATTATTAAAACTTGGCCTTCAGAATATGGCCCTAAGGCGAATGATTTAGCGATTCAAGTGCTTGGCGGTCATGGTTATATCAATGAACATCCAGTAGAAATGTTTTACCGAGACAACCGCCTTAATCCTATCCACGAAGGTACAACAGGTATTCAGTCTCTTGACTTATTGGCGCGCAAAGTGGTGATGAATAAGCAAGCAGGCTACAAAGCAACGATTGTTGAAATTGAGAAAACTATTCAACAGGCAAGTGCCCATGAGTCGCTAGCTCAATATACTCAGCAATTAACCAATGCACTTAACACCTTAAATAAAACCACGGTCTTTTTATTGCAATCAATGGCAACCAAAGACATTGATTTAGTGTTGGCAAATTCAGTGCAGTACTTGTCAATGTTCGGCCATGTCATTATTGCTTGGTTATGGCTAAAGAAGGCTGTTTTGGCAAATCAAGCGTTAGCAACTTCACAGCATGAAGAAGAGCAAGCTTTCTACCAAGGAAAACTGCAGGCAACGCAATATTTTTATCGCTATGAACTGCCACAAATTAGTTTATGGGCTGAAACATTGCTGTCTCTTGATGATACGACGATGACGATGCAAGAAAACTGGTTTTAGTTGGATTTAATTAAGGAAATAGTATGGCGACCATTATAAAAAGAACTGACATCGATAACTACATTGATCATCAAGCTGAGCCAACTACTTGGCATCAAGTCACGCAAAAACAAATTAATCAGTTTGCCGACTGTACCTTTGATCATCAGTTTATTCACGTAGACGAAGAGAAGGCCAAAGACACGCCGTTTGGTTTAACTATCGCCCATGGTTTTTTATCTCTATCTATGTTGTCGCATTTTGCAGAAGAGTTCTCTTTGATCATTGATGGCTTTTACATGGGTATCAATTCAGGATTCGACAAAGTCAGGTTTTTGCAGCCAGTAACGGTAGACAGTAATATTCGAGCACACGCACAAACCTTGTCGATAGAGGAAACTAAACCAGGACAATTTAGGCTAAAAACGCAAGTGAGTGTTGAAATCGAAGGAAATGATACACCTGCACTAGTGGCTGAGTGGATTTCCATTCAATTGGTTAAATAAAGGAGTAAACAATGACAATTAGCTTTAAAAATAAAGTCGCCATAATTACAGGTGCTGGTAATGGTTTGGGTCGAGCACATGCACTGGAATTGGCAAAGCGTGGCGCAAAAGTTGTCGTCAATGATTTAGGCGGTGCACGAGATGGCAGTGGTCATTCATCACAAGCAAGTGAAGATGTCGTCGCCTTAATTAAGGCTAACGGTGGCGAAGCTATTAGTCATGGCGCTAATGTAGCTAATTTTGACGAAGTTCAAGACATGGTTGATACGGCAATTGCTCGTTGGGGACGAATTGATGTGTTGATCAATAACGCCGGCATATTGCGCGACAAATCGTTTAGTAAAATGTCTTTAGACGACTTTAAACTCGTTATGGATGTTCATGTTATGGGCTCTGTAAATTGCACAAAAGCTGTCTGGGACATCATGAAAGAGCAGAATTATGGTCGAGTCGTGATGACAACCTCATCAAGTGGTATGTATGGTAATTTTGGCCAATCTAACTATGGCGCAGCAAAAATGGCTCTCATCGGTTTAATGAATACGCTCGTGCTAGAGGGGGCTAAAAATAACATACGGATCAATGCAATAGCGCCAACTGCGGGCACACGTATGACAGAAGATCTAATGCCGGAACAAATTGCACAAATTCTCTCGCCTGAAGCTGTGACTGCGGGGTTATTAACCTTATGTGATGATGACGCGCCCAATCGAACTATTTTATGTGCTGGTGCCGGTGGCTATGCCACTGCCAACATGTTTGAAACAGAGGGTGTTTTTTTAGCGATAGACGAACAATCGCCGGAAGCTGTCAGAGCGAAATGGTTAGAGGTAACGAATCAAGACAAACAAGCAGCGCTTGATGCTGGTGTAAAACAATCAGAAAAATTTGTTAAAAAGGCAATGGCCGCGTTATAGCTAAACTTTTGTGTGATTTCGAAGAATTTAACCACAAATTCGTAGTAAAAGATAATATTCTCAGTTAGGTTAAATAGCTGATAAAAAATAAAAACAATTAACTAGTAGAGTTATTAAGTTGGGGGAAAGTTACATGGAAAAAATTTGGTTAGAGAAGAGTTACCCGCCAGGTGTGCCGTTCGAGATTGATCCAGAAAAATACAGTTCGCTCGTTGAAATTATCAATAAATACCTTGTCCAATTTAGTGACAATACGGCTTTTATCAATATGGGTAAAAGCCTTACTTATAGCGAAGTTCACCAACAAGCAAAAACTTTTGCCGCTTATTTACAAAAAGACTTGGGACTACAAAAGGGCGATAAGTTTGCCATTATGATGCCCAACACGTTGCAATATCCGATTGCATTGTTTGCAGGCTTATTGGCGGGATTAACGGTGGTGAATGTTAATCCTCTCTATACTGCTCGTGAGCTTGAACATCAACTTAAAGATTCAGGTGCAAAAGCAATTTTAATTATTGAAAACTTTGCTCATACCTTAGAGCAGGTCATCGATAAAACAGATGTTAAACATGTCGTGATAACGGGTTTAGGCGATAGACTTGGTGGACTGAAAGGCATGTTAGTTAACGGTGTCGTTAAATATGTTAAGAAAATGGTGCCTAAATATCATTTACCTAACGCTGTAAGGTTTAATGATGCAATGGCTAAAGGAGCAAAACGATCATTTGACGAGGTAGAGGTCTCAGGTGATGACTTAGCTTTTTTACAATACACAGGTGGCACGACAGGTGTTTCCAAAGGTGTCATGCTTTCTCACCGCAATATGGTGGCAAATATTGAGCAGTCAAAAGCCATGACCAGCCCTATTTTTGATGTAGGTAAAGAATTTATGGTTACCGCTTTACCGCTTTATCATATCTTTGCTCTCAACTCGAATTGCCTGAGTTATATCTGCCACGGTGGTCAAAACTTACTTATTACAAACCCTAGGGATTTACCTAATTTCGTTAAAGAGTTATCAAACTATCAAATTACTGCCATTACTGGCGTTAATACCCTTTTTAATGGTTTATTGCATACGCCAGGGTTTAATGACTTAGATTTTAGCCGTTTAAAGATATCGTTTGGTGGCGGTATGGCTGTTCAAGAGGCCGTTGCCAATAA
Source organism: Thalassotalea eurytherma (assembly GCF_030161415.1). Lineage (GTDB taxonomy): Bacteria > Pseudomonadota > Gammaproteobacteria > Enterobacterales > Alteromonadaceae > Thalassotalea_G > Thalassotalea_G eurytherma. Next base: position 197,708 of record NZ_BSSU01000005.1, read on the forward strand.
GTGGAAATCAGTAACAGGCAATCATATGCTTGAAGGCTATGGTTTGACAGAGTGCTGTCCTATGGTGTCGAGTTCACCTTATAACCAAACAGAGTTTAATGGCACCATTGGTGTTCCTGCAGCTTCTACCGATGTTAAACTTGTTGATGATAACGGCGAACGAGTGCCTCTTGGTGAACCTGGTGAATTGTGGGTGCAAGGGCCACAAGTTATGCAAGGCTATTACAATCGCCCTGATGCCACAGCTGAAGTAATGACAGACGATTGGTTTGCTACCGGCGACATTGCCACGATGGATGAAAACGGCTACCTCAAAATTGTTGATCGCAAAAAGGATATGATCATTGTGTCAGGCTTTAACGTTTATCCAAATGAAGTGGAAGAAGTGATCATGATGCATGATGGTGTCGTGGAAGTTGCTGCTATTGGTATGCCGTGTGAAGTCACTGGTGAAAAAATAAAAATATACCTTGTGTCGGACAGTGAAGATGTCACTAAAGAGTCGATTATTGCTCATTGCCGTAAACATTTAACTAATTATAAAGTTCCTAAAATTATCGAATTTTCTGACGACTTACCTAAGAGTAACGTGGGCAAAATTTTGCGTAAGGAACTACGAGATTTAGAGGCAAGTTAAGTTAATGCTCGACATTTATGCAGGTGAATCTGCTCGAAAAACAATAGAAGAAAATGGCTTTAATGCAGATTTATTCACCTCATTTTTAGGGGCCAGTGGTGGCCCTAAGTGGTTTACGCTGTTCGGCCTAGATAAATATTGCTTTGGTGAATTTTTCAAAGGAAGAACGGCACCTTTAAATATTATTGGCTCAAGCGCCGGTGCGTTTCGAAGCGCTTGTTTTGCGCAAAAAGATCCAGTAGCGGCCACCAAACGTTTTGCTAAACATTACAGTGAAACAACTTACACAGAAAAACCAGACGCAGCGGAAATTACAAAGAGCGTTATCGACATATTAGATGATCTTTTTGGTGAAACCGGCACTGACGAAATTATTCATAATGATGTCTTTAAAGCGCATTTCTTAGTGGCAAAGTGCAATGGATTTGCTGCCAGTGAAGATAAAACCAAGCAGTTTTTAGGTATGTCTAAGAGTTTTATCAACAATGCGCTATCAAGGAAACGATTAGCGTCTCAGTATGAACGTTATATTTTTCAACAAGCCAGTAGTAACTTATCGCTTGCTGATGAAGACGGTTTTGCCACCGTCAGGAAGAGTTTAACACCAGAAAATATTCGTCAGGCATTAATCGCGTCCGGTGCAATACCTTATGTAATGAAAGGAATTGAGAATATTCCAGGTTGTGAAACCGGCATGTACCGAGATGGTGGCATTATTGATTATCACTTTGATTTTAATATTCAAAACCCTGGATTAACGCTTTACCCACATTTCAGCTCAACATTGAAAGCAGGGTGGTTTGACAAAAGCTTGTCTCGAAAAGTACGAGCAAAGCATTACGACCGCACGGTTGTTATTTGTCCTTCACCTAAATATGTGGCGACGTTGCCATACCAAAAAATTTCAGATCGTAGTGACTTTACGGAAATGGAAACTCAACAACGACTTGATTACTGGCAACACATATTACATGCCAGCGAATATTTAGCAGAAGACTTTGATCAGTTTGTACAACAGCCTTCAATTAGCAAAATTAAACCGATGCAAGCATTGCTCGGTTAGCTTTACAAATAAGAGAGAGTAAGCATGACAATGTATAAAGCGATCAATTTAGTTGCTCGACCATCTGGTGGCCCGATAGGACCTGACCTTTTTGAGATCGTCGAAAAACCAATGCCAGAAGTTGCTGATGGGCAATTTTTAATTAAGCAAACCTATATGTCGTTAGATCCCGCAATGTTTGGCTGGATGAGTCCTGACACCAATAGCTATATTCCACCCGTTGCACTAGGTGAAGTGATGCGCAGTTCAGGTGTGGGTGAAATCGTCGAAAGTAACCACCCTGATTTTAGTGTCGGTGAGCACGTTATGGGCATGTTTGGTTGGCAAGAGTACCTTGTGTCTGACGGTAAAGGCATGAATAAAGTACCTGCAGGCGTTTCTGATGAAATGGTTTTAAGTATTTTTGCCTTACCCGGTTTAACTGCAACGCAAGGCCTATATGGCATTGGTAAACCTCAATCAGGTGAAACACTGGTTGTAACAGGAGCTGCGGGCTCGGTTGGCTCTATTGTAGGTCAATTAGCCAAAGCTGACGGCCTTAACGTGATTGGTGTGGTAGGTAGTGATGAAAAAGCCCGTTGGGTCGTTGAAGATTTAGGTTTTGACGGTGCGATAAATTACAAAACTGACGATTTAGTGGCTAAACTTGAAACACTAGCGCCAAACGGTGTCGATGTGTATTTTGAAAACACCGGCGGTGAGATTCAACATCATGTTTTCAATAAGATGAATACACATGGTCGTGTTGCTGTGTGTGGCATGATTGCTGATTACGCTAAAGCGGTGCCAAGTCCAGGTCCTAATTGGATACCAATGATCAAGAAACGCTTAACGGTTCAAGGCTTTGCTATGCCAGATCATTTTGGTGAAATTCCACAACTCTTAGGTAAGTTAACGCCTTATGTAACTTCTGGGAAAATTAAGTACCGCGCTCATGTGCTAGAAGGTATAGAAAGCGCTATTACTGGTCTTAATATGTTTTTCACGGGTGAAAACCAAGGTAAATTGATGGTTAAGCTATAACCGCAAACAACCAAAGGAACGAACATGAAAAAAATTATAATGTTATTGAGCCTAGTGGTCTGCATGTCGTTTAGTGCTTTTGCTAACGACCAAGTAGCGCTTAAAGATAAGATTGAAAATATTGATGATGCGAGCTTTCAATGTATTAAATCAATGACCAAAGTACGTGGTTTTTATGTTGATAATATTGATAGCGAGCGATTGGATGAAACCCTACTCGTTGCTCAAGCGGGCAAAGGTGAATATCCAGCCGGCTCAATTATTCAACTTGTACCGACTGAGGTTATGATCAAGCACCCTAAAGGGACTAACGATAAAACTAACGATTGGGAATTTTTCGAACTAAAAGTTGATAAACAAGGTAGCAAAATTCATGTTCGAGGATTTGAAAATGTCGTGAACAAATTTGGTGGTAACTGTTTAGATTGTCACCAAAAAGCGAAGCCAGAATTTGATATGGTGTGTGAGCAAGGACATGGCTGTGATCCAATTCCAATTACGCCGGCAATGACTGCTGTCATTCAAAAGACAGATCCTCGTTGTGAAGTGAATTACACACTCAATGCTGAAGAAATGGCGATTGCGAAGCAATTAAAAGCATTATTTGGCGGTTAACTTTGACGTAACAAGTTATAATTGTTAAAAGAAGGTGCGCTTAGCACCTTTTTTATTGGAAAGAATTCAGCACGTTAAGGAACATATTATGATTCGTTTGGTTTCCCTCGTTATAGGCTTGATGTTAACTGCATGTACTTCACAAATGTGGCAGGCGCCTACTTATCAAGAAAAAATTCTCGGCTACTACGGTGCTAAAGAAGAAAAGCTACTGATCGTTGAGGGTGAAGAATATAGCTATATTTTTGAAGCGACCCAACAATTAATCGACGTACTAGTGGCTAGTCGTACACAACCTTTTGCCCCGTATTACAGTGACTTTAAAGTGGATGAAAATAATAATGTGCGTGGTAACTTTGAACTTATCGCACGAGGAAATCCTGACAAAGAGCAGCTTCGGCAGATGGGCTTCTTCGAGAACAAATATAAAAACATGGTAATGCAGGTGCCATTAACTGGAAAAATTTATAAGTTAGAAGGTGAAATTCCTTTAGAAAAACTTAAGACAGATCATTTTGTGCTTGTACAAACGCCTGAAACTGGTTTATCAACACTGGGCAAGGTTGTTGCAACGCCAGCTACCTTAACTATAGATGCAGGCATGGTGATTGCGGCAGGAAGTATTTTTACAATGGTCGGCACGTTGAGTGCTATTGATCGATAAGCGATTAACAAAGAATTATGGAATAAGGCCTGCCTGAGTTGTTCACGCTGGCTTTATTTTTAGCGTTTAAAAGTGCTGAATTTTATTAATATAACCGATACTTGCATTGGCTTTTCCAGATAAAACCTTTAAATATCGCTGTGTAAACTTATCAGCAGAGTTATTATCACAAACCGTTAAATGCTCGAGTTTAAATTCTTTTTCACTAAACTTAATGAACTGATAAAAACTTTTCGCCATTAACTGCAGTAACTTATCTTTACCCCAATCGGCACTTCGTTTTTGCATTTGGTGCGGTGCAAAAAACATGTGTGGTTGTGGGCCTTCTAGAGACTGCTCTATTTCAACGTGTTGAAAGTGGGTCGCGCCAACTCTGCACGAATAGCATAATCGAGTGTTAAATAAGCCGTGTATCTGCGCTAATACATGCTTGTTACCCGCCATATCAACCAATACGCTTTGTCGATTATTATTGAGTGTATCAATAGCGTCATAGCTAATGACTTGGTCAAAACAGCCAAGCGATTTAACATAATCAACGCGAGAGGCGGATGTAATGCCTATTGCTGTTTTTTCACCGCGCGCTTTAATCGCAAAAGCAAGGGCGATACTCGTTTTGCTTGACGCACTAGTAATTAAAAATTGCTCGGCGTCAAAATACCGGTTATCAAAGAAGAAGTCTTCAATTAGCCAGGCAGTGGTATATAGCCCACGTAGTAAAATATCTAAATCTTCACAAGCCTTTTGATAAGTAGGGGAATTTTCAACACGTTCAAAAAAGCTATATATAGGCGCTAAGCTCAATCGTTCCGGTTTCATGTCGTAAAAGCCTGCGCTAGATACTTTTCCCGCTTGAATCGTTAAGTGACTCGACATTGGAAAAAAGCCCCATACTCGCTCACCTTCTTTAATATCAGCATGGTTGGTCTTTACAATGGTGCCATAACCCATCACAGGAATTCGGCCTAATTGTGGCTGACTGGCAGAGAAAAATTGCCAATAACCTAAGAAATCCCCCATTACCGCATAGCTAATGTTATTTGCCGTTAAGGCAAATTTATCTATCGCAATCACAATATTATTTTCAGGCAACTCATTTGGCAGTTTTTGCTGACAATATTGATATTCATTGAACGTTTTTTTGTTCACTTCGAAAGTTGTTTGTAACATTGCTACGTTCGCTGAATAAATGTTTGAATATGTTGATTCACTTCTTCATTTTTTTCATGGTGTAACCAATGTGATGCGTCGTTGAAAGTGACAAGCGAAAGGTCGTCTATGTAGTCGGATAAACCATAAGTACATTCTACGACAAACGCTTGATCTTGCTCGCCCCACATTACTAAGGTTGGGCGGCGAATATTAATTTGAGGAATGGTCATTTCTTGCGTGCTAACAACAGGGCCGCCATTGGCAACTTGTTTTTGGCTAGACGGCGCTAACTGAGGCATGGCGCGATAATACTGCAACATACCATTGATTGCCCCTTCTTGTTGCCAAACCTCTAAATAGCGCTGTTTAAGCGATTCAGTGAGTATATCGTCCTGCATGCTTGATAAGATCTTATCGAATAAAAATTGATAATTATTTGCCATCAGTTTACTTACTGCGTTTTTGGCTATCAGTTGGTGAATATATTCACTCTTTAGCTGCTGATTTGGGTTGTTAATCATTTCACGTGTAAAAGTACTTGGGTGAGCAGCATTTAGGATGATAAGGCGAGAAAATAGTTGTGGGTAAAAGGCAACTAACGGCCAGGCTATAGCACCTCCCCAATCATGTGCGACTAAAATTACTTCTTGTTGGTGAGCGACAGCTTTTATAAACTTTGAAAAGAAGCTAATTAAATTAGGTACTTGATAAAAGTTTATATTACTTGGCTTGTCGCTTAGGTTGTAACCGGGAAGATCCGGTGCTATTACTCGGTAATTCTGTGAAAAGTAAGTTATTTGGTTTTGCCAAGTATGCCAGCTTTCGGGAAAACCATGTAAGAATACGATAGTTTGGCTATGATTTTCTCCCGCCTCAACAAAATGTATATCGACTTCATCAATAGTGACATGTTGGTGTTTTACAGACATCGTTTTTCCTACTCGTTACTTACCTATGTTGTTCTTTAATCAAAGAACTGCACCGCGTTTTCTAACGGTTCACGTTCTGTTCGTGCTTTATTGGCTGGTGCATCATCTTCAGGATAACCAAATGACATGCCAAATAAGATACCGCGCTCTTCGGGAATGTTTAATAACGCTTTGACGGGCTCTGGAAATTGGCCAAGCGCGCCTTGCATACAGCTATTGATCCCTTGCTCTTGTAAAAGCAAAGAAAGGGTTTGAGCGTAAATACCTAAATCGACTGCGCCCATAATATTGAGGTATTTTTCCATAGTGAAAAATGCAACGTGCGGCGCATCAAAAAATTGCCAGTTTTTAACCATCGCCATTTGTCTCGCTTGTTTATCTTCACGAGCAATACCAAGCGCGCTATAAAGTGCATTTGCCGAGCCGAATTGACGATCTCTGTGTGCACCTTGATATTGCGGTGTCCAATCAAACTCTGGGGTAGGTTTAGCACCGTTCATCAATATTTTCATTAATTGTGCTTTAAGTGCTTCTTTCTTTGCACCTGAAACGACATAGACTTGCCAAGGTTGTACATTGCAATTCGATGGAGAAAGTTGGGCATCCTGAAAAATTTCCGTCAAAGTTTCTTGAGGTACGGCTTTAGGACTATATGCGCGAGTGGAATAGCGATTCGATAAAATGTGTTTTAATGACATGGATAGCTCTTTATTTTTAAAATGGAAATAGCCCTTTCGGGCTATTTTAAATTGTAAGGTTGTTATCTTGACACTGTTTATAATGACTGAAATAGCTAAATAAACTAGTGACTTAAATAATCATTTTAAAAACGTTTTTTAAACGTAATACCGTAAGTTACCGGCTCTGAAACATAAGCATTTAACTTACCTTCCTGTAGCGGCGTATTAAAGTTTGTACGGTTAATATATTCCTCATCAAACACATTACGTCCCCATAAGATAATATCGGTATCGTATTCTTCTAAATTCATATACCAACGTAAATTAACTAAGTTGTAGCTATCTTGTGTCGCATAAGGGTCGTTACTACCATCAAGCACCATATCGCCTGTATAGCTATATTCGACTTGTACGTATGAGAAGATGTTTTCACTTAAGTAAAACTCTTTTTTCAGTTTTAACATTAATTGATTTTCTGGCTCACCCGCTGGACGATCGCCTGAACGATTACAGTAAGGATTTGGGTTTGCAGGATCTGCGCTTTCTTGGCCAGGATCTGTAATACCTGTGTGCCATGAATAGGCAACCCAACAGTTACCGCGTTCAAAGCTCTTATACTCTGCATTTACGTATGCATATGCCAAGTTTACTTCGATTGAATCAGTAGGGAACCATGATGACTCTAGTTCAAAACCTGATATTTCATAGTCACCTGCGTTTTGTAAGTTAAAGCCATTACCAGTAAAGGTATTTGCTTGGAAATCATCAACCGTCGTGTAATGGGCAGCAGCGTTGATACGAAGGTTTTGTTCAATAAAGTCTTTCTTTAAACCCACTTCAAATGATGATGAGGTTTCAGCATCAAATATTGGCTCAAATCCTTCTCTAATACGGTCTGTATTTGTACCACCTGACTTATAGCCAGTGCCGTAAGATGCATATACCATGGTATCGCGGTCAACTTGATAACTTAGTTTAACCGTACCCGTGATTTGATCATCTTCTAATGTTTCATTGATATCAGCACGTGAGGCAGTTGTTGCGCCTAGTGCTTGGAATCCCCAGCCTAATGTTTGGAAGGGGGCAATAGCACCTAAAAAGTTAGGGTCAAATGGACTCATTTGGCCTGCACCAACTGCAGCCAACATTGCACCTGCTACTCCTGCACCATAAATCAATGTGCCCGGCACTGGCGCTGCTGGGTCACCTATTGCAGAGAAAAATGTTGGGAACTCAGAGCCATCAGGTAGGTTTTCACTAAATACCGTCGATAAATCTTTGCTTTCATCGGTATATCTTAAACCTGCGGTTAGCGTTAATGCATCAGTTAACTTGTAATCAAACTGGCCAAAAATGGCATAGCTTTCATGATCTTGTTCAGCGATATGATCGAAACCTGTACCCATAGGCGCTGCTTCAGCTGACGGTGCAATAGCGCCACCAGTTAACGCGCTTACGCCGTCAATTCCTGCTAAAAGGGGATCTAAAGCACCTTGGAAGCTAGACATAAAAAACGGATTGAACAATGTATCTGTATACAAGCTATAGTCTAAGTCTAAATCTTGGCTAAAGTAATATAAGCCTAAGATATAGTTTAGTTTTTCACTGGTGTAGTCTAAGCGAATCTCTTGTGAAAAAGAGCTTTGGGATGCATCATTTTTAGTACCGAATAAGTCAGCGTCGGTAAAATCTGTATCAGTGTCATCAAAAGATTCAAAGTTACGGTAAGCTGAAATTGCCGTGATTGAGTAGTTGTTATCTATCTCATAGTTTATTTCCATCGAAAGACCTTTGTCTTCCATGGTGGAAACCGGTAAAAATGACAAGGCAACTTCACGATCATAGAACGCGTCACCACCTGCGAACACGGTACCACCTAAGCCAGGCAGTACAGCATCACTACCAAATTTACCTGGGATTTCTGTTGCTTGTAAATTGCTTAGTTGTACCGGTGCGGCACAACAAATTTCATCAATTTCTGAATAATCAGCAATAAAGCGAATTTCTAATTCGTCTGTTGGTGTATAAAGCGCCTGTAATCGTGCGCCCCAGCGATCACGGTCATTGAGTTTGTTGTCACCTAAATTTACGTCATCAACGATACCATCTCGTTGGCTACCAAATGCGGTAATACGAAATGCTAGCACATCTTCAATTGCTGACATTGAAGCGGCACCTGAAAAGTTGACCAAACCATAATTACCTACGGTAGCTTCTACAAAGCCGTCTTCACCATCGTGGCTTGGTTTTACAGTACGAACTAATATTGCGCCAGAAGGCGTGTTTTTACCGAATAAAGTACCTTGTGGACCACGCAATACTTCAACAGCTTCAACATCAACAAGGTTGTTGATCATGGAGTTTTGACGAGCACGGTACACGCCATCAACGTACAAGCCTACTGACGACTCTAAACCGAAGTTTTGTGAAGAGGTACCAACACCACGAATTGAAAAGCTTGAATTGGTTGCACTTTGGCTTTGGAATGCACCTAAAGCAGGCACACTTGTTTGTAAGTCGTACATATCTTTAATGACGGCTTCAGACATTTCATCACCAGAAAATGCCGAAACTGCGATAGGTACTTCTTGTAAGTTTTGTATACGTTTTTGTGCTGTTACGGTAATGGTTTCTAAACCTTTGTCTTCAGCAGCGTCAGGTGTTTCTTGCGCTATACCTGTAAAGGAATTCATACTGAAAATAGCAGCTACGCTTATTGCGAGCCTACTCGGCTTAAATAATTTATTCGTTTTCATTGAGCTCTCCCCGTCATTATAGGCGACAACTAACTGCCCACTTTTTATATTTATTTTGTTTAATTTCTAGGCTTAAATACGTTTATTATTTTTGTTGTTTAATATTTGTACTTGTTCAATTTGACTAGTAAAAATGGGCTTGTCAAACATTTCAATAGTGTAGAAACTCTAAAGAAAGTCATAAACCACTGTGAGATATTGCACCAAACTTGACAGTGCAAAGGTGCACCTTGTCTGACCTGTGGTTAAAGTATTTATTCTAAAAGCTAAATAAATTTTAATTATTTTAACTATAGATTTGGTGAATTATGCTTTTAGAGGATAGAAACGAGAATTTACTATATGTGTTGGTGCGCCTAATAGGTTTAGGCGCACTCAAACTGTTAGTCCCAATGTGGTGAGAAGTCTGGAGTAGCGATACGATGATTACAATGTAATTGATTTATTTTTTCAACGTCATTTTGTTCTAATTGAATGTTGAGCCCAGCAAGGTTTGCTCGAATGTTTTCTGCTTTGGTCGATGATGGAATTGTGATCAACTTATTGGCCTGCGTCCAAGCAATAATCACTTGAGCTGGCGTACATTGTTGAGCACCTGCAATACCTTCAATTACTGGGTCTTTAAGTACTTTGCCAACCGCAAAAGGCATGTAGCCAGTAACCTTAATGCTATGTAAATGGCAATAATCTCTTAACGTTTGATTGGTTAGGTAAGGGTGCACTTCAACTTGATTGGTCAGAATTTTATATGTGGTAAATGCAGGCTTAATTTCTTCAAGCTGGGCAATCGTAAAATTTGACACGCCTATCTCGCGCGATAAACCGTGCTCTTTTGCCAACACCAGTTGTTTGGCAGCATCAAGCAAGCTGGTTTCTTTTGGCGGCGCAGGCCAATGGATTAATAACAAGTCGATATAATCGGGTGCCTAATTTATTTAAACTTTCTTTGACACTGGGCAAAAACTTTTCATCAGATAAATTATCATTCCATACCTTGGTTGTGAGAAAAATTTCCTGTCTTGGTACCTTACTATCAGTAATGGCTTGTCCAACTTCAAGTTCGTTACCGTATATTTGCGCTGTATCAATATGTCGGTAGCCTGCTTTGAGCGCTGTGAGAACTGATTGGTAGGCAACATCACCTTCTAAACGAAATGTGCCAAACCCCATTGATGGAATATCCATAATTTAACCTTTTTATATTTAGATGGCGCAGTTTACGCCTGCCTGATGTTAAATGTTATTGCTTTACATACACACGATAGCCGTATGCAGGAATCGTTAATGTTGATTCTGGAACGAGATTTGTAGCTGTTTGACTAAAATACTCTTGATATTGACCTAGTTGAATATTTTCATTGAACTGGACCTGTGTCGGCTGATCAGAGAAATTAATCGCAACAAAGACTTTATCGCCGTCCTTAATGCGGGCAAAGGAGAATACTTGCTTTGGTTTGTTATTAGGTACCGGGATCATTTTGCCGCCCCAATTGCCATTCCAAAGTGCTTTATTTTGATGTTTTAAGGTAAACAATGATTTGTATAAATCGCCAATAGGGTGAGACTGCCAGCTAATTTCATCTTTATCGAAGAACGCCAAAGATCGATCTAGGCCAGCTTCTTGTCCACTGTATAGCAAAGGCATGCCTTCTGCTGTCACTGTTAAGACAATGCTCGCTTCTAAATAAGGGCCATGGCGTTCAAACATGCTTTGCTCCCATGAGTTTTTGTCATGGTTATCAACAAAGTTCATTTTAATAGCATTATCTGGCCACGCATTAAGAGCATGCGCAAAATAGTGGTAAACGCCTGAAGCATCTTTATCACCTTTATTAACGGCCTCAAGGGTGTCATGGAGTTTCCATGCGTAACTCATATCGAACGCTTTTTTGTGAAGATCACGGGCGTCCCATTCTGCGAGCATAAATACCGGCTTAATATCGTCGAGCTCAGTACGAACATTGTCCCAAAAATCGGTTGGAATAAAACCAGCTACGTCAGCACGATAGCCATCAATATTGGTTTCTTTTACCCAATATTTTAAGGCGTTGGTCATGTACTCACGCATTTCAGGGTTTTGATAATCAAAGTCGATTATATCGCTCCAATCCCACCAAGGTGTTGGTTGAAAGTTGCCGTTATGATCTTTGGTATACCATTGTGGATTTGTTTCCGTTAGCGGATTGTCCCATGCGCTATGGTTAGCAACCCAATCAATAATAACGTACATATCCATGCTGTGCGCCCGATCAACAAGCGCTTTGAAATCATCTAATGTGCCAAATTCTGGGTTAACAGCCATGTAATCTTTTACTGCGTAGTAGCTACCTTTTTCTCCTTTACGGTTTTTATCACCAATCGGGTGAATTGGCATCAGCCAAAGAATATCAACACCGAGTGCTTTTAATCTTGGCAAATGTTCAGCAAACGCATTGAATGTGCCTTGTGGGGTATATTGACGGACATTTACTTCGTAAATTGTTGCGTTTTTAACCCATGCAGGGTGTTCAATCTCAACGTAAGGCTTAGGCAGATAATTTGTCATTGATGGCTGCTTGCTAATTTGTGATTGTTGCGATGTGCTTTGTTGGCTACATGCTGTTAATCCAAGTAATAGCAGTAGGGCAGGTAATTGCCATATTTTTGTTTTCATTTTTTAGCTCAACTTAGTAAACGAGTCGTTATTGTTATAGGAAATGCTTGGTTTAAAAATAGCCGTTGAGAAAATCACTGTTTCTGTATAGAAACAAACGGTGTATTATTTTTATTTTAGGGTTTAATCGTTGAGGGTTACATGCATTTAGAGCAATTGAGGTTGTTTGCTGAATTAGTTAACCATGGCAGTTTTACTAAAACCGCTGACGCTTTAGGTGTTTCAAAAGCCTATTTGTCTAAACAGATTAAAGCGTTAGAGCTTGAACTTAATTGCCAACTACTGTTTCGTAATACCCGTTCTATGCGCTTAACAACCGCAGGCGAAAGTATTAACCAGCGCGCCCAAAAGTTAACGTCTTTTTGGCAAGAAACACAGCAACTTGTTAAGCAACAAGAAGAAAAATTGGAAGGAACGGTTCGATTCACTGCACCTACAGGTTTAATGCAATCAAAACTTTCGGTGTTGGTTGGTACCGTTAATAAGCAATATCCAGGGATTAAACTTATTTGTGAAACGGGCAACCAAACTCACAACTTAGTCTCTGAGCCCTATGATTTTGCGATACGCATCACCAACACGCCACCAGATGATATGGTTGCGCTTAAATTGATGACATCCGCGTATATATGCTGTGCAAGCCCTGACTATATTGCACAGTTTGGTCAGCCTAAAACGCCTGAAGAGCTTAAAGAGTATGATTGCATCGCATTACACTATTGGCGTAATTGGCTATTTGTGAACTCAGGGCAACACGTCGATGTAGCCGTTGACGCCAAGTACCAGTTTTCTGATAACAGTTTGCTAAAGGATGCTGCGCTAAACCATTTAGGTATTACACGATTACCGGCATATTTGATAGAGAATGAGTTAGCACAAGGAGAGTTGGTCAATGTTTTACCTGAGTATTTGGGAGAAACACGCGATGTTTATTTGCTTTACCCACAAGAGCTTAATCGCCCAGAGCGCGTAAAGAGCGTGCTCAACTGTATTAAGTCAATGATTACCCAGTAAATTAAGTCATTCTTACAAAGCTTAATATATCGAAGAATTTATGTAGCCTGCAGCATGTCAATTTGGTGCTAAGCACTTCAATCTTACAGAGAAAAACAGCTGCTGAGATGGCTTGAGTACCAAATAGTGCTTTTTTTAACGTGATATTTTGCTTAAACTGTAAGCAATATTCCGCTGTTTTTTATACATATGACGCAGGCTTTACTTTGGCAAGATGACATTGAGCATAATGATGATTATGCGAAATTGTGTAATGCCCTCTATGAAAGAGAGTTAGCCACGCTTGCTCAAAGTGTTAATGTGTCGGTTCAAGGATTGCAGTCACGCTTAAAAAGCCTACCTTATTACATTAAACGCACTGCAGATCATATGACATTATGTGACTCCCCGTTAGCTCTTGATGTGCAAAACGGTAGTTGGACACTTAAGCAATCGGCTAAAATGCCTGACCTTAATAAAGACTTTGCTGCTACTTTGCGTTGGTATAGCGCAACTACGTTGCCATTGGGGTTAGTTATTCCAGTTCAAACATTACAAGGTTATGAACTGGATTCTATTGATAGAGTAGATACCGACAAGCTGCGTTTTCGCACTAATGCTCATGGTTGGTTTAGTTTTTCAGAAGAGCAAGAGCTTGAACCTGAAGTTAATTTTCATTTAATCAAACCTACAAAGCGTGCATTTATGTTAGCGTGCGCTGGGCATCGATGGGTGAATCAACAAAAAGCACAACCTAAAAGGCTCTCATTGAGAGAATTACTGTTATCTTGCAATATTAATTGGAAAAACTTCAAAAAAACGGCACCACCAATACGATAAGTGTTAATTAACGCATAATTTTAATTTACTTAACAGATCACCCTTTTATAATAGCTATAAGACATACCAACAATAAGTTTACACAGCGCTATGCGTGTCGTTTCTATTATCTTGCTTACATTTTTGCTATTGCTACAGTACCGACTCTGGTTCGGCAAAAACTCTGTGCCTGATTATTTAGATCTGAAAGAAGAAGTCACACGTCAAACCGCTGATAACGATAAACTTAAACAACGTAATAAGATTCTTTATGCTGATATCGACGACTTAAAGTCGGGTGTCGAAGCGATTGAAGAGCGCGCGAGAAATGAATTAGGTTTAATTAAAGAAGATGAAGTTTTCTTTCGCGTGATCCCAAAACACAAAGAAGAAGCGTTGGATAATCAATCCAAGGAAATTGTCATTGAATAAGCATAGGTCGCCACGCTTTGCTGTAGTTGTTCCAGCAGCTGGCGTGGGGAAGCGAATGAAGTCAGCTTGCCCAAAGCAATATTTAAAGATCGCTGATAAAACCGTTTTAGAACATACTGTCGATAGGCTACTTAAGCACCCACTCATTGATAAAGTTATCATTGCGTTAGGTCAGCATGATGAATACTTTAACTCAACCAGCCTACCTCAAAATAAACATGTTGAAACGGTTCTCGGTGGTCAAGAGCGGGTTGATTCAGTATTGGCAGGGCTACATAAATTGGCTGAGCTCAATTTTGAATGGGCTATTGTGCATGATGCAGCAAGACCTTGCGTGAGTGTTGAAGATATTAATCAGTTGATAAAACGTTGTTTATCAGCAAAACAAGGTGGCTTATTGGCCTATCAAGCAAAAGACACGATTAAACGAGCTTCGTCGACGCAAGAAGTTGAAAGTACCGTCGACCGCTCTGTACTTTGGCATGCACTAACGCCTCAGATGTACCAAACAACATTGCTTATCAATGCCATTGAACAAGGCTTAAAGCAAAACTATGTTATCACCGATGAATCATCTGCAATTGAGTTTATCGAACAGCCGAGTCTATTGGTAGAAGGTGCTAGCGATAATATTAAGATTACAAGACCAGAAGACTTAGCATTAGCTACGTTTATTTTATCAAATCAACAAACAATGAAGCAGGAAGAAGTATGCGAATAGGTCATGGTTTTGATGTCCACAAATTTGGTGGCGAAGGGCCAATTGTTTTAGCTGGTGTTGAGATAGACTATCAGCAAGGGTTTGTTGCCCATTCTGATGGCGATGTTGCTATTCATGCATTATGTGATGCCATTCTTGGTGCGTTAGCACTGGGTGACATAGGTAATCACTTTCCCGATACAAGTGACGAATATGAAAACATATCGAGCCGCATCTTATTGCGTCATGTCGTTGGCTTGATGAAAGACAAAGGCTATCAGTTAGGTAATGCAGACATTACCATCGCTGCACAAGCTCCAAAAATAGCACCGCATTTATTGCCAATGAGAACATGTTTAGCAGAAGATCTTACCTGTGATATTGATCAAGTAAACGTTAAAGCGACGACCACTGAAAAATTAGGTTACGTCGGTCGTAAAGAAGGGGTTGCTGTGCATGCGGTTGTCTTACTAGAAAAGGCGGTTTCATGAGTGAATTAAAACCCGTACCTTATTTACATGGCACCCCACAATCCTCAGGTAAATTAAGATCGCAAATGGCAGATTTCAAAGTGTTTGAAATCTTACCTTTTGAGCCTTGTGGAGAAGGTGAACACCTTATTATTCACATTGAGAAAACGGGTGCCAATACGGTATTTGTGGCACGTCAGCTGGCTAAGTACTTCGGTGTCGCAGAAAAGTTTGTAACCTATGCGGGCTTAAAAGATCGATTCGCTATTTGTCAGCAGTCTTTCGGCGTACATGTACCCGGTAAGAAAAACTACGATCTTGGCGATCTAGACATTGAGGGGGTTAAAGTCCTCAGTTGGCAGCGACACAACAAAAAATTAAAAACTGGCGCGTTAATTGGTAATCGCTTTGAAATTACCTTAACTGATGTTAGTGATGTTGAAGATGTGGAACAACGCTGGCAGAAAATTTGTACGCGCGGCGTACCGAACTATTTTGGCGAACAACGTTTTGGTATTGATGGTGGCAACATCGCGCGCGCTCAGTATTTATTTGAAGGCAATAAGGTTAAAGACAAGAAAAAGCGCAGTATTTATCTTTCTGCTGCAAGATCACTAATTTTTAATCAAATTGTCGCTAAACGCATTGAAGAAAATATGTACGATGTGTTGCATGCAGGTGATGTTTGCATGTTAGCGGGTACGCAATCTGTTTTCTTGGCAGAAGAAGTTGATGACACATTATTAAATCGTCTGGATGAAAAAGACATCGATTTAACGGCTTCCATGTGGGGAGCGGGTTCATTAATGAGCCAAGGTGATATTGCAGAACTTGAAGAAGACGTTGCCAATGAAAATGAACTTTTTGCAAAAGGCCTAGCAAAGTTTGGCTTGAAACAAGAGCGCAGAAGAATACGTTTAACTATTGCACAGCCGAAAATAGCAGTTAGCGAAAACCAAGTAACCGTTAGTTTCTTTTTACCTTCTGGCTGTTTTGCTACGACAGTTTTGCGTGAACTATTGAACTATCAAGACATGACAGTGCGTGTTACTAAAGAAACGTCATAAGGAAGTAAGATGAAGATATTAGTGAGTAATGACGATGGTGTGAATGCACCTGGTATGAAGGTTTTACAACAGGCGTTAGCAGCCCTTGGCGAGACAATGGTAGTTGGCCCTGATAGAAACTGCAGTGGCGCTAGTAACTCACTAACACTCATTAACCCTTTGCGTACCCAGGTTTTAGATAATGGTTATATTAGTGTCAATGGTACACCAACAGACTGTGTCCATTTAGCGATTAGCCAGTTGTGTGAAACGCCACCTGATTTAGTGGTCGCAGGTATTAATCATGGCGCAAACCTAGGTGACGATGTTCTTTATTCTGGCACTGTAGCGGCAGCTACTGAAGGACGTCATATGGGGATGCCAGCAATTGCTGTTTCGCTTGTTGGCAAAGAAGAAAAGCATTATGAAACAGCGGCGCAAGTAGCCGTTAAAGTGATTGAACGCTTAAAGGCTCATCCATTAAAGTCAGATCAAATTTTAAATATTAATGTGCCAGATATACCGATATCAGAGCTCAAAGGTATTAAAGCAACACGTTTAGGGCATCGTCACAAAGCCGAAACAATGAAAAAAATGAAAGACCCATGGAATCGCGATATCTATTGGTACGGTTCGCTTGGCCAAGAATTAGACGCAGGTGAAGGAACAGATTTTCATGCCGTCGCTAATGGTTTTGCTTCGGTAACGCCGTTAACAGTTGATATGACAGCCCATAACAGTTTAAATACTATGCAACAATGGATAAGTGAAGTTAAATTATGAGTCGACTCGTAGGTAGCAGAATTGGTGGTAAGTCGAGTAGAAGCGGCGAAGTGTTGGCTCAGCAGCTTGCAAATGAAGGAATTACCGACCAACGAGTGTTACAAGCTATAGCACGTTCGCCACGTCATATTTTTGTACCAGAAATTCTAGCGCACAAAGCTTATGAAAATAACGCATTACCTATTGGACAAGGCCAAACCATTTCACAACCTTATATTGTTGCAAAAATGTCAGAACTTTTGCTTGAAGATGGTGTCCCAGAAAACGTATTAGAAATAGGTACGGGGTCTGGTTATCAAACGTCTATTTTGGCGCAATTGATTCCTAAGGTTTATTCAGTTGAGCGAATTAAAACGTTGCAGTTTCAAGCTAAACGTCGATTGCAGGCGATGGATCTGCATAACATATCGATGAAGCATGGTGACGGTTGGAAAGGCTGGCAATCAAAAGCACCTTTTCAAGCAATTATTGTGACTGCAGCGCCAACAAGTGTACCGCAAGCTTTGCTAGACCAACTCAGTGAAGGTGGCAAGCTAGTGATTCCGGTAGGCGATCAAACCCAAGTATTGAAAATAATTACAAAACAAGGCGAGCAATTTCATGAGAAGCTCGTTGAAGCCGTAAAGTTTGTACCTTTAGTTCCCGGAGCCGTTGTTTGAAGATTTTTTCTAAGCTGTATGAATGGACCATGCAGTGGGCAGAGCATAAGTTTGCACCTAGAGCCCTAGCGTTTTTAACCTTTATTGAATCTATTTTTTTTCCTATCCCACCAGACGTACTGTTAGCGCCTATGGTGTTGTCTAAGCCTGAAAAAGCTTGGCGCTTTGCCACCATAGCTACCGTATCATCTGTACTTGGCGGTGCACTTGGTTACTGGCTAGGCGCATGGATGTTTGAACCATGGATTGAACCAGCAATTAACCAGCTAGGTTACGGCCACAAACTCGAGCAAGTCATGCTATGGTTCGAGCAGTGGGGCGTGTGGGTGGTATTTGTCGCAGGCTTTTCGCCAATCCCTTACAAACTCTTTACGGTTAGCGCAGGATTTTTGAGTTTAGCGTTTCTACCCTTTTTAATTGCTTCGACCATTGGTCGTGGTATGCGATTTTTTCTCGTTGCAGGGTTAATTAAATTAGGGGGGGCTGAAATGGAAGCAAAAATTCGCCGCTGGGTTGATATTATCGGTTGGGGTGTTGTTGCCTTAATTCTTGTTGCATATATCTATCATACCCAAACGAGTTAGTTATGTTGGGAGCTAACTGGTATAAAAATGCTATTCTAGTATGTTTACTGTTACTTGCAGGCTGTTCTTCTAAGCCTCAAAAGCCTGCCCCTGTTGTAGACATTCAAGGGCATGCTCCCATCACTAACAAGTCTAAAAACACGCTCCAACAAAGTGAATATTTAGTTAAAAAAGGTGAAACCTTATACGCTATTGCATGGCGTGCGAATGTGAATGTGAAAACATTAGCTTCATGGAATAATATCACCGCGCCTTACCATATCTACCCAGGACAGAAGCTATCGCTTTCGAAGGCAATTTCAAAGCCAAAAAATAGTGCAAAAACTCCACCTCAACCGAATAAAAACTCAGCTAATAAAAGTGAAAAAAATGTAAAGAAAGCGGTTGATCAGAAAAAAAATCAGGAGTATGGTGTTAATGAAGGTGGACAAAAAATCAACAGAAAAAGTACACAAAAACAAAGTACTTTCTCTCAGAAAATCCGCCGATGGCTATGGCCACATAACGGAAAAGTAGTTCAAACCTTTTCTACTAAAGTACAAGGAAATAAAGGCATTGATATTGCCGGTCGCAAGGGAGATAACATCAAAGCTGCGGCATCTGGCACTGTTGTATATGCTGGTAATGCATTAAGAGGTTATGGCAACCTCGTTATAATCAAACATAATGATGATTATCTCAGTGCATATGCCCATAATGATCGTATATTGGTCAAAGAGCAACAACAGATCAACGCTGGTGATGTAATCGCCAAAATGGGAGATACCGACGCCCAAAGAGTCATGCTTCATTTTGAAGTTCGCTTTCGTGGCAAGTCAGTTAATCCGCAGAAGTATTTGCCGAAAAAATGATCGAAAGATTAATAAACTCGTCACGTTAATAAATTAATAATAAATAATAATTATAAATGGAGAGCAATTGTGTAGTTAATACCAATAATAATACTTGCTATTAGGAGAAGTGGCATGGGCATTAATAAAGAAATAAACGATGTTGTTGTTGAACCGGTAAGTAAAAAGAGAGAGAAAGAAGAAGCATCTTCTAACTTAGATGCGACCCAGCTTTATTTAGGAGAAATTGGTTTTTCGCCTTTGTTAAGTGCAGAAGAAGAAGTTTACTTTTCCCGCCTTGCCCTGAAGGGGGATGAAGCAGCGCGTAAGCGCATGATCGAAAGTAATTTAAGACTCGTTGTGAAAATTGCACGACGATACAATAATCGCGGCCTTCCACTATTAGACCTTATCGAAGAAGGTAACCTTGGCCTAATTAGAGCTGTAGAAAAGTTTGATCCAGAACGTGGATTTAGATTTTCAACATATGCTACCTGGTGGATTCGTCAAACCATTGAACGCGCAATTATGAATCAAACGCGCACAATTCGATTACCTATTCATGTTGTGAAAGAGCTAAACATATACTTACGTACAGCTCGTGAGTTAATTCAAAAGCTAGATCATGAACCAACCGCAGAAGATATTGCAAGCGAGCTAGATAAGCCTGTTGAAGATGTCAGCAAGATGTTGAAACTTAACGAGCGCATTACATCGGTTGATACACCTTTTGCTGGCGATTCAGAAAAAGCCTTGCTTGATGTCATCCCAGATGAAAAAGGCGGTGGCCCAGAAAATAAATTGCAAAACAGTGACTTGAAAAACAATATTGTGGTTTGGCTAAATGAGCTTAACTCTAAACAACGTGAAGTGCTTGCTAGACGTTTTGGTTTATTAGGTTATGAAGCTGCAACACTAGAAGATGTTGGTTCTGAAATTGGCTTAACCCGTGAACGTGTGCGTCAAATTCAAGTAGAAGCATTGAAACGTTTAAGAGACATGCTAGGTCAACAAAACCTATCGTTAGAGTCCTTATTCCAAGAATAATGCTGTAAAAAGTAATGCATCGAAAGGTCAACGAATGTTGGCCTTTTTTATTGCTAATATTTTGATATGGAAAAACGTACGTGGTTTTTAGCATTGGCGCCTATTGCTGATTAATAGCTAAATTGAACACCTAATGAAACGTTTAAGCCTCGCATATATTTATCATCATCAATGGTGACTGTATCGAGAGTCGAGGCAATATCAAGGTTAAAAAACTTCATGAATGTTATGCCGGCATTTAAGTAACGCAACTCTGAGCCTACCAGATTTTGACTAAAGCCAAATCTAGCGCTTGGCAACCACCAATTATCTGCAGCATAGCCCGCGGTTACGTTAACCCATTGATATTTGTCTAACATTGGGTCTGAAACTGGGTTAGCGTCAAACTCGGCTCTTAAACTCCACTTTTTATCAGAGGTAAATACAGCGCCTTGCAGTGTAAGTTGACGTTCTAGGGTAAAAATTTCGTTTTTGTCTAGCTCATTGAGTACATAAGTAGAGCTATACCTGCGACGATCGATTGTTGGATAATCATAATGACTTTCAATTGTGTTCTTTAAATGTGCGGCAACAAAGTAATGTTGGCTAGCAAAAGAAAGCCCCAAATCAATATCAAATCCATTCTCATATGAGTAATCTCCATTACGAATATCTTTAAATAGAGATTCGGCATCTTCAAGATCACCAACTCTCACATCTAAATTTGTCATACCAACGTTATAGAATGTAGGCTTTGCTCCCCAATACATCGTTCCATAATCATTGCTGAACCATTTCTTTGAATAGGATAGGTTAACCTTGGTAATACGAGCTGATTTGACGAGTAGCAAGCTATCGTTAGTTACACGCAGCGTTATTCCTTTATTGGCAGGGTTGTAATACATAGTTAAGCCTGCACTTAAATTTAACTCTTGTACGCCGTCGTCTTCAGTAAAATCTGGGATTCGTTGAAGTTCACTCACCGCTTGTTCCGCATCAAACTCTACATTCTCTAAGATACCAACTGCTTTAGAAAATCCAGTGTAGCTAAGACCTAATAATAATGTACCGCCATGGTAATCGGTGTTAATAACAAAGGGAGCTTCTACACCAATTTCTGTTTTGGCGTAACCTTCTACTGCAATAAGCGCGAGTAAACTCGCTAAAGAAATGACTTTGTCTTTGACAAGTTCAACGCGTTCTTCAAGGTCAGGGTATGTTTCAAATACTTTATCCCAATCAACTAAATCTGGACGCTCTATTGGATTGGTGGGTGCGCCAGGTGGTGGCTCTGTTGGCTCGAAATTCCCAGACAGTTTATTGTATGCATCAAACAGATCATCGAGGTCGCCATACTCTATTGAAGCAGAAAGATTCACCATACCACCAGCCATTAAAGTACTGTGATTGCTATCAATAACAAGTGCTGTGTTTGCCGGGTTTGCATCGCTACTTAACGCTTGTTGAGAAAAGTTTAATTTTGCATGTTTGGGCTGAATTTGTGAGAAAGTACTTGAACTAAAGAGTAATGCAATTGATAAATAAGCTAGGCGGTAAACGTTTATTTTTTGCATTTTATAAGGCACCGAAATAATAGAGTTAATTTCAGTATACAAAAATATAAAAAATTAGCCTAAGTCTTTTACATCAATAACGTTTTTAAGATGTAAGACGAGTGGCAGTATTGCTAAGGTCATTAACGGATAGTTTAAAGTTTTGAAATGGTGGCCCCTCCCAGACTTGAACTGGGGACCTACCGATTATGAGTCGGGTGCTCTAACCAACTGAGCTAAAGGGCCATTCCAAAGAGTTTCACAAGATCTTGTGATGCGGGGCAGTATAAGCATTTTTTATTTTGTTGTCACGCGCTCGTCTTTAAAAATCTTGATATAAGCGATTGATAGCTTAAAACTTATCCAATTTTGTGATTTCAACATCTTTTGTTGTTGCCGCGAAAACAAAAAATCCAGCCGAAGCTGGATTTTTCAATAAATCATCGCTTATTTTTACTCGCCGTCTAAGAAACTCTTAAGTTGCTCAGAACGAGAAGGGTGGCGAAGTTTACGAAGCGCTTTAGCTTCGATTTGACGAATACGCTCACGTGTTACGTCAAACTGCTTACCTACCTCTTCTAACGTATGGTCAGTATTCATATCAATACCGAAACGCATACGTAAAACCTTTGCTTCACGAGCCGTTAGGCCTGCTAATACTTCGTGAGTAGCATTTTTCAGGTTTTCAGATGTAGCAGAGTCTACTGGTAGTTCACCACTATCATCTTGAATGAAATCACCTAAATGCGAATCTTCATCGTCACCAATTGGTGTTTCCATTGAGATAGGCTCTTTAGCAATCTTTAATACCTTACGAATTTTATCTTCAGGCATTACCATGCGTTCTGCTAATTCTTCAGGCGTTGGCTCACGACCCATTTCTTGTAACATTTGACGAGAGATACGGTTAAGTTTGTTAATCGTTTCAATCATGTGTACAGGAATACGAATTGTACGTGCTTGGTCAGCAATTGAACGAGTAATTGCTTGACGAATCCACCATGTTGCATAAGTTGAGAACTTATAACCACGACGGTATTCGAATTTATCAACCGCTTTCATCAAGCCGATATTACCTTCTTGAATTAAGTCCAAGAATTGTAAACCACGGTTTGTGTATTTTTTCGCGATCGAAATTACTAGACGTAAGTTAGCTTCAACCATTTCTTTCTTAGCGCGGCGAGCTTTTGCTTCACCAATTGACATACGACGGTTAATGTCTTTAATGCCATGTACATTTAAGAAAGTTTCTTGTTCAAGCATTGTTAGCTTGTGAACACAGCGTTCTACATCCAATTCAATGTCAGATAGTTTCTTCGCATATGGTTCGCCCGACGCTTTTTGCTCTGCAAACCATTCTAAACTTGTTTCATTGCCAGGGAAGATTTTGATAAAGGTTGCTTTTGGCATACCTGCACCAACAACACAGTGCTTCATTATCAAACGTTCTTGTACACGCAATCTGTCCATAACTTGACGCATGTTTTTAACTAAACGATCAAATACTTTAGGCACAATACGGAATTCTTTAAATACGTCAGCTAATGCATCAATTGCAGCTTGCGCATCATCATGGCCGCGACCTTTATCAGCAATCACTTTGTTAGCAGCTTCATACGCATCGCGCAATAAACCGAATTTTTCGCGCGCTTGCTCTGGACAAGGGCCTGTATCTACTTCTTCTTCATCATCGTCTGAATCATCGTTAGATTTTAAATCAGTATCTTCGTCATCTAACTCTTCTTCTGATAACTCAGAGCCGATATGTGTTGCAGCTGCTGCAACGTCGTCATCTTCTGCGTCTGGGTCTAAAAAGCCGACAATAATATCACTTAAGCGTGCTTCTTCTGCTTCGAAGTTATCCCATTGCTCTAACAAAAAGTTAATCGCTGGTGGATACTCTGCAACGCTACGCTGTACTTCTTTAATGCCTTCTTCAATTCGCTTAGCGATAACAATTTCGCCTTTACGTGTTAGAAGCTCAACAGTACCCATTTCACGCATATACATACGTACAGGATCTGTTGTTCGGCCAATTTCGCTTTCTACAGTAGCTAGTGCTTGGGCTGCTGCTTCTGCAGCGTCTTCGTCAGTATTAGCTTCTGACATCATTAACGTATCGGTATCAGGTGCATTTTCAAATACCTGAATACCCATATCGTTGATCATACGAATGATGTCTTCAACTTGGTCTGAGTCGATAATATCTTGAGGAAGGTGATCGTTAACTTCAGCAAAAGTTAAATAACCTTGTTCTTTACCTTTGGTAATTAACTCTTTAAGTCTAGATTGTGGGGCTTGATCCATTGACTAGTGTCCACCTTTTTGGCTGCAAATTGAGAACAAATAAAGCCGTATATTATAGCTAGTTGACTATAAAAATGCCAGTGTTTAACTGATGGTCAATTAAAAAACTAACGGCGATATTACATGGTCACTGATATGGGGGTGATTTATACGAATACAACCCAATTTTTAATTTAGTGACAAGTTTTTATAAAAAGTTTATATCGCGAATGTTCTAGATTTATTTATTCTTGTTATTAGCTATAGCTTAGCATCAACCTTGATTAAGTAAAGCTTGTAGCTCTTGTTTTTCTTGAAGGTTAATCTCACCGATACGGGCTTTTTGCAGCAGTTGCTCAGTACGTTGTTCGATAAAACTATTGAACAACTTCTCAACCGTATCCAGGAAAAACTCTTCAGCATTTTCACTCATAACGCCATGTTGCCAAATAGCAAGTTTCGCTAATTGTTGCTCTTCTGGCTTGCCTCGATAATATTCGATAAATTGTGCACTGGTCATTTGAGGGCGATCAAGTGCTAGGTGAATCATTTCATTTAACAATGGAATGCCGGGCATATTTATGTGGGCAAGCAAATGAGGGTGAGGCATTTTCCCCGCCAGTGCAGGTTGCTCAAGTAATAACGCAATCGCTAATCTTGTTGGTGTTGCTTTTGTTGTTTTTTGTCGTGATATTTTCTGCGCATTAGATTGGTTTGCCGAAGATAATCGCTGTAACTGTTTTTCATGGCCAGCACCAAACTTATTCGCTAATTCGGTAATTATTGCTTCTTTGAGTGTGCTTTCTGGTAACTTGTCTAAGTAGGGTTGAAACATTTCAACGAGCCCAGATTTACCTTCTAATGAAGTGATATCAACGCGAGATAATAGATGCTCAAATAAAAATTTTGATAACGGTGTGGCTTGAGCAAGCAGTTGTTCAAACGCATCTTTCCCTTTTTCGCGCACCATAGTGTCAGGGTCTTCACCATCAGGTAAAAAGATAAATTTCAAGGTGTAACCGTCACGTATCAGTGGTAGTGCATTTTCCATTGCGCGCCAAGCGGCATCACGTCCTGCTCTGTCACCGTCGTAACAACAAATAACTTCTTTTACGGTTCTGAACATGGTTTGTAGCTGTTCAAAGGTGGTTGCCGTGCCTAGTGATGCAACAGCATAATTAACACCATGTTGTGCCAAAGCTACAACATCCATATAACCTTCAACAACCACTAATTTTTCTAGGTTCTTATTTGCTGTTTTTGCTTCATGCAGGCCATATAACTCTTGGCCTTTGTGATATATTCGTGTTTCTGGCGAGTTTAAATATTTAGGTGTACCGTCACCAAGTACTCGCCCACCAAACCCAATATGTCGTCCACGTTTATCGCGAATAGGGAACATAATTCGACCACGGAATCTATCATACGGTCGTTGTTTATCGCCTTGAATCGCCATGCCTAAGTCAACAAGTTGTGCACTGGCGGCTTTCGATTGACCGAATGCTTTCATCATGCCATCCCATTGATCTGAGATATAACCAATACCAAATTGTTTAACAATTTCACCCGTTAGCCCACGACCTTTTAAATAGTCAATTGCACTGTCTTTATCTTCAGCAACCTTTAATTGTTGCTGATAAAAGCGACTAATTTGTTCCATGAGTTCATAGTCGTCTTTTCGTTGTTGTGCAGCTTCAATATCTTTTCGTTGCTGGGCAGGTGATTTAGTCGATTCTTCTCTTGGTACATCAAGAGAATGGAATGAGGCTAATTCTTCGATTGCATCAACAAACTCAAGGCGATCAAATTCCATGATAAATGAAATAGCGTTGCCGTGTGCGCCACAACCAAAACAATGATAAAACTGTTTATCTTGGCTTACGGTAAATGAAGGGCTTTTTTCTGTATGGAATGGGCAGCAAGCTTGATAGTTTTTGCCTGCTTTTTTTAGCGGAACTCTGCCATCAACGAGCTCGACGATATCGGTTCTTGCTAATAGGTCGTCTATAAATTGTCGAGGGATCAAGCCAGCCATAAAGAAAAATCTTTACCTTGAAGTTTAGAATGATAATTTGCTTATTCTACACATTTAGCGTGAACAATGTAGTAACAAGCATAAAGAATTTGAATTAATCTTTAGAAAAAATAAAGCCGTATTAACTTAGAGCTAATACGGCTTTATCAATATGTTATTTCTGCTTATTTATTCAGAGCAGCTCTTACTTTTCCACTTACTGCGCCTAAATCAGCTTTACCTTGCATGGCTGGTTTAAGTAAACCCATTACTTTACCCATATCTGCCATTGAGGTTGCACCTGATTGTGCGATTGCGTCATTAATCAATTGATCAATTTCTGCGTCAGTTAATGGTTGTGGTAAGAAATCTTCAAGTGCTGAAACTTCTGCAGCTTCTTTCGCTGCAAGTTCATCACGACCACCGTCTTTGAACATTTTGATTGATTCTTTACGCTGCTTAACCATTTTGGTTAATACCGCAATAATACCATCATCATTCAATTCGGTTTTGTTGTCGATTTCTGCCTGCTTTATAGCAGAGATCGCCATGCGAATTACACCAAGACGATCTTTGTCTTTAGCGCGCATAGCGACTTTCATTTCGTCTTTGAGGTTATCTAGCAGAGACATCTGCAATTCTCAACAATATATAACTAAGGTTATTAGTACATACGAACGCGACGTGCGTTTTCTCTAGAAACTTTCTTAGCGTGACGCTTAACTGCAGCAGCTTTTTTACGCTTGCGTTCCCAAGTTGGCTTTTCATATGATTCGCGACGGCGTACTTCTGAAAGAATACCTGCTTTTTCACATGAACGTTTGAAACGACGTAATGCTACGTCAAATGGTTCGTTTTCTCTTACTTTAATTACTGGCATGTTGCCTTCTACCTTAGAAATATATCTATATAATACGGCGCATATCTTCGGTTCTTGTACCTGATATCCACCCGCTCTATCAAAAATGGGTGGCACATTCTATTCCGATATCTGTGACGTGTAAAGTTAATTCATCTTTAATCTGGTTAATTTCTATGAACAGGGGTAAAATCCCGCTCTAATTGAGCACGTATGATCGTGTTCGCGCTGTTTAAATTGTAAAAAGGTGCTAATTAATGCGAATTTTGGGTATAGAAACTTCATGTGATGAAACGGGTATTGCTATCTATGATGAAGATAACGGTATCCTTGCGCATCGTTTATATAGTCAAATCGCCGTTCATGCTGATTATGGTGGCGTAGTACCTGAGCTTGCATCGCGAGATCATGTTCGTAAAACCATCCCACTTATTAAAGAAGTGTTATCTGAAGCTGGTATGACGCCAAAGGATCTTGATGGTGTTGCATATACGGCAGGCCCAGGGCTTGTCGGGGCATTATTAGTTGGTTGTTCTATCGGGCGAAGCTTAGCTTATGGTTGGGATTTACCTGCGGTACCTGTGCATCACATGGAAGGGCATTTATTAGCGCCTATGCTAGAAGATGACGTACCTGACTTTCCTTTTGTTGCGCTTTTAGTGTCGGGTGGACATACCATGTTAGTGCGCGTTGATGGTATCGGACAGTATGAACTATTAGGAGAGTCTGTTGATGACGCTGCCGGTGAAGCGTTTGATAAAACAGCTAAGCTACTAGGATTAGATTATCCAGGTGGTCCAGTTCTAGCTAAAATGGCTGAGAATGGCACGAAAGGTCGATTTAAGTTTCCTCGGCCAATGACAGATAGACCAGGATTAAATTTTAGCTTTTCAGGGCTTAAAACGTTTGCCGCCAATACGATTGCCAAAGAAGAACAAACTGAGCAAACAAAAGCAGATATTGCTTATGCTTTCCAAGAGGCGGTTGTTGATACACTTGCAATCAAATGTAAGCGCGCCCTTAATCAATGTGAGCTTAATCGTTTGGTCATTGCCGGTGGTGTAAGTGCTAACACATCGTTAAGAGAAAAGTTGGATTCATTGACGGCTAAGTTAGGTGGCAAAGTTTTCTACCCTAGGCCAGAGTTTTGTACCGACAACGGCGCAATGATCGCTTACGCAGGTATGCAACGACTAAAGGCAGGTGTATTTGCTGACCTTACGTTTAAAGCAACACCTCGATGGCCGCTAGATACATTGCCACCAGTGTAAAGATTTAAGTATAAAAAAGGGGAGCGTAAATTATTTACGCTGCCCTTTTTTATTTTAGAATGGTTATTCTGCGCCTAAGTCATCATCGTGTTGAGATTTTTCAACTTTAGGTTCGGTGCCTTTTAGTAGTCGAGAAATATTATCTTTATGCCTAAATATGATCAGTATTGAAATCATAAGCACAGGGTAAACATAAATAGGTTTTAACAAATAAGTATATAGTGGAGCTAATGCAACGGTAACAATAGCAGCAAGGCTTGAGTATCTTGTTTGTTTCATCACGACAAACCACGTCAATATCAATAAGCCTGCTAAGTCATAGCCAATCGGAAGTAATACGCCAAATGCAGTAGCAACAGCTTTACCACCTTTGAAATCAAAAAATACTGGGTACATATGCCCCAAACAAGCGGAAACGGCTATTACACCTAGATACACAGGTTCTAGCCCTAAAAAGTAACCACTCCAAACTGGCAATGTTCCTTTTAGTACGTCAAAAAACAGAACCATCGCAGCTGTTGGCTTATTGCTTAAGCGTAAAACATTTGTCGCGCCTGGGTTTTCTGAGCCTGCTTCACGAGGATCTGGTAAATTGAGCATCTGACAAATGAGGACAGCACTTGATATAGAAGCAAACAGATAGGCAAGGATAGACATAATGACAGTAATCAATAACATCAACAATATCCCCCTTAATTTAGTAAAATTAGCTTATTTGCTGCTCACTTATGCATTGTATCCTTACCCGTACTAGTTTTTCTAGAGCTTGATGGGTAAACTGATGCAAATTTTTCGTTATAACAAATTATCTAGCATACAGATAAGTTTACACGACACTAAAGCAATACATTGAGAAGAGTAATGGATAAAGTTTTTATTTCCGGTTTATCAATTCAAACAACGATTGGTTTTTATCAATGGGAAAAAGAAATTAAGCAAACGTTAGTGTTTGATCTAGAGCTTGGTTGGGACATAAAGCCTGCAGCATTAAATGATGAATTGGATAAAACGCTAGATTATGCCGCTATCTCAGTCGACATTGAACGTTTTGCCAACGCTAACCCTGTTGATTTGCTTGAAACACTCGCGGAAAGATTAGCGACGCATCTTATGGATACGTATCATATTACATGGCTTAAGATTAAACTGCATAAACCTAATGCCGTGCATAATGCAACCAGTGTAGGTGTTGAAATAGAGCGAAGTAAGGCTGTTTGTTAAATATGGCGAAAATCTATATTTCTATTGGCTCTAATATTGAAAAAGAAATCAATATTATTAAAGGGTTAGATGCTCTCTATCATGAGTTTGGTGAGCTATCATTGTCGCCTTTATTTGAAAGTGAGTCGATTGGCTTTGCTGGTCCTGTCTTTTTCAATATGGTGGTTGGCGCATATACTGAGTTGCCGCTTGAGTCGTTAGCAAAAACACTAAGACAAATAGAGTATGATCACGGCAGAGATTTTAATGCGGTGAAAAATAGCCCTAGAACACTCGATCTCGATTTGTTGCTATATGATGATGTCATTACAGATACGCCGGTTCAAATTCCGCGTGACGAAATAACAAAAAATGCGTTTGTTTTGTGGCCGCTGGCAGAGTTAATTCCTGACGCAGTGCATCCGCAATTAAGCAACAGCTATAGCCATTTGTGGCAAGTTTTTGATAAAACAACACAACAACTAAGGAAAGTGCCACTGAACTGGCAAGCATAATATGAGTCTTATTGAAGTTTTTTTACTCGCCCTAATTCAAGGTTTAACTGAATTTCTGCCTATTTCTAGCTCTGCTCATTTAATCTTACCTTCACAATTATTAGGTTGGATTGATCAAGGAATGGGGTTTGATGTAGCAGTACATGTTGGTTCTTTATTGGCAGTTTGTCTCTATTTTCGAAAAGAAATTGGCGACATGGTTGTTGCTTGGTACGCAACACTTACGCCGAATAAAGAAGATGATGCCGCGCTAACAGCAGAAGAAAAGTTAAATGGCCGTTTAGCATGGTGGATTGTATTCGCGACAATTCCAGCAGGAGCATTTGGCTTTTTTGGCGCAGATTTTATTGAAGAAAATTTACGTTCGGCGCTTGTGATTGCTATCACCACGATAGCTTTTGGTTTATTGCTTGGTTTTGCCGATATAAAAGCAAAACAGAATGTTTCTTTAGAACAGTTTACCTTTAAAAAAGCAATGATTATTGGTTTTGCACAAGCAATAGCAATTATTCCTGGCACGTCTCGTTCTGGTATCACCATGACTGCAGGTTTAATGCTTGGTTTAAGTCGTGAAAACGCTGCTCGGTTCTCATTTTTAATGTCTATTCCTGCCATTGCTATGGCTGGCGGCTATTTGACGCTTAAACTGGTAATGGGCAACGAGGTTGTCGACTGGACTGCCATGGGAATTGGTGCGCTTTTATCATTTGTTAGTGCATATGCTTGTATTCATTACTTTTTAATATTGGTTAATAAAATCGGCATGATGCCATTTGTTATCTACCGTCTTGTATTAGGCGGTGTCTTGCTATGGTTCGTTACTCAATAACTGTAAAAATTTCATAACACTAAAAGCGCACCCAATGGTGCGTTTTTGCCATCTAAACCCTGAATAAGTTGAGTTAGCATGAGATACTTCCTCAATATAATTTATACAACAGACAAAGAGTACAACAGATGGATTTTTCATTAACAGAAGAGCAATTGATGATCCAAGATATGGCTAAGAAGTTTGCTCAAACAGAATTAGCACCTATCGCAGCATCGTTAGACGAAGGTAAAAATCATGATCAGTTTCTCGCTAATTTAAACCAATTAGCTGAACTTGGCTTTATGGGGATGAATGTTAAAGGCGAATATGGCGGTGTTGAAGCAGGCACCGTTGCATTTAGTTTAGTTCTAACAGAATTAGCAAAAGTGTGCGCATCAACTGCCGTCACAACCTCTGTAACTAATATGGTTGCTGAAGTTATTCAAGCCGTAGGTACGCAAGAACAAAAGCAAACCCATCTAACTAAAATCTGTACCGGTGAATATAAGGCTGGTGGTTTTTGTTTGACGGAACCAAGTGCAGGCTCAGATCCGGCAGGGATGAAAACAACGGCAACACGAGACGGTGATGACTTCGTGCTAAACGGTAGTAAAATCTACATCACCTCAGGTACCTTTGCGGGTGTGTTTGTCGTTTGGGCGGTAACAGACACACAAGCACCTAAAGGCAAAGGCATTTCTTGTTTTCTAGTTGAAGCTAACACGCCGGGTTTAACCATTGGTAAACTGGAAGATAAAATGGGACAAAAAGCGTCTCATACCACCGAAGTACACTTCGAAAACTGTCGCATTCCAGCAACGAATATGATGGGCGAAGAAAATAAAGGTTTTGCAATTGCTGTTGGTGAATTAGCCGGTGGTCGAATTGGTGTTGGTTCATTGGCGCTAGGTATTGGTGTGGCCGCGATGGATTACGCCCGAGAATTCATCACTGAGCGCGAGCAATTCGGTAAACCTTTGGCTAATTTTCAGGGGTTGCAGTGGATGCTAGCTGACCGGTATACCGAGTTAGAAGCTGCGCGCTTATTATTAATGCAAGCTGCTTGCGACAAAGATGCGGGTAGAAACTTTAGTAAAGCAGCATCTATGGCTAAACTATTCGCAACAGAAAAAGCGAATAGTGCTTGTTATGATGCATTACAAATGCTTGGTGGTGCTGGGTATATCAAAGAGTATCCATTAGAGCGTATGGCACGTGACGTTCGCATTACTTCTATTTATGAAGGCACGAGTGAAGTTCAGCGCATTATTATTTCTCGAGAATTATTAAAAGAAGTTGGTTAATAGGTATTTTCCATGAATTATTTGGGGTAAAGCGCTTGTTTAAAATAGCTTTGTCCCCAAATATTAAGGAAACGAACTACTGATGAGTGCGCAATGATCAAACCTGCCTTACCAATAACAATCGAAAACTTTCAACAAGTCATTCTCGAAGAATCAAAAGCCAAACTTGTATTAGTCGCTTTTTGGGCTGACCAAGTGCCTGAAAGTGTGGCATTAAAAAGTACCTTAGAAACAGCTACTGCTGCCCATACTGAACATGTTTTAATGACTTCTATCGATTGTCAGATTGAACAGCAAATCGCTGCGCAATTTGGTATTCAAGGCTTACCAACAGCTGTGTTTATTAAAGATGGCCAACCGATTGATGGCATTGCTGGCCCTCAACCAGACGAAGCAGTTCAAGCCTTTTTAGACAAGCACTTACCTAAGCCAGAAGATGCGTTGTTAAAACAAGCACAAGAAGCTTTGGCAGCTCAAGATGCTAATCTAGCGTTTACGCTTGCTAAACAAGCATACGAGCTAGATGCTCAACGTATTGATATTAAGTTTAGTTTGATAGAAGCCTGTATTTTGGTGGGTAAGCTTGAAGATGCGAAAGCCTTACTTGAGACCATTACGATGGTTGATCAAGATACAACCTATCAGGCGCTCGTCTCTAAGTTTGAGTTAGCGTTAGAAGCTTCAGATTCCCCTGAGTTAAAAGCGCTAGAAGAAGCTTTAGCATCGTCGCCCGATGATATTGATGTATTGCACCAGCTGGCTGCACAATACAGTCAAGCCAATAGACACGAAGATGCATTAACATTGCTTTTTAGACGTGTTCAAAGTGTACGTGATGACGCTGAATCTAAGAAAAAGTTGCTTGATGTAATGAACGCATTACCCGATGGTGATCCGTTGGTGACGAAGTTTCGTCGTAAGCTTTATACATTGATGTATTAATTTTTACCATATATAAAAAAGGCAGCGTAAAATTTACGCTGCCTTTTTCGTTATGGGCGTTAATAAGTTATAAACCTAACACTTGTTTACCTTGTTTAAAGGTAATATCAACAGGTATGTTAGCTGATTCTAAACGGTCTAAATCTGCGGCTAAGTCTGCTTTAATCATGCCCGACTCTTCAACAAGTTTAGCAACACCGGCATAATCTCCGTTACCTTGTAACGTTAAAATTAATTCTGATAAGGAATCAACTGCTTGTGTCATTTTTTCCATGTTAACACTGTATAGGCCATCTTCGCTGCGTGAAAACGCGCCGTGCTCTTGGAAGTAATTGAAACGAACCATGTTAGCTTTGCCATGCGCGGAGCTTGCACCAAAACGTACAGAGCGGAAAATGCCCGCCATAAACGTTGTATAGTAGTCTTCAAGTTCACCTTCATCGATTACACCTTTAGCAAGCAACTGGCGAACCATGTAAAGGCCTAAAATATCGGCTTTACCTTCTTCTAACGCTGATGCGTGTTCTTTTAATGCTTGGCGAACAGTGCCATTATCATTAATGGTGTTTTTAATACCTAACCCGTGTGCAACTTCGTGGAACATTGTGTTAGCAAAGAATGCCGTAAACGTAACATTCTCACGTTGTTCAGGCGTAATTAGCGTTGCCGCTATAGGTTGCATGATGGTATCAAACTTCGCTTGCATTGCATTTTTTAACTGTAAACGGCGAGTACCTTTTGCTAATTGTACTTCTTCGTCATTAGGCAAATTAATCGCGATAGTTTTGCCACCAGCATTTGAATGGCCTGCGTAATAAATTACGTCGTAAGCATTTAAATCAGCATCAGATCCTGGCACTTCAGCTTTATACTTTTTATTCACAGGTAAGCCGCGTTGTAGTTCAGGTAAGAAAGCAGCATATTTGGCGAGTTTTTCACTCCAAGCCATGTCTTTAATTAAAACATATGACTCAAAGCCTGCACGGTAGCCGTATAACTGATCTTCATAAGTCTCGATAGGACCAATGACAACATCAATCATATTGTTTTTCATATCCATCCATGCAAAATCAGACGCTTGATATTGATCAGAACGCAAGGCTTCTGCACGCATGTTTAGATAGTTGGCAAATTCTTTATCTTCAGCGTAACCCGATGCTTTTTCTAGAATCGCTGCTGCGCGATTCATTTCATCACTAAACGCTTCAGAGTATGCAACTGTTGTTAACTGGCCTTCATGATCGCGACGAACTAAAGAGTAAAGCCCCTCTTTATCAGCAAAGTCTGCATTTTCAAATTCGGCTTTACTCATATCGTGAGGATAAAACTCAGCACCGGCAGTTTTTTCATCAAAACCTTTTAAGAACGGTTTGTCGCCATTTAAACGATCCCATGGACCATAATTAATCGCGGCGAACTCACGTAACTTTTCATCTTTAATTCCCGCTAAAAAGCTGTCTTTGTCTTGACCAAATGCTTGTTGCCAGAATAAATCATCCATGATGTCAGACGCTTCGATAAGTAAACCGATTAAGGCTTTTTGATTCTCTGTCAGGTGAGAAAGATCAGCTGAAAGCGTTACTGGTTCGTAAATATTTAATCGATTTTGATATTCTGGAACGATTTGATATTCAGCTTGCTTAGCTGCTTGGTCTACTTGACCGCAACCTGTTAAAGCTGTGCCTGCTAAAATTAGCATGGCGGCAATTTTATTTAATTTCATAGATTTTTTCCGAAAAGGTTAACCGCTAGAGACTAGAAAATTATGACAATAAGTTCAAGGGTGACGCGCGAGATAGTAACACTTTTAAACAGATATAAAAAAACCGGCATCAGCCGGTTTTTTAAATTTTATAAAAACAAAGATTAAAGTGCTTTGATAGCAGCGTTTAAGCGGCTCTTGCTACGTGAAGCTTTGTTTTTGTGAATAAGACCTTTAGTTGCGTAACGATCTAAGATCGGTGTAGCAGCAGCAAATTCTTTTGTTGCAAGTTCTTTGTCACCGGCTTCAATTGCAGCGATTACTTTTTTAACTAAAGTGCGCATCATTGAACGACGGCTTGCATTGTGTTGACGGCGCTTTTCAGATTGTACCGCGCGCTTCTTAGCTTGCTTTGAGTTAGCCAAGGTGAACTCCTAAAATAATAAAAATATAGCCTAAATTTAAGGCGACGAAATATGCCTGTTTTTGTGGCGAATGTCAAATTTTTTTATGATTGATTTATCGCCTGAATCACCTAGCGCAGTATTATATAGTCTTGGCGCAATCAAGCAATAAGTTTTCTGTTGTTTCTGGCAAGTTTTTACAGGCATAATAAATCTTTTTTCCGTGTTGCTTCATCATTTCTTCTAAAAGGATTTATTTTTGAGTAAAAAATTAATCAAATCAGGTGTTATTGTTAGCTTTATGACCTTGATTTCTCGCGTCTTAGGATTGGTGCGAGATAGTGTAATTGCTTACATTATGGGGGCGAGTGCTGCAGCGGATGTTTTTTTATTCGCCAATAAGATCCCAAACTTTTTAAGACGCCTTTTTGCTGAGGGTGCGTTTGCTCAAGCGTTTGTTCCTGTGCTCAGTGAATTTGAAGCTCTGGATGAAAAAGAAGAGCGTGATAAATATCATACGAAAAAACTTATTGCTCAAGTATCAGGAACATTAGGCACTATTGTTACCGTGGTGACATTGACTGGTGTTATTGCTTCGCCAATTATCGTCGCTATTTTTGGTTTTGGCTGGTTTTTAGATTGGTTGAACGGTGGCCCTCATGCCGACAAGTTTGAACTCGCCAATACGCTGTTAAAAATTACCTTTCCTTATTTGTGGTTCGTTAGTTTTGTTGCCTTGTCTGGAGCAGTACTCAACACGTTAGGTAAGTTCGGTGCATCTGCTTTTACGCCTGTTCTACTTAATGTTGCCGTCATCAGCTGTGCGATATTTTTGTCTCCTTACTTTGAAGAGCCAGCATACGCGTTAGCGTGGGGGGTATTTCTAGGAGGCGTTTTACAGTTAGCTTTTCAAATTCCATTTTTATACCGCGCTGGTGTACTGGTTAAACCCAAATGGGCATGGAACGAGCCTGGCGTGATTAAAATACGCAAGTTAATTGTTCCTGCACTATTTGGTGTATCAGTGACGCAAATCAACTTGTTGTTAGATACAGTAATCGCGAGCTTTTTGGTTACAGGCTCGATAAGTTGGCTTTACTATGCTGATCGTTTATTGGAATTTCCTCTCGGTTTATTTGGCATTGGTATAGCAACAGTTATTTTGCCTAGCTTGTCTGGGCTAGCGGCACGTAACAATGAGCAAGAGTTCTCAGCAACGTTAGATTGGGGCCTTCGTGTTATTTGCCTATTTGGCTTACCCGCTATGGCTGGCCTAATGGTGCTTGCTCAGCCTGTTATTATGGTGCTTTTTCTACGTGGTGAATTTAGTGAATTTGATGTTATACAGGTGTCTATGGCGCTGTTTGCTTACTTATCAGGTTTGTTGAGTTTTATGTTCATTAAAATTCTCGCACCAGGATATTACTCTCGCCAAGATACAAAAACACCTGTGAAAATTGGTGTTATAGCCATGGTTGCTAATATGCTATTTAACCTGATATTAGCGCCTGTTTATGGTTACGTTGGTTTAGCGTTAGCGACGACTTTATCTGCCACGCTTAATGCTTATTTGTTGTATCGAGGATTAAAAATACAAGGTGTTTACCAATTAAGTAGCACCTCAAAAAAAATCATGGGCAAAATGATCTTAAGTGCACTTCTTATGGCTGGATTGGTGTATTGGCTCTCACCAGCTTTTGATACCTGGTTAACCTATGACTTTATTGAGCGAATAGGCTTGCTGTCGCTATATATTGGTGTTGGTATAGTTTGCTATTTTATTATGGTTGCCATGCTCGGCATTCGTATTCACCACTTCAAAGTAAGACAACAAAAAGCCATTATCGATAAAAACATCTAATTAATTAAAATAAATACGCTGATTTTACTTGCAGATGCTGATTCTTGTATACGAGTGATATATAATTCGTCAGTTTTTATGTGTAAGCTTGCTTGTTTCATGCAAGTCGTGATTTTTAGCGAAGGGTAGCGCAGATATTCTGCCGGTTAAGGTTTTTTAAATAAATGCAATTAATTAGAGGTATTAATAATATACAGCCAGAAGATCACGGGTGTGTATTAACCATCGGTAATTTTGATGGTGTGCATTTAGGCCATCAACGCGTCATTAATGCATTGATAGAAAAAGCTAACGCTCACAATGCTGTTCCTACGGTCATGGTTTTTGAACCACAGCCACAAGAATTATTCGGCGGCGATAAAGCACCTGCGCGACTAACAAGACTTAGAGACAAGTATCATTTGTTAGCAAAGCTTGGTGTTGAACGTTTGATGTGTGTGAACTTCAACCAATCGTTTGCTAGTATGACTGCGCCTGTATTTATTGAAGAGTTATTGGTAAAACAGCTCGGTGTAAAACATCTGATTATTGGTGACGACTTTAGGTTTGGCCAGCATAGACAGGGCGATTTTAGGATGCTTAAAGCATACGGTGAACGTCTTGGTTTTACCGTAACTGATACCGCTAGCTTTAAATTAGAAGATTGCCGAATTAGCTCGACAGAAATTAGAAAAGCGTTAGAACAAGATCATTTATCTGAAGCTGCACGCATGTTGGGGCGTGATTATGCGATATCAGGTAAAGTGTTTCACGGCGATAAGAACGGCCGTAAATTTGGTTTTCCAACCGCAAATGTCTTACTTAAACGCAGAGTGTCTCCCGTTTCCGGGGTATATGCGGTAAAAGTTAAGCATGATGAAAAAGAATATTTTGGTGTTGCCAATATTGGTTGTCGACCAACCTTAGCAGGCGTAAGACAACAGCTAGAAGTACATATATTTGACTTCAATGCTGATCTTTACGGGCAGCACATCGAGGTAGCGATGTTGAAAAAACTGCGTTCAGAGCGCAAGTTTGATTCCGTTACCGCATTAACCGAACAAATTAAAATTGATAGTGATCAAGCGAGAGCATTTGTCGCCTCTCTTGTGCAATAACAACGGATATATACGTAAATGACTGATTATAAATATACGCTTAATTTGCCTGATACTCCATTCCCAATGAAGGGGAACATGGCAAATCGTGAACCTAACATGCTTAAAGATTGGAACGAAAAAGGTCTTTACAGCAAAATTCGAGCGGCGAAAAAAGGTAAGAAATCATTCATTTTGCATGATGGCCCTCCGTATGCGAACGGTAATATCCATTTAGGTCACTCAGTAAATAAAATTTTAAAAGACGTTATCGTTAAAGCGAAAACACTTTCGGATTTTGACTCGCCATATGTGCCAGGTTGGGACTGTCACGGTTTACCAATCGAGTTAATGGTTGAAAAGAAAGTAGGTAAACCAGGTCATAAAGTGTCAGCGGCAGTATTTCGTGAAAAATGTCGTGAATACGCTATCAAGCAAGTTAATGGACAACGAGAAGACTTTAAGCGTTTAGGTGTTTTTGGTGATTGGGAAAACCCATACCTAACAATGAACTTTGAAACGGAAGCAAACATTATCCGTTCTTTGGGTAAAATCGCTGAAAATGGCCATTTACAACAAGGCTTCAAACCTGTGCATTGGTGTACTGATTGTGGTAGTGCGTTGGCGGAAGCTGAAGTTGAATACAAAGATAAAGTATCACCAGCGATTGATGTCAAGTTTAACGCTGTTGATGAAGCGGTTGCTGAAAAGTTCTCTATTGCTGAAGGTCACCCAGGCGAAGGTCAAATTGGTATTGTTATTTGGACAACCACACCTTGGACATTACCAGCTAACCGCGCCGTTTCTGTTCACCCAGACGTAGAGTATTCTTTAGTTCAATATGAAGACGAACAAGGCAAAGGACGTTTAATCTTAGCAACAGATCTTGTTAAAGATTGTATGGACCGTTTTGGCCTGAACAAATACCACGCGTTAGGTTTTGCTAAAGGTAGCGACTTAGACAAGGTTGAACTTCACCACCCATTTAATGATATTACTGTTCCTGTCATTTGTGGTGATCACGTAACAACTGATTCTGGTACTGGTTGTGTGCATACCGCAGGTGGTCACGGTGTTGACGACTTTAGCGTGAGTAAGAAGTACGACTTAGAAATTTACAATCCTGTTGGCGCCAACGGTGTTTTCTTAGAAGGCACGCCTTTTGTTGAAGGCCAACATGTTTTCAAAGCAAACGACGGTATCGTTGAACTATTAAAAGAGCACGGTGCATTATTACATCACCATGCTTATGAGCACTCATACCCACATTGCTGGCGCCACAAAACACCAATTATCTTCCGTGCTACACCACAGTGGTTTATTAGCATGGATAAAAACAATTTACGTCAAGATTCATTAGAAGAAATCAAGAAAACACAATGGATCCCTGATTGGGGTGAGTCTCGTATCGAATCAATGGTAGAAGGGCGCCCTGACTGGTGTATCTCTCGTCAGCGTACATGGGGTGTACCAATTGCCTTATTTATTGATAAAGATACCGGTGCACTTCACCCACGCAGTGTTGAGCTTATTGAAGAAGTTGCACAACGTGTTGAAAAAGAAGGTATTCAAGCTTGGTTCGATTTAGAGCCTCAAGAATTAATCGGTGATGATGCCGAACAGTACGTTAAAGTACCAGATACCTTAGACGTATGGTTTGATTCAGGCACAACGCACTATTCCGTTGTCGATGCTCGCGAAGAGTTTGATGCTCGCGCTGATTTATACCTCGAAGGTTCAGATCAACACCGTGGTTGGTTTATGTCATCAATGATGACTTCTGTAGCTATGAATGGTACAGCACCATATAGCCAAGTGTTAACTCATGGTTTTACGGTTGACGAAAAAGGTCACAAGATGTCTAAGTCTTTAGGCAATGTGATCACGCCAGATGAGATTACTAAGCAATACGGTGCTGATATTCTTCGTTTATGGACTGCGTCAGTAAACTACACGCAAGAAATTACCGTATCAAAAGAAATCTTTAAACGCCAAGCAGATGCATATCGTCGTATCCGTAATACGTCTCGTTTCTTATTAGCCAACATTAACGGTTTTGAACCTAAAACCGATTCAGTTGCCTTTGACGACATGGTTGCGCTAGATCGTTGGGTTGTTGGTCAAGCGGCTCAATTACAAGAAGATATTGTTAATGCTTATGATGAATACGAGTTCCATTTAGTTGTTCATAAATTAATGAACTTCTGTACGAATGAGTTAGGTGGCTTCTATTTAGATATCATTAAAGATAGACAGTACACGGCTAAAGATACCTCAGTTGCTCGTCGCTCTTGTCAAACAGCAATGTATTTAATTGCCGAAGCAATGACCCGTTGGATGGCACCAATTTTATCTTTCACAGCACAAGAAATTTGGACTGCGCTGCCAGCGCCGGTTGAAGGCTCTAGAGATGAGTTTGTTTTCACTAATGTTTGGTTTGACGGCTTAACTGCTATGCCAGCAGACGCTGAACTAAATAATGAATACTGGGAACAGTTACTAAAAGTGCGTGCTGAAGTGAACAAAGTGTTAGAGCAAGCACGTAAAGAAAAGACAGTTGGTAAAGCATTAGAGGCAAGCGTTACGTTATACGCAAGTGACGAATTAACAGCGCAACTAGCAAAACTAGGTGATGAATTGCGATTTGTACTTATTACCTCTGGTGCGAATGTTGTCGCGATAGCTGATAAACCAAGTGATGCATTAGAAACTGAAGTTGAAGGCTTATGGTTAACGGTTGCATCGGCAACGGGTACTAAGTGTGATCGTTGTTGGCATGTAACTGATGATGTGGGCAGCCATGCTGAACACCCTTCATTATGTGGTCGTTGTGTGACAAACGTTGACGGTGAAGGTGAAGTGCGTCAATTCGCATAAGATCATCATGATGAACAATACAAGTAGTTTAAAGTGGCTTTGGTTAACACTTATCTTTTTAGTTGTTGACCAAGCAACGAAACATTATGTCGCAAGTAATATGGACCTATATCAATCAATAGAGATATTGCCATTTTTCCATATTACTTATGTACACAATCTTGGCGCAGCATTTAGCTTTTTAGCGGATCAATCAGGTTGGCAACGTTGGTTTTTTGCAACAATTGCTACGGTTGCAAGTATTG
Source organism: Thalassotalea eurytherma (assembly GCF_030161415.1). Lineage (GTDB taxonomy): Bacteria > Pseudomonadota > Gammaproteobacteria > Enterobacterales > Alteromonadaceae > Thalassotalea_G > Thalassotalea_G eurytherma. The sequence continues at coordinate 239,142 of NZ_BSSU01000005.1, forward strand.
TCTTTACTTATTGGCTTTATAAAACACCGGCCAATAACAAGCAATTATGTGCAGCGTTTGCATTACTGTTAAGTGGTGCTCTTGGCAATTTAATTGACCGTGTGCTTCTAGGATATGTAATTGATTTCCTAGATTTTACGATAGTTAATTACCGTTGGCCTGCTTTCAATATCGCAGATAGCGTTATATTTATTGGCGCTGCTTTAATGATAATTGATTCATTTAAGAAAGAAGAGCCAGCTAAAACACCAAGCAATAGTTAATTCACGAGAGTTATTAATGAGTAAACAAATTACCGCAGAATCAACCATCGTAGCTCATATCACAATGAAGCTTTCAGATGGTTCAGCGGCTGATAGTACCAAGGTAAATAATAAGCCTGCAAAAATTATTATGGGCGATGGTTCAATATCACCTGCTTTTGAAGCGCAATTAATGGGCTTAAATGCTGGTGATAGTGCTGAGTTCACGTTAGTAGCAAAAGATGCATTCGGTGATGTTAATCCTGATAATATTTATCATATGGACAGAACTAAATTTTCCGGTGATGCGCCTGCTGAAATAGGCAATATTATTACTTTTGAACAACCAGGCGGTGTTGAATTACCAGGTATGATCACTGAAGTTTCAGGTGCATCTGTTACGGTAGATTTTAATCATCCGCTCGCAGGACAAGATGTTACTTTTGTCATTGATATCGTAGACGTAGAATAAACCAAGGTATTTGGAACAAGATGGAAATTATTTTAGCTAACCCACGAGGCTTTTGTGCCGGAGTTGACCGCGCGATTAGTATCGTTGATCGCGCACTAGACCTATTTGACGCACCAATTTACGTACGACATGAAGTTGTACACAATAAGTTTGTTGTGAATGGTTTGAAAGACCGCGGTGCAGTTTTTGTTGATGAGTTAGAAGAAATCCCTGATAACAATACCGTTATCTTTAGTGCTCATGGCGTTTCTAAAGCAGTTAGACTAGAAGCAAAAAACAGAGGCTTAAAAGTTTTTGATGCAACGTGCCCACTTGTGACTAAAGTGCATATGGAAGTCTCTCGTGCAAGTCGTAAAGGTGTTGAGTGTGTGTTGATTGGTCATGCTGGTCACCCTGAAGTTGAAGGAACCATGGGGCAATATGAAAGTGAAGATGGTGGCATATATTTGGTTGAGTCACCTGCTGATGTTGAAAAACTCGCTGTGAAAAACCCAGATGAACTTTACTTTTGTAGTCAAACAACCCTATCGGTAGATGATACCTCAGACGTTATTGATGCGCTTGTTGCAAAATATCCTAAGATTGAAGGACCTCGTAAGGACGATATTTGTTACGCAACACAAAATCGTCAAGACGCTGTTCGTGCAATCGCAAGCCAAGTCGATTTATTGTTGGTCGTTGGTGCCAAAAATAGTTCTAATTCCAATCGCTTACGTGAACTTGCTGAGAAAATGGGGACCACAGCTTACCTAATTGATACTGCTGATAACATTGAACTGGATTGGCTTGTCGATGTAACTAAAGTTGGTGTTACTGCCGGCGCATCTGCACCAGATGTTCTCGTAAAACAAGTTATCGAAAAACTTAAAGAACACGGCGGCAAGGAAGTTATAGAGCACCCAGGTCGTGAAGAAAATATAGTATTTGCAGTACCTGCTGAATTGCGATAATCTCATTGGTGGAATTTTGTACAGGAGTTTGTACTGATATTCCACCGCCTTTGTTGCGGTTGAAGATTATAGTGCTCATGTAAGAGCTTATATGCAAAGGATAATGTGGGGGTAAATGATGTTCACCTATGTGATTTTTTCCGCCGTTCGAATAAAAAGTGTACTTTTCTCGGCACACATTAAGTTTTCAGGTTCATACTTGTTAACGCTTTTCTCTTGTCTTTCTTTTTCTAAAACCTTTATTCCAAGTTCTCATTCTACAAATATAAATCTGCAGGTAGGTTGTATTTATGCGTAATCAACGCGGTATCACCTTTATTGAGGTGCTTGTTTCACTGGTGATTCTTTCCACTGGTATTATTGGTGCGGTAGCGATGCAAGCCTCAGCTAAAAAAGGTAGTTTTGACGCGATGCAACGTTCAATGGCTAGTGCACTAGCGCAAGATATTATAGAACGCATGCGTGCAAATGATTCAGACCCCGTTAACCTCGAAAACTATCAAGGTGTTTATGGCGAAGGCAACATCGGCGCACCTGACAATCGCTGTGATGATCCTGATGTGCCATGTAATGCACAACAAATGATTGCTAATGATCTTTATGAATGGGAACAAAAGTTACTTGGTGCCAATGTTAAGCAGGGCAGTTCATCAAGAGGTGGACTTGTTGCAGCAAGAGGTTGCATTGATCATAACAATCAATCTGTTACTGTCGTGGTTAGTTGGCAAGGTCGAATAAAAACAAAAGACTCAGTTGATTCAAACGATACTCTTGCGTTTAGTTGTGGCAGTGCGTCGGATAAACGTCGCCTTGTGCAAATTGATGCATTCATTTTTTAGAGGTGGCAATGAAGAAGTTTCAGCAAGGCTTTAGTTTAATTGAAATATTCATTTCGCTAGCAGTAGGTACAGTATTAGTCGCCGGTGTGTTATCTGTTTTTGTATCGATGAAATCAACAACCACTGAAACGACCAGTTTTGGTGCGCTTCAAGAAAATGGCCGCTTTGCCGTTCAAATTTTAACAGAAGATTTGATGAGAGTTGGTTTTTGGGGAGACTTAAGTGGTGAACTTACCACGAATAAACTTACCCAGGTACCTGGTCAAAATGGCTCAGACTGTATAGGGGAAGGGGCAAATAATACCTCTTTCCCACAAAATGTTGGTCACTTTAGAGAAGTTTGGGGTGAAACATCAGTTAATAGTACTGGCCTTAGTTGTATCACTAATGCGGTTAGTGGTAGTGATATTTTACAGATTAAACGTGTTGTTTCGTCAACTACCGCTGAAGCAAATATTGATGATGATCGCTACTACATGATGACAAATATGACGATCGGTGCAGTGTTTGCTGGCGATGAAGCAACACCTACTATCGATAATGGTAATATTTGGGAGTACCAACACCACATTTACTACGTGCGAGAAGATACTGTCGGTACAAATAAAATCCCAGTGTTGGTCAAAGGTTGGCTAAGAAATGGAACTAATCCACCCATTGTTTTTGATCCTGTCGTAGACGGCATCGAAATGATACGTTTTACCTATGGCGTTGATACGGATAATGATGGCGTAGTTAACTCATTCGTTTCAGCAGATAACATGACAGCGCAACTGTGGGACAACGAAGGTGATAATCAGATTCTAGCCGTTACTATGTATGTCTTAGTGCGTGATATTTATCCTGACTATGATTATGAAAATAAAAACACCTATACTTTAGGTGATATATCCGTTGATTTTATCGATGCAAATGGCGATGGCGACAACTATCGACGTTTGTTATTTTCCTCAACGGTGACGTTATATAATACGAGGACAGACTCATGGTAAGTTATCAAAAACGTCAACAAGGCGTTGTTTTATTGGTATCGCTAGTATTCTTAATTGCTTTAACAGCAGTAGCCTCAGCATTAATGCAAGTAACCACTACTGATATGAAAATGTCTGGTGCAACAGATGATAAAACGACAGCGGTTCAAGAATCATTAAGTGCCACAGATGAAGTAATATTTAATGAAGTTACTCAAACGGCAGGCACCAATGCATTTACCGACAAGATAGAAAGTTTCCCTAAAGAAAAGGTCGTTTCAGCACCAGATACAAGCGCTATTTTATCTGTCGCAAACCCCAATAATTTAGAGTCTGATTGCCCACACTCCCGATCCGGTTCTTCTGTTCAAGTATTTAAGTGCAATGTTCTCAGTGTGCAAGTGACCCGCAAATATGGTCGTAAAAAGCATCAAGACGTCGTTGTGCAGTCAGGTGTCGCGCAACAATTACTTAATATAGGAAATTAATGATGAAAAAGTTTATAACAGGTGCCTTATTGTCTTTAGTTTCCACGTCGCTTATTGCTGAAGATATTGAATTATATATTGGTAATACAGCTCAACGAGTGGGCAATAAACCACAGGTTTTAATTGTTTTTGATAATTCCGGCAGTATGTCAACCAGTGAAACGGTAAAACCTTTATACGATCCTAATACAGTATATCCGGCTGTAGGCGGTTTAAATTCCCTTAGTGACAAGTTCGTTTACTTTACCAAAGGTACGGGACTAGATAACGCAAGTGTTCCAGTGCCAGATAGTCCTAGTGAATCGAGACGTTTTCTTGATGCGATTAATAGCTGTGAAGAAGCGCGAATTCGCCTTGAAACCGTTGGCTTTTATACTGGCTACATCCGCGAATATGCGTTTTCAGGAAATTCAGGTAGCTGGCAAGAAATCCCAGACAATAACGGCGCAAACGTTGAAATTATTGATTGTTGGGATGATATTCGAGAAGAAAACCCTAATAACGCTGGTATAGAAAAGAAAAAAGGGGCAATAGAGGCTTTACCCGATGGTTATCCTGTCGATGGTTTAGGGAGTAAAGGCTCACCGATTTATTATACAACCGACATCAACGCGAGTAATACCGCATTTGGTACGGGTGAAGTTGTCACATTATATTCAGACAACTATTTACGCTACTACCAAAATACAACATTAGATGATGTTGATATTTCGCGTATGGATATAGCTAAGTCAGTGATTACTGATTTAATTGAGTCAGCACCTTCCGTAGACTTTGGTTTACAGGTCTTTAACTTCAATGCCTACAATGAGTATGAATATGATGGCGGTCGTATCGTCTTTGGTATTCAAGACATGACTGATTCAGCGACGTCGACCTTGGTTAACATTATCGATGATGATTTAACGCCGCAAACCAATACCCCATTATGTGAATCATTATATGAGTCTATGCGCTACTTTGGTGGTCAAGCCGTTTATTATGGTGACGGTAGAAGAACACAATCTGATGTACCCGCGCGCGATAAGTCAATCGAGTCTGGCGGCAATTACATCACGCCATATAAAGGGTGTAGTAATGAAGTCTACGTCATTATGATGACAGACGGCGCACCAACCAAAGATAAAGCAGCCGATGGCTTAATCGGTGCACTACCAGGTATAGGCAGTAAGTTTAGCGGTAATTATCTTCCAGCATTAGCTGGTTATATGAAAAACAACGATATCAATAGTGCTATTGAAGGTGTACAAACAGCGACAACCTATACAATTGGGTTTAGTAGTGGCGCAGACGACGCAGCTCCTTTATTAAAAGAGGCTGCAAAACTTGGCGGTGGTGAATATTATCCTGCACAGGACGCGGCTGCACTATTAGCGGCATTACAATCTGCACTTGTTGAAATATTACGTGTTAATGCAAGCTTTACCTCGCCGTCAATTGCCTCAAACAATTTTGATAGAACCGAAACATTAGACTCTGTTTATTATGCGATGTTTTTGCCTGATCGCGGTCCGCGTTGGCAAGGCAATATTAAAAAGTTGAAATTAACCGATGGCAAGCAAGTAGACCGTGAAGGTAACGTAGCCATTGATGAAAATGGCAATATTAAAGCGACCGCAAAAACGTTCTGGTCAACTAACCCCGTTGCTGATGGTGAAGAAGTTTCAGAAGGCGGTGTTGCTGATATGCTGCGCAATAAGTCAACTCGTAAGCTCTTTAGTGATATAGGCAACTCTGGCGCGCTAAAAACTTTTAATAAAATTAATGCCTCAAATTTCTATGGTGGTGATGCTGCGCTCGCGTCATATATGAATATTGCTGAAGAAGAGTTAGATAGCCATATCAACTGGCACATCGGTATTGATGAAGACGATGCTGATGCCGATGGCTCAACTACAGATATTAGGAAGGATGTTTTTGCTGATCCGCTGCACTCAAAGCCTTTGGTGGTCAATTATGGTGGCAGTGAATCAAATCAAGATGTCAGGATTATTGTTGGCACAAACGCCGGTGTCCTTCATATGTTTGATGACAATGGCGACACGGTCGATGAGTCGTGGGCTATTATGTTTAAAGAGTTCCTACCTAACGTAGCGCCTTTGCGAGCGAACTATGCAAGCTCAGATAAAATTTATGGCATTGATGGTTCAGCGTCAATCCACCTGCAAGATGTAAACGGTGACGGCAGTATCGATAGCGCGGTAGGTGACAAAGCTTGGCTATATTTTGGTTTAAGGCGTGGTGGTAGTTCTTATTATGGTATTGATATCAGTGATCCTGACTCTCCTGTCATGCTTTGGAAAATAGATGAAACCACAGCAGGTTTTAGTCGATTAGCCCAATCTTGGTCGAAACCTCGTATTACCTACAGCAAAAATAATATCGTTAGCGGCGTTGCTAAGCCAGTGGTTATTTTTGGTGGTGGCTATTCTATCGCTAAAGATGTAGCTGGTGTTGGTCAAAATGATACCATTGGTAATGCAATTTATATGGTTGATGCTGAATCTGGCACTTTAAAGTGGAGCTTAACGCCAGATGCGAGTTCAGGCACGAACACACAGTTTACCGGGTTAACTGACAGTATTCCTTCGAGTATTGCTATTTTAGATAGCGATTCAGATGGCTTAACCGATAGATTGTATGTTGGTGATACCGGAGCGAATGTCTTTAGGGTAGATATGCCAAGCGCTTCACCATTTGATAATGAAGCGCCATGGACAGCTTTTACTATCGCATCGCTAGGAGGCTCTGAAGCAAACTCAAGTGACGATCGCCGCTTTTTCAATGAGCCGTCAATTGTCAGAGCGTTAATTACAGACACCATTTCAACGGAAAAAACTGATGCGAATGGTGACGACTATCTTGAAGTTACACGACAAGATACGCCTTATGATGCGTTATTAATCGGTAGTGGAGATCGTTCAACACCGTCAGCGATTGATACCAGTGATATGTTTTTTATGATTAAAGACAAAAATATTATTACTCAATCTTTTGTTGGCGAGAACCCAGCACCTAGCACAATTACTCTCTCAGATTTGTATAACTATACTAATGACCCATTTGGTCAATCCTTATCGGCAACAGCTCAAACTGAACTCGAAATTGCTGTAACGTCAAAAGAGGGTTGGTACATTGATTTTGCTGCAGACGGTGAGAAGAGTATGTCATCGGCTACTGCACTCGCGGGTGTCGCGTATTTCAATACGTTTACTCCTGCTGAAAGCGTTAGTGGTGGTCAATGTACGCTAAATACCGGTTCTGGAAAGCTATATGCGGTAGATCTTGCGCAAGGAACCAGTATATATAATTGGAATAATACCGACAGTTCTGGAAGAGACTACCTTGATGTTGGCGATAGAGTGCCAGATACACCTACTGTTGTTATTCCACCGCCAGAAGAAGGCGTTGCAGGCTCGGGTAAAATTATGTTTGTTGGTGTTGGTGCAGGCAGTGATGGTCAAGGTGGTACAGGTAACGGGACATTAACTTTATGTGAAGCGTCAAACTGTGATGTTTTGAACGGCTTCACCTTAGAAACGATGCGTACCCATTTATATATTGAAGAGGACAAAGAGTGAGAAAGCAAAATAAAGGGGTAACCTTAATTGAATTGATGGTTGCAGTCGCAATTATTGGTATTTTAGCTGGCGTCGCTTATCCGTCTTATGTCGACTTTGTTACGCGCTCTAACCGCGCTGAGCCACAGCAAGAGTTACTGCGTATCGCTAACCTTCAAGAAATGTATTACGTTGATAACCGCGAATATACGGCAGATATGAAAGCATTGGGTTTGAATGCCGATCCTTATATCACTGATTCAGGTCTGTATTCAATTGATGCAACGTTAAACACTAATAAAGATGAATTCATACTTAAAGCAACGGCACAGGGAACACAAGCGACCAATGATAGTGCTTGTTTAACTATGCAAGTTACGGAAACGGGTGCTAAATCTGCAACATCAGCCGATTGTTGGGAGAAATAAATGAATATTTTGAAAATACTGGTAGTTGCAATTCCTGCTTTCGCCTTTAACGTTGAAGCGAAAGAAAAGCAGGAAATGAAATGTTATGTCAAAGATAGCTCAGGCATAGATAACATTTATTTTGTTAATGCACCTAAAGATAAAATTAACGCACTGCCCAAAAAACTGATTGGCAAAACCTTCGATAAAGGTAACATTAAAAAACGCAGAATTAGCGAGGTTGTTGAGTGCGTGAAAGCATCAGAATTATTCTCTGATGTCATTGCTAGGCAATTAGATAGCGTAACGGTTAGATAAAGATAGTTGACAAAAGAAAGCAGTGAACGTTAATTAAGTGTGTATGTAAATCTTAGCTACGGCATTAACTGCAGCTAATTACACCTCCACTGCGGTTTTCTTCTTTACCATCGTTATTTGAGTCAGTAGACAAATAAGCCCTGCCTGAACGAAACAGTACTACACCTCTTGATAGGTTTGGATAATTCTGAGGGCAATACTCAAATGTACCGTTTGTTAGTCCGCCGGTTAGCCGTCCGGTTGGTGCGTAGTTAACACTCGTTCTAGGAAATTGCAGTACGTCACCATCTTTTATGGCCGACTTTACTTTGATAATGGCATCGTTATTTGCAGATTCGTAAATATTATTACCATTGACATCAATAAATACTGTAACCTCATTCTCCCAGTTGTCACTACAACTATTATTACTCGCTAATGGGCACATGGTAACGATCTCTTCGCTATTAACGGCATAGTTTTTAGCAAGCAAGGTTAAACTGTGCAATTCAGTCACTTCGTTATCAACGCGCATTTTTACCACAAACTCAGTTAAGCTTGGCATAGCCATCGCTGTAACAATGCCCATAATGGCTACCGTCACCATAAGTTCAATGAAGGTAAATCCTTTAGCTAGTTTTTTCATTGTCGTGTACTCCTTGCGACAAACCTCTCACTATTAGTTTAGTCGTATATGGTTGGAATAGGTTGACGCTTGTGTTGAGTTTTCAAATATATATCAATGATGCGTTTTTCAACATCGTCAGAAACTGGCTTACCTTCCAAAAAGTCATCTAGTTGGTTGTAACTAAGCCCTAACGCGTCTTCATCTTTTTTACCTGGTTCTAATTCTTCAAGATCGGCAGTTGGTGCTTTGGTAACTAATAGCTCTGGAGCACCAAGCTCCTTAGCAACTTGACGTACTTGGCGTTTTGATAAACCAAATAATGGAATTAAATCACAGGCACCGTCACCCCATTTGGTAAAAAAGCCTGTAATGTTTTCTGCACTGTGGTCTGTACCTAACACTAAACCACCTAAGATACCTGCTAGGTGATACTGAGTTACCATGCGAGCTCTGGCTTTAACATTGCCTTTAGAGAAGTCTATTTGTCCATCTGATGCGGTTAATAGCCCTTCACTATCTAATGCGCGCAGTACTTCATTATGAATTCCTCGAGCACCATCAAATATATTTGTCGTAACACAATGTGAAGGTTCGATAAATTCTACTGCTAACTGAGCGTCATCTTCGTCAGCTTGCACGTTATACGGTAAGCGAACAGCAATAAATCTATATTTGTTTTCATGAGTTTCATTCAATTCGTTTACTGCAAGTTGTGCTAAACGACCACATGTTGACGAGTCAACGCCACCACTAATACCAAGAATAAGATTGTTTAACCCTGATTGCTGCAATTGCTGCTTAATAAAGTCTACGCGACGTTTAATTTCAAACGCTGGGTTAATCTCGCTTTGAACTTGCATCTCATTAATGATCGTTTGTCGATCCATTGTCTTACCTTGTGTATATTACGTTATGTTGAATGATTTCATTTAGTTTACCCAATTCGTTTCTATTTTTATACAGACAAAAATAGCCAAAAAGCTGTTAACTCAGGTAAACTGAACCTGTCTAAGTTTATAACAGTGATGAGTTGATTTTAATAATGAAAAAAATTGAAGCGATAATAAAGCCATTTAAAATGGATGATGTGCGTGAAGCGCTTGGTGAAATCGGCATTACCGGTATGACAGTATCAGAAGTGAGGGGCTTTGGCCGTCAAAAAGGGCATACAGAGTTATATCGTGGCGCAGAATACATGGTAGATTTTCTACCAAAAGTGAAAATTGAAATTGTTGTTGATGATGAAACAGCAGAGCGCTGTATTGACGCTATTATGTCTACAGCACAAACTGGCAAAATAGGTGACGGGAAAATTTTTGTCACAGCGGTAGAGCGTGTGATTCGAATTCGTACTGGCGAAGAAGACGCAAATGCGATCTAAAACGTAATCCAGCATACATAAAAAAAGCCGACAACTTGTCGGCTTTTTAGTTTTTATTCGTTACAGATTAGTTAACTAGTCTGTTATCTGGGTAGTTAGCTGCTAATACTTGTAGTGCATTGACACGCAAGTCGTCCAAGCCTAACTCTTCATAACTTTGAATCATTATTTCTAATGCTTCTTCTAGTTCTGCACTCGGCGCAAAGTTTTCTACAATATAACGACCACGGTTTGCCGCTGACGCAAACGCACCGCGACGAACATAGTATTGAGCGATTGCTAATTCATATTTTGCTAAGCGAGATTTGATAGCCACCATACGCTGACGAGCATCGTTTGCATATTTGCTTTCAGGGTAGTTAGACAAAATGTGTTTTAAATCTTTGAATGCTTCACGAGACGCCGTTGGATCACGGTCATCGCGCTCTATTCCAGCCATATCTTGGAATAAGTTTTCTTCCGTACTGATATTTATTAATGCACGCATGTAATAAACATAATCAATTTGCGGATGATTTGGGTTTAATTTTAAGAAACGGTCGGTTAATGCAATACCTTGCCCTGCATCACCACTTTTATAGTAAGCATAAATTAAATCTAATTGCACCTGATGAGAGATAGGGCCAAAAGGAAAACGAGAGTCGATTGCTGAAAGTATTTGAATTGCTTTTTGGTACAAGCCACTTTCTAAAGCATCTCTAGCGTCAACGAATAGTGCTTGTGCAGATTTGTCAGGTATGAGTTCAGAATCGTTATTATCAGATGAAGAACAGCCGGCTAAGCTAATGGTTAGCGCGACAATCATCGCTTTTATTGTCAAATTTTCCATAAATTTCAGTATCACAACACGGTTTTTGTTAAAATAAATTATGAAACCCCGTAGGTACGGGGTAAAATACTAGCAAGCATTCTAACCTAGCAATCATGCCTTGCACAGTGCTAATTAATGAGAGTTTAATGGCTGAAAAAATTCAACACCAAAATATCGTCCCAGAATCTTGCCTTGGTAAGCGTTTGGACCAAACTTTAGCGCAAATGTTTCCAGATTATTCGCGATCGCGATTAAAAGATTGGATTTTAGCAGGTAGCGTGACTATCAATGGCCAAGTAATTACTAAGGCTAGAGAGAAAGTTTCAGGCGGTGAAACAATTGTCATCGATGCTGAAGTTGAAGCAGATATTCGTTTCGAACCACAGGATATTCCACTAAACATTGTTTATGAAGACGATGATATTTTAGTGATCAATAAACCAAAAGATCTAGTTGTACACCCAGGTGCAGGTAATCCTGACGGTACTGTATTAAATGCGTTATTACATCACTGTCCGCAGTTAGATGTCGTGCCACGCGCAGGTATTGTCCATCGTCTTGATAAAGACACAACCGGGCTTATGGTCGTTGCTAAAACGATCGCTGCTCAAACAAATTTAGTTGAGTCATTGCAAGCACGTGAAATTACTCGTGAGTATGAAGCTGTTGCCAATGGTATTATGACAGCTGGTGGTACAGTTGATGAACCGATTGGTCGTCATGGAACTAAACGCACACAAATGGCTATTTCACCGTTTGGTCGACCATCGGTAACTCATTATCGAGTAATGGAAAAGTACCGTTTGCATACTCGCATGCGTTTGCGCCTAGAAACAGGGCGAACTCACCAAATTCGTGTTCATATGGCCCATATTACTCACCCATTGGTTGGTGACCCAGTATATGGCGGTCGTCCTCGCCCACCAAAGAACGCTACACCTGAATTATTGGAATATTTACGCAGCTTTAAACGTCAGGCGCTTCACGCGACAATGTTATCGTTATTCCACCCAATTACTGGTGAAGAAATGACATGGCATGCTCCACTGCCGGATGACTTTAAAAAGCTCGTCAAATTATTGAAAGCAGACTCAGAAATCAATGCACAAGACGACTACTAGTCCTGCATTAATTCCTATTAAATTGCCAATACCGCAGGTGTTGGCTTTTTCTACAACGCGTCAAACTCCTCAAGCAAGCTGTAAAAGCAATCAGCCCTATGATGATTTCAATTTAGCTTTACATGTGGGTGATGAGCCTTATCAAGTTTTAAAAAATAGATCGTGTCTTTTAGACTATTTACCTGCTGGCGCAGACATACAATGGTTGAATCAAGTTCATGGTGACAATGTTGTAAAAGTAACTAGCATGACGCATCAAAAAATAGATGCAGATGCTGTCATTACGCAACAAAAGAACCTTGCTTTAGCAATAATGACCGCAGATTGCCTCCCCATCGTACTGGCAGATGAAAGTGGCAGTGAAATCGCTGTTATGCACGCGGGTTGGAAACCATTAGCTAAAAATATTATTGCAAAAACGATTCAGGTTATGCAGACAGAGCCGTCAAAATTAATCGCTTGGTTAGGGCCATGTATTTCTCAAAAGCACTTTGAAGTGGGTAATGAAGTAAAAGCACAATTTACGTCGTTGAATACTTCCTATGAACAAGCTTTCGTGTCTGGTGAGAGTGGAAAGTTTTTTGCAGATCTGCAATATATTGCAAACCAGCAATTATCTGAGCTAGGCGTCACTAATAGACAAGTGAATACAGCTTGTACTTTTGCAAATCAGTCGCAGTTTTTTTCTTACCGCCGTGAACAAACCACCGGGCGAATGGCAACAATTGCTTGTTTAACCTAAAATTTCATCAGTTTTTAATCTAAATCAACTTCAAGTCAAATCGTTAGTTGAATTCTTAATCAACTACCCCTATTTAATAAAATAGATAACGTAAGACCAGTAGTATGGCCGTAAGGAGAAGACGTATGAGATTAGATAAACTTACCCAAGCTTTTCAAGTAGCAATTTCTGACGCACAATCATTAGCGCTTGGTAAAGATCACCAATTTATAGAACCTACCCATTTAATGCTCGCGTTGTTGAACCAGCAAGGCGGTAGTATCAAAACGGTACTAAAGAGTGCCGGTATTAATGATAGTGCGCTGCGCTCTCAGCTAGATAAGACGTTAGAAACCTTTGCCCAAGTTGAAGGTGTTGGTGGTGAAGTTCAGTTTTCCAGCAACATGGTTACGTTATTAAACCTATGTGATAAATACGCACAAAAACTCGGCGATAAATACATTTCGTCTGAAGTGTTTATTTATGCCGCTGTACATGACAAAGGTTCGCTAGGCCAAACCCTTAAAAACCTCGGTGCAACGGAAAAACGCATTAAAGATGCGATTGAGCATGTTCGTCAAGGAGAAAGCGTGAACGAGCAAAATGCGGAAGACTTAAGACAAGCACTTGATAAGTTCACACTCAATCTAACGGCAAGAGCTGAAGAAGGAAAGCTTGATCCTGTCATTGGGCGGGATGATGAAATTCGTCGGACCATCCAAGTGTTACAACGCAGAACAAAAAACAACCCTGTGTTAATTGGCCAGCCAGGTGTTGGTAAAACAGCCATTGCTGAAGGCTTAGCGCAACGCATTGTTAACGGTGAAGTTCCTGAAGGCTTGAAGAACAAAAAAGTGCTTTCTTTAGATATGGGCGCATTAGTTGCTGGTGCTAAATACCGAGGAGAATTTGAAGAGCGCTTAAAGTCGGTTCTTAACGAGCTAGCGAAAGAAGAAGGGCAGGTGATTTTATTTATCGATGAACTTCATACGATGGTGGGTGCCGGTAAATCTGATGGCGCAATGGACGCGGGCAACATGTTAAAACCAGCGTTAGCTAGAGGTGAACTACATTGTGTAGGCGCAACAACGTTAGATGAGTATCGACAATATATTGAAAAAGATGCAGCACTTGAACGTCGTTTCCAAAAAGTGTTAATCGAAGAGCCTAGTGTAGAAGATACTGTTGCCATTTTACGTGGGTTGAAAGAGCGTTATGAACTTCATCACAATGTGGAAATTACCGATCCTGCGATAGTTGCAGCAGCGTCTTTATCTCACCGATATATCAGTGATAGGCAATTACCGGATAAAGCCATCGATTTAATTGATGAAGCAGCATCAAGCATTCGTTTGCAAATGGACTCCAAACCTGAAAATTTGGATCGTCTTGAAAGACGTATCATTCAATTAAAATTGGAACAAAAAGCATTAGAAAAAGAAAATGACAGTGCTTCTAAGCAAAGGCTGTCAGCGCTCAATGCTGAACTTAACGATAATCAAGCACAATACGATGAGCTTGAAGAAGTTTGGAAAACTGAAAAAGCGGCAATTCACGGCACGCAAACGATTAAAGAAGAATTAGAGCAGGCGCGTATTGAACTTGATATGGCGCGCAGAGGCAGAGACCTGACAAAAATGTCAGAGCTTCAATATGGCAAAATTCCTGAACTAGAAAAGCAACTTGATTTAGCAAGCCAAGCTGAAATGCAAGATATGAGCTTGTTAAAGAATAAAGTAACAGATATAGAAATTGCTGATGTGTTAAGCCGGGCTACGGGTATTCCTGTTTCAAAAATGCTTGAGCAAGAACGTGAAAAATTATTACGTATGGAAGACGAGTTGCATCAACGGGTTGTTGGCCAAGATGAAGCTGTTGTTTCTGTATCGAATGCTATTCGTCGTTCTCGTGCCGGTTTAGCTGATCCCAATCAACCTATTGGCTCCTTCTTATTCCTCGGGCCAACAGGTGTTGGTAAAACAGAGTTAACTAAAGCATTAGCGACGTTTATGTTTGATAGTGAAGAAGCACTTATTCGTGTTGATATGTCAGAGTTTATGGAAAAACATTCGGTCGCACGCCTAGTTGGCGCACCTCCTGGTTATATCGGCTATGAAGAAGGGGGGTACCTAACAGAAGCGGTTAGAAGAAAACCCTATTCTGTTATTTTGCTAGACGAAGTAGAGAAAGCGCACCCAGATGTTTTTAATATCTTATTGCAAGTGCTTGATGAAGGCCGATTAACAGATGGGCAAGGCCGTACCGTAGACTTTAAAAATACTGTCATTATTATGACCTCAAATATAGGTTCTGAGATTATTCAAACTTTTGGTGGTGATGAAAATTACGATGCGATGAAAACGGGTGTAATGGCGGAGCTTGGCAATCACTTTAAGCCTGAGTTCATTAATCGTATTGATGAAACTGTAGTGTTCCATTCACTTCAAGCGCAGCAAATTCAGCATATTGCGCGTATTCAGTTATCTAACCTGGAACAGCGATTAGCAGACAACGGCTACACATTAACTGTTTCAGACGCGGCAATATCGTTAATTGCAGAAGCTGGTTTTGATCCTCTATTTGGCGCGCGTCCATTAAAGCGTGCTATTCAAAACGGTATAGAGAATCCGTTAGCTCAAAAATTGTTATCTGGTGAGTTTGAAGAAAAAACGTCGATTAATATTGATCAAAAAGATGGTGAGTTAGTCATCTTATAGGGACGAATAAAGCATGAGTTCTACTGACTATTGACAGTAGATCTCTACTTGCTTTTGACTCAACATTAATTGTTGGCGCTTTTCTTCTTTAGATAAGATATGCACTTGTCCTTGACTGTCAGTGTATTGAACTTGATCAAAGGCACTAAGTGTCTTGATGTTATCTTGTGCGTCTTTACAACGTTGCTCTATCGTCATCGAAACAACCGAAGAGGCCGCTGTGTCTTGGTTGGCAAAAGAATTTGATTGTTCGCTTGGCGCATCGTCATTTTCAACCATGGATTGTTCTTTTTGTTGTTGCTTGCTTCGAGCAGCAGACATAGTCATCGTGGTATAATTATCATGTGCTGGCTGGTGTTGGCTAAAGTGCACAACGTTGTTGGCATCTACCCAGCGATAAATAACGATGTTTTCTCCGAAGCAAATGCTTGAAAAAACAAGTAATCCTAAAACGTATTTTTTCATTTGCCTGCATTTCTCCATTTTCTGCAATTTTATCAGCAATTTTTAACATGATTGTCTTAACTTATAACAACTCAGCACACGGTTGACAAATTTTTAGCAAGATAAACGCTACATCTGACGATTGGATTATGCTAAATTACCGTCAATTTTAGATAATTTGAATTTTTCTATGACTGAACAACCTGAAAACGAAACAACTCCTAATCGAGGCATATACTTGTTGCCAAACCTTTTAACAACGGCAGGTTTATTCTCTGGCTTTTTTGCTGTTGTTTCATCAATGAATGGTCACTTTGTAAGTGCAGCTATTGCGATTTTTATTGCGATGGTTTTTGATGGCTTAGATGGAAGAGTTGCTCGTATTACCAATACACAAAGTGAGTTTGGTGCCGAATATGATTCTATGGCTGACATGGTTTCATTTGGTATAGCGCCGGGATTAGTTACATATAACTTTGCACTGTCAGGCATGGGTAAGTTTGGTTGGTTAGCTGCGTTTGTTTATGTTGCAGCTGCTGCATTAAGGTTGGCGCGCTTCAACACTCAAGTTGGTGTTGCCGATAAACGTTACTTTCAAGGTTTAGCAAGTCCAGCTGCTGCTGGCGTTATAGCAAGCATTATATGGGTAGGTACTGAATATCAAATAGATGGTCAAGAGCATGGTTTAATCATGGGTGTTATCACTATTGTTGCTGGCTTGTTAATGGTCAGCAATTTTAGATATAACAGTTTCAAAGAGGTCGATTGGAAAGGTAAAGTTAACTTTTTAGTCGTTCTATTTATCGTATTAATTTTTGTTGTTGTTGCTTCTAGCCCAGCGGAGCTATTAATGGCTATTTTTGTTTTATATGCCTGTTCTGGTCCTGTCACAACAATACGTTCTGTTAAAAGACTACGTTTAGAGCATGTTGTTGGTGATGATCATGACGCTGATTTTGATAACGATAAAAAATAAACTCTTTTAGTTTATTTATGAAAAGCCAGCTTTATGCTGGCTTTTTACACTTTAATAATGATTAAACGTTAAAGTTTCAAACATAATTACCATTATTCGCTATTATTTAATCACACGTCTCCTTTAAGTTTACTAGCTAAAATGTTCACACCTAAAAAACGCGTATCTATTTGTCTTCTATTTACAGCATCACTGCCTGTCTTAGCCGAAAAAGCACAGGAGCAAAAAGCTTTTGCATTTGCGCCAATTGTGTCGTCGAACCCAAGTATGGGAACAGGATTGGGTGTGACTAGCTCGTATTTATATAAAACCGATGAAAATAACCCTACGTCTCAACTTATGGGGCTAGCACAATACACTGATACAGACAGCTATTTGGTTGGTACACGCAATATGATGCATTTTGATGATGGTAAGCAAAGAGCGATGACCGCTGCATGGTTTCTCAACATTAATAATGATTTTAATGGTGCTGAATTCGAAAGTGAATCATATGGCGTTTTTCATCGTCAAAGCTGGCAAGTTGCAGATGGCTGGTTTGCTGGTATTCACGGTATTGCAATGTGGAACAACTACAGTGCGCAAAATGATGTGGGACAAGATTTTATCGATCTTACTGGCGCAGAAGATAACGCAGTTTACGGTTTAGGCGTTAACGCTACCTATGACAGCCGCGATAATTTCTACTATCCAATGCAAGGCTCGCTTTTTGAAGCAAGTACATTTTCATATCTAGACGCAATTGGATCAGATGAAGATTACGATTTACTTGAATTAAAATATAGCAAGTACATGACAGTGAGAGACAAAGATGTAGTGGCATTAGGTTACTACGGACGCTATGTCTCGGATGAAGCACCATATTCAGGAGAATCATACTTAGGTAGACGAAGTGCGCTGCGCGGTTTTAATGCTGGTGAAATATCAGGTCAACGTTTAAGTGCCGTTCAAGCAGAGTATCGTTATCACCTATCTGAAAAGTGGAAGTTAGTTGGATTTGCAGGAGTAGCAAATATTCAAGGCGGTACCGCCGACGAAAATAATAAAGAAGGTTTGTATTACAGTGCAGGCATCGGTGTAAGGTATGCTTTACAACCTAAAGATAAAGTTCACCTTAGATTGGATGTTGCCTTTGGCAATGATGACAACCAAGGCTTTTACATAGGACTACAAGAAGCATTCTAGATAAATTGCATAAATCGTAACCTTATTGGGTGTTAATTGAACGTTTGAACTATAATTTAAAATTATTTGAAAAAAAATGGTTGACGCGTGAGGAAAAATCCCTAAAATGCGCTCCACTTCTTCGGGACAGACCCAAAGCAGTGTTTTGATAAGTTTGGTTAACGATAGTGAAACTAAACGGCCAACAAAACTTACGAAAACAGGCTCTTGTCAAAACAAGAAAAAAGTTTTCAAAAAGTGTTGACATCAAAACTGAGAAGCGTAGAATGCGCATCTCGCTTCGGGGCAACGGCCACTAA
>NZ_BSSU01000006.1 GCF_030161415.1 Thalassotalea eurytherma
TTCTTCTTTGGTGATATCTGGGTTGTCTTTTGTTAATTCATTTCGAATTTCTTTGAAACGCTCTAATGATATATCATCAAGGTACTGAGCGCTTCCTGACTTGTCAGCAGAGATTTGAAAGGCGTAAAGCTTATGATGGGCTATCCAATCACAGAAAATGGCTCCTAGGGCCAATTTGATGCCTGAATCGTTATCGGCATACAAGTGAACACGGTTTGCATATTTAAGCTTTTCTTTAAGCAATGCATAGTGAGCTAACACGCTGTAAGTTTGTTGGACCAATAACCCTTTTGGTGGCATCTGTAGCTCAACATTACGCTCAGTTTCTGGTGCTTGCTCGTTAACATCATCGTCACTTAATACGTATTGTGCATAACGTCTGTAATATGGAAACTTCTCTTGCTCTTTCTTTTCTCTGTGCTCTTTGTTTATTTCTTGGTAATCACTGGTAAAGTCAAAATTGACGTTAGAGACAAACACAAAGCCAGAATCATTATCCACTGTTGAGGTGTTCACTATAGGCGTAGGCTTTGGCATATCATGGTCGCCCCAGTTGCTTAGGTAGAATTGTCTATCTGAGCTTAAATTAAGCTCTCTAGTGGCTACAGCATGGTCAAGCATTTGTGAGTGATAATGGTCAAACGCTAAGGCTTGCTCATAGAAAAAATTGATTTTATCGTAGATGACTTTAGCACCAATCTCATACTTATCCATCATCCGATTGATAATGTCTTTGTTCATTAAATCTTTAAAGATTGTAACGTTAGTTAAATCTCGGTAATGACGGTTAGCGGGGTTTACCTTAATGGCAAATTTACTGCCACACTCCTTACAGGTTATAAGTTGAGAGCCTAATCTATCTTCTTTAACAACTTGAGTTACTGGCTTGCCACCTTTTTTCAGTGGCTCTTTGATTATATGCTCAATAATGCGGTCAGGTTGAGTTTTACCATCTAATTTATAAAGCTCTGGGTGAGTGTAAATGCCTTTATCTCTATTTTTACACCTTGGCTTTTGAATACGAGTCCCGCGCCTGTTTTCAGGTGAATGCGGAATGTAATAATACCGATAACTGCTTGGTATGGCTGGTATCGCTTTATTAGGGCAATTAGGCTCTATTGGTTCATATACCGTTGATAAACGTGTTACTTCAGCGTCAAAGCAACGGTTGTGTATCATGGTCGTGCTGTGCCCACATAGTTTACAGGTCAGCATATGCTCAGATTTATCATCACTCCACGTAAGTTTGTATTCATTTCCTAAGCCACGCTTTAGTTCTCCGTTGTCTTTATACGTTGGATTTTTAGCTATAACACCAAAGTTTTCACACTCTGGATTTTTACAAAAATTGAGTTGCGTGTAATTTTCCGTTTCTTTGTTTTTATACGCTCTTGGGATTGATATCGCTTTTGTTGGGGTATGCTTCTTCTGTTGAGGTGTTGACTTAAGTGGTATTTCAGTTTCATCGCGTAATTTAAAAAAGAGTTGTGCGCAAAGGGATGAATCAAGAAATGCGCTGTGTTTAGTTCGACTCGAAATATCTATACCATATCGCAGACAAGCAGCATCTTGTCTGATTTTTCTCACGCCAATTTTTTTCTTGGCAAGCTCCATAGCACATGTCACTTCAGCGCAAATATCAGAAATCGTAGACAGGTAATTTATACGGTTTAGCTCTGCATTTAAGAACTTTAAATCAAATGGGGCATTGTAGATAACAAGGTGGGTATCTTTAATAAATTCGATGAATTTCTCATGGATATCCTTAAAGGTGGGCATATCCACCAAATCTTCATCTAGGATTCCGTGAATTTGAAAAGCCTTCTTAACAGACTTTTTGCCTTCAGGGTTAATTTTGAGGTTAAATACATTACCTGTCGGAGTGGCACCTTCATACTCTATGCAGGCTAGGTCGATTATTCGATGACCACCAACATGAGGGTCTAACCCTGTAGTTTCCGTATCTAAAAAGACATACTTCGTCATTATTACCACTCCTATAGGTAATATTATAGGAGGTTTTAGCGAGTTTTAAATAACTTATTGAAAAAACTAGCTAATCGTACAATATCTCAATGGTGTTTATCGAAGCATGCGAATAATTGAAGAAATTTAATTGTTATTTTTCAGTGGTGAAAAACGAAAAAGAGCTACTATCGTAAAATAGTAGCTCCGAGTTGACTCAATAGCCCGCGCCAATAGCGAGCTTTTTTTGTCATTAGCTGAGCTAAATAATTACGTCGAACTACTTAATCGCATCAGCTAGGGTAGATAAAATACGATTGGTTTCTTCGATATCTACACATGCGTCGGTAATACTCTGGCCATATGTTAATGCTTGGTCATTCACTACTGCTTGATTACCTTCTTCAATAAAGCTTTCAATCATTACACCAAAAATATTCGTTGCTCCTTGCGTTATTTGGTTTGCTATTGCTTGTGCTACAGTCGCTTGCTTTTTATGATCCTTACTACTGTTGCCGTGGCTACAGTCAACCATCAACTTGTCGTTTAGCCCTGCAGTATTTAATTTGCTATGTGCGTCATCAATGTCTTCTTGATGATAGTTTGGTGCTTTACCGCCACGAAGGATGACATGTGCATATGGGTTGCCATGAGTGCGATAAATACACATTTGACCGGTTTTATTCGGTGAATATAAAACATGTGGAACACTAGACGCTTTTATTGCGTCCATCGCTATTTTTACATTTCCGTCGGTGCCATTTTTAAAGCCAACAGGGCAGCTTAATGCTGAAGCAAGTTCTCTGTGTACTTGACTTTCAGTTGTACGCGCACCAATAGCACCCCAACTGATAAGATCGGAAATATATTGGCCTGTCACCATATCTAAAAACTCTGTACCAGCGGGTAAGCCTAGCTTGTTGATATCCATCAGTAAGTTACGTGCTAAACGCAGGCCCTTGGCGACATTAAATGATTTATCTAAATCAGGATCACTAATTAAGCCTTTCCAACCAACTGTCGTACGCGGTTTTTCAAAATAAACACGCATAACAATATACAATTCATTTTTGTATTTTTGACTTAACGTTTTAAGTTGATTTGCGTAGTCAATTGCAGCTTCAGTATCGTGAATTGAACATGGACCAACGACTACAAGTAAACGTGAATCAGTTCCTTTGATAATGTTCTCAACCGTTTTTCGGCTTTCTAAAATAAAGTCGGCAGTTTCTTGATCTAACGGAATGTCTTGCGCAAGTTGTGCAGGTGATACCAAGTTTTCAATTAAACTGGTTCTAAGTTCGTCTGTTTTAATGGTCATGGGAAATTAGCCCGTAGGCTAGGAAGTAGAGATAATTAATGGCGCTTAACATAGCTAATTTACTCAGATAATACCAGTAAATTCCATTTGATAGCGCGAAAAAAGCAGACAATTTATCTGCTTTTTTCGTTATATATTATTAGCGTCTGTTGATTTTTCAGTTTGTAACTCTGTTGCCTCGAAAAAGATTAGATTCGCGGCGCTTAAAGTAATGTTTGGTTGTTCCAAATACACTTTAAGCAACAAAAAATATCGCTTTTTCAAGTCAACCCAAAGGGCTATGGCTAAAATGAAAGATCAACAGCCCCTAATATTTGTGTCGTTGTAATCCTGTGATAGACAAAATTTTTGCTGAGATTTCTTCAACACTAAAGCGTGTACTGTTGATATAAGAAATTTTTTCTTTTTTATAGAGCTTTTCTACTTCCCTCAACTCCATTCTACATTGCCTTGCTGAAGCATATTTTGAGTTGGCTAACCGATTAACCCTGATATCCATTAATCGCTCAGCATCTATTGTTAGGCCGAATATTTTCTTTTTATGCGGCTTTAAGAAGTCAGGTAGCTTTAATTCATCCATGTCATCGTCGGTGAACGGATAGTTAGCTGCTTTAATACCATATTGTAAGGCGAGGTAGAGTGATGTAGGCGTTTTCCCTGAGCGTGATACACCAACTAAAATAATATCGGCATGTGCATAGTTGCTAACGTTTGAGCCATCATCATTGGCAAGTGCGTAGTTAACAGCATCTATTCTGTGCTCGTAGCTATTTTGATTAATGCTATGCGTTCTATGTGCTTTAGGTTTTGCTTCTACGCCTAGGTGTTTTTCTAACGGTGAAACAAAATGTTCGAGGAAGTTATAAATAATGCCATCGCAACTATCGATAATCATTCTTATTTCAGGGTTAACAAAGGTGTGGAAGACTAAAGGCTTTTCACCCGTTCGCTTGTATACGTCATTAATCGCTTGCTTGGCTTGTTCTGCTTTTTCAATATTCTCAATAAAGGAAATGGTTTGGTGCTTAAAGTCCACCGGGAAAAGGGAAAGTAGAGCGTGACCAAAAACCTCAGAGGTAATCGCTGTACCGTCAGAAATATAAAACGCAGTGCGCATGAACCTTCCTTTTTGTAATCTAGTATGAAAACTTACAAATATTCTTTTAGTTTGTGTTAATTGCAGTGTAGAATGTTGGCCAATTGAAATAAAGCGCAGTTTTGAATTTATTCGAATATCTTTGATTTACACCAAAAGGTATTCGAATAAATTTAATTTAATTCCTTATGGAGAGATTGCTGTGCAAGAAAACGTACTTTGGTATGAAGAGTTAGGTATGAATGATGTAGACCGTGTAGGCGGTAAAAATGCATCATTGGGTGAAATGATTTCTAACCTAGCTAATGTAGGCGTACAAGTACCTGGTGGCTTTGCTACAACGGCCTTTGCTTTTAATGAATTTTTAGAGCAAAGTGGTTTAAACGACAAAATTTATCAACTTCTAGATACATTAGATGTGAGTGACATTAATGCATTAGGTGAATGTGGCAGCACGATTCGTCAATGGATTATCGACACACCTTTCTTACCTCAAATGCAAGCTGACATTGAAGCTGCATACCAACAACTGGCCGGTAACTTTACCGAAGATGCTTCTTTTGCTGTACGTTCGTCAGCAACTGCAGAAGATATGCCAGACGCTTCATTTGCTGGCCAGCAAGAAACTTTCCTAAATGTTCGCGGCTTAGATGCTGTAATGGTCGCCATTAAACATGTATTTGCCTCGCTATTTAATGACCGCGCTATTTCTTACCGTGTACACCAAGGATATGATCACCGTGGTGTAGCATTATCGGCTGGTATTCAGCGTATGGTACGTTCAGATATTGCTTCTTCAGGTGTCATGTTCTCTATTGATACTGAATCAGGCTTTGAAGATGTCGTTTTTGTAACATCAAGCTATGGTTTAGGTGAAATGGTTGTGCAAGGCGCTGTTAACCCAGATGAGTTTTATGTGCACAAGCCAACCCTTGAAAAAGGTAACCCTTCTGTTGTTCGTCGTAACCTGGGCTCTAAGGCCATTAAAATGGTTTATGCCGATACCCAAGAGCATGGAAAACAAGTTGAAATTGTTGATATTGAAGAAGCACAGTCTAACCAGTTTTCTTTAACCGATGATGAAGTTCAAGAGCTTGCAAAACAAGCTGTTATTATTGAAAAACACTACCAACGTCCGATGGATATTGAGTGGGCTAAAGACGGTTTAGATGGCAAGTTATATATCGTGCAAGCTCGTCCAGAAACCGTGCGTAGTCGTGAAAATGCTAACGTTATGGAACAATTCCAATTACAAGACAGTGCCGATGTTATCTGTGAAGGCCGTTCAATTGGCCATAAAATTGGTGCTGGTAAGGCAAAAGTGCTTGCGTCATTAGATGAAATGGACAAAATTCAGCCTGGTGACGTGCTCGTTACCGACATGACCGACCCAGATTGGGAACCGATCATGAAACGCGCATCAGCGATTGTCACAAATCGTGGTGGCCGTACCTGTCACGCGGCTATTATCGCACGTGAAATGGGTATTCCTGCAGTGGTTGGTTGTGGTGACGCAACATCACGTATTAACAATGACGATGAAGTGACGGTGTCTTGTGCCGAAGGTGATACCGGCTTTATCTATGATGGAAAATTAGAATTTAGTGTAACGACTTCTGAAGTTGATCATATGCCTGACTTACCACTGAAGATAATGATGAACGTTGGTAACCCAGACAGAGCATTTGCTTTTGCCAAACTACCACATGCTGGCGTTGGTTTAGCGCGTTTAGAGTTTATCATTAACAAAATGATTGGTATTCATCCTAAAGCATTACTTAACTTTGATGCTCAAGAAGCTGATCTGAAAGAAGAAATTAACGATATTATTGCTGGCTATGAAAACCCAGTAGAGTTCTATATTGCAAAACTTACTGAAGGTATTTCAACACTTGCTTGTGCTTACGCACCTGAAAAAGTGATTGTTCGTATGTCTGACTTCAAATCTAATGAATACGCTAACTTAGTTGGCGGTGATGTATTTGAACCGGATGAAGAAAACCCGATGATTGGTTACCGTGGTGCTTCGCGTTATATTTCAGAAGATTTCCGTGAGTGTTTTGCACTAGAATGTGAAGCAATTAAGCGTGTGCGCAACGAGATGGGTTTAACGAATGTTGAAATTATGATCCCATTTGTTCGAACACTTGAAGAAGCTGAACAGGTTATTGAAATCTTAGCAGAAAATGGTTTAAAACGTGGTGAAAACGGTTTACGTATCATTATGATGTGTGAATTACCGTCTAACGCGTTATTAGCAGATCAATTCTTAGATCATTTCGACGGCTTCTCTATTGGCTCAAATGACTTAACTCAGTTAACGCTTGGTCTCGATCGTGATTCTGGATTGATTGCGCATTTATTTGATGAGCGTAACCCTGCGATTAAAGTGCTACTTTCTATGGCGATTAAAGCCTGTAAAGCGCGCGGTAAATATGTAGGTATCTGTGGCCAAGGCCCATCAGATCATGCTGATTTTGCTCACTGGTTAGTAGAGCAGGGTATTGAAAGCGTTTCGCTTAATCCTGACACTGTGCTTCCAACATGGTTATATTTAGCTGAACAATATAACAAATAGGTTTATGCCTAAACCCGTTTGAAAAAAGAGGCCGAACAGCCTCTTTTTTTATGCTTTTATTCATACCATTCCCTAATGTTTTTCACATTGTTCCTGTAGATTCTCATTTTAAAATTTACATCAGTAAAAGTGACTTTCTACGTTAAATTAGGGAGAGGTATTGAAAGAAAACTGCAGTATTACGTGATAGCGTTATTTGTTGCATTGATTTATTTACCAAGTGCGTAAGCAGGCTTGATCTATTTTGATGATAGAGATGCTTTTGAGTTAGCCCTTAACAGTCAAATTGCGACTGAACGATTTGGTGATGGCGTTGAGTCAGAAGATTTTGTGATTACACGTGGTAATCGAGGCATTTACTCAACTTCAAGCTTAAATAGTGATGATGAGACTTTAGCTGTAACGGCTAGAGAGCGCAGTACATTATTGATAACATTTAATTATGAAGTGTTTGCCATTGGTTTTGATTTTAACCAATTAAACGTGAGTAGCTTAAACTATTTTGATAGTGCAGGGCATGAAGCAATAAATGCATTGTTAGCGACAGAGCAATGGGATGCGAGTGCTTTCTTTGGGGTAATAAGTGATACGGCGATTACGTCATTTTCACTAGTAGGCTCTGGCACTTCTAAGAACCTATACGGGTTTGATGATTTTAGTTATACCGCTAATCCGGTGTCAGTTAACGAGCCAACCACCCTATATTTAATGTGCTTTGCCGTCATTGCTATGCTATTGCTTGCAAGTCGCAAACGTATTAAGCAAATGTTAGTGTAGGTATAAGCATATAAAACCTGCGTATGCTTGGTTGATTAGTTAAAGGCTAACAAAGTGATGTTAGCCTTTTTTATCTCTATTTTTGGTTAGCTGCGCTTTAATTTTGAAAGTAAGTTTTTAGCGTGTTTAATCGCTTTTCTTTCGATAGACAGTAACTGCGTTGAATCGTTATCATCGATGAGCTCCTTTACCTGCTCAAGCGCCTTTTTTTCTAATTGTGTTAATGGTAATTCGTTGCTTTTATTCTCTATATGTACGGTCATCATGAGTTCCTTTTGCAAAGTTGAAGTAGATTCTGCAAACACAGCAGCAAGACATTTTAGCGTTTCAGCGCCGACTTTTTCCCCACGCTCTACACGTTGAATCGTTCTTGTACTTAAGCCTGAGTGAAGGGAAAGGTCTTCTTGTGTCCAACCTTTAGCCATTCGACGCTGTTTGATACTCATTCATTTTCCTTTTGCTGTGCTAGTGGAAAGTTATGGCACAAGCCTTCCTGTAGATACACGACAATTTCCCGCCAGCAGGTTAATTGGCTATCACGCAACGGTTCAACCTGCTATTTTTTGTAGAGTTCTAATGGCAGATTATCTGGATCAGAAAAAAAGGTAAACTTTTTACCGGTATATTCATCGATGCGTATTGGTTCAACGTTTACCTTTTTAGCGAGAAGATAGCGCTTGACCGATTCAATGCACTCGACACTAAACGCTAAATGTCTTAACCCTTGTGCTTCTGGATAACTGGGGCGTTGCGGTGAATTAGGAAATGAAAAAAGTTCTATTTGATGGCCACTAGGTAATTCAAGATCAAGCTTGTACGAGTTTCGTTCTTTTCTGTATTATTCACTTTTTATCGTTAACCCTAATATATCAACATAGAATCGTTTTGAAATTTCATAGTTTGAACAAATGATGGCAACATGGTGAATGTCATTAAACATTGTTGAGTACTTAGTTAGTTATCTTTTGAGCGATTATAACAACGTGCTTTTCTGGATATTGATCAATATCGACATGCTTTATCTTTAAACCCTTTGCTAAAAGAACTTCCAGCGTTCTATTGATACCGATTGAGCTATAGTAAAAAGACGCATTATGCCATTGATCTTCATGCTCTCCTTCGGCGTCGCCAAGGGTAAACATCATCACACCACTTTCGCTTAAGCAATCGCACAACCGATTAAGAACCGGTTGATGCTGATCCAACGGTAAATGAAATAAGCTATCCCATGCGTAAATAAAGTCGTACTGCTTATCAGGTATCCAGGTACAGATGTTTTGTTGATGAAAACTATGTTCGGGGTGATTTTTTTTTGCTAAAGCGATCATCTTTGATGAAACGTCTAACCCGGTGACTTGGTAATTACGCTTATTAAGTATGTTGATAAATCGACCACCAGCACCGCATCCAATATCTAAGGCGTTACCTTCTGGAGGAACAAAGTTTAGTGCGTGGTTAAACTGGGTAACGCCGTAATTCGAATCTAAATGCCGGTCGTTCCACCATGTTGCGATTTTATCGTATAGCCTACCTAATACGTTTGGGTCTTTAGACATAGGTTGTTTCAATTGTTATGAGTGTGTGGGAGGTTGCAGGTTATCTTCATTAACGTTAGACGGTTAAGTAGATAACAGCACGTAGCTAACAATAATGAAAAAGCTCAATGTGATACAAGTACCTAAGGTCAACATACACTTTTCAAATAGGGTTTGGTTTACCCGCTGATTAAATACGTCAACTAAACGGTAAAGCGTACTTGGCACAACAAGCAATAACCCCAACAGCGTTGGGAAAAACAAAATGACCAAACCAAAACCAGGCTCTTCAAAATTTAAGGCATAGAGCACTAGTCCAACACCGATCCCCGAGATAAGCAGTAATAATATGCCTACTGATATTGATAAAATAGCCATAACTATCGATTAAGCGTTTGGTTGATTAGCGACTAGAGCAAAAGGCATTTCAACTAAAATAGCGATGAAAGGTACCCATATCGCGTAAGAAAGCGCTTTTTGTGTTTTGTAACCTAACATAAATTTGATAATGCCAAGCGGGATGATCAGGTAGAAGAGGGCACTGATTAGCGTTAACTCACTTGGTAATGCTAAGCTAATAACAGCAATATTAAACAACGCAATAATAACTGATGCTACCATCACGACGGCAAATGACAGATACCAGTCGATAACGGCGTGAAATTGATCCTTTTTAAGGTATCGCTTGTCTAGTAATTTAAAAATGGCGAGTAAGATCAATCCTGTCAGTGCAGCGTGCAGCATCGTTTATTCCCTATATGTAATTCTAAAACCAATGAAACGGTTTAAAGGATAGCTAAGTTATTGTTAACTATTAATTTAGCCTTCTGTTAGGATAATGTAAACAGGAAAAATTAGGCGTAACTAACGATGAGTTTTTCAAGCTGTGAACTCGCTTTAGTAAAACATGTAAATGCAGATACAAAAAAGGGTAGCAAGTGCTACCCTTTGTACTATATTACTTTGACCTTAAGGTAACAGTTTATTTACCGCCTTTCGCGATAATTTCACGAGCCATTTCATCGGCTACTTCACCGGTAGGCTTACCTGTTGAGTCTGCTTTTTCAAATACATCGAGTAATGTATTATAAATTTCTTCAACTTTCGCTGTTGCTTGATCAACGCAGTAATTTTCTTCAAACGATACGTTAATAATACCACCAGCGTTAATCACATAGTCTGGCGCATAAAGAATACCACGCTCGACTAATGCTTGATCGTGGCGAGGTTCTGCTAATTGATTGTTAGCACAGCCAGCAACAATCTTTGCCTTAATACGATCAATCGTACCGTCATTAATCGTAGCACCCAATGCACAAGGCGCGTAGATATCAGCGTCTTGATCATAAATTTCATTTAAACCAACAATTTTAGCGCCAAACTGCGTTTGTACTTTATCTAATGCTTCTTGATTTAAATCGGTCACTACCAGTTTTGCACCTGCATTATGTAAATGTTCACACAAGTATAAACCTACACTGCCCAAGCCTTGAACCGCGACGGTTAAACCTGACAAATCGTCAGATTTTAACTTATGTTTTACTGCCGCTTTAATACCTAAGAATGTACCTAACGCGGTAAAAGGAGCAGGGTTACCACTTTTTCCTTCTGTACCGGTGACAAAATCAGTTTCTGTATTAACTACTGCGATATCACCAGTCGTAATATTAACGTCTTCAGCACTGACATAGCGGCCACCTAGGCCGTTTAACGCGCGACCAAATGCTTTAAACAAAGCGTCAGACTTAATCTTTTTAGCGTCACCAATAATAACCGACTTACCACCGCCCATTGTTAAACCGGCCATCGCATTCTTATAGGTCATACCTTTTGATAAACGTAATACGTCAGTAATGGCATCTTCGTCGCTTGCATAATCCCACATACGACAACCACCAACAGCTGGACCAAGTTTCGTTGAGTGAACAGCAATGATAGCTTTTAAACCAGATTCATCATCGCTACAAAAAACCACTTGCTCGTGGTTATCAAAGTCTTTTAAATCAAATAATGCCACCGCATTTTCTCCGACTATAGTGTCTTGGGTTTTGAATTTTATTTATATCCCAATGACTGATGTAATAATTGTGCGCACAATATCACTGAATATTTTGTCGTGCTATAGCTGCTAAACAGAAAGTTTGGTTGAAAGTGTTCATTAAAAAGTACATTTGAAGGAATTACTTAAAAAACGTTTAAAATTAAAGCTAGTGGCTTAAAAACTGTGCGTTTGTATTGAGCTGTTTTAGTGAACACGCCATTTTTTGAAAGGGGATACCAGCTTCCATATATACGCCACCTTGAGGTGAGAACTTACGCTGCTGATATCGAGTGACATCATCAAGTGGTGCATTGATGAATACTTCTGTTAGTTCGAGTTCGTTTGCTATTTGTATAAGACCTTGAATGACGATCGTATCTATGTCTAAATGCCGATAATTAATTAAAACGGCTATTCGGCTAATTTCGCCAGTTGGTTTGATCCTGCCGGTTGCGATAGGCTCTTGGGATTTATCATCACAAACAAGAATATGGAAGGCGGTTTTATCGTGACGATCAAACTCTATGCGCTTTGGTATCCGCCATTCACAGACGAATACCTTTTCGCGCACATTTTTTAATAGTGGTGCTGCATGTTGCCAATCAACTCGGCAAACGCTATAACTCATCGTTTTGATCAATATACCAGTAACCCATATTAATAAGCGTAGTTAATAAGTTGACATTATTCAAAGAGTCGAGGGAACTTTCTAAGTCAAAAGCGGTCAAAGGGTGTCCTTGAGCGATTTTTTTCGCTAAATCTACGCAATCTCCACCTAAAACAAACTTGTTGCCATTAACAAACAAGCTTGCATTGTCGCAATTATAGAGCGCTTTTATACCTAAAACGGGCTTAATGATGATATCACCACTGGCGACTAGCGATTCAAATGCTTGATGACTAAGTTGCTCTTCAGGTTCAATAATCTCAAGGGTATGATGGTTATGCGTTAAGTAACCGCCAATAAAGTTATTAAATAACTTTCTATCTTTAATCGCTTCAACCATAAAGTTCTGCAAACTCACAATATCACTGTGGGTAAGTTCTTCAGGCTTATCGGTTGGTTTACGTTTAGGATCGCCATAACGTGAATTGCCAATATCTCGGTCTATCATTAAGTCGGCAAAAGTTGAAATTAATTCTTGGGAACTTGGTGCCTGAAAACCAATTGAGTAGTTCAAGGCGTTATCAACGGCAATGCCATCATGAGGGTGATTTGGTGGGATATAAAGAATATCACCTGATTCAGTGATTACATCGATAATCGCTTCAAAATCGCTAACCTGTTTAAGGTCTTCATGTGGTACCAAGGTTTCCAAAGAATCGTCAGGCAGACCGACTCGCCAATGCCTTTTGCCTTGACCTTGAATGATAAACACATCATAACGATCTAAATGAGGGCCTACGCCACCGTTAGGTGTAGAAAATGACACCATGACATCGTCTAAACGCCAGTTTGGCATAAAGCGAAATGGCTTTAACAAATCGTGAGTTTCACTAGACCAGTTATTGGTTGCCTGCACAAGAAGTGTCCAGTCTTTATCGCCGTAGTCATCAAAACTCTCAAATGGACCATGCTCTACAGACCACATATGATCCTCGCCTTTAGCAATTATGCGAGACTCAATTTCTTCTTCCATCGAAAAGCCAGCTAATTCTTCTGGTGTTAATGGATCAATAAAGTTTTTGAAGCCACCTTTAATAAGCAATGGCTTTTTTTGCCAATATTCTTTTAAAAACGTCTCTGGCGTAAGATCGCCCCAATCTAAATGGTTCATTAAGTGTCCTTGAAACGTAAAAAAAGGGATCTGAGATCCCTTTATATTCTATTACAATGCAAGCGTGTGACTAAGGTCATACACTTTAATTATATAATTAGTCTAGTTCTGCGATAAACGCTACTGCACGACCAATATATGACGCTGGTGTCATTGCCTTTAACTCAACTTTAGCCTCTGCTGGTAACGCTAAGTTATCAATGAATTCTGCCATGATTTCAGCATTAACGCGTTTGCCACGAGTAAGTTCTTTTAACTTTTCATATGGCTTTTCAATGCCGTAACGACGCATAACTGTTTGAATGGGTTCAGCAAGTAATTCCCAGTTTTGATCAAGTTCATTGGCTAATGAACCTTCGTTAACTTGTAATTTGCTAATACCTTTTAAGGTTGCAGCGTAAGCAATTAATGCATGACCAAAACCAACACCTAAGTTACGCAAAACTGTCGAGTCAGTTAAGTCACGTTGCCAGCGAGAAACAGGTAGTTTTTGTGCTAGGTGAGTAAATAATGCATTAGCGATACCTAAGTTACCTTCCGAATTTTCAAAATCAATCGGGTTAACTTTATGAGGCATAGTAGAAGAGCCAATTTCACCAGCGATTGTTTTTTGCTTGAAGTGACCTAAAGCAATGTAACCCCAAACGTCACGATCAAAGTCAATTAAGATAGTATTGAATCGTGCTACCGCATCAAATAATTCAGCAATATAATCATGTGGTTCAATTTGTGTTGTAAACGCATTCCACGTTAAACCTAAACTTGTTACGAACTCATTTGAGAACGTGTGCCAGTCAACATTAGGGTAAGCAGATAAGTGTGCATTGTAGTTACCTACAGCACCATTAATTTTACCTAGCATTTCTACCGCAGCAACTTGATCACGTTGACGCTTTAAACGCACGTAAACATTCGCCATTTCTTTACCCATGGTTGTAGGTGAAGCAGGTTGTCCGTGTGTACGAGCCATCATAGGAATCGTTTGATATTCGAAGGCTAACTTTTTAACTTCAGCAAGAATCTCATCAATGATTGGTAACACAACTTCGTCACGCGCTTCGGTTAACATTAAACCGTGTGAAAGGTTGTTAATGTCTTCTGAAGTACAAGCAAAATGAATAAATTCCGTTACAGCATTCAATTCAGCATTGTCAGCAATCTTCTCTTTTAAGAAGTACTCAACCGCTTTTACGTCGTGATTCGTTGTTGCTTCGATGTCTTTAACTTGTTGTGCATCTGCTTCACTAAAGTTAGCTACGATTGCATCAAGTACATCGTTTGCTTCAGTCGAAAACGCTGGAACTTCAGCGATATCTGCTTGAGCCGCTAGTTTTTGTAACCAGCGTACTTCCACGGTTACGCGGTATTTAATTAAACCAAATTCACTGAAGATAGGGCGTAAGGCTTTTGTTTTACTGCCATAGCGGCCATCTACTGGTGATATAGCACTTAATGCTGAAAGTTCCATAGTTGAGGTCCCAATAAGAGGTTAGATTTTGTTAGTTAACTCTGTTTCTGTCTCTAAATATTTAGAGCGTGCAAATAATATGTGTCGTCGTTTACCGCCAACCTGGCGCCATAATACTGCACAGCGAATACCGGCAAGTAGTAGTGCTCTAATCTTAGCTTGATTAACGGGGTTTTTTAGTATTTGTGGTTCACCTGCCACTTGGATTTTCGTACCGAGTGGACTAATCACATCGCCATAGGTGGCTGCTAATGAACCAACGATAGTTTCACTGGTCAGTTCAAAATGCTGCAATTGGCGTTTTGTGTCGTCGATATGTGTGCCAAGCTGATTCAACGCAAGATTCGACTTGGCCAATTTACGCTCTAGGGCAAGCAAACTTACGAGGTAACGGGTAATTTCTGCATCTTTTGTTTGATTTTGATTACCTAATTGCTCTTGCAGTACTTTAAAACCTGGACGAAGGTTGTTTAGGTCACCACCAAATACAGCGAGTGTATTTTCCGGTGATGTTTCCATGACTGTGTTAATCAGTAAATGCAATTGTTGATCGTCAATCACACCAAAGCGCGCAATACGCTGAACGGCGCTTGATATTTGGCAGATAGCGGCAAAAGTAAACGTTTGTTCTTGTAACGGTGTCATAAGTCCTCGCTATCGAATCAGGCTGTTGATAATGCCGCCACCAAGACATACTTCATCTTGATAGAAAACAACCGACTGACCTGGCGTAACTGAGCTTTGTTGCTCGTCAAACGTTATTTCATATTCGCCATCTGCTAAGGGAGTCACTGTGCAGGCAACATCGTGCTGACGGTAACGAGTTTTCACCGTACAGTTAAAAGACGCTGTAACGTCTCTACGATCTACCCAATGTAACTGATTGGCGATTAATCCTTTAGAAAATAGGCGAGGGTGATTGTGGCCCTGACCAACAATTAATACATTGCGTTTTAAATCTTTTTCTACCACATACCAAGGCTCTTCACCCGCGTTGGCTAATCCACCGATACGCAAGCCTTTACGTTGACCAAGTGTATGATACATAAGACCGTCGTGCTCACCAATGGCTTCGCCTTCGGCTGACTCGATAACACCCGGTTGTGCTGGTAAGTATTTACCTAAAAAGTCTTTAAACTTGCGCTCACCGATAAAACAAATGCCGGTAGAGTCTTTCTTATTGTGGGTAATTAAATCAGCTTTTTCTGCGATAGCGCGTACTTCTGGCTTTTCTATATGACCAACTGGGAATAGCGTTTGACCCACTTGCTTGTCACTTAACGTGTATAAGAAATAACTTTGATCTTTATTACTGTCTAGGCCACGAATCATTGCCCATTGACCATCTCTAAATTCTCGTTGGACGTAATGGCCAGTGGCTATGTAATCAGCGCCTAAGTCTTCACAGGCAAATTCTAAGAATGCTTTAAACTTAATTTCTTTATTGCACATAATATCTGGGTTAGGCGTTCGGCCAGCTTTGTATTCTTCAAGGAAGTATTCAAAGACGTTGTCCCAGTATTCTGTTGCAAAATTAATGGTGTGTAGTTTTATACCAAGCTTTTCACAGACCGCTTGTGCATCAACTAAATCTTCTGCTGCTGCGCAATATTCGTCAGTATCATCTTCTTCCCAGTTTTTCATAAACAAGCCTTCAACTTGGTAGCCTTGTTCTTTCAAAAGGTAAGCAGATACAGACGAGTCAACGCCCCCAGACATGCCCACGATAACTTTCGTTTCGCTAGGCGTATGGTCAAGCGTTTGAGATGCACGATATAGAGAAGATTCAGTCATTAATAATCACACAGCATTTTAAAAGGCGCGCATTATAGCATAGTGATATGGGCGATGTAATAGTTTAAAGATTACTTTTTAGGGTATTTAGATCTATTTTTTTGCCTGCTAAATAGTCTTCAATACACTCTAGCACCATTGGGCTACGTAATTGACTTTTCTGGGCTTTTATTTCGTCAAATGTAAACCAGTGGCAGGCGACAATTTCGTTGTCTTCTGGTTTTGTTTGAGGCATTTCTTCTAGCTCAATGACAAAACAAAAACGCAAAAAATACAGATCGATATTATTGTGATTAAATGGTCGATGATAATAGTAAATACCTGAAAGGTACTGTGGCGATAAAGTTAAGCCTGTTTCTTCTTTAACTTCTCTTTGTACCGCTTCAATTAGGTTTTCTTTCGCTTCGAGGTGACCGGCTGGCTGATTATAGACAGTCACGCCGTTATCAACTTCTTCAACGAGTAAGTATTTGTTGTCACAAATAATGACCGCAGCTACTGTCGCGTTTGGTTTAAATTGTTCATCTAAGTGGTTATTTGACATATTGTGTGCAGTCGCCGTTATTTGATGACTTGATATTCGCCATTGGCGATGTTTTCAAGGGTATATGAGCCAATAGCATACCGGATAAGACGTAACGTAGGAAAACCAATGTTTGCTGTCATACGTCTTACTTGGCGATTTTTGCCTTCTATTATTTTTATTTCTAGCCAGGTTGTAGGGATATTCGCACGTTCTCGTATAGGCGGTGTTCTTGACCAAACACTTGGCTCTGTTATTTCTTTTACTTTGGCTGGCAAGGTCAAGCCATCATTTAGAACAACGCCATGTCTTAACTTTTCCAGATCTGCGTCAGTTGGTTGACCTTCAACTTGTACCCAGTAGGTTTTTTCAGTTTTTTGATTAGGATTGGCCAGTTTATGTTGTAATTTACCGTCATTAGTTAACAGTAATAGGCCCTCACTGTCCTTATCTAAACGACCTGCTGCGTAAACATGTGGAATATCGATGTAGTCTTTAAGTGTTTTTCGCTTTTCATCATCAGTAAATTGGGTAAGGACATCAAAAGGCTTATTAAAAAGAATAACTTTCCGTTCACCCTTAAAGTCATTTTTTGAACTGGTAAGATGACTTTGTCTTGCCATTCGTCTACTTTTATTATCTTTCGCGTATCTTGTGCGTTTGCTATACGAATTTGTCACAATTTATTGCCTAATTTTCTTATTCGACCTTTGTCGGGCTATTTTAATGTGCTTTGAATTCCTATACTATGCGCGCACAAAAATAAATTTAGATCATCTACAAGTAATATAGATGAGTTAGGGTAGATGGCTTTAGTTGCTGTGACTAAATGCTGTAATTTTTAACGGGATTATCAATGACAACGAATAAATCAAACATTATTTATACGATTACTGATGAAGCGCCTGCATTAGCAACGCAATCATTATTACCAATTATTCAAGCTTATACTTCTTCTGCCAATATCAACGTAGAAACTAAAGACATTTCTTTAGCTGGCCGTATTATTGCTAATTTCCCTAAGTATTTAACTGAAGAACAGCGTATTAATGATGAGTTAGCATTGTTAGGTGAACTTGCTAAAACACCAGAAGCTAACATCATTAAGTTACCAAACATCAGTGCTTCTATTCCACAGTTACAAGCAACGATTAAAGAGTTACAAACTGCAGGTTATAACCTTCCTGATTACCCAGAAGAGCCGCAAAACGAAGCTGAGCAATCTATCAAGTTAACGTACGCGAAAGTGTTAGGTTCTGCTGTAAACCCGGTATTACGTGAAGGTAACTCAGACCGTCGTGCGCCAGGCTCTGTTAAGCAGTATGCTCGTAATAATCCTCACTCTATGGGTGCATGGTCAAAAGATTCTAAATCACACGTTGCAAATATGGCATCAGGCGATTTCTACGGTAGTGAAGTATCAACAACTGTTAGTGGTGCTACTGACATGCGTATCGAATTTGTTGATGCAGCGGGTAATGTTTCAGTATTAAAAGAGAAAGTTGCCTTAGAAGACAAAGAAGTTATTGACGCTTCAGTAATGAGCAAAAAAGCGCTTGTTGAATTCTTTGAACAAGAAATTGAAAAAGCAAAAGAAGAAGACGTTTTATTCTCGCTTCATATGAAAGCGACAATGATGAAAGTGTCTGATCCAATCATCTTTGGTCATTGTGTTAAAGTTTACTATAAAGACGTATTTGCTAAACATGCTGCTACATTTGAACAGTTAGGTGTTGATGCTAATAACGGTATTGGTGATGTTTACGCGAAAATCGATCGTTTACCGGCTGAGAAAAAAGCTGAAATCGAAGCTGATATCCAAGCAGTTTACGAGACGCGTCCACCAATGGCGATGGTAGATTCAGATCGTGGTATTACTAATTTACACGTACCAAGTGATATTATCATCGATGCTTCAATGCCAGCAGCATTGCGCGCTTCAGGTCAAATGTGGGGTCCAGATGGTAAGCAAAAAGATACGAAATTTACTATCCCTGATCGTAACTACGCAGGTGTTTTCCAAGCAGTAGTTGATTACTGTCGTGAAAATGGTGCATTTAGCCCAACAACAATGGGTACTGTACCTAACGTTGGTTTAATGGCTAAGAAAGCTGAAGAATACGGTTCACACGATAAAACGTTTACTGCAGTAAGCGACGGCGTGATTCGTGCAATAAATGTTGCTAACGGTGACGTATTGCTAAGCCAAAATGTTGGTGAAGGTGATATCTTCCGCATGTGTCAAACGAAAGACGCACCAATCCAAGATTGGGTTAAATTAGCGGTATCACGTTCACGTTTATCAAATACACCAGCTGTATTTTGGTTAGACGAAAACCGTGCACATGATGCAGAAATTATTAAGAAAGTTAACCAATACTTACCAGAGCACGATACTGATGGATTAGACCTACGTATTCTTGCGCCAACAGAAGCGTGTAAGCATACGCTTGAACGCTGTGGTAACGGTGAAGATACTATCTCTGTAACGGGTAACGTATTACGTGATTACAATACTGACTTATTCCCAATTTTAGAGTTAGGAACGTCAGCTAAAATGCTTTCAATTGTGCCATTAATGAATGGTGGTGGTTTGTTTGAAACTGGAGCAGGTGGTTCAGCACCAAAGCACGTTCAGCAATTCGAAAAAGAAAACCACTTACGTTGGGATTCGTTAGGTGAATTTTTAGCACTTGCCGCTTCACTAGAGCACGTTAGTCAGTTTGCTGAAAACCCTAAAGCAAAAATACTTGCAGATACGTTAGATGCAGCTACCGCTAAATTCTTAGAAGAGAACAAGTCGCCATCACGTAAGGTAAACGAACTTGATAACCGTGGTTCTCACTTCTATTTGGCTATGTACTGGGCACAAGCATTAGCAGCTCAAACCGATGATGCTGAATTGCAATCTCAGTTTGCACCTGTTGCACAAGCATTAAATAATCAAGAGCAAAAAATTGTTCAAGAATTAAATGATGCACAAGGCGTTGCAATGGATATTGGCGGTTATTACTTCCCTAATGTTGAACAAGCATCTAAAGCAATGCGTCCAAGTGAAACATTAAATACGATTTTATCTACTCTTTTATAATTCGTTAGATTTAGCGTTTCAAAAAGCCAACCGATAGGTTGGCTTTTTATATGACAATTAAAACTATTTAATTGTGGTTTAAAAATGGTATTTATTAACTAATAAACAAGACAATGGCTAACGTTAAGGGAGTTAAATTAGCGCACGCAGCATTTAAGCCAAGGAAATGAAGTTTATTAACCACCTGGTCTTGGTACTTAACCATTCCATAAAATGAAACAGCCCCTAACATCACAGGTATAAACGCTAACGCCGCTAATGAAGGTATTGCTTGGCTGGCAATTAAATATGCCAAGACTAATGCACTTGCCATCAAGCTTAAGCCATAAACAATGTTGCTGACGTTGATACCAAAACGAATCGGAAAATGGTTTCGACCAACTTGTTTGTCTGCTTCAATATCAGGATATTGATTCAACAAAAGTAAGTTATTGATTAACAAGAACGGGATCACAGATATTAAGATACCTTGTTCAGACAAGCCACTCGATTGAACAAGCTCACTTCCTAAGGTCATTAATGTGCCAAAGCCTAGACCTGGCGCAATCAAGCACAACAGCGCGGATTTATTTAACAGGTTGGTGTAGGTAGCGATAATCAGTAAACCTAGCAAACCGCCATAGATGATAAGCGGACCACATTCGATCGCAAAGTAAATTCCGATTAAAAACGGGATAAGTGCACAAACTATCGATGCGTTAAAGACACTTTTGCTGTATTCAGGGTGTTCAACTAGCCAACCCGTGCCACCGCTAAATGGCGTGCGTTTCGTTTTTGCATCCAAACCTGATTGAAAATCACAATATTCATTAAGTAGATTTACACTCATTGCGGCACTTATACCGCCAACTAATGCGAGAATCAAATGCAGTATGTTTAATGATGAGCCGTTAAATATAGCGATGCTTGTTCCTAAAAGCACGCAGACTAACGACAGTATTAAAAAAGGAGGGCGAGCTGACGGAAAAATCTGTCTAAATTTATTCATATTGCTTTTAAAAATAGGGACTTGGTAACTTATATTAAAAGCGATGTTCGTTAAAAATCAATTAACTATATGTAATCAATGGTTCCACTGATGGGTATAACATCATTAGCTATTTAGTCAGGAGTCAACTCATCTACTGCAAATTAAAAAAAGTTTGACCAATAAGAGCGTTAAAGGGTGTCACAGGAACACGCGATACCCTGTTAATCGTTTTTCCTTATTCGTAGCTAAGGGGATCTGTCACATTATTTTTTTCAAATGCTTCTAAACGTTCTTGGCACGCACCACATTTACCGCAGGCTTTTTCACGACCGTTATAACAGGTCCATGATTTACCATAATCAAGACCCATGTTTAGCCCGTCTGTTAAAATATCAATTTTTGTTTGATCTAAGTAGGGACAGTAAATTGTTACCGGCTCGTAGTTGGCTATTTGGCATACGTCACTCATTTTTTCTACGAATTCAGGGCGACAATCAGGGTAAATTGCATGATCACCTGAATGGGCACCGTAATATACTTTGCTAGCACCTTTTGATACCGCATAACCTACCGCTAAACTCAGTAGGATCATGTTCCTATTGGGCACAACAGTCGACTTCATGCTTTCTTCTTCGTAGTGGCCTTCTGGTATGTCGATATCATCTGTTAAAGATGAACCCGCTAACAATTGATTAATTGCTGATATATCAATGACTTTATGCTCAATGTTTAATTCAGCACACACGCGCTTTGCGTAGTCAATTTCTTTGATGTGCTTTTGACCATAATCAAAGGTTAACGCAAACACTTCTTTACCGTCTTTACGTGCACGATTGAGCACGGTAAAAGAATCCATGCCACCTGAATAAATAACAACAACTTTTTCAGTCATTTAAAAATCTCTTAGGGTATAATTGATGAATTGAGCATTAACGCTCTTCAAGATGTAAACTATGTTGCTAATTTTACTGCAACTCGACGATAAGGCAAAAGGTAAAGTGTCAAAACTGCGCTATAAAATCAATGAATTGTTTGAAACCATCCAAGGCGAGGGGAGTTTCACGGGTCAACCCTCTATATTTTTGCGACTTCAAGGCTGCCCTGTTGGTTGCAGCTGGTGTGACACCAAGCATACTTGGGAAATAAACGAGACATTATTGATCCCATCGACAGATATGCTCGCTAAACGTAAAGAAGATGATCGTTGGGCAAATGTCAGTGTTGATGAAATTCTTGAGATTTTCAACGCACAAGGCTTTCAGGCAAAACATATCGTGATCACAGGTGGTGAGCCTTGCATGGTAGATTTAAGACCGTTGTGCAATGCGTTAGAAGCCAAAGGGTTTTCTTGTCAGGTAGAAACCTCTGGCACATTTGAAATACTGGTTTCAGAAAGCTGTTGGGTCACGGTATCTCCCAAAGTAAATATGAAAGGCGGCTATGAAATTTTAACTTCAGCCATGCAGCGAGCCAATGAAATTAAACATCCTGTAGCAACCGAACAACATGTAGATGATTTAAAAGCCTTGCTTGTTAAACATTCGATTGAAGACACACCCGTGTATTTACAGCCAATTAGTCAAAAGGATAGGGCAACTAAGTTAGCGATAGACACTTGTATTGAAAACAATTGGCGATTGTCAGTTCAAGTACATAAATATATTGGTATAGAGTAATAAAAACACAAAAAAAGCAGCGTTTATGCGCTGCTTCATAGGTAACTCGTTAATAATCAATTTGCCGTTTAAACGGCGGTAAAGAGTCAAGTAAGTCTTTACCGTAACGCTTAGTTACAATGCGCCTATCTAATAGCGTGATTTTACCGACGTCTTTCTCATTTCTTAATAATCGACCACACGATTGAATCAATTTCTTAGACGTTTCGGGTACCGACAATGCCATAAACGGATTGCCTCCTTTTGCCGTAATAAATTCCGCATGTGCTTCTTCTACAGGTGAGGTAGGTACAGCAAAAGGTAGTTTTGTGATGATCAAGTTGGTGAGTAATTTACCTGGTAAATCTAATCCCTCTGAAAAGCTCTGTGTTCCAAATATAATACTCTTCAAGCCTTTTTCTACCCGCGTTTTATGTAGCTCTATAATAAACTGGCGCGCATGTTCGCCTTGCACACTGATAGAAAGTTTATGG
The DNA here is from genome assembly GCF_030161415.1 of Thalassotalea eurytherma. GTDB lineage: Bacteria > Pseudomonadota > Gammaproteobacteria > Enterobacterales > Alteromonadaceae > Thalassotalea_G > Thalassotalea_G eurytherma. The sequence goes on from NZ_BSSU01000006.1 coordinate 23,087, forward strand.
GTTTTACGTAATGTTTTGGCCACTTGCTCCATTTGCCAATAAGACGAAAACAACACGAGGCTAGCACTTTCATTTTCGAGTAATGTTGGTAACTTTTCGCAAATCTCATCAGTGAACTTATCGGCACTTGGCTCAAACTTCATAACAGGAACGTGTAATGTAGCGTTGTCTTGATAATTAAATGGCGAGTCGACATGCAGATATTGGCTACCATCATTAGACGTTAAGCCCGCTTGACGCTTGAAATGATCGAAACTGTTAAGTGCTCTCAATGTTGCTGAACATAATACAGCGCCTTCACACTGCGTCCATAATTTATCTTCTAAGGTAAAACCAACTTCAATGGGTGACGCACTGATCACCATATCGGTTTTTTTGCCTTTGGACTGCTCTACCCAACGAGCAAGTGGGGCAGATTTTTCGCTGTCGGTCTTTTGATACATGTACCAAAGATCATTAAAGTTTTCTAACCGCTGAATAAAGAAACCCGATTCAGCCAATAATGCTTCAGCTAAATAAGGTTTAGTGTCACCATCTTTGACTGATTCCATTAAACCGTTATAAAGCTTGTTAAGTTGACTAAGGGCTTTTTGGCTAGATTGGGTTAAATCTTCTGCCCAATTTTTAATGGTTTTTGGGATCACGCCATGTTCAAAACGATAGGCATGCTCATTAGCAAAATATACCTGAGCGTTAGTTAATAAAAATTCATTTACCTTGGTCATGTCAGCCAAAATATCGGTAACATAATCAGCAAGTTTAATTGATGGCTCGATTGCACTACGTTTATCGACAAGATTTGCAATATTATCGCCACAGGTCGCTATTTTATTGAGCCAATCAATAGAGCCTTTTACGGCGATACTGGCACTAGAATGGTCACGCGTTACTTTTGGTAGGTGATGCGCTTCGTCTATGATGTAAAAACAATCGTCTGGCTCTGGTAAAATTTTACCACCACCTAGATCTAAATCGGCCAGCAGTAAACTATGGTTAATAACCAATACATCGGCTAATAACATCGCTTCACGCGCGGTATGAAAAGGGCAGTTTTTATGTTCATCTAAGTGGCGTAAACAACTATGTTTATCAGATTGAATTTGCTGCCAAATATAGTGGGGAACAGGCGTTGTCCATGAATCAATATCGCCATGCCAGCTACCATCGTTTAATGCCTTAAACATTGCCTTTAATTCATCTAGATCTTCTTTTTTAGGTTTTTCCGCAAAGGTGAAGCCAGCTTGAGGTTCGTCTTGAGACTGGCAAGCCATCGCTAATTTTTGGCTACAAACATAACGTTGTCGGCCCTTTACTAGGGTAAATTTAAAATCGAGTGAGCCATGCTTTGCAAGAAACGGTAAATCTTTATCTACTAGCTGCTCTTGTAATGCAACCGTTGCTGTTGATATGCAAACTTTTTTATTTCTTGCTAGGGCAAGGGGGATTGCACCTAAACTATAGGCTAGTGACTTGCCGGTGCCGGTACCTGCTTCAATGGTAATTATCTTGCGATCTTTTGCGTATTCACCGGCGAGTGTTTTAGCTATTTCAGCGATAAGCAATGTTTGTTGTTTACGAGGGGTAAAATTTTCTAAGCTATCGCCAATAGCTTTGTACGATTTACGGATTGTTGTTTTAATCTTGTCGCTTAACATCGGCGAGCTATTCCCTAATGATGAGGTATCGAGTAAACTGCTGTATATATTACCAGTTTAAATTGCATTAATGAATCAAATTCAAGAGATTGGTTTTTTACTCACTCGCCATACTAAAGATATCAATAATGCTTTAGAAACGAGCTATTGGGTAAAAACACCTAATGGCCCATTAAAATTGCTCGTTGAACAACAGCAAGCCGTATTTTTTATCGAGCAAAATACTGAACAGCTAGCGCTTGAATTACTACAGAAGCAAGGCGTAATGCCTGCCTCAACAAAGCAGTTAACGCTATCAACATTTAATCATAAATTGGTTTCTGGATTTTATTTTAATCGCTTGTCTGATTTTTATCAGGCTAGAAAAGCCCTAAAATCAGAGGGTATTATCTGTTTTGAAGACGATTTTAGGCCTGAAGAGCGCTATTTAAATGAACGATTTATTACTGCAGGCATTGAGTTTTCAGGCGAGTTGACCACTAAACGTGGCATTAGCGTGATAAAAAATGCTAAGTGCCGACCATCGGAATGCGACATAAGCCTGACGATGCTCTCAATTGATATAGAGTGCTCAATGAAAGGTGAGTTGTATTCTATTGGGGCTTACAGTGATCAAACGCAAGTTGTTTTTATGATAGGTACGCCTGAACCAACAGCAGAGCCTTATATTCATTGGGTCAGCGATGAAAAAGACTTACTTGTTTCATTTCTCGCGTGGTTGTCGGCCTATGATCCCGATATTATTATCGGTTGGAATGTGGTGAATTTTGATTTACACCTGCTAGATAAACGCTGTGATCTTCATCATATTAAGTTTGCCTTGGGGCGTGATGGTTCAACACCATATTGGCGAAAACATCAAAGTAGTGACCAACAATATATTGAAATAGCAGGGCGGGTGGTGCTTGATGGTATTGATTTACTTAAAACAGCAACCTATAACTTTCCTAGTTTCTCTTTAGAGAACGTTTCCCATGAATTACTTGGTGTCGGCAAGAAAATAGACGATGTCGATAATCGTGTTTATGAAATAACTCATAAGTTTATTCATCATAAACAAGCACTTGCTACGTATAATCTAGAGGATTGCCGTTTAGTTTGGGCTATCTTTGAAAAAACAGATTTATTGGCATTTGCCAAACTTCGCGCTCAACTAACGGGATTAGAGATTGATCGAAGTGGCGGTTCAGTTGCAGCGTTTACCAATCTATATTTACCAAAATTACATCGTGCAGGTTATGTCGCTCCTAACTTAGGTGATGGACTCCAGGGCTTAGTTTCGCCTGGCGGTTACGTAATGGACTCTATTCCTGGGTTATACAAGAATGTTTTGGTTCTTGATTTTAAATCACTTTACCCAAGTATTATTCGTACATTTCGGATCGACCCTATGGGCATGGTTGAAGGCCTTTCAGCGCCTGATGATGCAATTGATGGTTTTGATGGAGCAAAGTTTTCTAGAGATAAACACTTTTTACCAAAAATAATTGAACAGCTTTGGCAAGCAAGGGATGTCGCGAAGAAAGATAAGAATGCTGCGTTGTCTCAGGCAATTAAGATTATCATGAATTCATTTTATGGTGTGCTTGGCTCAACAGGTTGTAGGTTCTTTGATCCAAGGTTATCGGGTTCCATTACCAAACGTGGTCATGAGCTATTAAAAACTACCAAGGATTGGATTGAGAGTCTCGGCCATCAAGTGATATATGGCGATACCGATTCTATTTTTGTTTTTATTGGCAATGAACATACGCTAGACACTGCCAAAGTATTGGGCGATGAGTTAGCTGTCTATATTAATGAAAAGTGGCGAAAAACACTTGAAGATAAATTTAATATCCCATCATATTTGGAGTTGGAATTTGAAACACATTTTTCCAAGTTTTTTATGCCAACGATCAGAGGGCAAGAAGTTGGCACCAAAAAGCGTTATGCCGGTTTAGTTGAATATACAGATAGTGAAGGTTTAGCTAACCAAAAGATCATATATAAAGGCTTAGAAACCGTAAGGACCGATTGGACAGACTTAGCAAAGGAGTTTCAACAAGGCTTATATTATCGGGTATTTAATGATTTACCCGTAAAGGAATATGTTTACGAAATGGTAAACAAAACCCTAGAAGGCGAGTTCGATGGCAAACTCGTTTATCGTAAGAGGATAAGACGAGCGCTCGATAAATATGTTAAAAATGTGCCGCCACACATTAAGGCAGCAAGAGCAGCTGATGAAAAAAATAAAGCATCTGGTAAACCCCTCAAATACCAACGTCGAGGGCGAATATCTTACTATTTAACGACACAAGGCCCTCAAGCAATCGAATACTTATCTGCGCCTATTGATTATCATTTATATGTTGAACGACAACTAAAATCTGTGGCAGATGCAATTTTACCGTTTGTTGGAACAAGCTTTGATGAGATAACCGATCATCAAATGTCGTTATTTTAAGAGAAAACTCATCGTTATTCCTTGCAGTTGAAGCGTGTCTAGATTATTTTAGATGGCTAGATAGCTAAAACAATCAAATGTAGGTAATGCGGTGAAGAAGCAAACAAAAATTGTTAACGCAGGTCGCAGTAAAAAGTGGACAGGCAATGTAGTTAACCCGCCAGTTGAACGGGCATCAACAGTCGTTTTTGATTCAATTAAAGAAATGAAGCATGCAACGGCTAACCGTGGTGATCAAGTGCTGTTCTATGGTCGACGCGGTACGTCTACGTCGTTTGCTTTTTCAGATGCGATGACTGAACTTGAAGGTGGGGCAGGTTGCGCACTTTATCCATCTGGTACTGCAGCAATTACCAACGCCATATTAAGCTTTGTTGAGTCAGGTGACCATTTGTTAATGGTGGATACTGCGTACGAACCAACCCGCGATTTTTGTCATAAAGTACTAACTAAACTTGGCATTGAAACAACCTTTTATGATCCATTAATAGGCGAAGGTATTGCCGAGTTGATTCAAGAAAATACTAAAGTGCTATTTTTGGAGTCGCCAGGCTCAATTACGATGGAAGTGCAAGATGTACCAACTTTAGCTCGAATTGCACACGAGCATGGTTGTATTGTAATGCTAGATAATACCTGGGCTTCGCCGATCAATTTTCAGCCTTTTGAGCATGGCGTAGATATTTCAATTCAAGCGGCAACTAAGTATGTTGTTGGTCACTCTGATGTCATGTTAGGCACGGCTACAGCAACTGCAACTCACTGGCCACAACTCCGTGAAAATAGCTATTTAATGGGTCAATGTACTTCGCCCGATGATTTATATTTGGCGATGCGAGGCATTCGCACTCTAGGTGTTCGGTTGAAACAACATCAAGAAAATGCGCTTATTGTTGCCCGTTATATTGACGCTAGAGAAGATGTAGATGTCGTGTTACATCCTGCATTTGATAGTTGCCCTGGACATGAATATTTTGAACGCGACTTTTTAGGATCAAATGGCTTGTTTTCGTTTGTTTTTAAAGGTGGTAATCAACAAGCGTTACATGCCTTCTTAGAAGGGATGAAACATTTTAAAATGGGATATTCTTGGGGTGGTTTTGAAAGCTTAGTTATCGGCGTAAATAATGTTCAGGGCTTACGAACAGCTACAAAGTGGCCTTATAAAGCACCACTTGTTCGTTTACATATTGGCCTTGAAGATGTTGAAGACTTAATTGATGATCTTGAACAAGCGTTTGTGCGCTTTCATCAAGCGTTGATTTAGCCTAGTATTGAATTAATTAGTATTAGTTAAGGTTTAGACATGGCAGAAGAAACCATATTTTCCAAGATTATTCGTCAAGAAATACCAACAGAACTGTTATTCCAAGATGAATTGGTCAGTGCTTTTAGAGACATCTCTCCGAGAGCGAAAACCCACATTTTAATTATTCCCAATAAATTAATACCAACCGTTAATGATATTACCCAAGAAGATGAACTTGTGATGGGGCGTTTATTTACTGTAGCTCGTAAACTCGCGGCACAAGAAGGAATAAGTGATGATGGTTATCGTTTAATTATGAATTGCAATAAACACGGTGGCCAAGAGGTTTACCATATTCATATGCATTTGTTAGGTGGTGAGCCATTAGGTCCAATGTTAGCAATATAATTTCGGCCAAATTTTATTAAGGAGGGTTTGTGTTATGCGACCCTCTTTTTGTTTGTGTTGGAATATATCTAATAGCGAAAAAAATACTGTTATTTTTTAAATATGTTGTTAATATGCGCTCCGAAACCAAGGGGTGTATTTTACTGAGACTCAAAGTTGGTAAACGTTATGTAAGCAATTGCATGATGTTAACAGCGTGAGAACCCTTAGAACCTGAACTGGATTATACCAGCGTAGGGATGGTTTGAGCGTTATCAATATATAAAAAATAACAAAACAGCCTTCCTGATTGCTGGTCCCATTTTTAATGAGATCAACATGACAATTTATAAAAAAACACCTGTCGCACTTGCGTTAGCGGCATCTTTAACTTCGTCAATTGCTTTAGCAACAAACGCTGATGCTGACATGGAAACGATCATCGTCCAAGGTGACTTTCGTCAAGCTGAATTAAAGCGTAGTGCAAGTGCTGTATCTATTGTAGGTGCAGAGCAAATGGTTGAGCGCGGAGCGCAGAACCTTGAAGAAATCATTGCGTTAACACCAAATGTTAACTTCTCTAGCGGCTCTCAACGCGCCCGCTACTTTCAAATTCGTGGTATTGGTGAACGTAGTCAATTTAGTGAAGCTATCAACCCTTCAGTTGGTGTCATCATTGATGGTGTTGAGTTTAACGGTATTGGTTCAATCTCTTCTTTGTTTGACGTTGAGCAAACGGAAGTCTTTCGTGGCCCACAAGGTACGCGTTTTGGTGCCAATGCGTTAGCCGGTATGATCAACATTGTTACTAAGGCGCCAACCGATGAGTTTGAAGGCAATTTTAAACTGTCTGCTGGTAATTACGGTAGTTACAGCGCTGGTATAGCGTTATCTGGTCCAGCTTCTGATGCGCTAAACTATCGATTCGCCGTTGAGCAATACAATAGCGATGGTTTTATCGAAAACGATTACCTTAACGCCGACGACACCAATAATCGTGATGAATTAACAGTCCGTGGTAAGTTGACTATCGATGCGACAGAAGATTTAGCTATCAACCTAAATATCATGCATTTTGATTTTGATAATGGCTACGACGCGTTTTCTTTAGACAACACTCGCCACACATTATCTGATACTCCAGGCGTTGATAAGCAAGAAACGAGTGCCGTGTCAGCTCAGTTCAATTACCAAGGCCTTGACGGCATATATTTCCAAACATTGGTGTCACTTGCAGATACTGACTTAGGCTATGGCTATGATGAAGATTGGTCTAATCCAACGTTATGTCTAGAGAACGATTGCCCTTACGGTGACTACGCGTCGACAGATTATTACGCACGTGACAAAGCGGCTAATACACTTGAGTTTCGTTTTAGCTCAAATGAAGGTAATGCGATTTTTAATGGCACAACGTCATGGGTTGCTGGTGTTTACGTTAAACAAGAAGATGAAGACCTAACACGTGAATATACGTATTTAGCAAGTGATTTTACATCAAGGTTTGATGCGGATTCATTTGCTGTTTTTGCGCAGTTTGATAGCCAACTTTCTAGCAAGACTACCCTTACTACAGGTTTACGTTATGAAACACGTGATGCAAGTTACAGTAACAGCGATGGTTTTAATGAAGATTTATCAGACAACGCACTAGGCGGAAAATTAGTACTTTCTCATCAGTTAGATGACGACAATATGGTGTTTGCTGGTGTTCATCGAGGTTATAAAGCCGGTGGGGCTAATACTGATGGCACTTTACCTGACGAGCTGCGTACTTTCGATCCTGAATATTTATGGAATTATGAAGTCGGTTATAAAGCTAGCTTGTTAAATGGCGATGCGTATTTTGCTGCAACCGCTTTTTACATGGATCGTAAAGACGTTCAAGTCAAAAGCTCACAGACGGTAATGCGCGATGATGGTAGCTCTGAGTTTATTGATTACTTGGGTAATGCTGCAGAAGGCACTAACTATGGTGTAGAACTTGAATCAAATTGGTCGGCTACTGAAAACTTAAATGTGTTTGCTATGGTGGCTTTATTAGAAACTGAATTTACGGGTTTTACTAATGCCAATGGTGATGATTTATCAGGTCGCGAACAAGCACATGCGCCAAATTACCAATTCCATTTAGGTTTCGAATATTTCTTAACGGAGCAACTATCATTTAGTGCGTCGGTTGAAGGTAAAGATGAATTTTACTTTTCTGACTCACATGAACAAAAATCAGATTCAGTTGTACTGGTAAACGCGTCAGTAACTTATCAAGCAGAACAATGGTTAGTAAAAGCGTGGTCTCGTAACTTAACAGATGAAGATTACCAAACACGTGGCTTTTACTTTGGTAATGATCCTCGAGATGGTTATACTGCTAAGCCATACTATCAATATGGTGAGCCTATGGTATTTGGCGTAACCTTTGACTATCAATTCTAAGGAGCAAAACAATGCAAGTGTCTTTTGACATTAGCTTGTATCCTTTAGCCGAAGCGCAGTATAAAGATGAGATTTGGGCGTTCATTGAACGCCTAAATCAAATCGATGGACTTAAGGTTATTACGAACGGTATGAGCAGCCAAGTATTTGGCGAGTACGAACATACGTCTAAACATGTAATGGCTGAAATTCAGCGTGTACATGAGCAATTAGGTAGTGCTGTGTTTATTTTAAAAATTATCGCAAGCGATCGCTCTCACATTATTAATCATCAAGGCAATTAAGTTAGTTTGAATCACTATGGATTTTTTAAGTACCTTTAATTATTACCTTAATATGCCAGTGCTTGAATTAATCGCTGTCATTACTGCGCTGTTATATGTGATTTTTGCTGCCAAAGGAAGCATTTGGTGCTGGCCAATGGCGTTGATTTCAACCTTATTGTATACCGCTATTTTCTACGATGTTTATTTGTGGATGGACAGTGTGCTGCAGGTATATTACTTTGCCATGGCAATCATTGGTTGGTTAAATTGGCAACAGGCAAAACAAAAGTCTAGCCATTTGTTGCCAATTCATACTATGACTTTAGGTTTTCATTTAAAGGCAATAGCAGGCTTAGTTGTTCTTGGGATGTTAGTTGGCTATTTGATGGCAACATACACGCCAACCGATTTTCCATTTATTGACGCACTAACCACGGTTTTTGCCGTATTTGGTACCTATTTAGTGGTAAAACGAGTACTCGAAAACTGGTTGTACTGGGTGGTCATCGATTTAGTGTCGATATTCTTATACATTGAGAAAGATCTTCAGCCAACTGCAGCGCTTTTTGTTTTTTATACTGGTTTTGCCTTATTTGGTTTTATCCAGTGGTATAAAATGTATCGACTACAAAATGCAGAACAATTGAGTCTTGCAACAAATAATGAATAGCACGTCTCGTCAGTTAGTTCAGGATATTGAACGGCTGATTAACGAGCCCGTTATTACTTGTCAGGCGATTAGGAGAGGGCACAGTCAACAAGGTTTTCGTTGTCAAACTAGATATAATCACTATTTCGTAAAAGTCTTTCATAACACTAAGGCTTTGAACACTGAACTTAGCTTTTTATTGAGTGGCATAGATAACGTGCCAAGCTTAATAGCACATGACAGCAAATTATTTGTTCAAGCGTTTATTGACGCGCCATTACTTTTTGACGTTGAGCAGGACAAAATTAAACGATTAGTCCTGCTTATTCGAGGGTTAACAACGTTTCATCAAGATGCACAGCAGCATGTTGACGAAAGTCAATTTACGCGATTGCGAATGATCGATGCACTCACATCTTTACATGTACCTGATTTGCTAACTAAACAACAATCTTTTAGCTATCACACCGTGCTAGAGCAAGCGCTATTTATTGATAGCTTAGATATGCATTCAATTGTTTGTCATGGTGATTTTAACGCTAATAATGTGTTCTATAGCGACGGTCGCTTTGTTTTTATTGATTTTGAAGCTGCAAGTTTAGCGCCTGCTGCTTATGATTTAATGATGATGTTAAGCATTAATGGCTATTTATCATCTGATATTGAAGAAACAATCCGCCTTTATAATCAATTCATGGTATCTGCTGGCTTTTCTACAATAGACCTATGCGCCAAGCAACTAGAAAGCCTTTTCAATATTGCCACCGTGATCAATGGATTGTGGTATCTCAAAAAAGCAAAAGATGAAAACCGTTTCGACGAATACGCTACAAGACACTTCAATCAACTGCGTTAACCTGTAATAACAACCTATCATTTTATTCAAAAATGCGATAAATAGGCAGTAAGTCACGATTAGTCGTAATGACGATTTCATATGTCTAGCTCATAATTAACTTGTTGCATAACGTGAGAATTATTTGTGAATTGGAAAGCTTTAATTGAAGATAGAAACCGATTTTTCTGGGTATTACATACCGCTGGATGGTTTGGTTTTGCATTAGTTCATTACCTAGGATCATTACTCCATGATCTTAGAGACATATTTGCCGTTATTATCTTTTTAAATGCCTATGCAGGATGGATGATTACTATTCCATTACGTTACGTTTATCGTCGTGCATGGAATTTCAGCCCGCTTAAAATAGCGATGGTTGTCGTGATAAGTTCCTATATTGTTGGCGTTATTTGGCAGGTGATTAAAAACTTCACCTATTGGACCATTTATAAGCATGGATATGAGCCAGACTTTTGGTTGTACTACACCCAAAACAGTGTTTGGTCTTTTTATATTATTCTAAGTTGGAGTGGTTTGTACTTTGGTATCAAATACTACCAGATGCTGCAAAAAGAAAAGCAAAATGTCCTTAAAGCCAATACGATTGCTCATCAAGCGCAATTGAAAATGTTGCGTTATCAACTTAACCCGCATTTCTTATTTAATACATTGAACGCTATTTCTACCCTGATATTGGTCGAAGAAAACAACAGTGCTAATAAAATGGTAACGAAGTTAAGTGAATTTTTGCGTTACACCTTAGACAAAGATCCCATGAAGAAGGTGACGCTTTCTAGTGAGATAAAAGTACTGGAATTGTATTTAGATATTGAGAAGGTACGTTTCGAAGAACGCTTAAGGGTTGTTATTGATATTGACGAAGGCTGTCAGAACGCGCTTGTGCCTAGTATGATTTTTCAACCAATAGCAGAGAATGCGATTAAATATGCTATTGCTACACAGGAAAGCGGTGGTACTATAGCAGTGACTGTTAGTCAATTTGGTGATGATTTGCTGCTAGAGCTTGCCGATAATGGCCCTGGAGCACAAATCAAAAACGGAAACTTACACCGTGAAAATGGCGTAGGTTTAGCAAATACCCGAGAGCGCCTCCAAGCCTTATATCAAGACCGGTACTCTTTAGTAGTGGCTAACAACACACCATCAGGTGTTAAGGTTAATATTAGAATTCCATTCCAAAAAGGTAGTTAAATGGACAGTGTGTTAACAACAATTATTGTTGACGATGAACCCCTCGCACGTAAAGGCCTTCGCGTAAGGCTGAACAAACGCTCTGATATTAATATTGTTGCTGAATGCTCTAATGGCCGAGAGGCCATTAATACGATCAAAGAACTTACCCCTGATTTAGTATTTCTAGATATTCAAATGCCAGGCATGAGCGGTTTTGAGGTGTTAGAAAGCCTGATTCAACAACAAATTTGCTTGCCTAACATTGTCTTTGTTACTGCCTTTGATCAATATGCACTTAAAGCCTTTGAGGTGCATGCGCTCGACTACTTGTTAAAACCTGCCGATGAAGCCCGAATTAAACAAGCAATTGATAAAGTTCAACAAAAAATTCAATCTGATATCGACAAACAACACAAAGACCAGCTTTTACATTTCGTGAGTGATGTCACAGGCAACAACTATGAACAGCTAATTGAAGGTTTAGAAAAGGAAGAAATCAATAACATACCGAGTTATTCGGATATATTACCAATCAAAGATGCTGGCGAAGTATCTAGAGTGCCTGTTAAATCGATTATGTGGATAGATGCAGCAGGCGATTATATGTGTGTTCATACGACAGATACGACGCATATTTTACGGAAAACGATGAAAGAGTTAGAAGAGAGTTTAGATCCTCGTCAATTTATTCGTTGTCATCGTTCAATTATCGTAAACAAACATTTTATTGCTAAATTTTGCTCTCAAGTAAATGGAGAGTATTACTTGGTGATGAAAAATGACAAAGAACTAAAAGTCAGTCGAAGTTATAAAGACAAAGTTAAAAAAGCGGTAACTTCGTAGTGTTTATTTAGGCTTTACAGGTTACTTTCCTTTTATTAACAGTTGATTATAAAAAGCTAGATTAAAGAGTTTATGCTTTGCATTATGACAATATTTCAGGCATAAATTACCTAGTAGTTAAAATAAGGACTGTGTCAAAATGGAACTCACCCATGCCAGTGAATTGGCGATTAGTCATCAACTCAATGTTCTAATTGTTGATGAAAATGAGTTTGTCCATCATCTATTACAATCTTCATTACTCGACTTAAATATTGAAAGAGTCAGTGTCTGTACCAATGCGTATAAAGCAGTCAAACTTTGTGAGAAGAACTATTTCCATATTGTTATTTGTGCATTCAATGTAAAAAGTGACAAAGATGGTTTCCATCTGCTAGAAGAGCTTAAAGACAAGGGGTATGTGGATAAGCGTACCGTACTCATCTTTTTAAGTAGTGAAACCAGCGAAAGCTTGGTTAATTCAATTATTGAATTACAGCCTGACGATTTCTGGTCTAAACCTTTAAGCCAAGGCAAAGTAACAGAGCGGTTACGTTACACGCTAGGCGTAAAGAAAAAATTGTTTACTATCTTTCTAGCGTTTGACAAAAAGAACTATGCTAAAGCGATATATTTTGCGGACAGGTTGTTACTAGATAGTTCGCTTAAACCGTATTTCTTAAATATATTGCGTCTCAAAGGGGAGGCGTACTTAAGGTTAAGGGAATTTGTTGAAGCAGAGACGTTTTATCGTAGTTTGCTTAAATCTTGCCAACATTCTTGGGTATATACAGGCTTTGTAAATGCATTGCTTAACCAAAATAAGTTAGATGAAATTAAAGATTTATTGTCTACGCTCGTTGAAAAGCCTGATACACGTTTTGCTACGTATGATTTGTTGGCGCAATACTATATTGATAATAAACGATATGAGCTTGCCTATGAGCAGATAAAACTAGCTTGTGAATTGTCTCCAAGAAACCTAGAACGTCAAAGAAAGCTGTATGAGTTAGCGCGTTTAAATGGCGACTTTAGCGGTCAGTATAAAGCCAGCAAAAATATGGTTAAGTTTGCCAAAAACTCCATTCATCAATCACCTGTTTTTGAACTGAATATGATTCGCTCTTGTTTAGATTATGCTAATTCTATGTCTGACGCACAGGCAACAAGCATATTTTCGGATGTCGAAAAAGCCATTAAAACGATGGAAAATAGTGCTGATACTGATGATAAAATCACTCAGTTATTATGGGTAATAAAAGCAAGACTTTGCACAGCACAAGGCCAAGAAGAAAAAGCCCTCAACATCGTTGAAAACCATTTTAGCGTTCGTCTTAGTGCTGACGTTGAGGATAACCTTGATAAGGTAAAAGTTTATCAAGAGTTAGGCCTTAAAGAAGAGATGCAAGATCTCTATGACGTTATTGCTAAACAAAGTGAGCATGATTCATTAAATAACGCCGCAATTAATGGCTATATTGAACAACGTGTTGAGCACAAAACACAGCAATTTAGCCCACGTAAACTAAATCAGATGGCCGTTGAGTATTATAAAAAAGCACGATATATGTCGTCTGCCAAATGCCTTGAAGAGGCGGTATTATTATCGCCTAAAAACAATAAATTTAGGATCAGTTTATTGAAAGTGCTTATAAAGCTTAAAGAAAAAGATCAGCATGAAACTAAGCATCTTGAATTGGCAGAAGAAACAATTGAAAAGCTAAGGTATGAGCAATTATCGGAAAATGATAACGAGGTTTACCTGCAGTTAAAAAACCGTTGGCAAGTAAACTCAATGGAAAATTAGCAAAAAATAGCTAACCTAAGTTAATACGGTATGTTGGTAACAATCTATGAAAACATCAGTTGATTATTGGAAAAGAGCGCAACAACTTGAGGCAGGGCGAAATGAAGTCCTACGACTTGTTGCGAGAAATGAACCTCTAACCAACATTCTTGATGTGCTTTGTCAACAAGCGAGTGTTTATAACCCTGATATGTTTTGCTCTATTTTAGAGTACAACGAAGTTGCTAAAAGTTTACATCCAAAAGCCTCTGTTGGCTTACCCGATTTTTATTGTGAAGCTCTCGAAGGCGTTGTAATTGGGCCAGGTGTTGGCTCGTGTGGTACCGCCGCGTTTATCAAAGAGCTGGTCATCGTTGAAGATATCAATACTCACCCTTACTGGAATCAATATAAAGATCTCGCTTTGAGTGCTGGTGTTCAATCTTGTTGGTCACACCCCATTGTAGGCGCTCATGGAAAGCTTTATGGCACATACGCGATTTACTATGCTGAGCCTAAAAAGCCTAGTGAAGAAGACTTAAAATTTATTGAGTTAAATGCCTATTTAGCGACGATAGTTTACGAGAATCACTTTAATCGCATTCAAATACTTGAGCAAAACAAAACATTAAGTCAAACACTTGATGCACGTTCACAGCAGCTTATGCAAGCCAATCAAGAGCTTAGTCGGTTAATTGAAGAGCAACGTCAGGCTCATCATGTTGAAATTTCGTCTGAAAAATCACAAACAACTAATCGGCTGGTAGCGGGATTTTCCCATGAAATAAGTACCCCTATAACCAATGCTCAGCTTTCTATTCACTCCATATATGATAAAACTTTATCGCTACGTAATGACTTTACTAGTAACCAAATCACTAAGCAGCAACTTAATAGCTACTTAACGAGCATTGAGCAGCTCTCGCAAATTTCTACCCAAAGTTTAGATAGGGTCAATGAGTTATTGAGCACTTTTAGGGGACTAAACTTTAATGACGCAACCAACGATAACGTGGCATTTAGCTTAGAAGACTTCCTCAATGATGTTATTGATGCAAAGAAACAGGTTTTGGAGGGACACGAAGTCACCATAGCGTGTGATGGCATCAAGATAACGTCACAAAAAGAAGTGTTATGGCAAATCTTCAACGAGCTTATTGATAATACGATTGTCCATGGTTTTGGTTCTACAGAAACTGGTCGCATTCATATCAACGCCCATGCGGACGAGAACTTAGTTGTCATCAACCTTCAAGATGATGGTCAAGGAATTGATGAGATAACGCGTAAACGATTATTTGAACCATTCTTTACGGATAAGCGTCACTTAAAAAAGTTAGGCTTGGGGCTAAGCTTGGTTCAAAACGCATTAACGACTAACCTCAATGGCAATATAGCAGTTGAAAACTCCCCCAAAGGCGTGCGATTTAAAATTGAGTTACCTCAATAAGGTGTCTCATTGACTGCTCGTTTTGGTGCACTCTCGAAATTAAAACCTGTAAAACGTATTCGTTAATCATTGATAATTAAAGATATAACTTTATGGCATGAATATAGCTTATTTAAACTTAGCATAGTGAATTATCAGTAGTTTAAAAGGGCATTATGGAAGCAAAAACAATAATTTCACCATTAGCATTTTGTGTCATTTATCAATCAGAAGATCGTGCACAACAGGTTGAAAAAGCTGTTGTTAACTTAGGCTTTAACAACCTAGGAGCGATGTCACTAAATAGTGTTAATGCCTCTAGCATTCCACAAAGCGTTCAGCTCATCATTTTAGTTGTCGACCAAGTCGATGATTCTGTATTAACTGTAATCGAACAGCTTTCAACAAGACAAACCTTCGCCGTTACAATCTTTTCTGATAAAAAAACAACGATATCACCAGGCCATCTAGCTGTACGAGGCGTTAATTGTGTTATTGAAGAAGTATTACCAATTGATAGGCTTGGTTCTATTTTATCTAATGCTCATGCAAGATTTTTAGTGTTAAACAAACTAAAGAAGGATCTTGATAAAACAAAACAAAAGCTTGGCTCCGTCAAAACAGTTGAACAAGCAAAATTAAGTCTCATGCGAGCAAACAACATGTCGGAAGATGAAGCCTATCAACTGATCAGAAAAACCGCGATGAATAATAGCCAAACAATTGAAGACGTAGCACGGAATATAATTGCTTTGGAACAGGTACTTGTTAGTCATGAGAAATAATAAATTTGAACCAGCTTGGTGCAAACAGAGTAGAATTTGCATCATCTACTGGCAGTTTTGTTAATTAACTCCTTTACTATTTAGTTAAGTGCATGTTTTTAAAGGGTTTTAGTCTTTGGCACTGAACTTGTAATAACAAAATTAGAAATAGAGTAATCAATCTAGTCCGGCAATAGCGTCGAATTAGCAGGGGATATCCCCAACATAACAATTAAATAACTAACAGTACTGCAAAGGCGTAGTGTGAATTAGTTTGGCATCGTAGCCCGTCACTTCAAGTGTTGACTTGTACAGTGGTGGGCTTTTTTATTTGGAGAATGACAATGCTTACTAAAAAACTTTCAAAGTTCAATAAGTCTATATGTTCCGCAGTACTAATTGGTTGTAGTGCAATTACATCTTTGACTGCTCAGGCCCTCGGGTACCCTGAGAAAGAGGAGTTAAAGTTTGGTTTTATTAAACTAACAGATATGGCGCCAATTGCTATCGCTTATGAAAAAGGCTTTTTTGAAGACGAAGGCCTATATGTAACGATTGAAGCACAAGCCAACTGGAAAGTTCTACTTGATGGTGTCATTGATGGTCGTTTAGATGGCGCCCACATGTTAGCCGGTCAACCTATTGCAGCGAGTATCGGTTACGGTACGTCAGCTGAAATTATTACACCATTTTCAATGGACTTGAATGGTAATGGTATTACGGTATCGAACGAAATTTGGAAACAAATGAAGGTCAATATCCCTAAACAAGCTGATGGCAAACCTGTCCATCCGATTAAAGCTGATGCACTTAAACCCGTTGTAGAAAAGTATGCCGACCAAGGTAAGCCTTTTAACATGGGTATGGTTTTTCCAGTGTCAACGCATAACTATGAATTACGTTACTGGCTAGCCGCTGGTGGTATTCACCCAGGATATTATGCGCCGCACAAAGGTGATACTTCAGGCCAACTTGATGCTGAAGTATTGCTATCAGTGACGCCACCACCTCAAATGCCTGCGACGTTAGAAGCCGGCACGATCTATGGATATTGTGTAGGTGAACCTTGGAACCAACAAGCAGTATTTAAAGGTATTGGTGTTCCGGTTGTAATTGACTATGAAATCTGGAAAGACAACCCAGAGAAAGTTTTTGGTATTAGCAAAACATTTGCTGAAAAATACCCTAATACAACCATTCGTTTAACGCGTGCACTCATTCGCGCAGCTAAATGGTTAGATGAAAACAACAATGCTAACCGCCCAGAAGCTGTGAAAATCTTATCTCAATCAAATTATGTAGGTGCTGACTACGACGTTATAGCTAACTCAATGACAGGTACCTTTGAATATGAAAAAGGTGACAAGCGCGCGGTTCCTGATTTCAACGTATTCTTCCGTTATAACGCGACCTATCCATACTATTCAGATGCAATTTGGTATTTAACGCAAATGCGTCGTTGGGGGCAAATCCATGAAGACAAGCCTGATAGTTGGTACAAAGACGTTGCTGAACAAGTATACCGTCCTGACATTTACAAAAAAGCAGCTAAGTCACTTATCGACGACAAGCTAATGACAAAAGAAGATTTTGTTACTGTATTTGATGAAGATGGCTACCGTAATCCACAAACCCACTTTATTGATGGCATCGTGTACGACGGCACCAAACCAAATGAATACATTAATAAATTTTCTATCGGCTTAAAGTCGGGCACGACACTTTAATTGGACTTGGAAGATTAAACGATGACTACAATCAGTAAAAAGTTAGCGTCAAACACCAGTGGTATTTCATTTAAATCATTGAGCATGGCAAATGATAGTATGAAAAATGTGTTGTTGCCTTTAATAGGTGTAGCGTGCTTTCTCGTGATTTGGGCGATTGCTGCGAGCAACATTCAAACATCGCTGGGTCAATTTCCTGGGCCATCACATGTGATGGAACAGTTTGGTACCTTGTATCAAGAACATGTGGCAGAGCGAGACAAAGCAACATCGTTTTATGAACGCCAAGAAAAACGCAACGCCGAACGCGTAGCAAAAGATCCAAATTATCAACCAAAAACTCGTGCTTATACTGGTAAAGAAACATTCATTGACCAAATTTTCACGAGTTTAACAACCGTATTGAGTGGTTTTATCTTAGCCGCCATTGTTGCTATTCCATTAGGGATCGCGATTGGCTTAAGTAAGTCACTTAACACGGCGATTAACCCTATTATTCAAATTTTTAAGCCAGTGTCACCGCTAGCATGGCTGCCACTTGTCACTATGGTGGTAAGTGCCGTCTATACAACAAGTGATCCAATGTTTGCTAAGTCATTCATCGTCTCACTTGTCACGGTTACCCTGTGTTGCTTATGGCCAATGGTAATAAATACATCAGTTGGTGTTTCTTCAATAAACGCAGACTGGGTCAATGTGTCTAAAGTCCTAAGTTTACCGTCATGGGTTCATATCCGTCGAATCGTGTTGCCTGCAGCTGTCCCATCAATATTTGTCGGTATGAGAATGTCGATAGGTATTGCATGGATGGTGTTAATAGCAGCGGAGATGTTGGCGCAAAACCCTGGTTTAGGAAAGTTTGTCTGGGATGAATTCCAAAATGGTAGCTCGCAGTCGTTAAGTCGAATTATGGCTGCAGTGATTGTGATTGGTTTGATTGGATTCTTGCTCGACCGTTCAATGTTGTCATTACAACGCATCTTGTCTTGGGACAAAGACAGCGCTAAACGCTAATTTAAGGAAGCAAACATGAGTATTATTTTAGATATCAGCAAAATTGATATGGTGTTTCCAACACCAAAAGGCGACTTTACAGCCCTACAAGGTGTTGATCTTCAAATTAGCAAAGGCGAGTTTATTTCATTAATAGGTCATTCAGGTTGTGGTAAATCTACCGTACTAAACATTGTTGCAGGTATTCATCAAGCAACAAGTGGTGGCGTACTGCTCAACAATAAAGAAGTTAATTCACCGGGTCCAGAAAGGGCGGTTGTATTTCAAAACCACTCTTTATTACCGTGGTTAACGTCTTATCAAAATGTTGAGCTTGCTGTTAAGCAAGTTTTTGCCAAAACAATGAATAAGGCTGAAATGCATGAGTGGATTGAGCATAACTTAAACCTTGTTCATATGAGTCATGCCATGCATAAAAAGCCTGATGAGATATCTGGTGGTATGAAGCAACGTGTAGGTATTGCACGTGCGCTTGCCATGCAACCAGAAATCCTCTTAATGGATGAACCATTTGGTGCTTTAGACGCGCTAACTCGTGCGCATATGCAAGATTCATTAATGGAAATACAGGCTGAACTCAATAACACCGTGATTATGATCACTCATGATGTTGATGAAGCCGTGTTGCTATCAGATCGTATCGTAATGATGACTAATGGCCCAGCGGCGACCATTGGTGAAATTTTACAGGTTGATTTACCTAGACCACGAAATCGCGTAGAGCTTGCACAAGATGCAACGTATAACGACTACCGGTCTCAGGTATTAAGTTTCTTATATGAAAAGCAACGAAAAATTGAAACGCTTAGTCAACCGGAAAGCAAAGAAAAGTCTAGTAAAACTAAAGAAAAGGTTGCTTAGCAACAAAATATTTACATAAAGACTATGATATAAAAGTGATATTGCACAAAAAAAGTGCAACACGCGCATAAAAAATAATTAATAAGGGATACCCATGAATAAGCAAACTCTTAAAAAACAGAAACTCGCCCTCATCGTAGGCGGATTAATTGCTTCAACTTCAACGGTTTATGCTGAGACTGATTTTGGCAAATTTAGTGCTGATTTTCGTTTACGTTATGAAGGCGTAGACCAAGCCAACGCTAAGAAAAATGCAGACGCGTTGACACTACGTACGTTACTTAACTTCAAAACGAAAGAATACAATGGTTTTTCAGGCATGATTGAAGTTGAAGATTCTCGTGCGCTTATCGATGACTATAACGATACATTAGGTAACAACCCTGATTATTCTGTCGTCGCCGATCCAGAGACAACTGAGCTTGATCAGCTTTATGTTCAGTACGTTCAAGATGGTTTTAAGGCGAAGTTAGGTCGACAAGTTATTGTGATGGATAACCATCGTTTCGTTGGTCATGTTGGTTGGCGCCAAGACAAGCAAACATTTGATGCGTTTAGCTTTGGAGCTGGTCAAGACAAATGGAAGTTTGACTACAGCTATATTAATCAGCGTAACCGTATCTTTGCTGATGAGAAAGATATTGAATCAAACGATCACCTCGTTAATGCAAGTTATAAAACTGAGTTTGGTAAATTTACAGGTTATGGCTACTTACTTGAAGTTGATAATGCAATAAACAACGCGTTAGATACTTGGGGTATTCGTTACGCTGGTGGTTTTGAATCAGTATTGCTACAAGCTGAGTTTGCTCAACAAGATTACGAAAATGACACAACCGAATATTCTACAGAATACATGATGTTAGAAGCGGGTTATAAGTTTTCAAAAGTGACAGCTAAAATTGGCTTCGAAATTTTAGGTACTGACAGCGGCGAATATGGTTTCCAAACACCATTGGCCACGCTACACAAATTCAATGGTTGGAGTGACCAATTTTTATCGACACCTGATGTTGGCTTACAAGATTTCTATGTGTCAGTTGCTGGCAAAGTGTGGGGCGGTAAATGGTTATTGGCTTACCACGACTTTAAAGCCGATGAAACACATGCTGAATTCGACAACTACGGTAGTGAATTGAACGCGCAGTATGCTCGCAAACTAACTAGTTACTTGAGTGGCGGTATTAAGTATGCCAATTACTCTGCGGGTGATGAAGGTACAGGTAAAGTTGATACCGATAAACTTTGGTTGTGGTTACAAGCTAAGTTTTAATCGTTAAAAATTGTGGGCGCATGCCAGTGCGCTCATTACGTCTAATCATAATAATAAATTGTCGAACATAAACCGGTAAAAAGGGTAAAACATGTCTTCTTTAGTAAACATACTTGTCGTAGGTAACGGCATGGTAGGACATCACTTTGTTGAACAGCTGATAAAACAGCAGGAAACGCTTGATAGTGCAAGTAAATTTCAAGTCACTGTGTTGTCGGCTGAGCCAAGAATGGCCTACGATCGCGTCCACTTATCTGAGTATTTCTCAGGGAAGACGGCACAAGATCTTTCTTTAACAACTAAAGAAGAATACGACCAATGGCAAGTTGATATAAAAACCAACGCAAAAGTGACTAATATTGACCGCCAGAATAATCAAGTCACATTGCAAACAGGTGAAGTGTTAACCTACGACAAACTCGTGCTCGCAACAGGTTCTTACCCCTTTGTACCACCTATTAAAGGTAATGATCAGCCACATTGTTTAGTTTACCGAACGATAGAGGACTTAGAAGACATCCAAGTAAGTGCTAACGAGAGCAAAACTGGTGTTGTCATTGGTGGTGGTCTACTTGGGTTAGAAGCAGCAAATGCCTTAAAAGAGTTAGGCTTAGAAACACATGTTGTTGAGTTTGCGCCACAATTGATGGCGGTACAAATCGACCAAGGTGGTGGCGCTGTATTAAAAGACAAAATTGAAGCACTTGGCGTTAAAGTACATACCCAAAAAGCAACAACGGAAATCGTTAAGTCAGACCAAGCACGCTATAAATTAGCGTTTAGTGACGGTACTGAATTACATACCGACCTGATTTTATTTTCAGCAGGTATTCGTCCACATGATGAACTTGCGAAAACTTCCGCGTTAGCAATGGGTGAACGTGGCGGGATTGTTATTAACAATCAATGTGTCACTTCTGATGAAGATATTTATGCCATTGGTGAGTGTGCCTTATGGAATAACTTTATTTTTGGTTTGGTCGCTCCTGGTTATCAAATGGCGAAAGTCGCTGCTAGTCATTTGCTAGGACAAACTGAGTCGTTTACTGGTGCAGATATGAGCACCAAGTTAAAACTTATGGGCGTAGATGTTGGTTCAATTGGTGATGCACACGGCAAAACACCTGAATCACAAGCATATACCTATGAAAACCAACCTGAAGGCGTTTATAAAAAAATCGTTGTAAACAAAGATAAAACTAAATTACTCGGTGCTGTATTAGTGGGTGATACTAGTGAGTACGATACGCTTTTACAGTACATGTTAAACGGCATTGATTTACCTGAAGCGCCAGAAGGACTTATTTTGCCGATGTCAGATGATAAGCCTGCTTTAGGTGCTGATGCATTGCCTGATACGGCAATAATCTGTTCATGTCACAACGTATCTAGAGGTGACATTGTTACAGCAGTAGAGCAAGGCGCATGTGATGTCGCCACTATAAAGCAATGTACTAAAGCAAGTACGGGTTGTGGCGGCTGTGCGGCGTTAGTTAAAACGGTCACTGACAATGAACTTGCTGCACGTGGTGTAGAAGTAAACACAGATTTATGTGAACACTTTGCCTATTCACGAACTGAGCTTTATCATATTGTTAAAGCAGAAAAAATTAAAACCTTTGAAGAACTATTAACTAAACACGGTAATGGCTTAGGTTGTGAAATATGCAAACCAACAGCCGGATCTATTCTTGCCTCAGTGTGGAATGATTACGTACTAGAAAAACAACATTTACCCTTACAAGATACGAACGATCTTTTCTTAGCGAACATGCAAAAAGACGGTACTTATTCCGTTGTTCCTAGAATACCAGGAGGAGAAATTACTCCTGATAAACTCATTACCATTGGCGAAGTCGCCAAGAAATATAACCTTTATACCAAGATAACGGGTGGTCAACGTATAGACTTATTCGGTGCCCGTGTCGACCAATTACCTGATATCTGGACTGCATTAATTGATGCGGGTCTAGAAACAGGTCATGCCTACGGCAAATCACTACGTACCGTTAAGTCGTGTGTTGGCTCTACCTGGTGTCGATACGGTGTTCAAGACAGCGTTTCAATGGCACTACTGGTTGAAAACCGTTACAAGGGGCTTCGTTCTCCTCACAAAATTAAGATGGCGGTTTCTGGTTGTACTCGTGAATGTGCAGAAGCACAAAGTAAGGATATCGGTGTTATTGCAACAGACAAAGGTTGGAATTTGTACGTTTGTGGTAATGGCGGAATGAAGCCTAGGCACGCTGATTTGTTCGCAACGGATATTGATGATGTCACATTAATAAAATATATCGACCGTATTTTAATGTTTTACATTGCGACTGCAGATCGATTACAAAGAACCTCTGTTTGGCTAGAAAACCTTGAAGGTGGCTTAGCATATTTACAAAAAGTGGTGATTGATGATCATTTGGGTATTAACGATGAGTTAGAGCAACAAATGGAGTACGTTGTTGGAACCTATCAATGTGAATGGAAAACAACCATTGAAAATCCGCAAGCCTTAAAACGCTTTAAGCATTATGTAAACTCAGATAAGAGTGATGACAACATTGTGTTTGTGCAAGAGCGTGAGCAAATTAGGCCAGCGCGCTCTGAAGAGAAAATCCCTGTAAAAACCATTGAAACAATATAGGAGCAAGTCATGAGTAATCAACAATGGCAGCGTGTTTGCGCTGAAACTGATTTATTTGATGATGCTGGTGTATGTGCATTAGTTGATAGTCAAGGAGCTGACTCTCAAGTAGCTATCTTTAAAGTGTCACAGAATGAGCAACAATTATATGCAATTGGTAATTTTGACCCAATTGGTAAAGCGAATGTCTTATATCGAGGCATTGTAGGGTCGGTAGCAAACGAACCGGTCGTTGCTTCACCACTTTACAAGCAACATTTTTCACTGACTAACGGTAAATGCTTGCAAGACGAAGATGTTAGCGTGGCAGTGTATTCGGTACGTGTAAATGACGGATTTATTGAGTTACTTGCGTAAAGGATGATGTATGAGTATTGAGTTGCCAAATAGTCACCTTGTTAACCCAGCAGCAGGCACTGTAGCAACGACATGTGCTTATTGTGGTGTAGGTTGTGGCGTTGATATTAATATCTCAAAGCAAGGTGACTCTCGCGATGTAGATACCTTAAATGGTTGTCGTTCACATCCTGCTAATTATGGCCGATTGTGTGTCAAAGGTAGCAATTTACTAAATACTCTGGAGCCTGAGCAACGTCTTATCCACGCCTATATTGGTAATGAGCAAGTAAGCGTAGATAAAGCAACCAGTTTTGTTGCCGAACAATTCAACAAAATCCGGCAAGAACATGGACCTGAGTCGGTTGCATTTTACGTTTCGGGCCAACTGTTAACAGAAGACTATTATGTAGCCAATAAATTGATGAAGGGTTATATAGGTAGTGCAAATATCGACACAAATTCGCGCCTGTGTATGAGTAGTGCCGTAGCCGCATACAAGCGAGCTTTTGGTGAAGATGTTGTGCCATGTAACTACACAGACATTGAACAATGTGATGTGTTCTTTACGATTGGTTCAAATATGGCGTGGACGCACCCCGTGCTATTTCAACGCTTAGAGCGAGCACGTGAGGTCAACCCAAACCTTAAGGTTGTGAGTATTGACCCAAGAAAAACAGCAACGACACAACTAGCTGACCTGCACCTACCACTTACTCCTGGCAGTGACAGTGGTTTCTTCAACGGGTTACTTAGATATTTAATCGATAATAAAAAGATCGATCAAAATTATATAGATCAGCATTGCAATAACTTTGCTTCAGCGATGAAAGCCTGCTCGTCTTGGACACTAGATAAAGTATCAGCATTTTGTCAGTTGGAGAAAAGCGATATTACGCAAGCCTACCAATTATTTGCTGATTCACCGAAAGTTGTAAGCTTTTATTCAATGGGCATCAACCAATCTAATACGGGTGTAGATAAATGTAACGCTATTATTAATTGCCACTTAGCGACGGGAAAAATTAATAAACCAGGTGCCGGGCCTTTTTCTATTACTGGTCAACCCAATGCTATGGGTGGCAGAGAAATAGGGGGCTTAGCTAACCAATTAACTGGTCATCTAGATATTGATAATGTTGACCATCAACAAGCGGTTAAATCCTTTTGGCAATCACCAACGATAGCCACGAAAGCTGGTCCAAGCGCCGTTGAGATGTTTTCAAAGATCCAACAAGGAAAAATTAAAGCGGTGTGGATAATGGCCACTAACCCAGCCGTTAGTTTGCCCGATCACCAAAATATTATTAAAGCGCTTGAGTCGTGTCCACTAGTTATTGTTTCAGATTGTGTAGAAAAGAACGATACCTTAGCCTTTGCAGATGTAAAACTGCCGGCAACGGGGTGGCTTGAAAAAGATGGTACGGTAACAAATTCAGAGCGTCGTATTTCACGCCAACGTGGAGTAAGAAAGTCATCAGGTAATGCAAAGCATGATTGGCAACTGATTTGTGACGTCGCAAATAAAATGGGCTTCACCGGTTTTGATTACCATCAGCCAGTTGATATTTTTACCGAGTTTGCAAAGCTTAGTAGTGTGTCTAAAACTCATGGTTTAAAGTTCGATATTACAGGGTTAAGCAAATTATCGGAGCAAGAATACAATGCATTGCAACCTATGCAATGGCCAATCAATGATCAATATCCATTAGGTTGTAGCAACGTATTTCACGATCACAAGTTTTCAACACTAAGCCACAAAGCTAATTTTATTGCCGTTGATGCCCAGCTTCCATTGCTTGGCTTTAAAGAGACGGATAATAACTTCATTGTTAATAGTGGTCGAATTCGTGATCAGTGGCATACCATGACAAGAACGGGTAACACGCATAAGTTATTTACGACACAAGACCAACCCTTTGTTTCAATCAACATTGAAGATGCAAAGGCGAAACAATTAAAAAATAACCAACTGATTAAAATTGCTAACTCTTATGGCAGTATTACGCTACCGGTAAAAATCGATGAAGGCGTAGGTCAAGGTCAGCTATTCGTACCCATTCACTGGAACAAGCAATATGCCTCGTCAGCTAACGTAACTAACCTATATCCTGCAATTGTTGATAAGATTTCTAACCAACCACAGCTTAAACAAACCAATGCAACCATAGAAACGTTGGACTTTAGTCAATACCTACATGTTTACACATCACAAGACATTTCGTTATTGAGCGACTATTGGCATAAATTAAGAGGTAATGGATTTTATGCCTTTGAAGCGGCCAATTTAGAAAATCAACAACATGAGTTAGCACAATTAAAACTAGCGATTACAGGCGAATGGCTAAGTTTTAGTAGTGATGAAAGGCAGGTTCATTTGTGCCTTAGTCAAAAACAATTAGTTTGTTATCTAGATATCAGCAACATTCAGAAGCCGATCAATACCTCTTGGCTTGAGTACATGTTTACCAAGGCTGCGTTAAGCTTTGCTGATATTCAGTCATTACTTATTGCCCAACCCAGTGATGAATTTATGCAGGGTAAAGTGGTGTGTAGTTGCTTTAGTGTAAGAGAAAAAAATATTGTAGAAGCGATAAATAAAGGTTGTCGTGATGTAACAACATTAGGCAGTCAATTAAACTGTGGTACGAATTGCGGATCGTGTCGCCCTGAACTTAAGCAATATATTAAACGATTTTTAGATAAGGAAACCTTGGCGTCTCCTTTACCTGAAACCATTGAAATAGAAGAGCTTACTTAAACTGACTAACGAGGTTTAGCCGATCAGTTAGACGGTCGAGTAGGTTTGTATTCAATTTAACAGCATGTGTGCCTTGCACTTCACTATGTGAGGACATATCACTGATATTTTTAACATTTTCATTAATTTGTTCAGTGACAACACTTTGCTCTTCAATTGCTGTTGCAATCTGATTGTTTACATCTG
Organism: Thalassotalea eurytherma; assembly: GCF_030161415.1. Taxonomy (GTDB): domain Bacteria; phylum Pseudomonadota; class Gammaproteobacteria; order Enterobacterales; family Alteromonadaceae; genus Thalassotalea_G; species Thalassotalea_G eurytherma. The sequence continues at coordinate 49,807 of NZ_BSSU01000006.1, forward strand.
CTATCGCTGTGATTTCATTGTTTCCGAATAGTTGCTCGCTACTCATCACACTTGCTTACACGTAATTTAATGATGAAAGCGAGAGCAAAAAAGAATGAACAGATGAATTTTGTTATTTGATAATAGAAAGGGTGTGAAGGCTTAATATTGAAGTCTATGTTATATCTTTCAATCGCTTACGCTTACCTGATTGGTGGCGTTCACGTAAATCTGAGTCAATATAACGATCGGTTGTAGCCATCGATGCGTGACCGGCATCGTCTCTAACATGTTCTCTTGGTCGGGTTTTAACATCTTCAGAAATACCCGTATGTCGCAACCAGTGAACAGTTGCTGCTTGCAATTCGTTCGCATCATCCGCCAAGCCGTGGCTTTGCATACGTTCAAAAGCTTGGTTAAAGCAAGATTGCACAACATTTCTAATTTGCCGAGTAGATCTGATCGGACCTTTAACTTTAAAGCTTGTCACAAGTGGTTCGTATTCACCCGGTATAGGAAGAGCAGGGAGCTTTCGTGATAAACGGTAGCGCTTTAACGCTGTTAACATCTCATCACTGACGGTAATTATACGGTTTTTATTACCTTTACCTAGCACGTGAAACCACCAGTTTCCGTCGTGATCTTTACGAAAATCTTGCATCATCGGCATTGAACGTTCGTCAGCTACTAATTCTGAAATACGTAAATACATCGCAAATAGGCAGTTCATGATAAATAAAGTTCTTTCATGCTCTTCCGGGTGTTCCTGTGCGAGCATTTCAGCCGTTTCAATGACATATTCCCATTGTAAGTTACTGATCCTACGAATTTCTGCGCGTGTTTCCTTTTGAATGAATTTACTTTTTTGACGAATAAGTGCTACCGGGTTGTGTTCACAAATACCTTCTTGAACCAAAAACTCATAAAAGGACGAAAGTGCGGTAAACATTGCTTTAACTGCTGCCTGAGATAATTCAAATCCACTTACATCAGCAGATTTACCTGCTTTAAATTCAGATTTAGATACGCTAACAACAAATGGACGCCATTGAGGGTTCACAACCCGTAAACCGGCTTTTGATTTAAAACGCGCTACGTTTTTAGTTCCTATCCAATGACTTGGTGGCGCTTTGCAAAATTCAATATATGCTTCGATATCTGCACGAGCAAATGTAGTAATGGATCGTTTCTCAATAAGCCATGCCCATTGAATAATGCGTTCAATCTCACGACGGTAACTATTAAAAGTTGCTTGAGAACCATTGTAGCTGTAAACAAACTTTAAACAGAACTCTAAATCTGTTTCTACATTATCAATTTCGGTGATCGGGTGAGGCAACTTAGTGGTAATTTCTTTGAAGGGATTACCCAAATATTCGAGGTTATCAATAAACGGTCTAGGAATGATTGCTGCCATTGTTTAATTCTATATTGAGAAACGGAAATATTCTTATCGATGGTATTTGATAATTATATCAATAAGTTTGTAAAAAGCGTTGGTTATCAATTTTGTTAACTAACGACACAGTATAAGGTAAAGGTAATCAATGTCTATATGGTTTACAGGGTTAAAACAGGTAGACATAGTCAAAGATAAATAAAAGTAGGGCACTTGTATCAAAAAACCATAACAAAATAGTCATGTATTAGTCATTTAAGACACTTAGCATCCAATTAAACAACGTTAGATAGCTTATAGAATGATTTCACATACTCATAAATGCGTATTCGTCCATATTCCCAAAACCGCTGGGCAAAGTATTGAACATTTCTTTCTTGATTTACATGGCCTTACCTGGAAACAAAAAGAACAGCTATTCATCTCGAGAAATGAAGTTAGAAAGATAGGTCCTGCGCATTTATGCCATTTAACCGCCGAAGAATATTACGACTTAGGCCATATTTCAAAAGAAGATTTTGACAACTATTTTACTTTTGGCTTCGTAAGAAACCCGTGGGAGCGACTGGTATCTGAGTATTTACATAAGAAAATAGATAAACAAATGACATTAAAAGAGTTTGTCTATAAGGGGTTACCTAAAGAAGATGAATTTTGTGATAAGCATAGGCATATCATCCCTCAATCTGATTACTTATTTGACAATAAAGGCAATCAACTGGTTGATTTTATTGGACGATTTGAAAATCTAGTGGATGATTTCGACTATGTTTGTAAACAGTTAACTATTGAAGATAGTACTTTACCTCATAAAAACTCATCGCATAGCCCAAGGCGTTTATTATTAAGAAAACTCCGCCATATATTTTCGCTCAATAGCTCAGTTAAACAGCATTACACACAGTATTATGATCAAGAACTACATGACCGCGTTCAAGACATGTATGCACAGGATATTGCACGTTTTAATTATGCATTTGGTAAGCAGCAACTTAAGCTAGATACTCAACAACAGCTATTAATAGACTAAATACAGGTGTTAAGACGAGTAGCCAATACATTGTGAAAATTGACTATTAACGCAACTAATATACTGGCAAGCCTTAAACTTCTTGATGTTAATTGTTAATATTACAAAGAGTATTATTAACAAGGATTGTGATGTTTAGAGGTCAATTAACTCAATGGAATGGCGAAAAAGGCTTTGGTTTTATTAAGTGTGATGTATTTTCCCAAGAGATATTTATTCATATATCAGCATTAAAGCATATGAGCAGAGCACCAAAACCTGGTGACTATATTCATTTTGATGTTGAAGAAGACCAAGGTAAACGACGGGCAAACCATGCACGTATTGAAGGTGTAAAAGCTAAAGACCAAAGCAAATCTACTAGCAAAGCAAAATTACAACATTCACCTAAGCTCATTTATTCCGTACTAATCATTGTCATTACAGGTTTTGTATTTGAACGCTTTAGCGTAAAAACTAATGAACCGATAAAGTATCAACCAAGCCTTAATAGCAAATTAGCTAAACCAATAGCAAAAGAACAACAGCAACTAAGTGAGCCCACCAAAAAGTTTCGTTGCGATGGTCGTCAATATTGCAGTCAAATGACTTCAAGAAAAGAAGCCGAATACTTTAACGATTATTGTCCCAACACTAAAATGGATGGTGACAATGACGGCATTCCATGTGAAAACGATTCTAGGTTTTAATTCGAAACAATTCAGAGATGCTTTAAGATAAAACATTCGTATAGCCAAGCTTTGTTGAGACAATACGTAATGTGCAAAAGCGTTTGGTCATAAGATTTAAACTAACTTATAAAGGCTTAACTAGCATAAATGCGGCACTTTCACATGAATCACTTTATTTCCGATATTCACAAATATCGGAAATAAAAGGCATGTTTAAGTATCCTTCTTCAATCTTTTGGTTATCGTTTATCTATAACCATCTATTTTACGCAAATATACGCAAAACTACCGTTTCAAAATAGCGCCATTTTTTAAATTCTGACGTATAACGATAGCTAAAATGTTTCAGATTTTACGTAGCTCACCATAATAACCAATAGAATCAATGCTATACCGCCTGTTTTATATGGGTTTAGGACCATTTCATTCGAAAACAAATGAAGTATTACGTTCAGTTTCAGTAATCAACCTTCTGGATAATGATTGCTGGCGGTCTAGATGTTGTCACTAGTTGATACAACACGCCACATAGATCAGCATCTGGTGTTATTGAAAACTTCAGTCCAACGGCTCGATATATATCGTAATACCATTTGTTATTATTAGGTGAAGTATCAGGATCAAAAATACTCGTTCTGGTAATCTTCAAATCCATTGCCGCGACAATAACGTACTCGCTGTCTTCGGGCTATCCTAAAACTAAAGTAACCATTTCAGTATCTGAGTTTTCAATACCATCGATATTACTTGACGATGTATAGTCAGTTTTGCCGTGTATCAATGCTTTCATATGAACAAGGTTTGTTGCTGCGATCATGCTAAAAGTCACCTTGGTTACAACTAACTCAATTAAGGTAAAGCCTGTCATCATTTTCATCTCTATACCTTTTAAGCACTGAATTTGGCGTATTAATAATGATAGAGATAATAGAGAAAGATGCCGTTAACACGGTATAAAGCGTTGATTAATATCGTAAAACTGAAATAAAAAAGCCATTAACATCAGATGCTAATGGCTTGTTAAAGATAAAGAATGGTTATTTTAATGGTGTTATTTTTAGCGCCAATGCTGGGTCTAATCGTACGTTGTGCCAATTAATACGCCAGTCTAAATGTGGCCCAGTTGAGCGCCCTGTTGAACCAACTTTAGCAACCACTTGACCTTGTTTTACCAGATCACCAACCTTGACATGACTACCGCTTAAATGAAGAAATGTTGATGAAATCCCTTGGCCATGATCGATGATCATAGTACCACCAGAGTAAAACATATCTGGCACCCACATGGTCACTTTACCGTCTGCTGGAGCTTTAACTGGATCGCCAGTTTTCCCAGCATAATCAAGACCATAATGTGGTGTTTTAGGTACGCCATTGTAATAACGTTGACTACCGTAAACGCCAGTAACTGTGCCTTGAATAGGTGGAATGAAGCCTTGAGAGAATGCCGTTAACTCCGAGCTAACTGCCCTTGCCTGTTTTACCTGTGCTCTATCTTTTTTTGCACGTGCAACGGCTTTCGGGTTAGGGTTCATAATCTTTTTAGCAATACCTTCAACACGTTGAATGTTGTATTCTCGTGCGGTAGGTTTCAGTGTTTTTGATTCAACGTCACCATTTGGCTCAATCACTTTAAGCGCAATGGGCTTTGTTTGGTCTCGGCCAAAACCAAACGCAAAGTCACCTAATGTTGATACAGGTAATGCTTTACCATCAATAAACACCTTACTGCCAGGTAGTGTTTTACCGACAATTAATGAACCTTGGGTGATTTCACCGGCAAGTTGCACCTGAGCAAGCGTAACATGAGATACGAAATAAACCGCGGTAAATGCAATGGTCTTAATAACGTTGTTAAGCACGTGCAATAGCTCCTTTACCGACACCTTCATAAGCTACTACGGTAATATCGGTTTCTGTTTTTTGCTTTTTTAATTGGCGAGCAATAAAATCAGCTAACAATTCAACCGTTGAATCACAGTCAACAACATCTGTTCGATAATTTTCTACTGCAATATCAAAACGTCCTTGTGGTGCTTGGTAGGCAAAACAATCAAAGGTATCGTCAATTTTTTCTTTTGCTGAGGAAGATAATTGGACATCTTCGTGAGAAATGGCATCATCTTCACTGGCAATATAAATATCTCGCCAGCGCTCACACCAAAGTGTTTCTAGCTCATGACTACGTTCACCATTTTCAAAAATCTCAATCGTTGAACGATGGCCGTGTGCTATACGTTGGCAATTACCGTCATGCTTTTTCAAACCATGGGTGTAATGGTAAAACTCACCCTTAATATCTTCAGGGCGCAAGGTGATGGTCAATCCTGCAACATTTTCCGGCAAACTTTGTTTAATGACATCAGTTAAATGTTCCGTGACTGATGGAATATCCACCTGTGGTGTATCTATTTTTGCAAATGCCTGGTTTGGTGATTGCAAGTAATAGCCACCGTTTTGGCTTTCAAAATCTACGAACTCATGATCATCATGCAAAGTCGATGGCGATACAGCTAACCTGCCAGATTGCATTGGTAGCAACAATTTGTGATCAACAGCTTCATCAATAATCGCTTTGATTTGCTTTTTAACGATGCCAAAATCTAGCACCATGCTCATTTCATTTAATGCGCCATCAAGCAATACATCTACAATCCAACTTTCTCCAACGACACCACGTTGCTCACATAAGTAAGAAAAGTCGATTACCGTAAGATCTTTAACAAAAAGTTGCATAGTTTTCCTTATCCTTTAACTTGCCATAACATTTGCTCACCTGAGCGGATTGGCACCACTACATCACTACCAAAGCTTAGCGTAGTTGGCACATCCCAAGATGATTTTTCTAAGGTAATTTTATCTTCGTTTACCGGTAAGTTATAAAACTTTGGACCATTTAAACTTGCAAACGCTTCAAGGTTTTCAAGTTTATTTTCTTGTTCAAATACTTCCGCATATAGTTCAATAGCGGCATGAGCCGTATAAGCTCCGGCACAACCACATGCTGATTCTTTGGCATGCTGAGGATGTGGTGCAGAATCGGTACCTAGAAAGAATTTTTCACTACCTGATGTTGCCGCTTCAACCAAGGCTTGTTGATGAATGTTACGTTTTAAGATAGGTAAGCAAAAATAATGCGGACGAATTCCACCGACTAACATGTGATTACGGTTAAATAGTAAATGGTGCGCTGTAATTGTTGCGGCAACGTTATCACCAGCACTTTTAACAAATTCAACAGCATCTTTAGTTGTAATGTGCTCTAAAACCACATTTAACTCTGGGTATTTAGCAACTAGTGGCGCTAAAATGGTATCAATAAATACTTTTTCACGGTCAAAAATATCAATATCGTGATCGGTTACTTCACCGTGGATAAGTAGTGGCATTTCACATGCTTGCATTTGTGCAACGACCGCATCAATATTTTCAACATCAGTCACACCAGAAGATGAGTTTGTAGTAGCACCCGCTGGATATAGTTTTGCAGCATAAACAATGCCTGACGCTTTAGCGTCAATAATATCTTGTGGTGTTGTTTGGTCTGTAAGATAAAGCACCATTAATGGCGTGAAATTTTCTGTTTGGTTTTGCGCTTGAATACGATCAAAATAACCTTTAGCCATTTCTGCATTAACAACTGGCGGTACCAAATTAGGCATAACAATAGCGCGGCCAAAATAACGACTAATATCGCTTACAGTGTCTTTCAATACATCGCCGTCTCTAAGGTGAACGTGCCAATCATCAGGGCGTGTAATAGTTAACGTTGTCATTTTATCTTCCTATAAGTAAAACTTTATATCTTATTGAATTGGTTTGCTTTTCTTGGTAACGCGTTACTCAAAAGAGTCCGGCTTACTGTTATTTTCTTCTAATAAAGCTAATAATTGTGCTTTTAAGTTTGGCGGTACTTTGTGTATTGTCAATGTGTCTGCTGCTTGATTATAGACAACATCTTGGCCAAAGTGGCTACGCTCAAAACTCACGCTTATCCCATTGCCATAACCTGAATACTTAGTGACTTTATTAATCACTGCTTGGTCATGTGGAAAGTTTTCTTCTAAAGGATAGGCTTGTTCTTGGCAAAACTTATAAAAGTCTTGTTCTTCGCTTTCGCTAGGTAATACTTCACCAAGCGTTTTAATTGATACTTCTTGGCCAGACTCTTTTTGTTCTTTACAGTAACTTAAGAGTTCTTTACGGGCATTTTGTTTTTCTTCGGCATTCAGCTGATTGGTGCTTACATAATCTTCAACCGCTTGAACAAGCGTTAAACTTTGTTCTTTGGCATCTACACCTTCTTCACAATGTAAAAATTCCAAAAAGAAATCAGCAACCTTGCGCCCTGCTCGCCCTTTAATAAACGAAATATACGATTTAGTTTGAGCATTTTGTTGATAATCGAATAAATCGATACGTGCAGCTAGTTGTAACTTTGCGGTATCTAAGTGTTTATCGGCCGAAATATTCAATTCACCGTCTACACTGTAATGCTCGGTAACAGGAATGATCGCAACAAACAAATAGCGACCACCCATAAACTCATAATGACAAATAACAAGGTAGCCTGATTCTACCAACTCGTATTTATCAAGCTCTTGTTTCAAGCGCTCTGCACTATTTACTGCAAAATCGTTAAAATTTTCACCGTCGTCTAAATAGCGTCCTAGCAGTTCGTCAAAACCAACTTTGTCGCCTTCTGGTGGCATAGTATTGAATTTGGCGTAGGCTTTAGAACCTTTGCCATTATATAAATGGTGAAGCACATCTACAAAGTTATCAATTTTTTCAGTAACTTCGATGTGGTCAGGACCAAATTGTAAATTGGCTTCGGAGCTTTCGTCTAGCTTTGAAATAAAATGCAAAGCAATATTTTTTATTAGTAAACTCATAAAATGTCTGGTGTTATATCGTTATTGGTTTTGTTAAACTAGTAGCTATTAAACTATTTATTTAAACTTAATTATGCCTATTGTATCCAAGTATTCTAACGAACGTGTAGAAAAAATTATCGATGATTTGATGAAAGTACTATCAGATGAGTCTGCGACAGCTGATTTAGCCCTTATGTGTTTAGGTAATACCGTCACAGAAGTTATTTTAAATCAAGTACCTGAAGCTCAACGAGCGCAAATCACACAAAATTTTGCTAATGCATTAAAACAATCAATAAAATCAGCGTAAGTATTATTTATGGCAACAATTGTATCAAAGGATTACAGTAAAAAACTATTAAAGTTAATAAGTTGGAGCCATTGGTTCACTTTTTTTAATATTGCAATCGCAATTATTTGTTCTGTTATCTATATAACGAGTGAGCCGCTACCTGAGTCATTAATTGGTCAAGTTTATTTATTCACCAATTGGTTCAGTCATATGGCGTTCATTACATTTCTTGCGTTTTTGCTGATTGTATTCCCGATCACCTTATTGTTGCCTTATACACGCTTTATTAGAGCAAGTGCCTCTATCGTCTTTACGCTTTTTGTGATGTTGTTGGTGTTAGATGGCTACATTTATAGTCAACTTGGTTATCACATTAATAGTTCATCAAGTGATCAAATTTTTGCGGTGATCAATGGCCAAATACAAGCGAATAGTAGAGCGTTTTGGTTTACAGCTGTTGTTCTGTGTTTAAGTGCGCTAAGCGTACAGTTAGTGGTGTCTAATTATGCGTGGAAGCATTTAGAGCAACTACAAAAAACACGCTTTGCTAAATATTTTATCCATACCTTTGTTGGTGCTTTTGTTTTTAGTCACGTAATTCATATATGGGCAGATGCCAATCTTGAATACGATATTTTACGACAAGATAATGTTCTGCCTTTATCTTACCCGTTAACCGCGAAAACTACCCTAACGAAATATGGTTTGTTTGATAAGAACGCATACCTTGAGAGACGCACCGAGCCGTTAAAGCTATCTCATGACGTACCTAAGTACCCTGAGTTAACGCAGCAATGTCGCACGAGTGGTGATGCTAGTCGTGTTTTCTTAGTCTTAACAAAGAATGACTTAACGCAGAAAAATATTAACCAGTTTGGACAACGCACTAATCAAAAGACGACCAAGTTATTGCGCCATACAGACAGTGCAAGTATTGATAGTGCTTGGTTTAACTTGTTCTATAGCTTGCCTACCATTTATCAACAAGGTGTATTGGCACAACAAACATCACCCGTGCTTTTCCAAGCACTGAAACAAGCACAACTTAACGCAACCTACACCCAAATTGGTGATCGTGAAAATTCTTTACCAACTTGGTTGTCTGCAGAGTTTACTACGACGCAATCAATTGATGATATTTCATCATTTGTTCAGGTAGAGCGCTTCAAACGTATTAAACCTGGCTTACATGTATTGTATTTTGACCAAGCAGATAATTACCAATATCAAGTATTCGTAGACGCCCTCTTGCTTGCCCAAAAACAAAATCGACAACAAGACATTGTCTTCATGTCACGAATTGGCAATGAAACCTTGTCAGATAGTTTATCGATGAAGCCAGCAATGTTAATTACGCCACATATCAAGGTTAAAGACGTAAGCGAAAGAACAAATCAAATGGATGTTGCACCAACTCTGCTTTCTCAATGGCTGAGCTGTGATTTACCCGTTAAAAGCTATAGCGTTGGAAAATCTTTTGAAACTGTAGATAGTGATAGAATACTGGCTAACTCAAATGAAAAAGGTATTATGGTGTTCGATAAAGATCGTTCAGTATTTGTTGATCAAAACTCAAATTTTCAAACCTTTTCACAAAGCCTTGGTGAGCCGATCATGGATAAAAGCGACTTCCCTCTGCTAATTGATGGAATAAACTTTATAAACCAATTTGCTAATAATGCCGTCCACCAAACCGGTAAATAGAAGAAGATTTAACCAATTGATTCCATTAATAAAAGGATAGCGTTGCTTTTTAAAGATAACGCGGTAAGATACCAAACATCGGGATATAGCGCAGCCTGGTAGCGCGTGCGTCTGGGGGACGTGAGGTCACAAGTTCTTAAATTTGAAAAATAAAAGTCTACCATAAAATCATATCTAAAATTCAGCATATTATTCTTTTTATACCTAAAATCACTATTGTGTAATTTATTTCCTTTCTGAATGTAGTTAATTCAAGTCTATTGATTTAAAAGGGTTAATCGCACAAAAAAAGAAACCTTGTAATGGATTTAATGGTGGACTATAGTAGACTTTGATAACGACAAAGTCGGGTTGAATTCAAGGTCTACCATAAAATGACAACAAAAAAAATCAAATACGAGACTGTTAGTTCTCGATACTCGTACTCACTTATAGACTCTAATCTAGGAAGAATTGATGAATACAGCCAGTATTTAGAGAGCAAAATACTAGATAAAGCCCCGCAGTCAACAATCAATGCTATTGCTAATGACTTGAAGGTATTTTACGATTATATTTTAGCTTTCGAGGACTTGCAGGAGTTATCGGAATTGTTACAAAAGGAAGTATTAAAAACACCTCTTAATCAAATCATATCTCAATACCCTGAATATTTAGTAAACGGTAAGCATAGCCCTTACGCCTTAGCTAGTTATGCGAGTAAAAAAAATAATCGCAAAGGAATATCAGTAAAATCTTCGGAAAGATATATAGCTTCCGCAAACCAGTATTTAAAATACTCCGAGACAATTCAATCCGAACTACTAAATCTAAGCGATAAGGGTTTGGTCGATATTAATTTAGATTCTGAAACTCTACTGGACAACTCTACTTTACGACGTGAATTGGCGGTTAGTGAAAAGAAATCTATTTTGGCAAATAGTATGTTAGCTAATGTTGTAAGGGGTGGAGCTAAATATATGGCACAAGCGGCTATTTCAGTATCAAAAATGCATAAAATATCTTCAGGTGAAGATAGCAACGTTGAAGTTAAGGCTTTCCCAGTTGAATTTCTTCTGGATACGATTAATGCCTCGAAAACTTATAGGGATAGATGTTTTTGGTCACTGTTAGCAGGGACAGGAATACGTACGTCAGAGGCAGTACAAACACTAATGCAAGACATCGATCCAGAAGTTGAGACTATAAAAATTAAAGATCCAACGTTTAGAATGGAACACTATTCTTTTCTTGATAAGAATCAGCTTAGTAGTATGGCATTCAAGTCACGTCAAACAGAGAAGGTCTGGTTTCTTGAGCCTTTTAAATCAATATTCTTTTTGAACCTCCAAAAGTATTTACTTGAAGAAAGACCTCAAGAATCCTCGTCGCATTCCCTTTTCTTTGTTTCATTGGCAAACAACACCTTTGGTAAAACATTAATTGGCTCAACTGAACTAAACCCAACGTTCAAGGAGGCACAAAGAAAAGCAGGCATGAATAAAACATTCACGCTTCACTCTCTTAGACATTTTTATGGAATGTGGTGTAGAAATTACATAAAAAATCCCGATGGAAGTTATGGTTGGTCAGAGTCAACAGTTCAGGTTGCTATGGGGCATGCAAGCCGTAAATCAACCAAAATATACGCTCAAAAAGACAAGAAATTGATGTCTTTAGCTCTAAAGTATGCCAATGAATTTATTCTCGGAGCTTCTCCTGAACTCACTGTGGATGAAGTAGCTTATCTTTTTGATAAGTATAAATAAAGCAAGAATTAAGGGAAGGATATGAGCACTTTTTCAAAAAATGAATCCGTCTTGATTTCTCAATCATTTAATAGTGATTTAGCACTTGTTGGCAACTCTAGTGCTATAAAAAATAAAGACGTGTATGAATACTTTTCTTATCAAATTTTAAACGCCAACTGTACTGACGGTTGGAGTCAAACTACTTTATGTGAACTTGTAACTGTTCTAGAGGGTAAAAATGGATACAAAAAACTATCGAATAGAATAGCGTCGTTAGTTAAAATACCTATTTCAAATTCTTCGTCTGTTGATTATTCGGTGGTTGGAAGAATTATCTTTTGTTTGTTTTCGAGCGCTGCACTTAAAGGATTGGTAACTCTCCCTAGTAATTTAATGATAGCTAGTGCGTTTAAGAATAATTTTGATCTAATGAATGGCTTTCCATTCTCTTTTTGCTTTGCTCGAGATGTGATAGAGCTTCTTAATGTGTCTACTCCAAAACGTTATGCGGAAAGCAAAGCTAAACTTAAAAATAAGTGGATTAATATAGAAGCAAAGTTGAAAGCTAGCAATACATGGAGAAAAAGTTGCAATGACATAGCTACAGTAATGGTTAGATTTGGAATGAATTCTTTCAATAAACTAGATGTTGAAAAATTTGCTTTACACCGAGTAGAAGTCATGGATTCAAAATTAGCCTGCTCTAATTTTGCTAATTTTTTTGCTTACTATGATAGTATTTGTGGGACAAGTTACTCTTTTGACTATGAGCTTTATGTAAGTAAAAATCAAGTTAGTTCTAGAGGCTCTTACCAATCTAATTCTCTAGGAATGTCAGGATATACAGTTAGTACAAGCACTACTGCACAAAATCTTGCAGGATTATTGCTACCCGCAAATATTATGGTTTTCTCACCTATGACTGTAAGTAAAAAAATAGAGATTGGTAACTTCAGCTTTTCCTTGTCTGAATTAAGCGACTACTCTACTGACAGTATCGGAAAACAATCTCTTTGGATAGATAGTCAGAAAGACTATATAAATAGTGTAAAACATGAGAACTCAACAAGGAAAAGTATATCATCAAGGTTACGTTATTTTAATATCTACCTATATGGCTACCTCCCCTCCTTTTTTAGTTCTAATAAAACCATTTTTAAGTTTCCTACAACTCCAGAAATGTTTCAAAGGCATGTTTTCGTAGAGTTTTCTAATGTAATTGATCGTTCAATAAGTCAACCAGCATCGTCAAAGATTTATCCAATGTCTATTGTGGATTTTATTACTATTGTGGCGGAAAAAAATAGTAAAGATAGTGTTAAAAGCAAAAACCTATCAAGAGGTATCAAACGCACTGTTAAATTATATTTTGATTTTATTATCAATCAATATTCAACACTTAAAGGTTTCAATATAACAAGTAACCCTTTTAACTCTCTCAAGCTAGAAGCAGGAAAAGGCTATTCGAAGTCGAATAAGCAAAGATTTCAATTGGAATACTGGATTTATTTTAGAATATTTATTAAAGAAACAGCAAAGTACATGCTATTAGATACATTGCAAAGAGTTTATACTGGGTACTTGGACTTGGGGGATAAAACAAAAGCCAGTCAATGTCTAGAAGACATAGATGAGGCTGCTAGTCTTCTAGGTATCACTTCTGACAAAGAAAGATTTAAAAAACCTCACAACTTAAGTAATTACCTAGAAGTTAATCGCCCCGTACAAAAAATAGATTGGAAACCTTTATTGATAGATGGTGTAGATTTAGCCGATTTTCAAATGCGGAAACTGACTTTGAATGATGTTAATTCTGAAGTGGCAATAAACGATTATCAACGCTTTGTGATCGTAGCAGTTGCATGTTACGCAGGGCAGCGTGCTTCAAATGCTGCGTGGATAGACTCTGAGAGATTTGATAAGCATGTTGACTACAGTCAATTGAAAGCGGGTGATCCTGTAACTATTTTTATAGATACTGATAAGGTCCAAACTGAAGGACTAGATAGTGTAGTTCCGTATGAAATATTTCAAATACTAAGGGTGTGTCGAATTATTAAGTCGTACAACCACAACCCTTCCTTCAAAAAACCAATCTATTATCAAAACAATCCCGATAGTGTTTTCGGAAAAATAAGCCCGCTAGTTCAAACGACTGATATAAATACAAGTGTCAATTATAATCTGTGTGACTTACAAAAAGTCTTCGAAAAGGCACTTGATAATTCTGGTATAGAATATAAATCTTGTTTGTTTTTAGGGCATAGGAAATTTTCACCTAAAGAATTTGATCACTTCAGAAGAAACCGTTATATACCAAGGAATGCAAGTTATAAGATTTCATATGATAATGGAGTAAGCTCAACTGAATTTAGTTCTATCAATTCGAAGTCTATGCATACTATTCACTCACTTAGAACTCAGTTAGTTAGTTCTTGTGATGTTATATTAGAAGATAATGATTTAATCCGAATGATGACTGGGCAGGCTGATGCAACAATTGGTTACTACAGTACAAACACCCCTGATCAAGAATCAGAATTAAGAGAATATAAAAATAAAGGCAAAATTGAACAAGAGGTGATGCCTGTTGAAAACCCTAAAAAGATAAAGGAAGAGTATAAAAAATCAATTGACAATAATTCTTTCCACGAAGACTTTGGTGCTATTAGCTCTTTGCCACCAAGTTACTCTTCAACTGGGTTGGAGGATATTAAAAACATACATCCTGATGAATTAGCTTTCAATTGGACGCATGTTTGCTCTACAAATAATGTCTGTACGGATGAAGTTATAAAAGAAGTTGGTGAAAAACAGTGCCACCTGTGCTTTAAGGCTGTTATTTCCAAGCATAACTTACCCGCAATTGCTGCTTTAGTTAAAAGTAAAGTTGAAGAAGTTTGTGAGTTAAATACCATAATGCAACAGCCTGATATAACAGATGAAGATAGGTCTTTTTATCAACATAGAGTTCGTAAGTTAACTTTAGAAGCGAGTTCATGGAAGGTAAGGCATGACTATATTCTCAAGAATAAAGCACTTCTCATTGGAGATAAGGATAAAATTATGCCAGATATTAGGTATATACCACCTGATTCTATTAAAGAGAAATTTCTTGCAAGATTAATAGAAACTAAAAATGCTCCCGCCCTGCAAAGCAATAGATTAAGGATTCAAGCTGAACGGTTAGCCAGAAATTTAGCGGTTAAAATCTCTAGAAGTGGAGAGCAAGTCAAAGGTTCTTTAAGTTCAATAAAATACGACCCGGTCAAATTCACTCTACATAACCTAGAATATTTGGCAGAGCTAGAGCAGTGTTCAGCACAAGAGCTCTTGGATAATTACAGCAAAGGAACAACAAGTCAGTTAGACTTTTTTGATTAAGGAAATTGTAATGAGTCAAAAAAAACAAGGTGATTATTTAAAGCAAAAAAATCTTGCATTGGTAGAGAGAAGAATCAAACTTTTACAAGAAGTTTTGCCTAAAATAAAAGTCTCGAAAAGTGATGGGATTACCTCACTATGCGATAAAGTTTCTGAATATATTTATAATAATTACAGTGAAAGGTTTTCATCGTCAACGTTAAGGTCTAATGGCGAGTATAGGGTTATTATAGAGTCAAGACTTATAGGTAAGAAGCTGTCTCCAAGCTCAACACAACATCAATTATTATTAAAAAAATCAGAAATAAAGAAACTTAGGGATGAAAATAAACTGTTGGTTAATGAGTTATCTAAAGCGCATAGTCAAATTAGCGCTCTTGAGCATCATGACATATCGCTAAGGACATCTAAACCGAAAAAGGTTGATGATACTCCTTTTAAAATTATTATGAAGCTACTCACCAAATTGGGGATTGAAGGGATAGTTATAGATAGTGAGTATGTTTATGACACCGTCGAAGTTTTTGGAAAACAAACAGTGGTTTTCTCCAAAGAAGATTACCCTGAGTTTTTCGAATGGTATTTTACTAACACGAAATAAACTGTTCTATAGTGTTTTTTTCTTTCGGACATGTCCGTTACGAGAAAATTTGACTATCGTACATCAGCGGCCTATATTGTCCGTTAACCATAACTTTCGGACAAGGAATGTTGTTAAAATGAAATACCTTTCTAACTTAGTTTTTATCGTACTGGGGTTATTGTATAGCGCTGAAGCTATGGCTGAACTAAGTGCCCAACAAAGGAGTAACTTCAACTTACGGCTTTCACAGGTAAATGCAACCTATCCAGTTATGATAGACTCTAACACTCGTGCGGATAAAATGTGGCTTTTGGGCAACACAGTTTATCTCCAGTTGACAGGGGTGAATATTGACGTTTCTGCATTGAATGATGATGACAAGAATAACTTAACTTCAAAAATGTTTAGTATGTTGCGCAATCAATACTGCAAAACGGATGAGTTTAGCTTTTTTAAAAGTAACGGTCTCAATTTATCAAGGATTTTGAATGATAAAAATAATGTATACCTTACTGAAATAAAGGTTAGTAGTGAGGATTGTGAGTTAGTTGACATTAATTCAAAAGAAGATACTAAAGAGAGCATTACGAATAAGCCCCAACAAAAAACTCCAGAAATAATTAAAACGACCAAAGATGAATCAAAGTATAGAGCGTTATTTGACGTAGTGGCGTATAACTACCCCCCATACGACTTAGGAAGCCCAGTTCTTGAAAATGTTTATCAGTATAAAAAAGGCGATTACATCAAGCTTGCATATGATATGTGTGAGGGCTATGTTTGCCAAGTAGTTACACCACTTGGCAGTAAAGCTTGGGTTTATGGTCACAAGCTAACAGACAATGACAATATAGATAAAGCTCTGGATGAATTTAACAGTCTAGGTATGGGTAATTGGTCACGGGTAGAAATAACTATATGGAATGACATTAAGAGTGACCCGTCTAAAATCGAAGGCTGTGCTTTAAAGTTACTTTATGGTGATGATTTTAATAAAGAAACGGATTGGCCTTCATACTGCAATCGTTTATCAAAAACTAAGCTGTTAGATTCAAAACTTAAAGAACTACAGTCTTCATTGTCAGACTTGTCCCCATCTGACTCAGAGTTATTAAAAATGAAAGAAGGAAAGATATGGATTGGTGCTAAGGCTATGCATCTTTCTCTATCTTGGGGGACTCCTGATGACGTAAATTCAACAATTACAGCTCATGCACGCAAAGAGCAATGGGTCTATTCAGGTGGAAATTATGTTTACCTAACTAACGGTATTGTTACGGCTATCCAAAACTAGGGTTAGGTTTAATTATGAAGGTAGGATTCGCTAGGGTTTCAACTGACAAGCAAGACTTAAAGCAACAGCTTGATGCACTTAACGCTGTGCCTTGCAATAAAGTTTTTCATCTAAAAGCAAGCGGCACATCGCAAGAAAACGATGAAAAACTGGCTGAGCTCATCGATTACATAAGAGATGATGATGTCGTTTACGTCACAAAGCTGAATCGATTAGCACGCTCAACGAATAAAATACTAGCGTCGATTGAAGCTATTCATGAAAAAAATGCTCGATTAGTGACGCTAGACGGCTCAATCGATACGAGCAATGACAACCCTTTTTCTAAAGCAATGATCTCTATCATAGCGACTTTTGCTGAACTTGATAAAGACTTAATCAAGCAACGCACGTCCGAAGGTCAAGCGGCTGCGAAAGCAGCGGGCAAGCGACTAGGCAAGCCCCCCTCTCTTGACCAGAAACAGACAAAACAAGTTGTAAAACTTCTTAAAGCAGATGAGTCAGTCATCAACATTGCAAAGAAATTCTCAGTTTCACGACAAGTTATCTACAGAATCAAAGAAAAGCACATAACTAAGTAGTCAGTAGTAGTAAGGAAGTGCAGTATGACAACAGCAAAAAAACTGAACGGAGTACAGCTCAAGCAACATAACTATCAAAAGTTCATAAAATGGACAGAAGATGTCTCTGATGTTGACTTGATTAGTATTGTGTCGAAACGGTCTGGCCTGCTGAAGCGAGTCGATGTTGCTAAGTTAGCTGACATTAACAGAAAAAACTTAACAGATAACGCTGATATCGTTAAAGCACTCGAAGCGTTCGAAAATAAACTAAGAAGCAGAGAAATACTTCCAAAAGTTGCTAATGACAAAAATGAAAACGCTAGCGATAAGTGTAAAGATCTAAATGCAAATGAGTTTAAGGACGCTAGAGCGTCACAGCAGCTCGCTAAAGCTCAACAGCGCATACTTGAGCTAGAATCTCAGCTAGAAGCGCTCACAGACGATTTAGAGCGCCTCAGTGAGCATTCAGAAGTGTATCTAGAGTTAGCGGAGTATCAACGTGCAAAAAAATAGTTATTCATTGATCTTGCGCATAACCAGATTGCAAGCATCCTTTAATCCTGATTTTCGCCGCTTCGCCGCTGTTAAAGTCGACCCAGCAACACAACTAGCAACGTCAACTCGTGACAGGTATTACATAAAAGTAGAGACAACAAAAATAGCGCTAGAGCCGTCTAGGGGACAGTTTTTAAGAGTTCGAGGGCAAGGCGAAGTTAAAGAAGTGATGCAAGGCGATAATAATTATTTAGTTAACGAGCATCGCATCGAGGATGATGTTGAAGTAGAGTTTGTTGATGCAGTAACTAATCATGCATTTATTGAGTTTATAGCAAGCGACAAGGGCTTCGCAGGTATCGGTACGGCGATTGCGACAGATATTTGGAATACATTTAAGCAAAGCATCTTTAGTGTATTAAAAAGTGATGACGCAAAAGAACAACTTACAAAGCCACTGAAGTCCGTTCGAAAAGATAACTCCCTTAGACAACTGACAGAGCGACAAATAGACTCATTAATCGAAGGGTTTGAGCGATACAAGAACTTACAGTATGCAGAGTTCTTCACTAAGATGCGCATACCGCTTCATGTGCAAAAGCGCATTTTTAAGTTTAAAAGTTTCGAAGAGCTTACGCATCTTAAAACAAGTAGAGGCACTAGCTATTCTTTAAACGTCGCTCAAATCATTCAAGAAAATCCATTTTTACTCATGAATTTTGGTATGTCATTTGAGCAAGTTGATGATATTGCTCAAGACAAGTTTAACGTAAGTAAAGACAATGAAAATCGCTTGTCAGCTGCTGTACATTGCATGCTCTTAGAAGCGCAAAATAAAGGCGATACGCTAGTCTTATCAAGCAGTGAGCATATAAAAGAACTCAAGAAGTTAGTTGGCAGTGAACTCGCTAATAAAGCGTTAAATATTCACTCATCTAAAACATTCGTGAAGTTTGATGACTGCTATCAGTCAACATCAAACTATATTGCAGAGCGTGTTATTGCCAAGCGTTTTCTAAAATTAAATGCGAAGTCTAAAACTTTTGAAAATACTGAAGTAGAAGCGACTCGTTATGCGATGTCTCAATTGCCATTTGAGTTATTAGATAAGCAAAAAGAAGCAGTATTCACTGCTGTAGAGTCTAGTATTTCAGTCATATCTGGTGGTGCAGGAACTGGCAAGACAACGATACTCAAAGTCGTTGTAGAGACATACAAAAAGTTGGGGTACTACATTCATGCCATGGCGCTGTCAGGCCGTGCTGCAAGTAGACTAAAAGAAAGTATTGATATGCCAACTTCAACCATAGCGAAGTTCTTAAAGTCTAAAAAAATCATCAATGACAATACTAAATCACTCATTATTATTGATGAAGCATCAATGCTTGATGTGATGACAATGTATCGTATCGTGACTCATGTCACGCCAAATGTGCGCATTTTACTCGTAGGTGATATGTACCAGCTTCCCGCTATCGGAGCTGGTCAAGTGCTTGAAGATGTGATTAATTCAAAAGTTATTGCAGTTGTTGAGTTAGATGTCGCTAAGCGAGCCTGTGGTTCAACAGGCATAGCTGAGTACAGTGTTGCGATTAGAAATAATGAAATACCCGAAAAACTATCAACAGGCGCTATTGTATTTCACGATACTGCTTATGACGATGTCAAAACAGTCTGTACTAAGCTCTACGCTGACTCTAACAAGAGCGCACGTATTGTAGCGTTCTCTAATAAGCTTGTTGAGCATATCAATACGTTATGTCAGCAAACATTTAATGCAAATGCTGAAAAGATTCAAATAGAGCACGACCAGCAAAATTGGCAGGTCGCTCTTTATAAGCATGACCCTGTTTTATTTACAAAAAACAACTATGACTTAGATATTCAAAACGGCAGCTTAGGAGAGCTTATTTCGTTGCCCGGTGAAGAGGATGATTCAGAGTTTGCGTTAGTTGAATTAGATGATGATAAACGAGCGATAGAGCTTACTTTTAACATTATGCTTGATGTCTTACCGGCTTATGCGATGACGCTTCACAAAGCTCAAGGTTCTCAATTTGACGATGTTATTGTTGCCTTGTCAGCTAGCGAAAGAATTGATTACCGGTGGCTATACACTGCTGTAACGAGAGCACAGAAAATACTACATATCGTGGGTCCTGAGGAAAAATTCTTTAAAATAATCAAGCATAAAAGTACTACGACAACACATAGAACAACTGCGCTTAGTTATTATTTGTCGAATAGTGACTTTAAGTTAGTTCGCAAAGAAAGAGTGGCTTAATAAATCAGTTAGCATATGCAAACTTAATTTATAACTAGTTACATTGTAACCGTTTTAAGGATGTTATTAATGAGCAAAGAAATTGAAGAAACAGAAAAATACAAACAAGCTAAAGCAAGAAAGGTTACAGAAGGTAACTATCTCTTATTTAAGAGTGTTATAGAGAAAGAATCATTTCAAGTTAAAGATGATGAAGATTTAACAAATGAACTAAGAAAAGCCTTTAAAGAACAGGCTGATAGAAAATTTGAGAGAGCCTTCAAAAGAGGCGAGCTTAGAACTGACAAATCCGTTTCTGAAGAAGATAAGTATAGTATTCACGTACTATTAACTAGAATGCAAGATTCTGAATTTAAACGTCTTAAAAGCTTAGTTAAAACACATAAATATCGAATGATTAGGTCTAGTGAACAAAAGACAATAAACATTACTAATAATAGACTTCAGAAGCTTAAAGAACTCAAAGAACAGTATAATGCAAAATCTTATGATGAACTTATAAGAGTATTACTGATGCTTATTGATATTAGTGATGAAGCAAAGAGCATGATGACTACGCTAATGAAAAGTACTCAAAAATAGTGTTGATACTATAACTTAAAAGAAAGCGACTAAGATCAAAGGATAAAGAGCTAAAACTAAACGGAATTAAATGGTTACGGTGTAACCACTTAATTTCATCATTGCCAGCAGTAGCTGCATGGATGCAGCGTAATACTAAATCTGCACTTTTCAAACATTCCCGCTCTGCTAAACAATGTCTTTTACACCTGACTTTTTTGAGCTGTTGGAACAGCTCACACTCAAAAGCATCGAACTACAGCAAGCAAAAAATCAAGGATGATTGCAAATCGAAGCAGGACGCTTCGCAAAGAAGCTATCAATTTATAGCGTTAGTTCAGAAGTGGTTACACTGTAACTACCTATGCTGTCTCAGCGGTTATGATTCTTCAATCAAAACTTTGAATATTGATTTTATACAAGTGGCTTTTTTAGTCGATTCAAGTGAGTTCTTTAGTTTCTCAATCATGTCATGAGTTACTTCAAGATTTGATAGCTTGTTGTTTGTAATCGCTATTTGAAGTGATTTTTGATTAAGAGTATTGTCTTTTAGCATAATCGAATTGTATAAGTCATAATGAACTAATGTTAATTATGTATACAAGAGAGTGTTATGACAACTTCAAGTATAAAGTTAGATCAAAGCTTGATTGATGATGCGAACATTATCGCTAAAGCTCTAAATAGAACAGCTTCTGAGCAAATAGAGCACTGGTGCAAAATAGGCAAGACAATGGAAGACAACTCAGATTTAACATATGATTTTGTTAAACAAGCGCTAATAGCTAAAGAAGAGAAAAATTCAGACTTATTAGAAACTTACACATTTGACTAAAAATCCCTCCCAGCGAATTGTTTCTTTTCTTTTACTGACGACTTAGAAATGAATTTGTAGCGTAACAAAATAGAAAACATTGCTAGAGTAAGTTTTTATGAAAGACGAAGATTTAAAGTTTGAAATTATCCCTTCCCGTCATGGTCCATCGCTTGGTGCGTCAGTTGGTGTGAGGGTCATCTATAGCTCAATGAATATAGCAGCAGAAAGCACATTAAAGAAAACTCAATACGCAAATAAAGTAGAAGCAATAAAGAAATTAAAAACGCTTATAGCGAAGCAAGAGTTAGAATAGCACGCTAAAGCATTATCATTTTGTAGCGTGACAAAATAGAAAACATTGCTAAAATACTGTTAATAAACACAGTGTTTCGGAGCAAAAAAAATGGAAGTTTCAGGAATAATAAGAGAAGCAATAATTATATTTGTATGCGACTTATTTGATGAAGAGAATAACGGCGTTTCGTTCCTCTATGGCACAATACAATGCGACAATCTCCAACGTTTTGAGCAAGGTAACTGGTTCTTGAGTAGTCGAATAGTAGCGCAGTACGATGATAAAGTTCTGACTAAAGATAGATTATATAAGCTTGCTGATAAAGCGTCACACGTAACATTGAAACTAGATGAATTCAGGTATGTACAAAACGGCCACTCGCCAGAAGTTGCTATCAAGTTAGCAGCAGATAAGTCGTTTAAGACGCCCGTTGAAGCTCGCAATTATATCACTAAACAAGACAAGCAAGAGTTAGATGAGTTCTTGTCTTTTTTGAAATCTTAGTAGTAGTGAAACAGTTACACTGTAACTACTACTTATGGTTATGGTTGCATTCCTAGCACCTCTCTATATACGGCGTCATTTTTAGCAGTATAGTAAACACTCTATATTACATAACCTTCTGGTTTTGATTGTTTTTCAGTCAATTGACGATACAGTCTCTTGAAAGTAAAACTTTACTTGTTTAATATAGTCTTACGGGGTATAGCTCAGTCTGGTAGAGCGCACGTCTGGGGGACGTGAGGTCGCATAGGTTCAAGTCCTGCTATCCCGACCACTTCCATTTACTGCAATGCAAAACTTCTTATTCACACCTAAACAATAAGACATGATATCGACCAATAATTAATGGTGGACTATGGTGGTCTTGTTATGAGGATTAGATGATAGACTAAGTCCACCTTAAATTATCGCCATGTATTTTTCAGATTTTTATCTGATTTTACTTTAATTCCTTAATTACAAAGGAGCTTAAGTGCAATATACTTATATAAATCACTCACTCACTCAATAATAAAATAAATATTTAACCCTATATAAAGGTTCGAATCTTGTTATCCCGACCAAATAAAGAATAAAGGGCTAATTAAGTGCCCTTTTTTTGTGCCTAAATATCGGCGGCGATTTTCTCTACGTCACCAATAGGTTGGTAGCTTGATGGTTTATCAATTTTTTGCGCAGATAAATCATGGGGTAAATTTGGCAACATAAGGTTTGAAAATTGGGTTACATCGGTATTTTCTGGATTCAACCAATCAACATAGCGATCTTTAGGAATGATCAATGGCGAAGCTTTACTATGGATATGCTTCAATTTTTGGTGAGGTGGTAAAGTGATCACAGAGCATGATGTAACAATACTGTCGCCAGTGCGCCATTGTCTATATAAGCCGCCTAAACACATGTATTCACCTTCATCAACCGTAAAGTCTACATAATGAATTGGCTTCTTATTGACGAATTCGGTCTCTCCAAATCCTTTAACAGGAATTAAACACCTGTGATGTCTAAATGATTGATAACCAGCTGAATTAGGCACATTAAGTTTATCTGAGCGGGTATTAAACGATGTGAAGCGTGATGGTTTAAATTGATGATCTTCTTTTTCCAGCAATAACCACCAAGTAGCATTGTCTATGATGCGTGTGTTATTAGCCTCTACAATGATTGAAACGGGATCGGTAGCACGAATAAAACGTTTATAGATTTGCTCGTTAGGATTGATAACGTTAAGTTCTTGAGAGGCTTTTGCGACTGATCTCGCATAGGTATTTAAACGACCGCACATAGCATTGAATATTGTGATAGAAGATTGTCTACTATAGTTGATTTAACAACAGAAAAGAAACACATACAAAAAACCAGCGAGAAGCTAGTATTTTCGGTTGGCAATTAGATTAGCTTTTGGCTAACGCAACGGCTTCTCTAGCTAACTCAGTGATGTTATCCCAACCTTTGTTTTTAATGATGTCGTCAGACACTAAACAAGAACCACCGCAACAAGCAACATTCTTAAAGCTTAAGAGCAAATGTCGTATCAGCAGATACTTCTTGTAATAAAAATATAGCGGCAGCGCGATTAGCATAGCCTGATGCATCAAACCTTATTTTTGCGAAAGTTTTTTAATATCAGCTTGAGGGTATTGGCTAAGGGTCAAAATAACACTATTGTTAGCGGGCACAATAGATAAAACACCGCTACTACTATTGTTTTGTTTAGGAGATTCAAGCAAAGGTGTAGCCGTTTTCGTGGCGAAATTAAACTGAGTCAGTTGATAAGTGGTTTGATGCTTTTGATTAAAGAACACTGCATTGTTAAAATGATCCCAAGTATATAAGGTATTAAATAGCGTACCAGGTATCACTTCGATAGCAGAATCGTCATCTTGTAATATATTCTTTTGCCACAAGCCTTTTTTAAGCTTGGTATAAAGCATAATGTTGTCTGAAATCATCATACCGAATCGGCCGTTATCTGTTGTAAGTTGTTTATGTGACTCGTTGGCAAGATCAAACATATAAAGGTTTGTCGCATTGTTATGAGTAGCGGCGGAAATAATTGAATTGTCGTCTAGTGTCCACGTTGGTCGATTAAATTTGGAAAAAGCCGATGATATTTTTTCTATACGCTTAGTAGCTAAGTCTAAAATAAAAAGCGTTTCACTTTGTTCATCTTTCGTTGGTGCTAAAAAGGCAATTTTATGCCCTTTATGAGACCATCGAGGATAACGAATTGTACGATTAAGCTGAGTTAACTTCTCTCTATGCTTACCATTAGTGTCGCTTAACCAAAGCTCATAAAAGCCACTCTCATTTGATACATAAACTAATTGATCGTTTGCTTTAGAGTAATGAGCATAAAGGTGGCTAAATTCAGACTGAATAATAGGCGTTGGCATACGAGCAATTTTTTGGTCATATCGAAACTGAACAATGCCATAGTTTTCTTTTCGTTGGTGAAAGAAAATATCACCTGCCGATCGAGCAATTGCAGGATAACTAAAGCCTTCAATAGCTAATGGCGTAGTTGTTAAACGCTCAAGATTTAATTTATAACCTTGTCTTACATCGGCTCTTTGAGTTGCATAAATAAGTGTTTGGCCATCTGCCTGCCAACTTAAACCAACAATATCTTCTTCGCCATAAGTTAGTTGCTTAGCGATTTTTGATTCAATATCAATAAGAAAAATGTTTTCACTAAAACGATTGGTTCTGCGCGTAACTGCTATCGATTTTCCATCAGGAGAAAAAGCGAAATCACGTTCTTTATAATTACAATCACTATCACAAGAAAAACGGATGGGCTCAGCATTTTCCTTAGTTAAACTAATGAAATATATACCGCTTTGAGTGGCATTACTGCTACGGCCATGAAATGCCAAAGTTTCTCCATCTGGCGAGATATCAATGTAGTAATAGCCACCACTTCGAGGACAATCGGCTATTTTTCTTTCTCTGTTTTCAAAGATGGCAAGCTCAATAATATGGCAATACTGTTTAGATTTGCTTTTGCGTGCAAAAAACAATGACTGACCATCATTACTCCATACGGAATACCCTTCAATATCATCATCAAAAGTCAGTTGTTTGGCGGTTAGCTCAGGTTGGCTGACATCTTTTAAAAATAAATTAATATCACCAGTATTTGAAGACCATTGATAAGCTACAAAGCGCCCGTCTGGTGATGGCGATGGAAATAGTTCTGTACCTGGCTTTTTAGTGACCGTTGAAAGCTGTACGTGGTTATCTTTTGTATGTGAAACGTCATGGTGTTGCCATATATAACCAACAATGAACACCACTAAACACAAGGTTAGTGCTAATGAATATTTTTGTAAAAATGATCTACTAGGAGCGCTTGGCAAAGAAAAGTTAGGGTTTGATTCACTGTTATGACCTGTTTGATATTTGGGTTCAATCAGTAATCGATACCCTACTTTGCGAATTGTTTCGATAACTTCGTCATCTTGATATTTTTTAAATAACTGACGTAAGTGCCAAACTGCATTGGTTAATGCTTTCTCACCGACGTAGTCGTTATTGTCCCAAATGTGTTCAATAAGCTCTTCTCTTGGCACGACGCGAGGATAGTTTTGCGCTAAGTAACATAAAACCTCAATAAATTTGGGTTGTGTAGTTTGTTTCTTTTGGTCGCCATCAATTATAGCCGACTCTAAAGGTAAAATTTCGAATTCACCAATGTAAAAACTTGGGCATTGGTTCATAGGGTTACTACACACTCTTTTTAGATTTATAGGGTGTTACATGGTAGCGACATTCTATTAAATTGTTAATAACTAATCTAAGTATATTCACTATAAACGACATTATTTTTAAAAGTACAAATAATGCACAGCGAACTTAACCGCCTGAAATATAACGAATAGATGTTAAATAGATATATAAACGAGCCTCTACAGATTGTATCTACCCACTGACAGTATTTAAAACAATAACTGAGATATAAAAAAACCAAAACATCTCAATTGTTTGAATAAAACATGTCACTCACAAGGGAGAACTCATGAAAAAGAATTTAATAACATTAGCCATTTTAGGAAGCTCAACACTATTTGCTGGTAATGCTTTGGCTCAAGAAAATGAACAAAAAGTAGCTAAACCAGTTATTCAAACTGAAAATAAAAAAGAAAATGCAAAAAAAACAGAAGAAAAAATCACCGTAACAGGTTCTCGCCTTAGACGTGACAGCTTTAGTGTAGCAACACCATTAGTGACAATGGATAAAGATGCTATTGAAGATACAGGTTTAGGCTCTTTATCAGAAATCCTTATTAATGAATTACCACAAGTATCAATGGGTAGCAGTAATACCAACTCTCAGTCGAGTGTTTCTACCACCGGTTTATCAACAATTGATTTAAGAAGTCTTGGTACCAATCGAACATTAACCTTAATTGATGGCCGACGTGTTGTTTCAAACAGTTACTCAGGTAATTACGTAAGTTTATCGACCATTCCAGCAGGTATGGTTGATAAAGTAGAAATAATTACGGGTGGTGCATCAGCTGCCTATGGCTCTGACGCGATAGCTGGTGTAGTTAATATTATTACACAACATGATAAAGAAGGATTTTCCTTTAAAGCAAAAGTGGGTGAAAGCCAAGAAGGCGGTGCTGAAGAGTACACGTTAGATATAGATTACGGTACAGAGTTTTCTGATGGTCGTGGTTATTTATTTATGGCTGGTACCTATAATGAAGAAAAAGGTTTAAGTTTTTATGATCGTAAACGCGCACAGCAACAAGATGCATGGCGCTACAACGATGATGACATGTGTAATCAAATGCTTACTGAAGATAGCTATCAGTGTATGCGTGATATTACACAAGCTGATTGGCGTAGTTTAAGTGATTCAATACCCGGTGGTGTTTTTGACGAACAAAGTAGTACGCGTGCCGATGCAGGTTTTTGGTACGACGAAAATGGTTTACGTAATGACTGGCACGAAGAACGTTATGGAATAAACACCAATCAATTTGTCATGCTTAAAATACCAGATGAAGCATACACAGGTGCTATTAAGGTAGATTATGAACTAACTGATGAAATCGATAGCTACTTTCAAGTGCAGTACAGTATTAACAAATCGATTAACCATAAAGCGCCAGAAAGTGAAGATGAATGTGACTCTGTTTTAACCTATGAGCCTTCAGACGGCACTTTTGGAACAGCATGTATTGGCAGAATACCCATTGATAACCCATATATGCCAGCAGAAATTAGAGATGATGCAAGCAGTAAAGGCGTAAAGTGGGATCGTAACTTTGCTGAAGTTGGCAATATTGTAACCGATAATGAAAGAACAACTTTGCGCAGTTGGGCAGGACTACAAGGCACTTTGTTTAACGACGAATGGGATTGGGATTTATCCGTTGGTTACGGTAAGTTTAAACAAGAGCAACAACGTTTAAATGAGATCAACGTCTTTCGTGCACAGCATGCGTTAAATGCAGAATATGCGGCAGACGGCGTTACAGTTCAATGTGCTGATGAATTAGCAAGAGCTGATGGCTGTGTACCACTTAATTTATTCGGTGAAGGTTCAATAACGCCAGAAGCAGCAGACTATATTCGTGCAAACCCAACAATAACTACTGACATTGAACAAATTAACGTACTTGGTTATATCGCTGGTGATTTGTTTCAAATGCCAGCCGGCTCGGTTGCGTCAGCATTCGGTTTTGAATACCGCCGTGATGAGCAAAAGGTAAAAACGGGTGGTGGCGCGGAAATTGGTGGCGTTAGCTTTAACTATGTACCTACATTTACCGGTGACGTTGATGTCTATGAAGTTTTCGGAGAAGCAGCGTTCCCACTATTAGCCGATCAAACATTTGCTAAAAGTTTAACGGCAGAAATTTCAGCACGATTAGCGAGTTATTCTTGGTCTAATATCGATCTTGTTGGTAGTTATAAAGTCGGATTAATTTGGGAACCTATCGAAGGTTACGCATTAAGAGCTAATTGGGCTCGTGCGCAACGAGCACCTACGATTACAGAAGCACTCTCTCCGCCGCGTGGTGATTACGACAGCTTTGATGATATTTGTGACGGCGTTACAGCAACATCAACTGAGCCAGGTCATAGCAATTGTCGTCTAGAGCCAAGCATTGCTGCTGTCATTGCCGCTGACGGTGAATTTGTTGATGAAAACTCAGGTTATTCACCAAATGTTGGTAATACAGAGTTAAAAGAAGAAACAGCTGATACATATACTGTAGGCTTAACAATGGCGCCTGATTTCTTAGAAGGTTTGCGTGTTGCCGTCGATTTCTATGATATTCAAATAACAGATGCAATCTCATATTTTGATAATGAAGATATCATTGAATATTGTTACGACTCGCCACTAGAGTACGGTGACAGCAATACATTCTGTAATGATATTACCCGTAATACTGAAGGTAGTATTGAAGAAATTATGCAGCGTAACTATAACGTTGATGAAATTCGTACTAAGGGTTACGACATCGCCGCAGAATATGTTTATGATCTTGAAGTATATGGATCGTTAAAATTCAAAACAGATTGGATGCATGTCATTGAATATTCTCAAACCGTTCAGTCCCCTTCTGGCCCTGAAACAACAAATTATGAAGGCTACTTGTCATCTGATATTTTTGAAGACAAGGCATCTGCTTCTTTAACTTGGTACAAAGACGGCATGAGAGTTCGTTGGAGTACTGGTTATAAAAGTGCAGTTAAAGCGAGTAGAAGTCGTTATGAAAGTTGGCTTGATGATATGGCCGCAAATGATGAGCGCTGTTTACAAGGAGAAGATACCTGTATCGATGCTCCAGAAGCGCTTGAGTTTAACGATATTGGCTCTTATCTAAAACACAATTTATCTATTTCTTATACCACTGAACTTAACAAAGATGCTGAGTTACGTTTATTTGGTGGTGTAAATAATATGTTTGATAATCGTGGTGAATTTATCATTGGCGGTAAAGGTAACTTTGATAGTGCCTATGGTGGTGGTGTTGGTCGATACATTTATATCGGTGCAGAAATTAAACTGTAAATTAATCTGTCGACTATGAGCACATGGACGTGCATTTTTTTAAAATATCTACAATTTGTTAAATGTTAGGCCTCGCTTGCGCGTGGCCTTTATTAAGGAATATCTCTTATGTTCTTAAAAACACTTACTGTAACTGTAGCAGTAGTAAATTTACTGTTTACCAGTTCTGTAAATGCCGAAACACAAAGTACGGTCAGTGATGGACCCTATATCCATTATGGGAAAGATACGCTCGAGGCTACTTGGATATGTAACAATTTAGTGGTTAAAAGTAGTTTTAAACATGATCAAGCAACACAAGAAATTGCGCATTGCGACTTGGCCGCTGTGATAAACAAAACAAATTTTGATTTACCAATAATCGAATATAAAGGAGATTTCAAGATAGCCGCGATGAGCGACTTTCATGGCCAATATGCATTAACGACAAAAATTTTAAAAGCGAACAACATTATTGATGAAAGTTTGAATTGGGCATTCGGCAACGGCCATTTTGTCATTACCGGTGATGTATTTGATCGCGGCGATAAAGTAACTGAATTACTGTGGTTACTATATAAGTTAGAGCAACAAGCAGAACAAGCAGGTGGAAAACTACATTTACTTTTAGGTAACCATGAAGTAATGGTGCTTAATGGAGATCTCCGCTATTTACACCCAAAATATCACACCGTGAGCGAGTTACTTGATGTTGATTTCAATGAGTTGTTCTCAAATGAAACCATTTTAGGCCGCTGGCTTAGAAGTAAACCAGTATTAGTAAAAATTAACAATATGATCTTTGCACATGGTGGCTTCCACCCTACAATTGCAACAAAAGATAAATCGTTAAACGAGATAAATGAAACCTTTAAAGACAATTTAGTGAAAACAGAACTAGCCAGTGAAAGAGCTGGTTTTGGTAAGTTTTTGCATAAAACCAATGGTCCTATTTGGTATCGTGGTTACTTTAAAGATGACGGGGCAACCGACGATGAAATAAATTTACTGTTAACACATTTTGATGTCTCTCATTTAGTTGTGGGTCATACATCACAACAGCAAATTGAAACGAGATATCAAGGCAAAGTCATTGCAATAGATAGTAGTATTAAAAATGGCCAATACGGTGAAATTTTATTAGTGAATAAGAATAGCTTTATGCGAGGTACACCTGAAGGTAAAAAAGTACCATTGGCATTAAGCGCTCTGTAGTTGAATTAAACCACTTAGTGGAACTCAACTACAAAACCAATATTAGAAGATAGAAATTATGTGTTAATTCACTTTCATCAGCAGTGTTGGTGGTAAATTGGTCAACACTACATTCTATCTTCGCAGTACTATTGCCTAATACGAGCTTTCATAACTTGTCTATTAACATCAATATGAATTGAGGGTGTGCCGTAAGAACAACACTTTTAACATGATGCTTAAAAAAAAGGCCTACATAAAATAGACCTTAATCCATTAACCGTTATTGAATAACGATCTTAATGCTTTGCTAACGCAACGGCTTCTTTAGCTAACTGAGTGATTTTATCCCAATCTTTGTTTTTAATGATGTCGTCAGACACTAACCAAGAACCACCGCAACAAGCGACGTTCTTAAGAGCTAAATAGCTTTGAACATTATTTACATTAATACCGCCTGTTGGACAGAACTTGATATCGGGAAATGGACCACCAATGCTCTGAATTGCTTTTACGCCACCTGATGCTTCTGCAGGGAAGAATTTAAAATGATCGTAACCATAGTCAATGCCATCCATTAATTCTGAAATAGATGAAATACCTGGAATTAACGCGATATCACCTTCATTACCCGCCTTTAACAAGTCTTTTGTTAGCCCGGGGCTGATAGCGAATTTAGCGCCAGCATCTACTGAACTTTGCAGTAACTCACGATTAGTGACTGTGCCTGCACCAACAACGGCTTCGGGTAATGCCTTAGCAATGGTTTCAATAACTTGTAATGCTGATGGCGTGCGAAGTGTTACTTCAAGTACTTTCACGTCTGCAGCTAACAGTGCTTTTGCTATTGGTAATGCATCTTCAACATTTTCAATAACCAACACTGGGACTATAGGACCCATTGCAAATAATTCTTGTGGCATAATCTGCCAATTCTTAGTCACGGTCATAAATCCTCTTTAAGCTGCTGGCACAAGTAAGCACAAGCACCAAGTAATCCTGGTTGTGCTTCTGTGATGACAAATGTTGGTATATTTTGGGTGAATGGGCTTAAACGCCCTTTTTCTTCAAAGCGTGTTCTAAACTCGCTTTGTTTTAAAAATTCAATAAAGCGTGGCACGATACCACCGGCGATGTATACACCGCTAAAACTACTCAAGGTAAGTGCTAGATTGCCTGCAAAACTACCTAATATTTTACAAAACTGATTCAAAGATTGTTGGCACAGTTCATCACTACCATCGATAGCCGCGGCTGAAATTTCATGGGCAGCTAATGGCGTAGCTTCAATGCCTTTATGATCTGCGAGCGCTTGATAAATTTGTTCAATACCTAGACCAGAAAGTAATTGCTCATAAGAAACATGCGCATACTTTTTCATTAAGAAACGTAAAATAGCGATTTCTGTTTCATCAATCGGTGCGTAGTCAACATGACCACCTTCACCACCTAAACTTATCCAACCGCTTTCACTAGGCACAACGTTGGCAACACCTAAACCTGTACCTGGTCCACAAATTGAAATTGGTCGATTTGGCACAACGTCACCTGCACCAATCTGTACTTTTTGACTATCATCTAAAAAAGGCACTGCATGGGCAATCGCCGTATAATCGTTAATAACCAATAGGTTCTTTAAATTTAATGTGGCTTTTAACTCAGCTTTTGAAAACTGCCATGGCATATTGGTCATAACAACTAAGTCTTGCTCAACGGGGCAAGCAATGGCCAGACAAACATTTAATTGTTGCTTGTCCAAATCATTATTATTCAGGTAGTGTTTGAACACATCAGCAAGTGAAGGAAAATCACGACACTGAAATACTTCGATATTTTCAATTGTGCGATTATCAATAACCTGCCCGATACGAATATTGGTGCCGCCAATATCCGCTACAAGGTTTGTAATTTTTTCAGCCATAATTACTTGTTTTCCGCTAAGTAGTTATCGTCAAAAAGTGAACATGCGCCAGTATCTGCTGTGCTTAAGTTTCTACGCATAGCGCCGAATA
The DNA here is from genome assembly GCF_030161415.1 of Thalassotalea eurytherma. Lineage (GTDB taxonomy): Bacteria > Pseudomonadota > Gammaproteobacteria > Enterobacterales > Alteromonadaceae > Thalassotalea_G > Thalassotalea_G eurytherma. The sequence continues at coordinate 82,496 of NZ_BSSU01000006.1, forward strand.
ATTCACGGCCCATACCAACATGATGCAAGCTTACTTGGCAATGTGAGTTATCACGTTTAGCGAGTTCTTCGTCGCTGACCAGTAATGATAATTCACCCGTTTCACCGTTTAGTCTGATCATGTCGCCATTTTGCACTTTAGCTATTAAGCCACCATCTAATGCTTCAGGGCATAAATGAATAGCTGCTGGTACTTTACCTGAAGCACCAGACATACGACCATCAGTAACTAATGCTACTTTAAAGCCTTTGTCTTGAAGCACCCCTAAAGGTGGCGTTAGTTTGTGAAGCTCTGGCATACCGCGTGATTTTGGACCTTGATAACGAACAACAGCGACAAAGTCTTTTTCTAACTCGCCTGCTTTAAACGCAGCTTCTAAGTCGTGTTGATCTTCAAATACAACCGCAGGTGCCTCTACAATCTCGCTACCAGGACGTAAAGAAGATGTTTTAATCACTGACGTACCTAAATTACCTTTAAGTACCCTTAAACCACCATCAGCTTTGAATGGTTTATTAACCGTAGCGATAACTTCTTCATCACCAGATGATGTAGCACCGTCTAACCACACTAATTTACCGTCTTGGATCTCAGGTTGTTGTGTATAACGACGTAGGCCTTTACCACAAATTGTTTCTACATCTTCATGCAATAAACCGGCGTCTAGTAACTCTTTAAATAGTAGAGCCATACCACCAGCATGTTGGAAATGGTTAATGTCCGCATGACCGTTCGGGTAAATGCGTGTGATTAACGGTACAGCGTCAGAAATATCATTAAAGTCTTGGAAGTCGATAATGATGCCCGCTGCACGTGCAAAAGCAATAATGTGCATCGTTAGGTTAGTAGAACCTCCAGTGGCAGTCAGTGCCACGATCGCATTAACAATTGAGCGTTCGTCAATCATCTTACCAACAGGCATATAATTACCAGCTTGAGAAGTTAAACGTGTAACTTGACGGGCTGCAGCTTTTGTTAATTCTTCACGTAATTGTGTATTTGGTGCGACAAATGACGCGCCAGGTAAATGAAGACCCATGATCTCTACAACTAATTGGTTCGAGTTTGCTGTGCCGAAGAATGTACAAGTACCTGCAGAGTGATAAGAGGCAGATTCTGCCGCTAATAGCTCTTCTTTACCCACTTCGCCTTTAGCAAATTGCTGACGAACACGCGCTTTTTCTTTATTAGGAATACCTGATGGCATAGGGCCAGCAGGTACAAATACGGTTGGAAGATGACCAAAAGTCATACTTGCAATCAATAAACCCGGTACGATCTTATCGCAAATACCAAGCATTAATGCGCCATCGAACATGTTATGTGAAAGTGCAACCGCAGTAGACATTGCAATAACATCACGACTCATCAAGCTCAGATCCATACCTGGTTGGCCTTGAGTCACACCGTCACACATTGCAGGTACACCACCAGCAAACTGTGCAACACCGCCGACTTCTGTTACGGCTTTCTTAATAATGTCAGGATAAGTTTGGTAAGGTTGATGAGCACTTAGCATATCGTTATAAGACGATACGATCGCGACATCAGCATGGTTTAAACCTTTAAGTTTTGCTTTGTCTTCTTTACCACAAGCGGCAAAACCATGAGCTAAGTTACCACACGATAACCCTGCACGATGTACCACTTCAGATTTTGCTGCTTTAATCTTTTCTAAGTAAGCAGCTCGAGTTTTTTTACTACGCTCTTGAATGCGCTGAGTAATTGCTAAAATATCTTTATTCATGATTATTGCGCCCAAAAAATTGATGTATCGGCAGCGTCACCATGTAAAAACGCACGTATTGGCATTTCAAAATGATCGTCGCTAACTAAGGCATGTTCTAAAACGTTTTTCTTACTATCACCGCATATATGTAAAATCGTACTTTTGCTTTGCGCTAAGTGTGCAAAACTAAACGATATGCGCTGATGAGGTGCGGTGGCCGGTTGTACCGCTAATAATGGTTGTGCGTCAGGCGCAAACCCTTGCTTTATTTCTGCACTGCATGGGAATAAAGACGCGGTATGCCCGTCTTCACCCATACCTAATATCAGTACATCAAATGGTAAAACCTGTGCTAATGCTTGCTCGTTTAATGTAGCAAGTACGTCAGATGTAAGTTTTTCACCTTGTTTAATGTGAAAAAACGTTGCTGCTTTAGCATTATCTTTTAACAGGTTTTCATGCACTAAACGGGTATTACTGTCTTTAGATTCGAAGTCTACCCAACGCTCATCGGCAAGGGTAACTGTAATGTTCGACCATGGTAATGGCATATTCGATAGCTTTTCAAATAAGCCTTTTGGCGTAGAACCACCAGAAACAGCCATGCTTGCTTTACCCTTTTGATTAACGGCTTGCGTTAAAACGTCAGCAATATGGTGAGCAAGTTTCTCGTCTAACACATCACGAGATTCAAATTCATTTAATGTATACATTTATTCTACCCACTGTCTGTCGTCACGTGCGATCAAGGAAATAGACGATACAGGTCCCCATGAACCGGCAGCATATGGTTTAGGCTTGTCGTTGGTTGATTGCCAAGCTTCAATAATTCCATCTGCCCAAACCCATGCAGCTTCTACTTCATCACGGCGTACAAACCAAGACTGGTTACCATTGATCACTTCAAGCATTAAGCGCTCGTATGCATCAACTACACGCATATCGTTATATGTTTCTGAAAAACTCAAATCGAGCTTATTTTCATGAATATGTAATTGCGAAGCAATGCCAGGAATTTTATTCATGACTTCTAGTTCAACACCTTCATCGGGTTGAAGGCGAATGGTTAATTTGTTTGCTGGTAAATCATCGTAGCTGTCTTTAAAGATGTTATGAGGCTGCTCTTTAAAATGGACAACAATCTCACTGTGCTTTGCAGGCATACGTTTACCAGTGCGCAAATAAAATGGCACACCTGTCCAACGCCAGTTATCGATTTCAGCTTTGATTGCGACAAACGTTTCGGTATTACTTTTTGTATTAGCATCGTCTTCTTGAAGATAGCCAGGTACTGGACCGCCATTTAAAAAGCCTTCAGTGTATTGACCACGTACGGTCTTTTCTTTCACGTTATGACGATCTATCGGACAAAGTGCCTTCAATACTTTTAACTTTTCATCACGGATACTATCAGCGCCTAAATCCGCTGGTGGCTCCATTGCTAATAAGGACAAAATTTGCAGTAAATGGTTTTGCACCATGTCACGCATTTGACCTGCATCATCATAAAACCCCCAGCGCCCTTCTATACCGACACTTTCTGCAACGGTAATTTGAACGTGGTCGATATGATTACGATCCCAGTTATTGGTAAATAAAGAATTGGCAAAACGCAATACTAATAAATTAAGAACAGTTTCTTTACCTAAGTAGTGGTCAATTCGGTAAATCTGATTTTCGTTAAAATAGCGAGACACTTGATCATTGATGACTTTAGAAGACTCTAAACAATGACCAATTGGTTTTTCCATCACAACACGAACATCTGCCGTGTTTAATTTAGCGTGATTAAGTCCTTCACCGATATCACCGTAGATACTTGGTGACGTAGAGAAGTAAAACACGCGAGTATCACTACCATTTGATAAGGTCTGGGCTAGACCATCAAACGACGAGACTTCTTTAAAGTCCATCTTTTGATAAATTAAACGGTCTACAAAACGCGCTAATACGGTTTCATCAAGTCCTTGTTTAACGAATTCATTTAGACTTTCTTTTACCTGTTCGACGAATTCTGTTGCTGAAATATCATTACGGGCAGCAGCAACGACGTGACTGTCTTCATGAAGAAGACCAGCTAAATCTAATTGATAAAGGGCTGGAAGCAATTTACGGCGAGATAGATCACCGAGCGCGCCAAAGATGACTATTTCCGTTGCGACATGTTGTTCGTTGTTTTTCATTAGTTATTCTCTAATTTACAGCGTTTAACTCAACTATATTGAGCATAATCTAACGCTAGTTATCTTTGCAGTAAAGACTTTTTTGTAATTTTACTACATTTTAAGTATCGCCACCGTAAATACACGTTATCAGAGGTGTTTTTGAATGATTATTTATTAAACGTTTGCAAGTATTCAGTATTTTGCTTTATATTAATGGTAATTCTGAAAATAAATTTCACATTTTAGCGATAAAGTGCGAAACTTTATTACAAATTATAAAAAATCTAGGGTCATAGATTCATGAATATATTAGAAAAGATCGCTAACGAGCTAGACACATTCAGCAAGTCTGAACGAAAAGTAGCTGAAGTGATCCTTGCGTCACCAAGTACTGTTATACATGCAAGTATAGCTGCGCTCGCTAAACAGGCGAATATAAGTGAACCAACGGTTAACCGTTTTTGTCGTCGATTAGATACTAAAGGTTACCCTGATTTCAAACTGCACTTAGCGCAAAGTTTGGCTAATGGTACCCCTTACGTAAATAGACATGTTGATGAAAATGATAGTGCTGATGAATACACAGCCAAAATCTTTGAATCAACAATGGCTAATCTTGAAATGGCACGTAAAAGTTTAGATTCAGGAACGATCAACCGTTCGGTTGATCTTTTAACGCAAGCAAATAAAATTTCATTTTTTGGTCTTGGTGCAAGTGCTGTCGTAGCGCACGATGCTCAAAACAAGTTCTTCCGCTTTAATGTCCCTGTTGTATATTTCGATGATGTATTAATGCAACGCATGAGTGCTATTAACTCAACACAAGGTGACGTTGTTGTACTTATTTCACATACTGGCCGCACAAAATCATTAGTAGAAGTTGCCAGTCTTGCCCGTGAAAATGATGCTACCGTAATTGGCATTACGACTGAGGGCACACCATTAGCTAAAGAATGTACTATCGTATTATCAATGGACGTTGCAGAAGACACTGATTTATATATGCCAATGTCATCACGTATTGCTCAGTTAACGCTAGTCGATATTTTGGCAACGGGTTTTACACTGCGCCGTGGTACTAAATTTAGAGATAACCTGAAGAAAGTGAAAGACAGCTTACGTAGTTCACGTTTTGACAGAAAAGAATAATGTTTCATAAGAGCTTAACGAACAACCGTTAAGCTTTTTTTAAAGTTAACCCAATCAAAGAGTATATCATGCTTAGAAGAACGAAAATCGTTGCAACGTTAGGCCCAGCAACAGACGATAAAGAAACGCTTAAAAAAGTATTGGCTGCTGGCGTAAACGTAGTTCGCCTTAACTTTTCACACGGTGCTCCTGAAGATCATATCAACCGTGCAAACATGGTACGTGAAATTTCAAAAGAACTTGGCGTTTACGTAGGTATTTTAGGTGACCTTCAAGGACCAAAAATTCGTGTTTCTACCTTTAAAGACAACAAAAAAATCCAGTTAGCCATTGGTGATAAATTTGAATTAGATGCAACATTACCAAAGGGTGAAGGTTGCCAAGAAAAAGTGGGTATTGATTACAAACAGCTACCACAAGACGTTAGCACTGGTGATATCTTGTTACTTGATGACGGCCGTGTACAGCTAAAAGTATTATCGACTACTGATACCTCGGTCATGACTGAAGTAACCGTCGGTGGCCCACTTTCTAACAATAAAGGTATCAACCGCCAAGGCGGTGGTTTATCAGCAGCAGCACTAACAGATAAAGATAAAGCTGATATTAAGTTAGCAGCTAAAATTAAAACTGATTTCTTAGCTGTTTCTTTCCCTCGTGATGCTGCAGATATGCGCGAAGCTCGTCTTTTAGCACAAGAAGCTGGTTGTGACACACGTTTAGTTGCAAAAGTAGAACGAGCTGAAGCAGTTGCAAGTGATGAAACCTTAGATGGTATTATTTTAGCATCTGATGTTGTTATGGTTGCCCGTGGCGATTTAGGTGTTGAAATTGGTGATGCTGAGTTAGTTGGTAAGCAAAAGCACATGATTGCGCGTGCTCGTCAGTTAAACCGTGCGGTTATTACAGCGACACAGATGATGGAGTCAATGATCAGTAGCCCAATGCCAACACGTGCTGAAGTTATGGATGTAGCTAACGCGGTATTAGATGGTACTGACGCAGTAATGTTAAGTGCTGAAACAGCCGCTGGTGATTTCCCGGTAGAAACTGTAGAAGCGATGGCTAATGTTTGTTTAGGTGCGGAAAAACAACGTTCAGTAAATATTTCAAAACATCGTGTAGATCTCACCTTTACCGAAGTTTCTGAAACAATCGCCCTATCAGCAATGTACGCAGCTAACCACTTAGACGGTGTTAAAGCTATTATTGCATTAACTGAGTCGGGTCAAACCAGTAAAGTGATGTCTCGTATCACTTCAGGTTTACCTATTTACTCGTTATCACGTCACAATAAAACATTAACTAAGACTGCGATTTATCGCGGTGTTTATCCTGTTGAATTTGATTCGCGTAGTTGTTCAAATGACAGCCTATCAAATGAAGTATTAAAACTTTTAACAGCAAGCAACGACCTAAACGTTGGCGATAAAGTTATCTTTACTCATGGTGACATGATGGAAACTGTTGGTGCTACAAACACGCTTAAAGTATTAAAAGTGACAAAAGCACACGTTTAATTTTTACAACGACATTTCGTTAAGTATAAAAGCACAGTATTCACTGTGCTTTTTTAATGCCTAAATTTTATTGTTTCAGAAAATATCATTCAGAAAACACCTTACCGATTTTAAGAAAAATTTCTTGCTCACAACCCTCCTCATGGTAAAAATCACCTAGCTAATCCAGTTTAATTTTTAACCTTTGGTTTGCTTTTTTTCTTTGCATAATAACTGACATACGTCATAAAAATCGTTTCACCTCATCTCTTTATCCCCCGACAGAACAGTACGTTAACTAACATAGCAACAACTCCAAGGGTTACTAAAGCCATAATTAACTGCCCGCAAGGAATGTTAAGCAACCCTGAATTACCGAACTGTATTTCTATTACTTTAAGCATAGTGTGAGCACTTACAAAGAGTTATCAGGGTTACTTAATCTGACCTTTGCGGAGTTATCAGGGTTATCAACTATAGGCTCAGTGGAGGTGTCGGGGTTATTTAAGGTAGACAGTATAGAGTTATCAGGGTTACAATCAAAAGCGTAAACTTTAGGAGTGTTTAAATGAATTATCCGTTTTGTTTTTTACCAACGATTAGTGACGATAAGTTACTTGTGAACGTGCCCGATATTCCAGGTTGCCAAATTAGTGTGGCTAGCTTTGAAGAAGGTTTTTCTGCAGTAAAAAAAGCAATAGCTGAACACTTAGCTATTTTGGCCGAGTACGGTGAAGCAATTCCGCACGCAACTAATTTCACTGCCCTGCAGCAGCAGTTCGTTCAAAAGAATGTTTTGTTATGGGGAATGCATGAAATTGACATCACACCCTTCCTGGGTAAAAGCCAAAAGATAAATGTTACGTTGCCAGAGTTACTGATTAAAAAAATTGATGATCGGGTCGCTATTTCAGGTGAATACCCTTCCCGTTCAGGATTTATCGCACAGGCGTGTTTAAAAGAGTTAAACGATTAATGCCTTAATGCTTGTTTCACGTTAAAATACAAAAGATAAGCTTTTCTTGGAATTATTATGACAAATCAGAATTTATTATTATTAAGTAGTTCGCGCGTTGGTGATACGCCTTATTTATCTCATGCACTTGATATGATTAAAGATCATTTAGGTGAAGTTACCGAGCTTCTTTTTATTCCTTATGCTGGCGTTACAATTAACTATGATGAATATACACAGATGGTTCAGTCAGCTCTTAACGATAAAAACATTAAGGTTGTTGGCATTCATAGTCATGCCGATCCAGTAAATGCAATAAAGAATGCACAAGCTATCGCTGTTGGTGGTGGTAATACGTTTAGGCTTTTACATCAACTGTATGAAAACAAACTAATAGACGCGATTCAAGATCGTGTTAGTCATGGTATGCCATATATTGGTTGGAGTGCTGGCTCGAACGTTGCTGGTGCAACTATTCGTACCACCAACGATATGCCAATTATTGAACCGCCAAGTTTTAATGCCTTGAAGTTGGTGAATTTTCAGATAAACCCACATTATACAGACTACACACCACCAGGTCATAACGGTGAAACGCGTGAACAACGTCTACAAGAGTTTATGGTATTGAATCCAACAACAGAAATCGTTGGTATTGTAGAAGGTACAGCGTTAAAAATGACCGGTGAAACTATTACATTAATTGGTGGTAAAGCTGGCTACTTATTTTTAGACGGTAAGAAAACTGAAATTGAAGACGGTTATGAGTTAACCGCCATCAACTAAGTAACATAAAATTTAAATGAGCTGGTCAATAGATAAATACGAACACGCTTCGTCTATTGACTGGCATTTAGGTACCACACCTAAACAAGGCGCTGATAATAACTTGTTCAATTGTGATAAATTCTCTTCTTGATACAACATGTCTTCAATACAATTTGCAACCCAACCGACAACAATTAAGCCATCTTGAACAATAGATTCAAATGTCAGTCGGGCATGATTTAAACACCCTAATTTCATATTAACGACGAGTACAACAGCTTGCTGTGTCGACTTAGCAAAATCTGACAAAAACTCGCCATTCCCTAAAGGTAATCGCCAACCACCCGCTCCTTCAGTAATCATGTATTGCGCTGAGTTATCCACTAGTTTTTCAAAATGAGATTGAATGTCATTTGTTGTAATCGATACGCCGAGCTGTGCTGCGGCAATATGTGGCGCAATAGGCTCTTGAAATGCGATGGGGTTTACGTCGCTGATAGATTGTTGAGCATTACAATACTTGGCAAGTAATGCTGCATCTTCATTCACTAATTGGCCATTTAATAACTCACAACCAGCAGAGACCGGTTTAAAGCCCTTAACCTGACCGTGCTGACCAAGATTTTTAGCTATCGCACAAGCGATAAAGGTTTTTCCTGCGTCTGTATCAGTCGCAGTAATAAAGTATTTTTTCATATTTAGAAGTTTAGTTTTACTAACATTGCTGAATAAAGGGCATATGTCGCTGGGTAAATACCACTAGGTTCTTGAAAGTCGCTGTAAGCCTGTGTCATTTTGCGCCACTTGTCTTTGCCCGCTAAGCCTTTCTTTTCCTTATCGGGCACATGGTTTGCGCCCAGGCCTTTTAATTCATGAGCTAGGTGTAAAACGCTCTCATATTCTAGTGAAATATCTTGTTGTTTGGCGTCTAACACTTCCATTTCCACAGATTCAAAATCGGTAGCCAATTCTTCAGCCGATTTGAAATCGATGACATGTTTTTCATCATCAACCTGAGCCCATGAAGACTTTAATTCGAATAAAGTACCATCAGTTAAGGTTGAAACAATAAAGATACCGCCTGGCTTAAGCACTCTGTTTATTTCTGCAAGCAAAGTCGTTAACGGCTGACACCATTGAATGACCAAATTGGAATAAATAACATCTAGGCTATTATCTTGAAAAGGTAATGACATAGCATTGGCGTTAACCAAATTAATGTGTTGATCACGGTTTTCTTTCGTATAACTAAGCATATCTTTTGATAAATCTAAGCCAATTACTTGCTTATAACGCTTAGCTAAAACATCAGAGAAAAAGCCCGTCCCGCAACCTAAATCAAGTACGGTTAAATCATGTCGATTGGGTAACCAAGGTAATAAATGTTTACCTGAAAAGCGTTGAAGTCTTGCTGATACATCGTAAGAGGACGATGCTGAACCAAAGTTTTGCGCAATTTTTTGTTGTTGATGCTTTAATACCACTACACCATAGCCTTGTTTATATTTTCCGCTAACCTAATGATATCCCTAGCATTATGGTTTTGACAAATTGTAACGCGTAACCTAGAAGTTCCCTTAGGTACCGTTGGAGGTCTAATAGCGCTAACCCAAAAGCCCTCTTTTTTTAGTTTCTCACTTACACTTAGCGCTTTATCTTCATCGCCGATAACTATCGCATGTATCGACGAATCATTTGGTAAAAGCGTGATAGAAGAGTCTAGCTTACTTTTGAATAATTGGCTTAATTCCTGAACCTTTTCCCTACGCCAATGCTCTTTTTGAATTAACTTTATGCTCGTTAACGTTGACCAAGCAACAGCCGGTGAGATTGCCGTTGAATAAATGTATTCTCTTGAAAAGTTAATTAAGTAATCAAATAAGTTTTTATCGCAGCCTATAAATGCGCCTTGGGTTGCTATTGCCTTCCCAAATGTTCCCATTGTAATGTCACTTTGACAAAGACTAGCGCCACCCTCACCTTGTTGTCCTAGAACACCTAAACCATGAGCATCATCAACATATAACATCGCGTTGTATTTTGCGGATAATTGTTTGATTTCAGTTAATGGCGCACAGTCACCATCCATCGAAAATACACTTTCTGTGACAACAAGTTGATTGTCGCGTTCAGCCTGCAATAACTTATTTAGGTGTGATGGATCGTTGTGCTTAAATCGCTTGACTGGATTTTGATTGCCAACACTCGCTAATCTTGCGCCATCTATCAGCGATGCATGACTGAGTTTATCGAGGTATAGCTTAGTGCCAGCGTGTTTTAATGCTTGCAAGGTGCCAAGGTTAGCGGCAAAGCCTGAGCTAAACAGTAAACAGCGCTCTTTGTTTTGCCATTGACAAATTTCATTTTCCAATGCCTGATGAGCATAGCTGTACCCTGTTACCAACGAGGAGCTACAACTACTCGTCCCAAACTGTTTAGCGCCATCACACAGTGCTTGATTGATTGATTGGTGATTGTTTAAACCAAGGTAATCATTACTTGAAAAATTAACATATTGCTTGTTGTTAACGCTAATCAGTTGTTGATCGATGGTTTCAATACAATGACGACGCCTAAATTGGTTATTTTGGCGTCGCTCATCAAGTGTTGATGTTAAAAAGGTAAAGCTCAAATTAAACCTAACAACTACTCAGCGTTGTAAAATAAATCAGTATTTTGATTATCTACAATTTTTGCATGAATTTGAGCAGATTCTTGATCTTCAGATTCAATGCTATCTACTGTTTCAGTATTAATACCTAACTTTTTGAACAACAAAATATCTTGATTTGTTTCTGGATTAGCTGTGGTAAGTAACTTACAGCCATAGAAAATTGAGTTTGCACCAGCCAGGAAACACATAGATTGCATTTGTTCATTCATTGCTTCGCGTCCTGCTGACAGTCGAACATGACTTTTCGGCATCATAATACGAGCAACTGCGATATTTTTAATAAACTCAAAATGATCGAGATCTTCAACATCAGCTAATGGCGTGCCTTCAATCTTAACAAGCATATTCATTGGTACGCTGTCAGGGTGCTTAGGTAAGTTTGCTAATTGGCTCAACAAAGAGATGCGATCTGTTGCCTTCTCCCCTAAACCTAGGATCCCGCCACTACACACTTTCATTCCCGAGTTTCTTACATTTTCTAGGGTATCTAAGCGATCTTGGAACGTACGTGTCGTAATAATTGAATTGTAATGCTCAGGTGATGTATCAAGGTTATGATTATAGTAATCTAACCCTGCGTCACTTAACTCTTTCGCTTGTTCTTCAGATAACATACCTAATGTCATACAAGTTTCTAAGCCTAATTCTTTTACACCTTTCACCATTTCTTTGACATAAGGCATATCTCTGGCTTTAGGGTTACGCCATGCAGCGCCCATACAAAAACGCGTTGAACCTTGATTTTTTGCCGCTTGCGCAGCTTCTAGTACTTTTTCAACTTCAAGTAGACGTTCTTTATCGATATCTGTTTTATAGCGTGCACTTTGAGAGCAGTATTTACAATCTTCTGGGCAGGCACCTGTTTTTATTGATAACAATGTACTGACTTGTACTTCGTTGGGATTAAAATGTTGGCGATGTACCATTTGAGCATAGAACATTAAATCATTAAAAGGTAAATCGAATAAGGCTTGCACTTCTGCGTTAGTCCAATTATTGCGAATTGCACCTAGTTCAAAATTTAATGAAGTCGATTGAGAAAGTGAATTTAACTGAGACATGTTCTTGATTGTAATTAAGCTAATTTGCGGTTAGTCTACCCTCCATTTCGTTATTGTCAACGCACCAACCACAACAAAGTTTACTAATGATTAAATCTTATACAGAGCTTTTAGAGTTTGATAAAAATCATATTTGGCATCCATATACGTCGATGACTAATCCATTGCCTTCATATTTCGTAAAAAGTGCTGAAGGTTGCGAACTGATGCTAGCTGATGATACGAAACTTATCGATGGCATGTCCTCTTGGTGGGCGGTTATTCACGGTTATAATCATCCAACGTTAAATAGCGCGCTGATTGACCAAAGCACTAAAATGAGTCATGTCATGTTTGGTGGTATCACCCACCAAAGTGCGATTGAACTATCACAAAGACTTGTTGCTCTCACACCACCGTCACTTGAAAAAGTCTTCATCAGTGATTCAGGCTCTGTTTCCGTTGAGGTCGCAATTAAAATGGCCATTCAATATTGGCATTCATTAGGTAAGCCGAGTAAGAGCAAATTATTAACGGTAAAAAATGGCTACCATGGCGATACTTTTGCAGCTATGGGGGTTTGTGATCCTGTAAACGGTATGCACACTATGTTTGAATCTGTGCTTGCTAAAAACATTTTTGCACCCGCACCACAAACACGCTTTGATGAACAATGGCAAGCAAATGATATTGATGAACTATCAGAATTGTTCGCAACTCATCATCATAATTTAGCCGCATTTATTATAGAGCCTATTGTTCAAGGCGCTGGTGGTATGAAAATTTATCATCCAGAGTTTTTAAAAGCCTGTGAACAGCTTTGCCAACGTTACAATGTATTGTTTATTGTAGATGAAATAGCCACGGGCTTTGGGCGAACAGGTAAATTGTTTGCGTGTGAATGGGCAAATGTAGTGCCTGATATTCTTTGTTTGGGTAAAGCAATCACTGGTGGTTATATGTCGTTAGCGGCAACACTGTCTACGAAAAAAGTAGCAGAAACGATTAGCCAAGGTGATGCAGGCTGTTTCATGCACGGACCTACTTTTATGGCTAACCCTCTTGCTTGTGCGGTTGCTAATGCATCATTAAGTTTACTAATGGAAAATAATTGGCAACATCAAGTAAGCAAAATAGAAGCAACACTCACATCACAATTGCTCCCTCTTAAAGCGCATCCACGTGTTTTAGATACTCGCGTGCTTGGTGCAATCGGTGTTGTCGAGGCGAAAACACCTGTCAATGTTGCCAATATTCAAAAACGTTTTGTCGAGCTAGGTGTGTGGATCCGCCCTTTTGGTAAATTAATTTATATCATGCCGCCATTTGTTATTAGCACAGAACAATTGGAAAAACTGATCCGTGCGATAACCATTGTCTTAGATGAAGAGGGCTGCTTCGTTAATTAACGTGCAATAGAAGATAGGTCACCCAGGCTACAATAATCACCATCAGTAACTTGACGTAGAAATTCCGATTGTCTGTTGCGCGCCGAGCACGGTACCTGTTTACCAGAACAGAAATATAGCTTAATAGTGCAGCGGTCCATAAGGTAATATATAAATACGTGGTTAAAGGTTTAATCCAAAACTTTCTAACTTCAAGATCATGATATCGAACCAAGCCAAAATCAGTTTCTGGTGCTGCATAGTGCGAAACAATCAATGCAACAATAAATAAAGACCATGCGATAACAGCTAGAATTCGAGCAATTTTTACCCAAAAATCATCTTCGCTTCGTCGTTCTTCACCTTGCCAGGCCATAAACTTCCTTCAATTGTTTTATTTTTTATTATTATCCTACAAATTTAACAACTTTTACTTGTTAAACGCAAACGCCGAGGTAACATATCCCTCTTATTTATCGATGTAAATTATTTTAATTAAAGAGGTCATCAATGTCAGTTATTTCTATTACTGATGTCTTAGCAGGTAAATACCCTGTAGGCGAATCTATCAGCGTTCACGGCTGGATTAGAACTCGTCGTGATTCAAAAGCTGGAATTTCATTTTTAGCAGTACACGACGGCTCATGTTTCGACGCAATTCAAGCTATCGTGCCTAATGACCTAAATAATTACGAATCTGAAGTTCAAAAGTTAACGACGGGTTGTTCAGTAAAAGTGACCGGTATATTGGTTGAGTCTCCTGGTAAAGGTCAAGCGTTCGAAATTCAAGCAACAGCCGTTGAAGTGTTAGGTTTTGTTGAAGATCCAGATACTTACCCAATGGCAGCTAAACGCCACAGTCTTGAGTTTTTAAGAGAACAAGGTCACTTACGTGCACGTACAAATATCGGTGGTGCAACAACACGTGTAAGAAATACACTTGCTCAAGCCCTACACCGCTTCTTCCACGAGAAAGGCTATTACTGGATCAGCACACCATTGATTACCGGCAGTGACTGTGAAGGTGCAGGTGAAATGTTCCGCGTAAGTACATTAGATATGGAAAACTTACCGCGTACTGAAAAAGGTGATATTGATTTTGCGGAAGACTTTTTTGGTAAAGAAACCTTTTTAACGGTATCGGGCCAGTTAAATGTTGAAACATACGCTTGTGCATTATCAAAGGTATACACTTTTGGCCCAACATTCCGTGCCGAAAATTCAAATACCTCTCGTCATTTAGCTGAATTCTGGATGGTTGAGCCTGAATTAGCATTTGCTCACCTTTGCGATGCCGCTGACTTAGCAGAAGAAATGCTGAAATATGTTTTCAAAGCATTACTAGAAGAACGCCCAGACGATATGGCCTTTTTCCAACAGCGAGTTGATAAAACCGTTTTAGATCGTTTAAACAACGTGATTAGTGCAGATTTTGTTCGTATGGATTACACAGATGCCATTGAGATATTGCAAAACTGTGGTAAGAAATTTGAAAACCCAGTGTCTTGGGGTGTAGATTTGAACTCAGAGCATGAGCGTTACTTAGCTGAAGAACATGTTGGTGGGCCAGTTGTATTGCAAAACTACCCTAAAGACATCAAGTCTTTCTATATGCGTTTGAATGACGATGGCAAAACAGTTGCTGCGATGGATATTTTAGCACCAGGTATTGGTGAAATTATTGGTGGTAGCGAACGTGAAGAGCGTATTGAGGTGTTAGACAAACGTTTAGCAGAAATGAACTTAGATCCTGCCGACTATGCTTGGTATCGCGATCTTCGTCGTTACGGCACAGTGCCACATTCAGGTTTTGGATTAGGTTTCGAGCGCTTAGTTGCTTATGCTACAGGTATTGGCAATATTCGCGATACGATCCCATTCCCGCGTGCACCTAAAACAGCAGCATTTTAATTTAGTTTAAAACTTATTAAAAAGCTCAGCGTTGTTATCAGCGCTGAGCTTTTTTATCACGATAAAAAAGTGACATGTGGTTCAAAGGACTTTTCAGCTTTACTTGGTAGCACCTTTGTTGGCGTACCAATGTAAAGGAACCCCGCAATATCATTTTCTATATCTATATTAAGCGCAGCCTTTACATTGTCATCAAATGCTAAATCACCTGTTCGCCACATCGCGCCAAACCCTTGTGCATAGCACGCCATTTGCATTGCATGAGCTGCACATCCTGCTGATATCAGCTGCTCTTTTAAAGGTACTTTTTCATGCGTTTGGTATCGGGTGGAAATCACAATGATCATTGGCGCTCTAAAGGGCATTTTCGACGCTTTTTGTAGCTTTAGTTCATCAGTAATACCTTTTGCTTTCATTGCATCGACATAGATATTTGCTAATGTTGCCAAAGCTTCACCTTGCACAATAGTAAAGTGCCAAGGGACGAGGCCAGCATGGTCTGGGACACGCATTCCTGCTTTTAAAATATTCGTAAATTGCTCCCCCACTGGCGCTGGCGCAGCAAGTGCCGGGTTTGATTGACGCTTAAGCAGCAACTCAATACTTTCCATAGGTTCTAAAACTTATTCTTTTTTCAGTGTAGGCCGTAGTGTAACGAAAACAGTAAAAAAAGATAGGCAGGTCATTGCGACTCTGCCTAATTTCTTAACAACTGAGGTTAAAAGATGGAGTAAAACGTTAACATTCGGTAGGTTTTGCTAATTTTTTATCGATAAAGTAATCAACACTGGTAAAGCGCCCCGCTCCAATAAAAAATAGCGCTAACAACATAATGAAATAGGTTGTTGAAAACTCAATACCATTGTTTAGCACAACAATATTCCCGGTTTCATAAAGCCAATCTGTATTGCCATTTTCCTCAAGTAATGATCGCATTGCGTCCAATCTTTTCGCGGCTTCTTGAGAGTTTTCTAGACTAGCCTTAGCACCGTCAATGCCAACCCAATCCAAAACCTTAGCTGAGCTGGTATCTGGGTTAGTAGGTGTTACCGCAAACCAACCATGATCGAGGTGAACCGTAGTTGCAGCAACAACCATGGTAAACATCAAGGGAATTGAAATCAGGCGAGTTAGCAGGCCAAATACCAATAGCCAACCACCTAAAAATTCAGTCCATGCCGCTAGGTTCGCCAATAAGGTAGGAAACGGCAGCCCTAAGCCCCAATCTTCATTACCAAACCAAGCGACAATGTTTGGATCTGCCATTAAGCTTGCCAACCCACTGGCATCAGGATTACCTAATTGAAGTTTGCTATACCCCGCAATAATAAATATTGGTGCTAGATATAAACGTATGAGCAAGGCCGGGATACCATCAAAGCACGGCAGCTTAGAGATAAAATTTTTATACATTGTAATCATAGTAAAGTGATACATTAAGTCGTCTTATAGTAATTGAACGTGTTTGTTCACATTTTCTTTCAAATAAATCAGCTGATTGACTCATAAATTAGTTTCTAGACTTAAATAAAAGCCAAATAACGCGCATAATGTGTGTATCGTGCATTTTATGGATAAAATTAATGGCTAAATTCTTCCGTTCGTTCTTTTCAAAACTAGGTTACTTATTAAACCTATTTAGAAAAATTATAATAAATATTGTGTTCTTCTCAGTATTGATTCTTATCTTCGTTTCTCTTTCTTCCGAAGAAACAATTAACGTACCCAAAAGCGCTGCGCTTGTCCTCGATCCTGTAGGTCGTTTAGTTGAGCAACAAGTAGAAGTCGATCCCTTTGATGCGTTAATGGGAGAAGCGATTACTGGTGAGCAAGAAGATCCTGAAGTTTTATTGTCGGATTTAACTTCTGCAATCAATAATGCCGCGTCGGATTCTAGAATAGAAGTACTTGTGTTAAAGCTAGAGCGACTAAATGGCGCAGACATTACAAAAATGGCAGAGGTTGCCCTTGCCATAGAAGCTTTTAAAGCAACGGATAAAAAAATAATCGCTATTGGTGATGGCTTTAGCCAAGGCCAATATTACTTAGCAAGTTATGCCGATGAAATTTGGTTAAACCCAAACGGTTGGTTGATTTTAGATGGATACGCTAGAAAGCAACTATATGTTAAATCAGCCATCGAAAAACTGGGTATTAGCCAGCATATTTTCAGAGTTGGTACATATAAGTCCGCAGTAGAGCCCTACATGCGTGACAATATGTCAGAACAAGCCAAAGAAGCGAATCGCTTGTGGTTAAATGAATTATGGCAGGCATATAAAACTGTTGTAGCGACACAACGAAACATGCCAATTGATAATTTTGATGAGACGATTGAACAGCTAGTATCAAAAGTTGAGAATGCTGATGGTAACATAGCGCAATACGCCTTAGATAATGGTTGGGTTGATAAACTGATGACGCGTAGTCAAATGAATCAAGCCCTAATAGACATGGTTGGTGATAAAACTACGCAAAACACGTTTGATAATATTGGTTTTGAACATTATTTAGCTGCAAGCAAAGCTGAACAATTGCCTGATTTTTCAGAACAAGACCAAATAGCGATGGTAGTGGCAAAAGGTACTATTTTAAATGGCCGCCAACCAGCAGGAACCATTGGTGGAGATAGCACTGCGTCCCTACTTCGAAAAGCACGATTAAACGATCAAGTAAAAGCGGTCGTTTTGCGGGTTGATAGCCCAGGCGGTAGCGCATTTGCTTCTGAAGTTATTCGACAAGAAATTGAGCTTATCAAAGGAGCGGGTAAACCGGTTGTTGCCTCAATGGGGACTTATGCAGCATCAGGTGGTTATTGGATTTCAGCACCTGCTGATAAAATCATTGCCTCACCGACAACAATTACTGGTTCGATTGGTATATTCGGTATGTTTATGACCTTTGAAAATACCCTAGGTAAACTTGGTGTTTATACAGATGGCGTTGGCACAACTGAATATGCTGGCTTTGGTGTTACAGAGCAATTACCTGAAGGTATTGGTAAGTTAATTCAGTTAAATATTAATCGCGGCTATCAAGACTTTTTAGAGTTGGTGGCAAGCAACCGAAACATGTCAGTGTCAGATGTTGATAATATCGCACAAGGTAGAGTTTGGTCAGGCATCCAAGCCTATCAAAATGGATTGGTTGATCAATTAGGTACAACCGACGATGCGATACAACTAGCAGCAAATTTAGCTAATTTAGATAACTACGACGTTAAACTTATTGAGAAGCAATTAGATCCCATCGAACAAATGATTCAAGACATGTTTGGTCAGGCTTATAGCTTCATGATTGACAATGGTATTGTCGATGTTAAAAAGCAAAACACCTATGCTGATGTCTTGTTACGCACACTTAAAGCACAGCTTAATTACTTTAATCAATTTGATGATCCCCAAGGGATATATTCTTTTTGTTTGACTTGTGAAATAAACTAACTACATTAAGCCCCATTAATTTGGGGCTTTTTATTAATTAACGGCAAAAAATGCAAAAGAAAAAAATATACGTTGCTTATACCGGCGGTACTATTGGTATGAAACCGAGCGCTCAAGGCTATGTACCGGTTGTTGGGCATTTAACACAAGCGATCAACGCTACACCTGATTTCTTTCGTGAAGAAATGCCTGAATTTACCATTCACGAATATCAGCCACTCATAGATTCGTCAAACATGAGCCCAAATGATTGGCAGTTTATAGCACAAGACATAAAGAAGCATTATCACGACTATGATGGTTTTGTGGTTCTGCACGGCACAGATACGATGGCCTACACTGCATCAGCGTTATCATTTATGTTTGAGAACCTCGGCAAGCCTATCATAGTTACCGGCTCACAAATTCCGTTAAGTCAATTGCGCTCAGATGGTCAAGTTAACCTATTAAATTCCTTGTACATTGCAGCAAATTTCCCAATTCATGAAGTAGGTTTGTTTTTTAATAACAAACTTTTCCGGGGTAATCGTTCGATTAAAGCCTACGCAGATGGCTTTGATGCTTTTAATTCGCCAAATATGGAACCCTTGTTAGAAGCTGGTATTAATATCAAACTAATTAATGGCAAAGTGAAGGAAATAAACGACGATGATATTTTACTCCATACAATAACGCCGCAACCTATTGGTGTTGTTCACTTGTACCCTGGGATTAGTACTGATCTGATTAAAAACGTCATATTACAGCCTGTAAAAGCACTTATTATTCGTAGTTATGGTGTTGGAAATGCTCCACAAGACAAAGAACTACTTGCCTGTTTAAAAGCGGCAGACAAACAAGGATTGATCATTGTTAACTGTAGCCAGTGCATAAAAGGTAAGGTCAATATGCAAGGCTATGCAACGGGTAACGCATTAAGCGAATGTGGCGTAATAAGTGGCAAGGATATGACATTAGAAGCCGCGCTGACCAAGCTACACTTTTTGTTGAGTCAGAAGTTAACTAGTGAGACGATAAAGGCAAAGCTATTAGACAGTTTACGTGGTGAATTAACGCTGAGTTAATTGGCGTTTAAGACTTAACACACTTGCGCTGAGACAAAAATAACCAATAAATTGGCCTGATAAAAATAACAACATTTTAGGGGTAAATGGTGTTTCTTCACTAAAAAATGACAACATCAAAATCGCTGGTGCACACATCACTTGATAAAAAGGAATGGTAATATCAGCAAAGTAGAAATGAATAAGGAAACTCAAGACACCGATTAGCACACCAAGCACACCTACCAGTGTGCTTAGTTTAGTTATAGACAGCGCGATTGGCTTAATCAATTTGTGCTAACAACCCATCACTAGCATCTTCAACTAAATCCAATACATAACGAAAACCACCCGCACCACCATAATAGGGATCTGGCACTTCAGTTTCATCAAAAGCAGCGCCATAACTTAAAAATAATTTAATTTTATGATGATACTCCTGCGGTGAAACCGACTTTAGGTTATCCAAGTTACTCTCGTCCATTGCCAACACCAAATCGAACTTTGCAAAGTCATCTTCTGTTACTTTGCGTGCTTTGAGCCCTGAAAAATTGTATCCACGTGCTTCACCCGCTTTTATTGCACGATGATCTGGTTTTTCTCTCGCGTGCGAACCTATCGTACCGGCGGAATCGATTTCAATTGATAAGCCTTTATCGGTAGCTTTTTTTCGAAAAACAGCTTCAGCAGTTGGCGAGCGGCAAATGTTACCCATGCAAACAAACAAAACAGAGTTAATAGGCGCCTTGGACATAACGAGGAGTTTCCTTACTGGTGTTATTAATATGTTGTTAATTCGTAGGATAACATTAGAAAATAAAAATTTTTACTAGTAGATAATAAAAAACCCTGCGATAAGTCAAAGTTTTTGACTTTTGCAGGGTTTTACATTGCTTTTAGATGAGTTTAGAAATGTTTTGAATAACGAACACCAAATTCACTTGGGTCATTGCTTAAAATTTGTAAAACATAATCACCCGTATTTAAACGAGCATTGTCATATCGCTCATCGAAAATATTGCGGCCATACAATGATAATGTGTAATCACCTTCAACATTTGTATATGAAATATCAATATTCACTAATTGACGGCTTTCTACTAATGTATGACGACCTGGATCAGATGTAGGCTCGCCGTACATATCACCACGGTATGAGTAATCTAATCGAATATCAAGGTCATTTCCGCCTTCTAACGTCATATGGTAAGACGGACTAATTGATGCAGTAACTTCTGGCGTTAACGGTGCTACTGGTTTAACACCGCCCTGCTCGTCTACGTCAACATCGATATAACCCAAGCTACTATGTACTTTGAACTGCTCAGTTAATTCCCACGTGCTTTCAAATTCAACACCACGAGAGGTTTGTTCAACAACTAAGTTTGTTGTATTAAAACCACCTTCAGCTGTTGTGCTAACTTGGTATGGTAAGTCTTCATAGTCAGTGTTGAAAAGCGCTACACTCATACTAAAGCTGTCAGTTACTTGACCTTTCAAACCCATTTCATAGTTAATTGCCGTAATGTTCTCACTTGCTACGAAGCAGTTTGGATCGCCAAATAAGCAGTATGGACGAGCTGGGAATTGACCAGATTGATAACCGTTTTGGATGCTACCGTAAATGTTTAAGCCATTTTCAAGGGTATAGTTTGCAGAAATATCAAAAGACACTTCATTCCACGCATCTTCTGCATAAACAGGACCAATACCGACATCTGCAGTCGCTTCTTTCTCATCATCGGTATAACGTAAGCCGCCTGACAAACGTAAATCTTCTGTCATATCGTAACCTAAGTTAAAGAAAATCGCTTTTGATGTCGTTTCTTGCGTTAAATCTAATAACGTTGCAGAACCATTGAAAAGTGCGCCACTGGCCGGGTCTTGCAGGTTACTTCCTTTTTCATTAAAGAAGTAAATACCTGAAACAAAATCCATGTTTTCGCCGATATAACCGTTCAATTGGAATTCAATCGAGGTTTGATCCGCTTCGCCAACTTCTGGGAACTGATCTAATTCATAGATAGTGCCATCATCATCTAGGCCAGCTTTATATTTAGACGAACGATGTGAAACCACAACTTTTGATGCGTAGTCATCGTTCCAATTCCAATCAGCTGTTGCAGAGATTCCGCGGGCTTCATTTGAAACCATTGTAACTTCTTTTGTACCCGTTGCGTTATCGTATGGGTTAGCTGCAGTATCACTATTTCTTAAAGGGCCAAATGGAAATGGGGTGCCCCATCGAGCGCCTTGATAATAAGCGCCAGTAGGAACTTCATCGATTAACGTTTGGTATGGACGCAAGCCACCTTCATTATCATTAAAATCTGCCGTTACAACGAAACTAAAATCATCATGTGGTGCCCATTTGAATGATAAGCGACCGTAAAACTCTTCATTTTCACCTACATTATATTCAGCATCAGGCACATTAATAAATTCACCGATACCATCACGTGAGTTGTAACCTGCATTGACGTTGTAAGCCATCGTTTCATTGATTTCACGGTTAATAAAAACATCACCCTTTAATCGACCACGTGAACCTAGTTCAAAACCTGCTTTAGTTACAGTAACTTCATCTGGTTGTTTAGTAATGATGTTTATCGCGCCGCCAACTGAGTTACGGCCATACAAGGTGCCTTGCGGACCACGAAGTACTTCAATACGCTCAATATTATTTAAGTTCCAGTTTTGGCCAACTTGGCGACCTAAGTAAACGCCATCAACATATACACTTACACCTGGGTCTGTGGTGATCAGATGATCTTGTAAACCAATACCACGAATAAATGGGTTAGCTGACGATGTATGACCAGCCGAAAAGCCTGTTACATTCAAGTTGGGTACAAACTTACCAACATCAGTTAAATCAGTAATGCCTTGTGTTGCTAGTTCATCACCGCTAAACGCACTGATCGCGATCGGTACTTCATAAATTACTTGTGCGCGTTTGGTAGCAGTAACTGTAATTGCTTCGATTTCTTCTTCTGAAGCATTATCTTGTGCAAAGACTTGATTCGTTAATGCTAATGCAATTGCGCTAGCTACAACAGTTCGTAAACCGAAGACACGACGGTGCCTTGCTAATTGAATGGCCATTTAGTTCTCCCTAGGCGCTCAATAATCTTTGAGTCAATTTATAATTTTGATTGGTTTTTTCAATATGCGTTTACTAAGCATAAAGATAACCTTTTGGTCAGGTGCGTATGTTACACAAAAATGTCATATTATGTAGGTAAAATGTGATATTTTGTGACTAAAAACTATGAATTAACATTTACTTTAATTTTATAAAGTCACAACACAATTAAATGTTACAGCTTTTTAACCTTAAGAAAATACTGGATATAGCTGTATAAGATGCATAGTAATAACGTGGGCAGACAAATTATCCACAGTCGGCTAGAAAAACCAATGTTTTAGACGTTATCTTTTGAAAAAGGAAGTTAAATGGTACCCGGGGCCGGACTTGAACCGGCACGCTGTTACCAGCGAGGGATTTTAAATCCCTTGTGTCTACCAATTCCACCACCCGGGCATAAAGGGAAGTTTTTTTATCCTAGGTATTGGCCACCTAGCACTCTTAAGTAAAAAGAGAATGGAGCGGTTGACGAGGCTCGAACTCGTGACATCGACCTTGGCAAGGTCGTGCTCTACCAACTGAGCTACAACCGCTTTAATGCTTATCTGAGAATAATAAGACTTTAGCGTGTTGCCACTACCATAACGTGACAAAGTTGTTTTTGATGAAATGGTACCCGGGGCCGGACTTGAACCGGCACGCTGTTACCAGCGAGGGATTTTAAATCCCTTGTGTCTACCAATTCCACCACCCGGGCCTAAAAGGCTCATCAAAAACGAGTAGTAAAATTTGGAGCGGTTGACGAGGCTCGAACTCGTGACATCGACCTTGGCAAGGTCGTGCTCTACCAACTGAGCTACAACCGCTTCATTGCTTAATACTAATTAACTATTAAGACTTAAAGCTTGTCACTACCATAACGTGACTATCAACAAGATAAAGTTTGGAGCGGTTGACGAGGCTCGAACTCGTGACATCGACCTTGGCAAGGTCGTGCTCTACCAACTGAGCTACAACCGCTTCATTTATCTTATACTTTCCAACCGTTGTGAAAATGGTACCCGGGGCCGGACTTGAACCGGCACGCTGTTACCAGCGAGGGATTTTAAATCCCTTGTGTCTACCAATTCCACCACCCGGGCAAAGTGGAGGCGGGTCCCGGAGTCGAACCGAGGTCCACGGATTTGCAATCCGCTGCATAGCCACTCTGCCAACCCGCCGTATTTTCACTACGTATTGGGTAGTATTCCTTGATTAAAGCTGAAAGAGAAATTGGAGCGGTTGACGAGGCTCGAACTCGTGACATCGACCTTGGCAAGGTCGTGCTCTACCAACTGAGCTACAACCGCTTTATTCTTCTTTCTTGTTGACTCTCCCTGCCAACTGGAAACGCATTCTACATCGAAATTATCTTGAGTCAACAACTAAATAGTAAAAAAAATTCAACTGCTTAAATTTCGACTAAGATGGCGGTTTTTTAACTAAAACCTTTCAATTTTTGGTTAATTTTTACCCTTCAATACCGGCCAAGCAATCATATAATATTGAACCATTGACCAAACCGTTAAAATTGTGGCAATAAAATATAGACCATAAGCTAAATTCATAAACCAAATTTGCGGAAAATCAAAGATTATTAAAGGGATATCATAATCTGGACGCCAAATAAGGCCAATAAGCGACAACATTTGGGCAGCTGTTTTCAGTTTACCAAGGTTAGAAACAGCGACGGCCTCTCGTTGACCATGGCTAGACATAAACTCCCTGATTGCACTTATAAAGATTTCTCTACCAATCATAAGAAACGCTGCGACGGTTATCCAAATACTTTGATAGTCTTGAACAATAATAATCAGTGCAGCTGCCACCATTAATTTATCAGCAACAGGATCAATAAATGCACCAAAGGCTGTAGATTGCTTCAATTTTCTTGCTAAGTATCCATCAAGCGCATCACTAATTGACGCTAACCAAAAAATGAACGCCGCACCAAAGTGATGCCATGAAACAGGCAAATAAAAGACAAAAATGAAAAATGGAATTAAAAGAATTCTAAAAAAGGTTATTTGGTTTGGAATAGTCCACATGATCTAGCTACAGCAAAATTTTTCTTTCATTCTACACAAGTTCGAGGCTAATTGTCATGTAATGCTTCGTAAATAGTCTGCGCGAGTGCTTTGCTAATTCCTGGTACTTTACATAAGCCATTTACATCTGCATTTTTAACTTCCTGTAATCCACCTAAATACTTCAATAACGCTTGACGTTTTTTCTGACCAATACCCGGAATACTTTCTAATGTTGATGACTTTGCCTGTTTTTGACGCTTAGCTCTGTGCCCGGCAATTGCAAACCGATGCGACTCATCGCGAATATGTTGAATCAAATGCAACGCTGGTGAATGCGCAGGTAAATTAATCAATTGATGAGAACCCGCTAAGATTAAAGTCTCTAAACCTGGTTTACGTGACTCACCTTTTGCAATGCCTACTAACAGTGGTGGTGTTGGGTGATTTAATTGATTAAAAAAGTCCTCAGCTCTTGCTAACTGCCCTTTGCCCCCATCTATAAATACAATAGAAGGCAATTGGGCTTCACTACTGACTTTCCCATAGCGCTTGTTTAATGCAAAAGACATTGCCGCGTAATCATCACCCGGCGTGATGCCATGGACATTGTATCGACGATAGGCACTTTTTAGTGGTCCATTAGTATCAAAAACAACGCAAGATGCTACCGTCTGTTGCCCCATAGTGTGAGATATATCAAAACACTCCATGGTTTGAATGCCGTTTGGTAATTCAAATACCTCATTTAACGCCGTAAAGCGTTTTGCGATGGATTCTTTTTCACTGTTCTTGGTTAACAATGCGTTTTCAGCATTGGTTGTCGCTAGTTTTAGGTATTGAGCACGTTCAGTTTTGACGTTAACGGAAAATTTGATGTCTTTATCCGTCAATGATTTAAACATTCGAACGAGCTCATCTGAGTCGTCCGGTAGTTCAGGTAACACGATTTCTTTAGGAATATGACGATTAGCGACATCACTGTTCAAATAATGTTGTGAAATAAAAGCTGCTAATAGCTCACTGATTGTCGTGTCTTCTGGAATTTTTGGAAAAAAGCTTTTACTCCCCAGCACTTTCCCTTCTCTAATGTATAACATATGTAAACAAACTTGTTGTTTAAGCTGGTATATGCCAATGACATCAAGTTCAGAAGCAAAACCACTCACATACTGCTGCTGCTGCACCTTACGTAAGGTTTTTATTTGGTCGCGATAGTTAGCCGCTTGTTCAAAGGCGAGCGACATACTGGCTTGGTCCATTTTTTCAACCAAAGTATCGATGACTAAATTGCTTTTACCGCGCAAAAACAATTTGGCTAACTTAACTTGTTCAGCATAATCGTCATCAGAAATTTTACCAACGCAAGGTGCTGAACAACGCCCAAGTTGGTACTGTAGGCACGGACGAGAGCGCGCTCTATAATAACTATCTTCACATTGTCGAAGCGGGAAAAGTTTCTGCATCAGGCGTAAGCTTTCCCAAACGGCGCCTACCGTTGTATAAGGACCGAAATATTCACCTTTGGTTTTTTTTGCGCCACGGTGAGAGCCCAATTTAGGATGCTTGTGTTCGGTAATCAATAAGTAAGGATATGATTTATCGTCACGCAGCAATATATTGTATTTAGGTAAATATTTTTTTATGTAGTTATTTTCTAGTAGTAACGCCTCTGTTTCACTATGGGTAACAGTGACGTCTATAAAGAATATATGGCTAACTAACGAGCGAGTTTTATTATTGGGAAGGTCTTTGCGAAAATAACTGGCTAAGCGCTTTTTTAGGTCCTTTGCTTTACCCACATAAATCACCTCTTGTGACTTATTGTACATACGGTAAACACCGCTTTGGTGTGTAACCGATTTTAAAAAAGCTTGGTGATCAAAAGGCGCTTCGGCAGTAGTCATCTAACGTTAAAGTTTTTCAGTATTTAACATGCCATGTCGAATGGCTAAATGGGTTAGCTCAACATCATTGCTTATATTAAGCTTTTCAAACATGCGATAACGATAACTATTAATTGTCTTTGTACTTAACATCAACTGCTCTGAAATGTCTGGTACTTTTTCACCACGAGTTACCATTAGCATAATTTGTAGCTCTCGTTCAGACAAACTACTGAATGGGTTTTCTTCTGGTTTCTTAAATTGGCTCAATGCCATTTGCTGAGCAATATCTGGCGTAATATAACGCTGACCACTGTGCACTGCACGTACTGCATTTACCATTTCTTCAGGGCCTGTACCTTTTGTCAGGTAACCAGCAGCGCCAATTTGCATTACTTTGGTAGGAATTGGGTCTTCACTGTGAACAGTAAGCACAATCACTTTAATATCAGGGTTAAAACGAATAATTTTTTTCGTCGCTTCTAAGCCACCAATACCTGGCATATTCATATCCATTAACACGACATCGGGTGTATTGGTACGACAAAATTTTGCGGCTAATTCACCAGTCTCACATTCGCCAACAACTTTTAACCCCTTGACGTCTTCGAGAATTCGGCGAATTCCTGTACGTACAAGTTCATGATCGTCAACAAGTAAAATATTAATCAAGACAAAGCCCTTTTAAGTAGCCAAAACAGACTACGAATTTATTCTTATTTATAGTGTAACCAAGATACAAGTTAACCAGTAAACTTGCAATACTGTGTATGCTTGACTGCTTATAAATCGTTCTTTTTAAGCCAGTTATTTAACAGGTTAATCTGGCCATTCTTATATGCTGCATAAGTAAGCCTTACAGCGTTACTCAAAATGACAGAATCTGACCAATTTGTTTGTTCTTGTATTAACTCATAGCACACCATAGCTTCTTGACTAAGGTAACCACGAGTTTCTTTCATTCCTTTCTCTTTTTGACGTTCGCGATAGCGCTTTTGCTTCTCAGCGTTTGTCATTGCTAGCTTTTTAGTCATACTGCTACTCCTGATAAATGCTCTAAAAAGGTAACGCATAACCAATTAAAGTACAATAATTAAAATAAATGCACTGCTCAGAGTTGTTTAGTGTACAACTGTTCGCTAAAGTAGCGGCGATTATCCTTTTTATTATGACTATTAAGAGCATTATGGAACGTAAAAATTCATTTACCAAAGAAGACTTAATTAAAGCAGGTACAGGCGAAATGTTTGGTCCTGGTAATAGCCACCTACCATCAGGCAATATGTTGATGATGGATCGCATTGTTAAAATCACTGAAGACGGTGGCGAACATGGTAAAGGCGAAATTATTGCAGAATTAGATATCACCCCAGATTTATGGTTTTTTGAATGCCACTTTACAGATGACCCTGTCATGCCAGGTTGTTTAGGTTTAGACGCAATGTGGCAATTGGTTGGTTTCAACCTTGCGTGGCAAGGTGGACCTGGTTTAGGTCGTGCTTTAGGTGTGGGAGAAGTCAAGTTTACTGGTCAGATTTTACCGACGAATAAAAAAGTGACCTATAACATTCAAATGAAGCGTGTGATCAAGCGTAAACTGTTTATGGGTATTGCTGATGGTACGGTTTCTGTAGATGGTCGTGTCATTTACACTGCTACAGACTTAAAAGTTGGTTTATTTGCTGACACGTCATCGTTCTAATGTGACGAACGCGGTCAATAGATGATTGACCGCGTGTTTACCTTTATTTATATAGCCCCTGTTGCCTATCTGACATAGCTTCACGCCACCCACCTAACCACTCTGATTTAATATCTAGATTTTGATAAGGACACGCTTCCTTAGAGCGGCCAGAAACACCTGCCTGATAACCTCGTGCATGCGCCCTATTTTGACGATCTCGTTTTTGTCTTTTCATCATTAAAAATTTCTCCTCTAACACATGTAAGCATCTTCAGGCGAACTGAGTAATTTATCTCTTTCTTGATTTAATTTGTTGGTGTTTGCCTTTGTCGGTAAGTGAAATTCCTTACGCATTTTGAGTAAAGATGCTGCGTAACGTTGAAGCAACGTTACTTAATGAATAGTAAATAAAACAAAGGATCGCAAACCAAGAAACAAAGAAATTCTAGTGATTGAAATTAAGCTATTGAGCTAGGTGACTATTTATTTTTTACCATGCAAAAAAAAAGTGCCACATAAAGTGGCACTTTTATCAGTATTAATGAGTAACGATTAGAAATCGTATTTAATACCTACACGCATTTCCCATAATGAAGCATCAGCTACACGAGTTTGACCCGCTGGCTCGATAAATTCATTAAATACGTATTGACCAGCATCGTTAATTGACGCATCAATCATTGGTTGTGCACGTGGGAAGCTAGCCTCATACATTACACCCCAATCATCGTTAAGCATATTACCGAAGTTTTCGATGACTAAGAATGCGCTTGCTTTGTGATCTTTCTTAAAGCCAGGTAATTCTTGCGTGATCTTGATATCAAACTTCGTCCACCAGTCACTGTAGATACCGTTACGCTCCATGATACCACCAGCGTATTTATCTAAGCCTTCAGCTTGAACGTAGTCGAAGAATGCACCTTGGTCGAAATCATCACCAAACACAACGTTTGGATCATCAGCACCTGTTGGAATGTATGCTAAATGACGAGAGATGAAACCAACTGAGTCACCAAATGCCCAGCCGCTATCAAATGTGTAGCTGTATGGACGGCCTTCGTTTGCAGAACCAAATACTGAGAACTTAGTTGCGTAGTTATCAACGAATTCGTGCTCGTAAGATACTTTTAACGTAAAGCGATGCGGGATCTCGTAGTTAGATGTACCTACACCTGGGTTTTCTGGATCAGATGTATTGTTTAAGTAGTTAGAGAACGCCACTGAACTCGTCATTGGGCTTACTTCTTTAGACTCAGTGTACGCATAACCAAATGTCCAATCTAAACCAAAGTCATAAGACTTAGAAAGTGCAAATGATAATGAAGCACGGTGACCAGTGTCACCCTTCACGTTCGTTAACATGAAGTCTTGGCTACGGCCATTTGAGCTTGTGTAAATTGGACGACCGTCAGGTGCTGTTTCACCAGAATCTTGACGTGTAACATCACTAATAACAGCTGCATTTCTCATATCAGAGTATAAGAAATCAGCACTAAATACATAATCATTCTCTAAGTAGAATGTTGCACCTAACGCGTATTTCCATTCTGAAGGTACTTCGAAGTTAGGGTCAAGTAAGTTAATACCGCCTGGTGCACCGTTACCTGCAGTCACATTGTCATATTGATCTTGCGGCACATTCCATACCGGACGACCGTCACCCGTCATTGGTGTATTGAAAAGGTCTGTTGGTGAAGTAGTTTCACGTGTCTTAACAAGGATAACACCGTTGTTTTGGTAATTATTGCCTAACCATACGTTAGGGTTACCGCCTGAGTATAAACCGAAACCACCACGTACTTCTAAATCGTCACTGACTGTCCAGTTAAAACCGAAACGTGGCTGAACTAAGTCGTAACCATCTAGGTTTTGTGAGTTAGAGAAACCGTATAAGTCTTCAACAATTGGGTTTTCAACCGGTAAATCATCACTTTTGTACCAATCGTAACGCACACCATAAGTTAACGTTAAGTCATAATCATACATGTAGTATTCATCTTGAATATACAATGTATGGATGTCGTAACCAAATTGCGCTGCCGCGTCTTCTGGATTATTGGTTGCTACCGCATTATCGTAATAAATACGACTAGCTAAACCATTACGGAAATCATCTATAGAGTTAAAACGGAATTCACCTTCAGCATGTTGAACGAAAAGGTTAAATACATCTAAACTCTCGTATTCATAACCACCAGTAATAATGTGGTCGCCTACTAGGTATGTACCAGCAAGTTTGAATACATCTGTTTCATAGCTTAAACGGTTAGCATGACGCGAGTCATCAGCACCAAGGTAAACTGTTGCTCGTGCGCCATCATTTTCTGTACGGATTTGAACTTCACCAAAATCAGTGCCACCAAGTGGTGTTACTGTTTGTAGGAAATCAGAAGTACCAATACGCACTTCAGTTGAGAAACTATCAGTCCAATCTGAGTAAACTGATGCTACAACGGATTCAAATTCTGCATATTGATCGTAGTAGTGGTTTGAGAATTCAAACTCATTTGAATCACCATCTGATTCACGAATCGTATTACCGTCGTTGTAGTTATAAACTAACGCTGCACGGTGATCTTCATTGATGATCCAATCAAGTTTAGCCATGATTTTTTCATCTTCTACAGGTAGGTTAGTAATTAACTCACCAGGTTCATAACCATAGACGTTACGAGAGATATCTAATATTTCGTCGTAATCTGCTTGGCTTAAACCTTCAACTTTAACGGCTGCGTTTGAATCTGCTGTACCACGATCAAACGTATCTGCGCCTTTTAATTTTTCATAAGAACCAAAGAAGAATAACTTGTCTTCAATAATTGCACCGCCTAAGTTGAAACCGTAACGTTGCTCATCGAATTTACCCGTTGATATGTCTTCACCTTCAAGGCTATCACCACGCATTGAGTCATCTGTGTAGTCATAGAAGAAACCACCAGTAAGTTCATTAGAACCCGACTTAGTAACAGCATTGATGTTACATGCAGTAAAACCGCCGTACTGAACATCAA
This sequence comes from Thalassotalea eurytherma, assembly GCF_030161415.1. Lineage (GTDB taxonomy): Bacteria > Pseudomonadota > Gammaproteobacteria > Enterobacterales > Alteromonadaceae > Thalassotalea_G > Thalassotalea_G eurytherma. The sequence goes on from NZ_BSSU01000006.1 coordinate 113,995, forward strand.
ATGGTGCTAATTCAACACTTACTTGTTCGATTGAGTCGTAAGAGAAAGGAATACGAATTGTTGGATAGCCACTCGTGCCTAAACCAAAGTTATCGTTGTTACGAATACCGTCTACCGTAAAACTATTAAAGCGAGGGCTAGCACCACCACATTGAATACCGTCGCTGCGACTTTCATTGATATATATTCGTGGATCAATACGAACTAAATCTTTAATATCACGGTTAATTGCAGGTGCGTTTTGTAGGTCTTCGTAACCAAAGTTAGCTGAAGGCGCATTTTCACCCGACGTTGAGTGAAGGTTGCGACCAGTAACTGTGATTGTTTCTAGGTTTGCTGACTCTAACTGGACACTTAAGTTAAAGGTTGAACCAAGAGTTAGGTAAACATCTTCATGTGTTTTTGAACCGTTAGCGTCCGTAACAATAACTGTGTATGGACCACCAACTTGTAAACCACGCGCACTAAATGTACCCGTTTCATTTGATGTAAATGTTTTGACACTACCCGTACGTGAATCAATAACTTGTATTGAAGCACCAGAGACTAACTCTCCAGTTGGCGCAATAACTGAACCACGAATACTTGATGATGTGTTATCAGCAGCAATAGCTGACGTTGACAATCCTAGAGCAAATACAACAGCTCCAGCAATGTGTGAGAGGCGATGAGCTTTCATCATTTTTCCCTTATTTATAATAAAGTTTATAGTTATTTACGTCATAGACGTGTAATTAAAAAAATCTCGCTTATTAAACATAGGCTTATTTACAGTTTAATTACAATTTTATAGCAGTTTTATTTCTCCCAGGTTATCCAAACCGTCAGCTTTTGATAGAAGCCTCTATTAACACGTTGTTAAAAGTGACAAACACAAGCAAACAAACATAACCATCTAGATAACTTTTGTAATTTTCTGTTATTTTATGAACTAATTCAATAGAATTGTGCATGCTTTGTTAACATTTTAGTGGTATTTTCAATCCAGACACTATGTTAATAGGCTGTTAACACGAATTAGATTTTAACTATTTAATGACAACACCGTTAATTCGTTGAATAATTCACGGCATAGCTTAAATAAATACTTAATTATTGTTAGTTCAAGGCGAGTAAAGTGAATAAACAGGCAAATAAGAGAAAACAAAGCCAAGATGCGATTATGGATGCAGCGCGAGATGAGTTCATTCAACAAGGTTTTAAAGGTGCAACCGTCCAAGCAATTGCTGATAATGCCAACATGCCAAAGGCAAATGTACTTTATTACTATCAAAATAAAGAAAACCTTTATCACAAGGTTTTAGAACAAACACTAGAGATGTGGGATACGGCCATTGGCGACATAGTGCTAGAAGATGGCCCTAAGATTGCCTTAGAACGTTTTATTTCTGCAAAAGTAGACATTACCTTTGAAAACCCAAAAGCATCAAAAATATATGCCATGGAAATCATCCAAGGTGCTCAACATATTGATAACTTTGCTCGGGTATACCTACGTAATTGGGTTAAAGAAAAATCTCAAATATTCGAACATTGGATGAATGCAGGCGAGATGGCAAAAGTTGATCCAGTAAAGTTAATTTTTCTTATTTGGTCGACGACTCAGCATTATGCTGATTTTGAAACACAAATATTGAATATCACTAATAAGCAAGAGTATGAGCAAGAAGATAGAGAACAAGTAAAAGCTTTCCTCGTTAATTTTATTTTACAAGGCTTAAACATTAAATGAATCGTTTAACTCAAACATTAGCGTTAGGTGTTGCATTACTAGGTCAAGGTTGTATGTCTGAAACTGAAAAACCAAGCCAATTAAAAGTTGCCACTTTCAATGTGTCGATGGAAGCGCTTAATTATATGCCTTATGAACAAGGTAAAGAGCGTATACCTATGGGCAATGAGTTGGCAATGGCATTAGCGACTCAACATCAGCAAATAAAAAATATAGCTCATATTATTCAAGATGTTCGTCCTGATATTCTCTTGTTAAATGAATTTGACCGTCAAGACGAATTACACCAAAGTGCACTGGCTCAGTTTAAAGATAAATACTTAAACCAAGGCGACAATGCAATTGACTATCCCTACTTCTATCAAGGCCCTGTAAATACAGGCGTACCATCTGGCTTAGATTTTAATGGCAATAGTTCACATACAGATAGCCCCGCAGATACTTATGGCTTTGGTTATTTTCCAGGCCACTTTGGCATGGCTTTGTTGTCAAAATACCCAATTGATGCACAGGCGATAAGAACCTTTCAAACCTTTAAATGGAAAGATATGCCCAGTGCTTTAAAGCCAGTTGAACCATCAACCGGTATTGCTTATTACAACGACGAAGCATGGCAAGCATTTAGGTTAAGTTCAAAATCACACTGGGATGTACCTGTAACCGTTCGCGATACGACAGTGCACATATTAGCTAGCCACCCTACTCCTCCTGTTTTTGACGGACCGGAAGATAGAAATGGTAAACGTAACCATGATGAAATTAGAATGATTAACGATTACGTCACGCCTAACCAAGCAAATTATCTGTATGACGACAACGGGAAATATGGTGGTTTAGGTGAAAATAGTCGTTTTATCATCTTAGGTGATCTTAATGCGTCTAGTGTCGAAGGTGATGCGATTAATTCCGGTATTGAAGCTTTACTAAACAATCCAAACGTACAAGATCCCAAGCCACTAAGTAAAGGTGGTGAACTTCATAAACCAGACAATGAACATGCAAAATATCATACAGCATATTGGGGCATGCGAGCAGATTACGCATTACCGTCACAATATGGCTTTAGTATTAAAGATTCGGGCGTTTATTGGCCTGAAAAAGACAGTGAAACGTATTATTTGATCAAAGATAGAGGTGCATCATCAGATCACCGTTTAGTTTGGGTCAACTTAGAAATCAAAAAATAGAGTATAAAATGAAGAAAATCCTAAGCTCTTTAGCGCTATTAACCTCTTTCCACGTTAGTGCTGAAGCGCCACAAAATATCATCATGGTCGTGAGTGACGGAATGGGACCAGCCTACACCACCGCCTATCGTTATTACAATGACGATCCTGCAACCCCAGAAATAGAAACCACAATATTTGATAAATACCATGTTGGCTCGTCAAGTACTTACCCTGCGAAGGTTTCAGGTTTAGTGACGGATTCTGCAGCAAGCGCTACGGCATTAGCTTCAGGTGTTAAATCATACAATGGAGCAATTGGCGTAGACGTAAATGAGCAACCTGTTAAGAGTGTATTGCATCAAGCAAAACAAATAGGCAAAAAAACTGGCATTGTCGTGACCTCACAAATCAACCACGCTACACCTGCCGCTTATATGGTGCATAACAAAAGTCGTCAAAATTACGATGAGATAGCTGATAGTTACTTTGATAATCGTATCAACGATCAATTTATCGCCGATTTAATGCTTGGTGGTGGTTGGCAATATTTTATTCGTAAAGATCGCAATGTTGTTAACGATTTTAAATCTTCGGGATTTCACTACCTAGATGACTATAATCAATTATCAAACTTACCAAAAGACAAACCAGTTCTTGGTTTATTCGCAGATAAAGGCATGCCTCAGGCGTTAGATTATGGCGATAAGTATCGCTTATCGACAATGACGGCCGCAGCATTAGACTACTTGCCAAACGACAAAGGCATGTTTCTTTTAATTGAAGCAAGTCAAGTTGATTGGGGTGGTCATAGCAATGATATCGCTTATTCAATGTCAGAAATGTCAGATCTAGAAAAAACCATGGCGGTACTCGAGAAGTTTGTAGAACAAAATCCAGATACACTTGTTGTACTAACGGCTGATCATTCTACAGGCGGCATGACTATTGGTGCTAATGGTGATTATGCTTGGCATCCTACGTGGATCAAAAACCTCACTGCATCAACTCAAAGCATGGCGCAAGAAATTGGCGATAATGGTTTGGATGTATTAAAACTTCAGCAAGCATTAGGCTTTCAATTAACACCTGAAGAACAAGATGAACTTACCACGCAAATGGATAAAGCACTCGCCTACTGGACTGAAAATGAGATTAAGTTTTTAGCAAAAGGCTATAGCCAAGCTAGCACGGTTACTAGAAAAATGCGTAAAGCAATTACACAGTTAATCGACAAGCGCACAAATACGGGTTGGACTACAAGCGGACATACTGGTGTTGACGTTCCCGTGTATGCTTTTGGTAAAAATAGTGAGTTGTTTATAGGTCAGCTCGATAATGTTGATATTGCCACTACGATATTTAATTTATTAAAGTAGCCTACAACTAAAGAAAAAAGGCGATGCTAACTATGTTAGCATCGCCTTTTTTATATCAGTATCTGACGATAAGTTTAGTGATTTATTAATAACTCATTTAGCGCCGAAACTGGATGCTTTGGCTTAAACTTAGCCATTCGTTTTACTTGGGATCGACAAGAGAAACCAGTCGCTAACATTTGTTGCTGGTCTATATTATTTACTTTATCTTGCCAACTCATCTTGTACAGCGCTTTTGAGTTATTTACGTTGCTAACTTCATGGCCATATGTCCCCGCCATACCGCAACAACCTACAGATACGTTGTTCAACTGCAAGCCAAATTGTTCAAAAATCGCTTGCCACTGACTTTCGCTATTGGGTAGCGCCGTTTTTTCTGTGCAATGACCAAACAAACTAAAGACAATATTTGAATTAAGTTGAGGGACATTTAATTGCTCTTTTTGCTCAAATAGCCATTCATGGGCTAATAATACTGAAAAATCACCACGGTTTTCCCCAAGTACTTGTTGATACTCATCACGATAACAAAGCACGAGGGATGCATCTAAGCCAATCATTGGTATATTGAGTTGGCTCACTTGATTAAGAAAATCACTTGCTGATCTTGCTGTTTTCGCAAAGCGATCTAGAAAACCTTTAACATGCTGTGGCTTCCCGTTTGGTTTAAACGGCAAAAGCACTGGCTTTCGCCCTAGGTGCTTTATCACAGACATTAAGTCTTCAACCGTTTGCGCATCATAAAAACTGGTAAACGGATCTTGAACAATAAAAACATATTGATCACGAGCTTCTTGCGATAATTGGCTAAAATAATTTAGATCAAACAACTCATAACGTTTCTCAATGACTAAGTTTTTAAGCGTTGGTACTGATAGTAAAGGCGTATCGGCATAGCCAATAGTTGCTCTTGAAAATTTGTCATAGATGGGCGAATTTAAAACGGCATTAACTACGCGAGGCATTTTAGCCATCACAGGCGCCATAGACTCGACATTGGCAACAAGATGATCCTTCATCGGTCTCATATAGCGGGTATGGTAAAGCTGAATAAAGCGTGCTCGCAAATCTGGAATATCGACTTTTATTGGACACTGGCTAGCACATGCTTTACAGGCTAAACAACCTTGCATAGCATCCATTACTTCATGTGAGAAATCGTCTTTTTTGTGTTTGGTCAATTGATTTCTTACTTTCGATAGTAGCTGCTGAACAGACCAACCTGATGTATTTTCTTCAAGTGATAAAACATCAACGCCTTTATCTTCAAGTAGCCTTAACCACTCGCGCATCAAGCCTGCTCTACCTTTAGGTGAATGTCTGCGATCGCGTGTTACTTTACTTGATGGACACATTGGGCTATTCGGATCGAAGTTAAAACATAAACCGTTACCGTTGCAATCTAACGCGTGAGAAAAGGACTCTTTAACGGTCACTGGGATTTGTCTGTCGTAATAACCTCGTTTAGTATCGTCAACACTAACTAAGCGTTCAGACGATGAAATCGGTGTACATATTTTGCCAGGGTTCATTTTATTGTGCTGATCGAATACGGTTTTAATTTTTCGTAATTCAGTAAATAGCTCTTCACCGAAAAAGTCTGGACCATATTCACTACGGTACCCTTTACCGTGTTCACCCCACATTAAACCGCCGTACTTGGCTGTTAACTTAACCACTTCATCTGATAATGTACGTAATAGTTTTTCTTGCTCTGGATCACACATATCAAGTGCAGGTCTAACATGCAGTACGCCGGCATCAACATGACCAAACATACCATAATGTAAATCGTAGCTATCGAGAAGCGCTCTAAATTCAGCGATAAAATCCGCCAAATTTTCAGGTGGCACAGCGGTATCCTCGGCAAATGCTAGCGGTTTTTGGCTACCATCTGTGTTACCTAATAAACCAACCGCCTTTTTACGCATGGCGTATAATTTACCAATACTGCTTAAATCACTGGTAATTTGATAGCCAATAACACCACCTTGTTTGTTCGTTATCGCACTGTCTAGTCTTTGTTTTAATTGGTCAATGCGCGCTTTCATCCAACTTTCGTCTTCAGTATTGTATTCAACGATATTCAGGCCATCCATTGTTTGACCTTCAACGTCGGTGATCAGGTCACTCACTGAATGCCAAACGATGTCTGTTTTAGCAAGGTTTAGCACTTTAGAGTCAATGGTCTCAACTGATGTTGCTTGCGCTTCTACTAAGAATGGCGAATGACGAAGTGCGGAGTCAAAACTGTCATATTTAATGTTGATCAGTGTTTTAAATGTTGGGATCGGTGTTAAGTTTAGCTTTGCTTCACAAACAACAGCTAACGAACCTTCAGATCCGGTGATGATCCTTGAAAGATCTAGTTGTTTTAAGTCTTTATCGAGGACATTTTCTAGATCGTAGCCCGTTAAAAAGCGATTTAAACGGGGGAATTTATTTAATACTGCATCACGTTTATCTAAACAACTTGCAAGCACTTGAGCAGTAATTTTACCCATTGTAGAGTTTTCTTTCGCCAGTGCTTTGGCGACATCAAGGCCGATAGGCTTGGTTTCTAATAACTCACCGTTAGCCAGTACACTTATCAAACCTAATACGTGATCGGATGTTTTACCATAAACTAATGAGCCTTGACCTGACGCGTCTGTATTGATCATTCCGCCAATGGTAGCGCGATTACTGGTAGATAAATCAGGAGAGAAGAAAAAACCATAAGGCTTTAAAAATGCATTTAATTGATCTTTAACAACACCGGCTTGCACCTTTACCCAACGCTCTTCAACATTTATATCAAGAATGTTGTTCATGTATTTGGATAAATCGACAACAATACCAGGCGTTAAACTTTGGCCGTTAGTGCCTGTACCGCCGCCTCTGGCACTGAATTTTATTTCTTGAAACTCTGCTTGATTGGCTAAATCGGTAATTGTTTGCACATCACTAATGCTTTTAGGATGCAAAACCAATTGTGGTAGTTGTTGATAAACACTGTTATCTGTTGCTACAGCTAATCGAGCACTGTACTGACAGTTGATTTCACCATCATATGACGAGTTTTCAAGTTGTTGAGCAAATTGCTGGTATCGTGCAGAGACTAATTCTTTTGGTGCTAAACGAGGTAACATCTTAACTAATAGGCATTATACAATAGAGGCAACAACTATATCATAACCATACAAAGATGTTACCTCGCGCCTTAAATTACTCTGCTATAAATTATCTATTTTAGTTGGGTTAATCGCTTTAATATTTTTATGCGCCTGAATAAGGTGATCGGGTACCATTTTGGTGTGTTTGATTGCATCTAACAGGGGCACTAGTATTGGCTTAGCATAGCGTTCACCAATCATAAACCCTGACATCCCCCCTTTTAATGCCTCAACAGCAGCAACACCTAACTTAGTTGCTAAAATACGATCGTTGGCACTCGGCGCGCCTCCGCGTTGAATATGACCTAATATACATGCTGACGCATCAATAAAATCATAGCGATTAAGTTGATCACGTAATTGGGTAACGCCACCAGGCCATAAATTTTCGGCAACGCAAATCAAGAAACTATTATTACAACTGTTTTGATATTGTTTAACCTGTTTAGCAAGCGAATCGATGACTTGTTCAGGATGTTCTGTGTCGGTATTTTCGAAAGATAAAATCGCTTCAGCGCCTGAAGCTAAACCAACATGAAAAGCAATATGGCCACTATGACGGCCCATTAGCTCTATAATAAATACCCGATCGAAGGCATCCGCCGTATCTCTTATTTTATCTACCGCTTGAATAGCTGTATTAATGGCTGAAGAAAACCCAATGGTATTATCGGTACCGTCAAGATCATTATCAATGGTACCTGGTAAGCCAATGACTTGCCCTGCCCAGTGCTCTTGAATCGCTAACAAGCCATTAAAAGAACCGTCGCCACCAATCACCACTAGTGCGTCAACCTTATCTTTTATCAACGTTGAAACGGCTTGTTTTATACCTGCACTAGTGCGCATTTCTTTGCAGCGCGCGCTTTTAATAATGGTGCCACCTAAGTGAATAATATTATCAACATCGCTTTGCGTTAATCGAATTGACTCACTATTAATTAAACCGTTATACCCGTGTTTATAACCAATAACTTCAACACTACTATCAAGCGCCAGCACAATCGCCCGGATAGCTGCATTCATACCCGGAGCATCGCCACCACTCGTTAACATGCCTACTCGTTGAATATTTTTCATGACAAATTCCATGACAAAACTAATCTCTATAAGCTAACATCATATTTCACTAACTATTTGATAACAAATAATCAATTACTACAAATTGTAATTGCCTTCTTACTAAAGTGAACTTTACTTTAAAATATTGTTCGAACAAAAAACCAAATACGTCGTTACCGCGTATAAGAAAGAAGATAAAGGAAACTTCTATGTTTGCAGTCCGTCGTTCCATCATTGTTATTACACTTAGCATCTTTATGTCTGGATGTTCGTTTTCGTTCGTCTATAACAAACTAGATTGGTGGGTTAGCTGGTATTTAGACGATTATGTTGAGCTTGATAAAACCCAGCAACATGTTTTTGACAAAGCATTCAATAGATTGCATGCCTGGCATCGTACAAATGAATTAATGAGGTATCATAGTCATTTAGCTCGGTTTCAACAGCGGGTTAATGAAATTCCAACCGGAAACCCAATTACAGCCGATGAAATTTACGCCCATACCAATGAGATGCAAGAACATTGGTACCGATTTATAGATGCTGCTGAGCCTTACCTGTCTCCCCTGATGGCACAACTTTCATCTAAACAAAAACAAGGACTTATCGATAATTTAGCAGAGCGTAATGACAAACGTGTAGAAGAACGGAAAAAGTCGACCTACGAGAAACGAATAAAAGAGAATATAAAGGATCAACAGAAATCATTTAAAAAATGGTTTGGTCGTTTATCAAAACATCAAAACTTACTGGTTGAAGAAACAACGCCAACTTACACATCAAGTTTCGATGACTGGATTGCCTATCGAACACTTTGGTTATCTAACTTTGATAATGCACTAATGACTGATGCAGACAACCAAATCAATGCTGTAGCATTGACCCATGCTTTGGTGAATGCTCAAGATTTGCGTTCACCAGAATTTAAGGAAAAGATTGAGTATAACAACCGCATTTTCGCGCAAATGTTGGCCGAATTTTTAAACCAAGCATCTGCTAAACAGTTCAAGCGCTTTAACCGACGTGTAACCTCATATTTAGAAGACTTTGAAGAACTAGCGCAAGAGAATTAACCCAATGCTAAATAATTGTTGATTTGCCAAGACACTCGCCTTAAAAAACGGGATAATAGCGCCAATTATAAATAACATGACTTTGCAGATCGCAAGCAAAGTCATAAGTCATTAGGTAACTCCATGGAAATTAAAGTTAATTTTCTCGATAACTTGCGTCTTGAAGCAAAATTTGACGATTTCACCGTCATTGCTGACCAACCTATTCGTTATAAAGGTGACGGCAGCGCGCCAAGTCCATTTGATTATTTTCTTGCGTCTTCTGCATTATGTGCCGCCTATTTTGTTAAGGTTTACTGTAACGCTCGCGATATTTCTACTGACAATATTCGTATTTCACAAAACAACATTGTTGACCCTCAAGATCGCTACAATCAAGTTTTTCAGATTAATGTCGAATTACCAGATAGCCTAAGTGAAAAAGACAAACAAGGGATATTACGTTCAATCGAACGTTGTACCGTTAAAAAGGTCGTCCAAACAGGACCTGAATTCAAAATTGAGTCGGTAGAAAATCTCGACGAAGACGCACAAGCGATGTTGATGGTTAACGCTGACAACCAAGATAGCACCTATATTTTAGGTAAAGACCTTCCGTTAGAAAAAACCATTGAGAATATGACCAATATTCTGGCTCAACTTGGTATGAAAATAGAAGTAGCCTCATGGCGCAATATTGTACCGAATGTCTGGTCTTTGCATATTAGAGATGCAGCATCGCCAATGTGCTTTACTAATGGTAAAGGCGCTACGAAAGAAAGTGCACTATGTTCGGCTTTAGGGGAGTTTATAGAGCGCCTCAATTGCAACTTCTTCTACAATGACCAGTTTTTTGGTGAAGAAATCGCTAATAGTGATTTCGTTCATTACCCTAATGAAAAATGGTTTGAATTAACGGTTGATGATTCTTTACCTGATGGCTTATTAGATGACTATTGCTTAGAAATCTATAACCCAGATCATGAATTGAAAGGCTCTCACTTAATTGATACAAACTCGGGTCGAAAAGATCGTGGGATTTGTGCTATTCCTTACACCAGAAAGTCTAATGGCCAAACCGTTTATATTCCTTCTAACTTGATTGAGAACTTATACTTAAGTAATGGCATGAGTGCGGGTAATAATATGGAAGAAGCACAAGTGCAGTGTTTATCGGAAATATTTGAACGAGCCATTAAAAAGCAAATTATTGAACAAGAGTTAGTGTTACCCGACGTACCAGCAGAGGTGTTAGCTAAATATCCAAGCATTGTTGATGGAATAAAAGGCCTAGAAGAGCAAGGCTTCCCCGTCTTAGTAAAAGATGCATCTCTGGGCGGACAATTCCCTGTAATGTGTGTCACACTCATGAACCCTAAAACTGGTGGTGTATTTGCTTCATTCGGCGCCCACCCGAGCCTAGAAGTTGCCATAGAACGCAGTCTAACAGAGCTATTGCAAGGTAGAAGTTTTGAAGGGCTTAATGATGTACCTCGCCCTACGTTTAATTCAATGGCAGTACAAGAGCCGGAAAACTTTGTTGAACACTTCATTGATTCAACGGGTGTTGTGTCATGGCGTTTCTTTAGTAGCAAACATGATTTTGAGTTTGTTGAGTGGGATTTCTCTGGTACAAATGACGAAGAATGCAATACGCTATTTGGTATTTTAGAAGACCTAGGTAAAGAAGCCTATATTGCAGATTTTCATGTCTTCGGTTCAAGCGCTTGTCGAATCTTAGTCCCTGATTTTTCAGAAGTATACCCTGTTGAAGATCTTATCTGGGATAATACAAACAAAGCATTGCTTTACCGAGAAGATATTTTGAACCTTCATCGTTTATCTGACAATGAGTTAGACGACTTAGTTAAACGACTGGAAGAATCAGAGCTCGATGTTTACATTGATATTCGTACCTTAATTGGTATTGAATTTGATGAAAACACCGATTGGGGCCAGCTTACCATTTTAGAACTAAAAGCGTTAATTTACCTAGCATTGGGTGAGCTTGATGTAGCCTACGATCTTATTGGTGAATTCTTACAATACAATGATAATACGGTTCAACGAGGCCTATTCTATCAAGCGGTGCACAACGTGTTAGACATTGCATTAGACGACGAACTAGAAATAGAAGATTTCTTAACGTCATTAAATCATATGTACGGTGAAGCGCTGATGCACAATGTTATTGGTACAGTAAATAGTACGGTTACATTCTATGGTTTAGCGCCAACAAGTATGAAGCTTGAAGGCTTAGATAAGCATTTGCGTTTAATTGATAGCTATAAAAAACTACATACGGCTCGAGCAAAATCGATGTAACTGATAACAGTTAGTTAGCCACAGTAAAAGTCACCACTTTAATTAAGTCGTGGCTTTTTTTTCAGTCTCACTTTGTACTGTCCTTTACGTATCATATAACTGACCCATAGCGTGCCCGTCAATGAAAGCCAAAAAGCAATAACAGAAAAAAACATCATCAAATAGTTATTGAAACTGCCTTCTTTTGCATAATCCATAAAATGGAGCATAAAGAAAAAGTCTGCAAATCGTTTGTTATCATCAGTGTGACCAATAATATGCCCGGCATGCGCATCAACATATACGCTGGTATTTACCTGATCATCAAAATCAACACGCCAACTTGCGTTTTTTTGTTTAAGTAACTCTATTGGTTTTTCCATCAGCGTAATTCGAAAAGGTTGGCCTGAACCGTTATAGCTCAATGTCGCTATTTGTTTCGCAATATCTTTTGTAATAGTAAAAGGTGTTAAATCGGTCACTTCAAACAATTGGTAGTCTTGCTTAAAATGTGGGTATAGCGCTTTAGAAAAGTAAGCTAAATAATGGGCGCTTCCTAACACATTAACGACGTCTATCGAGACAATGTTTGGATGGGACACTAACAAGTTTTCTATTGGCATCACATTAGCTAGATCAAAAACAATATTATGAGCACCTTGCACTTTATATTGGTTTCCAGATACCTTTTCGCTATCCATGACATTGAAGTAAAAACCGCTAACAAGCCATATCATTAGCTGCAGGCCAACAACTAACGACAAGATATAATGAAGTTTTCTGATAAATTTCATCGCATCGCCCTATTGCTCGAACGGCTACGCTTACTAGCCAATTTACTGAAAACTAAATAAAGCCCGCAACCACAACTTAATAGGCCAAGTAGTGTTGTACACCAAAGTAACCAGTTGTCTACTTCACTCGTTTCATAATCCATTATATGGAAACGAAACATCCAATCAAAAAGTCGCCAAAAACTATGTCGTTTGGTAACAATAGCGCCGCTTTGCGCTGAAATATACAGACTTGGCAACGCAAAATCATCAAATTGAACCTGCCAAACAGGTAAGTGCCGGGAGCTCACTTCAAAAGGTTGGTTTTCTTTAAACAACAAAACAGAAGTAACGGCGCCTTTACCCGTATAGGCATGAATAGCGATTTGTTTCGCTAACGATTCATCAATAGGTGACAGAAGATTTCCGTTAGTTGCATCAATTAGCAATTTACTGCATTCGTTATCAATCTGATAGACAGGTAGCTCAATGAGCACTTTCAATGTTAATGATGCTAACGTCGGGAAACGATCCTGTAAATGAGCAACAGTCACATTGATTTTCGACGGGTCAATGGCCTTTTGGTGGTTGTGAACAAGTAAGTCACCATGAATATAATGGATATTAAAATACACCATATACATACCAGTTATTGACCAAATCAAAAACTGAACCGCCAATATTGCCATTAACCATTTATGAAAACGTCGAACTACTCTCACTCATGCCCTTATTTACTAACCTGATGTTTTCGCCATAAAAAATACACAGCGGGGATTACAATTAACGTTAACATTAACGCGCTAAACATACCACCCACCATAGGCGCAGCAATACGACTCATAATTTCTGAACCTGTACCACTACCGTATAAGATAGGCATTAACCCAATTATGATGGTAGAAACTGTCATCATCACAGGTCGAACTCGCTGACCTGCACCCGCAAGAATTGCATTTTTCAATAAGGCTTCTGGCAGTTTGCCGTCATGACCTTGTTCATTTTTTATGAGATCGTTAAAGGCTTGATTTAGGTATACCAACATAATCACGCCAATTTCTACGGCGACACCTGCTAGTGCTATAAAGCCAACACCAACTGCTACACTAAAATTAAAGCCTTCAATATAAATCAACCAAATACCACCAATAAGCGCTAAAGGCAGAGTCCCCATAATAATGGCAACTTCTGCGAAACTTTTAAAACTCATATAAAGCAAAATTAATATGATTGCTAAGGTCAGTGGTAATACGTAAGTTAACTTATCTTGAGCGCGAGACAAATACTCATATTGGCCAGCCCAACTTATTGAATAGCCTGGCGGTAATTTAATTTTTTCATGAATTAACGCTTTAGCGCCTTCAACGTAATTACCTAAATCAACACCTTCAATATCAACGAACGTCCAGCCGTTAATACGTGCATTCTCACTTTTTATACCGGGTGCGCCGTCTTCGAGATAAATAGATGCGACATCAGCTAAGGCAATACGTTGGCCATTAGGGGTGATAATCGGTAGTTTATTTAGTTGCTCTGGCGAATCACGATAAGCTTGCGGATATCTCAGGTTTATTGGATAACGTTCAAGCCCTTCAACCGTTTGTGTAATATTCACACCACCAATAGCTGTTGCGATAACTTGTTGAACATCGTCAATATTCAAACCGTAACGCGCTGCTTTTAGTCGATTAATGTCGATCTTAATATATCGACCTCCAGCGACACGCTCTGAATAGACTGACGCCGTACCAGGATAACCTTCAAGTACTCGTTCTACTTGCTCACCTATAGACTGGATAACGTCTAGCTCAGCGCCCGCTATTTTAATACCAACAGGTGTTTTAACGCCTGTTGCTAGCATATCTATTCGTGTTTTTATTGGCATAACCCACGCATTGGTTAAACCAGGGATCTTTACTAAATGATTAAGCTCTTCTTTTAAAATTTTCGTTGTAACGCCTTCGCGCCATTGCGCTTTTGGCTTTAATTGAATAAAGGTTTCAATCATTGTTAACGGCGCAGGATCTGTTGCCGTATCTGCTCTACCTACTTTACCAAAAACGTTTTTAACTTCTGGCACAGTACGGATTAACTTGTCGGTTTGTTGTAGCAGCTCACGTGCTTTACCAATAGATATACCAGGATGTGTCGTTGGCATATACATGATATCGCCTTCGTCGAGTTCTGGTATAAACTCATGACCGATCTTGCTCACTGGATAAAATCCTAACAAGGTTATCGCAAAAACGATAAACAACGTAAGTTTAGGAAATGACAATACGGCTTTCAGTACCGGACGATAAGTGTTGACTAACAATCGATTGACTGGATTCTTTTGCTCCGAGGTTACTTTACCTCTAACAAAATATCCCATAAGAACCGGTATTAACGTCACAGCGATACCTGCCGAAGCTGCCATTGCATAAGTTTTCGTATACGCTAGCGGTGAAAACATTCGTCCTTCTTGCGCTTCTAAAATAAAAACCGGCAGAAAACTCACGGTAATAATCAATAAACTGAAAAATAGTGCAGGACCTACTTCTGTCGCTGACTTAGCGACGATTTGCCATCTATTTTCTGGTGTTAGTGGTGTCCTTTCCATGTGTTTATGCATGTTTTCTATCATGACTATTGCACCATCTGTCATCGCACCAATAGCAATAGCAATCCCGCCTAGCGACATGATATTTGCGTTTATTCCTTGGTAGTACATGATAATGAACGACACAAGGATACCTATGGGCAGACTAATGATAGCGACAAATGATGATCGGATATGGAAAAGAAAAACGATACACACTAAAGCAACAACGACAAATTCTTCGGCAAGTTTGGACCATAGATTTGATACAGCTCTTTCAATCAAGCCGGAACGGTCATAAACAGTTACGATTTCTACACCCTGTGGTAGTCCCTTCTTTAGCGTAGTTAGTTTATCTTTAACGCGGTTAATTGTTTGTTGAGCGTTTTCACCAAAACGCATGACAACAACACCACCAACCACTTCGCCTTCACCATTTAGTTCGGCAACACCACGTCGCATCTGTGGGCCTAATGTTATCTGCGCTACATCACTTAACAACAAAGGTGTGCCTTGATCGTTAACGCCTAAAGGAATGTTAGACAGATCATCAACAGAATTAATATAGCCTGACGCGCTAACCATATACTCCGCTTCAGCCATTTCAATAACCGATGCACCTACTTCCTGATTGCCTTGTTTTACCGCTGTTTCGATAAGGCGCAGAGGAATACCGTAAGCGCTCAGTTTTTCGGGGTTTACCATCACTTGATATTGCTTAACCATACCGCCAATACTTGCTACTTCTGAAACACCAGCAACGGTTTGCAATTCAAATTTTAAAAACCAATCTTGTAGCGCACGTAGCTGGCTTAGGTCGTGTTTGCCCGTTCGATCAACGAGGGCATAAAGATAGACCCACCCAACACCTGTTGCATCAGGACCTAACTGAGGTTTTGCTGAGGAAGGTAACTTAGGCGCTACCTGTGATAAATATTCCAAAACACGAGATCTTGCCCAGTACATGTCGGTATCGTCGTCAAAAATAATATAAACATACGAATCACCGTAAAAAGAAAATCCTCGCACTGTTTTGGCACCGGGGACAGATAACATTGCCGTTGTGAGTGGGTATGTTACTTGATCTTCAACGACCTGTGGCGATTGGCCAGGATAGTTCGTTTTAATGATAACTTGAACATCACTCAAATCAGGTATGGCATCAATAGGCGTATTTTTAAAAGCGAAAATACCAAAGCCAATGGTGATCAATGTAACGAGTAAAACAAAGAAACGATTATTAATCGACCAATGAATTATATGAGATATCATTATTAATGCCCCTTGTGTTGATCATGTGTTTTATCTTCAAGCACCACAAGCTCTACAACAACGAATTCATCTCGAATTTCAAAGGTAAAGTTAATATTTTGACCTATTTCCAACTCGGAAAGATTAATATGGCTGGCAACAACAAAGTCCATTGTCTCAGCCTCTCTATTCCATTTAACAATCGCTTCTCTTGATATATTTAGTATCCGTGAATCGATATTGATTTTATTGATAACGCCATCAACATTAGCATTCATAATATCAGTTACGTCGTCCTCATCGGGCATCATTCTTAAGAAATCAGATGAAATACTTGATTCAGAATCCAGTAGGAATTGAGCTGAAACTACTACTTCATCACCGCTGTTAATACCTTCTAAAATTTCTATCACCTCATGGTTAACATGTCCTATTGTGACGTTAACTGACTTGAATCTACCTTGTCCTAGGGCTAAAACTACTCTATCGTCTTGCCCCGTTCGAATCACGGCTTCTTTTGGTACCAAAACAGATCGTTGAGATGATTGGTTTTTAATACGTAATTCAGTAAACATATTCGGTTTGAGTAAGCGATCTGCGTTTACAAAACTTAGTCGCACACGCAAAGTACGTGTAGCTGCGTTTAAACTTGGGTAAATATATTCAATATCGCCCTGCCATACCTTGCCTGGGTAAGTGGCTAACGTCATATCTACTTTGGCATTTTCAACAATCAACGACGCATCGCGCTCAAAAACTTCGCCTTCAACCCAGACTTCATCAAGTTGCCCAATACTCATCAGTGTATTACCGGGTTTAACATAGAAGCCCTCGCGAACTTTTAAGTCATCTAAAACGCCAGACTGCGGCGCGTAAAATGTAACCGTTTGGCTAACCTTTTTATTTGTGCGTAATCGTTCTATATATTCCTCACTTAACTGTAGCGCTAACAACCGTGCTTTTGCAGCCTGTATTAATGTGTTGTTCTTGCGATTGAGTGCAATTAAATACTCTTCTTGCGCACCAACCAATTCAGGAGAATATAGTGTGTAAAGTGCTTGATTTTTTACTACAGGATCGCCAACTGTCTTTACATAGAGCTTTTCTATCCAACCATCAACACGCGGATGAATATGGACAAGTTTATCTTCATCGTACTTTACGATACCAACAGTCGTTATAGTCTGTTCAAAATAATCTTGTGTAGCTATTGCGGTTCTTACACCTAAGTTATTAACAACCGATGATGAAATTTCAACAACACCTTCGCCAAAATCGTTAGCTGATTGAGGCTCATCATAAACAGGCACTAAATCCATGCCCATCGGTGATTTACCAGGTTTATCTCTTCGATAGTTCGCATCCATTGGCGCAACCCAATAAAGCGGCTCATTTTTAGCGCCGCTATCGGTGGCACTAGGCGTTTGTGTCCCTTCGAAAAAAAGCTTACCCATTAAAATACCAACCATTAACGCAGCAAGCACACCAATAATCATTGGTACTATCGCTATTTTTTTTGTATTCATTATTAGCCCCCTACCGCAAGCTGTTTAGTATCAACAGGTTCATATTTCGTAAAGTAATAGTTTAAATCAGCAGTGACTTGTAATGCCTTCACACTGATATCTAAGCGCGCTATATCCGTATCAAGTTTCGCTATTCTCGCTCTGATCACATCAGTAAAGTCACCGTTATCATTGGTATAGGCAGTTAACGCTGACTCTGCTTGTTCAATTGTTTTTTGCATGATTTGCTTTTCATAAAGGGAGTAACGCTCTTTTAGTCGATGCAATTGTGTCATCGCAGTTTGTACATTACTCGTTAACTTTCTCAGTAACAGGACCCTATCTGTTTCAACGGCTTCGGCTCGGGATATCGCTGCTCGAACTAATTTATCCTGTTTATTTTCGGTAAAAATAGGCATATCAACACTTACACCAATAGAGAAAAAATCAGCTCGACTATCACCGAGTTGGTCGTCATCTCGAATACCATAACTCGCAGAAACGCCCCACTGCGGCTTATATTTTTCATTCATAATTGACACATCTTGTCTTGCCGCAGCTTGTTTGTACGTTTCAACATGCATTAACGGATGAAACTGAAGTTTTTCATATAACGCTCTGTTATTTAATGCTTTATTTTTAATTTTATCACCGTAACGTAAAACCAATCTAGGTAACGCGTTACCGTAATTAACGTGTAAAACATGATTATCGCTAGACATCTGTTGAATATCACTGTTCAACAGCCAAGGAGATAGTTGAGAGAACACTTGCTCGAGCTTTTGCTGCTCAATAAGTAACCGGTCTTCAAGTTTAATTAACTCGAGTTGAGCACTGATAATATCTTGTTGTCTGGTATTTCCTTGCGTCGTTCCGTAGCTTGACTGACTAATTTCAAGCAGTTGGTCAAACAGCACTTTATCTCTGTTAATCAGTGATATTGTTTTGTTTGCTCGATATCCCTCTAACCATATGCGAGTAATTAAGCGTTTTACATAAGCTTTTCTGTTTTGTCTTAACAATGGCTGCTGGGATGCCTGTTCTATCAGCTTTTGCTGTTCTAGTGACAAGGTGTTACCACGGGCAAACATTTGTGAAACGCCAATGGTTATTTGAGTCATCGCTTCTTGATCTAATTGCCAGCTATCAACAGGCAAATTCATTAAGCCAAATGATATACGTGGGTCTGGTAACGTATTGGCGGCAATACTCTGATTGAGTTGCGCATCTTGTAGTGATTGATTTTGGTTGAGCCATGGATCATTAGCAATTGCTAACTCAATCGCGTTTGCTAATGAATTGACTCCATTAGCATATACTGGTGCGATAGCTATCGAGAGAGAAGCGACACAGTAGATACAAATTTTGAACATTTTTATCCTCCAGAAATACTGGATAAAACAATAAAACTTAACAAGCTATCGTAAAAATAGCATTATTTTTGAATGGAATACTGAAATTTGGGCACAATAGCCCTAGGTTAAGCAGAAATCGGTGGACGATATAGGCTTGAAAGAGATTGGTTAATCGCTAGATTGTTATCCAATGGGATAACACGCTGTGAAAGAATGTTTGTGTGATGAAGCTTACCGGTCATTAACACTGAAAAAGAACTGCATGTATTAGCCGGACAGAAGCAGTCATCTTGACAACACTGTTCATGTTCCATCACTTCGATATTCATATGTTCGTGATTGGCATGGCTATCATCACTATTTGTTGACATGTGATGTTGATGCGCATCAACGGACGTGCTTGTAACCATGGTGTTTTGCATATCTTGGCATTTCATCGACGCAATCGCATAACTCTGCCCTATTTGAGCAAAGATTAGTACAACGAAAAGTAAGATATGTTTAAACAACGTAAGTCCAAAGCAAAAGCTAATTGGTTTAATTCTAGAGTTAACAAGATTGTATGTAAAGAGTTTGTCTATTAATACAATGAGGTAGGTAGCAGAAATTGGAATAAAAAATACAGCATGGGTAAACAATTGATTGCTTTTGGGAGTAGTTAACCTAGTCAATCAAGATGACAGCTAACTTTTCCCCTTGAAAAAACGTCTGTTGTTGATTGTGTAGCATCACATCAAAGCGTAATTGCCAGTTTGAAGCATTTGGAGCTTGATATATGATTATAAAATGCGTGTTATTTCATAGCTACTAATAAGAACAGTAAAGCTGAATGAGTTATGGGGTAAATTCATACCCCATCAAGCATTTGAATTTGGCAACTCAAGTCTTTACCACGATTGTGCTTTCTCATCAAAATATTCATTGGTATACAGTGCAAAGTAACCTAATGTACTAAGCACAAAATACATAGCTAACACGACAAACATGACCTGAAAGATTATTATGCCTGAGTTCATTACAGAGTTTCCTGCTAATAAACTAAACAATATAGCTAACGGCAAACAGACTAATGCACGAAATAGGTTTTCATTTTCGACTTTTACATTCCCCATAAAACGCTTCCTTTTGGTAAGTATTCTCATTATTTTTATAGCTTTTTTATAAATAATAACCACTTAAGTTCGTGGTTACTATTCAACCACTATTGACTATTTCAACGAAAAACGGAAGTGTTTTTTAAGCTTATGACATACGATAAACCGAAATAAGTGGCTTATAATTTGTTCAACATTATATTATTTGACGGGGTTTAACTAAGCGGTAAATACTTCAAAGGCCGCTTTACTGAAAAATTTACAGTAAATAAGCGACCTAGCTATGGTTTATGTGTACTTATCTTTTGTTTTTGGGTACGTAGTTTAAGATAGAAACAGGTACTGTTTTCTTAACGGGAAACTCTTCAAATGCCTTACGACTAATGATATGGTTCAGGCGACTTTCAATTGCACATAATTCGCGAAAGTTATCTTTTGATACCAATGACACAGCTTCACCTGAAGCACCTGCTCGGCCTGTTCGACCAATACGGTGAATGTACTCATCAGCCTTAGCGGGTAAATCATAATTGACAACACGCTCAAGATCATCGATATCAAGCCCTCTAGCAGCGATACCTGTTGATACTAAGTAATTAATTTTACCCGTTTTAAAATCTGCTAAAATTTGCTCACGAATGGCCTGTGTTCGGCCACCATGAATGGATTCAGCAATAATACCTCGCTTGGCTAGCTGACTCACTAACTTAGCCGCACCCTGCTTTGTCTCGATAAAAATCAAAGCTTGCTGCCAATCAAACGTTTTGATCAAATAGCTCAACAACGCAGACTTATTGCTTTTATCAACGGTAACTAGCCATTGATCAATATTTGGCGTTGATTGGTCATTATTACTTGCTGTTATTTCTTTAGCATCTTGCAATGTCCGTTTAGCTAAACGTTGCACATCTTCAGAAATTGTCGCTGAAAACAGGAGGTTTTGACGATCCTTAGGCAAGCGATCAATGATTTTATTGATATCATCAATGAAACCCATATCTAGCATTCGATCGGCTTCGTCTAGTACTAAGGTTTTTAACTCATCAAAATGTATAGCACGTTGATGGGCTAAATCGAGCAATCTTCCAGGGGTAGCTACAAGCATATCTACACCCCAAATTAATGCTTGTTTTTGTTGCTCAGCATCAACACCACCGTACATTGCCAATGAGGTAATGTTTAAATACTTACTGTATTGCTCAATACTTGCTGCAACTTGTACTGCGAGCTCGCGCGTCGGGACAAGTACCAATGATTGAATACGTTTACTGCGTAACTTCTTGTCGTTATTTAGTTTCTCTAATAAAGGTAAAACAAAGCTTGCTGTTTTACCTGTCCCCGTTTGTGCCGCTGCAATTAAATCTTTACCCAACATCACAACGGGTATTGCTTTAGCTTGTATTGGTGTTGGTGTGCTATACCCTATTTCGTCAAGCGCTTTTAAAATTGGCTCAGACAAACCTAGATTAGAGAACGACATACAGATACCTTAAAATTCTAATTTAATGACGATAGAGAACACAGGCTAAACAATAAACTTATGCAACTTTAGTTTGAAGAACACTCTTTGCTAGGTATTCATCTAACGTACCATCAAAGTTAACCAGTTTATTCTCTTTAATATCGATAATGCGTGTTGCCAAACTAGAGACAAATTCACGGTCGTGACTGACAAATATCAACGTACCTTCAAATGCTTTCAACGCATTATTTAACGCGTCAATTGCTTCGATATCCATATGGTTTGTTGGTTCATCCATAATTAAGACATTGATATCTTGCATCATCAACATACCAAATAACAGACGGTTTTTTTCACCACCAGAACAGTTACGAGCACGCTTATTGGCATCATCTTCTGTGAACAATAAACGGCCTAACATGCCTCGCACGGTTAAATCGTTGTGGCAAGGCCTGCGCCATTGCGTCATCCAATCCATAATGGTTAAATCATTCTCAAAGAAATGACTGCTATCTTGTGGGCAATAGCCAACAGTCGCATTTTCTGACCACTTAACCACACCACCGATTGGTTGTAACTCACCCATTAGGCATCGTAAAAACGTTGTTTTACCGACACCATTTTCACCAATAATGGCTAGTTTAGCGCCAGCCTCAAGCAGTAAGTCACCTTTGTCAAAAAGTAGTTTACCGTCAAAACCATGAGACAAGCATTCAAGTTCTAACGCTTGTCGATGCATTTTTTTACCCGGTGCAAACGAAATCTTTGGTGTTATTCTGCTCGAAGATTTAACTTCATCTAACTTAATTTTATCCATTTTCTTTGCACGTGAACTTGCTTGTTTCGCTTTAGATGCGTTAGCACCAAAACGGTTAACAAAATCTTGTAGCTCTTCAATCTCAGCTGCTTTTTTCGCGTTACCGGCTAAAAGTTGCTCTCGTAACAAGCTTGATTGCGCTAAGTAAAATTCATAGTTACCAGGATAAATGCGTAGCTCACCGTAATCGATGTCTGCCATATGAGTACAAACAGCATTAAGAAAGTGCCTGTCATGAGAAATAATAATCATGGTGCATTTGCGCTTATTCAATTCACCTTCTAACCAACTAATCGTATGAATATCTAAATTGTTGGTCGGTTCATCAAGCAATAAAATGTCAGGATTGGCAAACAAGGCTTGTGCTAGTAAAACACGTAGTTTCCAGCCCGGTGCAACTTGTTGCATTAATCCGTAATGCAATGACTCGTCGATACCGGCCTCTAATAAAATTTCGCCAGCACGACTTTCTGCACTATAACCATCCATTTCAGCAAATTGACTTTCTAAGTCGCCTACTCGCATACCATCAGCTTCACTCATTTCCGCTTGCGCGTATATGGCGTCTCGTTCTTGTTTAACTTTCCATAACGCGACATCGCCCATGATCACGGTATCAATCACGCTAAATTGTTCAAATGCGAACTGATCTTGACTCAACACACCCACTTTATTGCCCGTGGTAATTGATACATTGCCAGACGTTGGGGCTAAGTCGCCGCTAAGGATTTTCATGAAGGTCGACTTACCACAACCATTAGCGCCAATTAAGCCGTAGCGATTGCCGTTGCCGAACTTTGCAGAAATGTTTTCAAATAACGGCTCAGCGCCAAATTGCATGGTAATATTCGATGTTGTGATCAAAAGTTTGTCCTAGGTACGGTAACGAAAACTTAGCGCCAAATACTTGGGTGTTGAGATGCGTCTAAATAATAAAGGTGGCGAAGTATACAGCAATAAGGTGAACTGCCCTACCGTTACTTGACTATTAATCATGTTTTTGTCGACTAAATAGATAAAAAAGAGCACAGTGGCTCGTTTTTAGAAAATTACAGCACAATTTATCGTTGATTACGGCGATACCTTGTACCGATACTTAGTCATACAAAGCTCATCGAAAAAATCAGCAATGAACTAGGCTCTGGAACAAGGTATTTAATGATTTCACCTATTAATTAGGATGCAAAAAGCCCAATTTTATGGGGGCACTTCAGAGTTAGGCTTTCTAAAAGGTGGGATTAACTTCAAGGATGAAGTTATGTAGTTTTCACATGGATGTGATAAAAACCTAGAGATAGGGATTTGAAACCTGTATAAGGTGTTGACTACAAAGCCATTTTCTAATGATAAATTTTAATACTCTGAATAGCAAAAAGCCCGAGTCTTTCGAATCGGGCTTTTCTAAATATGGCGGTGAGATAGGGATTTGAACCCTACTTAGAGGTACGGCGCTACAAACCCACAATTTCTTCTGTGTTATTAAAGGCATTAGAAACGAAAAAACCCGCTATAAAAATAGCGGGTTTCTCTTAATATGGCGGTGAGATAGGGATTTGAACCCTAGATGGGCTACAAACCCATGCCGGTTTTCAAGACCGGTGCTTTCGACCACTCAGCCATCTCACCAAATGCTTTAGCTGTCGCTAAAGAACGATGCGAATATTAATGTCTCACATAGCTCTTGTAAAGCCTTTATTTAATAAAAGTGTTCGTTTGCTATTTTTTTAAACACTTTGTTGTTCAAACAACCAGTTATTAGGATTTGTTGTTAAATTTAGCGTACTAATGCACCGCTAAATCAAGCTTGGAGTAAGCTTCATCCATATACTGAATGTCTCGTTAGCGCTCAGCTCTTCTGCACCTGTATCTTTGTTGCCTTGCGCATGTAAATTTATTGCATCAGTACAATGGCTCACTGGCTCGATACAAAAAAAGTTTTCACCTATTGGTGTAAATATCACGGCAAACTTGCAATTTTCACTGGCGGTTAATGAAATTTTTGTCGCAAGTTCTGGCAAAACAATATCGGCCTTTTTGGCAAACTGAGTAAAGCCGTTATCTAATACGACCTCGTTTACCAAAACGCCCTTTTGATTAATTCCTATTGGCGCATCTATAAGTTTGGTTGGCAGGCACTTATCATCTACCGCCCACATTTTATCAACATCAGCATACATCTTAGCTTTTGACGTTCTTACAAAGTAAGGATGAAAGCCCAATCCTGCTGGCATCGTTCTCTTGTCAGTATTGGTGATTGATAATTCATGATGCAATCCATCATCATGTAAGGTAAAGCGTTGCTCAGTAATATAAGCAAATGGCCACTCATTTGTTGTCATTTCAAATGAAATATGTAAAAACGTCTCTGTCGACTCAACTACCTGCCAGCTGTTCTGCCACCCCTGCCCGTGTATTGCACTTGTTTCAGGGTGAAAATTCAAAGGTATGTTATATTTCTGGCCTTGCCAATCAAATGTCCCTTGCTTAATACGGTTTGAAAAGGGAACCAATGGAAAATTTGACGCGTCTAACACACAGGTAGCTGTCTTAGCATCCCGTAAAATAGGTACTACGCCATTAGGGTGTGACAGCCAATTATAAGCGACAATGCTACCGCCTAACGATGGGTTGATCACGACTTCAAAATCGGAGTTACTTAGTGTTATCAATGACATGACATTTAGAAAAGAATGTAAATTTATCGCATCATAACAAAGTTAAACAATAAAAAAACACCAAGGTTTTAACATAGGTGTTTTTATTTAGTTATGCCTCTCAATAGGCTAGTAAGTCGACCAACTAGCTAAAAACTATCACCAGGAATTCTTACTAAGCCTTCCATTAGGATCCGAGCACTTCGGCTCATAATCGCTTTTTCAACAACCCAGTTACCTGATTGTACGTTGGCTTTAGCGCCAACTTTTAAGGTACCTGAAGGATGACCAAAAATCACAGATTCTCGCTCACCACCACCTGCAGCTAAATTCACTGTTGTGCCTGGAATTGCAGCCGCTGTGCCAATAGCAACGGCTGCGGTGCCCATCATGGCATGGTGCAATTTACCCATTGATAACGCGCGAACATTTAAATCTATGTCTGACTCATCAATAGCTTTGCCACTTGATGCGCTATAACTGCCTGCTGGTGCAACAAATGCCACCTTAGGAGTATGTTGTCGATTTATGGCTTCTTCAATGTTATCAATCAAGCCCATAGCAACCGCGCCATGTGCACGTATTGTTTCAAAAAATGCGAGTTTTTCGTCACTGTTATTAATATCATCTTGCAATTCAATACCCTGATACCCTATTTCTTGTGCATTCAAGAAAATTGTCGGGATACCTGCAGTGATCATCGTTGCCGTTAATTGACCAATACCCGGCACATCTAATGTATCGACAACATTGCCTGTTGGGAACATTGCTTCTGATGGGTCAACCGGCGCAATAAACTCAACCGGTACTTCTGCCGCAGGAAATGTCACACCGTCAAGTTCAAAATCACCGGTTTCTTGCACTTCACCATTGGTAATTGGCACTTGAGCAATAATCGTTTTCTGTATGTTTTTCTGCCAAATTCTAACGGTACAGACGCCATTTTCAGGAATACGAGAAGAATCTACTAATCCCGAATATATAGCAAATGACCCAACAGCTGCCGTTAGGTTACCGCAGTTTCCAGACCAATCAACAAAGGCTTTATCTATCGCGACTTGGCCAAACAAATAATCAACATCGTGATCTTGTTGCTCAGATTTGGCCAAGATTACCGTTTTACTGGTGCTCGACGTTGCTCCGCCCATACCATCAGTTTGTTTACCATAAGGATCTGGCGAGCCAATTACACGTAACAACATGTTGTCGCGTGCTTCTCCGGCAACCTGACAAAGCTCTGGCAAGTCAGTTAGATTAAAAAATACGCCCTTTGACGTACCACCGCGAATATAAGTCGCTGGTATTTTTACTTGAGGAACGTGAGCCACAGCTCTCTCCTTTTAAGCTTATAAAAATGGCACATCAGCTGTGCCATTTATAATTAAAATCATTAAGAATAGATTTTCATCATTTAGATTTTAGTTTGTTTTTCAGGCGGAAGCGCATAGTTGACGAACGTCAATGAGCACTTACAACAACGAAAAACGACTAAATCACAATTATGAATTTGATTCCAAGAAGTCGTTGGCAAACTTTTGTAAAACACCACCAGCTGCATGAACTGAAACTTCTTCAGCGGTATCTAAACGACATTTCACTTCAAACTCAACTTGCTCACCAGATGTACGTGTCATAACGACAGTCATCGCGGTGCCAGGTGCTGTTTCACCTTTCACATCGAATGTTTCAGTACCGTCAATATTGTACGTATTACGGGTGTCACCATTACAGAACTCAAGCGGTAATACCCCCATACCAATTAAGTTCGTACGGTGAATTCGCTCAAAGCCTTCAGCAACAATAACTTCAACACCGGCTAAGCGAACACCTTTGGCTGCCCAATCTCGACTTGAGCCTTGACCATAATCAGCGCCTGCAATAATACACAGTGGTTGTTTACGATCCATATAGGTTTCAATGGCTTCCCACATGCGTGACTCAACGCCCTCTGGCTCTATACGAGCAAGTGAACCTTGTTTTATTGCGCCACTCTCATCACGACACATTTCGTTAAACAACTTAGGGTTGGCGAATGTTGCACGCTGTGCCGTTAGATGATCACCACGGTGCGTTGCATAGGAGTTGAAATCTTCTTCTGGCAAGCCCATCTTATCTAGGTAAGCACCTGCGGCACTGTTTAGCTGTATCGCATTACTTGGTGATAAGTGGTCAGTCGTTATATTGTCGCCAAGTACCGCTAAAGGGCGCATCCCTTTCATTGTTCTTTCACCCGCTAAGGCACCTTCCCAATAAGGAGGTCTGCGAATATAAGTACTGGTTTCATCCCATGCATATAATGGACTTTCTGCAGGTTCAAAAGCACCTAAATCGAACATTGGCGTGTATACTTTCTTAAATTGTTCAGGTTTTACACAAGATGCAACAATGGCATCTATTTGCTCATCTGATGGCCAAATATCTTTTAAGGTGATCGGGTTATTATTTTCATCATAACCTAATGCATCTTTTTCTATATCAAACCGCATCGTACCTGCAATAGCATAAGCCACAACTAATGGTGGTGACGCCAAAAACGCTTGTTTCGCATAAGGGTGAATGCGACCATCAAAGTTACGGTTACCCGATAATACCGCTGTGGCGTAAAGATCTCGGTCGATAACTTCTTGCTGTATTTTAGGATCTAACGCACCCGACATACCGTTGCACGTAGTACAAGCATAGCCGACAATACCGAAACCCAGTTTTTCCAGTTCTGGCAATAAACCGGCTTCTTCTAAATAAAGTTTTGCTACTTTAGAGCCAGGAGCAAATGATGACTTAACCCAAGGCTTTCTAATTAAGCCCAGTTCGTTAGCACGTTTAGCAACTAAGCCTGCCGCGACAACATTTCGAGGGTTAGAGGTATTTGTACATGAAGTGATCGCCGCAATAATTACTGCGCCATCAGGCATTTCGCCTTGCTCTTCCTGTGCTTTAGCTTTATCTAAATCTTTCGCTATTTCTTTCGATGCTAAATCAGCAGTCGCTAAACGACGATGCGGGTTAGATGGCCCTGCCATATTACGACCAACCGTAGATAAATCGAACGTTAATACTCGCTCATAATCAGCATCTTTTAAATCGTCAGCCCACAAGCCTGTGTGTTTAGCGTAAGTTTCAACTAGCTGAACTTGCTCTGGTTCACGACCCGTAATTTTTAAGTAATCAATGGTTTGTTCATCAATATAGAACATACCCGCTGATGCACCGTATTCAGGCGTCATGTTTGAAATCGTTGCTCTGTCACCAATTGATAGTGAGCTAGCGCCTTCACCAAAGAATTCTAAATACGCACTAACAACTTTTTCGTTACGCAAAAATTCTGTGATCGCTAGTACAATATCAGTTGCGGTAATGCCAGGTTGACGTTTACCTACAAGTTCTACACCGACAATATTAGGTAAGCGCATCATAGATGGGCGACCAAGCATAACAGTTTCTGCTTCTAAGCCACCAACACCAATCGCTATAACACCTAGTGCATCAACATGCGGCGTATGAGAATCGGTACCAACACAAGTGTCAGGAAACGCAACACCATCTCGATTTTGAATAACAGGCGACATCTTTTCAAGATTGATTTGGTGCATAATGCCGTTGCCGGCAGGAATTACATCTACATTTTTAAAAGCTGTTTTTGTCCATTCAATAAAATGAAAACGATGCTCATTTCGGCGATCTTCAATCGCTCGGTTTTTTTCAAAAGCTTGACTATCAAAACCAGGAGCTTCTACTGCTAGCGAGTGATCAACGATCAACTGTGTTGGCACTACAGGATTTACTTTAGCAGGGTCACCACCTTGGTCGGCAATCGCATCTCGTAAGCCCGCTAAATCAACTAATGCGGTTTGACCTAAAATGTCGTGACAAACTACACGTGCAGGGTACCAAGGAAAGTCTAAGTCTTGTTTGCTATTCAGAATTTGTTCTAAGGACGCTGTTAAATCCGCAGGATCACATTTACGTACTAATTGTTCTGCTAAAACGCGAGAGGTATAAGGTAATTTGGCGTAGGCGCCTGGTTTTATTGCTTCACAAGCTTCTCGTGTATCAAAGAAATCAACATTTGCGCCTGGTAGCGGCTTGCGGTAATCATAGTTCATAATTGACCTATCGATATTTAATTAAATTAGATCCCGACCTGCGTCGGGATGACAATGACTTTTTTAAAGATCCTGACCTAGGCCAGGATGACAACTAACCGTCGAGATACTGACCTGCGTCAGTATGACAACTTTCTGTCTTGGTCCCGTCCTGTGTCGGCAAGGCGGCTATTTATCAGGATGACGTTTTGTCGTCATTCCGGTGTAGGCCGGAATCTTTAAGTCTAATTAGCCACGCTCTGAAATTGCAACGAATTCCATTGTCTCTGGACCTGTATAGTCTGCAGAAGGACGAATAATACGGTTATTTGCACGTTGCTCCATCGCATGTGCTGTCCAACCAGAAACGCGCGAACAGACAAAAATTGGAGTAAACAACTTGGTTGGAATACCCATAAAGTTATAAGCAGATGCATGGAAGAAATCAGCATTACAGAACAGCTTCTTCTCACGCCACATTACTGCTTCACAACGCTCAGACACTGCATATAGATGAGTGTCACCTACTTGCTCAGATAACTTTTTAGACCATTCTTTGATAATTGCATTTCGTGGATCAGATTCACGATAAACAGCATGACCAAAGCCCATGATTTTTTCTTTACGCGCTAACATACCAAGCATTGCTTCTTCAGCTTCATCAGCTGAACTCCACTGCTGGATCATATCCATCGCGGCTTCATTTGCACCACCATGTAAAGGACCACGTAATGTACCAATCGCACCAGTAACTACAGAATGGATATCAGACAGCGTTGATGCACAAACACGACCTGCAAATGTTGACGCATTGAATTCATGCTCAGCATATAAAATTAACGAGGCATGCATGACTTCAACGTGCAATGGTTCCGGTTTTTTATCATGCAACGTCCATAAAAATTGTTCCGCAATTGAGTCTGCATCGGTTTCAGTTTCAACACGAGTGCCATTGTGGCTAAAGTTATACCAGTAGTTCACAATACCCGGGAATGTCGCTAGCATACGATCGATATGGTCTAGTTGATCTGAAAAGTCTGTTGCTTCAGTTTCTAAATTACCTAACATTGAACAACCCGTGCGCATAACGTCCATTGGATGTGCGTCTGATGGAATTTGTTCTAATACTGTTTTTAAAGCTTCTGGTAATTTACGCATGCCTTTTAAACGCGTTTTG
This sequence comes from Thalassotalea eurytherma, assembly GCF_030161415.1. Taxonomy (GTDB): domain Bacteria; phylum Pseudomonadota; class Gammaproteobacteria; order Enterobacterales; family Alteromonadaceae; genus Thalassotalea_G; species Thalassotalea_G eurytherma. Next base: position 144,596 of record NZ_BSSU01000006.1, read on the forward strand.
TACGCGTCTAATTCAGTTTGCGTTGGTAACGTACCGTATAATAAAAGGTAGGCTACTTCTTCAAATTGAGCATTTGCTGCTAAATCTTTAATATCGTAACCACGATACGTTAAGCCTGAACCTGTTTTACCCACCGTACATAAAGCAGTTTCACCTGCACTTTGACCACGAAGGCCAGCTCCACCTAATTTTTTATCGACCATCTCTCTTTCCTCAAATTTTAATATTTTTGAATTATTTATGTTTCGTTGTTTAAGTAACTAAATTCATTTTTTATTACTGATAAAATGCTAAGCAATGAGATCCTGAAACAAGTTCAGGATGACGCTTCTACAACTTAAGCAAGCCTATTAGCGCAAGCTCGTGCGACAGCTATTTTTTCGTTAACTGAAGTTGCACAAACGACAATCTTCATGCGTTAACGTCAACAGTCACTCTTTAACTACAATCGTCACTCTTAACTACAATCGTCACTCTTAACTACAATCGTCACTCTTAACTACAGTCGTCACTCTTAACTACAGTCGTCACTCTTAACTGCAATCGTCATTCTGGCGTAGGCCAGAATCTCTCCTCAATTACTTGTTCTTACCTTCAGCGAAAAGCGAATCAAGCTTTTGCTCGTAGTCGTGATAACCAAGGTAATCGTATAATTCCATTCGAGTTTGCATATTATTGATTTCAGCTTTCTGATCGCCGTCAGCTAGTAAGGTTTTGTAAACCGACTCTGCCGCTTTATTCATTGCTCTAAACGCTGATAATGGATATAGCACCATTGCACAGCCCCACTCTCCTAGCTGTTCTTTGTTCCAAAGTTCAGTTTGACCAAACTCAGTAATATTTGCCAAAATCGGGACATCGAGTGCTTCTGAGAACGCACGGTAATGCTCTTCAGTTTTAACGGCTTCTGCAAAAATACCATCAGCACCAGCTTCTACATAAGCTTTAGCACGCGCTAATGCTTTTTCTAGGCCTTCTTGGGCGAATGCGTCGGTACGCGCCATGATAAAAAAGTCTTTATCAGTGCGAGCATCAACAGCAGCTTTAATACGATCAACCATTTCATCGGTAGAAACGATTTCTTTATTTGGGCGATGTCCACAACGCTTTTGCGCAACCTGATCTTCAATATGCACAGCAGCTGCACCTGCTTTTTCCATGTCACGTACGGTTTTTGCAATGTTAAATGCACCACCCCAGCCGGTATCAATATCAACAAGTAACGGTAAGCTAGATGCCGAAGTAATACGTTGAACGTCGGCGATAACGTCATTTAACGACGTCATACCTAAATCTGGTAAACCATAAGATGCGTTTGCAACACCACCACCTGACAAATAAATGGCTTGATGACCAAGTTGTTCAGCCATCATCGCGCAATAGGCGTTAATGGTACCGACCACTTGCAATGGTTTGTTATTTTGAAGGGCTAGTCTGAACTTAGCACCAGGAGAAAGTTGAGCTGACATAAGTAATCCTTATTTTGTTCATCAACGTGATGTAATGTATTTGCTACGCTTGTTCTTTTTGTTGTTTTAGCGCAATTTTGTTTTCGATATTTTTTCTAGAAGCAGCGATATGTCTACGCATAAGCATCTCTGCTAATTCACCGTCTCTATCTGCGATTGCTTCAATAATTCTAGAGTGCTCGTCAAAGGCACGTGTAGCACGAGGGCTGTTCATACCAAACTGACAGCGATACATTCTGACCAAGTGGTATAGCTGGCCACAGAGAATATTAATGAGTTCGTTATTATGAGAGCCAAGTATGACCTTATAATGAAAGTCTAAATCACCCTCTTCTTGATAGTAGGCAACACCATCTTGTAGATCTTTGGCTTGAGCGTGTTGCTCTAAAATTGCCTTCATTTGTTGAATTTCATCGTCAGTCATGTTTTGAGCTGCTTGACGACAAGCCATCCCTTCAAGTGCTTCACGGACAATGTAAATTTCCAATAAACCTTGGATGGTGCACTCTACGACACGAGAACCGACGTTAGCTTTACGCTCTATAAGATGGCATTTTTCTAGACGATTGAGGGCTTCACGAAGTGTAGAACGACTAACTTGATATTTTTTTGAAAGCTCTGGCTCACTGATTTTGCTACCAGCAGGTATGTCACCTTCAACAATTGCACTTTGCATTTGTTCAAAAATTTTATCGGTAGTTGTGATGGCCTGTTGCTTAGTTGGATTATTCATCAAAATAAAATTGTCGACACTTTTCAATAAGTGGCTTAATAATAGCTAATTATTTGTCGTCGTCAAGCTAACAACCACAACAATTGTCGACAATGTATAAAATTTAGACGAAAGTCTATGAATTGATATATAAATAGTGCGTTATTGTTTATTTATGACTAACCAAAAAACCAATAACAAACCCCAATTGCAGCGACCATACCTGATACATCAGCAATTAAGCCACAGGTTAGCGCATGACGAGAGTATTTGATCCCGACAGAGCCGAAATATACGGCTAGTACATAGAATGTGGTTTCGGTGGAGCCTTGCATAATTGAAGCTAACCGCCCAGCAAATGAATCAGCGCCATGATTATTCATGGTTTCAATCATCATGGCACGTGCGCCAGAACCACTAAGCGGTTTAATAATCGCCGTAGGTAACGCATCAACAAATCGGGTATCAAAACCAATAAACGTGATAACGACACGAAAACTGTCGACAATTAGGCCCAAAGCGCCACTTGAACGTATCATGCCAATCGCACATAACATGGCCAAAAGATAAGGAATAAGCTTAATAGAGATAGAGAAGCCTTCTTTGGCGCCTTCAATAAAGGTTTCATAGACATCTACTTTACGTTTAAGGCCTACAAGAATAAATGCAACGAGTGTAATGAAAATTAAACCGTTGCCTAATAATGATGATTGCTCAGCAAGCGCATCAGCCGACAACTGCATAAAATAAAGGATAAGCGCGGCGATGATCGCTATTGCTCCGGAAAGGTATAGAACAACTGTTCGCTGTAATAAATTAATTTTTTGCAACCAAGCAACACTAAATAAACCTGCTAAGGTTGAGCAAAATGTTGCAATCAAGATCGGTAAAAAGACATCGGTAGGATCAGCCGCCCCTTGTTGTGCACGATACATAAAAACCGCGATAGGAAACAAGGTGACCGACGAAGTGTTCAAAACCAAAAATAAGATTTGTGCGTTAGTCGCAGTATCTTTATTTGGATTAAGGGTTTGTAAATCTTGCATGGCTTTAAGGCCAAGTGGCGTTGCTGCGTTATCTAGCCCTAAAAAATTAGCCGATAAATTCATGGTCATAGACCCTATTGCAGGGTGACCCTTCGGTACTTCAGGCATCAGCTTTACAAATAAAGGTGAAATAAAGTGGGCCAGTTTGTTGATCAGCCCCGCTCTTTCAGCGATCTTCATCATGCCAAGCCAAAAACTTAATATCCCGACTAAACCAATAGCGATATCAACCGTTAGTTTAGACATGTCAAAAATACTACTGATCACTTGTTCGAAAACTAAATGATTACCCAATAGAAAATACTGAACAAACGCTGCAAGCAATGCGACTAGAAAGAAGCTCGACCAAATGATATTTAACACAAGAAATTCACATTATTTTTTTTACATCATGACACAGCAATTCACGATTGCCAAACCTGTGGCTAACAACTGCTAGCTAGCCCTTTAACAACCTGTGAATAAGCTGTTCTTAGTCCGTGCATAGCCTGAGCATAAAAACACCACAAACAAAAACATTGTCTTTAAAAACAATAAGATAAAATAACAGAAAATAAACTAGCTAATATCAATATTTACACTACACTTAAGTTATCACTCGCTGTGATGTTTATTTTTTGTACAAGCTTTTATCCAAATTTAATTAGCGCAAGGCTCAACCATGAGCCATTCCCCTAAGCCCGAAACAGGAGTCGTTTCGGGCGATTTTTTGCCTAAATTTTAGAACAGTAATTGTTTAAAGTTTTGGGAAGTTGTTTGAGCAATATGTTCAACAGATTGACCACGAATACTGGCTAGGTGTTTTGCCACTTCAATAACATATGCTGGTTGGTTTTGTTTACCACGATGTGGCACAGGTGCTAGATAAGGAGCGTCAGTTTCAATCAAGATACGATCATCGGGCACCTTTTTAGCGACTTCTCTTAACGCTGCTGCATTCTTAAAGGTAACAATGCCTGAAAATGAAATATAGAATCCCATATCAATTGCTTGTTTAGCCATTTCCCAAGTTTCTGTGAAACAATGAAGAATACCACCACAGTTCTGAGCATTTTCAGCACGCATGATATCTAATGTATCTTGTTGAGCGTCACGTGTGTGAATAATTAATGGCTTGTTAATTTTATTTGCTACTTGAATGTGCTTTACAAAGGAGTCTTGCTGAACGGCTTGGGTTTCTGGTGCATAAAAATAGTCTAACCCTGTTTCACCAATTGCAACAACACGTTCGTTATCAGCTAAAGCGAAAAGGTTGTCTGCGTCTATCATTTGTTCTTGATTTAACGGGTGCGCACCACATGATAACCAAACGTTCGGAAACTGTTTGGTTTTCTCTACCATTGATGGAAATTCTTCTAGTGTTACGCTTACACATAACATCTCAGAAACATTGGCTTGGTGTGCGTTTTCTACTACTTTTGACAGGTCTTGGTTAAACTCAGCTAAATCTAAACGATCTAAATGACAATGAGAGTCAATAAACACAATTTCTCCGTTACATTGATAAGGTTGGGTCTGAGCTGCTTAGCAGCCGACCTATAGCCGTTTCTATTTGGCCACGTATATTTTCTGGATCTTCTTCAAACGCTACACCTAAACCAGGAGGTGTGCCATTTTGAGCGCCTGGTGGGGTAACCCAACAAACCTTACCAATAACTTCAGATGACTCTAATGAGTCGGGTAACGTTACATTAAGTGTTACTTGTGTACCAAGCTCTAATAATTCAGTTGTTCTAATAAAAACACCACCATTTTTAAGAAATGGCATATAAGATAAGTATAATTCTCGTTCAGAAGGATAGTCTAATAACAAACTTTCCATGACTTGCTCCTCTAGCATATGAGCCTCTATTTATTTTTTATTATTAATGAGTTGCTGAACTGAAATTAAAAACTTTTCAGTTTGTAATTGTTTATTGGTTTGCGCTTGATGATTCAAGGCAACTAACGACAATAATAACGTGTTTATCGCAAACAATGAAGAAGGCTTTATGAGGTGGCTAATTTGTTGGTATAGCAAATCGTTTGACTGCCCCTGCCATTGATTAGATTCTCTTACAAGTGTTGCGATTGTTTGTTGTAGAAATTGAAAACCTTGTTCTTGGTTTGCGATATCACTTGCTAGTTGAACCAATGGAAATTTGCCAAGTAAAAAGTTAATAAAGTTACTTTGCTGCGTTAGATAATTTTGATGTGCTTCGCTTGACGTCAATTGAGCTAAATGGGTCAAATTTAAGTGTGGGTCATCAATCTCAACGTTAAAATGTTGCGCTAATTGCTGCCCAACATAAGGTTTTAAATCAATAGACTGACATCGACTTATTACGGTTTCTAATAACTGTGATTTTTGATCAGTTAGTAGGACTAACAAGGAACTTGGTGTTGGTTCTTCTAAGGTTTTTAGTAACGCGTTACTCGCAGAAACGTTCATGCAATGGGCGTCATCTATCGTAACTACTTGATATACACCTAATTGTGGGGTTTTCTGAAGGTACTGAGTAACTTTTCTGATTTCATCAACTTTGTGACTGTTTTTATCACTTTCGAGTAGGTGATTGTCTGGATAGGTTTCACCTTTAATCAACAAACAATGTTTACAATGACCACAAGATTGTAAAATATTATCGTGATCTTTAATGGGTGTACGGCATGCGACAACGGCACTTAACCAACTAGCTAATTCACGTTTACCAGCATGTTTCACACCCGTAATTAGAAGTGCATGCGGTAATTTCTGCGCCTCAATTTGCGAAGAAAGTAACTGTTGATGGGCTGATAACCAATGCAATTTAATACCCTACGATTTGTGAAAATCAATAAATTGATTAACGTGCTTTTCTATATCTTGATGAACCTGCTCCATCGATTGACTAGCATCAACAATCACAATACTGTCGTCGTGATTCGCAATTAACAGGTATTTGTCTCTCGTTCGCTCGAAGAATGACATGGCTTCTAATTCGATTCTATCAAGTTCACCTCTAGCACGAGCACGCTTTAAGCCAATCTTAGGATCGATATCTAAATAAATCGTTAAATCTGGTGTAAAGCCTTTTAATGTTGCATTTGCTATACCGCCAATAACATCGTCAGGTATTTGTCTGCCGCCACCTTGATATGCACGTGAAGATAGGTCGTGACGATCACCAATAACCCAAAGCCCTTTTTCTAAGCTAGGTAAAATTTTATTTACCAATAACTGACTTCTTGCAGCATACATTAGCAAGAGCTCTGTTTCTTGTGTCACTAACTCACTGTGATCAGCACTTTTCACTAATTCACGTAATTTCTCTGCTAAAGGTGTACCACCTGGCTCACGTGTTTTATCAAACGAAACTTGTTTGTTATTAAGTGCTTGCTCGACTATCGAAATTGCTGATGACTTACCTGCGCCTTCAAGCCCTTCAATAACGATAAATTTTCCTGGTAACATACTTCTTAAACCTAAGGGCCTATTGGCCGAGTTGATATTTCGCAACCGCTTTATTGTGTTGCTTCAATGTTTCTGAAAACTGATGCCAGCCATTTCCGCGACTAACAAAATATAAATAATCTGTTTCAGCTGGCTGCAATGTTGCTTCAATTGCAGATTTACCTGGCATTGCAATTGGTGTTGGTGGCAAACCATTTATCCGATAAGTGTTATATCGCGTCTTTTGTTTTAAATGTGCGCGGGTTATATCACCATCATATGCGTCGCCGATGCCATATATTACCGTAGGATCTGTCTGTAATCTCATTTTTTTGTGAAGACGATTAAAGAATACTGATGAAATGATTGGTTGCTCCTCACGCTGGCCTGTCTCTTTTTCAATAATAGACGCCATAATTAGCGCTTGGTAAGGTGTTTCATACGGAAGGTTTTCAGCACGTTTTAGCCATGCTGATGAAATAAATGCGTTCATTCGCGCTTGAGCGCGACGTAAAATATCAATATCTTTTGTACCAGCCGTATACGCGTATGTGTCAGGAAATAATAGCCCTTCAGGATGCTCTTCATCAATGTTAAGCAACTCATTAATCGATTGAGTAAACGTTATCGGCAAAGTATGTTCAATATATTGCGCATTAGCTAGTTGCCTAAGCCAATCGTCAAACCGACTGCCTTCGATAAACGTAATGCTAAATTGGTGCTCTTTCCCAATGACAAAATCGTTAATTACAGACAATAACGTTTGATGTGATTTGATTAGGTAAACGCCCTCTTTAACATGGGCAATTTCAGGATTAAATTTAACGTGTGCTTTTAGCCAGAAACGTTGTGATATCCAACCAGATTTTTCAAACTGTTTCCCTAATGAGCGAACTGATTGCCCTTTCTTCACTTCAAATAACGTATCTTGTGACAGGTTTAGCGGTTGGTTCACTTGATACTCGGTATATTTTACTAGGCTTAAATAACTAGCAATAACCAAAGTAAGCAGCGTACCCATTAACCAGGCAATAGTTTTAGGTTTAAGAAATTTCATTGAGGTAATCTAGATAAGGTTTACAAACAGAGATATCAAGCAAGCGCCCTTCTAACGAGCTAACAGGCAAAAGTGGCATTAGGCAATTAGTTGTGAACATTGCTTTAACATTGCTAGTTTCATCAACCCTAATTTCACGTACACAAATACCAGAAAAGTGATTGAGTAGCTTCATTCTAGCTAGCCCTGCCACCCCTGACTTATTCAGTTTAGGCGTGCACCATTGATTATTAATGAGCATGAAAACATTGCCTGTGATGGTTTCGATAATATCACCATCACTATTAGTCGCTAGTAAATCATCGACCTTTGCGCTAACTAACTCATTTTTAAGTAACACTTGTTCAAGCCTATTAAGATGTTTTACACCGGCAAGCATTGGATTAATACTGACAAAGCTTTTAGCTAAAGCAACGGAAACACCTGATTTTTGCAGTAGCTGATAGTAAATTGGAAAGTCATTGATCATCAACATCGTATTGGCAGTGCAATCGTTACCACGAGCGTAACCTTTGCTGGAGTGGCCTGCACTAATAATAACTTTGAGTACATGGTGTTCAAAAGGTTTAACGACATTTAAAATTTCTTTTTCTAGTGACGACCAATTAACCCCTGCAATATTAAATTGCTGGCAACTATGTTTTAACCTATCAATATGACTACTTAGCCAAACCACTTTGCCTTGGGCTATTTTTGCCGTCGTAAAAACACCATCACCGTAATGAATAGTGCGATCTAACGTCGAAAGTTGTGTGGTGTTAACACCATTGATAGAACAAAACTGCATAGAAAAAATAAAAAAGCCTAAATACAGACTTAGTATTTAGGCTTAAGATTTTGAATTCAAGCAATAATTTCGATTATTATCGCTTAATCACCGAAGATTAGATCTTTTTGAACAATAATGAGCCGTTTGTACCACCAAAGCCAAACGAGTTACATAACGCGTACTCTAGGTTGACGTCACGTGCCGTATCTTTAATAAAATCAAGATCACATGCTTCATCCTGATTCTCAATATTGATCGTCGGAGGGACTTTACCTTCAGATAATGCTTGAACCGTAAATATTGCTTCAACAGCACCAGCAGCACCAAGTAGATGACCTGTCATAGACTTTGTTGAACCAACCATTACATCATTGGCATGTTGACCAAAAATACTTTTAACAGCATTTGCTTCGGCAACATCGCCTGCAGGAGTCGACGTACCATGTGCGTTAATATAGCCAACTTTCTGAGCATTTAACTTAGCGTCATTTAACGCATTTTCCATCGCTCTTGCTGCACCTGCGCCATCAGCTGGTGGTGAAGTCATATGATAAGCATCACCACTCATACCAAAGCCAACAAGTTCAGCATAAATATTTGCACCACGTGCTTTTGCATGTTCATACTCTTCAACGACAAGCACACCCGCGCCGTCACTAAGTACGAAACCATCGCGATCTCTATCCCAAGGGCGTGATGCAGCTTGTGGTGAGTCGTTTCGAGTTGATAAAGCTCTAGCTGCAGCAAAGCCACCAATGCCTAACTCTGTTGATGCTTTTTCAGCACCACCTGCCAACATTGCATCAGCGTCACCATAAGCAATCATACGGGCAGCATGACCGATATTGTGAACACCTGATGTACAAGCAGTAACAATCGCTAAATTAGGACCCTTTAGCCCATGCTTAATTGACAACTGTCCGGCAACCATATTGAGAATTGTTGATGGGCAGAAAAATGGTGATAATTTACGTACGCCACCATTTAAATACTTCTTATGGTTTTCTTCAATCAGGGTTAAACCGCCAATGCCTGAACCAATTGCAACACCAATTCGGCTTGCATTTTCTTCAGTAACTTCTAGTCCGGCGTGTTCAATTGCTTGCGTACCCGCAGCAATACCGTATTGAATAAAGAGATCCATTTTCTTGGCATCTTTACGAGAAATGCCATAATGCTCTGCATCAAAATTTTTGACTAAACCAGCAAACTTAGTGGTGAAATTAGATACATCAAAATGATCAATGTAATCAATGCCACTTTTTCCAAGTAATAAGTTTTCCCATGTACTTTGAGCAGTGTTCCCGAGTGGGGATAACATACCAAAACCGGTAACTACAACACGACGCATTGGCTGAGTTGCCTCCGATAGAAATGAAATATGAAAGGTTAGTAATTTTTGAAGCCTGTATTTTGTTTACATAAGGCTTAAAACAAATCAGGCGGTGTGTACCGCCTGATTCTTATATTCTTATTGATTCGCTTTAACGTAATCAACAGCAGCTTGAACTGTAGTGATTTTCTCAGCTTCTTCGTCTGGAATCTCTGTGTCAAACTCTTCTTCTAACGCCATAACTAATTCAACTGTGTCTAATGAATCAGCACCTAAGTCGTCTACAAATGAAGAATCTACTTTAACTTCATCTTCGCTAACACCTAGTTGCTCTACAGTAATTTTTTTTACGCGTTCTTCGATAGTACTCATTTTGTTTCCTTTACTAGAAAATGCAATTTTGCAATTGCGGGTAGTTTATTCTTCAACAGGAGACCATGCAAGAGGATAGTTTTGCTTTTTCGTCTGGTCAAACCTGTTTACACCTGTTTTTGTATACATTACATCAATTTTTTATTGAGGCAAGTTACAAAACAATTAAACCATGTACATGCCACCATTGACATGCAATGTTTCACCTGTGATGTAAGCAGCAGCATCAGATGCTAAAAATGTTACAGCACTGGCAATTTCTTCTGGCTTACCTAAACGGTTTGCAGGTACTTGAGAGAATATCCCCTCTTTTTGCTCATCCGTTAAAGTTTGCGTCATATCCGTATCAATAAATCCCGGCGAAACAGTATTAACCGTAATACCACGAGATGCAACTTCGCGCGCTAGAGATTTAGTAAAACCAATTAAACCTGCTTTAGCTGTAGCATAGTTGACTTGACCTGCATTACCCATAGTACCAACAACTGAACCTATGTTAATGATACGGCCATTACGTTTTTTCATCATTGGACGTAAAACGTTTTTAGAGATTTTATATATAGACGTCAAGTTAGTTTCGATAATATCGCCCCACTCATCGTCCTTCATACGCATAAAGATATTATCTCGTGTAATACCTGCGTTGTTAACTAAGATATCTAACCCACCGAAACGTTCCTTGATCACTGAAAAAAGTGCTTCAATTGATTCGTTTTCAGTAACGTTTAACACTAAACCATTACCTTCACCTAAATATTCACTAATGCGCTGCGCACCTGAATCTGAAGTTGCAGTACCTAAAACCGTCGCACCTTGCTCTTTAAGCTGTGTCGCGATAGCTTTACCAATACCACGGCTAGCACCGGTTACTAGTGCAACTTTACCTTCTAATGAAAACATGTATTCACCTACTGTAATAATTCGATTGCTTTATCAATTGTTGTAGCATCATTAATAGATACACAAGCAATTGATTTATTAATTCTTTTAACTAAGCCTTGTAATACTTTACCTGGGCCTACTTCAAGCATTTTTTCTGTGCCGTTAGCAGCTAATTGTTCGATTGTCTCAGTCCAACGTACCGGGCTATAAAGCTGCTTAATTAACGCTTGTTTGATCGCTTCTACACTTTGCTCAGCACTGACATCAACGTTATTAATAACAGCAATTTTAGGCTCATTAAATGTTACGTCATTAAATGCTTGTGCTAATTGTTCAGCGGCCTCTTTCATTAAAGCACAGTGCGAAGGAACACTTACCGGTAAAGGCAGTACGCGTTTAGCACCCGCTTCTTTACATAAATCGCCTGCACGCTCTACTGCTGCTTTATTGCCCGCGATAACAACTTGACCAGGAGAATTAAAGTTTACCGCTGACACCACTTCATTTTGCGCTGCAGATGAACATGCTTCAATAATTTTGTCATCAGCTAAACCAATAACCGCTGCCATTGCTCCTGTCCCCTCAGGCACTGATGACTGCATAAACTGTCCACGCTTTTCAACAAGCTTAACAGCATCGGCAAGTGATAAAACGCCAGCACATACTAATGCTGAGTATTCACCTAAGCTATGGCCCGCCATTGACGAAGGCATGGCACCTGTTTTTTCAGTGATAACACGATACATTGCTACGCTAGCCGTTAGTAATGCAGGTTGCGTAAATTGTGTTTGGTTTAACTGACCATGTTCGTCTGTAGAAATAAGTTGCCAAACATCATAACCAAGTGCTTCTGACGCTTGTTTAAATGTTTCTTGCACTATCGCATTGTCTGCAAAATCAGACAGCATGCCAACAGTTTGTGAACCTTGACCAGGAAACACAAATGCTAAATTATTATTCATTAACATTACCTATTAATATTTTATGAGTGCAGAGCCCCAGGTAAAACCACTACCAAAGGCCTCTAAAAGCAGTGTTTGACCGCGCTGAATACGACCATCTCGAATGGCGATGTCTAACGCAGTAGGAATTGTTGCTGCAGATGTATTACCGTGCTTGTCTAATGTGACAACAACACGCTCCATCGGTAAAGCGAGTTTTTTAGCTGTCGCTTTAATAATGCGCATATTAGCTTGATGTGGAACGAGCCAATCAATATCTGATTTTTCAATATTGTTGTGCTTAAGTGTCGTATTCACAATTTCACTTAGCTTAGTCACAGCCATTTTGAATACTTCATTACCTGACATGTACATGTAAGAAGATTCAACTGACAATTGATCGCCACGCACTGGCGCATCGCAACCAAGTAATGGTTGGTATTTGCCATCAGCATGTAAATGTGTTGATAAAATGCCCTGTTCTTCACTTTGTTCAATAATACATGCGCCTGCAGCATCACCGAATAAAATAAGAGTTGTACGATCTTCAGGATCACACATATGTGAAAGTGCATCTGCGCCAATCACTAAAACGCGTTTAGCCATGCCACTACGAACGTATTGATCACCAATGCTTAGCGCGTAAATAAAACCTGAACAAGCGGCTGCTACATCAAATGCTGGGATACTAGGAATATCTAGTAATTGTTGAACAAAGCACGCTGCACTAGGTAATGACACATGTGAGCTTGTCGTGCCCATCACAATCATATCAATATCAGTTGACTGTAACCCAGCCATATCGAGTGCTTTTTTTGCGGCTTCTGCGCCCATGTATGCGACAGTTTCGTCGGGCGATGATATACGGCGTTCCTTTATGCCAGTTCGTTCGATAATCCAATCGTTAGAGGTTTCTACTAATTTTTCTAGATCTTCGTTTGTGCGAACTTGTTCTGGAAAATAACTTCCAGTACCAATAATTTTTGAATACATATAAATTTTATGGCCTGTGCAATAATCGTTGCTCCAGTTTATGCTGTATTTTCTCTGGAACTTGTCTTTCTACTTCTTTTACCGCTTCCATTAATGCGGCAAAAATAGCATGCGAATTCGCATTTCCGTGGCTTTTAACCACAATGCCCCGCAATCCTATCAAACTTGCACCGTTGTACTGGTCGGGGTTCATCGATTTATAGAGTTTTTTTACAGGTAACGTGAGAATTTTACTCAAAATTCGACGAAAAAAGCTACTTTCGAGATTTTGCTGAAGCTTTGATGCCACCATAAGCGCAACGCCTTCACAGGTTTTTAATGCAACATTGCCTACAAAACCATCACAAACGATGACATCGGCTTTATCATTAAAAATATCATTGCCTTCGACAAAGCCAACGTAATTAATATCTGGATTTTCTTTTAATTGAGCTGCTGCTTGCTTGATAGTATCACTACCTTTAATGTCTTCAGCACCCATATTCAATAGTGCGACTTTAGGTTCATCGATATTATCGACTTCACCAGCAAGCACTGAACCCATCAACCCAAATTGATATAAAATATTTGAATCACAAAAAACATTTGCACCCAAATCTAATAAAAAGACGTTCTTTTCTGGATCATGGGTTGGTAAGGCAGAAATTAAAGCGGGTCGCTCTACACCTGGAATTGTTTTTAATACGTAGTGAGCAATAGACAACAAAGCACCGGTATTACCCGAGCTCACACATGCCTGAGCCTTCCCTTCTTTTACAAGATCAATGGCTTTTCGCATCGATGAATCTTTTTTACCACGAATTGCTTGTGCTGGCTTGTCGTCCATTTCAACAACTTGACTAGCATGGATAAAAGATATTTGGGGATGGGCTGAAAAATGTTGTTTTTCAAGTTGTTCAGCAATGACTGAACTGTCTCCACAGAGAATTAAGTGAAGATGAGGTAGATGATTAACTGCCATTAATGCGGCAGAAATAGTTACATGGGGGCCTTGATCGCCCCCCATAACATCTAACGCAATCGTTAGATTATTCAACAAAGGTCACCGCTTACTTAGCGATTACTTTTTCACCTTTGTAGAAACCGTCAGCTGTCACGTGGTGACGACGGTGAGTTTCACCAGAAACTGGATCTACTGATAGGTTCTCTGCTGTTAACGCGTCGTGTGAACGGCGCATACCACGTCTTGAACGAGATTTCTTACTCTTTTGAACTGCCATTGTGCCAAACTCCTAATATCGGTTGGTAACTAAAATATAACTACTTGAGTTGTTTCAATACGTCAAATGGGTTCGGCTTATCTAGCGCTTCCGGCAATTCACCCCATACGCTGTCTGCAGGAGCAGTACAATCGTCTAGAGGATGCTTTGGTATTAATGGAATCGCAAGCAAAAGCTCGTCTTCCACTAAATTACGCAAGTTAACTTCACCATTTTCATCTAATGCTATTGCGTCATAATATGACGGCAAATCAGCAGCTGCATCTTCATTTTTCACTGGACTAAATGAAAAGTCAATTTTCAAAGCCTGAGTGTACAATTCATTGCAACGCTGACAAGCTAAAGCAACCGATGTTGAGCCGTTGCCTGATATTACTACCAGCCCCTGTTCATCAACATCGAACTTTACTTTAACTTCGACCTGGCCATCCGTGCTTCCACATTCGCCAAGTAACCTGTCCATTCCAATTAGATCAAAATAGCCGTCGCACTCTAATCTACGCTGAGCACTCTTGTACGGGTCAATTGTAATTGGAAGTTTAAGATCTTTCATAAGGCGCGCATAATAAAGCGATGCTGCGTGTCTGTCAAAAGAAAATTGCGTTATTTGCTGTAAATTTACAACTAAACACCAAGTCTACTCATTTTTTAGCCAATTACGAGTCAAACAACGTGCTAGAGAGAATTTATAATCAATTTAAAATTACCTTTTAAATTGTCGTTCGTAGAGATAAAACCAACTAAACTTGGTATTCTATATATTAGCAGTTAACTCACTATAATTTGTATAAATGTTATGAAAACACTTGTTTTAGGTTCAACATCTCCATTTCGTAAAACGCTATTAGAAAAACTTAACGTCCCATTTGAGTGTGCAAAACCCAATATTGACGAAACACCTTTAGTTAATGAAAGCTCGATTGCGCTTGTAGAACGCCTTGCTATTGAAAAAGCCAAAGCAGTAGCTGATCAATTCCCGAATGCACTTATTATTGGTTCAGATCAAGTAGCACTTCATCAAGACGATATTTTAGGTAAGCCTCACACCCGAGAAAATGCAATCAAACAACTTACGCGTTTTAGTGGTGATAAAGTAACTTTCTTTACGGGCTTATGTGTATACGACAATGATTTAGATAAAAGCTATAGCTTAGTTGAACCGTTTGATGTTTATTTTAGAACGCTAACACATGCAGAAATTTGTGCCTATATAGATGCAGAGCAACCGCTTAAGTGTGCGGGTAGTTTTAAAAGCGAAGGATTAGGGATTACGTTATTCGAGAAGTTAGTCGGTGATGATCCAAACGCACTTATTGGCTTACCTTTAATTAAACTTCATGCACTATTAAAGCAAGCAGGATTCGATGTACTTAATTATCAGCGAAAAGACTAATAGTACTGATAATGTAAATAGGCTTTATATAACAATATAAAGCCTATCATTTTTATACTTTAGTTAACTTCTTCAATGCATTGTTCAATGCGGGTTCAAGCGGCGCCTCAATCGTAATACGCGCCTCTTTCTTAGGGTGATAGAATTCAATACTTGCTGCATGTAAAAACAAGCGTTTTAAACCTAACGATTTCATTTCATCATCAAATGGTTGCGCACCGTATTTAGCGTCACAAGCAATTGGATGTCCTTTACATTGACAGTGAACACGTATTTGATGAGTTCGCCCTGTTACAGGAAACGCTCGAACTAACGTAGCACCTTGGTAAGCCTGCAACACTTTAAAACGGGTTTCAGACTCTTTACCATTAATGTTATCCACAACGACAACACGTTCACCAGATTTAAGGTCGTTTTTCTTTAACCCTTCAGTAACTCGCGTTATTTTAGGGGACCACGTACCTTTTACTAACGCATGATAAAACTTTTGCACCTGTTTATTACGCAGTTGTTCATGTAAGTGCCGTAAAGCTGAACGCTTCTTAGCGATAACCAAACAACCCGATGTATCACGGTCTAATCGATGAACAAGTTCTAACATTTTAGTTTTAGGCCTTAAAGCCCGCATCGCTTCAATAACGCCAAAACTTAAACCGCTACCGCCATGCACTGCCATGCCCGAAGGCTTGTTTAAAACAATATATAAATCATCTTCAAACAAAATTTGCTTTTCTAGGTTTGCTACTACATTAAGTTGGGTTGGCACCGTATCGGTTTTTTCAGAAATACGTATAGGTGCAACACGAACAATATCGTCGCCATTAATTTTATACTCTGGCTTGGTACGCTTTTTATTTACACGTATTTCTCCCTTTCGTAATAATCGATAGATCATACTTTTAGGAACGCCTTTGAGTGTTTTTAATAGATAATTATCTATTCTTTGGCCGGCTTCATCACTTTCAATCGTGTAAAACCGAACTTGAGGTTTGCTACTTTCTGTCATGGCGATATTCTAACACACCTTTTCTAGGTTTTTCGTTAAATAAATCAAGTAATTTATTGCCATTACACTATAGTTAGTGGGATAATAAATAGGTTACTGAATAAAAATATTGAGTAATATTTATTTTACGACGCCAATTATGAACTGTAAGAGGCGAAATGCGGTACACCATGCATGCAAAAATTAATTGTAAGACATGTGGTTGGGGTACCTATTGATATCACGTAGCTATTCTTTATAGCAAACGTAAACATAAACATTTTGTCCCGCGTAATTTGGCATTTATTAGAGATTATAAGTAGATAGCTTAATTTGCTAAGCACTAACTAAAAGAACGTTATCAGCAAATTATGTACATGAACAACATACTATCTACGAATTAGCACAGCACACGCTTTGCACATAAAGTTTAAGGATGAATAGTAAGTTACTGTTCATCGGCAAGATAAAATTTTGAAATAACAGCTTGTTACGTAAATGGCGTAATAAGATTGACACCCGTGAGGCTGACAAAACGCTGTTAGGCAACTACTACTGCTTTGTGTACTAAGCACATGGTGTGCTGTGACAAAAATTAGGTCACAGAAACTATGAAACGTATGTTAATTAACGCTACGCAATCGGAAGAATTGCGCGTAGCACTAGTTGACGGTCAAAAGCTTTACGATTTAGATATTGAAAGCCCTGGCCATGAACAAAAAAAAGCGAATATCTATAAAGGTAAAATTACCCGTATAGAGCCCTCTTTAGAAGCTGCTTTCGTTGACTATGGCGCTGAACGCCATGGTTTCCTGCCAATGAAAGAAGTGGCTCGTCAATATTTCCCAAGTGGTTATAGCTTCCAAGGTCGTCCAAATATTAAAGACGTCTTAACGGAAGGCCAAGAAGTTATTGTACAAATCGATAAAGAAGAACGTGGTCAAAAAGGTGCAGCCTTAACGACTTTTATTTCTTTAGCCGGTAGTTACTTAGTATTAATGCCAAACAACCCTCGCGCAGGTGGTATTTCACGTCGTATTGAAGGTGATGAGCGCACTGAGCTAAAATCATCACTCAATAAACTCAACCTACCTAAAGGTATGGGATTAATTGTCCGTACAGCAGGTGTAGGTAAAGATTATGATGAGCTAGAGTGGGATTTAGCCGTTTTACTTCAACATTGGAAAGCAATAGAAGAAGCTGCTAATGAGCGCCCTGCCCCATTCTTAATTCACCAAGAAAGTAACGTTATTTTACGTGCCATTCGTGATTATCTTCGTCGTGATATTGGTGAAGTACTTATTGACCGTCCTAAAGTGTATGAGAGCGTTAAAAACCATATCTCATTAGTACGCCCTGACTTTTTAAGCAAAGTTAAACTGTACAATAACGACGCGCCTTTATTCACACATTTCCAAATCGAAACGCAAATTGAATCTGCTTTCCAACGTGAAGTGCGTTTACCGTCTGGTGGTTCAATCGTTATCGACCCTACCGAGGCGATGACATCAATCGATATTAACTCAGCTCGTGCAACAAAGGGCGGTGATATTGAAGAAACTGCATTCAACACTAACCTAGAAGCTGCAGACGAAATTGCCCGCCAATTACGTTTACGAGATCTTGGTGGCTTAGTTGTAATCGACTTTATTGACATGACGCCAGTGCGTCACCAACGTGAAGTTGAAAACCGAATGAAAGACGCTGTACGACAAGACCGTGCACGTATTCAATTAGGTCGTATCTCACGTTTTGGCTTGCTCGAAATGTCTCGCCAACGTTTACGCCCTTCTATTGGCGAAACAAGCCAAAATGTTTGTCCTCGTTGTAATGGTACGGGGCATGTTCGTGGTATTGAATCATTAGCACTTTCTGTATTGCGTTTAATGGAAGAAGAAGCCATTAAAGAGAACACTCAATATATTCAAGCGCAAGTACCTGTTCCGGTAGCTACTTATTTATTAAATGAGAAGCGTCGCAGTGTTTTCCATATTGAACGTCAGCACAAAGTTAATGTGTTAATTATTCCTAATCCGAATATGGACACACCACAATATGAAGTTATACGTGTTCGTAAAGACGAGAGCATCGCAGAAGCAAGTTACGATCTTGATTTGAAAGAAGCGAAAGTTGAAGAAGCAGTTATGCCGAAATTCGATTCAGCATCTGTTAAACGTGACGAGCCAGCATTGCAAGGCATGTCTGCACCTAAGCGTGTAGCAAGCAAACCGGCACCTAAAGCAAAACAGAAACCTGTTCAGCAGAAGAAAGAAAAAGGCTTGGTAGAAAAGTTAGTTTCTTGGGTGAAAGGATTATTTGGTCAAGAAGAGACCACAAATAAACCTGCTCAAAAGTCGAGTAAGCAAAAGCAAGGTGGCGATAAACGCGGTCAGCGTAAACCACGCAACAACCAGCGCAAGAACAATCGCCAAGGCAACCGAAAAGACCAAGACAATAAGACTACTGAAAATAAAAAGCCTACAAGTCAAGGTAACCAGAAGCCTACACGCAAACAAGAACAGCCTAAAGAGCATAAACCAAAAGAAGAGAAAGTAGCAGAACGTCGCCAACGTCGTAATACGCGTAAGAAAGTACGTGTAGAACAACAAAAAGGTAACAATGAAGCCGTTCAAAATAAAGCTGAAGCACCTAAAAAGCCTGTACCGCCAAAAGCGAAACAAAAGCCTAAAGCTAAGGTTCAAGAAGACGCAGTTGTTGAAGAAAATACAGCAACTGAAGAAACAAATGCTACAGAAAAGCCTGAACGTTCAAGAAATCGTCGTTCACCTCGTCACCTTCGCTCTCATGGTCAAAAGCGCCGTCGTAATAACGACGACAACAAATCAACGGATGTTGAAGGTAATGCTGATGAAGCTTCACAAGCAATTGAAGCAAGATATCCGCAAAATGAAAATGTGTTTGACGAAGCAACAGCTGTTCAAGCCAGTGCTGACGTTTCTGAAAAGACTGCATCAACATCAGAAGAATCCGTTGAAGAAATTCAACAAGACTTACCTTTTGTAGAAAAAGCGCAAGAGAATACTGAAGTTTCGCAATCAACTGTCTCAGATGATGACAGTGTAGAAGTAGAAACAACGGTTGAGCAGCAACAAGAAATTGATTTCGCTCAAACGGAACAAACGACTGAAGAAGTTAAAGTTGACGTTCAAACAGAAGCTCAAAGCGAAGTTCAGACTGAAGTTCAAACAGAAGCTGAAACAGTATCCGAAGTCACTAGCGAACAAGAATCATCTGACGTAGCAAATGATGACGTTCAAGAACTAGTTACTCCAGAGCCTATTGTTGAAGAACAAACAAGTAAATCGGTAGAAGTATTAGCACCTACTGTATTTAATGTTGCCTTAGCGAATAAGGTTGCAGGAAAAGCAACTGCACCAATGGCAAAGCCTGAGCCTGTAGAAATTCAGACGTCAGATTTTGTTATTACTGCTATGGACAGTGAATCAAGAATTGAAATTGCTCGCTCAAGCAAAACTGCAAGTAGAGCCGATGCAACAAACTCAAGTAGCGCTGGCCCTACTAAGCCATAATACTTATACGAGAAATCAAAAGGGGCTGTGTTAATACACAGCCCCTTTTTTATTGCCCAGAAGTCAGTCAATGACTAAATGGTGATACGACCAACATTTGCTGACAACACCTTCTCACCGATTCCTTTCACTTCCAGTAAATCATCTATCGTTTTAAAGTGACCATTAGCGGTACGGTACTCAATAATCGCTTGTGCTTTTTGCTCGCCAATGCCTTTTAAGCTCGATAGGCTTTCAACATCTGCTTGATTAATGTTTACCTGATGAACAACATCGTAAGTGTGCTTAGAAGACGGTTCAGGGGTTGAACCAGCATATACATTAAAACCAGTTAGGCTTAACGCGATAGCCAAAATGAAGGGTGTTAGTTTAAACATAGTAAGTTCCTTTTAATAATAATGATTACTTCCATTAGTAATCGTTATTAGGTTTAGTCCTAGAAACTTACTCTGTCAAATAGGAAGGGTAAAAGTTAACTAATCAAAGACGCGTTTATTTGATTCAAGACCAGCTGTGGATCTTCAGCTTTAGTAATTGGACGGCCTACAACCAAGTAATCAACACCAACATCGATCGCTTGCTTTGGTGTCATGATACGCTTTTGATCGTCTGCAGCGCTGCCGGCTGGACGAATACCAGGGGTGACCAACTTAAAATCTTGCCCTAAGCTTTGTTTAAGCATTTCAGCTTCCATGGCTGAACATACAACACCATCCAATCCACTTTGTTGCGTTAGCCTAGCTAAGCGCATAACTTGCTCTTGTGGCTCCATATCGATGCCTATGCCTTGTAAGTCTTCTCGAGACATACTTGTTAATACCGTTACGGCAATTAACAACGGTGCATCATTACCGTAGGCCTGAAGTGCATGCTTAGCCTGCTCCATCATTTTTTGGCCACCACTTGCATGCACATTTACCATCCACACACCAAGGTCAGCTGCCGCACTTACCGCTTTAGCAACAGTATTTGGAATATCATGAAATTTTAAATCAAGGAAGACATCGAAGCCTTTATTACTTAGCGTTTTAACAAATTCAGGGCCGAAGTGAGTAAACATTTCTTTGCCGACTTTTAAGCGGCAATCTGTTGGTTGAATTCTGTCAACAAAAGATAATGCATCTGCTTGCTTGTTAAAGTCTAAAGCAACGACGACTTTTGGATCTGTCATAAAAGGCCCTTTTTACATGAAAATTTCGCGGGCATTATACATGTAATTTAGGGTTATTGTTAGCATGTTAACGCGTTTAGCGATCAGGCATTTTTGAAGAAATAATCGTTAGAATCAAAATAAACAATTAAATATTTCTTAAGTAGAGTGTTGCTCTAACAAATCGCTGATTCTGAAAGTTCTGGTGATTCATTCTTATCGTTTGTTATGGTCAGCGTTAGTTGATGTTTACAAAAAGACATGAAGTTTATGAACAGAAATGCGTACCTATAATGCCTTACAGCCGCTAGCTAGCAAAGAAAAATACTATTCGCCTTCTAATCCCCGTACTGGTTTTAATTGCTCCCATTCGTGGCAAGATGGGCATGACCAATAATGGGTAGCGCTATTGAATCCACAATTCCGGCAACTGTATCGAGGTTTGACTTTTAAGTAAGCCGATACTAATTCTCGGATGACCGTTAAACTCTCTGACTCTTGTGGAGAGTTATTTGCGTTTAGCTGCATCTTAACAAAATGTTTGAAACCATGAATGGTTGAACGTCTTTTCAAACCTGACAAAATAAACTGATTGGCTTGCTCAACCTTTCCTGTGTCAACAAGGTGATCAACATACTTTATTAATGCGCTTGTAGAGCCTGTCTCGTTATAGACATTTTTAATAAATCGATAAAAGTCGTCGGTCTTACCATTTTCATCGTAGCAATGTTCCATTTTATCAATCACGTCTGGAAAGAACTCAATGTCTTGTTGATAGATATTAATATAACATTCGATAGCATGGTCATATTGTTCATGCTGCTCATAAATCAGCGCCATTAACCAATTTGCACGACAGGATTTATTGTCGAGCTTTACTGCTTTTTCCAACAGTTCAATAACTTCTAAATTATCATCTTCTTGGTGTGCCGTTGTTGCTAGTTCACAATAAAAATTAGCTAATATATGAAGTAACTTTTTATCGTTCGATTTAACGATATTCTTCTCTAAAGCGATGCCTTTTTGCCAGTCTTTCGTTGATTGATAAATGTGCATAAGATAGGACAAGGCTTTGAGTTGATATTTCTTTGATTTAAGTAATCGTTGAAACATCGCTTCAGCACGATCATATAAACCTGCACTGAAAAAGTCTTTACCTAACTCGAAAGCAGCTTTGTGTTTTGCATCATCAGGAAGGTATTTATGGCGAACGAGGTGTTCATGTACTTTAAGCGCCCTATCGAGCTCGCCACGCTTACGAAATAAGTTAGCCATGGCAAAATGCGCTTCAATAGAATCGTCTTCGATCTTAAGGGTTTCTATTAAGTGCTCTATCGCTTTGTCTTCTTGGTTCGACAATAAATAGTTAATACCTTGAGAGTATTTCTTTGAAAGGTCTGTTTTTACACTTTGATCGTTTTGCTTAACACTATTTCGCCCCATGTACCAACTATATGCCGCAACAACTGGTAATAAGAGAAACAAAAGCTCTAACATTGGATAACGACCTTAAACTACTTTAAACGTTTTTTCATACGGCTTAATAAGCGCCATAATACTGTGGTGAAGATCCCCAGCAAAAAACCAATAAATGTAAATAAACTAACAGCACTTGCAATCGACATTTCAGTGCGGGCAATAAAATAATTTAAGGTGATCATACCGTTATTTTGACTACCAAAAGCAAATGCGATAACGAGTAAAGCAAAAAGTATTAATAATGTTATCACTAAACGCATTAAATTTTCCTTTTTATCTACGAAAAAAAACGGCACGCTAATGCATGCCGTTTTATAAAAATCTAATCCACTAAGCCAATGAGGCGTTTACGCGTTCGCGTAATTCTTTACCTGGTTTAAAATGCGGAACATATTTACCAGATAGTTCTACCGACTCACCCGTCTTAGGGTTTCTACCTACACGAGGCGCACGATAATGCAAAGAAAAACTGCCAAACCCTCTGATTTCAATACGCTCACCTTTTGAAAGGGTTTGCGCCATCATTTCTAAAATTTCTTTTATAGACGACTCAACTTCTTTTGGAGAAAGATGAGTCATAGATTCTGCTAATTTTTCAATGAGTTCTGATTTGGTCATTCGACCCTCCAGTGTCTTATCTATGTGCCAAATGTGGGTAGATGAGAGAGCGTAAGCTCTCTCATCTAACAACTATAGATTAACCTTTAGCGTTTTTGAAAGCTTCAGCCATTGCATTTGCAAAGCCCGCTTCATCAGCTTGGTTTAAGTTGTCCATTGCTTGACGCTCGTCAGCTTGGTCTTTAGCTTTGATTGATAAGCTGATAGTGCGGTTCTTACGATCTACACCAACAAACTTAGCTTCAACACTGTCACCAACGCTTAACTCAGTAGTTGCGTCTTCAACACGGTCACGAGAGATGTCAGCTACACGGATGTAACCTTCAACGCCTTCTGCTAATTCAATCTTAGCACCTTTCGCGTCAACTTCAACTACTGTACCGTTAACAATTGCACCTTTCTTAGTTGCAGTTGTGTAGTTGTTGAATGGATCGTCTTCAGTTTGCTTAACGCCTAATGAAATACGCTCACGCTCTGGGTCAACTTGTAATACAACAGCTGAGATTTCGTCACCTTTCTTGTAATCACGAACAGCTTCTTCGCCAGCGTTCCATGAAATGTCAGATAAGTGAACAAGACCGTCGATGCCACCATCAAGACCGATGAAGATACCGAAGTCAGTGATTGACTTGATCTTACCAGATACTTTATCGCCTTTGCTGAAGTTCTTAGCAAACTCTTCCCAAGGGTTCGGGATACATTGCTTAAGGCCTAATGAAATACGACGACGTTCTTCGTCAATTTCTAGTACCATAACTTCAACTTCATCACCTAAGTTAACAACTTTAGATGGGTGGATGTTTTTGTTAGTCCAATCCATTTCAGAAACGTGAACTAAACCTTCAACGCCTTCTTGGATCTCAACGAAACAACCGTAATCAGTTAAGTTAGTAACACGACCTGTAAGCTTAGCGCCTTCAGGGTAACGGTTAGCAATTGCTACCCATGGATCTTCGCCTAATTGCTTCATACCTAATGAAACACGAGTGCGTTCGCGGTCGAACTTAAGAACTTTAACTTGAATCTCGTCACCAACGTTAACGATTTCACTTGGGTGCTTAACACGTTTCCAAGCCATGTCAGTGATGTGAAGAAGACCGTCGATACCACCTAAGTCTACGAATGCACCGTAGTCTGTAAGGTTTTTAACGATACCTTTAACTTCTTGACCTTCTTGTAGAGATTCTAATAATGCATCACGTTCTACGCTGCTTTCTGATTCGATAACAGCACGACGAGAAACAACTACGTTATTACGCTTTTGGTCAAGCTTAATAACTTTGAATTCTAAATCTTTACCTTCAAGGTGAGCAGTGTCACGTACTGGACGTACATCTACTAATGAACCTGGTAAGAAAGCACGAATGTTGCTAACTTCAACTGTGAAGCCGCCTTTAACTTTACCGTTGATAACACCGATAACAGTTTCTTTTTCTTCGTATGCTTTTTCAAGTACTTGCCAAGCTTCGTGACGTTTTGCTTTTTCACGAGAAAGGATAGTTTCACCGAAACCGTCATCTGTTGCATCTAAAGCTACATCAATTTCATCACCAACATTGATTTCTACTTCACCAGCAGAGTTTTTGAATTGGTCAATTGAGATAACTGATTCAGATTTTAAGCCAGCATCAACTAAAACGTTGTCTTTGTTGATTTGTACTACAGTACCCTTGATGATTGAACCAGGGCGTGTTTCGATTTCTTGTAAACTTTCTTCGAAAAGTTGTGCAAAATTTTCAGTCATAATGTTTTATGAACTCTATAAGTAAACCAATCAACATCATTGTTTCATGGGGTTGTTAATATAACTTAAAGCATCCTTACCTTAAGTAAAAAAGTATTTTATCCTAGCTTCTCATTAACATACGAAAGCATTTTATTGACAACTTCATCAATAGAAAGCTCTGTAGAATCAATGATTAAAGCATCCTCTGCAGGCACCAATGGCGCAACTTTGCGATTCTGATCTCGCTCATCACGTTGCTTGATGTCTTCCAAAAGGCGCCCGATATTAACATCAAAGCCCTTTTCTTTCAACTGTTGAAAACGTCTTTGTGCGCGTTCTTCCGCGCTGGCCGTTAAAAAGATTTTCACAGGGGCGTCTGTAAAAACGACTGTGCCCATATCTCGACCGTCAGCAACTAAACCTGGTAATGTTCTGAATGCGCGTTGACGACGTAATAAAGCTTCCCTAATACGTGGAAATGCAGCAATTTTTGATGCTAACTCACCCACTTCTTCCTGACGAATAGTAGTAGTCACATCTTCGCCTTCTAAAATGACTTTTACATCCTGGTCTGAACTAACCTCAAATTGCACATCTAAATGTGAGGCGATTGGGATCAATGGCTCTTCTTCCTCAACACTTACACCGTGGTGTTGTGTTGCTACCGCTAATACACGGTAGATAGCACCAGAATCGAGTAATTCCCAGCCCAACTGCTCGGCAACTAAACGAGAAGCTGTTCCTTTACCGGCACCACTTGGCCCGTCTATTGTGATTACTGGAACGCTTTCCTGCATACATTTTTCTCCTAATGTCGAAAATCGGCGGCATTATACGGCAAATTATCAATAAAATCGCCAAAAAAATTATTCTGTAACAAATTTAAGTGCCTTTATTGTAATGAAATTGTTGTAGATTTTGTTACTACACCAATGAAATGGCAAGTTCGGCGCATATTGGCTTTTTTTAAAAAACTATTGAAAAGCCAATACGAAAATGTTGATTAATTAGTTCAATGAACGATTGCTGTTTATTGAGATACCTGAGCGAGTTTATCAAAGTAGTCTGGGAATGTTTTTGCCGTACATTTAGGATCGTTAATCGTAACAGGCGTATCACTGAGTGCGACTAATGAGAAACACATTGCTACACGGTGATCGTTATATGTATCAATAGCCGCATGCGTTAACGTATTTGGCGGGGTCACTGAAATATAATCTTCGCCTTCCTCTACTACAGCCCCTACTTTCCTTAGCTCTGTCGCCATAGCTGACAAACGATCAGTTTCTTTTACTCGCCAATTATAAATATTACGAATGCTCGTGGTGCCTTTTGCAAACAACGCAGTAGTCGCAATGGTCATCGCTGCGTCTGGTATATGATTCATATCCATATCAACTGCAGTCAACGGTTGGCCTTTAACCGTAATTGATTCATCTTGCCATGTGACTTCTGCGCCCATTTTTTCTAACACATCAGCAAAGTGTTTATCACCTTGAACGCTGAGTTTACCGACACCATGAACCGTGACTTCTCCACCTTTAATGGCACCTGCGGCTAAAAAGTATGACGCTGACGATGCGTCACCCTCCACCATATATTTATCCACTGCTAGGTATGTCTGGTTTCCTGTAACAATAAACGACTGGTAGTTGTTATTCGTTACGTTGACACCAAACCTCGCCATGATATTTAACGTAATATCTATATAAGGTTTAGAAACTAATTCGCCCTCAATGACAATTTCAGTATCGCTTTTAAGTAACGGTGCAATCATCAAAATAGCCGTTAAGAATTGACTAGAAATTGAACCATCAATTGACACTTTATCACCGCCTAAAGGCGTACCGGTGATCTTAACGGGTGGATAATCTTTATTTTCAATATATTCAACATTAGCGTTAAGCTGGTTAAGCGCATTGACAAGGTGACCAATCGGCCGCTCTTTCATTCGTGGTTCGCCCGTTAAAATGAATTCACCATCACTTGCCGCTAACGCAGCACATAACGGGCGCATTGCTGTTCCTGCGTTCCCAAGATATAGCTCTAGTGGTGTTTGCGCTTTAAAAAAGCCATTGTTTCCACTCACCGTGCATTTTGTACCACAGTCGCTTAATACATATTCAACACCTAATAGTTTTAACGCATTTAACATGTGATTGATGTCATCACTCACCAATAAATTTGTAATCGTTGTTGTACCTTTGGCTAAAGCGGCAATTAACAACGCACGATTCGACAAACTTTTTGAACCAGGTAAAAACACTTCACCGTTTATTTTATCAATTGGATTTAAGGTTAATTGTTCCATGTTATGAATTCTCCTGCTCAAAACGTTTCATAAATGTTATTAGTGCATTTACACCTTCTAAAGGCATAGCGTTATATATACTTGCTCTCATACCACCAACACTGCGGTGGCCTGCTAAAGCGAGTAAACCCGACGCTTCTGCTTGCGCTAAAAAGGCTTGATTGAGAGATTCATCTTTAAGCCAAAAAGGAACGTTCATACGACTACGAAACTCGTCTTGAATGTGATTAGTATAAAAGTTGCTTTGATCGATAAATTGATAAAGAGCATCTGCTTTTTGTTGGTTGATTTTTTCAACTTCTGGCACGCCGCCAATTGTTTTTAGCCATTGAAAAACCAAACCCGCTAGATACCAGGCATAGGTTGGTGGCGTATTAAACATAGAGTCTTTTTCTGCGGTGAGTGTGTAGTCTAAAATAGCAGGTGTAGTTTTACGGGCATGACCTAATAAATCGTCTCGAATAATCACTAAGGTTAAACCAGAAGGGCCAATATTCTTTTGCGCACCCGCGTAAATCACACCAAATTTAGACACATCTATCTCATGAGATAAAATGGTAGAAGACATATCCGCAACCAACGGCACGCCATTAGTTTCTGGTATTTCAAACATTTCAATGCCGTCAACGGTTTCATTCGGACAGTAATGCACATAAGCGGCCTCTGGATCTAAATGCCATTCTTTAGGCGGCAATACTGACTTTTTACCCTCGATATCAACATTTGCATCGATAACATTGATATCACCATAATTCGACGCTTCCGCTACAGCAGATTTTGACCAAGAGCCTGTTACGACGTAATCCGCACTTTTGCCTTTCGGTAATAAATTTAATGGTACTGCAGAGAATTGTCCTCGCCCGCCACCGTGACAAAACAATACGTTATAATTGTCGGGTACATTGAGTAAGTCACGTAAATCTTGTTCAGCTTTATTTGCGACTTCAATAAAAGGCTTACTGCGATGGCTAAGCTCCATTACAGAAACCCCTAGCCCTTGCCAATTAACCAACTCTTTTTGTGCTTTTGCCATGACAGGTGTTGGCAACATGGCCGGACCTGCGCAAAAGTTATATACACCAGACATTTACTTTCCTTTCTACATTTACTTTATTGTTCTGTTTATCGTTATTAGACTTTTCAATACTGCCTTCGCTTATGCGACAAAGAGGCCTATTATTTGACCTAAAAACATAATTTACACTATTTTATAATCGACTTATTTAGTAAAAGTTTTCACTAACAAGTTCACTTTATCGTGGCAAAAAAAATGGGCGGTTAAACCGCCCATTCTTGCATTTCGCTCAGACGATATTAATCATCACCTTCGGTGAGTTCTTCTGAAGAATCTGCTATATCTTGTGAATCAGATGTTTGCTCAGAATTTTCCGAGCCTTCTACTACTTCACCTTCAATTAATTCTTCTTCTTCAATCTCATCAATACGCTGAAGTGCAACTACATGCTCGTCTTCAGCAGTACGAATTAATCGAACACCTTGTGTGTTACGACCGATAATACTTACTTCATTAACACGAGTTCTAACTAGCGTGCCATTGTCCGTAATCATCATGATTTCGTCGTTTTCTTCAACTTGTACCGCGCCAATAACTTTACCGTTACGCTCACTTACCTTGATAGAAACAACACCTTTGGTTGCTCGGCTCTTCGCAGGATACTCATCAATGGCAGTACGTTTACCGTAGCCATTTTCAGTGACCGTTAGAATTGGGCCATCGTTCTTAGGTACGATAAGTGAAACAACCTTTTGGTCACCTTCAAGCTTCATACCACGAACACCTGTTGCTGTACGACCGATAGGCTTAAGTGCCCACATTTGTTCGCCAGTTTCAGGATCAATCTTAATTTCACCGGTTTCGCTATCACGTTTTTTCTCGTTAAAGCGAACAACTTTACCTTCATCTGAGAACAACATAATGTCGTTTTCACCGTTAGTAATATCTACACCGATTAATGTGTCGTCATCCCGCAGGTTTAAGGCAATTATACCGTTTGCACGTTGGTTCTTATAAGCAGTTAATGCTGTTTTCTTAACTGTACCAGACGCTGTTGCCATGATGATGTATTTGTCTTCTTCATACTCACGTACTGGCAATATGGCGGTAATTCGCTCATCAGCTTCTAATGGTAATAAGTTAACAATCGGTCGACCACGAGCTGTTCTTGACGCTAGTGGTAACTGATAGACTTTTAACCAGTAAAGTTTACCGCGATTTGAGAAACACAAAATGGTATCGTGGGTATTTGCAACTAATAAACGTTCGATGAAATCTTCATCTTTCATTTTCGTTGCTGCTTTACCCTTACCACCACGACGCTGTGCTTCGTAATCAGTTAATGCTTGATACTTAACGTAACCTTCATGTGAAAGTGTTACGACAACGTCTTCTTCGTTAATTAAGTCTTCTAAAGAAATATCATGTGAAGAGTTAGTAATTTCTGTACGACGCTCGTCACCAAAGTCATTGCGAATAACTTCTAATTCTTCTTTAATCACTTCCATTAAGCGTGCAGGACTAGCCAAAATATGCAATAGCTCTGCAATTAAGTCTAATAACTCTTTGTACTCGCTTAGAATCTTTTCATGTTCCATACCTGACAACTTATAAAGCTGTAAATCAACTATGGCTTTTGCTTGTTCTGGTGTTAAGTAATATAAGCCGTCACGGATACCGTATTGTGGCTCTAACCACTCTGGGCGTGCTGCGTCATTGCCAGCAGCTTCTAACATGCCGCTTACATTACCTAATGCCCAACCTTGAGAGACCAACTTCACTTCAGCTTCTTTACGGTTAGCTGAGTTCTTAACTAATTCAATCACTGGATCAATGTTAGCTAAAGCGATTGATAAGCCTTCTAAGATATGCGCGCGATCACGTGCTTTACGTAATTCAAAAATTGTACGACGTGTAACAACTTCGCGACGGTGAAGTAAAAATGCTTCAAGCATTTCTTTTAGGTTAAAACACTTAGGTTGGCCGTCGGCTAGGGCAACCATATTTAAACCAAAAGACACTTGCATTTGTGTAAGTTTATACAAGTTATTTAAAACAACTTCGCCTACGTCACCTCGTTTAACTTCAATAACCATGCGCATGCCGTCTTTATCAGACTCATCACGTAAGGCAGAAATACCTTCAAGACGTTTTTCTTTAACAAGCTCTGCCATTTTTTCAATCAGACGAGCTTTGTTTACTTGGTAAGGAAGTTCATGAACGACGATTGTTTCTTTACCCGTGCTTTCATTGACTTCAATTTCAGCACGTGCGCGGATTTTAATTTTACCGCGACCTGTTTTATAAGCTTCTTGAATTCCTGCTCGGCCACTAATGATCCCTTTGGTTGGGAAATCAGGACCTGGAATATATTCCATGAGCTCATCAATCGTTAATTCGTCATTTTCAATCAATGCTAAAGACGCATTAATTACTTCAGTTAAATTATGTGGTGGTATGTTTGTTGCCATACCTACCGCAATACCTGACGAACCATTCACTAACAATGCAGGTATACGCGTTGGCATTACTGCTGGAATATGTTCAGTACCGTCATAGTTAGGAACGAAGTCTACGGTTTCTTTTTCTAAATCCGCCAAAATAGAATGAGAGATTTTATTCATTCTAATTTCGGTATAACGCATTGCTGCTGCAGAATCACCATCTACAGAACCAAAGTTACCTTGGCCATCTACAAGCATGTAGCGCATTGAGAAATCTTGAGCCATACGAACGATAGTGTCGTATACCGCTGTATCACCGTGAGGGTGATACTTACCGATTACGTCACCAACCACACGGGCAGATTTTTTATAAGGTTTGTTGTAGTCATTGCCTAATACATTCATCGCGAATAGAACGCGTCTATGTACTGGTTTTAAGCCGTCACGTACATCTGGTAACGCACGACCTACGATTACACTCATTGCATAGTCTAGATATGAGCTTTTCAGCTCATCTTCTATGTTGACTGGAACAATCTCTTTTGCCAGATCGGTCATAAATAGATGGTATCCCTAAATACTGAAAAATTTCGAAATTTTTATTATCTTATGTGATATGCATACTAACACAAAAAAGTGTTAGACCATACTCAAAATAGACTACCATTTTGTACTGGATGAGCTTGTATTTCAACCCCCTAATGAAACCACCACTATCAAGCTCTAAACGGCTGTTTTAATTCACTTAATTAACAAGCGACAATTTCATTAAATATATTTATTTAGCAATTACAAATTTAATGGTTTAAAAATCAACCAAAAGCATCAAATTCAGCACTTATTCATCAACTAATATCACTTGATACAAGTTGCAACATTTATCTAACAAACTTCAACAGACCTTAGACTCTTGATTACCTACACTAGCGTCATAAACAAATTTTTAACAACCATTAAAATAAACCCTGTCAAATACTAAGGATAAGATATGAGCGTCCATAATCAGAGCCAATTAGTTACAGTTATTTATTATGAAGAAGCCTCATTGGTCATCAAGCATGATGTAAAGTCATTTGATCTAGGCTTAGGTGGTCGTGTGGTTTTACCTGAGTCATACAAAAAAGGTAAATCAATTATTGCAGTGTGCGAGGGAAAGGTGAACTTCTTAAATAAGGTTGGCGATAGAGTTTTACCGGCAGAACAAACTGATAACACAGAATTTGCAGAGCTTTCTTTTCATTAAGCTCTGCACCACTTCTAATATTAAGCTGATTTAGCTTTTTCAAAAGCACGACGTTTATCACGCGCTATTTCAGTGACTTCCTTTTCCATTTCTTCATTGATACCAAGTGCAAAAACTACTTCAGAAACCAAAAACAATGGCCCAATAAGCAATTGGTTGAGATCGTCAACGAATGCAGGTTTCGCTTTCTCATAGGCATGACCTACAAATTGAATGATCCAACCGATAACAAAGATGCCAACAGCCATCCACGCGGCATTTGGCAATACACTAATATTTACTGCTGCCCAATAAACTGGAGCAAACAACAAGGTAGCAATCAAGCCTATTTTCAAATCAAGAATGACGTAATAAATAACCACCAATAACGCGACGATTGGCATGACAGGTAACACCACTTCGTTAGTTTGTGAGCTCCATTCGATATTTAGCATATTTACTAATACCATCACAGACATCACGATCAGCGGTACACCAAAAAAGTGTGTTCTCACATTTTTCTTATTTAAATGTACACTTTTATACGTTGATAATTGGTCAACAATTGATTTCATAACTCACCCATAACTTACTTTATTATTTTAATGATCTTTTTGTTCTAGTAACACGTCCGACCATTACTTTACTCTTTTGTTCCACTGAAATAAAGCATAACCAAATACCATAAATAACAGTGTCATCAGCCAACTATTAATACTTGCCTGTGTTGCCAACCATAGACAGATCAACATAGATAGTAACGGAATTGCACTACCAAATGGCAGGAACCACAAACCTTGCTCTTGATATTCTTTCTTGAGTTTAATTAACGCGCCAATTGAAATCATAAAGCCGATTAATCGAGCTAGGCTACTAATAATGGCCAACCAAACAAAGCTACCGGTGATCGCTAACAAGCCAGCGACAATTACCAAAAAGTATGTAGAGTTTATCGGGCTTTGATGTTGTTCATGAGTTTTAGTAAACCATTTAGGCAATTGCCCAAGGCTTGCTAAAGATTGTGTCATTCGAGAAGCAGTAAAGATAACTACGGTGAGGTTTCCTGAAATAGAAAAAACCGCAGATAAGGTCATTAGCAAGACACCAACCTCTCCCATGGTTACTTGAGCAACATCTGACATTGGCGTATTCGTTGCACTTAATTCAGGCAATACACTTATACTTGTCCATTGAATAAAAAAGTATATGACACTAGTAGCGAGCAATGTTCCGATAAGCGCAATTGCAATCTTTTGTTTCGGGTTTTTAGTTTCTCCAGCAGGAACAACAGCACCTTCAAAACCAATATATGCGTAGATCAGCAATAACAAAGCACCATCAAAATCTTTTACATCATTAACGTTCTCGATGAAAAAAATATCATTCGTTAAATAGGAAAAGCCAAAAACAATAAAAATTAATAGTGGTATTAGTTTGAGCAAGGTAATCGCCTGAATAAACCGCATTGCTCGTAAAGCACTGACAATGTTAACTCGGCCAAGCAAACACAAAATAATGATCATCACTAATTGCTTATAAATTGGCTCTGAAATAACGGGTATAAACTGTGAAAGATAAAACAACAAAGCATTAGTATTTGCCGCTAGTGCGGTAAGGCGACCAACATATAATAGCCAAGTCGTTTGAAAAGCCACCTGGTGACCAAAGGCTTTTTCGGTATAAGCGACAGGACCACCGTTGTCATCAAAGCCAGTTGACAATTGTGCAAAACAGATAATTATTGTCGCCATCAGCAAACTACATAGCACAAACATCCATGGGCTAAATAAACCTGCGATATCCGCTGCTGCGGCTGGCAAGGCAAAAATACCCGCGCCGATTAGCCCATTAATTGCTAAAGCGGCAACACCAAAACGACCAATAACACGGTTAAAATGATTTTTTGACAT
This sequence comes from Thalassotalea eurytherma, assembly GCF_030161415.1. Lineage (GTDB taxonomy): Bacteria > Pseudomonadota > Gammaproteobacteria > Enterobacterales > Alteromonadaceae > Thalassotalea_G > Thalassotalea_G eurytherma. The sequence goes on from NZ_BSSU01000006.1 coordinate 178,606, forward strand.
GCGTACTTCTTTTCTTTTTTATTATTATTTTTATTTGCCCTTATCTAGGCGAGCAAACATCTTTGGTTTAGAATCTACCTAATAATAATGAAATAAGCCAAAAATAATGTCCAAAGAAGTAAATGTTGATTTAGCTGAAATTGCTAAATTTGAAGAAGTTGCTCATGAATGGTGGGATCTTGAAGGTAACTTTAAACCACTCCACCAAATTAACCCGCTACGCCGTCAATTTATTATTCAGCACGTTGGAGAGCTGTTCGAGAAAGTAACTATCGATGTTGGTTGTGGTGGTGGAATCTTAGCAGAGAGCCTTGCTAAATTAGGTGCTAATGTTACGGGTATCGACATGGGTGAAGAACCATTGAATGTAGCAAAACTTCATGCATTAGAGTCAAAGACTCAAGTTGAATACCAAAAGATTACCGCTGAAGCAAAAGCGCAACAAGCACCTGCGACCTTCGATATTGTGACCTGTATGGAAATGCTCGAACATGTGCCTGATCCAGAATCAATCATTAAAGCGTGTGCAGATATGGTTAAGCCTGGCGGCTATGTGTTTTTCTCGACACTAAATAAAACAATTAAGAGTTATTTGTTGGCTATTGTCGCAGCAGAGAAACTGCTTAAGCTTGTTCCCGATGGCACACATCACCATGAAAATTTCATCCGTCCATCAACCCTAATCGCTTGGGCTGAAAAGCATGGTTTAAAATGTATCGATGCCACCGGCATTCATTACAACCCTATTACAGAAAACCATAAGTTAGCACCTGGTCTAGATGTAAATTACATTTTATGTTGCCAAAAACGATGAGTCACAACACAACCTATGATGCCGTACTATTTGACTTAGACGGCACGATATTAGATACCGCAGATGACTTAGGCGCAGCGTTAAACTATATGCTAGGAAAATATGAGCTACCGCTTATATCTCCAGAGATATATCGTCCTATCGCCTCTGATGGTGCTCTTGGCCTGCTAACGTTAGGCTTTGGTGACGTATTAGCATCTTATGACTATGAAGTGCTGAGGCAAGAGTTCCTTGCCTATTATGAAGATAATATTGCGAAGTACACCACTATATATGATGGTTTAACCGATACGCTACAAGCGTTGCAAGACGCTAATATCCCATGGGGTATCATTACGAATAAACCCATTGGTTTAACAAACATTTTAACGCCTCATTATAAAGCTCTCGATTATAGTGCAATAACAATTGGTGGTGATTCCTTAACTAAACGTAAACCCGATCCAATGCCGATGTTTTATTGCTGCAATGAACTAAACGTTCGCCCAGAGCGTTGTTTATACGTTGGTGATGCACCGCGCGATATTGAAGCTGGTAACAGAGCAAACATGACAACAGTGATTGCCGGATGGGGTTACATTCAAGACTTAAAAGATTGCGATAGTTGGTCGGCTGATTATTTGGCAAAATCGACAACAGATTTACATCAGTTTATTTTTAACGCAGATCGAACAAACTCTAAACAATAAGTTTAATCGTTTGTTTTTTTAAGGATTTTATTTTTCTTATTACAAAATCACATAACGGTTAGGCTAAAGTAATTTAAATAATTATAACTTGGTAAAATAAAAAAAATAAACATTGCGTTTTTACAATTACTCGTAAGAAAGCTTTTGCTAAGTTAGTCACTACTAACATGAAAGACCAGTTGCATTTACAGGTGAAAAATTGTCATCTTTTTACCCTTGCAAAGCTAACCAAACCCCATTATCTTGTGATAATAATTTGAATAAGCCCTATATATTGTGTTTAAGAAATATCCAACCACACTATGTAGATTTCTAGTTAGCAATCTTTAATAGAACAACAATAAAAAAGATTTACAGGACTTTCATGAATAGCAACCTCTTCGTAACGAAACGCAATGGCGAAAAAGAAGCCATAGATCTTGAAAAAATTCACAAAGTAATCGCTTGGGCTGCAGAAAACCTAGAAGATGTATCTGTATCACAAGTAGAATTAAAATCTCACATCCAGTTTTACGATGGTATAAAGACTGAAGATATTCATGAAACGATTATTAAATCAGCTGCTGATTTAATTTCTGAAGAATCTCCAGACTATCAGTATTTAGCTGCCCGTTTAGCGATTTTCCATTTACGTAAGAAAGCCTATGGTAAATTTGAGCCGCCTAAATTATACGAACACGTATTAAACATGGTAGAGCTTGGTAAATACGATAAACACCTAACAGAAGATTATTCAAAAGAAGAATTTGAAGCAATGGAAGGCTTTATAGACCATTCACGCGATTTAAACTTTAGTTACGCTGCGGTAAAGCAATTAGAAGGTAAGTACCTGGTTCAAAACCGTGTAACGGGTGAAATTTATGAGAGTGCTCAGTTCCTTTACTTACTCGTTGCGGCTTGTTTATTTGCCAAGTATGAAAAAGACGTTCGCCTTGACTATGTAAAAGGCTTTTACGATGCTATTTCTACGTTCAAAATTTCGTTACCTACGCCAATTATGGCTGGCGTAAGAACGCCTACGCGTCAGTTCTCATCATGTGTGTTAATTGAATGTGGCGATAGCTTAGACTCAATTAATGCTACTTCTAGTTCAATCGTGAAATATGTTTCTCAACGAGCTGGTATTGGTATCAACGCAGGTCGTATTCGTGCTTTAGGTAGTGCAATTAGAGATGGTGAAGCTTTTCACACTGGTTGTATTCCATTTTACAAACATTTCCAGACAGCAGTAAAAAGCTGTTCACAAGGTGGTGTTCGTGGTGGCGCTGCTACCCTATTCTATCCACTTTGGCATCTTGAAGTTGAAAGTCTACTTGTACTTAAGAATAACCGTGGTGTTGAAGAAAACCGCGTACGTCACTTAGATTACGGTGTGCAATTTAACAAATTAATGTATCAGCGCTTAATCAAAGGCGAGTCTATTACATTATTCAGCCCAAGCGATGTGCCTGGCTTATATGATGCATTTTTCGAAGACCAAGATAAGTTTGAAGCGCTTTATGTTAAATATGAACAAGACGAGTCAATTCGTAAAAAGCGTATAAAAGCTATCGAAATCTTTAGTTTGTTCGCTCAAGAGCGCGCAAGTACAGGTCGTATCTATCTACAAAACGTTGACCACTGTAATACGCATAGCCCTTTCATTGCAGAAAAGGCACCTATTCGTCAATCTAACTTATGTTTAGAGATAGCATTACCTACTAAGCCATTAAACGAAGTCAGTGATCCAGAAGGTGAAATTGCGCTTTGTACGTTATCTGCGTTTAACTTGGGTGCAATTGAATCTCTTGACGAGTTAGAAGGTTTAGCTGATTTAGCAATTAGAGCATTAGACAGTCTACTTGATTACCAAGATTATCCTGTTCCTGCTGCGCATAACGCAACAATGGGTCGAAGAACATTAGGTATAGGTGTGATCAACTACGCTTACTACTTGGCTAAAAATGGCGTTTTCTATTCAAATGGTAGCGCGAACAACTTAACACATAGAACGTTTGAAGCAATTCAATATTACTTGCTTAAAGCGTCAAATAACTTAGCTAAAGAGCTTGGTGCTTGCCCTAAATTTGATGAAACAAAGTTAAGCCAAGGTATTTTACCAATTGACACATACAAGAAAGAAGTTGATAAAATTACTGAAGAACCTCTTCACTTAGATTGGGAAGGTTTACGTGCTAGCATTCAAGAGCATGGTGTTCGTAACTCAACAGTATCAGCATTAATGCCTTCTGAAACGTCTTCGCAAATCTCAAACGCAACAAATGGTATTGAGCCACCACGTGGTTTAATTTCTATCAAAGCGAGTAAAGACGGCGTATTAAAGCAAGTTGTTCCAGAATACAAAAAGCTCAAGCATAATTATGAGCTGTTATGGAATATCCCATCGAATGATGGTTATTTAGAACTTGTTGGTATCATGCAAAAATTTGTTGACCAAACTATTTCAGCAAATACAAACTACGACCCAGCTAAATATGAAGGTGGTAAAGTACCTGTTAAGCAAATCATTCAAGACTTGCTAAAAGCTTATAAATTAGGTGTAAAAACCTTGTATTACCACAACACCCGCGACGGTGCAGCTGACGGCCAAATGGAAGAAGATGAAGGCTGTGAAGGCGGCGCTTGTAAGATCTAATAACCTGTTAAAACCGTAGTAATGTTAATTGCTACGGTTTTAAGTCGAAGCACCCTATTTCGCTTAAAAAATAATAATAATCGCCAAGTAAATTTTTCCGGAGTAAATGATGGCATACACTACGTTTAACCAAGAGCCAAATAACGCCCTACTTGAACCTATGTTTTTAGGTAACAGCGTTAACGTATCTCGATACGACCAACAACGCTTTATGGCTTTTGAGAAACTGATTGAAAAGCAGTTATCATTTTTTTGGCGTCCTGAAGAAGTTGACGTTTCAAAAGACAGAGCTGACTGGCAATCTTTAACACCATCAGAAAGACATATTTTTATTTCTAATCTAAAGTATCAAACGCTTTTAGATTCTATGGCGGCACGTTCAGTAAATGCCGTGTTATTGCCAATTGTTTCATTACCAGAAGTTGAAACTTGGATTGAGACATGGGCATTTAGTGAAACCATTCACTCTCGCTCATATACACACATTCTGCGCAACCTCTTCACGGATCCAAGTGAAGTATTTGATGATATTGTTGTTAACCCGGCAATTTTGAAACGTGCCTCAAGCATTGCTAAATACTTTGACGATGTGATTTTAACGACGCAATTATTACAATCTCAAGGCGAAGGTACTTATGAGATTAATGGTAAATCAATTGAAGTTAATTTACGCAAACTAAAAGAACGTTTATACCTGGCCATTTGTTCAGTAAATGCATTAGAAGCAATACGTTTTTATGTCAGCTTTGCGTGTTCATTCGCTTTTGCCGAGCGAGAATTGCTAGAAGGTAACGCTAAAATCATCAAATTAATTGCTCGTGATGAAGCATTGCATTTAACAGGCACACAGCACATTTTGAATAACTGGGCTACTGGTAAAGATGATCCAGAAATGCAGGAAATTTCAGAGCAATTTGCGGAACAAGGCAAGCAAATTTTCTTAGACGTTGTTGAACAAGAAAAAGAATGGGCACAGTACCTATTTAAAGATGGTTCAATGATTGGTTTGAACGCTGAAATTCTAAATCAATACATTGAGTACATTAGTAACCAACGTATGGTTGCTATTGGCTTTGATGCACCGTTTGAGGTTAAAAGTAACCCATTACCTTGGATGAACGCTTACCTAGTTAGTGATAACGTGCAGGTTGCGCCTCAAGAAAGTGAAATTTCTAGCTACCTTGTTGGTCAAGTAGATTCAGAAGTAAGTTCAGATGACTTTGATGGTTTTGACTTATAGTCAAATAAATCGAATCGTTTCTCGCCATGTCTAACTCTGTAGGCAAAGCACACGGTTGCACTATTTCGGTAGGTGACATTTCTGTCACCTACTTAGAATCACATGGTTCAATCCTAAATTGCTTAGAATCTGCGGATGTAGAAGTTCACTTCCATTGCCGAGATGGATTCTGCGGTGCTTGTCGTGTAACGCTTGATGAGGGCCAAGTAAACTACCCTCAAGGTGAACCACTTGCATTTGTTGGTGATGGTGAAGTGTTAGCCTGCTGTTGCCAACCCACTAGCAACATTCGCTTAACCATAGACTAAGCCTGTTCACAGCTAATATTTAATTAGAGATACCTTTACTTAATATGTTTTACAATAAACCGTTTTAGCTCCGAAAAGCTAAATGGCTTTCTAAGTACAGGGTATCCCCAATTGATTTTCTCTTTTTCCACATATCCGCTTATTGATAACACCATGGTATTTGGAAACTTTTCTTGAAGAAGTGTAACAACGTCTTCGCATGGACAACCTGGCATATGTACATCAACAATTAACACATCTAACCGTTGAAAGGATGACTTTGCGAGTGCTAACGTTTAAAACATTTTTGTCTACGATTTGCTCGTAACTACTAGAAAAATTCGATGTTCTATCTAAGGAGCTTAGTTGTTTAATGCACTTGAAGAGTAAACTCAATTGGGTAGCATCAACACTTAACCCGATAATGACTTTATTTGGCCCAGGGCATTTTGTGCAATTCGCACGATATCATTTGAAAACTCTTCGTATGTTGCAGAGTCTTTGCTTAGTAAAGCACCTTCTTTGATTTGAACTTGTGAGTTCACAGCCAAACCGTGAAAAGGTAGCGCCGGCAGTATGACATAATAGCCGGAGTTGGCCAGTAACTCTGCCCAATCAAAATATTGCTGATTGCACGCAGTAAGCCGGTGGAGCATAATTACCGAACCCCTAACCTCTGTGCCTTCCGTTGGTGGTATAACCCTAGGTTTACAACTTTCTTGTAAGCTGATTTGATACACCGTGCTTAGAATCAATTGCTTGCCAGCTTTCGTAAAAAGAGGCACTAAACCCTTCGCCCGCAGGCTGCGCTTCTATTTTAAAATCAATATCACTTCGACAAGACGCAAAAGACACAACAATCATCACAACCCAAGCAATAGCAATTAAAAAACGTCTCAAGTTAAAAATACGTTAATATTTCCAGCTAAGTATAGTATTTTTTTTCTTCAAAACAATACCACTTTCTAACAGAGAATAGTTGAGGTTTTAAACCAGAATACAGCCATATATAGGGTTTGACTTTACCATCATTGACCACATTCATTGGGTAGAAGCCATGTATTGTCTAACATAAGATCCCTTTAAATCAATTTGTCGCTCCTTAAATAGTTTTCAGAATATAAAACCTGCCGAAAAATCACAGGGTTATTTCATTACTTATGAGCTGACCTAAACGTAACAAATTTTGAAGAGATAAAATAAAACTGTAAAATCAACACCTTAAAAATTAATGAAGTTTAGTGTTTAGCCCCAAAATTTTGATATAAAAACAAAGGTGTTATTTAAACAAGCGATTAGCTAAAATGTTGTTTCAACTATCTTTAGGTACTAGCTATGCACGTTTTACTGGAATATATTCCTTTAATTGTTTTTCTTATTGTTTACAAACTTGAAGGAATCTACTGGGCAACTGGAGCACTAATTGTCGCTTCAGCACTTCAAATTCTCTTTTATATCATCAAGAAAAAGCCTATTCCTAAACAAACCATCGTCTTTTTTATTTTAATTTTAAGTTTCGGTGGCCTGACAATTTTCCTTCAAGACGACAGTTTTATAAAGTGGAAAGTAACGATTATTAACCTATTTTTTGCTGCTGCATTGCTTGCTGGCCATTATTTTTTTAACAAAATCATTCTTAAAACCTTTCTCGGCGAAGCCGTTGATTTACCTGACGCAATTTGGATTAAGCTAACTTGGGCTTGGGCTTCATTTTTCACCTTATGTGCGGTATTGAACTGGTATATCGCCTTTAATTTTTCACAAGAAACTTGGGTTAATTTTAAGGTGTTTGGTTTAACTGGATTAACGTTTGTCTTCGCAATAGGTACGGTGTTCTCATTATATAAACACCTACCAGAAGAAAACGACGCGAATGCACCAAAAGAATCAGAACAAGTGGAGAAGTGACCCATGAAATACTACGTAATTTTTAGCCACGACGTTGAGAACAGCCTACCTTTGCGCTTGCAAGTGCGTGACAAGCATTTAGCTCGATTAGCTGATCTTGATGCAGAGGATCGATTACTTGTCGCAGGCCCTTGCCCGATAAGTGATGGAGAAGAAGGACCGGCAGGCTTTAGCGGTTCGACGATAATCGCTAAATTTGAGTCACTGGCTAATGCACAGTCATGGGCTGATGCCGATCCATACATAGATGCTGGTGTCTATGCTAAAGTTATTGTAAAACCATTTAAAAAAGTACTGCCTGTATAACCTATGATGTTAAAGAAAATTATATATATCAACTTATTGGGTGTCACATTAGTCGCTTTACCAAGTGAAGCGAAAACTGCGCGAACCATTGAACAATGCGAGAAGAAATTTACCAATAATGTTGAATTTTCTCAGTGCCTTGATACGGTGAAAAACCTAGCAGAGCGTGAGTTAACGGCTTGGGTTAATAACAAAACATTTGAGTTAGAAGATTTAACAAGTGTGACCGGGCGCAGTGGCACATTGAACATGTTTAAGCGTTCACAAAAGAATTTTATTACTTATCGTGAGAATAATTGTAAGTTCTATTACTTAGCGCTTTCTCCAGGTTCTGGCGCTGGGGCTGCTTATAAGAAATGTTTCATCACCATGACCAAAGCAAGAATTAAAGAGCTTGACGAAATATCACGTTAATTAATGTGATTACCTGATTTAATGATGAGAAGTAAAGTTTGCAGTGACCAATAATCAATATATTGGGCACTGCTTTTTGGTAAGTTAGCTGTTGTTAAGATTTATCATCAGAAGATAACATTACCGCAAACCAACGGCCTTCTTCTGAGTTTTCTAAACCAATCTTAATAATCATGGTGAGCGGCACCGATAAAAGCATACCCACGGTACCAAACAACCATCCCCAAAAGATTAACGAAAGAAAAACAACCAGCGTCGATAAACCCAGTCCTTTGCCTAAATACCTTGGCTCGATAATATTCCCCATAACGGTGTTAATCAGTACATAACCTAAACCAATTAACCCTGCACTTATCGGATTAAGCTGAATTAACGCAAGTAATACCGTAGGAATTGCGGCTAACATTGAACCGATGTTAGGAATAAAGTTAAGTAAGAACGCCAGAACACCCCACAACAAATAAAAATCTAAGCCGAATGCCCACAGCATAATACTCACCAATACACCTGTTAGCACACTTACAGCCGCTTTGATTGCAATATAACTATTCACTGATGAGATAAACTTTTCGATTTGATTAAGCCGCATTTCTGGATCGTCTAACGCCAAGTGAATTTTACGAGGTAAGCCTGATGCCTCAAACAGCATAAAGACAACGGTTAGTATAATCAGAAATAAATTGGCCATTGCCCCACTGAGGCTTGAGAACATATTCGTTGCCAGATCCATTGCTGCGCTTGGATCAAAGTATTCCAACACTAAATCTGACGACAATTGAATATTCAAATCGTTGAGTCTACTAACAAGCCAAGTAAACTTTTCATTCAATTGCTCTTTGTACTCTGGGAGTAATGCGGTTAGTTCATTAAGAGAACTACCAACTAAACCAGCAAGTACCATAACAAGGGTGACAAACATCATTATCACCGTACTTACAGATATCCATTTAGGAATATTGTAACTGTCGGCTTTTTTAACCAACGGGTTACACATAATAGTGATAAACGTCGACATTAAAAACGGCAAAATCAGATTTGTTGACGCTTTCAAGCCGGCGATAATAATAAACAAAGCAGCAATGAACACGAAGGTTCGAATGATGCTTTGCTTACTTTGTGTAATTGGAGACTCTTCCAAGATCTTTTTTATCATTTAATTCATCATCTTAATTCGCAATACTTCAAAGCATATCATAGATGATTTACAAAAAATCTACATGGTTCTCCTAATTAAGGTAACACTCGAAAGTTTAAGCAGTCGTGAGCAGGATAAAAAGCCTACGATACCTACAAACAGTGCACCTGATACAATCCCTATTAGCCAATAAGATAAATGCAAACTAGGCGTCATATCGAATACTCTTGTCTGCAAGATATAAACCGCGATCTCCATTGCAATACTTGCCATTAAACCAGCTACAGCGCCAAGCGCAACAAACTCATAAAGCACACTTAAATTCAACATCTTACTTTTTGCGCCAAGTGTTTTTAAAATAGCAAGTTCTCGTTCTCGCTCTTCCATACTGGCTTGAACTTGGGCAACTAAAACCAGTGAACCCGCAAGTACAACTAATATCAGAACAAACTCTATCGCCAACGAAACTTGCGAGATAACGGTACGCAGCTGATTAATGATCGCTTCAACATCGATCATCGATACGGTTGGATAATCCGTTAAAAACTCCTGCAATTTAGGTTTGTTTTCTTCGGTGATATACATAGAGTTGATGTAACTCGCTGGAAAGTCAGACAACACCTTAGGATTGAAAATCATATAAAAGTTTGGCTGCAATGAATTCCAGTTAACCTCTCTAATACTGGTAATTGGCACCTCAACCACGTCACTACCAATTTGAAAGCTCAAACTATCGCCAATGCTCACCTCAAGGCGCTCTGCTAGCTTTTGCTCGATAGAAACCTGTGCTGATTGTGAGTCTTGCTGCCACCAACTGCCATCAAGGATTTTGTTTTCACTTGGTAAGTCATTACGCCATGTTAAATTTAACTCACGCCCAACACCACGACGCGCTGTATCATCTTTTGTTTCGTCTTCTTTAGTTGCTCGACGAATCGTTTTAACGTCATTGATAGCGGTTAAACGGCCCCTTACCACTGGGTATAAGCCACTCGATACAATATTATGTTGCTCAATAAAAGCTTCAACTTCATCCACTTTATCATGCGCAATATTGACTAAAAATCGGTTAGCGGTATCTGCTGGTAGTTGACGTTGCCACTCATCAATGATCGCCCCCTTCATAACAAAAATCAGCAGTAACAATTCTATCGCTATTGTAAAACTAATAAGCTGAACAGCATTTTCATTAGCTCGACGTTTCAAATTAGCGAGTGCTAAATGCCACGACTTGCCAGCTTTTGCACCTGCACGACGACTTAACATTAAAATCAGCTTTGCGGTCAGCATAATCACGCCAGATACGAGCAAGCCACCGACAACCAATGCAAGTGAAAGCGGTAAGTTTTTACTAAATAACCAAATCAATAAAAACAATGCAGAAATTGCTGGTATGTGAGCATACCAAGGTAGTGCTTTGTTGTTAAAGCCACGAAGAATACTTAAAGGAGATGTATTAATAAGCTCCTTAAGCGGCACAATAGCAAAGGCACAGGCGCATATCACACCAGTAAAGCTTGCGACAAGCAATGGATACAGCTCGATTAATTGACCTTGTATTTGTAGCTGATCTTTTACGCTGTTTAAGCCAATAGCCAACAATAGAACACCGACAAGCAAGCCGGCAATGATACTCACCGCACTTAATAAACTCCAGTGAAGTAAATAGACCTTACGAACGTATTGTTTGCTGGTACCCATCGCTTTGAAAATAGCGACAACACTTTGTTGGCGTTGTGCATATCTACGCCCTGCTACAGCTACTGCAACAGCAGCCAACACAATGCCCAACATACTAGCTAATGATAAATATTTTTCAGCACGGTTTAAGGCATTTGCTAATGAAGACTGGCTATCTTTAATATCGTACCAACGCTGGCTTTCATTAACTTGCGGTTTTACCCATTCTTCAAAGTCTTTAATATCACTAGGCTCACCCGCATATAAATACTCATACCAGATCCGTGACCCTGGCTGGATCAACCCCGTTTCTTGCAAATCATCGAAATGAAGGATAATAGTTGGACCTGAGGTAAACACACTAAAGGAAGCGTCTGGTATTTGATTTATAACCCCTTGAATAACAAAGCTTTTATTACCTATTTCAATAGAGTCGCCTTCGTTAACATCAAGTTTCGATAGAATACCCTGTTGTACCCATACTCGATTAATATCAGGTGCATTTACGGCACTTTCAACGCCTTCTTGCTCAACAAGTAGATCACCCCTTAACGGATATAAATCAGTGACCGCTGTTAAGGACGCTAACACCATACGTTCTTCAGAGAACACCATCGATGTCATAAAGACCTGTGTAGCACTATTAACATTGAGCTCATCGGCTTTAGCTTTGACGTTTTCAGATAAGGGCCTTGAAGTGGCCCATACTCTGTCAGCAGCAATAAACGCGGTACTTTCATTAACCAATGCATTTTTAATATGATTAGAAAAGCCAGTTAACGAAAAAACTGCTGACACCGCTAAAATAATAGCTAGCGCAACAATCGTTAATTCACCGCGCTTTAATTCATGTTTTAATAACGATAAAGAATGTTTAAACCAATTTTTCATGCTTAAACAACCTCTACGAGCGGCGCTGGTTGTTCTTCTAAATGACCATTATTCATCACTACCTGTCGCTGGCAACGTTCTGCTAATTTTGGGTCATGAGTCACCACGACAAGGGTTGTACCTGCCTGTTGATGGAGTTCAAACAATAGGTTTTCAATTTGTGCACCCGTTGTATTATCAAGGTTTCCCGTAGGTTCATCAGCAAATAATATATCAGGTTGGGTAATAAAGGCGCGCGCAATAGCAACACGTTGTTGCTCACCACCGGATAACTGTGAAGGGAAATGATCACCACGCTCTGATAGCCCAACCTTCGTCAATAGTTCCTGTGCTAATACTTCTGCATTATCCATATTGGCTAACTCTGCAGGCAACATGATGTTTTCTTTTGCAGTAAGGCTGGGGATCAACAAAAACTGTTGGAATATAAAGCCAACATATTGCCCTCTGATCGCAGCCCTTGCTTCTTCATCTGCTACATGTAAAGCTTGACCTTTGAGGTAGACTTCGCCACTGGTAGGAATATCGAGACCAGCAATAATTGACAGTAACGTAGTTTTTCCTGAGCCAGAAGAGCCAACAATCGCAATAGTTTCACCTGCATTTACTTCTAGTGAAACATTTTGCAGAATATCAATGGTTTTACTGCTTAAATTCACCGATTTATTAAGCTGGCGAACATCTAAAATTTTATTAGGATCTATCTTCATGATTAAAAAAGCTTTTCTTGTAATTAATTTCTTACTTCTGTGTTTACTATCTTCACATACACAGGCATCAACGTCTATTTTATTGCTAGGTGATAGCTTAAGTGCAAGCTACGGAATGCAACAAAATGAAGGTTGGGTGCATTTGTTAAATCAAACATTTGAAGCTGAAAACAAAGGTTATAATATTGTTAATGCTAGCATAAGTGGTGAGACGACAGGTGGCGGCCTGTCTCGATTTCCTGGGATTTTGTCGAAAGAGAAGTTCGATTATTTAATTATTGAATTAGGCGGAAACGACGGTTTAAGAGGTTTCCCACCTGCAACAATTAAACATAATCTCTTACAAATAATCGACATGGCAAAACAAGAAAACATTACCGTTTACTTGATGGAAATACAGATACCACCAAATTACGGACCACGTTATAGCAAAATGTTTACAGATGTTTTTGCTACGGTGGCAAAGGAATCAAAGATCACTTTATTACCTTTTTTCATGACAGAAGTCGCTATTAATCCTGAATTAATGCAAAACGACGGGATTCATCCAAATAAAAAGGCACAAGCAATTATTGCAGACAATATGAAGCAAGTCATCGAGACCAACATCCCAAATACGGCAAGTTAAATGCCGTCGTAATTCTCAGACCACTTTATAGCATCTTGGTAAGCGGGGTTGAGCAAGTTAGCATTGAGGCGCATATTTTGTGCCTCTAGTTCCGTGAAGTGCCAACTGCCCTGCTCTAAAAACTTAATTGAACGCAACGCTAAGGCATTAGGTGACTGATTTTTATCATCTTCATCTAAGACAACATCTTCAATATCAGATGACATAGGTAAGCGCTCCAGTACTTTAGTCATCGGAGTTTCCATAATTGCATCGAGCAATCAATACATGCCGACTAAAAAGCCAGATTCTGCTTGATGAGGCGACATTTTTTGCAAAAAAGCTCACAATATTTAGCTCGAATTACACACATTTTAGTTAATTATGGTGTCTTGGTTTGAACGAGAAACGTGGTAACAAACAAGTTTAGCAAGTGACGAAGTTGTGAATCACCAAGATAGGTCATTGCCTCTTTAATGCAGGAGATGCGTGTCTTTAACGGAAATCTACCTGAGTTTACAAAGCACAACAATCGATAAGCAAGCGCACTGTCTTGCTCAAGTAAATTTTGTATTTTACGATGATTAAGCTCTGTTGCGATAGACTCTTGAAACAACAACAGCAAGTGTTCATTTGTGTCATTTTTATGAACCGATTTCATTTCTGGCTTAGTAAAATAGTAGCCTTGAAAGAAGTGAAACCCCATATCCATTGCTTGCTGATACTCTTCTTGAGTTTCAACTTTTTCAGCAAGTAATTTTATGTTGGTTTTTTCTTTAAGTTGAATGATTAAAGGTTCAATTTTATCTAAAGGCGTATGCATTAAATCGAACTTAATCACTTCGACTAACTGAAGGAATCTTCGCCATTCACGCCTATAGACAAAGTCATCAAGCGCAAAGGTATAACCTTGGCGATACATTTCAACGCAAGCTTGATAAACCTCATCTGAGGGGGTGACATCTTCAAGGATCTCGATGACAATTTCATGTTTTGGTAGCAATAGAGGTAAACGCTTTAGTAAACTCTCTTCAGAAAAATTAATTAATGCCAGTTTTCCACCGCTAACCTCACTAATACCTTTATTAAAATGCGTTCGACTAATAAGTTTTGATGTTGCTTCATGAGCATCAATATTGGGAAAAAAGTTTTCTGGGCCGTCACGAAAGAACAACTCGTAAGCGACTAAATTTTTCCTTCGACCTAGTATCGCCTGTCGAGCTAAATACAGTTCCATATTGTCCTCTTATTAGATCATCAGATCGTGTTCATAAAATCCTAAGGAACATTATATGGACTCCTAATTTTAATACTGTTAGGAATGTGTAAAGCTGTTGGCTAATTTGTTAACAAGACATGATGGTAAATTTCAGGCATAAAAAAACCGACTGACGTCGGTTTTTCTAAAAGTGGCATCCCTAAGGGGATTCGAACCCCTGTTACCGCCGTGAAAGGGCGGTGTCCTAGGCCTCTAGACGATAGGGACATCAAGCTTCGCAGCCTACATCGCTTAACAATGCACTTTCGGCCTATTGAAAGTTACATTACGATGTATATTTGTTATTGGAAATTGGCATCCCTAAGGGGATTCGAACCCCTGTTACCGCCGTGAAAGGGCGGTGTCCTAGGCCTCTAGACGATAGGGACACTAAGTGTGCTAATGCACAAATCCAATAACTGCAAAAGTGGCATCCCTAAGGGGATTCGAACCCCTGTTACCGCCGTGAAAGGGCGGTGTCCTAGGCCTCTAGACGATAGGGACGCTAAGATGCTACTTGCATAAACTTTTTGAAATAAGAAATTGGCATCCCTAAGGGGATTCGAACCCCTGTTACCGCCGTGAAAGGGCGGTGTCCTAGGCCTCTAGACGATAGGGACACAACAAATAAATTTGTTCTATCTGGCTATTGATTATAAATGTACTTACTTACAATGCCTTTCTTATTTCAAGAAATATTGGCATCCCTAAGGGGATTCGAACCCCTGTTACCGCCGTGAAAGGGCGGTGTCCTAGGCCTCTAGACGATAGGGACGCAACATAAATAACAACAGGACCTAGACGTTGTTATCCATTTGCTTTCACGCGACTTCTATAGACTAAAACTAAAGTGGTGGAGCTATGCGGGATCGAACCGCAGACCTCTTCGCTGCCAGCGAAGCGCTCTCCCAGCTGAGCTATAGCCCCACTGAAGCTGCTAACAAGTGACCTAGTACTTGTTGAAAGCGAGGCGAATTCTAAGCACCACCTAGTAAACTGTCAACCATTAATTCAAATAAATTAGCATTTTTTACAAATAACTTGCCTAAGTGATTACCAAACAATCAATTCGCTCATTTTTTGTTGGTTTGTATCATTTTTCAATAGTTTAAATCGTTACAAACGCCCTACGCTTTTGTCATTTTTTGTTTATAAATGACAACCGTTATACCAAGTAAAGTGTGCTTTAACTAACCAAAGTAGCAATTTGACAGCCCCTATCACCCACAACACTTTATTTTTATTGCCTTTAACGGTATTGTTAAGGAATAAATTTATGACATTTTTATTTCATGCAATTAAAAAACGCAAACGTAGTCGCTATTGGTGGTGGTCATGGTTTAGGCAGAACGTTGTCTACGCTATCCTTTTTAGGTGATCAACTAACAGGTATCGTTACCACAACAGATAATGGTGGTTCGACGGGTCGGCTAAGAAAGCGAAGCAGTTCAATTGCGTGGGGTGACCTTAGGAACTGTCTAACCCAATTAGTTAATGATCAATCTGTTGGTAGTCAGTTATTTAATTTTCGGTTTGACGGTGAGGATGAACTTGGCGGCCATAACCTTGGCAACCTTATCTTATATGGTCTAGGTCAAATTCACTCGAGGCCGATAGAGTCTATTGAGCTCGTTCGCAATATTCTTCAGGTAAAAACACAGGTTTTACCTATGTCTGAGGCCCCTACTGATTTGATGGCATTCTATCCGGAAGGTCGATGTCGGGTTGGTGAGTTGTCTGTTGATGACATGCCTATTATGCCAAAAAGCTTATTACTGGCTCCTCTAGTCAAAACACCAGCGCAATGTATTGATGCCCTATTAAAGGCTGACATCATCATTCTCGGCCCTGGTAGCTTCTTAACGAGTGTAGTACCTCCCTTATTAGTAAGAGATATCAGCAAAGCCATTGAGCAAAGTAAAGCCCATTGCATCTTTTTAGATAATGTCGTAAAAGAAAGAAGCCCTGCAGCGGCTTTAACCTTAGATGAAAAACTTGTGTGGATTAAAGAGAATACCAATCATCATTTAATTGATACGGTAATCACTCAAGATGAAAACGCAACGTCTGAGTTAGCGAATGTTATTGTACATGATCTTACTTGCGATGATGTACCACATCACCATGACAAAGCTAAACTTATCGCTGCGGTTGATATGTGCCTAGAGCAAACCAGTCAGAAGCAAAGTAGTTTGCCACTTAAACTGGTTAAGCCCTAATAATCACTATTTGCTGGTATCGTCTTCACTAATACGACTAGCAACCGCACCCATTTGACCTTTATATTTCGCGTCGTCACGCTTGTTATAAGGCTTATCAGCACTTCCAGACATGGTTTCAAAGTTCAATGCAGCAATTTTCATCTTAGGACGCAGTGCTAATGGAAGCTTACCACTGTTATAAAACTCTAAAACGATTTGACCTGACCAGCCGGGATCAATTCGATGTGCAGTGACATGTACCATTAAGCCTAATCGCGCTAAAGAAGAGCGACCATCTAACCAACCAACGATGTCGTCTGGCAAAGTGACCGATTCATATGTAACTGCTAAAGCAAGTTCACCAGGATGTAAGAAAAATGCATCGCCATCGGCAATCACAATTTCCTCGCTCATGACTGACGCCATCGCCTTCTGCACATCTGCCTTAGGACCGCTTAAATCTATGTAAGGTACAGTATGATCTTTAAAAACTCTAAATTCATTGCCCAAACGAATATCGACACTCACACCTGAAATCATCGTTGAGTCAGGTCTAGGCGTAATAATAATTTTTTCTTGTTCGATATGTTGTTCTATATCTTTATCGCACAATCTCATGAGTTACACTTCTTTTATTAAAATATCTGGTGTATCAGGGCTACGCTTATCTTTGGTTAAAAATAACTGCCCCGCTAAATTACGAGCTATCTTAAGGTATTGTTGTGCTATCTGACCAGTAGAATTTTCAATAACTTGGCTAAGACCTTGATCTGCATTTTCTCGTACTGCTAATGACAGTGGCAACTGACCGAGCAACGGAACATTATGAGCTTTTGCCGCGTCAACACCGCCCTGCTCACCAAAAAGAAAGCTTTGATGACCACAATTGTCACAAATGTGGTAGCTCATATTCTCTATCAGCCCCAAAATAGGTACATTAACTTTGTCAAACATCGCGATCCCCTTATTAGCATCGGCTAATGCGATATCTTGGGGTGTTGTTACGATGACTGCTCCACAAACAGGCACTTTTTGAGAGAGAGTTAATTGAATGTCACCTGTTCCAGGAGGCATATCAACAATTAAATAATCTAATTCAGACCATCGTGTTTCGTTTAACAATTGATCGAATGCGCGGCTAGCCATTGGACCGCGCCAAACAGCTGCATCACTATCAGGCACTAAAAACCCTATCGACATTGCCTCAACACCCAGACCATTAACCGGTATCATCGACTTGCCATCTTCACTCATCGGCTTTTCGTTTTTAACACCCAACATTAATGGTATCGAAGGTCCATAAATATCCGCATCTAGAATGCCTACACGGGCACCTTCTGCCTGCAATGCTACCGCAAGATTAACAGCCGTTGTTGACTTACCGACTCCCCCTTTACCTGACGCAACCGCGATGATATTTTTAACATCGGCAATATCGTGCTTTTTAATGGGCATTACCAGCAATGTTAAGTCGATAACAACTTGCTTGTTTATTGCTTTGGTCAATTGATGAGAGAGTTCATCTAACTCAGTTTGGCAAGGGAAGCCAATTTCCCCTTTTACAACAATATCCTTTTTGCTTTCTTTAATCGTTAAATGTTGGCAACAATTAATCACGCCTTTAGGGAACGCTTCACTGTGATATTGCGCCAACGTTGATTCAACAATGACTTCGTTTTCAGTAGGTTCGCTATTACGAGGATCCGATGAAGAAAAGAATTTACTAAACAAAATTACGACCTTTATTTGTCTGTATGCAAAAAACAACAGAAATAATAATGAAAGATGATGGTAAATTTTGTACCATTGCGCCATTGATTACCATATAAAATAATTTATTTAATTCATGGCAGATTCTATGTCCTCAGAAAATCGTAAAATTCTTGTTACTTGTGCGCTTCCATACGCCAATGGTTCTATTCATTTAGGCCACTTACTGGAGCATATCCAAACTGATATTTGGGTGCGTTTTCAGCGAATGCGCGGCAACGAAACTTATTTTGTTTGCGCCGATGATGCTCACGGTACGCCTATTATGTTAAAAGCTCAGGAATTAGGTATTAGTCCAGAGCAAATGATTGACGGTGTTCGTGAAGAGCACATGGCAGATTTTAACGACTTTTTGATTAGCTTTGATAACTACCACTCTACACATAGTGAAGAAAACAAAGCGTTTGCTAGTGAAATTTATAACAAGTTAAACGACAGCGGTTACATTAAGACGCGCACCATCTCTCAACTATATGATGAAGAAAAAGGTATGTTTTTACCTGATCGTTTCGTTAAAGGTACTTGTCCTAAGTGTGGTAGCGAAGACGAAAATGGTGATAGCTGTGATAACTGTGGCGCGACTTATTCTCCCACTGAAGTGATTAACCCACGTTCAGTGGTATCAGGCTCAATGCCTGTTCTACGTGATTCTGAGCACTACTTCTTCGACCTACCAGAATTCGAAAAAATGTTGAAAGACTGGACAACTGGCGGCTCGTTGCAAGAAGAAATGGCCAACAAACTAAACGAATGGTTTGAGTCTGGTTTACAGCAGTGGGATATTAGCCGAGACGCACCTTACTTTGGCTTTGAAATTCCAAATGCGCCGGGTAAATTCTTTTACGTTTGGTTAGACGCTCCTATTGGTTACATGGGTAGTTTTAAAAACTTATGTGACAAACAAGGTATTGATTTTGATACCTACTGGAACAAAGACTCTGATGCAGAGCTTTACCATTTCATCGGTAAAGACATCATTTACTTCCATTCACTGTTTTGGCCAGCAATGCTTGAAGGCGCGGGTTATAGAAAACCAACTTCAGTTTATGCCCACGGATTTGTTACGGTAAATGGCGCTAAAATGTCTAAATCTAAAGGTACCTTTATTAAAGGGCGTACTTATTTAGATCATTTAAACCCAGAGTATTTACGTTATTACTATGCCGCTAAGCTAACTAATCGTATTGATGATTTAGATCTTAACCTAGAAGATTTTGCACAACGTGTTAACTCAGATTTAGTCGGTAAAGTTGTCAATATCGCATCACGATGCGCAAGTTTTATCACGAAGAAATTCGATGGCACATTATCAGCGAATGTTGATGATCAGGCCCTTGCTGATGAAGTAATGGCAGCAGGTGACAAATTAGCGGCGTTATACGAAAACCGTGAATTTGGTAAAGCGATGCGTGAAATCATGGCACTGGCAGACAAAGTTAACGAATACATTGCTGTTAAAGAGCCTTGGCAGCTTATTAAAGATGAAACTAAGCAACAAGAAGTGCACGACATTTGCTCGCTTGGTATCAACATGTTCCGCATCTTAATGACTTATTTAAAACCTGTGTTACCAGCACTTGCACAGAAAACAGAAGCGTTCTTAAACGATGAGTTACGATGGGAAGGTCATAAATCATTACTTGCTGATCATAAAATCAATAAGTTTAAAGCGTTAATGCAGCGTATAGAAATGGATAAGGTTGAAGCGATGATTGATGCATCGAAAGAGTCTTTACAACAAGACAAGAAAGCCGAAATCACTGGCCCTCTTGCTGATGATCCAATCAGTGAAGAAATTCAATTTGATGACTTTGCTAAGATCGACTTACGTATTGCAAAAATCGTTAAAGCTGAACACGTTGAAAAAGCAGACAAGCTATTACGATTAGAGCTTGATTTGGGTGACGAAACTCGCCAAGTGTTTGCTGGTATCAAGTCAGCATACCAACCTGAAGATTTAGAAGGTAAATTAACGGTGATGGTGGCAAATTTAGCGCCACGTAAAATGCGCTTCGGTATGTCGGAAGGCATGGTATTAGCTGCAGGTCCAGGTGGTAAAGACTTATGGATACTAAATCCTGAGGATGGTGCCCAACCAGGCATGCGTGTAAAATAAAACGTCATTGATTCAATAAAGCGAGCAATAGCTCGCTTTATTTTTATTGACTGCAATAATGAATCAAACACCATTGGAGTGAAGTGATGCCATCAGAAACAATCAATTATTTGGAGCTACCTTGCGCCAATATAGCTAAGACAAAAACATTTTTCAGTGATTGCTTTAATTGGCAGTTTACCGATTACGGTGAAGAATATACGGCGTTTGATGCACAAGGGTTTACAGGTGGCTTTTACAAATCTATCAACTGTTCTACCCAAGCAACCGGCGGCTGTTTAGTGGTGCTACTAAGTGACAACTTAGAAGAGAGCTTAGCGAAAGTAAAAGCAAACAATGGCATCATCATTCAAGAAATATTCGACTTCCCTGGTGGACGACGTTTTCACTTCACCGAGCCAAGTGGTAATGAATTTGCCGTTTGGTCACAAATATAATTAATTAATTCGAGGTTCACTTGTTAAGTTACCGTCATGCATTTCATGCAGGAAATTTCGCCGATGTGCTAAAGCACAGCGTATTAACCTACGTCATTCACTATATGACGCGAAAAGACAAAGGCTTTAGCTACATCGATACACATAGTGGCGCAGGTATGTATGCCTTAGAAGATGAGTATGCGCAAAAGACAGGCGAATACAAAGATGGAATCGAAAAGCTATATCAAGTTACTGGATTGCCAGATATTTTAGTCGATTATGTTTCGCTAATTAGTGAAATAAACCAAGACGGACAACTCGCACTCTATCCCGGCTCACCAGGTATTGCTAAATTATTAAGTCGCCGACAAGATTTTGCCCATTTGTTTGAACTACATGGTAGTGACTTTGCGCTACTCAATGAGTTTTGCGAGCGTTGGCGCAAGGTCAATATCAATCAATCAGATGGCTATAAAGGGTTGTTGGGACAATTACCGCCACCAACGCGTCGTGGTGTTGTGCTTGTTGACCCGCCATTTGAATTAAAAGAAGATTATGTGAAGTCGGTTGACACGCTTATTAATGCTTACCAAAAGTTTTCCACAGGCACTTATATACTTTGGTACCCTGTTGTACAAAGGCATTATATCGATGCAATGCAAGCGCAATTTATTAATAGCGACGTTAAAAACGTTATTCAGTTAGAGTATTGCCAACGCCCAGATTCAGAAGCATATGGCATGACAGGTACAGGCTTGTTTATTATCAACCCTCCTTGGCAACTGCTCAGCGATGCACAAGGGCTATTAGCATCGATGGCTCAATACCTTGGTAACGAAGAAACTAGCTATAGCCTAAAACAACTTATTAACGAGTAATGGTTGCGTTACAAGCAGCAATCTAGCCATTAGAAAGCCACGTTCTAGCCAAGCTCGCACAAAAAAAGCCATGTAAAAACATGGCTTTTTTATCCGTAAACCAAACAGGTGATATGTTTACTTCATTGTTTATGCGGTTTCAGCTGACTCAACAGGCTGAAAACCTAAATGTTTCGCAATATCATCTGGCGACATCGGACGATATAAATAATAACCTTGTGCATAATCACAACGTTGTGATTTTAAGAAGTTCAACTGCGACTGAGTTTCGACACCTTCCGCCACTATCTTCATCCCTAAACTATGCGCTAACATAATAGTGGATGTAACAATACCTTGGCTAGATGCACTGTGTTGCACATCACTCACAAAGGCGCCATCTAGTTTAAGCGTATCAATCGGTAGTTTTTTCAAGTAACTTAACGACGAGTAGCCCGTACCAAAGTCATCTACCGCGATATTGATCCCCATCTCTCGTAATTTAGTTAACATTTCTATTGTACGTGTTGACTGGTCTAAAAATACGTCTTCAGTGATTTCAATCTCTAAAGAGTGAGCTTCGATCCCGTATTTTTCAATCAACTTCTCAAAATGGTTAACTAAGTCGCCATCAAGCAATTGTGTCGAAGAGATATTAACCGCAACTTTAGGGCAAATCACATGGTGTTTTTGCCATAAACTAATTTGTTGACAAGCTTGCTCAATGACCCAAAAACCTAATTGGTTAATGATACCGATTTCTTCTGCCACCGAAATAAAGTCAGCAGGAGAAACATGTCCAAGCAATTTGTTTTTCCAACGAATGAGCGCTTCTAGCTTATTTACTTGCCCGGTTTTTATGCACGTTTGAGGTTGGTAATGCAAATAGAGCTCGTTATATTCAATAGCATGGCGTAACTGGTTTTCAAGCTCTAGACGTAAATGGATTTTCTCATCCATTTTTGCTTCATAGAAGCTATAGTTGCTTGGCCCTTTTTTCTTTGAGTGGTACATGCTGACATCGGCATGTTTGAGCATTGACTTAGCGTCAATGCCATCATCAGGGTAAATACAAATCCCGATACTAGTACTCACATGCAAGACATGATGCTCTAAATTGAAAGGTGTCTCGAAAAGTTCATTGATCGCCTGTGCCACACGTGCACAATCTCTGGCATGCTCAATATTTTCAAGTAAAACAATAAATTCATCACCGCCAAGCCGTGCAACTGTATCGCATTCACGAACAACATTTTTAAGCCTAACGGATACCGCTTGTAACAACTGATCTCCGACTTCATGGCCCAAACTATCATTAATCACTTTAAAGCGATCTAGATCCATAAAGAGTACTGCTAACTGGCCATCATTACGCTTAGCGTTAGTAATAGCATGCTCTAACCTATCAAGTAACAAGTAACGATTGGGCAAGCTGGTTAATGCGTCAAAATGGGCTTTTTGGTATAACTGTTTCGTTCGCTTATTAACAATATCTTGCAACGTATCACTATGACGTTTTAATTGAGTTTCTCGCTCTTCAACGGCATCTAACACATGATTAAAGCCAGCTTGTAAGCTTCCTAATTCATTATTTAGTTTAAGGGATAAACGCCTTGAATAATCGCGTTGAGCTGCTAAGTATTCAACCTGTTTAACCATCGCCATTACTGGCTTCGTAATCAGTCGCTGAAACTTTAACGCTAATAAATATGAAATAAAAACACTAAACAATAACGTCACTACAAACGTTGTTTGATATTTTGAAAGCTGAGCATTTAACTGGTTGAGCGCCACACACAAATAAATATGACCTAATGTTTGGCCATTATCCACAATGGGTTGAACAACGATTAAATTGTCGCCATCAAATGCTACAGGGCTTGCTAGTTCGATCATTGGGCGAACAGTTAGCTTATCACGGGTATATTCAGCGAATATATCGTTATTAGTTAAAACAACGGCGCTATAAATCGCTTGTTCGTTAATTTCTAATAATCGAATACTATCTGTCGCAGCGAGCTTATCATCGAAGGTAATAGCAGCAACAACACTAGAAGCGATTAGTGTCGCTTGCATCTTGGTATTTTGAACCATAGCATTGCGCAGCGTCTGCACTTCTTTTATATAAAACACAGTGGCTGTTGTACTTACAACCGCCATTGAAATAAACAGAATAAGGCCAACTATCTTTTGTTTAATCGACAGTTGTGTTAAAAAACGCTTCATGGTGCTGACACCTCGGAATGTTGTCTACTGATCACCGCTAAACGCAGTAACTCAGCACTTATTTTAATATCAGCTTCCTCAAGTTTATCTAAGCAAACTTCGAACCTAATTTTTTGATTTTCATTAAAAAAATTAATCATGCCACCTTCGCTAATAAACCCTTTGGTATTGCTAACCAGTAAAACCGAAAGTTGATGTATATCGCGGTGAGCAATTGCCTCTTTAGCTTTACTTTGACTAACAAAGGCAACTTGACAGTGCGCTAGTTGTTGAGCGTTTTCTAAATAGGTAACATGCAAACGTTGGCCTAGTCGATTATTAGGTTTGGCTTTAACCATGCTTTTGATAAAGCTATCAAAGCTTACCTCACCGAATAAACAAACATTAATTTGTGATAGCGGCTCGCCGGGCCATACCGTGTAACCAGTGAAATGCATTAAGAATGCCGCCATGACCTTTTCACTCTCTTTTGCTTGGTCCATTGCATTTGAAAAATTCGCAACGCTTAGCAAAGTAATCAGTAAAACTGCCAGTCGAACTTTTGCCTTTAATTGTAAATAATATTTTGTCATTAAAGTTAAAACTGTTGATGCCATTGAATACTAAAACCTAACTTTTGCTTAGGCTGTACACCATTTAAGTCATGGTATACAGGCAGCGTAACTTCAATGTTTGCTTGTTGATCTCCTAGGTAAGCCAGTAGATTTGCCGATAAATTAATTTGTTGCCCACCGTAATTACTTGGATCTGTAATACCGGCAGGATAAGGGAAGTTACCAGGAACCGTAATTTCATCGTCTTGGCCGGAAATTTCTCCCCAGTTAATATACGTGACTTTAATTGTTGGTTCAAAGGTCAACCAACCTTCATATTTTGCCCAAGCCGTGGCAGCAAATTTATTGCCTAAACGATAGTTTCTGTCATTTTCGATAAATCGAAATTTCGCGTATAGGTTTACCCCTGCAGAATAGTTTTCATTGGATCTTGAAAAATTAACCCCTAACGGAATATCAAACGTGCCAGACCCCAATTGCATTGTATAAGGCAATTGCTGATCGCCTTCAGCTCTGGGTGTATCACCTTTTTCATCGATAGAGCCTGTTGGCATGCTTAACCCGAGTGCAATCGAGATTTTTTGATTTGCGTTGTGGTGAACTAATCGTTGATAATTAATGGCTATATCGCCTAAACCGCTGCTTGCTATATTGAATTCATCGTAGCCCGGGACAATACTCAAGTGATCAGTATTTTGCTCTATGTAGGGTAAACTTATGCTAGCGCTACTTTTTTCGTCTATACCAATTGATAAATTTATAACAAGGGTTTGCCGTTCAATAACAGTTGGCAACACGGGATAATTTTTATCGGTACGTGGCTCAGGTGGTTGAAAAAGTACATCGTCATAACTTAGCGATTCGGTACCCGACTTGTAGCCATCAAGCACTTCTCGTTTAAATAACACGCCTGCTTGGAAACCATAATCTTGATTATTGTCGTCAACAGATAAAGCATAAAGCTCCTGCAAACTAAGATCTACCATTTCTGCCGGTGTATTAGCATAAGCATTTGATAAAGATAGCATTGGTAATAAAACCAACAACAACTGAGCACTATTTAAACTGCGCTTCATAAGTACAACCCATAAATTTGAAGACTACCGCAACACTCAAAATCAGTGTTTACGAGGCCGGGATTCTACTTTTTTTTACAATCAATTGCAAAAACATTCAATTTGATTACACATTTTATCGTTTAAACATTGAACAATTAACACGTCATAAACGAGCTATTTACACCAGTAAATAATTTACAAAAAAGCGTAAACTGCCTATAATGCACGCCGCCCGAAAAATGGTCGTTAGTCACTCATGCTCTGAATTTACGTTTCAGCTCGCTATAGGAAAATTTAATGTCAAATTATGTTATTTGTGCAATGTATAAGTTTGTTGCACTTAATGATTACCAAGAAGTTCGCCAGCCATTGTTAAGCACAATGGAATCTTTAGATATCTGTGGCACATTGTTACTTGCCAAAGAAGGTCTAAATGGCACGGTTGCAGGCTCAAGAGAGTCTATTGACCAGTTACTAGCATACCTGCAAAAAGATGAACGCTTTACTGGGTTGTCTCACAAAGAATCATTTGCAGAAGAAAAGCCTTTCAAACGTTGTAAAGTAAAGCTTAAAAAAGAAATCGTTACCATGGGTGTTGAAGGTATTGATCCTCGCCATGTTGTTGGTACCTATGTAAAACCACAAGATTGGAATGCACTCATTTCAGATCCTGATGTAGTGCTTGTTGATACTCGTAACGACTACGAAGTCGATATCGGTACCTTTGAATATGCCGTTGATCCTAAAACCAAAACGTTTCGAGAGTTTCCTGACTATGTAAAAGAGAATATGGATCCAAAAAAGCAGAAAAAAGTCGCTATGTTCTGCACGGGTGGTATTCGCTGCGAAAAATCAACAGCCTATATGAAAGAGCAAGGCTTTGAAGAGGTTTACCATTTGGAAGGTGGTATTTTAAAATATCTTGAAGACGTGCCAAAAGAAGACAGCTTGTGGAAAGGTGAATGTTTTGTTTTTGACGACAGAGTCACCGTTGACCACGATTTGAATGCTGGTAACTATGATCAATGCCACGCTTGTCGAATGCCTATTCTTGAAGAAGACAAGCAGCATCAACACTACCAAAAAGGTGTTAGTTGTCATCACTGTTTTGACAAAGTTACTGATGAGCAACGTGCTCGATACGCAGAGCGTGAGAAACAAATGGAATTAGCAAAAGCTCGCGGTGAGTCGCATATCGGTAGTGAAGCAGCACAAGTGATTGCTAAACGCAAAGCAGATAAAGAAGCTCGATTAAAGGCCCAGCAACTAGCACAGGCTAAATAGCATTCGGTTTTTGTTTTAGATAGAAAAAGCTTCACATTGGTTAATGTGAAGCTTTTTAGTTTTACCAATTACGTATAACAAATAATTAGTCTTCAATACCAACTTGGCGACCAATATTTAGCACTAGACGGTCATCGTCTTTTAACCGAATGACCAAACAGTAAATGGTTTGTTTGCAGGATCAGTATCTGCAGATAATACAGATTAAACAGGAACAAAGGCATACTCGTTTAACCCTCCAAGTACTTGGCCTAAATCGATTTTAACGTTTGTTGTCATGCCCGACACAACGTTGGCACCTTTTGGGTTGTCCATTGTTAACGTGACATTATATGAACGTGATTTAGGATTTGATGTTTGCTCCATTTCTATAAATATTGCACTATAAACTTGATCTTTATGTGTAGAAGATGAAGTAAAAGTTACAGCGGGCTTGTATAGAGCAGCCTCTGCATTAAGATGGCTTAACATAGACTCAGGTTATTGGAAGGAAACATCAATAACGTTTTGAGATAGGATGCTCACTACTGCTATAGTTGCAGCTAACAAATTAGCAATCATTTCACGATGCACTTCTGAAATAATGCCATCATATGGCGCTTTCAACACAGTATATTTCAAGTTATTTTATGCTGTTGTTAACGACGCTCTAGATAATTCTAATTGGGCCTCTACCATGACGTAATTGGCTTGAAAGGGTCGCTCAGGATTCCACCTACGCTCTTGACGTTCAAAAAGTTTTTGCGCTAAATCGAAAGCGGCTTGTGCTTCGTTAATTTTGCAGTCTGTCGGGTCGATACGTGCAATGCCGCCCCTTTTGAACCGTTGTGCGCTACCATGTTTACTTCAACACACTATCCACCGACACAAAATGCTAGGTTGGATTCATCTTGAGGAGCTACTAGCGCGGGGAAGTTTTTGATATATGGGCGAGAAACTGAAGTGACAGCAAAGAATTCAACGGGCCGCACAATTTTTTGCGCGCGTTCTTGTATTGCTTGACCGCATCCTACTAGGGACTGTTGATCTCTCATTTTAGCCTGCCAAATGCTTTTAAAAATAGTGTTAACGACATAAGGATAGGCCTATAAACGCATTCATTGGAATCCATCTAGGTAAAACATGTTATTTTTGTAGGTGTAAAGTTAGCAGATTTATTGCTGTAACAAAGGGAACAAGAAGTAGGTAGTACATGATACATATGAAAATGTTACAAGATATGGCAACAACTCAAGGTTAAAACAACGCTAACCTTGAGGTAACACACGAACTCCAGGGCACTATTAATTGAATACACAGTGTTTCGTGTAGTCACTCGCTTCATTAGCGGTCCACTCACCTTTAGGCTTTTCGTCCATCATTTTACACCACTTTTCGCTGCCAACTTCAGGGGTACAACTCATGATAAAACACACTAAAACTAAGCTAATTACCTTTTTCATGTTCAATTCCTTTAACTTTGGTTGACTTCTGTTAACGTAAGATAACATATTGACTGCGATTATTTGAACTTTTCACCTATACTGAAAAATAATATTAAATAGTCACAAACATTATTCCTAACGCTTTGAACTTTATAAATTTATAGAAAAAATATGAAACGTATTCCGTTAGCTTTCCAAATTATCATAGCAATTGTCCTTGGTTTAGTCGTTGGCATTAAAATCCAAGTACTGCCTGATTTTGTTGACCAAATTGCCAATGCTTTTTTATCGTTACTTCAATTAACTGCTGTTCCCTATATTGCTTTATCCATCATTATTGGTGTTAGCCAACTCAATGAAAAAGAAGCCAAATGGGCAATAAAGCCAGTGCTGTTTTCAGTATTATTAATTGCCAGTATCGCTATGCTCTTTATTTTTAGTGCGCCACTTGCTTTTCCAAATTGGCAAAATGCTGAATTCTATAGTGCAAACACCATCAGTATTCCTGCTCAGCAGTCTTTACTCTCACTTTTTATTGTCAAAAATCCGTTTACAGCCTTTGCCGACGGTAATATCCCCGGCGTTGTTTTTTTTAGTTTTATATTAGGTGTAGGACTTATTTCTGTACCAAACTCAGTGTCGTTGATGACGAATTTAGCGCAAATACAAGCAAGTATTGCCTATATTAACAAGTTGGTGATGACTTGGTCGCCAGTGGGTATATTTTGTATTGCGATTAGAGCCGTAATCAGTATTGAAGCAAGCACGATAGACGGCCTAATTGTTTACCTGCTGACGTCACTTTTGCTGGTTATTATTTTGAGTTGGGTTGTACTCCCTGTTGTCATATCAATGCTAACGCCATTTAGCTATCAACAAATAATCAAAGCAACACGCTCTTCTATGGTTGCAGCCTTTGCTACAGGTAGTTTCTTACTTGTAATCCCTAACCTTGTTGAAAAATCTAAAGAGCTGTTTCAAGACAAACAACTTGGCAATAGAAAAGTCGATAAAATACCTGAAATCATTATTCCAATTACGTTTAGTTTCCCGGTCAGTGGCAAGTTGCTCGCTTTGCTTTTTCCTGTCTTTGCCGCCTGGTTTTCTGGCGCTAACGTTGATATCAACGCATACCTTAATTTAATCGTGCAAGGATTACCTCAACTCTTCTCTTCTACCACCGTAGCAATGCCGAAATTATTAGAGTTATTCAATGTTTCTTCGTCAATGTTTGAGCTCTTCTTGGTAGCTGAAAACCTAATCAACAGCAAGTTGGTATCAATGCTA
Source organism: Thalassotalea eurytherma (assembly GCF_030161415.1). GTDB lineage: Bacteria > Pseudomonadota > Gammaproteobacteria > Enterobacterales > Alteromonadaceae > Thalassotalea_G > Thalassotalea_G eurytherma. The sequence goes on from NZ_BSSU01000006.1 coordinate 208,376, forward strand.
TCAGTAATGACTGCCTTTTGTTTAGTATTACTGATCAGCTCTATTGCGGTCAAAAAGGTTAGATTAAACACAAGCAGACTGATACGCGCTGGCATTTTACTGCCGGCACTAAGTATTTCATTATTTTTGGTTTTGCGTTTTTCGCTTAGTACCATTGATCATCAATATCAGGGTTACGATAGGTTTATTGACCGTGCCCTAGTATTTAAACAGGTTGAACATCGCGTACTGGCAGAGCCAGATTTTAATTTATACGTTGATGATGAGGTGCCTGTACTTACTCGAATAAATGAACGAGGTTTTATTAGGGTCGGTTATTTTAGAGATGACTTACCTTATGCATTTCATAATAAGTCTGGTGATTTGGTAGGTTTTGATATCGCGATAATGCATCACATAGCAAGTGATTTAGGTGTCGAAATTGAGTTCGTGAGAATTTTTAGAGACGACGCTAAAGCCCTGCTCGATTCTGGTTATCTAGACATCACCACAGGTATTCCAGTGATTCCTGACAATATGGAAAACTATGCGTTATCCATCCCATACAGCGAACAAACGATTTCTTTTATTGTGAAAGATGAACGTCGAAGAGAATTTACTCAGTGGTCAACAATTTTAAATAGAGAAGACTTAATTATTGGGGTACCAGAAACGTTCTTCTACAAAGACGCTATCACGCAATACTTTACCAAAGGTAAAGCATGGGAGATTTCTACACCTAGGTTGTTTTTCAAAGAAAAATACCAGCATATTGACGGCATGTTATTCGGTGCGCCGTCGGCATCAGGATGGAATCTTTTATACCCTGAATATACCGTTGTAGTGCCAAAACCACGAATAGCACCACTGAGCTTATCCTTTGCATTAAACAGCCATGACCAACAATTTGAGCTGTATATGCGTAATTGGATTTTGATGAAACAAAAAAACTACACCATTGAGAAGCTTTTTGATTATTGGATTGCCGGTCAACCGCCGAGAAATAAATTATAGAGAAGATGGTTTGCTAACGTGGCATTTAACTCACTGATTAGCGTAGAATAACAACATTATATAATTTTGATTATTGCCATATGATTTACATAAAACGACTGTCAGTGTTCGCTAGTTTACTTTTCGTTGGTTGCTCGAGTAATTACGAGTTTTCAAGCAATTTAGATAAAGAGAACTTCGATAATTATTTTGCGGTAGGCAAAGTGAAAACATATGCCTCAGCCAACGAATTGCCAGAAGATAACGAATTAGTTGGCATATTTGAAGGCGCTTCTTGTCAGGAAAAAGCTCACTTAGCTGAGCCAGATGAGATTGATGCAAAAAACATGGCTAAACGAAAAGCACATGCGCTTGATGCAAATGCCATCATATTTTCAGAGTGTGTAACGGTTGAATCAACAGCCTGTGTCAAAGAATTATTGTGCTATGGTAAAGCCTACAAAGTGATTGTAAATGACAACTAGTCAACAAGATAAGCTTGTTATTGAATATATTGGTAAAGCCCATACCCCCTACCCTGAAAAGTTTGCTATTCCACGTCAACCAGGCATAGTAACAGCAGCTCAAGGCTATATTGAATTGTTTGATCAGCAACATGCTACGCAAATGCTAAACGGTATTGAGCAATATAGTCATTTATGGGTGTTGTTTGGATTTCATGCAACCCAGCAACAAGGTTGGAAGCCAATGGTTAGGCCGCCGCGTTTAGGTGGTAATAAAAAGATGGGCGTACTAGCTACTCGCTCGACCTTTAGACCGAACCCAATTGGCATGTCAGTCGTTAAGTTTTTAAAAACTGACAACATTAACAACAAGACAGTTATCCGTATTCAAGGGATGGATTTACTCGATCAAACACCGATCATCGATATAAAACCTTACATTCCCTACTCCGATGCTGTCACTGACGCAACTAGCGATTTCGCTCAAAGCGTTGGTACAGCGATTCAGGTCAGTTTTAATGATCAAGCTCAATCACAACTTAGCTTATTTGATAATCATTACCCAGATCTATCATTGCTGATTAAACAGGTTCTATCGCAAGATCCTAGGCCTGCTTACAAAACTAACCAAGTTGATAATAAACTGTACGGTATGGCGTTATTTGATTTAAACATCCAATGGCAAATGACCAACATGAACCATGCAGTAGTTATTAACATAACGAAATCAACGCATGAAAACTAACCCTCTGATTGAACTTATTCTTCTTGCTGCTATTTGGGGTGCGTCGTTTTTGTTTATGCGTGTCGCCAGCCCGGAATTCGGCCCTGTGCTATTAATGGCGCTTAGAACTTTGATCGCCAGCCTAGTTTTGTTACCGTTTCTTTTTCTTAAAAAGCAGCAACATGCGTTATCGGGAAAATACAAAGACGTATTTTTCGTTGGTATGTTTAATACGGCCATCCCTTTTGTCTTATTTGGCTATGCGACTTTAACACTAAGCGCTGGTGTTACCTCTGTTTTAAATGCAACAACACCTATGTTTGGCGTACTCGTCGCTTTTATTTGGTTTAAAGAAAAAACGTCCTTTAATAAAATTGTTGGCCTAGCAGTAGGTTTTATTGGTGTGTATATATTGATGTCAGATAAATCAGCACACCAACAAAGTGCGGTGATTTTACCGACTTTAGCTGTTTTACTCGCCACGTTTTGTTACGGGTTTGCCGCTAACTTTACTAAAGCTAGGTTGTCAGGCATTGGTTCACTAGCACTTGCAACAGGTAGTCAGGTATCAGCAACACTTGTTTTAGTGCCGTTAAGCTTTTTCTTTTTACCTAACCAAGCTATTTCAATCGAGGCGATTCATTCCGTTATCTTGCTAGGTGTTATTTGTACTGGCTTTGCTTACATTTTGTTTTTCAGGCTCATTGCAGCGTTAGGGCCGAACAACGCAATAACAGTCACCTATCTCATTCCGGTATTTGGCATGCTTTGGGGTTATCTCTTTTTAAATGAGCAATTAACAACCAACACAATTGTTGGCTCTTTAACGATTTTATTGGGTGTAGGGTTAACAACGGGTGTGATAAGTAGAAGAATGTTAAAAAGATAAACCAGAGTAGCCAACAAATAGTTAGCTACTCTGAGACATCAGTAATGATTAATCGTTTTTGTATACTTTACCTGCTTTCATCACGAAATCTACGTCAAGTAAGGCGTTGATATCTTTTAACGGATTTTCATCATAAGCAACAATATCGGCATATTTACCTTGTTCAATTGTACCTAAAACCTTTGATTTATTGACTAAATCTGCGGCATTAACAGTTGCCGACTTTAAGATATCAGCATTTGTCATGCCCGCTTCTGACATTAAAACAGCTTCACGTGCATTAGTGCCATGCTTAGATACACCGCTATCTGTACCATAAGCGATTTTCACACCTGCTTCGTATGAACGCTTAAAGTTAGCCTGCATATCAGCGCCAACACGCATCGCTTTCGCTTTAATCGCTTCAGACATAAAGTTAGATGTTTTTGCCATACCGACAACCGTGTCACCAGCAAGCAAGGTTGGAACTAAATAAGCGCCACCTTCTTTAAATAAACGAATACTTTCTTCGTTGGCATAACTGCCATGCTCAATACTGTCGACACCCGCTCTTAACGCAGCATTAATACCTGCAGCTGCATGTGCATGGCTTGCTACTTTACGACCTAACGCATGTGCGGCATTGATGATTTCAACTAATTCATCATCATCCATTTGCTGACCTGTGCCAGTATTGGTATCCGATAAAACACCGCCTGTAGAGGTAATCTTAATAACGTCAGCACCAAATTTAATGGCTCGTCGGGTTGCTCGGCGACAATCATATGGGCCATCACAAATCGTTTTAGACGTTTTCATTTCTAATAAGTCAGGGCTCATTCCATCTACGTCACCATGACCACCGGTCACTGAAACGCCGCCAGAAGCGACAACACGAGGACCATCTATCCAACCTTTATTAATGCCATCTCGTAATGCATAAATTTGCTCTGGGCTCGCACCTAAATCACGAACGGTGGTAAAGCCAGCCATTAAGGTTCTCTTAGCAAACATTGCGCTACGCATGGCTACATCGGCATCAGACATTCTTAACGCTTCGCTGTCATTATTTGGCCCTAACTCGCCTTGCAAATGTACATGCATATCCATTAAGCCGGGCATCACAAACTCATTTTTTAAGTCGATGATCTTTGCCTCGTTGCCAACAGACTTAGCGCTAACATAGCCTTTTACAACATCCGTGATAACGCCATCTTTAATAATGACAGATTGTTTTGTTAACGGTTTTTCACCAGGTACTGCCAGTAAATTACCTGCATGAATAATGGTGGTTTGCGCTGTAACAGCACAACTAACCGCTAAAGAAATACTTGCAAGAAGTGATGGAATCGCTTTCATGTTGCCTCTTTGTACTTATTGTTATCGATTAACTTTTATTTTGTTAACGTTTTATCGTAAATATAAATTCACCTTAACAATAAGTTTTCACAAGCGAAAGTTTTTACGGTGTAATAACAAAAAAGCCAGCCGATTGGCTGACTTTTCATTATGCAATATTAGCAATTAATGCTGATGGCCACCAACACCATGAGCATGGCCATGTTCAATTTCTTCTTTTGTTGCTTCACGCACACTTTCAACAGAAATATCAAAAGTTAACGTTTTGCCAGCCAATGGGTGGTTAATATCAACCGTCACCATAAAACGACCTGCTTTTACCACCGTAACTTGACGTTCACCTTGCTCCGTATGAACAGTAGCAACCATGCCTGGCTTCCAAACTTTAGCACCTTGTAAGTGTTTTACTGGCACTCGTTGAATCGCTTCTTCTTGGCGTTCACCGTAACCTTCTTCCGGAGAAACGGTAGCAGAAAACTCGTCACCCGTTGCTTTGCCATCAAGTGCCTTTTCAACGCCAACAATCATATTCTTGTGACCGTGTAAGTATGCAACTGGGTCACCATTTTTTGACGATTCAAGTTGTTCACCCTGCTCATCGGTAAGCGTGTAGTGAAATTGAACAACAGTATCTTTGGCAATATTCATATCTATTCCTTAACGTGCGATAACTATCGCAAAAATTTTGCGGCGATTTTAGCAAAATATAGAAAGTAAACCTAGTGCATCGTCAACTAGCTGGCCTTTTGTTCATTGAATTTAAACATCGGCGCCAATTGGCTAACACCTAAACCACTTGATTTTGTTACTTTGATTTGGACATTAACCCGTTCTTTGAGCGCGTCAACATGACTAATAATACCGATCATTTTACCGCTAGCGTTTAATGAATCCAACGCGTTTAGGGCTAGCTCTAATGTTTCATTATCCAAGGTGCCAAAGCCTTCATCTAAAAATAATGAATCGATTGATGTTTTATTACTGACTAAATCACTCAACGCCAATGCCAGCGCTAAACTTACCAGAAAGCTTTCGCCACCAGACAATGTTGAGGTATCTCGAACACTATCAGCTTGCCAAGTATCAATGACTTCCAATGCTAATGCATCACTTTCTTTGCGTTGCAATTGATATCGGCCATCAAGTGACACTAAACGACGATTAGCTAAATAAACAAGATGCTCTAACGTTAAGCTTTGCGCAAACCGTCGATATTTAGCGCCATCGGCGGAGCCAATCAAATGATTCAATTTCGCTAAATCGTCGACAACTACTTGTTGCTGTTGAATTTTGGCAACCAATGCCGATTGTTTTTCTAACTGCGTTTGATGTTGAGCCATTTGTTGCTGATTTTGGCCTAGGGTTACTTGCAGCGTTTTTAACGATTGGGTTACTGCGTCAACTCTCAGCACTACATCTTCTAACGCTTCAGTCGTTAATTGCTGACCTTCAACCTCTTCTAACTGATGAGTATATAGTTCAACATTGGCTGTTAGTTTGGTAATTTCTTCATCGGCTAAACGGCGTTGCTTAGCAATCTGTTCAGCCTGCTCTCGAGGCATCAGTGCTTGTAAAAAGACTTGCTCATTTTCAAAACCACAGGTATTCATCTCATCTTGCCATAAGGTAGCTAATTGTTGATGATTTTCCTGTCGTTCGTTAAGTTGTTGTTGAGAGGCAGAGCATTCTCCCGCTATGTTGTTAATTTTTTTAGCTACATCATCGCGTTGATTTGTTAACTCAGCTAACTTTACGGTTAATGCTTGTTTTTTATGCGCAATCTCATCTCTTAATTCAGCAACACACTTATCACCTACCAAGTTCAATCGTTCAGATGTTTTAGTGGCATGTGCTTGAGTATGCATCGCTAACTCTGCTTGTAACGCAGATTTTTGCTCGCTAAGTTGCTCAACCTTTTGGGCAATAAGTGCCTGTTGTTGATTGAGATTTTCCAAACTACTTTTTGCTTGTTCATAGGCCGTTGCTAATTGATTAAAGCTCGCCAACTTATCGTTTGCCTGTAAAAAGAAATCTGCAATAGCGTGCTCAGGGCTATAACTACGATTTAATAAATCACTGCTTAATGAATTAATAGCGTCAAGTAGACTCGTGATTGACTGCTCATGTTGGCTCGTTAAGTCGGTAATTTGTTGTTGCAACTGTGTGATTTGAGCTTGCGTCGACTCAACGGTTTGCTTGACTAATTTTCTTTCGCTTTCAATGCCAGACAAGGTGAGCGATTGCTGGTGCTGATGTTGAGCAAGCTGTTGCTTATGTTTTTCTAACGCTTGCAGTTGTTCATAGGTTACCTGCCAAGTGTTTGCTTCACTTTCTCTTGCTGATAGCAAATCAGGTGTTGTTGCAAGCACTGCTAAAGGTTCTTGCATGGCAAATTTAGTTGCGATTGGTGCCCACTGCTCATTCAAGCCTTTCAAATCAACTTGGTAGCCATCTAGCGTCGTTGAAATACTCTGCATCGTTTGTTCAATCACAGCAATTTGTTGGCTCAATGCTTGACCATGCTCTTCAATCTGTTTTAAGGCTTGTTGGGCTGACAATAGCCTTGCTTGATATTTATTTTCTTCGATATCACGATATTCTTCGATAGCTGGGTGCTCTGTTGAGCCACACAACGGGCATGGATCGTCAGCCTTAAGTTGATTTCGATAATCACTTAACGCTTGAATTGCACGTTGTTGTTCAACAATCACTTGCAAGTCTTTTACTTGCGTGTTCGCTAATTTGTATTGCTCACGACAAGCCAAGCGTTGCTGAGTTAACGCTTCAAGCTTTGTTTGGTGTTGGGCTTTATCGTTATGCAGCTGAGCTTGGGCATTGGTTATTTTATTAACCTGTTCACATAGCTGTTTCGCCACTTGAATATTCGTTTGCCAATCACTGCGTTGCTGAAATTGCTGGTAAAACGCATCAAGACTGTCACTTTTATGCAGAGTCAAACACGCAGAAATTTCTTGTTCTACGTTCGTTATTTGCTCATCTAGTCGTGTTTTCTGGCGATGAGTCTTTTGCTCGGCAGCAGTAAGTTCATCATCTCGTTTTTGGTTTTGGCTTGTTTGAGAAATTAACGGTTGGACTTGGCTATCGAGTTGCTTTCGATTAGCAATAAGATCCTGTGCTTGCTTGTAGTTTTGTTGCCAAACCGCCAAGTTTTCTTGTAGTTGATGAATATAACCATGCTGTACAGTAAAGGTTTGGTAGTCATCTTGTCGGTTTTGTAATTCGACCAGTTGAAGCTTTGTTTGTTGCTGACTCGTAAGCTCGGCACTAAGTTGGTGTTCAACCGTTTTTTGCTTTGCTGTGGTTTGTTCTACAAGCGTACCTAGATGCTTAATCTCATGTTCAAGTGGCTGCACTTTTTCTATAAAAAGCTGTTCTTGTTGTTCAAAGCCTTTAAGGGCCGTTTCCGCATTATCATTTGCTATAGCAACTTCTTGCTCAGCTTTTGCAAAAACGCTGGCAAGATCCTTTTGCTGCTGACTTAGTTTTTTCACCGTTTCTTGTAACAACAGGCATTGTTTTCGAGAATCGACAAACTGATCATACTGGCTTTTAATTTTTAACGCAGGCTCAGCTTTGGCGAGTAAATCAAATTGTGCTTTATGTCCGTCTAGTGATTGTTTGGTTTCATGCAGCACTTGGTTTTGCTGTTTAAGCTTTTGAGTTAATTCTGATTTTTTTATTAACCATTGTTTATCTTTGGTTAAAGACGCTAACGATTTGCTTAACTCAGCCTCTTGCTCTTTAGCCGCCTGCAATGATTGCTCAATGTTTTTCAGCTCTTCATCGGTAAGCAAACTTAAACCAGATTTTTGCGACTCAATTAACGCAAGGGCCTTATCTTCCTGTTTATAATTTTCGTAAACTTGTTGTGAAATTTGACCATAAATTTCGGTACCGGTTAGCTCTTCTAATAGCTCAGCACGCTGGTTGGCATTCGCATTTAAAAAGGCCGCAAACTGCCCTTGCGATAGCATCATAGACTTTGTGAATCGCGCAAAGTCTAACCCCGAAAGCAATTCAATTTTGCTCTTAACTGCAGAGGGTTTTTCAGCCAATATTTCGCCATCAAGGGTAGCAAGCTCAGCTTTCGCATCGACTAAGTTACCTTCTGGGTTATTTTTCGCGCGTCGTTGAGACCAAAACGCTCGATAACCCTTACCTTTTACTTCAAATTCTACTTCAGCTAAACAACTTGCCGTATGGCGAGTCATGATCTGATTTTGGCTCTTAGATACTTTTTGTCTTGGTGTTTGCTGATACAAAGCTAAACATATCGCATCAAGAATTGTCGTTTTACCTGCCCCTGTCGGGCCAGTAATTGCGAACAGTGCATCTTGATCAAACGGGGCCTGAGTAAAATCGATAAACCAATGGCCTTTTAAAGCATTTAGGTTTTCAAATCGTAGAGTCAATATTTTCATGATTGCCCCTGTAATTGCTCAACACTTTGTAAATATAAGGCTCTCAGGCGATCAGATTGTTGTTTTTGCTCATCATCAGCAATTTCTTGATCTGTCATCAACGCTAAGCGCTGTTCAAACACATCGTTTATATCAAGCTCTTCAAGGGTAATTTTTTCTTGGTTTTCCAGCATAGCCATGCGCTGGGTTTTACTTCGTCTAACACGCAGTACTTCAACGGGTAAGTCAGCTAAATATTGCTCAATACGTTGTTGAACATCTTGATGATACTCTTGGCTATCAACCTCAATATCTAACCAAATGGTTTGTTGCTCTACTTGCATTGCTTCTACGTACTTTTCAATGGCAGTTTTCAATTCATCGATTGGCTTTTTTAAAGCAAGTAATGGCTGGTAACAAGGAATAGCAATACGTTCCACCTCACATGACTGGTGGCTAACATTGACTAAGTTCACGTATTTTTGATGATTAACCTCGTCAAAAGATAATGCGATTGGTGAGCCGCAATAACGCATGTGCTCTGATTTGGCGATCAACTGACTTTGGTGAATATGACCTAATGCCAAATAATTAAATGGCGGAAACGCGTCTGCCGGAAACGCATCTAACGTACCGATATAGATTTCTCGCACCGAATCACTTGTACTAGCGCCCACTGTGGTTAAATGACCTGTGCCGATGATGGGCAATTCATTATCACCGATGAGTGCGTTGGCCTGCTCGTATTGTGCTAGATAATAGTCGGCAATGGCTGCTTGGAGTTGTTGCTGTTTTTCTACCGCACTTTGACCCGCAACACTTTTCACGATGTCTCGTGGACGAATAAACGGAATAGCGCAAACCACACCTAATAGACTTTGGTGCTCGTCATAGATAGGAATATTGGTAGACGCATCACTGTTTACATGCGTGACAACTTGGGTATTAAGCGCACTTAATACGGTTTTAGACTCACTTAACATTGCCACTGAATCATGGTTACCAGCCAAAATAATTAGCTGACAATTAAGTGACGTGATTTTTGCGATAAACTCGAAATACAGCTCTCGGGCATAACTGGGTGGATTGGCTGTATCAAAAATATCACCAGCAACAACAATGGCATCAACGGCATGCTCGGTTGCTTTGTCTATAAGCCAAGTTAAAAACGCTTGATGTTCAGCGGCTCTGCTTTTGCCATAAAAATACTGGCCAAGGTGCCAGTCTGAGGTATGTATTATTCGCATTAAACAGGTAAATTATTCTTATTGAGTGTTCATTTTACCTCATCCGATAATAAGCGCTAGTGTAAAAACCGGTAATGGTCAGTTTAAAATCTTGCGAAAACCTAAAACATAATGAATAGTTAGTGAAGCACCATAAAAGGGAAATATCATGGATAATCAAATAGTTTGGGTTGACATGCCAGTCGTTAATTTAGATAGAGCGATTAGCTTTTATTCTGCCGTATTAGGAAATGAAGTTAAAAAGGAAGCCTATGAAGGCTGTGCCTTTGGTTTATTACCTCATGCAAACACCAATGTATCAGGCTGTTTAATTGAAGTTGATGAAAGCAAAATCACCAAGTCAGGGCCATTACTTTATTTTAATGTCAATGGCCGAATAGAAGCTGCTACTGAACAAGCGATTGCACATGGTGGCAGTGTTGATGAACCCTTTATGGATATGGGGGCTCACGGAAAACGTGTCGTCGTTATTGATTCTGAAGGCAATAGAATTGCGCTTCATAGTGAATAAGACATACATTCAAATACCTACAAAAACCAATAAGAATAAGAGAGAAATATATGTTTGATGTTAACTATATCGCGGTGTTAGTAGCCGCTGTTTCAAGCTTTATCTTGGGTGGTCTTTGGTACTCCCCTGTTTTGTTTGGCAAAGCATGGATGAGAGAATCGGGTTTTGATGAAACACAAGCTGGCCATCCTGGCAAAGTGTTTGGTTTTGCTTTTGTATTTTCTGTCATTGCAGCGTTTTGTTTTGCTAGCTTAGTTGGGCAAAACCCTTCACTAATGATGGCGATTCACTACGCATTGATCGTTGGTATTGGCTTTGTCGCCATGAGTTTTGGTATCAACTACCAGTTTTCAAATAAGAGCTTTTTATTATTAGCGATTGATGGCGGTTACCATTTAGGTCAATTTTTATTGTTTGCCTTAGTTTACGCATATTGGCCGGCATAAGCTTTTCAGTAATAACGTTCAAAAAGGGTTCAGCATGATGAACCCTTTTTTATTCGTTTCCCGATTTGATAATAATGGTTTGTCCGTCGCTTAACCAAGCTTCATCAATAAACATCAGCTTGTTGTAACGAATCATCGATGAAATCGAATCGATATAAGCTTGGCCACGTTCAGAATATTTATCAAGTGTTTGTGCCAATTCAAGCCCCGTAATAGGTTGTTCTTGTTCCCGAAGCTTTGCCCTTAGCGCTCTTAGCTTTTCATAGGCATGACCGCGGTTAATATTAAGGGCATAACCTTTCACCGAGTCTAACGGCGTATCAAAACGGGCAATACCATAATTACCCAACTCCTTACGCTGTGATTTAGGCACCATGCCTTGGCCTGAATAGTCCCACTGGCCAAAAAATGCATTACCTTCGAGGGTAAATCGGGAGGTTGCCCAACCGCTTTCTTCTGCCGCTTGTGCTAAGGCTAAAGATGGCGGAATAATATCAAGACGCGCAAGTAACGCCGACTTATGCTGCTCAGTTATAGCTGCATTCGCTTCTTGTTTTATCACCCGATATTGCACCATTAATTGACGCAACTGCTCATCAGCGAGTGTATTGTCAATAACCGACTGACGTAGCTGCATAATGTCTTCATTTGCCATTAAAACCAATGGCGCCATTAAGCGAAAAAACACTTCTTTTTTCACGTTAACTGGCATCGAAGATGATGAATGCTGCCACTGTTCATTCACTTTCGTAAAAACGATTCTTGGCACTTGTTTATGACCTAACGCCCAATCTTCACGGGTGTAACGATGCGCTTTAAATAAGGCATAGAGCTCGTCAAGCGAATTAATATAAACGACTTTCGTAGAACCCTGATTATCGGCATAGTTTGATAGATTAATGTTAGTTTTTAAATCAGTCGCATTTTGAGGGTTAACTGTTTGCTCAGCGCTATCTTCCTTCGCATCTTTTTGCTGCTCACAACTAAATAAAAAACTTAGGCTTAACATTGAAAATAAAATGATGTGTTTTTTCATAACGCCCCTAAGGTGAGTGCAAATGTCCGATCAAATTTATCTTCATGATTGCGAACTATTGAGAAAAACACAACAAATGGTGTGTCAAAACTTTCTAAACATGTTAAAAAATAACCATCAATCACAATCCAGAGAAGACTGTGGAATATAAAATAATTAACAGTAATGCCAATAAGAACATTGCGCTTGTTGCTCATGACAACATGAAACCAGATCTAATGGCTTGGTGTAAAAAATACACAAATAAACTAGCCAACCACACGTTATATGCAACAGGTACAACAGGGAAGCTATTGCAAAAAGAAACAGGTCTGCCGATCACTTCCTTGATTAGTGGTCCATTAGGGGGCGACCAACAGATCGGTGCGCTTATTACCGAACAAAAAGTTGATATGATGGTGTTTTTCTGGGATCCGTTAGAAGCACAACCTCATGATCCTGACGTGAAAGCGCTATTGCGTTTGGCCGCTGTATGGAATATTCCGGTAGCCTGTAATCAAGCGTCAGCAGACTTCTTAATTACCTCATCATTGTTTGATGAAAGCTATGAAAAATCGGTGCCTGATTACAATAAATATATTGCACAAAGAACCTGATCAAGCCACTTGATTAGCGAGTGCTTTTGCTACTCGTAAACGTAAAAAACCACCGTAAATGAGGTGGTTTTTTGTTTAGATAATTGAGCGTTATTTAAATACGACGGTTTTGTTGCTTCTCGTATAAGTGCGACTTTGCTCTTTCGTCCATTCACCGTTTTTTAAATAAGATGTAGAGACCATCATTTTATCGCCAAGTAATTTACTGACAGATTTCACCTGAGTGATGCCATTTTCATTACCTGTAACATCTTCATAGGCAGCAAACGTGTTTTCATCAATAATCTCAAGCGTACCTGTTGTGTGGAAGTTTGCAGTCGTAAAGTAGTAAAAGACTAATGCCTGTTTCGTCGTATCATAAAAGATAATTGACTCACCGCCGTATTCACCTTCATTTATCGAATGCAAAGTGCGCAACGCTTTGCCATTAAGCACCCTCTCCCACCTTGATACATCAAATACTGGGGCTTGGCCTTCAGCAACAGCAAAGTTAGACTCCCACGTCCCTAGGTAACCATTAAATATCGCCAGCTCTTTGGCAAAGTCTTTCGCCATAACACCAGTACTCATCAAAAAGATTAATACCAGTAAGGTTATTTTTAACAGCTGTTGTTTTATCATTATTATTTTCCTACGCTTCATTTTTTGTTGCATTATCAACCGTCGATACCGATGTTGATTTACGCTCGTGATCTATTACTACTGTAGCAGATATTTTATCGTGTATTGCCTGACGATTAGCGTCCCAAAACACCTGTAAAAAGCCTAGCATCCCTGTCGCAATACCTGCGCCATAACCACCATAACGGCCGAAACTATCCCACAGCGATAAAGGTGTGCCATCTAATTGAATAACACGAATGCCTAATAGCTTTTTACCTGGCGTTTGACCATGCCATGCTGATGTAAACACGGTAAAATAAAACGCGGCCCAACCAAAGCCTAACCCTAAGTCTTGGATCAAGCCTTCAATATATTTAACGATTGAATACACCGGTTTGCTTTTCTTAGTTTCGCTTGGCTCAACATCAACTACCTGAGGTGCTTGTGCGTTAGCAAGCTCACTATTTTCGTCGATATTAATCTCACTCGTTAACGCTGTATCATTGGTTTCGATAGCTTCTGATTGTTTTTGCACAGCCTCTTGCTCTGTCGTTAAAAGGTGTTGTTGATGATACTCAACTAGAAATGCCGCTAATTGACGTTTATCGTCTTCAGACAAGGTTGTATTGTCGGCAAGTTCCTCATAGAGCTCACTTAACACTTTTTGCTTAAACGGAATACCGTCAAGTAAACTGAGTTGTTTAGGCAACGCTTCTTGCCAACACGTTAACGTTTCACAAGGGTTATCGTGCATGGTTTTAATAATTACGCCTGTTGTCGCAGTTAACGCAATGGCCTGCTCAACAGAAAGCTCTTCGTCGTTTTGTAAAACCGGCTCAGTATTGCTTGTTTCGACAACTTGCTCAGATTGATTTATCGGGTCAATTAGCGCAGGTAAAATATTAATTAACGCAATAAACAAGAAAAAGGCTGATAACCAACGGGCGAATTTTTTGCGTTTACGGCCTTTTACCGCTCGACCGTCAGCTTGCGCGTGCAGACTATTATCAAATTTAACTTTAGAGACTCGATAGAATGTAATCGCCAAAAAGATGGCCAGCAACTCACCGGGCGCATCACTTAACAACGCCACTAAAAATAAATCGATACACAGTGCAATCAAACGTCTTGACGGGGTCGCTAAAGATAAGCCAAAAAGCGATTGATCAACCTTAAACGCAAAAGGCGTTAATACCTTCATGGTGTCGTTTTTAGACAATATCGCTTCGTTAGCTTGTTGTTCGTCTTTTAGCGGATGTTCTGTCTTATTATTATTTTCGCTCATAGCAATCCTTTAAGAGAAGATTAAAGCAATTTTTTAATACCTTGCGTCAACCCTGAGACGGTTAAACCAAACATTCGTTGTTCAAATATCTCATTGATAATGCCAATCGAATGATAATAACGCCACGCTTCTTCAGGTTGAGGGTTTAACCATATCGCCTTATCAAAATGTTCCAGCATTCTGCCTAGCCAAACCGAGCCAGGCTCTTGATTCCAGTGTTCAACACTGCCACCTGGGTAGGTTATTTCATAAGGTCCCATCGTGGCATCACCAACAAAAATCACTTTATAATCACTCGAGTATTTGTGTAAAACATCATATAGGTCAATTGTTTCACTGTGGCGCCTGTGATTATTTTTCCATACTTTTTCATAGACACAGTTATGAAAATAGAAAAACTCCAAATGTTTGAATTCAGTATGAACAGCACTAAAGAGTTGCTCGCACTCTTTAATATAGTCATCCATCGAACCACCGATATCAAAAAACATCAAGAGTTTTACCGCATTATGGCGTTCGGGCTTCATTTTTAAATCTAAGTAGCCCGCATTTTTCGCAGTCGCCGAAATAGTATCATCCATATCAAGCTCTTCGCTTGCGCCCGTACGAGCAAACTGTCTGAGTTTTCTCAGCGCGACTTTGATATTTCGTGTACCAATTTCAACTTCGTGGTCTAGGTTCTTAAACGCTCGTTTATCCCAAACTTTTGCAGCACGACGGTGGCGTGATTCTTTTTGTCCTATTCTGACACCTTCAGGATTATAACCATAAGCACCAAAAGGCGAAGTACCTCCTGTACCTATCCATTTATTACCACCTTGGTGACGTTTCTCTTGCTCTTTTAGGCGTTCAGCTAGGGTTTCCATCAGCTTATCAAAACCGCCTAACGCTTCTATCTGTTTTTTCTCTTCGTCGGTTAGCAACTTTTCCATTTGCTTTTCTAGCCACGACTGAGGAATTTCAGACAGATCAAGCTCTAACGATTCAACACCTTCAAAATAGTCGGCAAATGCGCGGTCAAAACGATCATAAAAGCGCTCATCTTTAACCATAATGGTTCGGCTCAATGAATAAAACGCATTCATATCAGCAAACACTAAGTGTTGCTCTAAAGCACGCAGTAAATCGAGCAATTCACGCAAGGTACACGGAACTTTATATTCTCTAAGTTTAAAAAAGAAACTTATTAGCATCTTGTTTAGCGACCTGCACGTTGCATGAAAGCAAGTTTTTCAAAAAGGTGAACGTCTTGTTCATTTTTCAACAAAGCACCGTGTAGCGGTGGAATGACCTTATTCTGACGTTTTTCTTTGATAAGCTCAGGATCTACATCTTCTGCCAATAACAGCTTCAACCAATCAATTAACTCAGATGTTGATGGCTTTTTCTTTAAACCCGGAATTTCACGCAAATCAAAGAACATGGCAAGCGCTTCATCTAGCAAGTCTTTTTTAATGGTTGGAAAATGTACGTCAACAATTGCCTGCATTTCTTGTGCTTCAGGGAATTTAATATAATGGAAAAAACAACGACGTAAGAATGCGTCAGGTAATTCTTTTTCATTGTTTGACGTAATAATCACGATTGGGCGCTGCGCCGCGACAACTTTTTCTTGCGTCTCGTAAACAAAAAATTCCATACGATCAAGCTCTTGAAGTAAATCATTAGGGAACTCAATGTCGGCTTTATCAATCTCATCAATCAGCAATACTGGACGATAATCTTTAGTAAATGCATGCCACAATTTACCTTTAACAATGTAGTTAGCAATATCATGTACTTTGTCGTCACCAAGCTGACTATCACGTAATCGTGATACCGCATCATATTCATAAAGGCCTTGTTGTGCTTTGGTTGTAGACTTTATATGCCACGAAATAAGTTCCGTACCTAAACTTGCTGCAAGCTCTTCAGCCAGCAGCGTTTTACCAGTACCTGGCTCGCCTTTGATTAATAATGGGCGCTCTAAATGAATTGCCGCGTTTACCGCTAATTGAAGATCGTCTGAAGCGATGTAATTACTCGTGCCCTTAAATGCCGTCATAAACTATTTAACCTTTTTGAATATAATTTGTGATGCTTAGCTATTTCTTTATAACTTTTTTGCATATATGTTATAACTAAAAATCACTTCTTTTTATTGAGATAAAGGCTAATCTTAACGAGTTAAGAAAAATATTCCATAGGATTTGAAATGGCTAGCATATACCAAGACAATTCAACTGCTATTGGCAAAACGCCTTTAGTGAAGTTAAATCGCGTAACTGGCGGTAATGTTTACGCAAAAATTGAAGCACGCAACCCAAGCTTTTCAGTGAAGTGTCGTATCGGCGCAAATATGATTTGGGACGCTGAGAAGCGTGGTGTTTTAACCCAAGGTAAAGAAATTATTGAGCCTACCAGTGGTAACACAGGTATTGCATTAGCGTTTGTAGCTGCAGCACGTGGTTACGCTATTACGTTAACTATGCCAAACACAATGAGTTTAGAGCGTCGTAAGTTACTTGCTGCACTCGGCGCTAAGTTAGAACTAACTGAAGGTGCTAAAGGCATGAAAGGCGCTATTGAAAAGGCAAAAGAAATTGCTGATTCAGATGCTGAGAAATACGTATTATTAGGTCAATTTGACAACCCAGCTAACCCAGAAATTCATGAGCAAACTACAGGCCCTGAAATTTGGGAAGATACTGACGGTAACATTGATATCTTTGTTGCAGGTGTTGGTACGGGTGGCACCATCACGGGTGTTAGTCGTTATATCAAGAATACACAAGGCAAAGCTATTAAATCAATCGCTGTTGAACCAACTGACTCTCCAGTGATCAGCCAAACGCTTGCTGGTGAAGAAGTTAAGCCTGGCCCTCATAAGATCCAAGGTATTGGTGCTGGCTTTATTCCAGGCAACCTAGACCTAGATGTGATTGACGGTGTTGAGCAAGTTTCTAACGACGAAGCAATGGAAATGGCACATTTATTAATGCGTCAAGAAGGTATTCTTGCAGGTATCTCTTCTGGTGCAGCGGTTGTTGCAGCTAAACGTTTAGCGCAGCAACCAGAGAACGAAGGTAAAAACATTGTTGTTATCTTACCTAGCTCTGCTGAGCGTTACTTATCAAGCCCACTATTTACTGATTCATTTTCAGACAAAGAGCTTGTTCAGTAATAAGTACATTGCAAAAAACGTATAAAAAAGCACCACATGGTGCTTTTTTTTGTTTTTAAACCACGTACAACACTGTTCATTTATCAAAAATTAGTTATGATGAAATTAAATGGATGTAACTAATTACGAATAATACAGATGAATACCTTAGCAAAAATATCAGTTTTATTGTTTTCTTTCATACTATTAGGTTGTTCAGAAGAAGAGGACATTACTGAAATAGCAAACCCTGAAATCGTTGCCGTAGAGTTTTTTAACGCGCTATACAATGAGAAAAACGTAAAAAAAGCAGCAAGTGTATGTAGTCCTAAACTTGCTCGTATTGTTTTGCATTATCACGCTCCAGAAGCCGTAGCCCGTCATTTATTTAACATGCGCTACGATGAAGTAAAAGTCACGCCAGACGATAGCGGTGTAAAAGTACGTGAGCAATTTAAAGACAGTGCTAACGTTACTTTGTACTTTGATGGTACTTACTTGGGTGAAAAACATCGAGACGTGAAGCGTATTGCGTTAAAGCAAGTTGATGGCAAATGGATTATTGATAAAATTTTAAAAGATCCATTCTAAATGTATTGATAAAAAAACGGGCAGCGTAATCTGATTACACTGCCCTTTTATTTTATCCGTAATTTAGTAAACAAAAAGCCTTTTACTTGGCAAACACTTTTCCTTCTCGGCGCGGATCAGCACCACCAACAAGCTGCTTATCTTTATTGACGGCAATGGCTTGAATACCTGAATTTAAGCTTCTGACAGACACCTTATGTCCCATTGCTTCAAGCATTGGCTTTAATGTCACTAATTCGGATGCTTGCTCTAATGTCGTCACCTTATTTCGGTTAGTAACACGTGGCAAATTAATCGCTTCTTGCGGGGTTAATTGCCAATCTAAAATACCAATCATGGTATGCGCAACGTAGTTAATAATTCGACTACCGCCAGGAGAGCCAATCGCCAGCTTTAAACTACCGTCAGGATTAAATACCATCATAGGTGCCATTGAACTTCTCGGACGTTTGTTGCCTTCAACGCGGTTTGCTACCCACTTACCATCGCGCATTGGCGACAGTGCAAAATCTGTTAATTGGTTGTTTAAGATAAAACCGTTCACCATTAACGCTGAGCCAAAAGCCATTTCAATTGAACTTGTCATAGAAATGGCATTGCCGTTAGCATCTACCACGACAATATGACTGGTTGATGGCAATTCAAAGCTATCATTATCAGCAAATGCAAAGGCGCCTTCTGGTTCGCCAGCAAAGGCCTTGCCCATATCTTTTTTAGGGTTGATTAACTCAGAGCGTGCTGCGATATACTTTGGTGCAAGCAAACCATCAATCGGCATTTCAACAAATGCAGGATCAGCCACGTATTTATCACGATCTGCAAAAGCTAAACGCGAGCTTTGTGTAAATAAATGCACGGCATCTAATGAGTTTGCCGCGATCGATGGCATATCAAAACGCTCTAACAAGGCAAGCATTTGCACAACCGCTATACCACCTGAACTTGGCGGCGCCATACCACACACTTTGTATTGGCGATAAGGGCCACAGACGGCTTTTTGTTCGTTCGCTTGATAACCTTTCATATCTGCTAACGTTAAGCGGCCTGGCTCAATTTGCGCGTGACGCACTTTCTTAACGATATCTTTAGCAATCCAACCTGAGTAAAACGGTGCTACCCCATCTTTAGCTAGTGATCTAAACACTTTCGCTAAAGGCTTATTCACCAACACATCGCCAGCTTGAATAACCTCTCCTTCAGGGAAAAAGTAATTTGAAATCTCAGGGAGTTGAGTAATACCCGGGTTAAACTTCATCGCCACTAATTTTGCTAAACGAGGCGAGACAATAAAGCCATTGTCTGCCAGTGTGATTGCATCATCAAATAACTCGCCCCACGGCAACGTGCCGTATTGTTCATGGGCTTTTTTTAACGCAGCCAGTACACCGGGCACCCCAACCGAACGTCCACCAACAACAGCTTCAATCCAACGAGCAGGCTTACCATCTTTACCAAGAAATAAATCAGGTGTAGCTGACTTTGGTGCTGTTTCTCTGCCATCAAATGTTGTCAGTCGATTAGCCTCATTATCAAAATGCAGAATGAATGCGCCACCACCAATACCTGACGATTGCGGCTCTACCAGCGTTAACACCATTTGAATTGCAATCGCAGCGTCAATCGCACTGCCACCTTTAGCTAGCACATTACGGCCAGCTTCACTTGCATAAGGGTTTGCGGCAGCTGCCATATAGGTGCTGCCGATAACACCTTGTTTTTGTTCATACCCGGTAGCCGCTTCAGGCTCTCTAACCTCTCTTGGTAAATTATCTTTAGCTATAACATTGTTGGAAAAGAGCGCTAACGCTATGACAGACGATTTAAATAAGGTACAAACCGCTTGATTAATTTTCATAAAAACTTATTCACCTTTGGTCGATGAGTGATGATGACTTGGTGTAAATGACAACTGAAATTCATTGAATTTAATAAAGTTATCTAACATATTTTGGTACTTTGCCTGATCTTGCTCTAGTAATGCAAGTGCATTTACGCAGGCCTCATAACTTGACAGTGCCTGTTTCTTACTTGTCTTACGTATTTGGTATAAACATTCAATTCCTTCAGGCAACACCACACTTGGTAATTGATGCAAGTTTTTCGACAACTGAAACATGCGATAGGCTTTTTTCCATGTGCCATCTAACAAGATGAGACTTTTGGGTGTCTGTTTATCGCCGTCAGTAAACTGGCCAAGCACTTGTGCGTTTTCATTTGGGTAAAGTAAATAACAAGGCTGATTAGCTTCAATAAATTGGTTTACCTGCTCATTGTCACTAAAGTCTTCTCCGACAATCACTTCAATGTTGGATAATGATTGCGCCAATAGCCCAACAGTGCCTTTGGTTTGTTTGACTTCAGTTGGGTGTTGCAACACCAGTACTCGCACCTGATTGTCTGTGGCACAGGTAAATTTACAAATACAGGCGCTCATAGGTCGCTGGCAAGTATCGCAATAACGACGTTTTTCCGAATGTTCTGACATAACGTTCTAAGTAAATAATGATGCGGGTATTGTATGTCTGCTAAGTGGCTGTGTTAAGTAAAATTGGCTGCCAATTTATGATGTCGATGATTGTCGCTTTATCTTGCCGTGTAAGCTTGTTAATCTGCTGTACTAATCTTTATCAAATTCATTAGTTATGTCGCTGTTTTCTTCTTTGCCACGCCAACCTCAGCAATGGTTGCTTGTTGTTATCATCACTTTTATTAGTATCAGTTGTTTTTTCTTCGAGTCTTCGTTGTTTAACCTGTTTGGTTACTACCACAGTAAAATTGCTAACGGTGAATATTGGCGACTGTTCACCGGACAGTTTTTCCATGCTAACGACAATCATCTAATCATGAACCTACTTGGCTTATGGTGTTTATGGTTATTGCATGGCGATTACTATCGTTATCAACATTACGCGCAGTTATTTGTTATTGGTAGCTTAACCACCGCGTTAGGAATGTTTTTTGTCAGTCCACAGATTGAGATTTACGTAGGATTGTCAGGCATTTTACACGGCATTATTGTTTGGGGCGCGCTACAAGACATCAAACAGAAACACACCATGGGCTATTTTTTGCTGTTAGCAACTATAGGTAAAGTTGGTTACGAGCAAACCTTTGGCGCGAGTGAGGATGTTGTAAAGCTGATAGAAATGAATGTGGCAGTGAACGCGCATTTATTTGGCGCAATTGGCGGTGGTATTAGCTTTTTCCTAGAAAGAATCTGGTCAAAAAAATAGGAGCAAGGTAGTGCTACCCTGCTCCTATTACTCATTAAAACGCTGCGTTAATTATAGCGTTTGTTCAAACAACTTATAAATTCTGCGGTATTCATCTAACCATGAGCTTGGTTGAACAAAACCGTGTGGCTCTACTGGGTAAATGGCTGTTTCAAAGTCTTCTTTTTCTAATTCAATTAAACGTTGTACTAAACGCACACTGTCTTGGAAAAATACATTGTCATCTACCATGGGTGCATTGATCAATAATGGCTTAGTTAACCCTTCAGCAAAGTAAATTGGTGAACTACGCTCGTAAGCAATTTTGTCATCTTCTGGCGTGTTTAGAATGTTCGAGGTATAACCATGGTTATAGTATGCCCAATCTGATACTAAACGTAGCGCCGAGCCTGATTGGAATGTATCTGGTTCATTAAACAGCGCCATCAAGGTTAAGAAACCACCGTAAGAGCCACCATAGGTACCGACACGTTCGCGGTCAACATTGGCATTTTCTACTAACCACTCTACACCGTCTAACATGTCTTGCACTTCAGGCTTACCCATGTGGCGGTAAATTGCCGTACGCCAATCTCGGCCGTAGCCTTTCGATGCACGGAAATCCATATCAATAACAACATAGCCTTGCTGAGCAAGCATTGAATGGAACATGTACTCTCTAAAGTAACCAGACCAACCTAAGTGAGAATTTTGCAAGTAACCCGCGCCATGGTTAAACATGACTGCACGGTGCTTTTCAGCTGATTCATTAAACCCTTTCGGCAGATATACGCGTGAATATACTGGCTCATCTTGGTGTGAAGACGGAACAGCGACAATCGACGGCGCAACAAATGGCATCGACTTAAATTCATCAGAAACAGTATAAGTTACTTGCTGTACTTGAGCATTGCTGCCCATATCGACAACAAATAACTCTGGCGGCATTGTTACACTTGAGTGTTCAATGAGTAACTTTGACTCATCAGGGCTTAGGGCATAGTCGTTCATGCCACCTAGGTCGGTTAAGGCAACAATATCACCACCCTTAGTTGGTACTTTATAGATTTCATAAATACCTGGGTGTTTCACATTTGCTTTAAAGTAAATTGCGCTTTCATCTTTGTTCAGCGTTAAATCGCTTACTTCAAATTGTCCTGATGTTAACGCCTTAACGTTACCTTTTAGCGACTTCGTATAAAGGTGCGAATATCCTGAATGTTCTGACAAGAAATACAATGTATTTGAATCATCTAACCAGCCAAACTCGTTGAAGCTATAGTTTACCCAAGCATCATCATGTAATCGGTGTTGATTGGTTAATTTGTTTTGTAGTAAATCAACCGTTGCCAACCAACGATCTTTGTTGTCCCATGCTTCTAGCATCACACCAACTTGCTGACCATCTTCTTGCCATTTGATCGGGTTCCACATGCGCATAACATGAATGTTTCGAGGAGACTTTTTCGACTCGTAAGTTTTCCCTTCACGTTTGTAGTTTTCTTCTCGTACACTTGCTAAAACATCTTCGTCGTAACCAGGTAATTGATCAAAGCTTAGTGGAAACTTTTGGCCTGATTTAAGATCAAGTAAGAATAACGCTTCTTTGTATTTGCGGTTATCTGCAACGCGGTGGCGAACACGCTCTGGCTCAATGTTGCCGTCACTTGTTACGTAGTTTGGCATGATGTCAGACTTAGCACGTGTTGGCCCTGCCTTAGTAATACTTACCACCATTTTGTCACCTTTTGGCGACAAGCTAGCGTATGCAACACGATTACCTTTGCCAAAATAGAACTCAGTTGTTGTTACTGAGCTATTTTGCGCTTTCAATTGGTCTGCTTGCTCAGCACGCAATTCACTATTACGTTTTTGTAATGCTACATAATCAATTAATTCATGTTGCTCTTTGGCGATATATGTCGTTGGCTCGCTCATGCTAGGTGCTTCACGCGTTAATAAACTCGCCAGCTCAACAATTCTATTTTTCGCGATATTATGCTTAAAGAACTTATCGCCAACACGGTAAGCAACCTCACCAGTAGTAAGGAACATCGCATCACGCTCAGTCGCTGAGGTATACGTTAACTGCTGTACTTTTTGGCTCGCTATTTCTTTAACAAAAACATTACCGCTAAACGTGTAAACTTCATGAGTGCCCGCTTTGTTCGTGCGCGCAAATCGATCTGAAGCGACATGCAATTGTGCTAACTTAACTGTTTCTGCGCCAGCTTGATTGTTCAAAGATTGCTGATATAAGTCGCGCAATGGATTGCCTTCACGCTTTTGCTTATACAAAATCGTACTAGAGTCATCACCCCAATACCATGATTCAGGCTGACGTCCCATCCAATCTGGGTCTGACATGATTTTTTCAAGGGTAATAACTTGCTCACCATTTGCTAACACAGCTTGGGCTTTCGTTGGTAACACCATTTGTTGCGGGCTAGATTGCTGAGTTTGCGGTGCTGAGGTTTGCGCTGTTGTATCAGGTGTTGAAAGATTAGGCGAAGAAGTTGAGCCACAAGCAGATAGAGACACTGCAATGGCAAGAGATAATAATTGTCGCTTCATTGTTCGTTTCTTTTTGTTAAATAGCAATTTGGCATTGCTTGATAAATATTGCATTCATCTTATGTTCTATCGGCAATAGTGCAAGCGCTTAGAACAAGTTTTTCGACCAAAGGCTAACAATTTACGTTTAAATTGTATCTGCGCCTAGCAAGTTTGCTTTACTTACAATCCAATCCGCAAAAATCATACGTAGTTTGATTAAATTTGCTATAATTTGCCCCCTTGTAATTTGGCTAACACCCGTTAGCTTATTTTTTATCACGGCGATGAAGGCAACTTAATGATCCCATTACCTAAAACCACTTTGTTTGACTATCCCAAGTACTGGGCAGAATGTTATGGCACTGCGCCATTTTTGCCGACGTCTCGCAAAGAGATGGACGAATTAGGTTGGGACAGTTGCGATATTGTTTTAGTAACGGGTGATGCCTATGTAGATCACCCAAGTTTTGGTATGGCTGTTATTGGTCGTATGCTTGAATCGCAAGGCTTTCGTGTTGGTATTATTGCGCAACCACAATGGCACTCAAAAGACGCCTTCATGGCGTTGGGTAAGCCTAATCTATATTTTGGTGTTACCGCCGGCAATATGGATTCAATGATCAACCGATATACCGCAGAACGACGTATACGCCACGATGATGCCTACACGCCAAACAACGAAGGCGGCAAACGCCCTGATCGCGCGGTGTTAGTTTATTCTCAACGTTGTAAAGAAGCATTTAAAGATGTGCCCGTTGTGATTGGTGGCATAGAAGCAAGTTTGCGACGTATTGCTCATTTTGATTACTGGTCAGAAAAAGTTCGTCGTTCTATTTTATTTGACGCAAAAGCCGATATTTTAATTTACGGTAACGCTGAGCGCCCACTGGTTGAAGTAAGTCATCGTATTGCCCGTGGTGAAGAGATAAAAGACATTACTGATATTCGCGGTACGGCATTTTTAGCCAAGCAAGCATTACCAGGCTGGCACGGCATTGACTCTCGTTCAATTGATAAGCCAGGCAAAATAGACCCTATCGTTAGCCCCTATCAAGAAATTACACCAACAAGTTGTGACGAGAACAAAGCAGAAAGCGACGACGCAACAGACGTGACAAAAGCAGCACAGCCGGTACAAATTGCAGATTATCGAAATAAATCTTGGGCAGATAAGAAAAAGCCATGGTTAACAACCTATATTAACTTACCTACCTTTGAACAAGTTAAAGACAACAAAGTGTTATATGCTCACGCTTCTCGTATTTTCCACCAAGAAGTTAACCCAGGCTCAGCCAAGCCATTAGTGCAAAAACACGGCGACAGAATAATTTGGTTAAACCCACCAGCCTACCCGCTTAGCGAAGAAGAAATGGACGGTGTATTTGGCTTACCGTATCAACGAGTACCACACCCTTCATATGGTGATGCGAAAATTCCTGCTTATGACATGATCAAAACCTCGATCAATATCATGCGTGGTTGCTTTGGCGGTTGTACATTCTGCTCGATTACCGAGCACGAAGGTCGAATTATTCAAAGCCGATCTGAAGAAAGTATCTTGCAAGAAATTGAAGATATCAAAGAAAAAGTACCTGGTTTTACGGGTGTTATTAGTGATTTAGGTGGCCCTACAGCCAACATGTACCAGTTGAACTGTAAAAGCCCTAAAGCACAAGCTACCTGCAGAAAGCCATCGTGTGTTTGGCCTACTATTTGTGGTCATTTAGATACGGATCACACACCAACGATCAACCTTTATCGTAAAGCGCGAAAAGTAAAAGGCGTTAAAAAAGTACTGATAGCTTCAGGTGTACGTTACGACTTAGCCGTTGAAGATCCTGAGTACGTAAAAGAGTTGGCAACGCACCATGTTGGTGGATATTTAAAAATTGCACCAGAGCACACCGAAGATGGCCCATTAAATAAAATGATGAAGCCTGGTATGGGCAGCTACTACCAATTCAAGAAAATGTTTGACGAATATTCGCGTCAGGCTGGTAAAAAGCAATACTTAATACCTTATTTTATCTCGGCTCACCCCGGCACCACTGATATGGATATGGTGAACTTAGCGCTATGGCTAAAAGAAAATGACTTTAAGTTAGACCAAGTACAAAACTTTTATCCGTCGCCGTTAGCTAATGCAACAACGTTGTACCATACGGAAATAAACTCACTGAGAAACGTAAACAAAAACAGTGACTCGGTGCCAGTGCCCAAAGGTGGTAGACAGCGCAGATTACACAAAGCAATTTTGCGTTACCACGATCCAGCTAACTGGCCAATTATTCGTGAAGCACTAACTAAAATGGGCTTAGCTAGAAAACTTATTGGCTCAAAACCAGGCTGTTTAGTGCCGGCTGAAAGTAGAAATGAATCAAATCACCAGCACTATAAAAAAGGTGGTAAAGGAAAAAATAATTCACAAGGTTATAAGAAAGGTGAAGGTGTTAAACGCAGCAGTAATAACAGAGGCAAGCAAGGACTAACACGCTTTACTGAAAACCAATTTAATGATAGAAAATCGCCAAAAATAAAACGTAAGAAATAATTAATTTAACGTGTGGTTAGCAACAAAAGCTGTTTTTTTCTGCACGTTAAAATTGACGATTTTAGAGGCAACAATAGCGCCTTGCTTGTTCACAAGGTGAAGCTGATGATGATTCTTACCAATTGTTGTACTTCTTGTTTGTAAGGCTAAACGTTGATCTGATAACAGCGTTTCAAACTGCTGTTGTGATATTTGATGCATAGCTACCTTCCTGTCACTGAATTTTGTTCAATGATGAATTTGCCATTACAGAGCACAAAACCACATCATCATTTGCCTGTATAAATACTAAGCAAAAGTGATGTTTCATTCTGTTAACAGGTGGTACTGGTTTGTTAAGCAGCTTCTTCATTTCATTAATTTAAAGTAACTGCCCTTCCCTAGCCCCTTATAACGGGCGCACCTACCCCATAAACGAAAACAATGTTTGATCATTATTGGTAGCTTAATTGTTTCTAGGAAATGACGAGATGTTTGATGTGTTCACTCATTAGAGGTGAGTAGTAATACGCATGTTTATTATTTTCTAAACAAATAACTGCTACAAACTTGCTATATCAGCCAAAAAATGAGTTAAAACAAATAGACGATGGCACTGCGCTAAGCGATTATTGAGCGGATTAAATTTAGCGCAGGTAAACAGGCTTTGTTAAAGGCACAAAAAAGATAAAAAATAGCACAGCAAGTGCAGATTTGTTGAACGTTGTTATGTATAATCGCGCCCAATTTTATTCGGTTATTTGGAACTTTCATGCTTGCTGCAAACAACATTACTCAGCAATTTGGCGCAAAGCCGTTGTTTGAAAATATTTCTCAAAAATTTGGTGGTGGTAATCGCTACGGTTTAATTGGTGCTAACGGTTGTGGTAAATCAACCTTTATGAAAATTTTAGGTAGTGACTTAGAAGCAACTAGCGGTAATGTAAGCCTTGATCCAAATGAACGTATTGGTAAATTACGCCAAGACCAATTTGCTTTTGAAGAATACTCAGTAGTTGATACGGTTATTATGGGTCATACAGAGCTATGGGCTGTAAAAGAAGAACGTGATCGCATTTATGCCCTGCCTGAAATGAGTGAAGAAGAAGGCATGTTAGTTGGTGACCTAGAATCTCAGTACGCAGAGATGGACGGTTACAGCGCTGAAAGCCGAGCTGGCGAACTACTCATGGGTGTTGGTATTACTGTTGAACAGCACTACGGTAAAATGAGTGACGTTGCACCGGGTTGGAAATTACGTGTTTTACTTGCACAAGCCCTATTCTCAAATCCTGATATTTTATTATTAGACGAACCAACGAACAACCTAGATATTCATACTATTCAATGGTTAGAAGACACCTTAAATGAGCGTGACTCAACCATGATTATTATTTCTCATGACCGTCACTTCTTAAATAGTGTATGTACACACATGGCTGATTTAGACTACGGTGAACTTAGAGTGTTCCCTGGTAACTACGACGAATATATGTTGGCAGCCACGCAGGCTCGTGCTCGTTTGTTGGCAGATAATGCTAAAAAGAAAGCACAAATTTCAGAACTACAATCATTCGTTGCTCGCTTTAGTGCAAACGCATCAAAAGCAAAACAAGCAACATCACGCGCAAAACAAATTGATAAAATTCAGTTAGAAGAAGTGAAAGCTTCTAGCCGTGTGAACCCGTTTATTCGCTTTGAACAAGAAAAGAAACTATTCAGAAACGTTTTAGAAATTGAGAACCTAAACCAATCTTATGAAGCTGATGTGCCTGTTCTTAAAAACATAAACCTAATGGCTGAAGTTGGTGAACGTATAGCGATTATTGGTGAAAACGGTATTGGTAAAACGACCTTCTTAAAAGCGTTAATGAACGAAATAAACATTAACAGTGGTGAGATTAAGTGGTCAGAAAATCATAACATTGGTTATTACGCGCAAGATCACGCCCATGAATTTGAACAAGACATGACGTTATTTGACTGGATGAGCCAATGGCGCAAAGAAGGTGACGACGAACAAGTTGTTCGAGGCTTTTTAGGCCGATTACTTTTCTCAGCCGACGATATTAAAAAGTCGGTAAAAGTGCTTTCTGGTGGTGAACAAGGCCGAATGTTATTTGGCAAGCTCATGATGCAAAAACCAAACATTCTCGTTATGGATGAGCCAACAAACCACTTAGATATGGAATCGATCGAATCATTAAACTTAGCATTAGAAAAGTTTGAAGGCTCTTTAGTGTTTGTATCGCATGATCGAGAGTTTGTATCAAGTATTGCAACGCGAATTATCGAACTAAAACCTGATGGCTATGTAGACTTTGCCGGCACTTACGACGAATACTTAGCGTCTCAAGATTAAGCCTAAATCGTTCAACCATGCATTAAGTACAAACCTTGTACTTAATGCATATTATATCAACTCATCAAGAGGGCTTTTTACCCCACTCGCTCCTCGCTCAATAACATGTGTGTAAATTTGTGTAGTGCGCACATCGCTATGACCTAGTTGTTCTTGCACTGTTCTAATATCAGCGCCACGTTGTAATAAATGGGTGGCAAATGAATGACGTAACGTATGGCAATTAACAGTTTTGTTTATATTCATTTTACGTGTTGTAGCACGAATTGATTTTTGTACGCCTGTTTCACTTACATGATGACGCCTGAGCAAATTAGATTGGGGGTCGATCGACAACCTGTTTGATGGAAATAAATAATGCCAGCCGAACTCCATATCTGCATTAGGGTACTTTCGCTTTAATGCGTCGGGCAAATAAACACCAGCATACGCTTCGTTCATACAATCAATTTTATAAAACTGCTTAGCATGTAATATTTGCTGGTTTAATAAAGGAACCAGCGATACTGGCAAAGTAACCGTTCTATTCTTGCCACCTTTTGCCCGCCATATTCGAATACAGTTATAATCAAAATCAATATCTTGCACACGCAGTCGAACCGCCTCCATAAGACGAAGACCACTGCCGTATAGTAACTTAGCAACAAGGTGATGCTGCTGTGGAATAGCCGCCAGTAATTGGTTAACTTCAACCGTGGTCAGTACAACAGGTAATTTTCTATCTCGCTTAGCTTTTTGAAAATTAAGAGATATTGCCAATGGTGATTTGATAATTTCTCGGTATAGAAAAACTAACGCATTTAACGCCACAGCTTGTGTTTTTGTAGCAACTTGTTGCTGGTTACTCAGGTAGCTTAAAAACTGTGCGACTTCTTTATCACCCATTTGCGCTGGATGCTGCCTATTGTTGAAGCGAATAAAATACTTAATCCAATAGATATATGTTTCTATTGTTCTTTTCGCATAACGCAACGTATACATTTGCTCAACGATACTTAATAAAAATGGCGATTTACAATCCATGTAATGTCCTCACATTCAAAAATAATTAACTGTATATTCAT
>NZ_BSSU01000007.1 GCF_030161415.1 Thalassotalea eurytherma
GGCATATACAGGAAGTATTGTGTTAGATTCAAGACCGAATAAACCTCTCCTACTAGGCGCAATATTCAGTGCAGTTGCAGCTTTAGCTCATTTGGGCTGCATTATATTTGGTGGTGATTGGTATCGCTTCTTCGGTGCGGTGGAGCAAATGGCTAAGATGGCTGAAGCCGGTGACTCTCACCCTACAATTGTTACATCTGTTTTAGTTATAATTCTTACAATTTGGTCTGTTTACGGACTGTCTGGTGCTAGATTAATAACTAAACTTCCACTTCTACGTACCGCTTTAGTTCTCATATCATTAATTTATGCATTACGTGGAGTGTCATTCGTTGCATTAATGCCTATGTTTCCTGAAAATAGCATTACATTTTGGCTTATAAGTTCTGCAATATGTCTAAGTATCGGTATGTTATATTCAATTGGTACTTATCAAAGTCGGTCAAAGTTAAGTGTAAAATGAGGCGTTATATATGTAAATCTACTTGACTCTAACCTTACGTGATAGTTGATAATTCTATTTGTTATTAACAGTATGCCTTTGGAAATTTATGTTAAATAATATTTATAGTGTAAGTAAGCTAAGTGAAATTACGGGTGTAACAATTCGAACACTTCATTATTACGATAAGGTTGGTCTGTTAAAGCCACACCGACGTGCTGATAATCACTATCGTGAATATACGCAAGAACACCTTGCCTTACTTAAGCAGATTATTATTTATCGCGAACTGGACTTTAGTCTTGCTCAAATAAAAGACTTAATTTACGCCAAAGATTTAGATTTTATACAAACGTTGAGTAATCAAAAAGCACTACTGTTAAAACGACAAGAAGAAACTCAAGTAATTATTAACAGTATCGAGGTTACGATGAATGTTTTAGCGGGTGAAAAAAATTTAGAACTACTTTTCAGTGACATGCCAGAGGGTTTTAATGAAAAAGTAATGAAACTAAAGGGAGATGATACATTTGACTCTATGCTTTCATCACTAGGCAGGCTTAGTAAAAATGAAATAGAACTATCTAAAAAGCAAACAGATGATTGGGCATTTGACTACAAGTCAGTGTTATCAGTTTCTGTAAATTCTGAACAAGTTCAGAAAAAGATAAAAGAACATTATAATCTTATGAATAGTTTATTTAGAAAAATTCATGGTGATGACTTTAAAGGTATAGGCTATAACGGTTACTTGATACTCGCAGATAAAACCATATCAGAACCAATTACTAAAGCTTTTTATGAAAATTATCAAGTTGGTATGGCAGCTCACCTCTATGAAGCGATGATTATTTTCGCTGATAAAGAGTTGAGTGATATGTTGAAGAGTATAAGTAATTAGTTTTATATGTTTGGTGGGTTTATTATCCATAAAAGCTGTTCAAGTGGGACTTTAGTCTTCCCCCGTTTAAGTGGACACCTCCTCATCACCTTGAGGAGGCTATTTTAAATAATCAATTGCTTGGCTGGTAACACATTGCGTTAAACTTTTTTGACGCTCCTCGCGAGATAATGAAGCAATAGCGCGTTTAACTAGTTTCATTTTTTCTTTACGTTCTTGCGCTGGTTTATCTGCTAATTGTTCGTAAAAACAACCTTCAAGGCCAAAATTAATTGCCACATCAGACTTTAAATCATTGTCACCTAAACACGTCACAAGCTTTTCAGCTAATTGTTCTCTGTCCATTTTAGTAATCAAATCAGTCACGCGGTAACCAATAGGGTCAACCTTGCGAGCACGATTACAGGCAAAAAACATATCAGCCACGGCAACTACGGGAATAAGCGCTTCATGTTGATTTGAAAACTTATCTTTGAGCCATTGCTGATATTGCTCATCTGATAATTGTGGCTCTTGGGCAGCTACCGCCGTAGCTAAACTCACACTAGCTAACATTAGCCCAATCAATGTAATCCTTTTCATTGATAACTCCTTTAAACGAATCATACTCGGCTATTTTAGCACGCCCACTAGCAAACGTGTTTAATTAAGACGTTTTGATTGCCAATATTTAGTGCCTTTAACGGTTGCTTGTAACGCTAAGCCATTTTCTGTTAATTGATAAACAGTAATATTCCCAACGGTCACACCATAACTAAGCTGATCACCTTTATCATTTGATTTAGCAGCAGCATCGGCCTCGGCGCCGAACGCCCAACCCTTTTCAACAAATTGATTTAATGCTTTTTCGGTATGAAAGACAAAAAGCGCTCTAAAATCTTTTGCGCCTAAGCCTAGTCCTAAACCGGCTTCTCCCATTTCCATGAATGTTTCTTTTCCGGTTAGGTTATTTTTTACGACACCATAACCAGTGCCTGCCGAAAACAAAATAATATTGATTTGCGCATTGCTAAATACCGCATAGCCTGCACTGCGTTCAATTTCTTTTTTAATGTTTGGAGACAATTTAGTGAGATCATTAACAACATTATGGCGCATTAGGCGAATCTCAGCTCGCTCCTGTGCAGGCGTTAGGTCATCTGAAGTAGATTGACAACCAACAAGTAATGATAAAAGTGTTAACGTAGCAAGAACTCTCATGGCAATCCTTAGAATTAAAGTGATTTAAAATAATTATGGCCTAACCAAATGACAAAAGCTAAACAGCCCCTAGTTAATTAGGTATCTGGCCAGTGCAAATGTTGCCAGGCCAGCTACAACCGTTAATAGCATATTGCGTCGCCACCAACTCACCAAAATAGCAACAAGCGCCGCAGGTATGTATGGGTTATTTATATCAAGCCACAACTCGCCCTTGGGCATCAATACAGCTGGCGCAATGATGGCAGACAACACAGCGATAGGCACATAATTTAGCCCGCGTTTAACGCCTTCAGGTAAAGAAATTTTGTTGGCAAAAGCAAAAAACACGTAACGTAGCGAGAACGTCACAGCCATCATACCGAAAATTAATAGCCACTCATTCATTTTGCGACCTCCGGTGCGGGAATGTTATTTTGGTATTTTTCAATCACGAGTGCCACAGCGATGCCACACAAAGCGGAAAAGAGTAGCCCTGTTTTATTTGGCCAATGGTAGGTAACGATAGAGAGTGATGCTGCCACTAAAGCACACATCAGTGTTGGCTTATTATGCAGGCTCGGTACAACTATGCCGAGAAAGGCAACGGCCATTGCAACATCTAATCCCCAGTCACTCATATTGGGCACTGTTTGAGATAGATAGACCCCAATAAATGTGCATAATATCCAATTACTGTACATAAAAAGTGCTGAACCAAAGTAATACCACGCAAAGTTTGGCGAATTAGGATGCTTTTGCAAGTAATGTGATGACACGGCAAAGGTTTCATCCGTCAACAGAAATGCCATAGGAATACGCACTTTTTGGCTGAATCTTTTTACATGAGGCAACAAGGTTGCGGCATAAAGCATATGACGAATATTAACAAATAATGTTGTAACGATAATAATGCCAACGTTAGCGCCGGCTGCAATTAAACCGATTGCGATAAATTGAGAACTTCCAGCAAAAACAAACACCGACATCGCGATTATTGCCCAATGAGACAAGCCAACCGATTGCGCTAACGCACCATAAATAATACCAAAAGGCATTGACGCAACAATCAATGGTGTAGAGTGCTGAGCACCTTTAAACATTGTATTTAGCTTTGGATTCAAAACATGTCCTTTGTCATGATAGGTTGGCAATTGGCATAAAAAAGCAAGTAACCTAAGTTACTTGCTTTATACGGTGATGACTACATTGATTTGTTATACGTTAGCACTTTGTTGATATATATGAACATCTCGCTGTGGGTAAGGAATCGTAATACCCTGCTTATCAAATGCCAGTTTAACCGCTTCAATGGTATCAAAATGCACAGCCCAATAATCTTGCGATAATACCCAAGGTCTTACTAAAATATTGATTGAACTATCAGCATGAGCTGAAATGAAAATGTCGGCCTCCGGATCTTTTAAGATGCGTTCATCGCCATCGCAAATCTCTTTTAATATCGCTTTTGCTTTAGTCAGATCGTCGTCGTAACTAATACCAAAGGTCATATCGACACGTCGCGTTTCCTCAGCAAATACGTTCTTGACACACCCATTTGACAATAAACCATTGGGTATAATGACACGCTGATTATCTAAAGTGCGAATAATCGTGTTAAAAATTTGAATTTCATCTACCGTACCAACATAGCCTTGCGCATCAATAACGTCGCCAGCTTTGAAAGGCTTGAAGAATAAAATTAATATGCCGCCGGCAAAATTAGACAGGCTTCCTTGTAAGGCTAAACCAACCGCTAAACCTGCAGCACCCAACATGGCTATTAGCGAGGCGGTTTCAATACCCACCATTGATGCAAAAATGATCACCAATATCGCTTTAAGCGTGATATTGAAGATACTTAATAGAAATTGATGCAATGTCACTTCTACTTTTTTCTTGGTCATCGCAACATCAAGCAGTTTGACAAACTTTTTGATGATCCACGCACCGATAAACCAAACAATTAGTGCGGTTAATAACTGTGTACCGAACTGAATGCCCATTTCTGTCATCATTTGAACATATTGTTCAACATTATCCGTGTTCAAGTCCATCTTCTCTCCCAGTGATTTTTTATTTACCTAAAAGTATAGCTAGTTAATTTAAAAAGATATGGTAAGTCACTTTAAGATAAAGACATTAACTCCAAAATATGACCATTAACCTTATCAACATCAAACAGCCTCATCGCGAAGTCTCGACTAGCCTCTGCCATCATCGGCCATTGTTCTTGGTTATCTAAAAACCACTGCATGCCTTGCGCTAATTCATGGCTATCTTTTACGTTTACCAATAAGCCATTTTTATTGTCGATAACCGTTTCTCTGCAACCAACAGCATCTGTCGTTAAAATTGGCCGACCAATAGACATTGCTTCTAAAACAGTACGAGGTAAGCCTTCGTGATACGAAGGTAAAGTATATATGTGACATTGTTGGATAAAAGGCACAACGTCTTTTGTTTCGCCAAGGTATTCAATAATCCCCTCTTCGTGCCAACTATGTATTTGCGCCATCTCTATTTTATCTGGCGATGTATCTTCAGGGCCAACAAGCAAGAATCTCGCACTGAGGTTTTGTTGTTTTACTTGTTTGGCTGCCGCGACATACTCCCGAATGCCTTTATCACCTAAAAGCCGAGCAATCAGCAAAAACGTAGGTGGCTGTTCAGGCAGTGGTGTCTGTGGATAATGAGTTAAACTGACCCCTGAACCATGCACACGTGCAGCTTGAGATTGCTGACACAAACCTAATTGAGTAAATAATTGCAAATTATCATTATTTTGAAAAATAACCTTAACGGCATTTTTCAAGCTTACACGATAAAGCATTTTCACTAGGGTATTGACTGCGTTTCGCACTAGCCCGCCCTTTTCAAATGCGTAACCAAGGCCGGTTATAAAGCCATAAAATTGAGTAGATTTGCGTGTTCGAGCCGCTAATCCCCCCCAAATAACAGGTTTAATGGTATAGGCGAGTATTTTATCTGGCTGAAAATCATTGACCATTTTACGCAACTGCAAAAAGGTTTTTATATCCACAATAGGGTTCAAGCCATTACGCTGTACGTCGTAAGACTGAAAAGTAGCGCCAAGCGATTCAACCCCTTTAATTACCTGTTCAGAGGCAGGAGCAGACATGACGAGCACTTGGTGACCGGCATCAACCATCGCTTTAATCATGGCGCCACGAAAACTTAAAATGGAATCAGGGTATGCACCAATAACAACTACTTTCATGCTTTTTCTCGACTAATAAGTGACTTTATAAAGTGACGCTCTGCAGCATTACAAGCAATGTAAAATGTCAGCAAGCTATAAACAACAAGCATAGTAAACACACCTGAAGACAAACCAAACCAAGACCTTGAGAATTCAGATTCTATATAGGTTCCAAATCCTATAGAGGCCAACATTACAGGCACAATAAAGCCTAAGCCTTGACTATAAAATCTCGACATTTCTAGGCCAATAACACGCGACAAATATATCCCCACGGCAACCAACTCACCTAAAATTAACGCAATCATAGTGCCGAAAGCAGCGCCAACCAAACCATATTGGTCGACAAGAGATATTGAGATAAAAATATTGAGTATCGCGGTAGCTAACAGCATCAAACTTCTCACTTTATGCTTATTCATCGCCTGTAAAACGGCGTTGGTAGAACTTTGTGCTAAGACAAAAATGAACGGAAACATTGGCAACAGCGCAACAAAATAAGCTTGCTTAAAGTCTGGCCCGACAAATAGATTAATAAACAAAGGACCAAAGACAATAAATGCAGACAGGACAAAACCTAGCACTATCATTTGCATTCGTGCAATGCGAATCAGTTCAGATGTAATGTCTTCAGCAGAGGCATTAAGGGTAACCATTTTAACGATTTTAGGTGTAAAGACGTTTGAGATGGCACTGGCAAAGGCAATAAAACTCAAGACAAGTTGATTGCCGATATTGTATATAGCAACGGCAGCACTACTCACCATTAAGCCAATAATAAAATTATCTACTCGCCAATTTATTTGGTTAACAATCACGTTTAAACCAATAAACATGGTGTAGCCAAACACCTCTTTGACGAGTGTTTTGTCGATCGATGAGAAGGATATTTTGATCTTAAGATTTATAAACACATAGTAGAGACGCATCAACAGCTGCAATGCATTGATACAGGTGTCTATAACAACAATATCAATAATATCGCCGCCCATCCAAAGCGCAAAAACAACAAACGCACAGCGTAATAAGAATAAGATAACTTGCGAGCCTTTCTCAAAAACAAATCGTTCTTTAGC
Organism: Thalassotalea eurytherma; assembly: GCF_030161415.1. GTDB lineage: Bacteria > Pseudomonadota > Gammaproteobacteria > Enterobacterales > Alteromonadaceae > Thalassotalea_G > Thalassotalea_G eurytherma. Next base: position 6,822 of record NZ_BSSU01000007.1, read on the forward strand.
GGTAATAACGCCAGTAAAGGTATTGCTCATTAATGTCATGGCGATATTAACCATCAGAATCAGAAACGTTTGTTGTAATAACAAGATTTCATTCGCAGAGAAAGATGCTGAAAACATGGCTGGCAACTGAAAATAAAACACGCCACCGACTGCCATAGCAACGATTGTAACGCCACTATAAATAATCAGCATTAACCCTATAAACCTTGATTGTGCTGATATGTCTTTTGTTGCCTGATATTTTGATAGAAAACGAATAGCGGTATTAGCTAACCCCATCTCCAAAATAATAAGATATAAAATAATTGAAGAAACCAGGCTGTAAACACCGTATTGCTCTACACCAACATAATGAATAATGAATGGAATTAACAACAGGCCAAGAATATTTCGTATCGCGATAGAAACATAACCGAGTAATACGCCAAATTTTCGTTGTTTTGCAGCTTCCATGACTACGCCTTACGATAGGTGTTATAGATGATCATCATGACAATAAAATAACTACTATATTTACCTAAGTTTTGTAGACTTAAACAATATAGAAGAAAAACGATGATAGGCAGGTAAGAAAGCCGGTAAAACGAAAAGTTTTGCGTGCGAATTTTTTCTGCTTTAAAACCTATATAAATAAAATACATAAATAAAAAGCTACCTAAAATACCAACACTGACAAGCATTTCTAAAAACGTATTGTGGGGCCCAACAACCTCTTCAAATATTTTGTCAATTTCGAAATAATGATTGTAATAGCCCAGATAACCATTAATACCAGCACCGAACAACATATAATCAGGCTCTTGGACGAGAAACATGTTAACGTATTCCTTAGCAATATCACTACGAGCACCAGTTAATTCCGACAAGTTATCACTATCAAAACGCGACATAATATCAAGGTTCATATGCTCTGTTGCTCCTGATAAAACGAGGAAAAATCCCGCTAATAATACCAACGCTCCACCAAAGAGTGTTCTGAAAAATATCTCACCGATTGCTGAACGAAAATAAAGTAAAAAGTATAAAAACAAACTAAAGAAAGAAACCAAGAAAAAGCTGCGTGAAACGGTTAATGCGCCTGCGGCTAACAGCCCTCCTACAAGTACTAAATGGCTAAACCGAATCGACTGTTTAGGCACGCTCGGCAAGTAGAAAAAAATCAACAACAAGCACAATAGACCGAAGTTATTGGGATCACCGGCACCACCTGAAAACCTCGCTATGGCATCAGCATGGTAAAAGGTAACGGGATGAAAAATATCTTTTAACAAACCATAGAAGGTTGATGTGATAAAACCTAACAATAAAACAAAGCGAAGCTGACTAAACTCAATATATTTTCGTTTATCAAACAACAATAAGGTGACAAACAGGAAAAGAATCATCCAACGTACCGTTTGCGTAGAAAACATAACGGGGTTGTTAATAACATGAGCCAGTTCATACCCGATTACAACAATCGTTGCGATAACACCAGGGATGTAATACTGCGTATTGAACAATTGAGTCATCATATAGCGACCAAATATCGCTAAAAAGATTAACGTTGCCAATGAGATAGAAATATAAGGAGAACCAACAAATACGTTTAAACAAGGCAGCAAAAAGAAAATTAGTTGAACAGAGCGGTAAAACGGCAAGAGAAACGCTACACCTACGCCAAATAGAACCACCACAATCAATAAAATTGGCACTTGTGTAATGGCAAACAAAAGAATTAATATCCCAATAACGATGAGTTCAGGGCAATAAACTAGCCGCTTCAGCATAACTATCGAGCCTTAAGGCCTTCTTGATACAAATCGACTAACTGACCGACAACTGCATCAATACTATAATTTTTATGTCTAAACGCCTGCTTAACATCGTCGTCTTCAAGGTTTTTTTCTTGTAAGTAATTTAATTGTTCAATCCACTCATTGGGGCGCTCAAGGCTCAAAAACTCTACCAAAGACAACCCCATGTCAGCTTCTAAAGAAATGGTATCTGAAACAAAACAAGGCAACTTAGCGGCTTGTGCTTCTAACATTGCCACCGAAACGCCTTCAAATAACGATGGCATCACAAATGCTTGGGCTGCGTGTAGTAACAATGGAATATCATTATTTGCTGGTAATAATGAAAAGCGATGTTGTTGTCTGGTTTCAATAATATCTTGAGCAAAATTCTCTTTTAATGGACCATCGCCTATACACACAAAATGTAAATCAGGATCTAATTGCTTAGATATTGCTAATGTTAAAAAGAACTGGTGATTCTTTACCTCACTAAAGCGACCAACATGAAGTACTAATTTTTTGTCTTTAGGAAGGTGATATTTATCAAAAACCGCAGCGACAGGATCAGCTAAGTCTTTAGAGGGTAAAAATTTTTCCACTTTAATGGCATTATTGAGCACAATAAAAGGGGCATCACCAAATAAAAATTGCCCTGCTTTCTCACCACACGCGACATATTGATTACTAAAACGTTTAGTGAGGGATTTTATTAAGCTAAAAGCAGGTGCTAGCCATGACAGCTCAAGACCTGCTGTGTGAGAATGACATACCCGAACCGGCACCCTATATTTCTTAGCAAGACTTAGCATGACAAAATTCTTGAAGCTATTATGGACATGAATAACATCATATTTGCCATCAGGTGAGAGCAAAATTTCCTTAACAGCCTTGATATGGGCAAGCGGTGATTGCCTAAATGTAGGGATACAAAAAACGCGACACCCTTTGCTTTCGAGTTCCTCGCGATATTGCCCATCGTTAAAACAAATAAAGTCAAACTGTACGCACTGTGTATCTATTTCTCTTAGCCAATTTAAAACCACAGAAGAAATCCCGCTAAGGCCAAGCTGAGGTATAACTTGTAAAACTTTTATAGGTTTATCCATCGCAACGATAGGCCTTATAAAACTGTTGTTCACTAAAACTCAAAGAAAAGCCACGCGCGCTAAACTTTTCATCAAGAACGGATTTACTTGGTACTGGAATGTCCAATAATGATAGACATTGCTCCGCCCAAACGCTGGCTGGCTCGTCTAACGATAGCCTTATACACAATCCAAGCTCAATATCGACTTCTTCAGGTAGACTGTCAGATACAAGACAGGGCAAGCCAGCTTTTTGAGCTTCCAATGCTGCAACACCTAAACCTTCAGTAAAACTGGGCATTAACATCGCATCAAAATATGGCAGCAGTTGATAGACATCATTGCGCTTTCCCCAAAACCTAACATGTTCAGATAAACCTAGGCCATCTACTTTAGCTTCAATATCTCCTTTTAACTCGCCATCCCCTATTAAATGGAGGTAAACGTCATCACGTTGATCAGCCATAGCCTTGAGTATATCAATCATAAAGTGATGGTTTTTCACTGGGTAAAATCTTGCAACAGCTACAATATGGACGCCTCCATCGGCACCTAAAACTTGCGCTTTATCGTCGATAAGGTCTTCTTTATGAGAAATTGATTGATAATTAAAAGCATTCGGTACAACGGTAAACGCAGCATCACCATACAGATATTGACCTGCTGCTTTTGAAATGGCAAAACGTTTCGTTGCAAACACATTAATTAAACTGCGGCCAGCAAATAACATGAGAGAGGTAAATGCAGATGGCGCACTCGTACTAACATTACGGGCATGACTCACTCTTGCTCGAGTACCGGCAAAAAAGGCGACCATCAAGCATAAGCCTGCATGAAACGAAGTATGCGCGTGAATGGCGTCATATTTCGGTACACGTTTGAGAAGTTGATAAAGATCCGTAATATGCTTTATCAAGCTTTTGCGAGGATTAGTTAACACATGAATAACCCCACCAGTCGAAATTACCTCGTCGGTAAAGTGGCAAGTTTCGTCGGTCATAATGGCAAAGTCGTTAGTTAATACTGTTCTATCTTGATTTCTATAGAGATCCATCATACGACTTTCCGCGCCACCTAGGTTTAAGGTAACGAGAATATGCAGAACACGTACTGGTTTCTGTACTTCTTTGTCAGTCATTATTGGAAACTATTTTTGCCGGCACACCAACAGCTGTAGCTCCGGCTGGCACATTTTTTAAGACAACTGAATTAGCACCAATTTTAGCTCCATCTCCAATAGTCACAGGGCCTAAAATTACCGCGCCAGCGCCGATAAAAACATTTTTACCAATTACCGGTGCACCATTAGCATTGCCGCTTTTCCCGTTACCACCAATCGTGACATTTTGATAAAGCACTGAGCCTTCACCAATTTTGGCATTTTTATGAATAACGACGCCTAATCCGTTGTGGAAAAAACCAACGTTTGGCCCTATATCAGCCGTGAATTTAACATCACAAGCAAAAAAGACACGAATGAATTTCCAAATTAGATTAGGAAGAAGAGGAATACCTTTAAGATATAAACGTCGAGAAAGATAATACCAACGAACTACAGCATGCATATTTATTGAAGTGGCTTTTTTTATTGTAGCTTCAATTTACTCCGGTTACAGTGGAAAATAAAGTAAAAAAGATGTAAAACAGGTAACTCAGCCGTATTAATAAATCAATAATAATAAAGAGACGACGATGTACCGATTTTTTAAACGCCTGCTTGATATTCTTTTATCAGCTAGCGCGTTACTGATTTTATCGCCACTGTATGTAATCGTATATTTCAAAGTAAAACAAAATTTAGGTAGCCCTGTTATCTTCTCTCAAGAGCGCCCTGGCCTAGATGGCAAAATTTTCAAGATGTTTAAGTTTCGGAGCATGAAAAACGCTGTTGACGACAACGGTCACCCGTTGCCTGATGAACAAAGAATGACTACTTTTAGCCACAAGCTACGTAATTCAAGCGCCGATGAGTTGCCGGGGTTGTGGAATGTATTAAAAGGAGACATGAGCTTAGTTGGGCCGCGCCCTTTGCTCGTTGAATACTTGCCCTTGTATAACGAACGACAAGCGAAAAGACATGATGTTAAGCCCGGTATAACTGGGTGGGCTCAAGTTAATGGTCGCAATACATTGTCATGGGAAGAAAAATTTGAATATGACGTGTGGTATGTAGAACACATGTCACTTTGGTTAGACATAAAAATACTTTTTTTAACCGTAAAGAAAGTGTTCATCAAAGAGGGGATTAGTGCGCAAGGTGAAGTCACCATGCCTAAATTCAAAGGCTCTCAGCCATCCAAATAATATTAAAGATAGAGTTTACATTATGTTAAATACCGCATTCTCGCCTTGGCCAAGTTTTACCAGCGAAGAAATCGAAGCAGTTAGTAACGTACTTGCATCGAACAAAGTAAATTATTGGACTGGCCAAGAAGGTCGCCAATTCGAACAAGAATTTGCTCAATTTAGCGACTGCCAATACGCTGTTGCTGTTGCAAATGGTACCTTAGCACTTGATTTAGCCTTAGCTTCACTTGAATTATCAACAGGTGATGAAGTCATTGTCACCTCTCGAACGTTTATTGCTTCGGTTAGCTCAATCATTAACGCTGGCGCAACACCCGTATTTGCTGACGTCGAATTAGACAACCAAAACATCAGTGCTCAAACAATCGAAGCGGTCATGACTGATAAAACCAAAGCGATTATTTGTGTTCATTTAGCTGGCTGGCCTTGTGACATGGATCCAATTATGGCGCTGGCCAAAGCAAATAATCTATCTGTCATTGAAGATTGTGCACAGGCACATGGTGCAAAATACAAAGGCCGTTCAGTGGGCTCAATTGGAGATATCGGCGCCTGGTCATTTTGCCAAGATAAGATTATGACCACTGGCGGCGAAGGTGGCATGTTAACCACCAATAACGAATCTATCTGGCGCAAAGCATGGGCATTTAAAGATCATGGTAAATCATATCATGCCGTTTATGAAAAACAGCATCCGCCGGGTTATAGATGGTTACATGAATCGTTTGGTACTAACTGGCGTTTAACAGAAATGCAATCGGCTATCGGTCGAATTCAGTTAACACGCATGCCTCTATGGTTTGAAAAACGAAACCAATACGCTCAAGCAATTTTTAACGCATGCCAACCATTTGAGTTTATTGACGTACCGTCAGTGCCAGAAGACATCGAACATGCGTTCTACAAATGCTATGTCCAAGTAAAACCTGATTTATTACCTCAAGGGATTAATCGCGACACTATTATTCAGCAGTTTTCTGATGCAGGTATACCGTGTTTTAGCGGGAGCTGTTCAGAAGTGTATAATGAAAAAGCGTTTGATAATACTAATTTTCGCCCGGACTCGCCTTTACCAAATGCCGTAGAACTTGGAGAGACCAGTTTAATGTTTTTAGTGCACCCAACACTGACCGATTTAGAAATAGAAAAAACATGCAATGTAATAACGGATATTTTTCAAACAATTAAAAACGGTTAAAATGTAACAAATCAGTTAATGACTTTGTAACAAAATATTGTCACAATGAGTCTAGGTAAAAGCCTTATCAATCGATAAGAGAAAGAGGCTGGATGTAATGGCAAGACCAATTGATTTAATTCCAAGCTCTGTAAAATTAACGCTAGCAATTAGTTATGACTTATTTGCACTAACCTTAGCGTTTTTTTCAGCTTATATAATTAGGCTAGGGATCGCCGATGTAACATTTAGTAGTGCCGAGCTATTTAGCTTTTCAATCACTACTGCCACCGCTATCAGCCTGTTTTATTTTACAGGCGTGTACAGCTCTGTGGTGCGTTTTTTTAATGCAAAAAACACCGTTCAATTGCTATTTTTGCTGTTGTTCACCAGCATTATTAGCTCTATTAGCGGTTTTATTTTTGACGCCTTTGTACCACGTTCAATTCCAATCATTTTCTTTGTATTATCCTTTTTCCTCATTGCAGGCGCTCGAGCCCTAGTAGGCTTAGCGTCAGAGAAGCATTGGCTAGAAGAACGTGAAGGGGTTGTTATTTATGGTGCAACATCTACAGGTCGACAATTAGCTGAGACCTTAATGAATGGCCAAAAATATCAACCACTTGCTTTTATCGACCAAAAAAGTAGATTCCATGGCAGAACATTAAATGGCTTGAAAACCTACGACCCGAATGACTTAGAAAAGCTTGTTAAAAAACATGGGCAATTTAAAGTTTTACTTGCCCTAAGCAACGTTGAGCCAGCGCGTATTCACGATATAATTGCCAAGCTAGAGCCATTTGCTTTAGAGCTACTTACTATTCCAAGTATGTCAGATATTGTTTCTGGTAAGCGAAAAATTGATGAATTACGCGAAGTATCAGTTGATGAGCTTTTAGGTCGAGAAGCTGTTACGCCAATTCCTGAGCTTCTCGCTGAGAATATTTACCACAAAGTTGTCATGGTTTCTGGCGCTGGTGGGTCAATTGGTAAAGAGTTGTGCCGACAAATTATCGGTCAAAAGCCTACTAAACTTATTTTGCTTGATGTTAGCGAAGCCTTTTTATACGAAATTAATCAAGAGCTTACAGAATATTTAAGCGAAAATTCCATTTCCATTCCATTAGTTGCACTCATTGGTAACGTGCAAAATGGTATGTTAATGACGCGTATTTTTAACCAACATAAAGTACAAACCATTTACCATGCCGCTGCCTATAAGCATGTGCCAATGGTTGAGAATAACGTCATTGCAGGCATTACTAATAACATTATTGGTACCTATGAAATTGCGCAAGCGGCTGTCTTTTGTGAAGTTGAAACCTTCGTATTGATTTCAACAGATAAGGCTGTTCGCCCAACCAATGTCATGGGTGCAACCAAACGCATGGCTGAATTAGTATTACAAGGTTTAGCCAAGCGAGACCACAACACTCGCTTTGTAATGGTGAGGTTCGGTAATGTGTTGGGCTCATCTGGCTCTGTAGTACCCTTATTTAAGAAACAAATTAAAGCAGGCGGACCTATTACCGTTACACACCCTGATATCATTCGTTACTTCATGACCATTCCAGAGGCCGCGCAATTAGTTGTGCAAGCCGGCGCTATGGGCAAAGGTGGTGATGTATTCCTGCTTGATATGGGTGAGCCAGTGAAAATTGTTGATTTGGCCTATAAAATGGCTCACTTAATGGGTTTAACCGTTAAAGATGAACAAAACCCAGACGGCGATATTGCCATCGAGTTTAGCGGTTTGCGTCCTGGCGAAAAGCTTTATGAAGAATTACTGATTGACGATAATGCCGAAGCAACCTTTCACCAACGTATTTTAACAGCGAATGAGCAATCAATCAGTTGGATGGAAGTCTCTCGTATTTTACTTCGCTTAACAGAAGCAATGGAAGAAGAAGACATCAGTAAAATAAAACAACTATTGATGGATGCGCCGCTTGGTTATCAGCCAAAAAGTAATGCTCAACCACAACATGATGAAGCGGCTCAAATAGCCGAAAATGAAGAAAAACTTAAAGCGATTTCATCAACGAGCTCAAACATTGTTGCCTTCCAGCAAAAATAACCCTATCAAACGCTCTGCACCACAGAGCGTTTTATTTTTTTATCATTAAATAAACATTAGCATAGTCAGGATAATGTTTATTTGCTTGATGATAATCGTGCCAGCCGAAGTAGCTTTCAACTAGCCAATCTAACTGAAAAAGATTGTTATCAAAAGCGCCACCTTCATCAGCCAAAATACCTAGGTGTGACTGTTTTATCTTATGTTCATTGAATGTGATAAGAAACAGCTTACCAATACCAAGCTGCCTAACATTGCCAGCAAAAGCAACTCGTGGCTTTAAATCAATTTTATTCTCGATAGTTTTTCCATAACCTTTGATACCGTTAACTTCAGCAAAATACCAATAACGAGCCTGCTCTGTTTTTCCAAGGGTATAGTCATAGGCAATACCATTGTTTCTATGAACATTAAAAAATCTAAGCTTACCACCAACCTCTAGTACACCAGTACCTTGAAGCAATACATCATGCAGACCAGCTTCCGATAACCAAATAAGCGGTTTTGCAAGTCCATCTTTTTCAAGCGCACCATTAATAATTTGTTGGCGAGTATACTTAAATCTTGTTAGCAACCCTTGTTTAGCGGCTGCTTGCTCAGGCGATAATCCGATTTCATCGAACGGCAATTGGTATAAAGCAACGGGATAATCTGGCGTTTTTACTACGCTAGCTTTTAGACGCTTTGTGTAGTATTTGGTTAGGAATATCTTATCACTGGGGATTGCCCTGAGCATTTCAGACTTTCGCTTATTGGTGCTGTTGCTCGCGATCTTGAGTGCTGTTTGATTATCAGGTTGCCATTGATAAAACGAAAAGTGTTCAAGCAAGAACATACGTTCAAGTAACTTGTTACCTTTACCTTCTTGGACAAGCTGGCATAGATAGGCCAGTGTTTCTTTTACTTTGGCTGTTGATACCTCGGCGGGTAAAATCGGCTTTTCTTGCCAAGCATTATCACCATCGACAACAGATTGATAACCCAAGACACTCTTAGCAACTAGGCATAGTGCTTTTTGATCAACGGCTGAAAGTGATTGAATATCAGGAGACTGTGATAATGTGAAAGTTGACGAATAAGCGTTCGTTGCTAGCCCGATTATAATAAAAAAAAGGAAACGTAAGAATGCACTAGGCATATAATAATCCATGACAAAAATAACATTTACTTTAGCATAACTCACTCCCCAAAAAGCAAAAAAGTAGCCGAAGCTACTTTTTAAATTAGAGAGTAAATTAACTGTTTAACTGTTCGTAAATCGACGAGCAGATATTAAACCAATAAAAGTTAATAGCATTAACACGATTGTTGAAGGTTCACTTACCTGAACCGGTAACGATGCGGGTAAACTTACTAAACGATTAGACGGAGGCTCTTGATATGAAGTATCTCGAACTAAAAAACTACCAAGCAACGTCTCAGTATAGGTAAATTTAAAAGCAAAACTAAAATGACGATAGGGATCACTATCATTAACGTAAAACAGATGATTGTATGTAGAGACACGATCTTGACCAGTTGAATCAACCATACCATATAAAAATTGATGAGTTGGTACACCATAGTATTGGTAATCAAAACCCATAAATTGAGTTAACGACTCCCATGAACTCTTCTTACTCGGCTGTTGAGCTAAACCATAATTATCATAACCAAAATTCGCTAGAAACGTTTCCGCTTCAGTGGCTGTTGCATAACGCCAGCCATCAAAGTCACCACCTTGACCCAATTCAACGAGCACGTCATTGTACGAACGATTATTTGTCTCATCCCAACGCAGCCAATCTAACTTTTGATCGGTATCAATGACAAAATTTGAATCACTAATAAGCGTAGCGTTAGCGCTAAGACTTAAACACGCGATCATGCAGATAAAAAAACTTTTCATCTTCAACTCCCCCAGCCTAGATTATTTTTGTTATTTGTTCTGGTACTACCATAGATATGGCGATTGATCTCATATTTACATTGTCTTAACAACAATTTACGTGAATTGCTTTCATATTTCTTCCTTATTTCATATAACAGTATCAAAGAAGACCAAAAACTAGACAAAAATATTAACCCTCTATAGCTTTCAAACAACTAGACAGTGTTTGTCGCTATTCAATTTCAAAGGTAATTGGAATGGTCATAGTATGAAGAAACAACAATCTATTCTAAAAACATGTCAGAGTGTTTTATGGGCTTTTTTAGGTGTACAAAGTGACATAAATAGAGAACAAGACTTTACACAAGGTAGTGCCTTACAATTCATTATTATTGGTATTGTCGCCGTTGTACTTTTTATTGTAGGCTTGATGTGGATAGTGAGCGCGGTATTACCTTAACCTTTAAAGTAAACTAACATACAAAGGCTATCGATAGAGTGCTAATAACTCACCGACTTTCTTACGATTACTGCCTTTTTGACTGATCGTACGTGCAACTTTTAGCTTTTTAATTTTTTCAGCGTGTTCGTAAATTTTGCGTGTCCAAATAGTGTCATGATTGCTAATCAACACCGTCGCTTTATCAACACTCGATGTCACCTCTTCTGCAACATTAGCTAGGTCAGCCTGTTCATCAAGACCAAAGCCGTTGCCGGCATAACTCGTAAAACTCGCTGTTTTGCTTAACGGCACATAAGGAGGATCGCAATACACTACATCGTTAGGTTGGACGCGAGCAAATGTTTGTCGGTAACTTTCACAAACAAACGTCGCAGATTGCGCTTTATCAGCAAAAAAGTTTAATTCCTGCTCCGGGAAGTAGGGTTTCTTGTACTTACCAAAAGGCACATTAAAGCCACCTGATTTGTTGTATCGACATAAGCCGTTGTAACCATGTCGATTCATATACAAAAACATTAATGAACGAAAGTAAGGGTCTTTACTCTCGTTAAAGTCTTTTCGGTACTGATAATATATTTCTGACTGGTTATGCTCTGGCGTAAAAAATGCTCTGGCATCTTCAATAAAGGCATCAGGCTTTGTTTGTAAAAGGGTATAGAGATTGATTAAGTCTTGATTAATATCGTTGAGCAAATAATGCTTATAATCACTGTTTAAGAAAATAGACCCTGCGCCAACAAATGGCTCGATTAACCTATCCCCTTTAGGCAACATTTTATTAATGACATCACTTAAGCTGTATTTACCACCAGCCCACTTCAGAAATGCTCGCTGTTTTTTCTTCATTACAGCCTTAACTGCCTAACACTAACCACAAAGGCTAGATTGTATCGCTAAATTACTTTAATTGGGAGCTTTCAAAAGCAGAGATTTCATCTTTTATTGCTGAAATATCTTTGATCCAAACATGTCGAGCTAATAAAGATGGCTCTAGCGAAGCCAAAGCTTGCTGCGCTTCAATTTTCGTTGGATAAATCTCAGATGTTAATACCTGTAGTTGTTTATCTGATAAAAGTCTTTGATAACTTAAGTAGCTTAGGCTTGGAAACTGATTAATAAACGATTGTTTAACGGATTCTTGGCTAAAGCCCCCATATTGAATGACATAGCCTTGCTGGCTTATTTTGTATATATCATGCTCAGGATAAAGTGACGGTTTAGTGACGACTTGCTTTAAACTTTCAGGCTGGCTGATTAGCGGTTCTTTAACTCGTTCTTTTTTTAAATCCGACAAGGTTAATGCGGCCAAAATATCTACTGGTTTGGCAATTTCTATCGCGGTAACTTCCTCTTCAACACGAATACCATTTAGGGCATTCAATACATCTAGAGGTTGAGCCGCAAGTTGATTAATCGTGTTTACCTGTGAATCGGCTTCAGGCGTCAGTATTTCATTAGCCATAACAGGTTTAGTAAGCTCAGTTTCAAGTGATATTGGCTCTGCTGACGTTAGGTTTGAAAAGTTAAGAACATCCATTTGCCACAAGCTATAAGTCGCAGCCAATAGAAGTCCAGAAAGCGATGCAAATAACGCAGTATACAAAGCGCCTTTAGGCAAAGAAAAAAGTGTCGTTGGTCTTTTTAGCGCTTTCGATTGTAAATTTATAAGTTGCGCATCGTCTGCCTTTACAATTGTTACTTTGTCCTTAAACAACAGTGCATTATCAAAAATAAGGTAGCCTGTTTCTGCGCTGCCGACTAACAGCACTTGGATATCTTGATGACTCTTTTTAGCGATCTGAGCAAGTTGACAAACTTCGTGAATAATTTGCAAAGACAAGCATTGGCTATGTTCAAGTACTATTGAAATCGCTTGGCGCTGTTTTTTCATCATGTTGATGATACTTACAGACAGTGGCTCTTCTGGATCAAATAATTGCTCGCCAAAGAGTTGTTCTACAATGCGACAACGCATTTGAATATTATTCAGCTGGCTTGAGCAAGATATATAGGCAAGATTGCGATTGTTATCGACAGACTCGATATAATGAGAAGCAACATGATTATAAGCGGATTGATCATTACCTAAGACATAAACAGCCGGCGTAGAAAAACGCAATGTATAGTCAACGCGAGCATGCACACTAATATTAGTGACTGCTTTAGTATTTTCTTGCGTCTCTACTGTTCTAGCATGAGCGATATGCGTTAAGTTTTTCAATGCTGACATAACAAACCTTCTATTAAGACAAAATTTGTTTTAGCACTTCCTCACTTATATCATCGCGAATTTCAGATTGGCCAATCGCTGTTGGTACAATTAAACGCACCTTACCAGCTAAATTCTTTTTATCACGGCGCATATGTTTGATGAATTCTTCAAAGCCCATTGATGATGGTGCTTTAATTGGTAAATCAAAATACGATATTAACGCTTCAATGCGTCGACAATCTGACGTACTTAACAAATTTAATGTTTCTGCTAATGTCGAAGCAAGTACCATACCAGTTGCCACAGCTTCGCCATGTAACCAATTACCGTAACCCATTTCCGCTTCAATGGCGTGACCAAAGGTATGTCCTAAGTTTAACAATGCTCGAACACCGGCTTCTGTTTCATCGCAAGCAACAATGTCAGCTTTGCATTGGCAACAACGCTCGATCATAAACGCTAGTGTTTCTTGGTCGTTCGCCTTAATTTTTTCTTTGTTTTCTTCTAACCAAGTAAAAAATTCAGCGTCGCCTAAAATGCCATACTTAATAACTTCTGCAATGCCTGCATTAAATTCCCGAATAGGGAGTGTCGATAGACTGTCGGTATCTATAACAACGGCTTTAGGTTGATAGAAAGCACCTATCATGTTTTTCCCTAAAGGATGATTAACGGCAGTTTTACCACCAACAGAAGAGTCCACTTGCGATAACACTGTGGTAGGTACCTGAATAAAATCTATGCCTCGTTGGTAACAAGCTGCAGCAAAGCCCGTAATATCACCGATCACACCGCCACCTAAAGCAATCATGGTCGTGTCTCGACCATGAGCATTAGCTAGCATATGCGACATGATTTTATCAAAGTTAGCGAGTGTTTTTTCAGCTTCACCATCAGGTAATATGACTTCATCTACATTGAAATCAACAAGCTGTTTTTTAAGTTTTGCTAAATATAACGGAGCAACAACGTCGTTTGTGACGATACAAACACGTGTTGATTTGATATGGGAGTGAATTGGGCCATTGGTAGACAATAGCCCAGTATCTATATAAATGGGGTAACTGCGATCTTCCAGATCAACAACTAAAGTAGCCATTTATTAAAAGTCTAATTTCTCAACAATTTTATTAGCAACAACTTTAGCGCTTTGATCGTCGGTTTGAACAACGACATCGGCGACTTCTTCATAAAGTGGATTGCGTTCTTTTGCCAAATTTTCTAAAACAGTTCTCGGTTCTTCTTTTGTTTGTAAAAGAGGACGGCGACGATCACGCTGTGTACGTGCTACTTGTTTGTCAATTGTTGTTTCTAGGTATACAACAATGCCGCGTGCCGATAATCGATTGCGAACTAAACTACTCACTACAGATCCGCCACCAGTTGCAAGTACAATACCTTGCATACCAGTCAAATCATCAATTACTGACTCTTCTCTTTTGCGAAAACCTTCTTCACCTTCAAGATCAAATACCCATGCAATGTCAGCACCTGTGCGGCGCTCGATTTCCTGATCAGAATCAAAAAATTCTAAATGCAACTTATCTGCTAATTCTCTACCGATGGTACTTTTGCCGGCACCCATTGGGCCAACAAGGAAAATATTACGCTTCTCTGCCATTTTCGACTTACTTACAACTCTTAAATTATTTGATTTAGGGTAAGAGGGAACTCCCTCGAGATTTTTTCAAGGGCGCAATTATCGCAATTGTTGAGGGTAAAAAGCAAGTAAGTGTTTATAAAAGTATCTACTTACTTGAGAATTCAAGTACTAGGCTATTAATCGCAACATAAAAAACAAATATTTATCAGCAGCTTACACAAGGATAACAATAAGATTCTATGTCTGGTTTAATCCATTATAGTCGGAAGAAATTGGGCGAACGATAAAGGTTTCGCCCGATTATTTAACCTCGTTCGATTAAAAACGCTCGGTTACAATGCGCGGTGTTACGAAAATCAGTAACTCTTTTTTCTCACTGAAGTTGTTGGTATTTCTAAACGCCCAGCCAAAATAAGGGATGTCACCTAACACTGGAACTTTAGAAACTGAGTTAACGATAGACTGTTGGTAGATGCCACCTAATACAATCGTTTCACCATTATTTACCAACACCTGTGTACCTATGCGTTGAGTATCAACCGCAGGAGCACTGCCATTTGAAACTTCAGATACTGTATCTTGCGTTACGATTAGGTCAAGAATAATACGATCATCTGGCGTAATGTGTGGCGTAACAGTCAAACTTAAAACAGCCTTTTTAAATTGTGTCGTCGTTGCACCACTTGAAGCAGCTTCTTGATAAGGTATTTCTACACCTTGCTCAATGTATGCTTGTTTTTGATTCGACGTAGTAATACGCGGACTCGCAATAATTTCACCTTTATTTTCTCGCTCTAACGCACTTAATTCTAAGTCGAGAATCGTACCATCAGCTAGGCGTGCTACTTGAAAGGCGATACTACCTGCTGGATTTGCGACAGGTAAGTTAACATTCATTCGGTCATTTATACTTGGGACTGATCCAGCACCTGCCGATTCATTACCTTCAACAGAGCCCGACGAGCTATTTTCACCATTTGTACTGGTTACGCCCCAACGAATACCAATCTCTTCATTTATATTATCTTTAACGGTCACCATTCTTGATTCAATGACGACTTGACGGATTGGAATATCAAGAACAGTGACCATACGCTTGATATCTTCAATACTTTTTGCAGTATCGCGAATAAGCAATGTATTGGTACGTTCATCTACACTTACGCTGCCGCGTGGCGATAGGATGCTGTTTTCTTCGGTTTTAACTAAGTTAGCAATATCAGCTGCTTTAGCATAATTAACTTGCACATATTCAGAGTATAGCGGTGCTAACTCAGCAACCTGCTGCTTAGCTTGTAAGTCTCTTGCTTCTCGAGCGGCTAATTCATCACTTGGCGCAACCATAAGGATGTTGCCTTCCATGCGTTTATCTAGCCCTTTAACTTTTAAAATAATATCAAGTGCTTGGTCCCAAGGAACACCATCTAAACGTAACGTAATATTACCACTTACCGTATCACTAGTGACTAAGTTAAAACCGTTGTAGTCAGCGATAATCTGCAAAACTGTGCGCACAGAAACGTCTTGGAAGTTCAAAGAAATTGCGCGACCAGTAAAGTCATCACTATCACCTAAATAGCCAGGTACCTTTTCTTCCTTAACAACGGCTAACGAAAATACATTTCCAACTTGCTGATGTTTAAAGGTAAATGCACCTTCAATATCAACAACTAAACGAGCGTTTCTGCCATCTTTAAAGGTTTCAATGCCTGTAACAACCGTACCAAAATCGGTTACATCTAACTTATAAAGTAGGTCTTCAGCAATTTCCGTGTTGTGAAATTCAATAAATAATTTACCAAGCTTATCGCTTACATCGACAGCGACCATTGAGTCTTCAAGAAAAACTAAAACCTGCGCTTCATCATTACGACCTTTTCTAAAGTCGATGGTGTCTACTCGGTTAATGAAGTTACTGCCAACAGGGCTAATTTTGGTTACTGGTGAATCTTTAACCGCTTTATTTAACAACAAAGAGAAAGTATTTTGACTTTGCTTTACGTCGAAAATACTGAGCGTATTTAAATGAATAGTCGCAACAACGTTACCCGCTAACTTCTGCACTGAAACATGATTTACACCAGCATGCTCGATAACAGTATCAGCTAATTTTTCATCAAAGCTATCTGCTTCAAAGGTAATTTTAATTTGTGCTGGCGACATAAAGGTACGCACACTTGGCTGAACAGAGATGGTTTCTGACAAACTAAAGCGCAATTCTATTTCGTCATTTTGCAGCGTGTTATAAGAAATGCCCGTTAATTGACTGGCAAATAGAGAAAACGGTAAAAATAGCAATGACGCCATTACCAACGTTCTCATTGCTCGAATTTTTTGCATTAAATTATTCTTATTCATAATATTATCTAACAAGTTACTTCCCTTGCCCTTGTGACTCTACATCGCTCATTGCAATAGTAGTTTCTCTTTCTGACCAACAACCCGTGCCATCAGGAATTAATTCAATTACTGTAACATAGTCGTCAGTTACACCAGTAATACGGCCATGATATAGGCCTAAATAGCTATCAATGGTGACTCGATGTAAGGTTGCGTCTGAGGCTTCAACTAATGCCCATGTTACACCAAGCTCACCTAAAGTGCCTCGCATTGTTAAGCTACTAATCGCATACTTTTCAAGTGGTTGCTTACGACGACGAGGATCTGGACTTAAACACCCTGCCATTTGTTGCATTTTTTCTTGAATAGCTTCTGGTTGCGGCTCAACAAAAGGGCTTCTTAAGGATTGTGCTGAATATTCAAAGTGATTAAACGGCATAATTTCTGGCATCGGTTGCACATAATTCGTCGTGTTTTGCTTTACCTGTTCGGTATAAGCCTGCAAGTCGCTATGATCACCAAAACAGCCACTTAATGCCAAAAGGGAAATAGATGTCATCAAGGTTTTTTTCATGATTGACTCTCCCGATAACGATACGTTTTAGCTTGAATCTTTAACGTAAGGATATCTTTGTTTTGGTCGTTAATTGTCATTTTAAAATCTTGAATCGTGACAATCCTTGGTAACCCAGCGATTTTAGATACAAAATTACCAAAGTCATGATAATTACCAACAACTTCAATATCGATTGGTAACTCTACGTAAATTTCCTGAATAATTTCAGGTTGCCAATTAATATGCTTAAAGTTCAAGCCACTCGTTGTGCCCACAAAAGTGATGTCATCTAATAAGCCAGGTGTTTCATGACTTTCAGGTAAACTTTTTAGTTGGGTGGCAAACATAGCTTCAGCATCTTCCATTTGCTGCTGGAAGGTCTCTAAGTTTGCAGCGATATGGTATTTTGCTTGATACTCTTGTTTTAATGTTTGTTCTTGTTGCGCGGTGTTTTCTAAGTTTTTAATTTTATCGCTCACAACAAGGAAAAAGCCTAATGCTAAAGTAAGTACCGATAAGAAAACGGCTAGCATTATTTTTGCAGCTTTCGGCCATTGCCCAATATTATCAAGCTCAAGGTTGTCGAATTGCGAAAGATCGATATTCACTAATTAGCTCCTTGAGTTTGTGGTTGAGTATCATTAATACCTTTGATGCGAATCTTCATTTTAAAGTTACTGAGTAACTTACTTTTCTTATCGTCATTTACAATTGATTCGAGATTTGCATCCGTTAATAAATCTGAACGCTCTATCGCTCTCATCATGTTAGCTAAATGGTTATTCGATTCACTTTTGCCGATAACCTCAAGCATATTTGCTTTTTTCTCAAGGCTAGTTAAATAAACACCAGTAGGTACAAGTTGAGCGAGTTCATCAAGCACCTGCGTACCGACATTTCGGCTTAACTGTAATTGCTCAACAACAGCAATACGTTTTTCTAACTCTGATTTCTTTTCCTTTAACGATTGAATTTCACCAATGCGAATATCAAGCTTTTGGATCTCTGTTTGCAAATACTGGTTACGCTTCAGTTGACCGTCAATTCTTAACTGATAAAACTCACCAATTAGCCATACGATTGCCAACGCACAAACCACAACAGCTGCGAGTCCAGTAAAGTACTCTCGTTGTTTTGCCTTTTGCGCTTCTTCACGCCACGGGAGAAGGTTTATATATGCCATGGGCTAAAACTCCTCATTGCCAAGCCTGCTGCAACCATAAGTTGTGGCTCAACACTGGCCAATAAATTTTTATCTACCGACTCTGCCACCATCATTTCTTTGAACGGCTGTGCGATTACGGTATGCACCCCTAACTCATCAGCTAGTAAGGTTTGTAATCCTTCAACCATCGCCGTACCACCGGATACAACTAAATAGTCGACTTTGCTCTTACCGCTTGAGGTTAAAAACATTTGAATGGCCCTGCGCACCTGTTGGACAAGCATCGTGTGAAACGGTGCAAGCACTTCAAAAGTATAATTTGGCGGTAACTCTTTAGAGATTTTTGCTAATTCAGCTTCTTCAAAAGATTTATTGTAGTAAGAAACAATCGAGCGAGTGTACTGTTCGCCACCAAATAGTTGGTCACGACTGTAAATATGCTGGCCTTTATCTGTCGCGGAAAACAGCATCATCGTTGCACCAATATCAACAATGGCAACAACTTTCTCTTCTGCATCGCTTGGTAATAGAGGTAAGCACAGATCGTAAGAACGACTCACTGCATAAGATTCAATATCAATGACTTTAGTTTGAAAGCCACCCGACGCTAACGCTGAGACACGCGCTTCGACTGACTCAGTGCGGGCTGCACTTAATAATACGTTTACCTTGCTTGGATCTGATTCGTTTACGTCGAGGGTTTCGAAGTCAAGACTAACTTCATCTAACGGGTAAGGAATTAAGCTATCGGCTTCAATTTCAATTTGGTTCGCCAGTTCTTCTTCCGTTAAGTTAACATCCATATAAATCACTTTCGTGATCACTGTTTGACCTGAAACAGCAGCAGAAGCCTGATTAACCTTTGCGGCTATTTTTTTTCTAACTTTGGAGAGAATTTTACCAACGGCTTCTATATCTTGGATTTCCCTGTCGATAACTGCGCCACGTGGCATAGCTTCAACCGCTATAGCCTCTAAGGTATAGCCATCGGTACCTTGCCCTAGCAATACTGCTTTGATACTGTGAGAGCCAATATCAATGCCCACCATCATCGGTGCTTTCTTTTTCCATAGGCTGCTTAGCATAACGTCCTACTAGCTTTTTTTATAATTATTTATAACACTTTATGTGTATAAATACATTTATTACATGGTTTTACACGATATACTAGCGATATCTGTATTTTTTAACAAATATTAGGCTTAATTTGTGTTTTCGTTAAAAAACTTTATTAAATTAGCGCTATTCGGATTTATCGCCGGTGTTATCGCCTTACTAGTAATTTATATCAGCATGCGCGATGAATTGCCAAGTGTTGAATCACTAGAAGAAGTGAAATGGCAAACGCCGATGCAAATCTTTACTGCTGACGGTAAGCTAATTTCTCAGTTCGGCGAAAAGAAACGCATTCCGTTGTCATTAGATGACATGCCTCAGCATTTAATTGACGCCATTCTTGCGACAGAAGATGAGCGCTTTTATTATCACTTTGGTATCGACCCTATCGGCTTATCGCGCGCGATATTCGGTCAGATTATTGGCCAAAATAAAGGTGGTGGTTCAACGATCACCATGCAGGTTGCACGTAATTTCTTTTTAACACGTGAACAAACTTATACGCGAAAAATTCGTGAAATTTTCATATCACTTCATATCGAAACCATTTTAACTAAAGATGAAATTCTTGCGCTTTACATGAATAAAATCCCGTTAGGGCATCGTTCATTTGGTTTTGGCGCAGCCGCACAAGTATATTACGGTAAAGAAGTACACGAACTCACTCTGGCTCAAGCTGCGGTTTTAGCAGGTTTACCTAAAGCACCATCAACCTTAAACCCTATTCGCTCACCGGAGCGGGCAAAAGCACGTCGTTCAATTGTACTCGATAGAATGTTAACGACGGGTAAAATCACGCGTGCGCAATATAACGAAGCAAATAATGCCCCGATCACAGGTAAACGCCATGGTGCTGAAATTGAAGTAAACGCGCCTTATGTGGCAGAAATGGCCCATCAAGAAATGTTAACAAGGTTTGGTCGAGAAGAAGCCTATACCGGCGGATATAAAGTGTTCTTAACAGTGCCATCTAAATTGCAACTTGCAGCACAAAATGCTGTTGTTAAAAACCTTTTTTCATATGACAAACGCCATGGCTATCGTGGACCCCTACAAGAATTGCGACCAATCCCTGATTCGTTAGAAGTCGGTCAATCGTTAGAAGTATCTCCAGATACACCACTAACAGAGGAAGAAATCAGCGAAACGTTAGCGTCAGTAAAAGGCTTTCAGTCATTGATTCCTGCAATTGTCACGCAAGTCTCGGAACAGTCAGCAACGATAATCTTTAAAGATTTAAGCCAAGGAGAAATTCCTTGGGAAGGCATGCACTGGGCTCGTGAATTTATTAGTGACTACAAACAGGGGCCACCACCTGAAACAACTGACGACATATTAAAAGTCGGCGATATGATTTTTGTTAGAGCGCTCTTTGAAAATCAGTTTGAGTTAAGTCAATTACCTCAAGTATCGAGTGCTTTAGTTGCATTAAATCCCGACAATGGTGCAATCCTAGCTACCGTAGGTGGTTTTAGTTTTAAACAAAGTGAATTCAATCGAGTAACACAAGCAAAAAGGCAAGTGGGCTCAAACATTAAACCATTTATATACTCTGCTGCACTAGAAAAAGGCATGACACTAGCGTCACTTGTAAATGATGCGCCTATTAATAAGTGGGATAGAAATTCCGGCGTTGCATGGAGACCAAAAAATTCTCCAGCAACATACAACGGTCCTATTCGCATTAGACGTGCGTTAGCAGAATCCAAAAACGTTATCGCTGTTCGCTTGCTTCGTGAGGTGGGTTTAACAAATATTATCGATCACTTGTCTCTATTTGGTTTTGCGCCCGATGAACTGCCAAGAAATGAATCATTAGCACTGGGGTCTGCATCACTCACACCGATGGAAGTTGCAACAGGTTTTGCAACCTTTGCTAATGGCGGCTTTTTAGTTCAACCTTATTTGATTGATCGCATTGAAGATGCTTTTGGCAATGTGTTATTCAATGCAAACCCTTCGATGGCGTGTGATCCATGTTTAGTTGAGAGCAAGAAAACTGACAATGAGTTACTTGAAACTGAGGGAGAAGGTGCATCCACATCAGATAACGTTAAATTACCAGTTCCTGCCGTTACGTCATTGCCAGCTACACGTAATAATAATGCCGATGTTACTTATTTGCCTCAAGCTGAAAGAGTCATCAGCCCACAAAATGCTTACTTAATAACAGAAGCACTTAATAGTGCGATTTGGGGGGCGGATTGGTCAATAAAACCAGGTTGGCAAGGCACTGGCTTTCGAGGAAGAACGCTAAAGCGACGTGACATCGCAGGTAAAACAGGCACTACAAATGAAGCAAAAGATGCGTGGTTTTCTGGTTTTAGTCGTCGCATGGTTGCAACAAGTTGGATAGGTTTCGATGATCCGTCACGCAATTTAGGCCAAACAATTAGTAACCGTAATTTAGGAAAAAAACAAATTACCGGGAAAGAGTTCGGTGCTAAATCAGCACAACCAGCTTGGATCACTTTCATGGAAAATGCCCTAGAGGATTTACCTGTCGAACCTTTTGAGCAACCAATAGACGTTGTAACGGTTCGTATCGACAAAGCGACGGGCAAGCTAACCAATAAAACAGATAAAACAACCATATTCGAATATTTCAAGTTAGGTACAGAGCCAACAGAGTTCGTTAGCCAAGACAACAGCAGCGAAATTTTTGAAGATTCTACAGCTGACGATATCTTTTAACTGCCAACCTCTGCACCATAAGGGTGCAGAGATGAGCGAACATCAATCAAATCACTGCTCCAATATCAAGCAATGAAAACATAAGCAATTGAAATAAATAGGTAATTTATTAGTGGCATATTAGTTGTAACCTTTCATACTTAGATATGAAAGGAGTACTTATGCTAGATAACTTTTTAATGCAGCACGAATTACCAAACAGCTTTGCCTACACGGCAAACAAGTGGTTCGTTCCTGTTGCAAATGAGTTATCAGATATCATTGCTAAAAATAAGCAGCCATTCTTTATTGGTATCAATGGCTGCCAAGGCTCTGGAAAATCGACACTTGCCGACTTCTTAGCCTCATACTTTCAAGAAAATCACCAGATTAATTGTGCTGTACTATCCCTCGATGACTTTTATCTCTCATCAAATGAAAGAGACCATTTAGGTAAAACGGTTCATCCACTTCTCAAAACTCGCGGTGTACCTGGCACGCATGATATTCAACATATTCATGAGGTACTCAAAAAGTTATCGAATAAAGAACCAACAAGGTTGCCGCGCTTCAATAAAGCAATTGACAACCCTTACCCAGAAACAGACTGGCCATTAGCTACCAAGGTCGATGTTGTGATCTTTGAAGGTTGGTGCTGGGGAGTAACACCTGAACAAATTAGTGCGCTAGATACGCCATGTAATGCACTTGAAGAACAGCATGATAGCGAGAATATATGGCGTCGTTACGTCAATGAAAAGTTGGCTTGCTACCAAGCACTTTACCAGTATATGGATACTTGGTTAATGCTACGCGCACCAGCCTTTTCAACTGTTCATCAATGGCGCTGGCAGCAAGAACAAAAACTCGCTGCAAAAACTTCATCATCAGCGGCAACTAACGTGATGACAGAAACCGAAGTTGCTTACTTCATCCAACACTTTGAACGTTTAACAAAACATTGTTTGAACACATTACCACAGGAATGCAATTACGTTTTTCAACTAGATTCAGAGCGAAATATCGCTGACTTAAGGAGTGCACATGCAAAGTAACACTAAGTGTATCGTATTTTCAGATTTAGATGGCACCTTGCTCGATCACTTCGACTACAGCTTTAACGCGGCATTGCCTGCCATTGCGACACTGCAGTCAAACAATATCCCAATTATCATTAACACCAGTAAAACATTCGCCGAAGTGGTTGATTTACAGAAGAACTTAACGATTAGTGCTCCCTTTATTGTAGAAAATGGTGCCGCAATTTTCTTCCCCAAAAGTTATACCTCGCAATGCCCTGATGAATGTATTGAGTACGGTGACTATTGGATGAAGACTTTTAGTCAGCCTAGGACGGCTTGGATTGAATTACTAAAACGAGAAGGCAAGGCATTCCAAGATCAATTTCAAGGTTTTTCAGAACTCACTAATAAATCGATTGCCAACTTAACGGGTTTGTCTCTTGAAGATGCAGACAAAGCCAATCAACGTCTCTTTAACGAGCCTGTTTTATGGCATGACACACCTGCGAAGGCTCAAGCATTTATTGACCACATAAGATCTCATGGCGCCAATGTATTAAAAGGTGGCCGTTTTATCCACGTCGGTGACTTTACTGATAAAGGTCGCGCCTTAAATTGGTTAACAAACCTTTATCAAAGTGCGAGTAACACAGCAATTAAAACCATTGCATTAGGAGACGGTGAAAACGACACGGCCATGCTAGAAACGGCGCATATTGCCGTACAAATACGATCGCCTGTGCACAGTTTTCCCATACTAGATGACGAAAATTTTATATACCAAACTCGCGAATACGGGCCAAAAGGATGGGCCGAAGCAATGAATTTTTTATATCAGGATTTGCTTATACAAAACGCGTTAATTACTGAGCGACAGGAGAAAAAATATGGCTGATTTCTATCAAAATGGGGTGGTTACCACCCTTCACAACTTATCAAAGCGTAGTCATGACTCCTTAGAACAAGAATTGCTGAAGTTCTCCAAGCAACGACCATTAGGGCTTATTCTACCCTCTTTGTTTTCTGAACTTGAAGGCGATGCGTTGCCAGCAATCGTTGATGAGCTAACAGATGTGCCTTACCTAAGCCAAATTGTTATTGGATTAGACAGAGCAGATAAGTCTCAGTATCAACATGCTTTAAAGTTTTTTGAAAAGTTGCCACAGCATCACCGAATTTTATGGAACGATGGTCCGCGCCTCAAAGCACTTGATGCTAAATTAGAAAAGCTTGGCTTAGCCCCTAAAGAATTAGGTAAAGGTCGTAATGTTTGGTATTGCATGGGCTACATTCTTGCCACTAATAAAGCAGAATCTGTAGCATTGCATGATTGCGATATTGTCACTTACGAAAAGTCTTTATTAGCAAGATTGCTCTATCCAGTTGCTCACCCACAATTTAACTATGAATTTAGTAAAGGTTTCTACGCTCGCATCGCCGATGGCAAAATTAATGGCCGTGTATCTCGTCTATTAGTTACGCCGCTTATCAAGGCATTAAAACGCACTGTTGGCTGTAATGAATATTTGGATTACATGGATAGCTTTAGATATCCACTTGCAGGTGAGTTTTCATTCCGACGTGATGTGTTATCTGATTTAAGAATTCCTAGTGACTGGGGTTTGGAAATTGGTGTACTGAGTGAAATGCAACGCAACTATGCCCACAATCGAATTTGCCAGGTAGACATTGCTGACGTTTATGATCACAAGCATCAAGATTTATCTTTAGATAATCAAAATGCCGGTCTGTCAAAAATGTCGATTGATATTACGAAAGCATTTTTCAGAAAGTTAGCCACGCAAGGTCAAACCTTTAGCACAGAAACATTCCGTTCGATTAAAGCAACATACTTCCGTATTGCGTTAGATTATGTAGAAGCCTATCGACATGATGCACTAATGAATGGCTTAACGTTAGATGTTCACAATGAAGAAAAAGCGATAGAAATGTTCGCTAAGAATATTGTTTCTGCAGGCCAGATCTTCTTAGATAACCCGATGGAAACACCTTTTATGCCGACATGGAACCGTGTACAAAGCGCTGTTCCTGATATTCTAGAAGAGCTCAAAGATGCTGTTGAGCGTGATCACGAAGAATTTAGCTAATTTTAGGTTTAACATAAAAAAAATAGGTAAATCAACATGACTGTGGTTTTAGACAATTTAGCACAAAAGATAAGTAGCCAATTAGCCATTATCTATGAGGATGTTGATATCGATCTCGATTACCAAGCATTTGCTAATCAACTCATTGATATTATGCAAATATCGGTATCAGTTCAAAGCCCTGAACCCTATCAAAACCATTGGTCAGAACAAGATATCATTATGATCACTTATGCCGATAGCGTGATCAGTGACAATCAATTACCTCTCGTTAATTTGCGCAGTTTTATGAACCAATATGTGGGGGCTTCCATTAATAGCGTTCATATACTGCCTTTCTTTCCGTATAGCTCCGATGATGGCTTTTCAGTTATCGACTATTCCAGCGTGAATGAAGCACACGGCAGTTGGCATGATATTAAAGCAATTGCCAATGAACGCAGGCTAATGGCAGATGTTGTTATTAATCACTGCTCTAGCAGAAGCAAATGGTTTGAAAATTTTACAAAAGGTGAAGGGACAGGTCACGACTACTTTTTCACCTGTAATGCCGATGATGATGTCAGTGCAGTTGTCAGACCAAGAACTTCACCTTTATTGCGAGCAACCGCGACAGCAAATGGCGAACAACACGTTTGGTGTACTTTCAGTCATGATCAAGTCGATTTTGACTTTAGAAACCCTGAAGTTCTTGCCCAATTCATTAAAATTTTCCGCCAATATTTAGATGCTGGAGTCAGTATATTTAGACTTGATGCTGTTGCCTTTATCTGGAAAAAATTGGGTTCACCATCAATCAACTTGCCCCAAACTCATGAAATAATTCGCTTGATTCGTTCATTGGTCGAACATGCCAAACCAGATGCCGTATTAATTACCGAGACTAATATTCCAAATACGCAAAACCTTACGTATTTCGGTAACGCTAACGAAGCACACTGTATCTATAATTTCTCGTTACCACCGTTACTCATTAACACCCTGATAACCGGCAACTGCCTTTATCTCAAACGTTGGTTAATGAGTATGCCGCCAGCACAAAACGGCACGACTTATTTTAATTTTATCGCTTCCCATGATGGTGTTGGCCTGCGTCCAGTAGAAGGTCTGCTATCTGAAGATGAAGTTGATACGTTGATTTCAACCATGCAAAGCTTCGGCGGTGTGATTTCGTGGCGCTCGACCCCTGACGGCGATCAGAAAGCCTATGAAATGAATATTGCGTTAATTGATGCCTTAAAAGGTACCGTTGACGGTATTGATGAGTTAGGTTTTGAACGGTTTATTTGTGCTCACGCCATTATGTTAGCATTAGAAGGTATCCCTGGAATCTATATTCATAGCTTATTAGGTACCAGTAATGACTATGATAAACTAAATCATACACACCATAATCGCTCAATCAATAGGCGACGTTGGTATGCTGATTTATTGGCAGAACACCTTGATGATGAAGAAAGCTCGCATGCTCGAATTTTATCGTCAATGCTGACATTGATTGATTTACGTAAAGCCCAACCCGCTTTTCATCCTAATGCAACGCAATTTACCCTGCATTTGGGTCTTTCATTATTTGGTTTTTGGCGTCAGTCACTTGATAGACGCCAAAGTATTTTCTGTATTTCTAATATAACTGACCAACTTCAATCGGTGCCTATTGGTGAACTCAATTTGGTCTTAACTGAAACTTGGTATGATCTGATTAGTGGCCTCGTAATTTCAGATCTAACTCAACTCCTAGATTTATCGCCTTATCAAACTGTCTGGCTAACCAATAAAAAACCGGAGTAGACTCCGGTTTTTTTTTCAAATATCAACGAAAATACTTCTTAGGTTATTTCAGTCAATGCGATATCTAGGTTTTCGCGAGCAACGTTAATAATTAACGCCGTTTCATCACAGTTATCTTGCCTTGGACATAAATCACAATCCTTCATGACCTTTTCAGGCAATAAGCTTTTATCACTTATTTCAAAACCTTTTTGTTCAAAAAACTGCGGTTTACGTGTTAAAACAAATACCTTATTTAACGCAAGATTTTTTGCTCTTACCATTAAATGATCGACTAAGGCTTTTCCGTATCCTTTACCTTGATAATTTATCGATACGCCTAATGAGCGAATTTCAGCGAGACCCGTTGAATAAATATAAAGTGCTGCACAGCCGCATACTTGGCCATTAACTTCGATAACAGCAAAATCACGAATCGCTCTAATCAATTCATCTTTACTGCGCGGTAAGTTCTCTTCTTTACTCGCCCAGTAGTCTACTAATTTAGAAATCGCGCGTAAATCTGTCAGCTTAGCATCACGAACAACATAGTCAGCTGCACCTAAATTATGGCGATATTTATGAATAATCTCGCCAACGGGTGCTTTACCTGTGCCACCTAAGATATTGCGTTTATCAACAAGATATTCGAGCTCTAAAATAGGATAAACATCTTGTTCAATCAGTGGCGAGAATTGCTGCAGTTCATCTAAGCGAAGACTCTCAATCGGCTCTTCTTGATTAAGTGCATAAAGTACAATTTCACCCGATATTTCATGAGCGGTTCTAAAAGGAACACCTTTAGATACTAAATAATCAGCAAGCTCAGTCGCATTAGCATAACCTTCACGCGCAGCTTTTTGGCAACGTGCACTATTTAATTCAATTGAATTAATCACTTCACCAGACATTAATAAGCAGGTATGCCATTGCTCTACCGCTTCAAACAATCCTTCTTTATCTTCCTGAAGGTCTTTGTTATAAGCCATTGGTAAACCTTTTAAGGTAACCAACAAGCTTTGTAGTGCACCGTATACACGACCGCATTTACCTCGAATGAGCTCGAGTGCATCTGGGTTCTTCTTTTGTGGCATCAATGATGAGCCTGAAGTCACTTGATCACCAAGCGTGATGAAATTCGCTTCACCAGAATTAAAGAAGATAAGGTCTTCAGCAAACCGTGAAAGGTGCATCATCGAAGTACTTGCACTAAACAAAATATCGAGTACAAAATCTCTATCTGAGACAGCGTCTAAACTATTTACACAGGGGCTATCAAAACCTAACGACTGCGCTAATTGATGGCGATCAATCGGATAGGTAGTGCCCGCTAAAGCGCCTGAGCCTAACGGACATTGATTCATACGTGCTCGAGCATCAACTAATCGGCTAGCATCACGCTTAAACATTTCAACATAGGCTAAACACCAGTGAGCAAAACGAATAGGCTGAGCACGTTGCAAGTGGGTGTAACCCGGCAGAATATGTTCTTGATTATTCTCTGCTAACGTCAATAGCTGCTGCTGCACTTTATCGAGGGCATCAATCAATATATCGACTTGTTCACGTGACCAAAGTCGCAAATCTGTCGCGACTTGGTCGTTTCGGCTTCGCCCCGTATGGAGTTTTCTCGCGATATCTCCTAGCTGCTCTGTTAAGGCTGCCTCTACCCAGCTATGAACATCTTCTGCACTTGATTGGGTAACATCAATATCGCCCTTTGCCACTTTTGCTGACAAATCAATAAGTGCTTGTTCCAATTGCTCTTGCTCAGACTGAGTTAAAACACCTGCCTGACATATTGCTTTAGACCAACCAATTGAGCCTTGAATATCTTGTTGAACCAAAATATGGTCAAAAGGTAATGAGTCATTAAATGCTTTAAACAACTCACTACTGCCTGCCTTAAATCTACCACCCCATAACGCCATAACTATTTCTCCGACGATGCTTGTTTTGATAATGCTGCAATACGGCTTGATAAACTGTATAAACGAATGAAACCCTCTGCGTGTTTTTGATCATAAACGTCATCTTCACCGAAGGTGGCAAACGCCTCAGAATATAAACTGTTCGGTGATTGACGTTGAGTAACCGTTGCTTGACCTTTATATAACTGCACAACGACATCACCTGTCACATCTTGTGCTAACGATTCAGCCGCAGCAAGTTGTGCTTTGGCCAAAGGTGTAAACCAACGACCATCGTAAATGACATGTGAAAACTCTAAACCAACCGACTCTCTAAACTTCAGAGATTCTTTATCTAAAATTAAGCTTTCAAGCCCTTTATATGCTGCCATAAGCACCGTACCACCTGGTGTTTCGTAACAGCCTCTTGATTTCATACCAACAAGACGATTTTCAACAATGTCGATACGGCCAACACCTTGTGCTGCCGCTTTATCGTTTAAATACATGAGCGCTTCAAATGGTGATAATGCTTTATCATCAACTTTAGTCAGCTGACCTTCTTCAAAACTTAAAGTGACGTAGTCTGGTGTGTTTGGTGCATCCAGTGGATCAACTGTCATTGTCCAAACTTCTTTAGATGGCTGGCACCACGGATCTTCTAATTCCCCGCCTTCATGTGAAATATGCCAAGCATTAGCGTCACGTGAGTAAATTTTAGTTAACGATGCGGCACAAGGAATATCACGCTCAGCTAAATAATCGAGCAAATCTTCACGCGATACCATATCCCACTCACGCCACGGGGCTATCACTTGTAAATCTGGAGCAAGTGCGGCGAAACATGCTTCAAAGCGCACTTGGTCGTTACCCTTACCAGTACAACCATGACAAAGGGCATCAGCGCCCACTTTACGTGCTACTTCAACATGTGCTTTAGCGATAACAGGACGTGCCATCGACGTACCAAGTAAGTATTGGCCTTCATAAACCGCACCGGTTTTAATTATTGGGTAGATATACTCACCAGTAAAGGCTTCTTTGAGGTCAACCACATGACACTCGCTAGCGCCTGATGCGATAGCTTTTTCTTCAATTCCAGCCAACTCTTCTTCACCTTGGCCAACATCGGCACAAAATGCGATAACTTCACAGCCATCATAGTTTTCTTTTAACCATGGAATGATTGCTGAAGTATCTAATCCACCGGAATAAGCTAATACGACTTTCTTTACTTTTTTATTTGTTGATAACGCCATTTTCGTCTACCTAAATTCTGTTCACATCTTTAAATTAATTGCTTAATAAGTCGCTATGATGACGACTCACTAAATAACGTAACTAGCACAGCATTTTGTGCCCACATTCTGTTTTCTGCCTGCTGAGTCGCAAGTGAGTAGTCACTATCAAACAACGCTTCGGTAATTTCATGGCCAAGATGTGCCGGCTGACAATGCATAACAAACTTAGCACCTGTAGTTTTCACCATCTCGTGATTGACTTGAAATGGGGCAAATTTTTCGAGGGTTTTTGCCCCTTTTGACTCATCGCCCATCGACACCCAAGTGTCAGTATAGATGACATCTTGTTCACCAATATCTTGGGCATTATTGACTAAACGAATTGTTGCTCCTGACTCTTTCGCAAGTGCTAATGCTTGGCTATATATATGCGCTTCACCAGAAAAACCCATTGGGCTAACAAGTGTAAAGTCGATACCAAGAACGGCTGCCGTCAACATCAAAGAATTAGAGACATTGTTGCCATCACCAACATAGGCAAGTTTCACATCACTTAAATCATCAAACTGTTCCGCTACCGTTAAGAAGTCAGCTAATGCCTGACACGGGTGATACAAGTTGCATAACGCATTGATAACCGGAATATCAGCGTGTTCAGCAAGCTCCTGTAATACTTGATGCTCAAAGACCCGTGCAACAATTGCATCAGACCAACACGCTAAATTTTTAGCAACATCAACAACACGTTCGCGTTCACCAAGTTGGCCATTTTGTTGACCGATATATAACGCGTGACCACCTAATTTTTGAATGCCAATATCAAAGCTAATATGTGTGCGCAATGAAGGCTTTTCGAATAACATAACAATTGATTTACCTGCCAGCGCTTGATTGAAATTCGCAGGATTTTGTTTTATTTGCTTAGCCAATTTAATTAACGACAAAACCTGTGCTTTTGTCTGCAAATCATCAGCTAAAAAATGAGAAAACGACATTGTACTTCCTTAAAAATACCTATTTAAAACGAAATTTGTTTGGGTTTGGTTAACAAGAAGGCTGAATTTTTGTGCCAACTGATTGACCTGCAACGAGCGATAAAATTTGCTCGGGCGATTGCCAACTAGCAACCGCGATACTTCGTCGTAAATGATTTGCCGCTTCAAACGCAGCGTTTACTTTAGCGGTCATGCCACCAGCAATAACACCATCAGCAATGAGCTGTTGCGCTTGAGATTGATTTAATTGAGAAAGATATTCACCATCGGCACCTTTGACACCGTTTACATCCGTCAACAGTAGCAGCTGCGCATTAAGCAATTGGCAAATAACGACCGCTGCATCGTCTGCATTTACATTAAGCAATTGGCCATCTGGTAGTGCACCGATAGAGGATATTATTGGTAAACACCCAGATTTTAATAAGGTATCTAATAACTGACTTGAGTTGGCACTGACTTGCCCGACAGCTTCAAGCTTTTCATCAGCCAACTGACACGTAGTCATCGCACCATCGGCCAAAGAGAGACCAACGGCTAGTAATTGCTTTTTATTAGCAGTGGCGACTAAGGTTTTATTAACATAGCCAGCTAAAGCTCCACTAATTACGGGTATTTGGTGCCTTGGCGTTACACGCAAGCCATCTATTTTTTTCGTGCTATAACCAGCCTGACATAACATGTTGTCAACCACATACCCGCCACCGTGAACCAAAACAATGTGTTGATTTTCTGCTTGTTTAATCACATTAAACAACGACGACAACGCTTCCTCTTTCGTAAGAATAGCACCGCCAACTTTAATCACTAGGGGTTGTTTCATGACAGACTTCCTATATTAGATAAACTCACTGTATTGGGTACTAAGTATTCAGTTGATGACCATCCATAACTTAAATTAAAGCACTGAACCGCTTGTGCAGCCGCGCCTTTAAGCAAATTGTCAATCGCACAGCTAACTACAGCTACCTGCTTTTCTTCATCTACTTCAAAATAAACATCGGCAAACGGCGTATGAGCAACATGATCAATTTGGGGCCATGACTGCTTAATACGTACAATGGGTTGGTCTTGATAAGCATTTTCAAATGCTTGAGTAACATCACTTTTATTAACGCCATTTTTTAATGACAAGGTAACGGTTGCTAATAACCCTCGTTTAAATGGTGCTAAGTGAGGATTAAAGATTACTTGTGCGCCAGCTTCTTGGGAAATTTCAGGCTGATGACGGTGAGCTAAAATATTATACGGCTTGAGACTTACTTCGTTAAAGCTAGTTGCTAGGTTCGCATTTCGACCGGCACCACTTACACCGCTAATACCATTGATAACAATAAGTTGATTTTCATCGACTAATTGATTTGTCATAAGTGGCTTAATAGCTAATAGACTAGCCGTAGGGTAACAGCCTGGCACAGCAACTAATTTTGCTTTGGCAATGGCTTCAGGGTGCCATTCAGCTAAGCCATACTGAGCATCTGAGACAGCACTTGGGTATTGGTGATCAAAACCATAATATGTAGGATAATCATCAAGCGATTTAAGACGAAAACCACCTGATAAATCGAACACTTTAACGCCTTTTTCAACGAACTTTGATGCCCACTGTGCACTAAATTCATGTGGCGTTGCAAAAAAAACAGCGTCTAATTGACTCCCAAAGGTCTCGAACCATTGAGTAGAAAAAGTGAGCAGAGGTACATCTATAACCCCCTGCCAGCGAGCATGTAAGTCCGCAAAGTTCTTTCCGTTGGAAGTACTGTTTTCCGATATGACTAAGTGTTCTATCGAAACTTTTGAATGCTGAGCTAATAATCCAGCTAACTCAGCGCCGACATAACCACTGGCACCGATAATTGCGACCTTCTTCATGGCAAAACCCTAAAATGCAAATTTATTCACTAAAACAATAATTGACGATATAAAAACCATGTTATGAAATTGAGTAAAAATTCATAACTAATTAAGGTATTAAAGCTTATCGTCGTAATTTCAGAGAAAACATTTCAAACACCTAAAGATATGGCTATGTAACAATTAGGGTAAACCTTAACAAGAGAAAAATATAAATGCAATAAAATTGCATAATTATTTATAAGGGAGTTTCTTTTGATTATCGCTCTTGTTCGTAAACAGAACGATTCCATAGTTTTTGATGGTTTTTTATTGAGAAGTAGTCATTAGGGAGCCAGCATCGAGGTAAAACATCCAACTCTCTGCGCTCTTCATAGTTGGACGAGATTACTTCTAAAATCTCAAGTAAACGTTTCTTACTAACACGAGCAAGACGTTTGGCAGTTTGAGTAAAGTGTAGGTTACTTGTTGTTTCAATAACCGTATTTTGACCATGACTTATAAAGGTTAAGCCACGAGTTGCTGGCCGACATATCGGTTCTTCGGGGTTTTCAGGGTACAAAGAACACACAATAGCATATTCGTAAGTATCCATATCATTGCCATCAGAGGCTTTAGGGATATACGTAACACCGTAACCTTGTGGAAACATGCCAACCACTTTATAAAAGCTATCTACAACACGCTGGCTACAAGCACCTCTTTCGGCATTGGTATTTAATACGCTAAATACTTTAGGAATTACTTTATAGTTATAACTATCTTTCGTTGATAGCACTATAGACGCATAAATTTGTGGGACTTTAAGCAAATTACCGATACTGTTTTGTGGATTAACACCGCGCTTAAGTAACTTTTTAACAAACATCAGTTTAGCTTTTTCGTCTTTAACGAAACGATCTCTATCTTCTTTAGAGTTACCAATATAGTTGAGTGTGCCAATGCCTTCATTGACATATTTCATCGTTTCTCTAAAGGAAACTTGCAAGAGTGCCTTACGCTGCTCAATGTCTAACGTTCGATAAGGATCTTCTTTACCATTTTTTCCGCATAATATTTCACGTGCTTCTGGATGAAAGTTACCAATATCTTGTGCAAGCGCAGCTGATACCACGGCAACCTTTACCTGCTCACAAAAATACTTATGTGCTGCAGGATTAATTTCTATGAAGTCCTGGTAGCGCTCTGCAGGAATGTCATTTAGGTATTGATTGATAAATTCGTCGTTAAGTTGCTCTTGTGTTAGTAAATCATCTAATAGGCGTAGGCACAACACCGCCTTATACAAAGGCTTATGTTGTTCATTTTTTTCAGCAATTTTACTGCCTTCAGTTGGGCTAAGTAGTTGAATAGTACCTAAAACTAGTGACGATTTTCGAATGGTATCTTCAGCACTATCACCTTCGGTTAAACCAATGATTTCATGAACAATTTCCAAGAAGTGTCGATGCCTATCAAAACGCTCTGCAGAAAACTCTTGCTTAAATTCTTCAAGCTCAAGTTGGGCATGTTCTAAGGCAATTTGTCTATTTTTAACTTTACTGGTTTGTGCCACTTCTAACTTGGCTTTTTGCTCAATAATATTGCTTTCGAGTTCTCGTTGTCGTGTTTCTCTAGCTGGTTGTAACTCATAAAACTCAATAGCACGTTTCAAGATCGAATCATCACTAGGTGCTAAACCATAAATTTTGTTTAGCAGCCCTTTGATTTGTGTTGTGATAATTAAATCTTGTAAAACTTTCTTTGCCATTTAGTTCGTCAACTAGCCTAAATTTTTGAAAATATACAAAAATGCTAGTTAATAAACGAAACAATCACAAGCAAAATTAATGATATTTTACACCTTGTTACGTGAGTGTTTTAATAATTGACGGAATAGCGAATTATTTGTTAACCCGTTTTTCGCCTCAAAAGCCTAATAAAGTACAAATAATACGGGTTACCGATATGAACGTTAGAAGTTAGCGGTGCTAACTGCGCTGCATTTGAAAGAAAGAACTAAAAAATCCAGTATTAACCATGTCGTTAATACTGAATTTAAAGACTCTATTTGCGTTAGCGCATGAGTAACTTATTCGTTTAACCCTTTAATTTTAACTTGATGCTGTTTAGTTGATAGTTGTTCACAGATCGCAACCAAATCAGAGTGTATGCCACCTGCCGTAACATCTCTGCCTGCACCCGGTCCACGAATGATTAATGGGTTATCTTGATACCATTGGCTTTCAATTTTGAAAATATTATCGCAAGGATTTAAGCGAGCAAAAGCATCATCAGTATCAAGAAATGCCAATCCGACGTTAGCTTGATAGCCGTCTTCATTAATTTCAAATTTCGCGATATAACGCAAACATTTACCTTCAGATTTGGCTTGTAATAATTGGTTTTCAAAGAGTTCATCAAGCAAATGTGATTGCTTAAGAAAATCTTGCGTTGATAACGAAACCAATTGTTCAGGTACCAAAGATTGGCATTCGATATCTTCCAAAGACAAAGTAAAGCCGGCTAATCGCGCTAAGATCAGTAATTTTCGCTGAACATCTCGGCCAGATAAGTCTTCACGAGGATCAGGCTCTGTTAACCCTTGTGATAAAGCATTCGTTAATAACTCAGAAAAAGGCACGCTGCCATCGTATTGTTCAAATAGCCAAGATAAAGTACCTGAAAAAATACCTGAAATAGCTTTGACTTCATCACCACTGCGTCGTAAGTCATTAATCGCAAAATTAATTGGTAAACCAGCACCTACCGTCGTATTACCTAGCCAAACACTACCATTTTGCTCTGCTAATGCCGTTAAGCCATTGTAATACTCAGTAGAACTAGACGCTGCCCACTTATTCGCACCGATAACATGAATACCTTGTTGAAAGAATTCACGATATAGCAAACTAAACGTTTCACTTGGCGTAATGTCGACCACTATCAACTCATCATATGGGTGATTTTTAAGCCAGGTTAGTAATAAGGTTTCATCATAATCTTTTGCTTGTTTTTCAAATTGCAATAGTGCTTGTTTCGGGCTAATGCCATCTGTATTAATGAGCGCTTTTTTAGAGCTAAGCAAACCGACTAAGTGGACATTTTCCAATACGGATTGACGTTTAATTTGATTCGGTAGCAAGGATAGAAAGCGCTCACCAATATTACCCAAGCCAGCTACGACAACACCGATATGTTTAGCATCTTTTGTCATTTCATGATGCACAACATTGGTTAGCTCAGGACTACAACTATCAGGTAGCACGCTAATGATGCTGTGCTCTGAAGTAGAAGAAACAACATCAAGTGTTCTTGTGTTTTCTAATGCGCGTTTAAATCTGGCTTTAACATCACCTCTTTCAGCAACCTTATGGCCAACGACAGCAATGATTGCAACAGGTTTAAAGGTAACGTCTCCTACTTTGCTAGCAAACCATTGACTGACTGCTTTTTGCTGCTCTTGTTTGATTACCATGAGTGCTTGCTTTTCATCAAAGCAAATAGGTGAGAATCGGGTAAATGCTTCAGGCTTTGACAACGCAGACAAATGCTCGCTACTCACTAACAACACGTCATTGGAGTAGGTAACTGACAGTTCTTGTTTAGCTAAAAAGCCAAACTTGCCAATTTCGGTACCACTGATTTCACTATCAAATGAACTAGCAACATGTAAATGCGTAGCATGCTCTTCTAGTGGTTTTAAGGTATTTACATGAAGCACAGGATTACCTAATCGACCAAGTTCTCGTGCTACTCCATTAGGTAAACGATGCAATTTTCTAGCTGCAGGCACAACGCGCGGATCTGCACTATAAATACCGTCGACATCGGTCCATAACGTAACATTAGCAGCGCCAGTTAACGCTGCCATAATTGTTGCCGAATAATCAGAGCCATTGCGTCCTAATGTACAAGACTGCCCGTTAACGTCGCGCGCAATATAGCCCGTTGCAATGGTCAGTTGATGAGTTTGCTTAAGCTGATTGAATTGGTCGCGACTATAGTCATAATTAACTTGTGGCTCTTGCTCTGAGGCTATTTGAATAAAATCTCGCGAATCAAGCGCATGACTAGGACAAATACGTTCATTAAGCACTGCTGATAATAAGCGTGCTGACCACACTTCACCAAAGGCTAAAATGTTATTGCGTTGCTGCTTGTAATCATTTGCGAGCCAATCTGATAGCTGTAAAAAATCATCACTTAGCTGTTTTGTTAAATAGCTACTATTTTGCTCGTTAAGCAGCTCAGCAATTAACCCTTTTAGCTGAAAATGCAGGTTATTTAGCGCTTCAGTATAATCAACTTCGTCTTTTGCTAACTGGCATAGGTTGAAAAGTTGATCGGTGACACCACCGTTTGCTGAAACAACAACAATATCGTTGATTTGGCAATGACGACAAATGATATCGATAACTCGCTCAATACACTCGCTATTAGCAAGGCTACTACCGCCAAACTTATGAACATTAATGGCTAATTTCCCAGTGTGGGTATTTGCGTGTTTAATTAAATTTTCTATGGTCATTACTTATATCAACTAACAATCTGGGAATTCAAAACAATTTACGGATTTTGGCTACACTGTAGGCCATGGGCTAAATCAGCAATAATATCATCAACATGTTCAATGCCGACAGAAATTCTTACCAATGACTGGCTAATACCTGCCGCTTTTTGTGCCTCAATATCCATGCCGGCATGCGTCATCGTAGATGGGTGGCTAATTAAGCTTTCAACACCCCCCAATGATTGGGCAAGCGTAAAGAGGGATAAGTTATCAAAAAGCGCTTTAACTGCTTCTACACCGCCCTTCACTTCGAAGCTCAACATAGCGCCAAAGCCATTTTGTTGTGTTTTAGCAAGTTGATGCTGTGGGTGGCCAGTTAAGCCTGGGAAATAGACTTGTTCGATTGCTTCATTGGCGTCTAAAAACTTAGCTACGGCAAGTGCGGTTGCTTGATGCTGTGCAATACGCAATGGCAGTGTTTTAAGACCGCGAAGCGCCAAATAGCTATCAAAGGCTGATCCCGTAATACCTATACAGTTCGCCCACCAAGCAAGCTCTTCACCAAGCGCTGGATCTTTTGTCACAAGTACACCACCTACAATGTCACTATGACCATTTAGATATTTGGTTGTTGAGTGGAAAACAATATCTGCCCCCAACAACAACGGCTTTTGTATAACAGGCGATAAGAAGGTGTTATCAACGGCAACTAAAGCCCCTGCTTGCTTAGCCTGTTCGCTAATTTTTTGAATATCAACAATCCTCAATAACGGATTGCTTGGTGTTTCAATCAATACTAGCTTAGGTTGAGATAACAATGCTTGTTCAAGTGCTGCGTCATCACTTTGATCAACGACAATAAGATTAAAATTACCTTTTTTCGCTAGAAACGAAAATAATCGGTAGCTACCACCGTAACAGTCGTGAGGAATTACGACGCTATCACCAACGCTGACTAGCTGTAATAACAAATGAACTGCAGACATACCTGTACTGGTAACAATGCCTGTAGAGCCTTCTTCTAGGTCAGCTACAGTTTGTCCAAATGTGGCACGTGTTGGGTTACCAGTGCGCGAATAATCAAAGTCTCGCTTCTCATTAAAGCCTTTTAAAGCGTAGGTGCTAGACAAATGTATTGGTGCAACAACAGCACCATGGTGCTTGTCGATATTAATGCCACCGCGAGCTGCTTGCGTTTCAATATGTGGTTTGCGCATCTTTTGTCCTGCAATAAAGTATCATAAAAAAATAGGCGTTTAGACGTCTATAACTCTAAACGTATTGGATTAGCGGGTCAAGCTATTTTTAGACGTCTAAACTTCTACACATTCATAGTTGACTGTTTTCTCACAACCAGTACAATTCCAATGGTTTAAAAACTTTTAGAGGTATTTTCATGGCGAAGTGGAATGGTGAATATATAAACCCATATGCCGAACATGGTAAAAAAAGCGAACAAGTAAAAAAAATAACGGTATCCATTCCTTTACGTGTATTGAAAGTGTTAACTGACGAGCGTACAAGACGCCAAGTCAATAACTTGCGTCATGCAACAAATAGTGAATTGTTATGTGAAGCGTTTTTACATGCCTTTACTGGGCAACCATTACCTGATGATGAAGACTTAACAAAAGATAATCCTGAGAAACTACCAGCGAGTGTTCGCAAGGTGCTTGCAGAAAATGGGATTACTGATTTTAGTATCTTTGAAGATGATGAAGAATAATCATCTTAAATAAAAAAACGCGCCTGTTGGCGCGTTTTTTTGATCTAATACTCTCTAGATAAAGTAGTTTTCAGGCAATTCAATTTGAGCAACGCCAGATTCAATTGCCGCTAATGCGACAGCGCGAGCCACTCTTGCACATAGACGAGAATCCATTGGCTTAGGAATTATATACTCTTTACCAAAGATCAGTGATGTTTCACCGCTTGCTAAAAGTACTTCTTCAGGAACAGGTTCTTTAGTTAATTCTCGAATTGCATTCACCGCAGCAATTTTCATTTCATCATTTATTTTCGTCGCACGAACATCTAATGCCCCTCTGAAAATAAACGGGAAACATAACACGTTGTTCACCTGATTTGGATAATCAGAACGACCTGTCGCGATGATCACATCGTCACGCGCAGCTTTGGCAAGTTCGGGTTTTATTTCTGGATCTGGATTTGAACAAGCAAAGACAACTGGGTTAGGTGCCATCAATTTTAGTTGCTCAGCAGACAGTAAATTAGGGCCTGAAACGCCAACAAAAACATCTGCGCCATCAATCGCTTCTTCAAGTGTGCGTTTGTCTGTATTATTAGCAAAGAGCTTTTTATATTCGTTCAAGTCATCACGGCGTGTGTGCACAACACCCTTGCGATCAAGCATGTAAATTTTTTCACGTTGTGCACCACACTTAATCAGTAGCTCCATACAAGCGATTGCGGCAGCACCTGCGCCCATACAAACAATATTAGCATGCTTGATGTTTTTACCTTGAATCTCTAGTGCGTTAATCATACCCGCAGCAGTCACAATCGCCGTACCATGCTGATCATCATGAAACACAGGTACCTTGCAACGTTCAATTAATGCTTTTTCAATTTGGAAACATTCTGGTGCTTTAATGTCTTCAAGGTTAATACCACCAAAACTATCAGCAATATTAGCAACAGTAGAGATGAACTCTTCAACCGTATTGTGGGTTACTTCAATATCAAATGAATTAATGTCAGCAAAACGTTTAAACAGAAGGGCTTTACCTTCCATTACCGGCTTTGACGCCATAGGACCTAAATTACCTAATCCTAAAATTGCAGTACCATTTGAGATAACGGCAACGGTGTTACCTTTACCTGTATATTTGTAGACATCATCTGGATTCTCTGCGATTTCTCTTACCGGCTCTGCTACACCTGGGCTATAGGCCAGTGAGAGATCTTTTGACGTTTCAGCAGGAGTAGTAATTTCAACGCTAATTTTGCCTGGCGTTGGAGCGGCATGGTAATCAAGAGCTTGCTGACGTAAATCGGCCATTAGTATTTCCTAAAAAGTCTACGATGATAAAGAAACTGTGTTTGAAAGTTTTCTTGAAAAGCTTCAAGTACGCATATGGTAAGTGATTGCTTTCTCGCAATTCAAGAGCTGACAAAGCCTACCAGTTAGTATGACACTGAAAATAGTGCAACAGCTCTAAGCTAAATTCACATTATTTTGTTAAATATTCGCTATGCCTTTTTGCAATATTTCATTAATGTGTTTCTAGAGGATCACAACTAATGACAACATTTGGTGAATTTTAAAGCTTTTTAGATACTATTTGATTCGTGTTTAAGTTATCAAATAACAGGGAAATCAATGCGTATTAGCGCCCAGTTTTGAAAGCAATAGATGGATAAATATGTAATAAAAAAATTTATATTTTTTTGTTATGTAATAGAAAGTTTGGACAAAAAAAAGCCAACACGATGGTTGGCTTTTTTTCATTTTTAATATCGAATCGATTATTCGAAAGGGTTTACCAAGATCATTGTTTCAACACGATCTGGGCCTGTTGAAATAATATCAATTGGGACACCTGTAATTTCTTCGATTCGCTTAATATAAGCGCGAGCATTATCAGGTAATTGCTCTACTGTTGTAGCACCAACAGTTGACTCTGACCAACCAGGCATAGACTCATAAACTGGTGTGATTTTCTCATAACCTTCAGCTGCTGTCGGTGGCACGGTAATGATATCGCCTGCTTCAGTCTTGTAGCCAGTACAAATCTTTAACTCTTTAAGGCCATCAAGTACGTCTAATTTAGTTAAACAAAAGCCACTAATCGAGTTAACTTGAACAGCACGATGCATTGCAACAGCATCAAACCAACCGCAACGGCGTTCACGACCTGTTGTTGCGCCAAATTCATGACCAACTGTACCTAAATGATTACCAATTTCATCATCTAATTCTGTCGGGAATGGACCTGAACCAACACGCGTTGTATAAGCCTTAGTAATACCTAAAACATAGTCAATATGACGAGGACCAAAACCACAACCCGTTGCTACACCACCAACGGTAGTATTTGAAGAGGTTACATATGGGTAAGTACCGTGATCAATATCTAAAAGTGTACCTTGTGCACCTTCAAACATAATAGATTCGCCAGCAATACGTGATTGGTCTAGTAATTCAGCAATATCAGCAACCATATCTTTAATGATATCTGCTACTGCCATTACATCAGCAAGTACTTCATCATAACTTACTGGCTCAACCTTATAGTAGGTTGTTAGTACAAAGTTATGATATTCCATAATTTCTTTTAACTTAGCAGCAAAAGATTCTTTACAGAACAAATCACCAACACGTAAACCACGACGAGCAACTTTATCTTCATACGCTGGGCCAATACCACGACCTGTTGTACCGATTGCTTTGCTACCACGTGCTTTTTCACGAGCTGCATCTAGTGCGTTGTGATATGGAAGAATTAGAGGACATGCATCACTGATAAGTAAACGTTCACGTACTGGTACGCCACGCTCTTCTAGCATTTTGATTTCTGTCATTAACGCTTTTGGACAAAGTACAACACCGTTACCAATTAAACATTTTACGTTGTCACGTAAAACACCTGATGGAATTAAGTGAAGTACGGTTTTTTCACCGTTAATAACTAATGTATGACCTGCGTTGTGACCACCTTGATAACGAACAACAAATTTTGCTTTATCCGTTAAAAGGTCAACAACTTTACCTTTACCTTCGTCACCCCATTGGGTGCCCAGAACTACGACGTTTTTACCCATTTTCACATGTTGGTAAGAAAATTAGGCGGGGATTCTAACAAATATCTAAGGTCAGTAAAAGTGTTAATTGCACACTTATTAACCAAATCATCATTTTAATTTTCATTTAGGAATAAGTAATTGTTTTAGTTAAGCATCCAAAGTAAGACAGCACCTATAACCATAATAGACAGACCTATATTTCGAATATTAGCTGTCGGCTCTTGTGCTATTTTCGCTACATAGGCACGCCATTTATTAGGGAATAAAGCAGGAACAATACCTTCAATAATCAAGGCGATAGCA
This sequence comes from Thalassotalea eurytherma, assembly GCF_030161415.1. GTDB lineage: Bacteria > Pseudomonadota > Gammaproteobacteria > Enterobacterales > Alteromonadaceae > Thalassotalea_G > Thalassotalea_G eurytherma. The sequence continues at coordinate 49,706 of NZ_BSSU01000007.1, forward strand.
AATGCTGTTAGGAGTAATTCTAGTGACATAAATTAACCCGAAAAAAAAGCCATGACATGGTCATGGCTTTTTGATTTATTTTGAAGATTTACTATCTTTTAAATAATTAAAGAAGTCTCCATCAGGTTTCACCACCATGATGTCATTCTTGTTACTGAAACTCTTTTGGTAGGCTTCTAAGCTTCTATAGAAAGAAAAGAACTCTTTATCTTGATTGTAAGCATCAGCATACACTTTAGCTGCAAGTGCATCACCCTCACCTCGAATTTCAAAAGCTGTCTTCTGAGCCTCTGCAAGCATAACCGTAACTTTTGCATCAATCGTTGCACGGATAATTTCCGATTGCTCTTGACCTTCAGAACGGTGTTCTTTTGCTACTGCTGTACGTTCAGCTCTCATACGGTCATAAATTGAATTACTCACCTCAGTTGGTAAGTTAATCGCTTTAATACGCACGTCGATAACTTCAATACCTAAGTCTTCTTTTGAGCTTTCTGCACTTTCTAACGCTTTTGACATAATGCCATCACGATCACCAGAAACAATTTCTTTTATTGTGCGTGCACCAAACTCTGTACGTAAGCCGTTATTAACTTTTTGCTTAAGTAACGCAGATGCATTATCAACATTACCTGATGTACGTAGGTAGAACGTTGAAAAATCAACGATTCGCCATTTTACGTACGAATCTACCATTAAGTCTTTTTTCTCTGCTGTTACAAAACGATCAGGTGCTTCATCTAACGTTTGAATACGCGCATCAAACTTGGTCACATTTTCAATCATTGGGACTTTGAAGTGCAAACCTGGTTCATACACCAACATTTCTTGTGTATCCGCATCACGTTTAATTTTCTTAAATTGGAAGGCAATTGCACGTTGCCCTTCGTTGACAACAAACACTGACGATACAAACATCACTAACAATAGTGAGATAACAATCATTACAATATTTTTCATTGTTTAGTTTCTCCCACTATTAAAACGATCTGAACGGCCAGAAGCACTATTCATCGTCGTTGAAGGTTGTTGTTGTGACGTTGCCGAGTTCATCGGTTGCGATGTGCGCGCTGGCGCAGTGTTTTGTTGATTGATCATTTTATCAAGCGGGATGTACATCATATTATTACCGCCTTCAACATCAACCATTACTTTGGAGGTATTTGCATACACTTTTTCCATCGTCGCTAGGTATAAGCGCTCTCGTGTCACTTCAGGTGCAGCTTGGTATTCTGGTAACAGCTTTGTAAAGCGTGCTACTTCACCTTCTGCGTCTAAAACAGTTTGTTGCTTATAAGCTAACGCCTCTTGCTCCATGCGGCTCACTCGACCACGAGCGCGAGGCTCTATGCCTCTTGCATAGGCTTCAGCTTCACGTATGTAGCGAATTTCATCTTCTTGTGCAGAAATAGCGTCATCAAATGCGTCTTTCACTTCTTCAGGAGGACGAGCATCTTTAAAGTTAACGTCAACAACCATTAAGCCCATGTTGTATGGCTCAATAATCTTCTCAAGTTCTTGCCAAACACTTTGACGAACTTGCTCACGACCACTTGTTAGCACGTCATCCATTTCTGAATGACCAACAACATAACGTAATGCACTATCTAATGCTTCGCTTAAACTACTATCAGCATTCGTAACGCTGAAAATATAATCACGGGCATCAATAACACGGTACTGCACCTGCATTTCTACACGTACTACGTTCTCGTCTTGCGTTAACATGAAACCAGATGCTGGCAAATCACGTGTGGTTTGCACATCAACAGGAATAATGTGTTCGACAAACGTCCACTTCCAACTTAAACCCGGCTCTACTAAACCAACATATTCACCAAAACGTAATTTAACACCTCGTTCCGCTTCTTTAATTGTATAGATACACGAGTAGGCATAAACAACTAATGCCACAAGTAGGGCTACAATAATAACGGCACTTGGGAAACTGTTGCTTGATTTATTTGATGAGCCATTGGAGCCACCAAATACGCCGCCAAATTTATTGCCTAAGTCTTTAAACAAATCGTCTAAATCAGGTGGACCTTGATTATTGCCACCTTTGTTTTTCCAGGGATCTTTATCATCTTTCCCCGGTTCATTCCAAGCCATGATGCTCTCCGAATAGTCACTAAAAAAATTATTTTGCTGATATTAGTATCATTTTCGACAAATTAAGAAGAAAAGACAATAGATCAGACTGTTAATGCTCAATAAAGTGTTCAATCGTTGCTGTTTTTGCAATTCGATTCCACTCTCTTTCTGGTAATTTGACGGCTAAGATGCAATTACCTTGGTCGTCATAGCTTTCTTTTGTAATACAGTTTAATTGATAAAACTCACCACGAAGCTTGCCTGCTGAAGGAGGTATTCTCAATGTATGCTGAACAATTTGAACGCCTAAACGTTCTGCTAACGCTTTATATAACAATTCAACGCCTTGGTTAGCACGAGCAGATAACCATACACGAATTGGTAACCCATTCTCATCTCTATCGATACGTGGCGCAATATCATTTAGGTTATCTATTTTGTTACAAATTAATAACTGGGGCACATCGCCAGCATCAATCTCGTTAAGTACTTCTTCGACTTGTTCCATGTTTTCTTGGCGACGTTCATCTGAAATATCAACCACATGCAACAATAAATGAGCCTCACGTGTTTCAGTTAACGTTGCTTTAAACGCCGCAACTAAGTCATGAGGTAAATGGCGAATAAAACCTACGGTATCTGCGAGGATAACCCGACCAACATCTTCAACATCGATGCGCCTTAACGTTGGATCGAGTGTTGCAAATAGCTGATCAGCAGCATATACGTCAGCTTGCGTAATCGTATTAAATAATGTTGATTTACCAGCGTTAGTATACCCGACTAAAGAGACAGTCGGTATTTCAGCGCGGGTTCTTGAGCGTCTACCTTGCTGTCGCTGCTTCTCAACTTTATCTAAGCGCTTTTGAATATTATTCATGCGCTCACGTAATAATCGGCGGTCTGTCTCTAACTGAGTTTCACCAGGACCACGCAAGCCAATACCACCTTTTTGACGTTCAAGGTGAGTCCAACCACGTATGAGTCGAGAACTAATGTGACGTAATTGCGCAAGTTCAACTTGTAATTTACCCTCATGGGTACGTGCTCGTTGAGCAAAAATATCTAAAATAAGCGTTGTACGATCGACAACACGACATTCACACAGTGCTTCAACATTTTTTTCTTGAGATGGGCTAAGGCTGTGATTAAAAAGAACAACGTTTGCGCTATGTAGTTTTACCGCTTCTGCTATTTCTTCTACCTTACCTGAGCCGACAAAATATTTGCTATGGGGGGTGTTTCGCTTGCCAGTAATCACATCAAGTGCCGAAACACCTGATGATGACACTAACATTTCAAATTCTTGTAGATCTTCTCGACTGCTTTCGTCAGGAAAATCTACATGAACTAAGATTGCTTGCTCACCTGCCTGATAACGATCAAACAAATGAAGTACTCCTAATGGTTGGTACTACAAGCATTAATCCTGATTGTCCATTGGCTGGTTAAAGCCACCTTGATTACTTGTTGGAGCAGGATTAGTGTTTACAGCACGAGACGGCACAACCGTTGAAATAGCGTGTTTATACACCATTTGGCTTACCGTGTTCTTTAATAAAATAACAAACTGGTCAAATGACTCGACTTGGCCTTGCAGCTTAATGCCATTTACTAAGTAAATTGCCACTGGAATGCGATCACGACGTAATGCATTCAAAAATGGGTCTTGTAAAGATTGCCCCTTTGCCATTATTGGCCCCTTTTTTTTATTGTTAGTGAAATAAATTTTTTTAATTCAGCAGGTTAACTAGCTGTTAACATTCATTATACACAATTGTTTATAATTTGCTTATTTGTGATGTAATTACTTGTAAATTGTTGTTGTCTTCCATTTCCAACCAGGTGAGTTCATCCCAACCTCTTAACCACGTTAATTGACGTTTAGCCAATTGTCTAGTAGCACATACACCTTTAAAGATCATTTCATCAAAATCGTACTCACCATTGAGGTGTTGCCACATTTGACGATACCCGACACATCGAATCGATGGTAAGTTTTCATGTAAATCACCACGGGCCTTTAATTGCACAACTTCTTCTTTGAAGCCTTGTTCGACCATTTTATTAAATCTTATTTCAATACGTTCATGCAAGGTTTTTCGATCTTTAGGCGTGATTGCAAATTGTAAAACATCCCCGGTTAAACGTTGACCTTTTATTGCGGTTAATTGTGTCAAAGTATTTCCTGTAATACGGAATACTTCTAACGCACGTGTTAGCCGTTGCGGGTCGTTCGGATGAATACGATTTGCAGATTCAGGATCTATTGTTGCCAATTCGGCATGTAATGCGTCCCAGCCCTTTTCTTGCGCTTCTTTTTCAATTTGCGCCCGAATATCTGCATTTGCTTCAGGCAGCGGAGAAATTCCATCAATTAAGCTTTTGAAGTACATCATAGTACCTCCTACCAACAAAGGAATCCGACCACTTTGGCGAATTTCCTCAATTGCTTGCAGTGCGTCCTTACAAAACTCAGCCGCAGAGTAGCTTTCTAATGGATCAATTAAATCAATTAAACGATGTGGATACTTAGCCAACTCTTCTGACGTTGGCTTAGCCGTACCTATATCCATCCCCTTAAAGACAAGGGCAGAATCAACACTAATAATCTCACACGGCAGGGTATCGTATAGCTCCATCGCTAACGCAGTTTTACCTGACGCGGTTGGCCCCATCAAACAAATGACAGGTGGTAATTTATTATCAGCGGACATAACTTACATCTTTAATTGGCTTGTACTGGATGTAAGGTCAACTATAGACGAATTCAAGGCAATATATTGATTAAAGTCATTTTGATGTTGGTTTTGCATTTGACGCCAAACAGGTAAATAACTATCTGTATCAATTTGCTCAGGCACAAGACGTGTTGCTAAAAAGTCTAACCAGTATTCAGTGATCGTTTCTTGTTGCTGTTGAACGTCAGTTAATTGCGCTAGGAAATTTAAGGCTTTTTGAATAAACTCGTTGATATCAAGTGCCCGCAATAGTGCTGGAAATTGCTTGATAACCACACCTTGTTGATAGCTTAAAACAATACCAGACTGCTTAAACAGCGCCTCAAATTGTTCGATTAAACTGATATGTTCTTGGACAATGTTCACTTTAATTGGCAACAATAAAGGTTGGCTCACTAAACCCGTTGCCCACTTTTCTTGTAATGACAATAAATAGGATTTTTTGGCTAAATTAATCGCGTCAAATATTTTCAGTTTACCTTCATCAATAATCAGTCCATATTGATTTTCAACAACAGCTAACAAAGATAGTTGCGGTGTACTAGCTTCGCCATCAACTAAAGCGTGTTCTCGCTCGGCAACAAATGCCTTAGCCGGTGTCATTAACGATTGGTAGTTTTGGCTCGCCTGTTTTGACACTTGGCTACTACCATAATGGCTAACGTTACTTGCTTGACTTGAATGGTGATTTTGACTGTTCGTAGATGCCAAAGGCGTAACGTAGCCTCTAACCTCATTAGTTTGTTCAGGCCGATTTAAAGGAGAAATAGCTGGCGATGAAACCACTGCAGGTTCTTGAACTGGGTATTGGTCTTCATCCTGATATAAAGCAGGTTCGCTAACACTTGCTAACGCTTTGTTGCATACCGAAAAAATAAAGTCGTGAATATAGCGCCCTTGATGAAATCTAACTTCATGTTTAGCAGGGTGAACATTCACGTCTACTTCACGGTGATCAAGCGTTAAATATAAAACAAACGCTGGATATTGATCACTTGCAAGGTACTCGCTGTAGGCTTGTTTAATCGCGTGATTAATTAATTTATCACGCATCATCCGCCCATTCACATAGCTATAGCATAAGTCGTTTTGACTGCGTGAAAACTGCGGTAGGCCTATCCAACCCCATAACGTTAAATCATTGTGATGAGTTTTGACTTCAATGGCATTGGCTAAAAAGCTTTGCCCGCAAACTTGCCCGATACGTTTGGCATAGCTTTCTTCATTTGCACACTGGCGATAGTGTTTAATCTGCTTACCATTATGCGTAAGAATAAAACTGACATCGAAATAGGCTAATGCGATGCGCTTGATCACTTCTTCAATATGAGTAAATTCTGTTTTTTCCGTACGCAAAAATTTGCGCCTTGCTGGTGTATTAAAAAACAAGTCAACGACATCAACAGTTGTACCATTGGGGTGCGCTGCTGGTAACACCTCAACAGCCATATCTCGACCTTCAGCTTTGGCTTGCCAGGCTTGTTCCTGTGCTTCGGGTTTTGATGTCAACGTTAAGCGTGCAACTGAGCTAATACTGGCTAATGCTTCGCCTCGGAAGCCTAAACTAGCAATGGCTTCCAAATCATCTAAATCTTTTATTTTTGACGTTGCATGTCGACTTAACGCCAACGTTAATTCGTCTTTAACGATGCCTTTACCGTTATCAACGATACGGATGCGCTTTGAGCCACCTTTTTCAATGTCGATACGAATTTTGGTTGCACCGGCGTCAAGGCTGTTCTCAACCAACTCCTTAACAACAGATGCTGGGCGCTCAACAACCTCACCTGCTGCGATTTGGTTAGCAAGGCGAGCGGGTAATATTTTTATTGTCATTTATGATTTCTTAGCAAAGGTTAATCGGCGCGGGGAATTTTTAAGGTCTGGCCAATTTTCACCGTATTAGAACGCAAATTGTTAGCCTGTTTTAGTTTACTGACAGACACATTATATCGTTGCGCTAATACCGATAAGGACTCACCGCGACTAACCGTATGCTTTTTAACAGCAATGGAAGCGTAGTGACTACCAGCAGGTGGATTATTTAAAAAGTAGCTTCTAATACCATCAAACATCGCTTTGGCTAACTTTTGTTGATGCTTAGGGTTAACGAGATTTCGCTCTTCTTGATGATTTGAAATAAAGCCAGTTTCCACCAAAACAGAAGGAATATCGGATGCTTTTAAAACGGCAAAATTACCATTTTGTGGCGTCTTTTTATGCATTTTAGTAATTTTGCGCATACGGCTAATAACGCTAGAGGCAACACCATGGCTAACTTCTAATGAATACTCTTTATTCATATCAGCTATTGTAATCGCGAGGTTATCGTCATTGGTATTTTTGATCACACTACCGCCACCACCCAGTAACTCTGAGTTTTTCTCTCGGTTAACCAACCATCGCGATAATTCGGATTCAACACGTCGGTTAGTCACTAGCCACACAGAGCCACCGCTCGGTTGTGGCGTGTGAAATGCGTCAGCGTGAATAGAGACTAAAAAATCTACATTTTTCTTACGGGCAATTTTAGATCGATCATTAACATGAATATAGTAATCGCCTGAACGAATAAGCTCGCCCTTTAGGCCTTTTTCTTTATCAATCAGCTTCTTTAATCTTTTGGCAATCGCTAATGTGACATTTTTTTCATAATTGCCACGATAACCTATTGAACCAGGATCTTCGCCACCATGCCCGGCATCTATACCAATGACAATATCTTGTTTTTGCTTCGGTGATTTAGCGGCGGTGTAAGACTTTTTTTGTTTGTCGTATAAATCGATTACCAAACGGTGACCATATTGGCCCGCTGGTGCTAAAGGAAACACAGAAGTTTTGTAACTCGCGTTAAGTTCAAGCACAAGCCTAGTTGTACCGGTTTTCTTTGATTTACTGGTGCGAATTTTTTTTATTCGGGGATCATTTTTACCAATATTAGCTAAATTAACGTTGCGCTTTGAATTCTCAAAATCGATAACTAATCGATGAGGGGCACTTAACGAAAAATATTTATATTTAGGTTGTTTGTCTAGATCAAACACTACGCGAGTATTTTCTGGCGCCGGCCAAACACGAATAGAGTCGATACTATTCGCTGCCAAACCTTCAAATGAGGCTAGCAATAAGACGAACAATAGTGCTCGTTTTAGCTTGTTTAATTGACGCTCAAGATACATATCTTTCCTACTACTGCGCGTTTAACCACTCAACTAATTGCTCACCTAACGACGATTGAGCAATCAACTCCACTTCACGTTGTTCACCACTATACGACAAATTAATAATGAAATCAGGTGCTGGAATCATTCCTTCGCCACGCTGCGGCCATTCGATAAATGAACAACTATTTTCATTAAAATAATCTCGTATGCCCATATATTCAAGTTCTTCAGGATCAGCAAGGCGATATAAATCAAAATGATATACCTGCCAAGGCGCTAAATCATAAGGCTCTACCAGCGTATAGGTTGGGCTTTTAACATGACTATCATGCCCCATCCCTTGAACAAAGCCACGAGTTAGCGTTGTTTTTCCAGCGCCTAAATCACCATTTAAATAGGCGACAACCCCATGATTCAATTGTTTTTTTACGGCCTGCGCGATCAATGACCCTAGGGCTGTGGTTGCTTGTTCATTTTCTAAATTAGCTTGATACTGGTTCATAAACACTTTGTAGTAATGTTGGAAATACTGAAAATAAGTCACTTGCTAAAAGGCCAACATAGCCTTGTTCAGCGGCGATATTATCACCTGCTTTGCCATGAAGATAAACTGCTAATCGCGTTGCGTCGAGTAAATTATCTGTTTGCAAAATCAACGCACCAATCATGCCGGCTAGCACATCCCCCATGCCACCAGTCGCCATAGCATGATTGCCCGTCGTGTTGATAAAGACCTGTTTACCATCACTGACCAAGGTACCAGGTCCTTTTAATAAGCAAACACATTGATATGTATTAGCTATCTTTTTTACAGCATCGAATCGATTGTTTTCAATAGCCGCTATACTACAACCAAGTAAAATGGCAGCTTCTTTTGGGTGTGGCGTTAAAACGCGAGCACCAGTATGACCTTGCATTAACGTTTGATTACTTGCTAGCAAAGACAAGGCATCTGCATCGATTACAAGATCAAGATCAGAACATAACATAAAATCTAATAATGACTGTGCCCATTCACTCTGACCAAGACCAGGGCCAATCACCGCCGCTTTAGCTTTTTTCAACGCTATGTTTGCTTGTAAATCTGCAACATCACTACCCGCAAGCATTAACTCATAACGATTGTTCATAATCATCGAATGATTTTGCTCAGCGCTTAACACACTGACTAAAGGCGCTCCGCACCTCAACGCTGCTTCACTTGCTAATCGGATAGCGCCTGGCATACCGGATTGACCACCGATCGTGAGTAAGAGTCCAATATGACCTTTATGCTGATGTATCACCCGTGGTAGTAATGTTGGTAGGTTTTCCGTTGTTTGACGTTGGGTCGTTGTTTTTACTAGCTGACAAAACCGATGCGCGAGTGATAATGATTCAAATACCAGCTCACCAACATGATGACAAGCCTCTCCCGTTAACAAGCCTTGTTTCATCGCCATGAAAATTACCGTTGCTTTAGCGATAATTGCATGGCTTGATACCTCTCCTGTTGTTGCGTTAACACCAGACGGTACATCGATACTAACCACAGGAAGTTGACGTGCCTGTATCATGGCAAAGAAATTGGCGACTAACGATGGCAACTGGCCTTTGAAACCAATACCGAACACAGCATCAACGACCAATTGATAAGCTTCATACTTAGAATCGTCTGGAACAAGTACATCTTGATCAACTTCTTCGATTTCACCGCCGATTGCTAAATATTCGTCACATGCCTGTCTCGCATCGCCCTTTAATTGAGCAATACGGGCGAATAACACGACTTTTACTGTAATCGATTGCTGCAGTGCTAAACGCGCGACCACAAAACCGTCACCACCATTATTTCCTTTACCACAAAGCACCAACAGAGAATGGTTTGGGTATACGCTATCGATATAATTAAACACTGCTTGGCCAGCACGTTTCATCAACTCATACAGCACAATACCTTTGCTTTGAGCAACCTCGGCTTCTTTCGCTAGGACAGTTGTGCCTGCATAAGCAAGCTGTGGTAAACTTTGCATCACCATGTATCATTCAACTTCTATTTTTCGTGAACTCATCTATTAACTATCAAGCACTTGCAGAAAAAATCAAGCGTTGGGGCACTGAACTTGGCTTCGCACAGGTTGGCATTTGCGATATTGACTTAGCAGAGCACGAAGAAAAACTGCAAGCTTGGCTAGATAATAGTTATCACGGCAACATGGACTATATGGCCAAGCATGGTTTAGCCAGAGCAAGACCTGATGCGATTCATCCAGGCTCAATACGTGTGATCAGCGCACGGATGAATTACCTACCACAGCAAGCTAAATTTGCCAAAATACTGAATAAACCCAAACATGCATATGTTAGTCGTTACGCTTTAGGTCGTGACTACCACAAACTTGTGCGTAAACGCTTAAAACAATTAGGTGACAGAATTAAGCAATATTGTGAAACGTTAGACTTTCGCCCGTTTGTTGACTCTGCACCTATACTCGAGCGCCCACTAGCAGAAAAGGCAGGTCTTGGTTGGGTTGGCAAACATAGCTTGTTGATTAATCAGCAAGCTGGCTCATGGTTTTTCTTAGGAGAGTTATTAGTCAACATTCCACTACCTGTTGATACACAAGTGCCCGAACAATGTGGTCAGTGTGTTGCCTGTCTTAAAATTTGCCCAACACAAGCAATTGTCGAGCCTTACGTTGTTGACGCAAGACGATGCATCTCCTATTTAACCATTGAACTACGTGATGCGATCCCTGTTCAATTAAGACCGTTAATCGGTAATCGAATATATGGCTGTGATGACTGCCAGCTTATTTGTCCTTGGAATAAGTATGGCCAACTGAGCCAAGAAGATGACTTTCAAGCGCGACAAGACCTCGATAATATTGAATTACTCGGTGTGTTTTCATGGGATGAAGAAACTTTTCTTGAGAAAACGCAAGGTTCTCCGATAAGACGAATAGGTTTTGACTGTTGGCAAAGAAATATCGCAGTTGGCCTAGGCAATGCTACCTATGATCCTGACATAGTGGCAGCATTAAACCAAAAGCGAGAGTCAGCTAGTGAGATGGTTAAAGAGCATATTGATTGGGCATTAGACCAGCAGCTTAGCAAGGCGCAGCAGCAAATAATCCCAGTGAATCAAAGGCTGCAAGCACGCCTGGTTCGCAGCATAGAAAAAGGCCTACCTAGAGACGCTTAAATTGCCTCGGCAAATGCGACGAGCCCTTTAATATCTCGCTCTATCTCTGGCATTAGTCGATGTGCATCATTAAACGCTTGATGTTCAATGCAGTGCAACAATTGCTCACTCCATGCATACAAGGCTTTACTGGCAATGATTTGACTCACTTTTTGTAAGGTTTGTGCTTGTTGTTTTGCATTATCCGTTGATTTGACCGCCAACGCATACTTTAACTGTTCGCAGGTTGTTGTCAGTTGCTCCATATAATCATCAACCATCAGTGCAGCTAATTCTGGTCCACCCATGTTTTGTGCATATTTTTCAATATCAAAACTCACCTCAACTGGCTCAACTTGTGCGTTTTCATCAGTAACTGGCTTTGTTGGTCTAGCTGTTTTTTGTTTTGCTAGCTCAGGCTGTTTCACTGATTTAACTGCTAACCACGGTTTTAACAACTCAACCCATTGCTCAGCCGTTGACGATAACGATAGTTGCTTTATTTCAATGACATCGGTTGCATTAAACGAGTGTTCTGATAGTGATATCACTAAACGCTTAACCTTTTTATGATGTGCAAGCTGATCAATATCCGCTAATGCCATGTCTGTTACTAATACACGATGAAGACCACAGCCCCATTGGTTTTGTGCTTCAGTCGATGAGCTTACGATGGTTACATTTAACCCTAACCAATTCAGTAGTGACGCTAAAGGTTGATGCTTCACTGTATCTTCAACAGCGACCAGCACTTTGATATTGGTGTTAACCGTATCTATCGATTGAATTTGGTCATGTTGATATGACAAATTATGTTGCGCTTTTGAAGATAAAAAACGATTGAGCTCAGCTAATAAACAAGCAGCCAGTTTCATGTTTATATTGAATGAATAACTATCATATTGGCTTTGAGGTAATTGAGGTGCGTCGTTTAATATAAACAACTTAGGCATCAATCGTTCAGGCAGTTGTTTGATCAAGGTATTAATTTGATGTGCATCATGATGCCCTTGTTCATTGGCACTAATCACTAAGCCAATTTTTTGTTTTTCTAGACGGCTTACTTCAAAGAAGCTTTGAGCATGCTCTAAACTGCTCACCGCAATTACATCACTACATACTGGCTTTAATAATGCGTCCAGCCATTGTCGATTCGCTTCCTCTTTAACAATCACAACGACACGTGTGCCGAGTTTAGGTAGTTCCCACTGCGCTTTTAGTTTTTCAACGTTGTCTGGTGTCGCATGTGGTAAATCAAACGCAAATTGCCAACCATGGCTTTCTTGCACTAATTCTATATTGTCGGCATGCAAATAAGTTAACAAGCTGCGGGCAAAATACGCTTGGTCAAAGGTGAGTGTCTTAGGCTGTTTTTCAAGTTGATGACTGACTAACAACATGGCTGGTGGGATTGACGATAACGCTTCTTTTTGCTGATAGTTAAATTGATACCGAATAACCAATTGCCCTGCATTCTGATCAACAATATGTGTACTTAGCGCTAAACCACCTGGCTGCTGTGTAAACTGCGCCTCGATTAAATACGCGATAACGTAATGATAAGTTGGTAAATCCAATAAAACGTTGATAGTAGATAAACCAAGTTGTTCACTAGTTAAGTGCTCAAAACTAATGTGTTTATCAGCGCCTGCTTTAAGCTGAGCATTATAGACATGTGCGGCGATGGTCTGTGATAGGTCAACGGCGGTTAACGATAAATTAGTGTCGTCAATATGTGTTTGTGCCCACAATCGCCCACCTTCACTCCATTCAATTAATTGATTAAGTTGTTGACCAAGTTTTAAAGACGTTCTATCACTTCGCTTAATACTTTGTTGGCTAAGATGGCTTCGAATCAGCTGCTGCTGAATATGGCTGAAGATTTTTTGTTCGCCCAACCACTGCTTTTGTTGTGCCTGAGCCAATTGTTCTGCAGAGCCAGTGAACTCTGATTCCTGCAGTAATTGCGCTGAAGAGTTGTAAGCTAAGGTAAATAACTTACTGTTAACGACACTAAACTTAATCGTTATTTGATGGCTTTCGTCAATCTTCACGTTAACTTGCACACTATTTTCAGGTGTTAGCGCTCGCAGTTTTTCAATAATTTCATGACATTGAGCTTGAGTAAACAGGCGACGCCACGAGTTAAGTTGGCTTAATTGATGATCACAATTTGCTAGATTGTTAAACCAATTCAAGTGTTGCTGCTCAACATCAAGCATCGGATTGTTTTCGGCGTGCATAATGGTTATGACGTTATGCCCGATAAGCCCATCGAGTAAATCTTGGTATTCGCCTAACAGACTTTGATAGGCGACCTCGTCATGCTCGGGCTGAAAGACATGATTTAGTTGTTCTAAAATGGTTTGTTGTGTATGAGTTTCAATCGAAATCGCAACATCTTGCTCTTGATTTTTGCTCACTAACGTCGTGACTAGTTGCTGTGTTTTCTCATCTGTTTGCTTGACCCGTTTAAGCATGCCCGATAGCAATAAAAAGATGGTACATAGGCTCAAGCCCAGGATTGCGACTAACCCTAAATAAAGGTGACGTTGCGTAAGCGACACGCCAAACTGCTCAATTAACTTGGCAAGCCCAAGGATAGGCTTATTAATAGGTCGTTTATTAATGTCTTCAACTTTTTTCAGCTTTTCATTTTGCTGAACCAGTTTATCGAGATAATCATGACTAACACGGATATGTCCACGCCATTTCGCGATAAGGCGAATCTCGCTAAAAAGATTATTACTTAACGCATTGAGGTGGTTAGCTAATTCATCATTTTCGGCCTGTAATTGATCTTGGTAAACGCCCTGCCATTGACTAAATTTTTCAGCATGTAACTCAAGCTCGTCAATTTCATTAATCGACGATAAGTAGGTTAATTGGCTTAATGTATCTGCTACTTGGTTTATATGACGATTTGCGTCTTGGTAGGCTTGAATATCATGGCTAACATTGGTGTGAGCAATTGCGCGAGAAGCCGTTACTCGATCACTGACTTTGTCGGCTAACACTTGATTGTATAAATTTGCTTGGCGATCACTCATCACCGCAATTAGGTCAATCATCGAGTGATTTACATAATTAATTAAAACAAGCGCATCATCGGTAATTGTCGCATTACGAGCTTCGTTGTTGGTGATTCGCGAGACTAAATTATCAAGCTCATCATCATTTAAAAAAGGAAAGTAACTGCGTCCAAAACCGCTAATTTTTTTTATGTCGTTGAGTTTTTCTTCTAAGCTCTGGTGACGATCGGCAAAACTTAATTCGCTTTGCTTTTGTTGCAGCTCAGAGATGGCCTCATCAGCCTCCTCAAGTAAAACAGATAATTGTTGTTGGCGTTCAAGTGCCGGCAGATATTGCTCAGAAATAGCTTTATCTTGCTGATAGCTTTGCCAAAGGAAAAGGCCACAACTCCCAACAATAAGTAGAGAGAAAAACGTAATACCAATTACTTTGTTATAGAGCAGTTCAAAACCTGACTTTTTATCAGCCAAAACAATTTCCTTTCATTTGGTACGTTCAATAAAAAACCTACTTACTATAAAGTAAGTAGGTTTTCAGGGAAATTGAAATTTATCAAATCGTTAACATTTAATCTCGGCGTTTAGCTACCCACGCCCATTCCATGAAGCATTCAATTGGCTGCTGACCCGACTCATCAGTAATAGACACTGGCACCATCATGTCACCTTTATCTTGCGTTTCAATTTGCGTAATTTGCTCTTCGGTTAATGTAGCGTGAGCCGTTAAATCACCTACCATGCGTCGTTGATATTCAATTTTCATCGACTTTAGCAATGGAACATGGCTATCGGGAACGTTCATGCCGAACACAATACCCGTTGCTGACTCCGCCAACAAAGACGCGGCAATGGCATGAACACCACCAATATGGTTTTGCACGCGTTTTTTGTTTTCAATTTTCAACTCAACAGCGCTGTTAGTCACCGATAACAACTTTACGTTTGATGTTTTTGCATATTTAACTTGCGAGTTAAATACTTTGGTTAGCAAAAATGGACGAAGAGACGCTGGCCCTTTATTGATTTTATTAACTACCTTTGAAAACTTATTCGCCATGACAATTACCTTTTAATCATTTTTTAACATTTTGCCTTAAACTGGTCTGACCTGCAATAAAGAAAATTTTGCCATAAAAAAAGCCCCTTTATTGATAAAGAGGCTCTTTGTTAAGCATTTTTTTTATAGTTTAAAAAAATGTTCTTGGTAAACTTTTAACTCTTCAATTGACTCACGAATATCATCAAGTGCCAAATGCACGCCTTTCTTTTGCACTTTCGCTAACACGTCAGGCTTCCAACGACGAGCTAACTCTTTAACCGTTGACACATCTAAGTTGCGATAATGAAAGTAGTCTTCAAAATCAGGCATATATCGATTAATAAAACGACGATCTTGGCCAATACTATTGCCACACATCGGTGACTTACCCGCTGGTACAAATTGAGAAACAAAAGCGAGTGTTTCTTTAGTTGCCGTTGCTAAGTCAATTTTACTGTCGCGACAACGTTGGGTGAGGCCAGATTTACCATGATGTTCAATACACCAGTCACTCATATTATCTAGCACATCATCGCTTTGATGAATCGCAAATACAGGGCCTTCCGCTAGAATATTTAGCTGGCTATCAGTAACAATAGACGCAATCTCTAAAATAACATCAGTCGCTGGTTCCAAACCCGTCATTTCTAGATCTAACCAAATTAAATTGCTGTCATTGCTTTGGCTCATAACTTTCCTTAAATACGCTGCTTCTTTAAATGTAGACAAGCATTAGATGAATTGACAATTAAACAGTATAATACGCCAGATGTACCCTAGTACAACACTAAAATCACTAACAAAATTGAGTTTACGTGGCTAAATCAAAAAAATTAACAAAAGGTCAACTTCGTCGGATCAAAGCGAATCAAGCGAAGAAAATTGAAAAACAAGACCAAATACAATGGCAAGACGACGAATTATCAGAGCCGATTCAGGGCCTGGTTATTAGCCGTTTTGGTCAACATGCAGATGTAGAGTTATCTGATGGTACTATATTCCGTTGTAATATTCGTCGCTCGATAGACTCGTTAGTGTGTGGCGACAAGGTCATGTGGCGCCAAGGTAAAGAAACTCAACATACGATATCAGGCGTTATAGAAGCCGTTCATGAACGCCAAAGTGTACTATCGAGGCCTGATGTCTATGACGGCGTAAAACCCGTCGCAGCCAACATCAATCAAATATTTATCGTGTCGTCGGTGCTCCCCGCTTTTAACCCTGATATTATCGACCGTTACATTGTTGCTTGCGAACAAACTGATATCACTCCGATTATTGTGTTAAACAAAATTGATTTACTCGATGATGATATTTTCAAAACCATCGAAGAAAGCTTGCAAATATATCGAGATATTGGCTATCAAGTGATTCTTGCAAGTAATAAAACCAGTGACGGTTTACATGACATCAAAGCGCATCTAAAAGATAAAGTGAGTATATTTGTAGGACAATCTGGCGTTGGTAAGTCCACACTAACAAACAGTTTAATGCCTGAATTAGGCTTAGAAACAAAAATTGTTTCTGAAAACTCTGGGCTAGGCCAACATACAACAACAGTTGCTAGGCTTTATCACTTTCCAGAAGGTGGTGATCTTATCGACTCACCAGGCATTCGAGAATTCGGCCTGTGGCATATGACGCCAGACCAAGTCTGTGACGGCTTTATAGAATTCGAAGATTTCCTAGGCACGTGTAAATTCAGAGATTGCAAACATAAAAGCGATCCTGGTTGTGCGCTTGTGCAAGCAGTAGAAGAAGGCAAAATACACCCTGAACGCCTAGCAAGTTTTCAACGCATCATGGAGAGCATCCATGAAAATTTACAAACCACCCGATTTAACCAATAGTTTTAAAGGATCATTAAGTGTTCATTGATAAATTAAAAATCACTTTACAATACATTATGCCTAAGCATTTGATTTCTCGTTTAGTCGGCAAGTTTGCCGCCGCAGAAATGGGCACTATGACAACCAAAGCAATAGAGTGGTTTATTAAAGCCTACGGCATCAACATGGCAGAAGCGAAATTCAAAAATGCCAGTGACTTCAAAACGTTTAATGATTTTTTCACCCGAGAATTAGAAGAAGGTGCTCGTCCAATTTTAGCCGACGAAAAGAGCATTTGTTACCCAGTAGACGGGGCAATTAGTCAACAAGGTGATATTGTCGATGGTCAACTTATTCAGGCAAAAGGCTTTGAATACAGTTTACAAAGCCTTTTAGGTGGTGACGAAGAAACATCAGCGCCATTTCAAGGTGGTAAATTCTCATGTATCTACCTTGCGCCTAAAGATTATCATCGTATCCATATGCCGATGGATGCAACCCTAAAAGAGATGATTTATGTGCCGGGTGATTTATTTTCAGTTAACCCACTAACGGCAAACAATGTTCCTGATTTATTTGCCCGCAATGAACGTGTCGTTGCAGTCTTTGATACTGAAAAAGGCCCAATGGCAATGGTACTTGTTGGCGCAACTATTGTCGCAAGTATTGAAACGACATGGGCAGGCACTATCACGCCACCAGCAGGAAAAGATATTTTTAAATGGCGATACCCGACAACTGGCCATGGCGCCATCACGTTCAAAAAAGGTGATGAAATGGGACGCTTTAAATTAGGCTCAACAGTCATTACGACTTTTGCACCTAATATGGTTACGTTTAATCAAGACGCAGGCCCTAAAACGGTAACTCGTTTAGGTGAGCATTACGCAGATTTAGTATAAATCATGAAGATCATTGCACACCGTGGCGCTAGCGGTACACATGTTGAAAATACGCTCCCCGCGTTTAAACAAGCCATTATTGATGGTGCTGATGCGATAGAACTCGACGTTCAGTATCATCACAGTGGTGCTTTGATCGTTTCCCATGATACCTATCTGTTATTTAAATCTGATGTAAAGCACATCAATGATTTAACACTTGATGAGCTGTTATCGATTGAATTTGCCGATGGCTCATCCTTAACGACGCTAGAAAAAGCATTGAGTGTGATCAAAGGACAATGTGACGTTAATATCGAGGTGAAGTCTGCTCCTTTGTTTTCAGTTGAAGCACCTGATGGACTAATCGACGAAGTCCTAACACGCATTGAACAGGTGATTTGCGATGCCATAGAACAGCATAGCTTTCAATGGCACCAATTTACCTTGTCGTCATTTAATCACACGTTAATTACATCAAGTTTACAACGTATGCCTGCACTCAAATTAGGTGCGTTATCAGCATCAAGTCCACGTAGTTATGCGAAATTTGCACAAGATTTATCGGCATATTCCATCAACTTGGCGATAGACTGTATTAACCCGGCAATGATTGACGATGCTCATCGTCGTGGGTTGAAAGTTTGGGTCTATACCGTTAATAATACGCAAGATATCAAGTGGTGCCACGCTTTGGGCGTTGACGGTATATTCACTGATTTTCCCAAGCAAAGTCGTGCTTTTCTCGACAAACTTAGATAATGTAAATGTTACGAAAATGTCACATTTTACTTGCTGATATTTTCGACAACGTATACGATTGATATCGTATTACGTCTTAGAAATTGGTAAAGGATCCTCAAAATGGCTCATGATAAGTCTGAAATCAAGCCTACAGAAGCTGAGCTCTCGCTGTTAAATGTACTGTGGGATTTAGGCCCGGCAACAGTACGCGAAGTGCATGAAAAAATTAGCCTGTCGCAAAAAACTGGCTATACAACTGTGTTAAAAATTTTACAAATCATGCATGACAAGAATTTAGTCATTCGAGACGAAAGTAAACGTGCTCATGTTTATGCTGCGGCAAATAGTCAAACCCATACCCAATCGTCTTTACTCAAAGATTTAATTACCAAGGCTTTTGGTGGTTCAAGATCAAACTTAGTAATGCGTGCCTTGGATGACTCAACGACCAAGCAAGAAATTGAAGACATTAAAACGATTTTGAATAAATACGAGCAGGAAGTTAGCTAATTTAAACTATGCAAATACTTTTAGACGAAAGCATCTTACTTTCTAGTATTGGTCTTACTCTTGTACATTTTTTGTGGCAAGGGTTGGCGGTTGCCTTCGTGTTAAAAATAGTATTTTGGTTACTACCTAAAGCTAACGCCCAATTGCGCTATATCGCTGCAACGATTGCCCTGTTTAGTTGCCTACTCCTGCCATTTATAACGTTTTTCTATATCTATCAGCCAGAAAACATCGTCAATCAAGCTGTTCAATTGTCGCCTATTGCAACACTATTCGATCTAAACCAGAACCAAAGTGAACAAGCACTGTGGCAACAAAGTTTTGCAGAGACTCTGCCACACCTCACCATTATCTGGTTAAGCGTTGCAGCACTGCTTGCCTTAAAGATGTTATTGGAAATGCGCAGTGTTAACCGCTTACCTTATGAGCAAAGCGTTGAAGCGAGTCTAAATCTTGAGCGACGTTTTACACAGCTTTGTCAACGTATGGGCTTTGATAAACTGCCCAAACTCCGTATTTCCTTGAAAACAAAAGTACCGATGGCAATCGGCTTTTTGAAACCGGTCGTCGTGCTTCCAGCATCAATGGTCACCGGCTTAACACCCGCACAGCTAGATATGTTGATCTTGCATGAGTTAGCTCATATTCGTCGACACGATTACTTGGTTAACTTGTTGCAGTCATTTGCTGAGATCATTTTGTTCTTCCACCCAGTTATATATTGGATTTCTAAGCAGATGCGTGTTGAGCGTGAATTCTGTAGTGACGACATGGCGGTTAAGCAATGTGGTAATGCGATCGCTTATGCACATACGCTTGCCGACACCGCAAGCTTATGTCACAAGCATCGTAATCAATCAATTCCTATGATGGCAATGGCAGCGTCAGGTGGAGACTTAAAAGAGCGCATTTTACGTTTAGTGCAACCACATCATTGCACACAATCTAACGATACCAGTAAATGGTTAGCGTCTATTGTCGTGATTGGCTCAATTGTATTATTTGCTGCCAGTCAACTGGCCAAAGTGAATAACCTGGTATTAAGTTCAACGCCAAGCATCTTAATTAATAGTGTCGCTAAGCCACAAAGTTTAGCGGTATTTGAAGCCAGTAGCGCGTTATTTGAAAACGATACACTTCCGCCATTATCAATCGCTAAACAACTGTTGGGTGAAGATGACTATAAATCATCACCTAATAGCTACTCTCGCCCGGCAACTTTGCAATCTGATCAAGAAGATGAACGTCCGTCGCCTGCGATTGAAGTTGTTGAGCAAAACAGTAAAAGCCCCGAGCTCAAGAACGCAACTCGTATTGAAAAACCTCATGAGGTTGTAGCGCCTAAGAAAGAAAAAACCATTGTTACTAAAGTGCCTGAAGTCGCAAGTAAGCCATTAGATATCATTGCCCAATCCAAGATTCCTGAAAGCAAATATGCAAAAGAAGTACAATCACTCGGGCAGCCTCAAGCCAATGATATTAAGCCTATTTCAAAGCCACAAAAAACAGTTGAAACAAAACAAATAGAAATACTCCCGAAAAGTATTGCACCTAAACTGGTGAAATCAACTGAGCCGAAATACCCAATCGTCGCGAAACGTAAAAAATTAGAAATCGAGATGTTGGTCAATTTTACGATAGATAAACAGGGTTACGTAAAAGACATCAATTTTGAGTACAAGCCTAAAGTAAGTTACTTTAGAACAGCGATTAGAAATGCGTTGAGCCAATGGCGATTCAAACCTGCAGAAGAAAACGGCAAAGCAGTTGAAAGCAAAATGTCGAAAATCTTTTCATTTAGCTTAGCTCACTAACACCAACAAACAGGTAAATGGATTTACAATGCCAGCATTTAAGTACTTTACATTATTCAGCCTTATACCTTTACTATTTGTTATGAATTTACATGCCAAGGGCTATAGCCAAGAAGAAAGTTTACCTGCAAACACACCGACCATTTTAAGTGCTTGGCAACAAGGTAATTTTGACACCTTCCAAGGCGTTAATGATCTTCGTGTTAACTATGCTAGTTTTACAAACCCTAACCACAAGCAATGTATCGTGTTGGTGCCTGGTCGCACAGAAGGTTATTTGAAATACCAAGAGCTTGCCTATGACCTAACGAATCAAGGCTTTAACCTCTTTATTATTGATCATCGTGGTCAAGGGATTTCTGAACGTATGTTACAAAATCCACATAAAGGCTATGTAGCAAGCTTTGATGATTATGTCGAAGACCTAGATTATTTTATAGATAACATTGTCTCACCTAACTGCCCTGCCAACACTAAGCCTTTTTTGCTTGCTCATTCAATGGGTGGAAATATTTCAGCGCTTTACTTGGCAAAACACAGTGAAAAGATTCAAGCTGCGGTGCTGGCTTCACCAATGATAGGCATTAACGCGGGTGGTTTACCTTTGTGGCTAGCGAGTGCTGTTATCAACGTAAGAGTATGGTGGGATAATAATTTTAATGACGAAAGTCAGTATTTTCTAGGCCAGCAAGGCTATGGACAATACCCTTTTGAAGATAATGCGTTAACACACTCTAAAGAGCGCTTTGATTTCTTTAAAAACGTTTACGACAACACTCCTGAGATTCAACTAGGTGGGGTGACAAATGCATGGTTGAAGCAAGCATTAATCGCTCGAGAAACTATTTTCGCTAGC
This sequence comes from Thalassotalea eurytherma, assembly GCF_030161415.1. GTDB lineage: Bacteria > Pseudomonadota > Gammaproteobacteria > Enterobacterales > Alteromonadaceae > Thalassotalea_G > Thalassotalea_G eurytherma. Next base: position 71,573 of record NZ_BSSU01000007.1, read on the forward strand.
TTATCAAACATCACGACACCTTTAACAGTGCTTCAGTCTGGCGGTGATACCGTCGTAGACAACATTGATCAGTTTAGTTTTTGTCAGCAATTGCACCAAGCACAGCCACAGTCGTGCCCAGAGGGTAAGCCGCAAGTTTTTGATAATGCTTACCATGAGTTATTTTTCGAAATAGATGAGATTAGAACACCTGCACTTGACGCAACCTTAGCGTGGTTTGAAAAACACCAATAGATCAATTGGTGAGATTGTGCTGAAGGATTAATTTGGATCTAAATGGATAATAACGTCAGCGTTTGGAAACTGAACTTTCAATAGTGCTTCTACTTCATCACCAATCCCATGTGCCACTTTTAATGGTAGATCTCCTGAAACTTCGAGATGAAACTGAATAAACGAGACTGGGCCAGAGGTTCGTGTTCTTAGATCATGAAAGCCATATACTTTCGGATGACTTTTGATAATACCAACGATTTTATCTTTATCTTCCGGCGATATCTCCTCATCCATCAGGCCTTTAACACTCGTTGAAACTATCTTAAATCCGCCCCAAAACAAATAGATTCCAACCAAACAAGTAAATATACCATCAACTTCAGGTGCTAAATATTGCGTTAAACCAAGCGACAATAAAACACCAAGGTTTAAGATAACATCTGATTTGTAATGCAAAGCATCAGCACTTATCGCGACACTTTTTGTTTTTTTAATGACCATTGATTGAATAGCGACCACAACAAAAGTTATTGCTAATGACGCTATCGTTACCCAAACGCCAACACTCACTTGGCTAATAACCACTGGCGATAATACTCTTTCTATACCTGCTAGCATCAAAATGCCCGCTGATCCCATAACAAAAGCTGATTGTAAAAGCCCAGCAAGACTTTCCGCTTTGCCATGGCCAAATTTATGTTCTTCATCGGGTGGTGCTAATGCAAAGCGTAAAATGACTAAATTAATACTTGAAGCAAAAAGATCGAGAATAGAATCACTTGCCGATGCAAGCATGGCACTCGCATCGGTAACAAACCAAGCAAATAACTTAATAGCAATCATCAAGATGGCACCAAAAAAAGCACTAAACGCCGCAAGGCGAACTAGTTTGGCATATTGTGCGTGTGTCATTTGCATTTTTACTTAGTCGCCAACGAGTTATCTATTTATACAATAGCATAACCTACATTCGCTAAATCAAAACGATTGGCTAATACTTGTTTGCGCTAGCGCAAGTTATTGCAGCAAGAAATCATAAACATCTAGTGATATACTCTCGCCACGAGTTTTGATAGAGAATTTTGTATGTTAGACGTTGTATTATTTCAACCAGAAATCCCACCTAATACAGGTAATATCATTAGATTGTGTGCCAACACAGGTTACCGACTACATTTAATCGAACCGTTAGGATTTGATATCGATGATAAACGCTTAAAACGTGCAGGCTTAGACTATCATGAATTCGCTAACCTAAAACGTCATGCTAGCTACGAAGACTTTGTTAAAAATGAATCACCAAAGCGGGTATATGCCATTACAACCAAAGCCACAAATTATCACCATAATGTGAGCTTTGAGGCTGGCGATTACCTATTATTTGGTAGTGAAACTAAAGGGTTACCTGAATCGGTAAGACAGCAAATACCTGACGAGCACAAAATTCGTATTCCAATGTTAAAGGAAAGCCGCAGTATGAACTTATCCAATGCAACTGCAGTAATCATTTTTGAAAGTTGGCGTCAGTTAGGTTTCCCAAACGCGGTTTAATGGGATTTTTTTAAGATACGCTTGAGCACCATCTAATTGGCGAGAGAGTAAAACTTGTTTGGCTAATAGAACATAGCAAGCGGCTATTGTAGCCGCTAGAGACTATTCAGTTTTTGGCGTACGTGCGAGTAATTCTTGAGCCGCTTTTTGAGCAGACTTATTTTCATAAAGCACTTGATAAACTTGTTCAACAATAGGCATTTCAACGCCTAAACGTTTAGCAAGCATACTAACTTCTTTGGTATTACGAAAACCTTCAACAACTTGCCCTATTTCTTCTTGGGCAGTGTCTACATCTTGGCCTTTACCTAGCGCTAATCCAAAACGTCGATTACGCGACTGATTATCAGTACAGGTTAAGACTAAATCACCTAAACCAGCCATCCCCATAAAGGTTGTTGGGTGTGCACCTAGCTTTTCGCCTAGGCGAGTCATTTCCACCAAACCTCGGGTAATTAACGCGGTACGAGCGTTAGCACCAAAACCAATACCGTCAGCCATACCGGCAGCGATGGCAATAACGTTCTTCACAGCACCACCGAGTTGAACACCGATAAAGTCATTATTTCGGTAAACGCGAAAACGCTTTTCACAATGTAAACGTTGCGATAATTCACTAACAAAGTCTTCATCAGTAGATGACATCGAAATAGCGGTTGGCATTCCCGCAGCCATCTCTTTTGCAAAGGTTGGCCCTGATAACACAGCTAACGAAATAGCTTCACCAAGAATTTCTTGCGCAACATCTTGCAATAAACGACCGGTTTCATGATCTAAACCTTTAGTTGCCCAGGCAAGTTTTGCCTCGGGTAGCAAATAAGGTTTGATTTGATTCAACATGTCGCTAAAAGCGTGGCTTGGCACGACCACAAGTATATTAGTACTTGCAGAAATCACTTTGCTAAGATCAGCAGATAGCGCTAACTTTTCAGGGAACTCGACACCCGGCAAATACTTCTCATTGCTGCGCTGTTTTTGCATTTGCTCAATGTGATCATTATCACGCGCCCATAATAGTGTTTTATTACCATTACGCGCTAAACAAATAGCTAAAGCAGTGCCGTACGAGCCGGCACCAACAACAACAATATCATGCGACGTTTGCATACGAATTAGTGCGTTTCTGTGTTTTGTGTTTGAGCTTGTGCACGTTGTTGTTCAACGTATTGTGCAAATAGCGCGTCAAAGTTGACAGGAGCTAGGTTTAATTGTGGGAATGAACCTTTATTTACTAAGCTAGCAACCGTTTCACGTGCATATGGGAATAATGTTGCTGGGCATAAAGAACCAATAGCATGTGCCATTTGGCCTTCTTGCATGTTTGCAATAGCGAAAATACCCGCTTGTTGAACTTCTGCTAAGAATGCAACTTTACCATCAATTTCTGCAGTAACTGTTACGGCTAACACAACTTCATAAGCGTCATCAGCTAAACGGTTTGAGCGAGTATCAAGATCTAACTTAATTTCAGGCTTCCACTCTTGTTGAAAAATAGCTGGTGAATTCGGCGTTTCAAAAGAAATATCTTTTGTGTAAATACGTTGAACGTGGAACTGTGGTGCTTGTTCGTTTTGCTGTGCACCTGATTGAATATCGTCAGCCATTTTTTACTTCCTATTTTAAATTTTGGGCTTTTAAAGCGTTGAATTATTTATTTAACAATTCATCAAGTTGATTACGCGCATGTAACGCAAATAAATCGTCACAGCCACCAACATGATGATCATTGATAAAGATTTGTGGCACTGTATATCCACCTTGGCTTCGGTCGATCATTTTTTCACGCAACTCTGGTTGCTGATCAATTTTATATTCCGTGTATTGAACTTGCTTTTGTTCTAATAACGCCTTCGCGCGAACACAATACGGACAATAAACTTTAGTGTAAATTTCTACAGTTGCCATAATTTACTTCTTAACGGTTGGTAAGCCTGCTGCTACCCAAGCACTCATACCACCTTTTAATAAATTCACAGAAGAATAACCTGCTTTTAATAACTGACTTGCAGCTTTATTCGCAGACATTCCTTGCGCACATACCACAATGATGGGTCTGTCTTTATATTTTTCAAGGGTAGTAAGCTCACCTTTTGTGATTTTTTCATTCGAACAATGTACCGCATCAATAATATGTTGCTTGGTAAATTCATTGTTAGCACGAATATCAATGACCACACCATTTTCTTTATTTACTGTGAAGGTTAATTCTTGTGGTGATAACTGCTTGATTGGCGACATTTTAATTTTGATGCTTGTAAAAATTATCAAACCAAATATCACTAACCAAACACCCGTTAATACAGCGTTATTTGCTAAAAATGTAAAAAATTCTTCCATCAAAAATTCCAAGGGTTTTAGTTATAAAAAAATTGGCTACAGTATACAGGCTAAACTGCTAATACCAAACTGAATAATAATTTCCATTTCGGCATAGAATTTATGCAATTTTGCCAGTGAATTTTAAACCGTTGTGTGTAAAATAGAGCTCAGCTTTCATTTCAAATATACATTCACCTAAGTAGGGATATGGCGATGCCAAACAAGAAGTCAACGGTATTATTAATTTTAGATGGTTGGGGATATAGCGAAAAAACAGAATCTAACGCTATTTATCATGCAAAAACCCCAGTGCTAGACGAGCTTAATGCCCGTGTGCCAAATATGTTAATTAATACCTCAGGCATGGCCGTTGGTTTGCCAGATGGCCAAATGGGTAACTCTGAAGTAGGCCATGTTAACTTGGGTGCAGGTCGCGTTGTTTATCAAGATTTCACGCGAATTACCAAATCAATTGACGACGGTGATTTCAATGATAACCCTACCCTAGTTGCTGCTGTTGAAAAAGCGGTAGAGAAAAATGGCGCCGTTCATGTCTGTGGTTTAATGTCACCCGGCGGCGTTCATAGCCATGAAGACCATATCTTCGCCATGATAGATTTAGCCATAGCAAAAGGCGCGACTAAAATATATTTGCATGCTTTTTTAGATGGTCGTGATACACCGCCACGTAGTGCGAAAGCGTCACTTGAAAAAGCACAAGACAAGTTTAATGAAATTGGCGTTGGGCAAGTGGCATCGATTAGCGGGCGATACTTTGCAATGGATCGTGATCAACGATGGGAACGTGTTGAACAAGCATATAACCTCGTTGTTGATGGTGAAGCCAATTATCAATTTACCAATGCTGTTGATGCTTTAGAGGCAGCATACCAACGTGATGAAAATGATGAATTTGTTAGCGCCTCAGCTATTACCAATGCGGCTGGTGAAACAATAAGCATGAACGATGGTGACAGCTTAATTTTCATGAACTTTAGAGCAGACCGAGCAAGACAATTCACCCGCTGCTTTACGGAAGAAAACTTTTCTGGCTTTGCTAAGAAGTCAGCACCTGCATTATCAGACTTTGTCATGCTGACTGAATATGCCGCTGACATAAAAACGAGTTGTGCTTTCCCACCTACATCATTAAACAATGTACTTGGCGAGTGGCTTGAAAAACATGACAAAACACAATTACGTATCTCAGAAACTGAAAAATATGCTCACGTGACCTTTTTCTTTTCTGGCGGTAAAGAAGATGAATTTAACGGTGAGAAACGCGTATTAGTGCCTTCACCACAAGTTGCTACTTACGATTTACAACCTCAAATGAACGCTGAAAAGTTAACTGATGAGCTTGTTTCAGCTATCGAAAGTGGCGACTATGACTTTATTGCATGTAATTACCCAAATGGCGATATGGTTGGTCATACCGGTAAATTTGACGCCGCTGTTCAGGCCTGTGAAGCGGTAGATGCGTCAATTGGCCGAGTACTAGCTGCTTTAGAGAAAATCGGTGGAGAATGCTTAATTACCGCTGATCACGGTAACGCAGAGCAAATGGTAAACCCTGATACCGGCCAAGCACATACTGCCCATACCTGTGAGCCAGTGCCTTTACTTTATGTAGGTAGAGATGCAACGCCAGCAAATTCAGGCACGCTAAGTGATATTGCGCCAACAATTTTAAACCTGATGGGCCTACCGCAGCCTGAAGAAATGACAGGCACAAACTTAATGCAGATTAAGTAGTTTATGCCTAAAGTTTCACTGTTTATTGTTATTTGGGTGTTAAGTAGTATTTGCTACTTAACACCTTTTGCCGTGGTCGCCAATGATGAGGCGCGCACCAATGAACAGCTTGAAGCGGTAAAAAAAGCCATTGCTAAACAACAAGCGAGCTTGAAGCAGTCGAATAAAGCTCGCGATAAAATTCTAGCCGAATTAAAACGTGATGATATTGCGATTGCTAGGGCTGCAAAGGCACTGAGCAAAACTCAAACGTCATTAAAACAAACGGCTGAAAAGCTCGTAGCATTAAAAAAGCAAAAAAAGCAGTTAACCGAACAAAAAAAATCACAAGAGCAATTACTGGCCAAACAATTAAGAGCAGCTTATTCAAGTGGTCAGCACGATTACTTAAAATTGCTACTCAATCAAGAAGATACGAGCGATGTTCAACGCACCTTAAAATACTACCAATATTTAAATGATGCTCGTATTGAAGAAATAGAAGCCTTTCAAGCTACAATTGCTGAGTTAATTGACGTAACAACCCAATATCAGAATCAATCAACAAAGCTTGAAGAATTGCGTGTCGTACAAACTCAACAGCAAGAAAAGTTAAAACAACAAAAAAGTCAACGAGCCAAAAGCATCGCCAAGCTCAATAAATCGATTGAATCGAGTAATGACAAAATCGAGCGCCTAAAACAAGAAGAAGATAGCTTAGTTGCAGCGCTTGCCGAAATTGAAAAGCTTGCCCGAAAAGAAGCTGAATTAACCGGTTTAAGTCAACTTAAAAAGAAGCTCACGTGGCCAGTTTCAGGCAAACACTTGAATCGCTTTGGTACGAGAAAACAAGGCTATTTAAAATGGAAAGGCATTATGATTGCCACGCCTGTCGGTAGAACTGTATCCACCATTCATAGCGGCACCGTATTATTTGCTGATTGGTTAAAAGGCTATGGCTTAGTGATTGTTGTTGATCACGGTGATGGCTACATGAGTTTATATGGCCATAACCAAACATTATTGAAAAATGTTGGCGATCGTGTTGAATCTGGTGAGCCAATTTCGTTAGCAGGGCAAAGTGGCGGTAAAGCTGATTCTGGGCTCTATTTTGAAATCCGCCACAAAGGAAAAGCCGTTAATCCTAGACTATGGTGTCGATAATCGGTTGGTTTACTCTCTTGTAACTGACTGTTAAGCTAACTACATTAAACTATAAAAATAATAATTTATTACTCGTGCGTATCATCCTCATTTTACTTATGATTTTCCCATTAGCCTTTAGCGCTCACAGCGCTAAAGTGGCAATTATCATTGATGATATTGGCTACCGTAAAACAGACCAGAACGCGCTAACGCTGCCTGGCAAAATATCCTACGCGTTTCTTCCTCACACCCCCTTTGCCAAAGAACTAGCAGAACAAGCAAATAGCTCTAAAAAAGATGTTTTATTGCATATCCCAATGGAATCAACCAGTGGAAAACTATTAGGTCCTGGCGCCATTACCAGTGAAATGAGTGAAGAGAAAATCAATGCACAATTAGCACATGCATTGGCTGAAATACCTTTTGCGGTAGGTATCAATAACCATATGGGCAGTCATTTAACCAAGCTAAGAAAACCGATGGCAAGTACGATGAAGTTTTTGAAGCAACACCAACTGTTTTTTATCGACAGCATGACTACTTCTCAAAGTAAAACCCGTGCATTAGCCCATGTTTATGGTGTGCCGCATCTACAACGTCATGTATTTCTGGATAACCATACCGACGCTCATTATATTGAGCAGCAATTCAAAGTGCTCATTGATAAAGCCCAACTTGATGAGTTTGCTATTGGTATTGCTCACCCACACCCAGAAACGATAACAGCTCTGAAACAGTTAATTCCTCATTTAGCTGCACAAAATATTGAATTAGTGCCCGTTTCGACGCTATTTAACCAATTAAATAACACGCGCACGGCTCAACTCACGTCCGAATAGCGTTAATTAGGCACCTTGTGCTTAATCATTAATTCACGCAAATGCTTCACAGGAATAGCGTAAGTAATACCGCTAGGTTGAGAGATCACACCTTCTTTGCTTTTTTGAACAAACACTTTATTAATAATACCAATCACTTCACCGCTCTCGATGTCATACATTGCAGAGCCACTATTACCGGGATACGCCGTCGCATCTAATTGATAAACTAGATAAGGGTTTCTTAGTTTTTTCAACATATGGATATTCATTTGTCGACTATCTGCTACCGGCGAGATAGTTGGCGTTATACTGGCAATGATGCCACGATGTGTAACTGGATAAAGCCCTAATACACTGGCAATGGGAAATCCTGTAAAGGCAATATCTAACCCTTCATCAACAAATTCATCATCAGCTAGTTTAAACGTGGGTAGTGAAGTATTTTGTAATTTTAAAATAGCTAAATCGTATTCTTTAGAATAACCAACAACGCTTGCTTTAATCGTTTTAACTTGTTTACCACTGCCCGCAAAAACAACATGTTGTTGATTAAGCGATTGATCAAGAGACTCAGGTAACACATGATAATTAGTTGCCACATATTGACCGTTACCAATAGCAAAACCAGAACCACGAATTTCAGCTTGTGGCCTACCCGTTGGTGTATAAATGCCAATACCAACAACTGAAGGTTTAACTTGTTTTAACGTATCTACTAAATTACTTGCCCACAATGTAAAAGAAAGTAGGTTCAAACCAAGAAAGAGCAGTACAAAGCGCATTTGAAAATCCATGTTAATCAATGAAAAAGATAAAAATTATTTCTAATAGTGAGCAAAAAATCGCTTTTTGACCATACTTGTTTATACCGAAGAAGTTTAACACTATTAATAAGGTATTATGCAAAAGCAAAAACAAGTTGTGCCTATCTTTGCAGGTGGAGGCACTCGGCTACCAGCGCATGTCGGTATTTTAAAAGCCCTAGAAGAGCATAACATCGCCTTTGATCATCTTGTCGGTGTATCAGGTGGCAGTATCATCAGTAGCTTATATGCTAGTGGCTTAAGTTGTGAAGAAATCAAGCTAATAGCACTTGAAACCAACTACAATAAATTTAGAGAGTTTTCCTTATTTAAGCTGCTACGCAATGGCGGCTTAAGCTCTGGTGATGTTTTTGAGCAATGGATAGACAGACTGCTGCGCGGTAAAACCTTTAAAGAGCTTGATAAACAACTGCACATTGTCGCGACTGACGTTAAAAAGGGCTCGCCGGTAATTTTTGATGCTGAGCACACGCCAGATCTTAAAGTATCGATGGCGGTGCGCTTTTCAATGTCGATTCCTTTAGTGTTTAGTTTCAAACCGTTCGGTAATCACCTAATGGTAGACGGTAGCATTTTATCAGAAGATGCACTGCATCGAGATTGGGCGAAAGATGGTACGCCTGTGCTATGCTTTCGGTTAAGAGGCGAGCATGAAACTGACGATTTAAACACGAATGGTATATTTCCAATTTTTAATTATATAACGCTATTAATTCGTACCTTTATGACAACGATTTCTCGCGAATATATTAATGATGCCTTTTGGCACAATACCGTTGTAGTAAATACCGGCAATAGCTCAGCCGTAGATTTTACAATGAGCAGTGAAAAGAAAGAGCGCTTATTTCAAACGGGATATAAAACAGCATGTGACGTTTTACCCGTGAAAGTTGGCATTGAGCACATTTAATGCTAATTAATCACGAAAAAAGCTAGCTAGGTCAAAAATGTACGATATACTAAATTTACATGTAGTTTGCGAGCTAGCAAGTAATTTTAGCTCTCGAGAGAAGTTTAAGGGGTCAAACTCAGGATGAATTGGAGTAAAAAAATACTCAACGCTCCCATCATTGGCGACGTAACTAAAAAAGTCGCGTCAATGAAAGCTAATAGTGATGCGCAAAACATTGCCGCGCATTTCACTCAGTTTTTACAACCTGTATTTGCTGATACTCCAGAACTTAAGGAAGAAGTATTTAAAATTCGCCATAACGTTTATTGTGAAGAGTTAGGTTTTGAGCCTATTCGGCCAAACGGTATGGAAACCGATGAATTTGACGAACAGTCAATGTTCGCCATGATCAAACACAAACCGTCTGATAGCTACGCTAGCTGTGTGCGTATAGTGCGTGCAGCAAACGAAGGTGAATTACTGCCCATTGAAAAATACTGTGCGGCAGCGATCGAAAACCCTAAATTAGATCCGCGTAACTTTGATAGAAAAGAAGTGTGTGAAATATCACGATTAGCAGTTAGGGCAGAGTTTCGTCGTCGTCGTACCGACCAATTTACAGGGTCGGCAACCGGTGTTATCAGTGAGCACAGTTACTCAGAAACTGAACTTCGTTGCTTTCCATTTATTGCTATTGGTTTATATATGGTTGCTGCTTCTATGGCAATAGACTCAGGCATCAGACACGTTTACGTTATGATGGAACCTCGTTTAGCTCGCAGTATGAAGTTCGTTGGCATTAAATTTGAAGCCTTAGGTACACCTGTTGAGTACCATGGTACGCGCGGACCATATTACATCAACCCAGATATTTTCTTGAACAACCTGACACCAGGTTTCAAATCTTTATACGATGCCATTCATGACGATTTAGCTACACAGCTAGTAGATACCATAGAATAATAAGGATATTGCATGTTCGACTACGATAAAGCGTTTAGCCGTAATATTGGCTGGGTTACCAAAGAAGAACAAGCTGAACTAAGAACAAAGCGCGTTGCCATTGCCGGTGCAGGTGGTGTTGGTGGCGCTCACTTGCTAACACTCGCCCGATTAGGTATTGGCAACTTTTGCATTTCTGACTTTGATGATTTTGAAGTCCACAACTTCAATCGCCAATTTGGCGCGTTTATGTCTACCATTGGTGAAGATAAAGTCGCCGTCATGGAAAGAATGGCGCGAGACATCAATCCAGAAGCTGACATCCGCTCATACCCTGAAGGCATTTTCGCTCACAATGTAGATGACTTTTTAGAAGGTGTTGATCTTTATGTCGACAGTCTAGATTTTTTTGCATTGGAAGCGCGAAAGGTTGTTTTCCAAAAGTGTTATGAAAAGAATATTCCAGTTGTTACCGCAGCACCATTAGGCATGGGCTGTGCTTTTCTATGTTTTATGCCTGGAAAAATGAGTTATGAAGAATATTTTCGTTTTGAAGGTAAATCTGAAGACGACCAGCTTATCCAATTTTTAATTGGCCTGTCACCTGCCATGTTGCAGCGCCCTTACCTCGTTGACGAAACAGCCGTTAGCTTCCATGAAAAACGCGGGCCATCAACAGGTATGGCAGTAAACCTTTGTGCCGGTATCGCAGAAACCTACGCATTAAAGATTTTACTCAATCGCGGTGAAATTTTGCATGCACCTCACGGTTTACACTTCGATGCCTACCGAAACAAGCTAGTAAAAACTTGGCGACCATTCGGTAATGCCGGTTTAATGCCAAGAATCATGTTTATGATTGCTAAAAAGGTAGTTGCAAAGTAATATTTAACGTTACATAACATGGACTTTCAGGAAGTTTCACATGGTTTCGTTAAGCCGCATTCTCACTATTTTATTCACCTTATTCATTTTTGCTTGCAGCCAGCAAAAATCTGTTGAAGAACAGCTTTCTGAAGCACAAACCTACTATAACAATAGCGACTACCCTGCCACTGTTATCACATTAAAAAACTTACTCCAATCATCCCCTGATAGCGCTCAAGCTAGGTTATTGCTAGGCAAAACTTATTGGCAACAAAATAACGTGATTGCCGCAAAGAAAGAACTCGATCTTGCAAAACAAGCTGAGCTTGAATCAGAAGAATTGGTTATTTTATTGGCTAAAGTCGCTTTGCTAGAAGGCGAGCAAGATCAAGCGATTGCTTTGTTAGATGATGAGGCGTTTTTACAAAACAATACCCAAATTGAAAGTTTAATCATCAGAGAGCAGGTAGCACTAGAAAAGAAAGATATTGCTCAAGCTAAACAATACTTGATTCAAGCACAATCGATTGACAGTGAGCATTATGAAGTATTAATGGGCGAAGTTTTACTGTTAGCACGAACACAGACTCCTGATTTAGCGTTAGAGAAGCTTAATCAATACGCTCAGGCCAAAGAACTCGATAAAAGAGCGCTGAACTTAAAAGCTCAGCTAGAAATGTACACGCAAGATTATAATGCAGCGGCGCTCACGTTCTCAAAGCTTTATAGCCAATATCCTCAAGAGTTAAATTACGGTATTTTGCAGTCTGAATCATTGATGAAAGCACAAAAGTATGAAGATGCTAGTTCTGTTATCGCAAGTTTAAGTAAAAGCTATATTGATCATCCTGCCGTTTTACTTCAAGAGGCTAAGTTAGCAATACAGCAAAAAGACTTTGAGATTGCTAAAGACAAATCGTCTCAAGTACTAAATATGACTGAAAATCAAACGGCTCAGGTCATTCTTGGCTTAAGTCATTTCTATTTGGGGAACTTTCAAGACGCTTATTATCAACTTTCTCCCCTAGCAGAAGCAACGCCTGCTGAACATATGCTTCACAAAGTGTTAGCGATAACTCAACTTGAACTTGGCTACACAAAAGACGTGCTAGAAACGATGGAAAACATCAGCGTAGAGAATGAAAATAACCAAGCATTCTACAGTGAGGTTGGCAGCCAATTAGCACTTAAAGGAAAGACCAAAGAAGCTGAGCAATTGTTTAGTCAAGCAAAGCAGTCGGCGCCCAATGATCCGCAAGTTTGGCTTAAGCATGGTGTTGCCAAACTTGCGACCAATGATCAATCTGGCATAGACGATCTAATTTACGCTCAATCTATTTCACCAGAGTCTACTCAATCAAATTCACTACTCATTTTGGCTTACGTTAAAAGTGGTGATTTAGAAACTGCGGCCAAGCTAACTGAAGAATGGTTAGCATTAACACCGGACAATAACGTTGCGCTGTTGTTAAAGGGTAATATTGCACAGCAAACAGGAAAAAGTGCCTTAGCAAAAAGCAGTTATTTAGCTGTTTTAGAGACTGATAATACGAATAATACCGCGCTATATAACCTTGCAATCCTTGAAAAAGGAGAAGACAACTTAGTAGCGTCTGACACTTATCTGAAACGCCTATTATCATCAAATAGCAGCCAACCAAAGGCATTTCAGCTTTATCTTAGTAACCAAGTAACCAAGCAAAACCGAATAGATGCCCGTGCATTTTTGCAATCACTTGTTAGCGAGACCAATGAGTGGCCAGAAATATCAATTGGTCTGACTTATATCCAAGATAATGACATAGACAACGCAATTAAAGTGTTGGAATCACTAAACAATAAACTAAGCGAGAATTCACCTAACCAATATTTCGCCACGTTACTCGGTTTGTATGCCCAGACAGAGCAAAAAGATAAGTTTGAATCACTATTTGCAAACTGGGTGTCTATTCAGCCAGATAATAGGAATGCGCTTGTTTTATACGTTGAATACCTAACAAAGAACGCAAAACACACTGACGCGCTACGATTAACGCAAGAAAGCTTAAATAGATCATCTTTAGCAAGTAACAACGCGCTAAAATTTTATGAAAGCTATTTGTTAATGGCAACGGAACAAGTAGAACAAGCTCAGCGAAAAGCGAATGAATTGGATAAACTTATACCAAATAATTCCGCCGTGAATAAACTATTAGGGCAAATATCTATAAAGCAAAAGCAATTCTACAAAGCGGAAGGTTATCTGTATAAAGCTTATACATTAAAGCATGAAACTAGTTCAGCGATGCTTTATGCGCAATCACTTGCCGCTCAGAATAAGAAAAGTGATGCTATTTCGTTTTTAGAATCAGTATTGGAAACAGAGCCTGAAAATGAATATGTTCATAAATACTTAGCTGAACTTTATATCGGCGTAGATAAAAACAAAGCCATAGAACATTATCAAAATATGGCGACTTTGATAGAAAATGATCCGGTTACCTTAAATAACTTAGCTTGGTTGCTTAATGAGGATGGCCAGGCAACTAAAGCTCTTAACTATGCGCAACAAGCATATCAACTACAACCTAATAACCCCGATATCATTGATACATTAGCTGTTGTTTTAAATGACAACAATCAAACTAAACAAGCCATTACACTGTTAGAAGAAGCACACACTAAATTCCCTAACCATCAAGGTTTAAAGCTAACTTTAGATAAGTTGCTTGGCAAACCGACTGACAATTAACAGCCTAGGATTAGCCTTGTAAAACAAAAATGCCTCGACCATATGATGATCGAGGCATTTAATTGATAAAGACGAAAACCTATTTACTTTGAGAAAGTTCTTTATTCTTTTGTTTAAGCAATTTATCTACATATCTTGCCATTTTCACTTTCTCTTTTATGGTGGTATCTAAAATGTCTTCAACTTCTTTTAACGTTGATTTTATTGAATCTAAACTTGCTGCTTCTATTTCAGTTGTGATGGTTTGAGTTGCTGTACTTTCACTTATTGGTTTAGCATGAAGCGAACCGGTTAACTCAATTTCCATTTCTTCAGCTACTTGGTTAACCGCTTCAACGTCTATCACGTTCAAATCTTCTAAAAAACCAAACAGTAAAATACGATCTACAAAAATATTAATCTTTCTTGGTACACCGCCAGTTTTATCATGAATAACCGCATAGGCCCCTTCATCAAAAACATGTTCCTTATTACAATTTGCTTGCTGCAAGCGGTGATCTATATATTCTTTTACTTCTGCTTCTGATAGAGGCTTTAAATGTGCAGATGCAATAATTCGCTGCCTAAACTGTTCCATATCTGGCGCTTGAATAATGCCTTTTAATTCCTCTTGTCCTAATAGGAAACTTTGAATTAACGGCTTATTGTCAAGCTGAAAATTAGATAGCATACGAAGTTCTTCAACCGTTTCAGAAGGCAAATTCTGCGCTTCATCAACAATTAATAACGCCCTTTTACCCTGTTGATTAAGTCGAATTAAAAACTGTTCAATACCTTGCAATAACTCTGCTTTACTTGAACCTTCAACCTCTATTTGAAATTCTGCTGCTACCAAAGCTAATAGTTCATGAGGGTTTAAAATTGTTGTCACTAACTGCACAGCAACAATGTTAGCGTCATTAATATTATTGAGTAGATTACGTGCAATTGTTGTTTTACCAGTTCCTATTGGCCCTGTAATAACAATAAAGCCCTCGCCTTGGTCAAGACCATATTGAAGATACGATAAAGCTCTTTGGTGATGATTAGAGGCGAAAAAGAATCGCGGATCAGGGCTCAACTGAAATGGTTTTTCTTTAAAACCATAATAGCTTTCATACATCTGGTTAGAAGTCCTTAATAAATTTCAACGTTACACGACTTTCTTTATAGTTGAAGGTTTCTTGACTAGAGTCGCGATTAACATGAGCTAACGTTACATTAAAATTAAACTTAGCATTCAAGTCACGTTTGTAATTAATCGCATATTGGCGATATCTATCTGTTCGTTCATTTTCGGTTTGGTAATCAAAAAGCTTCTCGGTATACGTTAGCTTTAAATCAACCGTTGAATAACCACTAACCCGTCTATCAATTTTAAAGTTTGCCCCTGAATTTCGATCTGAAATACGTGTTTCAAGGCTTTCTCTGTCATTAAAATTCAAATCAAAACTAAATGTGGTTCTAGGTAACTTTAGTTCCGACGTCCAAGCAACACGTTTGTTTAATGAAAACTCATTATCTTCAATAATCTCAAAATCATTAAATGTCACTAAGTTATAATCATCAAAATTAAAGTTATCACCCGGCTCTACATAACATTCACTTGATTCAATAAAGTCGATAGGACACCAAAATGCACCTTGAGGTAAGTATTCGTAGTTATCACGTGTAAAAACTTGTACTTCTTCTGAATAACGAATGCTGTTGGTTAAACGCTTATTGCGGTGCGTTAAATCTAAAGAGTAGCTTTCACCATAAAAGCGCTGTCCGTAACTTGCATTCAAGGTCGTGCGACTTGTAGGCTGCCAATTCACTTCAGCATTTACGTACTCTTCTTGCTCTTCACCATCAATATTCTGTTGTTCATCTTCAGGCTTGTTATAACTAACATCTAAATAAAAGCGCGGTGTAACTAACCAGCGTAAACCTACCCCGTAAGAGTTAGACTCATATGAATTATTGTTACCAACATTACCCGTGTTATCTTCGTTATAAGCGCGAATAAATGGATTAATTTTGTAATTCGTTATCCAACCTAACTTCAGCTCTGCGATATGACGTTTTGAGTCTTGATCGTTATTGGTGCGCTCCAGATAATTGGCATTAAAATCCCAAAATACATTTCTAGAAGCATTACCATTTTTGGTGAGAATTTGGCTAGAAAAACCTTCTTGTTCACCTATATCATCGTCAGCTTGGTTCAGGTTATACGTGGCATTAGCAAAAAATTGAAAGTCACTGTTATCTATTTGATATTCGAAGCCGCCGCTATATCGCTCAGTTTGCACAGTATCACCGGACACAATATCAGCTAACGCATTTCTAGCGCCATTTCTTGCTTGGTTTTCAACCGTGGCACTAAAAACCAATGCAATACCATTTGGCCAGAGGGCAAAACGACCATTGGTATCGAGCTCTAAAAAACCGTCATCAAGATCGTGATCATGGGAATACGTGGCATAAATACTTGAAGAATTGAAAGTAAATTCAGCGCCTTGCGCTAAATAATCAAGACTGAAGTCAATTCCTAACTGACTGACTAAACTCTCTGTTTCGCCAGCATCCACTAATTCAACATTGTCAGTATAATTTTCTTCCAATGTTAAACTTGGTGTAAAGTCCCACTCACCTGCGTGAGCGGTATGTAAAGATGTAAGAATCGCTAAACAAATTACTGATAATTTTTTATTTGCCGTACCCATAGCCATAGTAGCCATACATATCCTTGTGTGATCTTATTGCTTTATTCACCACAATACCGACAGCAAGATCTTCATTAAGATTTTCAGTCGCTGCCTGAACATTTTCTATTCTCGTTTTTGACTCTTCTACCACGATTAAAGCCTGTCCCATTAAACTAGCTACAACAGGCGTCTCAGTGACACCAATCAATGGTGGACTGTCGAAGATTACAACACGATCTGGGTAACGTTTAGCCAACTCTTCGGTGAGGTTAGCCATTCTACCACTTGCCAACAACTCATTAGAAAGGTGATGAGGGTTACCTGCGGGTATCAATTTTAAATTAGGAATATTAGTGCCGTAGATAATTTCATTTACTTGCTCTTTCTCGCCAAGTAAATACTCAATCAAGCCCGAGTTATGATCTAAACCTAATTCTCTTGAAATACTCGGACGCAAAACATCTGAATCAACAAGAAGCACAGTTTTATCTTGCTCTAAAGCAATACTTAACGCGAGGTTTATTGCGACGAATGTTTTCCCTTCGTTTGGTGTTGAGCTTGAAACCATAACCAAATTACTATTTTTTAATGTTTTCGATGCAGGACCAAAAGCATTATTAAACAATTTACGTTTTATTTGGCGAAATTCGTCCTTAATGCTTTTTCTTGTCCCGTTATCTATTAAGTAACCGCGACTTTCAAGGCTCTCAATGTCAATTTCCAACAATAAGTCTTTAGCTGTTATCACAGAAGATTTTTTAGCAGGTTGAGAATTTTCGGTTTTCTCCTGCGCCGCCTCAATAGAACTTTTAGATTCTACACTCTCTGAATCTGAATTACCTTTAGCGTTTCTTTTCGCTAGTGCTTTTTCTATCGTACTCATTAGCCCATTAAACCTCTAATTGGTTCCTTAATTACACTTGGAAATAATGAATAAATCATAAAAAACGTCAATAAAAATAAAAGTAACATATTCGATAAAATAAAGAGCCAAGTTTTCTTTTTGTGCCATTCTTGAAGGCCTAAAGATTCAGTTGCTGAAACAACACCAAATACTGGAATACCTGTAGCGCGAGACACTTGTGCACCAGATGTCACAACAGGTTTCAACTCACTAATCAATAACGACAAACCAACGCCTACACCAAAACCAAGTACTGTGACAATTATATAGAATAATGCTCTATTTGGCCCTGCAGGCTCACTGCTAACTCTAGGAGGGTCTATAACTCTAAATTGTATCTTATTGGTCGTTTGATCGGCCTGCTGTGCCAAAGAAGCGGTTTCTTTTCTTACAAGTAATTCTTCATATTTTTGTTGAGTAATTTCATATCCACGATTTAGTGCAACTAATTCAGCTTCAATTTCAGGAAGGGTATGGATCTTATTTTCTAAATCAACAACTTGCTCTCGATAATTTTGCGCTCGAACTTCAAGGGAAGCAACAAGGTTTTCGAGATTATTAACTTGAATTTGCGCCTCTTGAACAACTGGGTTTTCACTATAAGCCAACGTGTTTTTGCTTGATGAATTGGTTGAAGCAATATATTCATTAATTTCTTTAGTCCGTTGCTCTTTCAAGTGTGCTAAACGTCGATTAACTTCAATCACCTCAGGGTGCATTTCGGTATACTTAAGTTGCAGTAAGTCAAGGTTTACTTCTAGCTCAGCGATACGGTCATCATATGTTGTTTTTATTGTAGATGAGTTTTGTACCGCATTGCCTGGAGATAATTCGTTTTGAGCGGGTATAGTTAATTGTTGCTTTGCTGACTTGAGTTGTGTTTTGGACTCTAACAATGATAATTCAATGTCTTTCAATTGCTCTTTGGCAGTACTTAGCTTTTCGTAATATCCACCATTTTGATTAGGCAATACATCACTATATTTTTGTTTAAAATCCGTCAACCGGGCTTCTGCAGCTAATAATCGGCTCTCATACTCTCGAATTTGATCATCTAAGAACTCTTGCGCTGCATCTGCGTCTGTCCTGTTTTCTCCTAGTGTATTTTCAATAAAAACCGTTAAGGCAGATTGCACAACAATACGAGCAACCTCAGGATCTTTATTCTCGTAACTAATCGTATAAATATTCTCGTCGCGCCCTCGGCCAACTTTCTTAATATCTATATCTTCTTTCAATCTTTCAATTAAATTTTCATAGTCCTGAGCGGTCGTAGCTTGAATATCAAGGTCACTCATGCGAGTAATTTTTTCAACGTTTGGACGACTTAAAAGCGTTCTAACCATCAGTTGGATTTGAACATTAGGGTTGTTCTCTACGGTAATGCCTTTTAATAAAGGGCGTAAAATCGATTGTGTATCAGCATACACCCTAGCTTCTGACTCATAAACATCATCCATTAACGTGACATAAGCCCAACCAATTGGACAAATAACCCAAGTCGCTACCATTAAGTAGCGACGTTTAATCCAGATACCTTTTAAATAGTCAACTATTTGTTCGAATAGTTCTTGCATTCCTGACCTCTAACTACTAGGAAAAATTAAAACCATGTTTCAGGGATTACAATAATATCGCCTGGTAATAAATCTGCGTTTGCAGAAATATCGCCATTTTTAATTAAATCTTCTAAATAAATGTTGTATTGCTTTTGCTGACCATTCTCTACACGCACTAAAACGGCGTCGTTACCATCGGCGAACTCCGTTAAACCGCCAACTTGAATCATCACATCGAGTAATGTCATGTTTTGCGTGTAACTTAATGCCTGGGGCTCAGCAGCTTCACCTATGACTCTGATTTGCTCACTGAATGGGCCATTAAAGTCATTCACGGTGACAGTGACGATTGGGTCGCGTAAATAAGTTGAAAGCGTTTGTTCGATCGAACGCGCTAGTTCCGTTGGTGTTTTGCCTGAAACAGGGATATCTTCAACCAATGAAGTCGTAATCATGCCATCTGGGCGAACAACGAAACTACCTGAAACTTCAGGGTTTCTCCAAACGAAAATATTTAAAACGTCTCCCGGACCAATTAAATATTTATAGGAGGAAATGTCTTTAGTTACGGATGGTTGGATTGTTGCACTAGGCAAATTAGGGTTACTACTACAACCACCAATTATAAGCGTTACAAGGACCAAATTTAATATTTGACGATATTTTGTTATTAGTTTTTCCATGGTGCTGACCTGTCAATGACATCAAAATTAACGATTTTGTAAACAACGTAACAGATTGTATTTGATTTTCATATATCTTTCACTTAATTATGGCGTTATTTATAAGCTACGTTTTTATTACACTAGGCTAGCATTCTTTACATTCATACAACAATCGATTCTAATAGCGATGTTAGAGGAACTTTCATTATTCATTAGGACGATAGTTAGCTTATGGCAAGCCCCAAGTTTCGTGATGTATCTACAGGTAGTAAATCGCTTGTTTTAATTGAGTTTATTATATTTGCTTGCGCATTAATTTTCGCGGTATATATCAACACGGCATTTAATCTTTTTAGACACGTTGAAATTGAAAACAATGTTATTTTTGTTTATGCCATGGTTTTCGCCCTAGTAACCCAATTATCCTCTTTAGCATTAGGCTTATACAACTCTAAACTGAGAGAAAATTTTAGAGGGGTACTTCGACGAGTTCTGATAGCGATTTCAATTAGTTTTTTTATTGTAACGATAATAAACCCGTTATACCGTCCTAACGAATTACCAATAGAAGCCTTAGCACTGGCTTCTTTAATTAATTTTGTTTCTACTAGCCTGTTCCGAGCATTTACCTTCAAAGTTGACTTTTTCGGTTTAAATAAACGTAAAGTGTTAGTGCTTGGCGCTGGAGAAAGAGCGTCGATAATAGAAAGACGAATGCGACGTGATGTTGACCGTCAGAATTTCAATATCCATGGATTTGTAATTATGCAAGGCGATATTGAAGATGGTGTAAAGCATGAAACACGCATCCTTCTAGAGGATTCTTTAGTTTCTTACGCGTTAGAAAATAACATTGATGAAATAGTTGTAGCGGGTGATGAAAGAAGAAACAACTTACCTGTAGACGAGCTGTTTGCATGTAAAATTCGCGGCATTGAAATCACTGAAATTTTGGATTTTATAGAGCGAGAGACCGGGCAAATAGCCGTAAACCTTATTTACCCTAGCTGGGTAATATACTCTAACGGTTTTGCATCTAACAACTACCTGAGAAACACACTAGATTGGATTTTTAACGCCTCAATGGCCTTCTTTTTAATGTTGCTAGTTTGGCCTATTATGTTAATTACTGGCATCCTAATTAAGTTAGATGAAGGATTTGATGCACCGATATTTTACTTTCAACAGCGTGTTGGACTAGATGGACAAGCGTTTAACATCATTAAGTTCAGAAGTATGCGCATTGACGCTGAGAAAGATGGCGCTCAAATGGCGTCAGAAGATGATGACAGAACCACAAAAATTGGCAAATTCATACGCAAATATCGCATAGACGAACTCCCTCAAATTTATAATGTAATGAAAGGTGACATGGGCTTTGTTGGCCCAAGGCCAGAACGTCCAGAATTCGTTCAAGGCTTAATTAAAAACCTGCCATATTACAATGAACGCCACAATGTAAAGCCAGGGCTAACAGGGTGGGCACAGCTTAAATATCCTTACGGGTCAACTGAAGAAGATTCTTTAGAAAAGCTAAAATATGATCTGTACTATATTAAACACAGAAGCTTTTTATTAGATTTACTCATTTTAATTAGAACGGTAGAAATCGTTTTATTTGGCAAAGGGCGTTAAACGGAATGAGCAGTATAATTACCAACGCCATGACGGTAGATGTAGAAGACTATTTTCACGTATCCGCTTTTGATCAAGTTATTGATCCTAAAGACTGGTCGAATTACCAACCTACAGTCGACTATAACACGAGAAAGCTTCTAGATTTATTTAGCAGACATAACACCAAGGCGACATTCTTTATTTTGGGTTGGGTAGCTCAAGCTTTTCCTGAGCTTATTAAAGAAATAGCAGACCAAGGCCATGAAGTCGCTAGCCATGGTAGTAATCATCGAAGAGCTACAACTCAATCACCACAAGAGCTAGAATTAGATATTGCAACGAGTATTGATATATTAGAGCAAGCTTCTGGACAAAAAGTTACTGGCTATCGTGCACCTAGCTTTTCAATCAACAAGTCTAATGAGTGGGCTTTTGAGTTATTGGTAAAGCTTGGAATAAAATATAGCTCGAGCACTTACCCCATTGAACACGACTTATATGGCACGCCAGACTGGCCAAGATTTAAATATTGGCGTGATGAAGGGTTATGGGAAATACCAATCCCAACATTGCGAATAAACAATAAAAATACTGGCATTGGTGGCGGAGGATATTTTAGGCTTTATCCATATTTTCTATCGAAAAAAAGAATTAATAAATTCTTATCAACTGAAAAGCAGCCTTATAGCTTCTATTTTCACCCTTGGGAAATTGATCCTAATCAGCCAAGAGTAAAAGGGGCTTCATTTACATCAAATGTTCGTCACTATATAAACTTAGCATCAATGGAAAATAAAATTGAAAGACTGTTAAAAGACTTTCAATGGTCTAGCATGCACTCTGTTTATAATATTAAATAAAATATGGGCGATTGACTTGGCTAAGCTACCTGTAAATAAAACAATCGAAGTGAAGTTATTTATCTACTTAGCTATCTGGTTGCTTACCTTCTATAAAGGCATTGAAACAGCAGTAGATGTTTGGATAACCTCTGAAATTTATAATCATTGTTTGCTCATTTTACCGATTGTTGCCTATTTCATTTATTTAAAACGTGCAGACATAATTCAAAAATATCAACAAGAGAGTATGCTTTGGGTAGCGCCGTATATATTACTGCTAGCCATTTATACTTTTGCTAGTTTTGGTGATATAAAAATATTAATGCATGGCGCCGCGTTTAGCTCCTTGATTGTTATTATTTATGGTGCAATTGGATGGCCAGCAACCAAAAAAATAATTTACCCGTTAGGCTTGATTCTTTTTTGTATTCCGATTGGCGATCAGCTTGTGCCATTTTTGCAAGAATTAACCACTGATATCGCAGTTCCATTATTGGAATGGACCAATGTTCCGATATACAGGAGTGGGCTATACCTTGAAATCCCCGAAGGACGCTTTCTAGTAGCTGAAGCTTGCTCTGGTATTAGCTTTTTAATCTCAACTTTTGCATTTGGCTATATTTATAGCTACGTATCATTTAGTAGCATTAAAAAGCGCGCTATATTCATTTCACTTTCCATCATTGTTCCACTATTAGCTAATGCCTTGCGTGTTTATGGCATTATTCTCACGGGCCACTTGACCAATATGGAGCATGCTGTTGGTGCCGACCATTTGATTTATGGTGGCGTATTCTTTGGTGTAATCTTATTTATTTTGATTTTCCTTGGAGAGATATTTAGAGATAAAGACCGCAAATTAACTAGTTCATCGGCTTTAACGACAAATAATAATGTAAGCATAAAATTAGTATCAATAGCTTCTGTGCTATTTGTTTGCTTTTCAGTGACAACTGCGATTTGGATATCTAAAGGGACAAGCACAACACAGTATGACCTATCGCCTGTAAAACTAACCAATATCAACATTCAAGAGGTTAGCAAGCTAAAGTGGCTTCCCCCTATTAATAATGCTTCACTAGCGCAATATTTTAATGTGGGCACTGTGGAGCAACATACACAATTGTTCATCGCTCAATTTAATGAAGCAGAATCAGAATTAATTTCATCGCAACATAGATACTTTAATGACGATTCTTGGACGCCAACAAAAGCAGCAACATTATCGCATGCTTTCGGTGAAGCTAAACAATTAGCATTGGTGAATAGTGACGATAGAAAGTTATTTTTATATGTAGTATTTGAGGTTAATGGCCGCTTCTATGCAAGTGAAACAAAGACGAAGTTATATCAAACATATTTAAAAATGATTGGGCGAAACCCTAACGGAAAATTAATAATTTTGGCTAATGAAAATAGCGAAATAGAGTTGCCGAGGCTCAATGTTATTTTTGGCTCGATTACAGAAGTAAAAAATACTAATCAAGGTAACTCTTGATAAGATCTTTTGTTAGCTTTTCGTTCGTTACATTACCATTAAAAACGCCTTGAGAACCGCCTCTTAGGGTAAACCTTTTATTCGAAATATTACCTTCAACCCAAATGCCTGTTGTAGGCTTAAACCTAAGTTCAATAGCATTAGGATAATGATGATTGAGTAGAATTACATTCCCTACTATCTGAGTATCTATAGTATCTTCAACTATGATCCCAACATCGGCATACGGGTGTTCTTTTACTTTATCATGATAAATAACATTTCCTTTAATCTTGCCTCCCTGCGCATTTAATTTTCCACTCCACGGTCCTTTACGCATACCAAAGCCAATACCACGATCAGAATTGAGAATAACGTTGTCTTCAACAGTGTTGTTCTGAGAGTTATTCCACAAATGAATTGCATGCTCGGCAATGTGTTTTCCTGGGCTAGCGATATTTGCAAAAACATTATTATTGATTCGCCAATTATGGGCAACGTGAGCGTCTATTCCACCAATATACCAATTAGGGCCAATGCCTTTTGAATACCAAAACAAGCAATTTTCGATCACTACGTTGTCTGAAGTAACAGACAAATTCTTGCTATTAGAAGAAGACTTAAGCAGCTGTTCATAGCTATCTTGAAAGACAACGTTTTTAATAGTGATATTTGACGCGCCGAATTCCCCACGAATTTGAACTAAATGGTTACCCACATTTTTTAATGTAACCCCATGTAAAGAAAAGCCACTCGCATTAACGTTGATCAAATTATCAACACCCGCTGTTTGTTTCATTCCTTGCCCGCTAATAACAGTGCTAAATGGTTGACTTGATTCACCGTAGATATGAATATTAGGGGCATTAATTACGAGTGGTTTATCTAAAGTATACAAGCCCGGCTTAAGCTTAATTTTGGTATTCCCGTTCTTATTTGCTATAGAAAGCGCACTTTTAAACGCTTCAGAGTTATTTACGGCTATGACTGGAGATTCAGGACTTGATGCATCATTATTGATTACTACTGATTGCAACTTTTTTAAATATAGCACTTTGATATCTATCGGCTTAGCTACGGCAATAAGCGGCGTAACTAGCCAAAAGAATAAAATAAATTTAAAACAATTAATCATTTCTCATCTTTATTATTTTTGCCGGGTTACCGGCTACAATTGCGTAATCTGGAACGTCATTAACTACCACAGCACCAGCGGCTACTATGCATTGCTTGCCAACATTCGCCATCACTATAGCTCCATTGCCAATCCATGAATTTTCACCAATGACAATTCGTTGGAAAACGCCACCTTGTTCTCTAATAGGTATGTCGAGATCACTGATGTTGTGCTGAGATTTGCCACTTAAAATATGCACACCACTACCAAGTAGGCAATCTTTCTCAATTTGACACTTCCCAATATTACCTTGAGGACCTATATAGACACCTTCTTCTATCTTAGTATCCTGGTGAGAGAAAATTGTACCAAATCCGATAAACGCAAAGGGTGAGCAGTGATTCAATGTAACCCGATAAAAATTTGCTCTTAAATAACTACCTAATTTACCAGGCACCAACGACAAAAACTGGGAAAAAGATGCAATCAAGCTATCTGCATTTGCTACCCCTTTAAAGCAATAAAATAAAATAATGAATGGAAATATGGCGACCAAACAAATAATGGAGATTAGTTGCTTTAATAGTAATTTCATTTTTGTTTCATTTTATCTGTTAATTTTAAACCAATAATAAAGACGATACTCATCGATCTTTTATGAGCAAGTTAATGTAACTTACGGCAAACTCTTTGCAAAAGAGCCAGCCTCAGTTTCATAAATTAGATACTTCATCTATACATCAAGAGCATATATGAATATAGACATTACTCTTGAGTAAACTGTTTCAACGGTTCAAGTTGTGCCTGCCAAGAGTACTCTTCAACAATCAGTTTGTATGCATTCTCTTTGATTGAGCTTTTAAGCTCTGCATCATTTTCTAACTGATTAATTGCAACGATAAATTCGTCTGGTGTATTCGCTATTAAAATTGATTCATTATCATGACAATTTATACCTTCGGCACCCATCGGAGTTGAGAGAACAGGTAATTTACAAGCAAAAGCTTGCAACACCTTATTTTGAACACCTCGAGCTAACCTAAAAGGTGCAACAAAATAATCAGCTTGATGATAATACGGCAAAATATCATCAACAAAGCCTGTTACATCTATTCCTTTATACTTTGTTAATGCCTCGACTTCTGATGAAGGCTTCATACCAGCAATAATAAACTGAGCATTAGGGTATTCATTCAAAACACTTAACCAACAATTATCGACAAACCAAACAACGGCATCAACATTAGGTTTATAGTCCATCACTCCGGTAAAGATGAATACAGGATCTTCGTTTTGATGCGACTTCTCAGGAGGATAAAAACTTTGGGTATCAAGCCCATTCCCTAACACTTTAACATTAGGAGCGTTACAGACCTGATCATTAAACAATTCCACTTCTTTTTCAGAAATTAAGTAACACTCATCAAAAACTTCGGTAATTCTTCGCTCATAGTCTGCAATTAATTTATGTTCACGACTATAAATATAGCTCATTGGCAACGATGAAGATTGAACATATTGCAGCCATTTGTCTGAGTCTACGTCCATGAAATCCATCACTAGTTTAGGCTTATAACCTAATTTACTAAATACTTTAGAGCAAAAAATATATTTAGCCATTGCTGAGCTAGTACATATCACGACATCCATTCCTTCTTGGCGCAATTGCTCATCAAAAGCTTGTTGAAGGTGCGCAGAATAAAAATTTGTGACACTCAGAGATTCACCTGTAAGCATTCCCTTGATTAGCCTATTAACTTTGTGTTTTAAAGAAAATAAAGAACATGAGACATTGTCTAATTCACATTGTAAACCGACACTATGAGCTGTATCTGTTGTTTCATTCATTGGAGAAAAGACTGTAACAGCGCACCCTAATTCACTTAAATGTTTGACTTGGTTGAACGTGCGAATTTTTTCGCCTTTGTTCGCTGGAAAGGGGATGCGTTGCGCTAATACTAGAAAATTTAACATTAAAATTTTAAGGGTTACTGATAAACACCCACTAAGATAACTATTTCCTAGAAAAAAAGTAAGCGTTAATAAATTTGTTTTTAATTTGTTAACAAATTCAGGCATTATAGGATTTCTTATATCCCTTTTATTTGCAGTGTAATTCGCAATGTCTTCTATTATAAAAGAAAAAACATTAGTACTAACAGAAAACTTCCCCCCTATATCAGGAGGCAGTGGGCGTTGGTTTTGGGAGCTTTATTCAAGATTACCAAAAGAAGAATATTTGATTGTAGCTGATAACATTGAAGGCGCTGCTGAATTTGATAGCACCCATGATGTTTCCATTATCAGAATCCCATTAAAATCTGCAGAATGGGGCATTAAAAGCTTTCAAGGGTTAAAATTTTATTTCAACACGATAAAAAAGCTTAGAAAGATAATTAAAGAACATAACATCACTAAAATTCACACAGGGCGTGTCATTCACGAAGGGGTTACAGCTTGGTTATTAAGCTTATTTACCAATGTAAAATTCATAACTTATGTTCATGGTGAAGATGTAGAAACAGCAGCAACAAGTGGCGAACACAACTTAATGGTAAAACAGGTCTGTAAACATGCAGAAACCATTATATGTAACAGCCTGAACTCTGCCGATATTGTCAAAAGGCTTGGATATGCCACAGATGAAAAAGTTAAAGTATTACACCCAGGGGTAGATGCTTCGAGGTTTGTTCCTGCGGAAACTGACGATAAGTTTAAGCAAGAAATGGCGTGGACTAATAAAAAAGTGATCATCACAGTAGGTCGACTGCAGCAACGCAAAGGTCAAGATATGATGCTCAAAGCTATGCCTGATATTTTAAAATCACATCCCGATGCTTTATATGCGGTTATTGGTAGAGGAGAATGTAAAGAGCAGTTGACTCAATTAGTAGACGAGTTGAACCTAAAAGATAATGTTCAGTTACTAGACGAGATTACTGATCAGCAAATGATTCAATGCTATCAGCAATGTGATTTATTTATTCTTCCTAACCGAACAATAGGTAATGACATCGAAGGTTTTGGCATGGTACTAGTTGAAGCACAAGCTTGCGGAAAGCCTGTTATTGCTGGTGATTCTGGTGGCACAAAAGAGACAATGGTAGTCAATGAAAGCGGATACATACTTGACTGCACGAATAACGCAGTTATAGCTAATAAAATCAATCAATACCTTGAATACCCTGAGCAGTTAAAAAAAATGGGCTTAGTTGGCCGCTCACATGTTGAAAATGAACTCGATTGGGTGGCTCATGTGGAAAAGGCGAAACAGATATTCTCAAATAACTAATGAGCGCTAAACTAATTAATAGTGCGCTTTTGTCATCAGGAGCGCAATTTCTTAATAAACTCCTAGGGTTAATTAGTACTTTAATTTTAGCGCGAATCCTTACACCTGAAGATTTTGCGCTAATTGCTCTTGTATCAATCACATTATATTTTTTTGATGTCTTATCTAACGCAGGAAGTGAGCAGTATTTAATACAAAAGACTCGTGTTACATTCAATGATTTAAACACAGCTTGGAGCCTAGATGTGCTTATTAAAAGCATTATCTTTATATTGGTCGTCATTTTCGCTCATCCCATTGCGATGTTTATGGAGCAACCTGAAATATCCCTAGCAATAATTGTAGCGTCAAGCGTATTAATTATACAGGCGTGTAAACCACCTCAATTAATATTATTAAAACGACAATTAAATTACGCTTTATTGTTTAAACTCTCGCTATTGCAAAAAATTACTTCGTTTATGGTGGTAATCCCCTCCGCTCTATATCTCAAGAATTTTTGGGCATTTATTATTGCAGATATTGTTGCAACCGCTATTTATGTTGGTATGGCATACATGGTGATAGGAAAACGACCTAAATTCAGGTTTACCGAAGTGAAAAATCAATGGTTATTTTCTAAGTGGTTGCTGGCAAAAAGTGTATTGGGCTATATGAGATCACAAGTAGATACAATAATAGTTTCTAAACACTTTTCCTCGACGATACTTGGTAATTATCATATTGCTCGTGATATCTCTATGATGCCGGGGCATTATTTATTAGCTCCAGCAATCGAACCATTATTAGCTTCTTTCAGCCAGTTAAAAACAAAAACCAAAAAATTTTTTCAACATTTTTGCAATGTAACTTTGGTAATTTCATTACTTAGTGGTCCAATTGCTGTTTTTATACTATTTAATGCTGACTTAATTATCACCGTTTTATTAGGAAAACAATGGCTAATAGCACAAGGAATTTTACAAGTGTTTGCCTTTTTATTTCTTTATTGGGTTTATTGGTTATTAGTAGAGCAAGCACTGGTTGGGCAAGGTAAAGTAAAATTGCTCTTTTGGTTTGATTTTATATCGCTAGCTTTAACAATATTTTGTCTGCTAGTGCTATTATCTCAACGTCAGCAAATTGTTGAAGTTGCTGTTTTACGTGTTGTTACAGGTATTTTCTTAACTTTTTTTGCTCTTATGTATTTGCTAAAAAACCAAGTCACAGAGTTGTTAAAAGTTATCGCATTCATTAGTTGGCCATTATTAGTTAGTTTGATGGTCGCTTTAATTTTACAGGAATTACCATTATTGGATAATGCTGTTGCGGACTTGCTGCTCAAAGGAGCAAGCTATTTCACTTTATTGGGAGGTTTATTTTTTTTGTTATTGGCCTGCTTGAAACATATTTCAGTAGAACATAAGTTAGTTTATGAGTTCATAAAAATGAAGTTAAGATTACCTTGAATCGACCAGAATAACCTAGACATTTTTTGGGTTCATATGGACTGCCCAGAGTCTCCTAGACAAATTTAGCCTATTCTTTTTGCATAGGAGAGATAGTTATGAGCGGACAAAGATATACCCCAGAATTTAAAGAAGAAGCAGTCAAACTGATCATTGAACGAGGTTGCTCAGTAACCGATGTTTCAAAACGATTAGGGGTTTCTCAGCATAGTATTTATAAATGGATTAAAGCGGTACAACCTCCGGTAAGTCATAAAGAAGAATTAGAACTTATCGAAGCAAAGAAGGAAATCCTTCGACTTAAAGGGCAACTCAAGCAGACTGAAGAAGAACGAGATATTTTAAAAAAGGCCGCAAGGTACTTTGCAAGCCAGCCCGAGTAAAGTATCTGTTCATTCTCGAGCACAGCAATGAATTCAAGATAATGACGATGTGTCGTGTATTGAAGATTGCTCGAGCGGGCTATTACGCGTGGCTCTATGAACCCGAGTCTCAGAGAACGAAGGAAGATAAAAGGCTGCTACTGCTCATTCGTTCTTCTTACGATGCAAGTTACGGAATTTATGGTTATCGCCGTATAACTCTCGATTTAAGAGAGTTAGGTGAATGTTGCAGCCAAAACCGAGTTCATCGGATTATGAAAGCCAATGGCATTGCCGCTGTTAGAGGTTATAAACGGCACAAAAGCTACCGCTATGGTCGACCCTCCATTGCCATGCCAAACCACTTAAATAGAGAGTTTACAGTTGCCGCGCCTGATAAAGCCTGGGTCACGGATATTACCTATATCCGTACCTGGCAAGGCTGGCTTTATTTGGCGATTGTACTCGACCTGTATTCACGAAAAGTGGTCGGATGGTCGATGAAATCAACCCTGGCTAAAGATATCGTATTAGACGCGCTGTTAATGGCTGTTTGGCGTCGTAGACCACATTCGTCTGTGATCATACACTCAGATCAAGGCTCACAGTACAGCAGTGGAGACTGGCAAAAGTTCTGTCAACGGCACAATTTAACACCCAGCATGAGTCGTCGTGGCAACTGCTGGGATAATGCCGTTGCCGAATCTTTTTTCAGCAGTTTAAAGAAGGAAAGAGTTAAAAAAAGAATCTACAAAACACGTGAAATGGCCCGTGCCGACGTGTTTGATTATATCGAAATGTTCTACAATCGAATAAGGCGTCATACTCACCTCGGCGGTGTGAGCCCTGAGGTGTTTGAGGCAGCCTCAAAATAAGGCTATTGAGTGTCAGGAATTCTCTGGGCAGTCCACTCCGCTATTTGAAAAAACCGTTTTGTCGTTTTGCTTTACTATACATTTTCCATATTTATCTTAAACACGTTTATTATTTCTTTAGTTAAAACGTGTCATGTGTTACAACATTTTGAAAGTAAATATTTAGTTTATGGTATCTCTAAATTCATTTTAGTAATGATATCTAGCTGCCTTTAAGTGCCTGCTTTTTCTCAATTGTGTAATTCAGCAACTAATTTTGTTAAATTGAAGCTTCTTCGGATAAACCTAACCTACGTTTGGTGAAGGCTAACAAATCAAAAGAGAGTGTCATTTGGTGTCTTATAAATTAGTTTTATTTTCATTATGTATTATATCTAGTATCTACTTTTTCGTTGGTGTCGGGGATCAAAATGAGATAAAGAAAAAGCAAGAGAAATCGACTGTAATTGAATCAAAAGGGGAAAATAGTTCAGAAAATTCAAAGGCACTCAATCACAGAAAAGATAAAGTTTTACTCAAAGGTAAATATTTGGAACTAGTTGGTGGCTTTGAAATCCCACGAGTTGCGATTGGTAATAAGCATACTAAAGCTTTTTATTTTGATTTATTGCCAAATAGTAACCGGTGGGTTTCGGGGCATGAAAAAAAACATTTGGTGTTTTATCAAGAGCCCGTAGGTTTCTATTCAAAAGATCCAGCTGATTGGCCTGCACTAGAGGTTATTCGTACTGTTCCTGTTATGGAACAAAGTAAAAAGATATCCCCAACAGGCGTGTTATGGCTTGACGAATTTAATGTGTTGGCGTCAGGTAGAAAACATTATCGTAGTGGTTATGAAAAAAATTGGTTAATTAATTACAATCTAACAACTGGCAAAGAAACCCGCTTTGATATTGATTCAGCAAATGACGAAAGTTACAAACCTTTTCAGATTTTACAGGCTTTAGGTGGCGGATTTATTCGATTGCATGATGACGAACTTAAAAGCAAGCTTGCTGACGGTAATGGTTTTCTATTAGGTCGAGGTGGATACGACACCTTAGGGTCACCTTTGGGGCCAGCTATAGGAGCATGGGATAAAAAGTCTTCAAGTGTTGAATTCCTACTCCATTATCCTCGAGAATTTCCGGCAACACGTGATTCGTATTATTTCTTTCCAAATAAAGATCCAAAGACTTACAGCAAAGCACGACTTCCAATTTGGAAGTTTCCAAATAAAGAGCATGGTTATTGGATTGCAGGTGATGTTGGTGGCATCACGCAAATTAATCACCCACAAGTAAAAGGTATCTTAGTAACAAAAAATCAAGCGCGTGGATTGATGGATTACCGAGCACAAGGGGATAGCGGCTCAGGACGATTTTTTCTTGTAGCCAATCCGATGGAGTTTTATGGAGCTCAGGGAAAAGGTAATCGAGGTAATCATCGACAAGAAACATTAAATCAAAATTATGCAGAAGGAACTTATGGCAGGCTAGGTTTAGTGATTGCCCCTCAGCAGCTAGTTGAGGTTAAGCAGGGAGTTCGTAAAGTACATGACGTTACTTTTAGTGAATTTGAGTGGCCTCAAATGCATATACCATGGGTTGAATCAGCTCGCGTTCCTACTTTTTTAAGCTCAGTGACTTGGGATGATGCTCGCCAATTACTATGGTTGTCAGTAGGCACGAGAAAAAAACGGTATTTAGTTGCATATAAGATCGTAGTTGATGAGAATAGACCTAGTGAGAGAAAAAATTTACCCTTATATATAGAATAATTATGAATTGTCCTAATTTTATTGTTATCGGTGCACAGCGTGCAGGTACTACTTGGCTACATTTATGTTTAAATGAGCATCCCGAAATCTTTCTGCCGGAAGAAAAAGAGATTCATTTTTTTGATTTACACTACGAAAAAGGTTTGCATTGGTATTTTGAACATTTTAAAGGTGAAGATAAGGTTTTAAATGGCGAGATCACGCCAAATTATTACCAATACCCTGAAGCCTTGGCAAGAATGAAACAAAATGTGCCAGATGCCAAAATTATTTTTATTTTAAGAGAACCAAAATCGAGGGCGATAAGCCAATTTGATTTATTTAAGCAAGATAACTTCAAAAATTTTACTTTTGCGCAAGCCATAGAGAAACATCCTGTTATTATTGATTTAAGCCTGCAAGGACTTCATTTACAGCGCCTATATGAACACTTTGAACACGATCAAGTTTTGGTGTTACTGTATGATGAACTAGCCAATAACCCACGTAAACTATTGCATAAGGTGACTAAATTTTTAGGTATTAGCAGCCAGTTTACCCCCTCACTGCTACATAAAAAAATGAATAAAGTCGTATTCCCTAAAACTCAGGCGTTTATTCGGAAAATAGGTCTGAGTTGGCTTATTGAGTTGGCCAAAAAGTCACGTTATTCAGAAAGGGTAAAAAAACTAGGTGAACGTAAACCAGTTAATAATAACTCATTTAAGATTGATGATGATGTTCAACAATGTTTTCTAAAAGATATAGAATTGATCGAACAATTAACCGGAAAGAATTTATCGCACTGGAAGCTTAAAGTGTCTTCTTAATTTAAATAAGCTATAGAGTAATAAGATAATCGGCAGTGGCCATTTTAACCAGTAAGTCACTTTTTCAAAATAGTACTTTTTGGTAATAAAGTGTTTTACGCTTTGCCAATTTTTGTACTGTAAACCGTATTTTTCAACTAAGTTTTTGATTTCTTTTTCACTATAGCCTTTATCTTCATAGAAAGGTCTTATTATATTGGGCGATTGGTTTATTTCTTTAATTGAATACGGTAATACTACGCCAAAATCTGGGTCATAAGTATAATTAGATTTAGTGCCGATTGTTTCAACAATGACGTGACCAGGGAATGTTACAATTTGATTCTGAATATTATTTTTACTAAGTAGTTGCGACATTATCATTGAAGCATCACCGCAAATACCAATACCACGGTAAAGGCTTCTATCATAATCTGCAAAATGATAACGCTTATATTCAGGTATTGTTGAAAACTTACCCATTAAATATAAAAAGTAATTTTCCCATATAGGAATTAACTGATTAAATTTAGTGGCGTCGTATTGTAGCCAATGGATATGAGCAAGGCGTTTAGATATAACGTGCGTTACCCTCTCGCTATAACTTATTAAATTGTCTTCACTCTCCCACACCAATAATGGAATAGCTTCTTGATAGGTATAATTTACGTCATCGTGAAAACGTAAATTTTCTTCTTGAATATTAGTTGGTTCGATACTCATAAAAATACCAACAATATTTACTGATAGCAATAATATTGCTAGTGAAAATATAACGATATAAAAGCTAATACTTATTTTAGGTGACATCTTTCGGCCTATTGGTTGACTGGTTATCTTCTCTAGAAGCAGACCTGACGACATATATATTATATACCGCGGCAGCAAACATTATTAACCAATATAAAATTTCAGCACGCATTCTATTTAGAAAAGTCATGGTTATGATGAAAGTCAGAAATCCTCCTTGTATAGCGACCACTTTATAATATTCATCAATTTTATTTTGTCTTTTTAATTGTGTCCTGCATTGACTAAGACATCGCCATGCACTAAAAAGCATTAATAGAAATAATGCCAAGCCTAAATAGCCAACCTCTGTTAACACTTCAAACCAAGTTGAATGAACACTTCTACTTTTTTTAGTAATACTGTTTGTGTCTGGCATATATAGTGGAGCGTAGTAGTTGAAAGTTCTATACCCTTCTCCTAATGGGTAATCTTTCGCCATTTCCCACGCCGCAACCCAGTATAATGTCCTTGTTGCACCAGTCTCCCGTTCGTCTTTAGCTTCAATTTGCTCACTAATACCTTTAATTCGAGAGATAAAATCATCATCAGCTAGGTAAATACCACCACTTAAACCAAGTACGACAATTAACATAGCAATTTTCTTTTGGTGTGCTTTCTTAAATGAAGATGACAACATAAAAAAGAGGTAAAAACTAACGCCTACAAGCACACCTAAAAACGCACCGCGACTATTTATTAAAATAATAGCATTAGCAATAAATATACCCGCAATGGCAAATAATGCTTTTTGAAAAAGCGACTTTTTAACCCACATGTAGTGCAGTGTTAAAACTAATGTAGGGGCTATTGCTGCAGCCAAGCCATTAGCATCAGGTGAATCAACTAGTCCGACCCCTTCTACACGGTTGCCAGAGTTCCTGCCAACTTGGAAAACGTAAAAACTGACATACCAAGCACCAAAAATAAAACCATATAACATTTTATTAATGTCTTCATGCGAGCACACCATTTTATAAACAATTGCCATTATGATGATAGATTTCAGATAAAAAGTTGCAAACTCAGCATGGTATTCTGGAAATACAGCATAAAAATAAGTAACCCAATATAAAGCCACTAGTATAATTGCCCAGCGCAACGGTGGCGCTTTGAGGATCTTATTTTCTTTATATTTTTTATAGTTAATCAAGAAAAGTGAAAAGATAACTAAGACAATGAAAAACGAGTAGCTTAGATCTGGCACTTGTTGTCCCCACCACCTCGTTGCAGGGTTAAAAAAGTACACAGCTTGATAGACACAAAATGCGACAATAGCGGCATTACGGTAACTATATATAACCCCACCAATAAGGACACTATAAAAAATTAAAATGCTAATCATATTAGTTCTTCAATCTTTGCCATTTGTTTTTTAGCCAAACTCGTTTAAGTTGGTATTGTATTTGAAATTCACCTAATACTTTTTGATGAATTTTGTACCATAATACGCAAAGTTTATTGGGTTTAATGGTAGTTCCGTATAATTGGTAATCACAAGCAAGCATCTCTTGTTCTGTAACGTAATCAATGATACCTATTTGTTGTGTATTTAAACCTTTTTTCCATTTATCTGAATATGATTTGTCAGGTTTTTTATTAGTGTTTATATTAGATTTATTGGCTTTATATTTTGCAGATTGTTTGTAATATTCCGTAATAGAGTCATCGTAACTACAGCCAATAAATCCACATACTTTTTTCATTATTGTTTCGAGATCCGAAACAAGATCTTCATAACGAATAATCAATACTTTATCAGGGTGCTCGACAGCAAATTTACGCTGTAATGCTACCTCGCTGCGCCATCGCAATGCACCAGTATACGCATTAGTCCCCAGCCCCCACTTATTTTCTATATATGAACGGACTACGGCACGGGGGTCTCGTAGAATAATAATAAATTTGGCATCATCAATGAATAGTTGAAGTTTATCTAGGTGCTCTGTTAGTTGAGGGTCTTTCACTCCCCAGTGGGTTTTATTTTCTTGCTTCATTAAATCGATAATATTGTGCTGATGACGCTTTTGTATTTCTAGGTCAATCGCATGGCAAATAGATGATTTATCATGGTTCGCAAATACATTATCGACACTAATTTCATTTTGAATAAATAACGCGGGGTGTGCTGATAAAATTCTTGTCAGCAAAGTGGTGCCGGAACGTTGAGTCCCTAAAATAAATAAATTTGGTATAGATTTCATTGTATTCAAGTTACTTATTCCCTAGCTTCGCCGTTATTTTTT
Source organism: Thalassotalea eurytherma (assembly GCF_030161415.1). Taxonomy (GTDB): domain Bacteria; phylum Pseudomonadota; class Gammaproteobacteria; order Enterobacterales; family Alteromonadaceae; genus Thalassotalea_G; species Thalassotalea_G eurytherma. Next base: position 108,022 of record NZ_BSSU01000007.1, read on the forward strand.
TAAAGAGTAACCGGCATTCATCAAATAATGGAGATTTGAATAGTTTCAAACTTAGTAACCATAATGGTATTAAAACTATCATGAGAGATATTAACACTAACAAAGGGTTTGTACTTTCAAAAGGAAGATAGAGGCTAACTATGTAACACCCTAAGGCACAAATTGTAGAAATAGCAATGATTTTTAACAATGAAATAGCTAACTTTAACAAAGCGATGTTCAGTATTTTCCATAACATCAAAGAGGTTAAAAGGTAATCTACAATGCCAATCAAAGCTAAAAGCTTTGCTACATAAATTAGACCTTGTTGAAAGCCGAAAAATACCGCAATAGTGGTAATGCTTAAAATTGTTAATTCTTTTAGAAAAAGTAATTTTTCAAAACCTTGAGTAATGAATAAACTCGGTGAGAAAATGTGGAAATTTCTGAATATTGCCCAAAAGACTAAATACTGAATAAAAGTAACTGCTTCTAGCCATTGCTCTCCAAATACTAATAATATGAGAGAATAGCTCGCTAGTCCACAAACTAATAAACAAGGCACCAACATGCTTGCCATGATTTCTTGCACTTTGATGTAAGCATTTTCAACGTTGCCTGCTTGGCGCTTTTCTTTAGCTAAATAAGGAGTAACAACCGGGCGAATGCCCTTGGTCAGTATTCCAGTAGTAAATTCTAAAAATCCGGTACCACGGGAAAACTGAGAAACTTGTGACAAAGACCCTTGTTTACCAATAATGAGATCGATAACACTGATAGACATACGTCGACAAAGGTTAGTAAAGGTGACAAATATACCAAATGACAATAAATCTGTTCTTTTAGAAAAGCGGGGTTTTAGGGAATATTTACCATTGTAGAGCTTGAGTATTAATAATAATTCTAAAACATGGGCGCATAAAATTGCGACAACCATAGAGAAATAACTGAAACCTAATAAAATTAGAGCCAAGGTTATAATAAAGTTAAGTAGTGGCGGCAATATGTTTACAAAAAATAAAGATTTAAATTCAAAGTTACGAAACATTAAAGCCTTTGCAGTACCAATAATCGGGGTAAAGAAAAAAGTAAGGGATAATAAGCGCAATAAATTATCGATATTTTCATGCTGATAAAACTGTTCGACAAAGAATGAAAAGGCAACCAACAATAAAGCTAAGCTCCAGCAGATAAGGCCATTCAAGCCTAAAACTTGTTGCACATCTAACTCGGTTAATTTTTCCTTTCGAACGAGATAACCTCCAAGTCCAAATGATTTTAATTCATTAGCAAAAAAGACAATTGCCGTCGTAATCACATAGACACCAATTTCTTCGGGCGTCAATAAACGAGCAACAGTCACTACAATGGCAAAACCAATCATAGTAGCAATATATTGGCTAGAGGCTGAATATAACGTGGATTGTCTGATATTACTCAAAGCTTTATTTCCGTGATATTTATAGATGAAATAATATTATTGCTCTAAGAGTAAAATAGCCTTAAAGCTCATAACCATGAGATTGTATTATGTCGCCATATTTTGTATGGAAATACTCGGTTATTTCATCTGAAAAATGCTTTTTCCATTGATTACTTTCAGGGTCACGCATGTGTGTGGCGAGATGGCCTTTTGCTTTTTTAGCAACAGAGGCTGAATATTTCTTCGCAAAGTGCTCGCCAATTTTAGTCGCTAACCAACCTAATTGGTAAAACTCAAAGACTTCTTGGAATGTCGCCAGCTCATTACCGAGCATTTCTTCATAACGAATGAGCTTAATATTTGGATTATCAACGGGCCAATAGCGCATTGATTCAAAATGAAATTTCCTGAATTCTATCTCAGCCATTAAACCTTGTTCAAAATCTAAGCGATTGAGTAGTTGTGCGTAACTTTCACCTGCTTTCATTTGGCTAGGAATATTACCATTAACAACTTGCCAATCTTGCTCACTTGGATCAACAACTTCACACCAAGGCTCAGCGGCTTTTTTATGATAAAAATAGCCAGAAATAATCATATCTCTAGGATCTCGAATAAAACGTGTAACGCGATAGTTGTCTCCTAGCGATGTTAAATCGATAGCATGATTATTAACGGAAGTGAGTTGGTAGTGTTGCCTTTTATCGTAGAAGTCAGCCAACACACTGTTAAAATGAACATAACCACTTGATTTAAATGGGCTTTTATTATAAATCCCTTTAAAAACTCGAGCAAAATATTTAGTCAAACATTTATGGTATGAGCAATGTACTAATATTGGTGGTTTACTTTGTATCATTATTTGTCCCGTGATTCAGCTTGGCTATTTTCAAAAAAGTACTCAGTACTAACTCACATTCCTTTTCTAGTGGCTCGAACCATTGAAAGTCAGCATAGCCCTGCCATTTGTTTTTTTCTGATGGGTTGATAACGTTACAAGCTTTGGTAAATTGTGATGCTGGCAAATCTAACAATTTGGCCATCTTTGCGAGGTTATTTTGTGGGTTTTCAGCCATGTTTTCATAACTAATTGAAAGATTCGCGTGAGCTAAACCATGTAAATAAGATAACTTCCATAAATAATAAAAGCGTTGGTAAGGATGTGGTGTTTGTTTTAAACATAAAAATGGATAAAACTTTTTCAAGTCTTCACACCAGCTATCAAGATAAAAACTATCACAATATGTTGTTAGGACATCATCTTTATTCATCAACTGTTTATCAGTTAGAAAAGAGCACCATTGATCTCTTGGGTTACGATAAAGGTGTATTATTTTTGCATTAGGAAAGTTTTTTCTTAACCAAGGTAGTCTAAAGTCAATACGGTTAAATTGAAGCACAGGTCTTCCTTCAGCACTTTCAATTAGCTTCTCAATATACTGCTTCATTTTAGGATGCCACGAGTCTTCGCTTAGTAGTAAATCTTTTCTAATCCAATATTCCTCGAAGTATTGCTTTAGTTCACATAAACCTTCATATTCATCCCAGTAGGTTTCCACTCCTTTATGTGTTCCATCTACACCGCTTCCTCTCATATTAGAATCAAACCATTGCCTTTCATTAAATGGTTCATAATAAGCAGTAACATTTTCCATTTGTCTAAAAAAATTCCAAAATACTGTAGAACCAGAGCGAAACCTACTTGTTATAAAAATAATATCATCTCGATCACAAGTATTTTTTTCCACTGGAGTATAGTCGTAATATGGGTTTTTTAAATTCTCAATAGCATCTACATTAACAACATTTCTACGTATAGTTTTTGTTAAAGTCTCTTGGACATTTTCATGCTCTAAAAACTTATTGAATACTGAAATCAAATGTTTTTTTAACATTTAACACCTTTATAATGGGTTGAGTATTGATTAACCATTTTTGTGGTTTGGAAACGATTATTGAAAATTTTCAAACAACTATCGTTCCAATGTTTTTTATTAAAAGTATCTAATAACTTAAGTATATTGTGTGCAAACTCACCCGTTTCATCATTTAAAGACACAAACCCATTAAACTTATCTTCGATGACTTCAGGGTTGCCACCCGCATCAGTCACTGCACAAGGTGTTCCTAATGACATAGCTTCTAACAGAGTCATCGAAGTTCCTTCACTTAACGATGAAAGTAAAAAAATGTCCATCAAGGCTATATGGTTGACCGGTTTAGCGATGTAGCCCGTAAAGATAACTTTCTCGTTAATTGCTAGCTTTTCAACGAGCTTTAAGAGTTTTTCTTTTTCTTCACCGTCACCAACTATGAGCAGGTATGTATTAGGGTGTTCTCTAAGCACCATATCAAACGCTTCAATCATCATTGTTTGGTTTTTAATAGGATCAAGCCTTGCAACGGTACCTAGTATTTGGGCTCCTTTAGGAATATTTAATTCGTCACGAAGTTCTTCAATCTTTTTTTCATCTGCAACCAAAGGTTTGATGCCGTTATAAATAACTTGAATTTTATCTTCAGGAATAAACTCATAATCAACTAATGCTTGCTTGGTTGCTTTTGAAATCGCAGTTATATGGTCGGTTAGCCCAACTAGAATCGGGTTGATGAATTTCCGTTTCCAACTTGATGAATCAGGGTAAAACCGGCCATGTTCAGTAAAGATTACTTTTGCGGTTGTGAAAGCCGAAGCCAAAGCACCGTATACCCATGGCGTGTATTGGTGACAATGTAAAATATCAACGTTTTGAGATCTTATGTACTTTCTAATATCTTTGATCACTTTTATGTCAAAGCCACCAGTCCAATTAAGATGAGAAACCTTGTAGCCCTCATCAATTAACTGCTGACCAAATGGACCTATACTTGGCTCGATGCACAAAATTTCCACATCGAAGTTATCTTTATCTAAACCTTCTACTAGGTTTTTAATTACTGTTTCGGTGCCACCTATTCGCATATCGTAAGTGAGGTGTAAAAGCTTTATTCTTTTTGTCATAACTATTGCCGCATCTCTTGAAGTTTATTACCGTAGACTATTCTGGTAGTGTGGTGCTGCTAATAAACATCCAGTTACGCCTAGAATATATTGACCGATAAACCAGCTTTCAAAGAGCTTAGCTATATATTTCTTTTTTTTCATCGGCTTCATGGTGATCATTTTTAAACCTGTCATTGATTAAAATAAGCCAATGTATCTTCATGCACTTGTGCTGGCGGCACATCCTCCAACAATTGTTGTTTACCACCCGGTTTCTTAAACCAATAAATGCCTCTCGGGTTATGGCCACCAGCTTTGGTTTCATTCATTTTATAAAAGTGCTGTTGGAATGTGTAGCGTTGCTCACCTGAGCTAAATTCTGCTTCGGCCTTAACCTCTTTAGTACAACGGCATTGAACATGAACTACATTTTCTTTGACACTAACTAAAAAGAGTTTATTGGTTCCAACGTGGAAATATTCATTGCTATCTAATTCGAAGCTATTTAAATGAGCTTCTATTTCTTTAGCTTGCTCAGGGGAATTAGCATGTAAATGAAATTGCTCTGCCATGACTGCACGGTATTTAACATCTGAAGGAATATCAAAGGTATCGTAGAAGGCTTTTTCACTATTAATATGATAATAGAAGCGCTCACTTTCAGTATAGGGTTCTTGGCTTAAAGCCGTAACAAAAATAATAGCAGTATCATCACCCACAAGGTTTAAAAACTCACCCAATAATTTATCGGTGTTTTTATAGGCAAGTAAAATCGCATCGGCTTTATCGGCATCGATATCAGCAGAGGTTAATCCAAAAGCTTGAGGGTCAAAATCTCGCCAATAGTGATGCTGGTAATGTGCGACCGCATTGGAAAAAAAAGTACAGTATTGTGGTTGCTCTTTGCGGAAATAATGTTTAAAGATATCAAACTGCACCCAATCTAACATCATCGCTCGTTTCCATGAGAGCTCAGCTTTAAATTTTTCACTTATGACCTGCTTGGTTAATTTACAGAAAGTAGAAAGTGATACACCTTGTTTTAATATGCTTTTAAGAAAAGCTTTTGATGAAACATTTGCTGCTTGTGAGTGCCCTTGAACCGATTGACTTACAAAATTATAAAAGGTATTCATTTCACCACTAGGGAATGGGGCAACATCTTGTGTCCAAGGATCTGGTAAAAATCGACCTGAAAATTTTTCAGAATAAGAAGCGTTCATACTGCCACAAACCCAGCTTTTTATTCCTTGTTTTGTTAGTTCATCCCAAGTGAAAGTACCTTTATATTTTTTAATTTCATTCAGACGATAAATGCCATGCTCATCTCTGTTCTTACCAGTATGGACATCTACCCATTGAATCCAAGGATTTAGATCATCACCTGTGGCATCGGTAATGGTTTCCCTTAATTCACTCTGTTGTTTTAATTTAGCAAAATTCGGCAACTGTCCTTGTTGAATGAATCTATCCACTAAATCTGGGCATAATTCATTAAATTCTAGAGTTAATAGTTTTTTCATTGTATCAGTCCTAATCGAATATTTGGCTTTTACTGGGTTTGTCACTAGGTTTGTGTTAATTTCCGTATTCATCCCACCACATTTGAAACATAAGCATGCTCCATAATAAGCTAGCGTGATCGTATTTGCCCGACTGATGCTCTTGCCAAAGCTGATTAATGCTATCTCTTCTAAAATAATTTATCAGACCATCGGTGCTAGCAATTAACTTTTCTTGCGCTATGTCTTTTATTTCACCTCGAAGCCATTGTGCTAATGGCACAGAAAAGCCCATTTTTTTCCGGTATAAAATATCATTAGGAAGCATGGGTTTAAAAAGCTCTTTTAAGATGTGTTTTTTCTCACCTTTAGGGTTTTCTTCATTTACCTTAAACTTGCTGCTTGAAGCGATGCTTGCAGATTTTTCAACTACCGTATAATCAAGAATTGGCGCTCTCACCTCTAACGAATTTGCCATACTCATTCGGTCAACTTTTACCAAAATCCCGCCCGGTAGGTAGGTTTTCATATCTGTATAAAGGATTTTAGATAGGTGGTCTTTACCATCCGCTTTTTGATACTTATCTATTGTTACTTTCGACGGATGATAATCGCCTAATTCAGCTGAAACATTCTCTTTTACGATAAAGCTCCACTCATCATCAGTCATAAATGAATTAGAAATATAAAAGCCCATTGCAGCATCTACACTCAGTGTATTCAACAACGATTTAGCTTTTTTAAATGGGGCTGCATTAATACTGCCAGCCAATTGCGCGCCGATTGGAAATAGCGATTTGCGCATCCAGTTAGGGAATTTGTCTCGTAACTTGTTTTCCAAGTAATCTACCGAATACTTTTCATAGCCGGCAAACACTTCATCGCCACCATCGCCTGCAACAGCTACCGTTACCTTTTGTCGCGCTAATTCGGATACAAAGTATGTCGGTACTAAAGATGGGTCAGCAAATGGCTCGTCAAAAAATTTAACAATGTGCTTTAAGTTGTCTTTTACATTTTGATGAACAGTAAATTCATGATGATCGGTTTGATATTTGTCGGCGACGATTTGTGCGAATTCAGTTTCGTTGAATTGTTCATTGTCGAAGCCTATTGAGCACGTTGTTATTTTATGTGGTTCGTTTTGGGGATTCTGACCTTCGTCAGAATGACTCTGTGTATTATGGGTATCACAGGCTTGGTTTTGACGGTCTTCGTTATTGCCGTTTAGATTCCCGCCTTCGCGGGAATGACAATTAGGGACGCCGGAATTATGATTGAGATTCCCATTTTCATGGGAGTGACACCCCAGGGTGTTGGAATGATTGGCCTGTTCGCTTTCATTTGCCACTTGTGACATTAAAGCAACTACGCCACTAGAGTCTACACCGCCGCTTAAAAACGCGCCTAATGGCACATCTGACACCATTCGGTTTTTAGTGCATTGTTTAAGTAACGCTGTTAGTTCATCAATGTTCTGTTCTTCGGTTAAATCATTTACGTTTGCAAATGAAACATCCCAATACTGCCATGTTTTTACTTCTTCTCTAGTCACTGTCATACAATGACCAGGCTCTAGTTTATAAACGTTCTCAAAAATGGTTTTAGGATCAGGGATGTATTGATAGGCAAAAAAATCGTAAACTGCATCCGTTCGAATATTTTTAGGAAAAGCATTAATAGCCATTAATGATTTAAGCTCTGAAGCGAAGTAAACATCACCTTCATTTTGATAATAATAAAGTGGCTTTTTACCTAAGCGATCTCTTGCAATAAATAAGGTTTGTTCTTGAATATCCCATAAAGCAAATGCAAACATGCCATTTAAATAATCAACACATTGCTCACCATGCTCTGCAAATAAGGCAAGAATAACTTCAGTATCGGTATGAGTATTAAAGGTATAACCTTTGTTAATTAAGGCTTCTCTATGTTCTTGGAAATTATATATTTCACCGTTAAAGGCAATTACGTAGCGTTTATCAGAAGAAAACATTGGCTGCACACCGGCTTCTGATAAATCAATGATCGCTAAACGTCTATGGCATAAACCAATATTTTCATCATAATAAACATTACCTGCATCTGGGCCACGATGAATTATCGCTTCACCCATTTTTTCAAGTGATGCTTTTGTCGCAGGCTCGGCGTTAAATGTTGTATATCCAGCTATTCCACACATAATTAAAGGCTTATATATTTCCTTAAAGAACTTCCCATGCCAGTTGCTACGCCAACAGGTAATTTACACCAAAGCTTTTCAATTAAAGGGCGTAATCTGTTATTGCCAACGCCAGCACTTTCAATTACGGGTTTTCCTTGGTAAAAATCATACCAATCTAACCCTTGAGGCTGAGCCCCCCATTGCGCTTTAAATTTGTATGTACCTTCACCAGGCGTTGAGCGACCAAAATCAAATGAAGTAATGCCATTATCTGAGGCATAACTTAATAATGTCCAATACAACAACATGTTAGGCGCTAGCTTGTTATAGTCACCATTAGTTGAAGCCCAAGGAATAACACAAGCTTGGTTATTAACAAGAATTAAACCTGCCCCTATCACTTCACCTTTAAAGTAAACATTGGCAATCACCGCGTTTTCTTTATAGTTTTCAACAATTGATTGAAACCATTGAAAGCTATGTGCGGGAGAGCCTAAATCACGCATATTTTTACAATAAACTTGGTAAAAACCATCTAAATGAGCTTTATCGTTTCCTGTAGAAGCTGTTAGGCCATTTTTAGTCGCTTTTCTAATTTGGCTACGTAATTTGGACTTAAAGCTTTGCATTAATTCTTCAGAAGAAGATGGTAAAGGCAATACCATACGCACTTTTTGCAATGTCGAAGGCTCTCTATCACGTGCAGCATGGGTACGATATTCTATTTTAGCAATTGACTTTTCAGCACCTAATTTAAAAGCTTCAGCTAAAAGTTGTTGCTTAATTTCATCAGAGTCGGCCAGCACACCACCTAAGTCACAATAGGGTAATGATGATAACTTACCCGCCATAAATGGTTTTTTAATATAAGCCAATGGAAAAACGCCAACCGTTTTACCATTTTCGATTGCCATTAGTCGATATACCGAAAATTTATAAGCTTGTTCCACCGTAGCTAACCAAGCCCATTGATGGTATGCCGATGCATTAGCATTATTACTCACGTATTCATCCCATGAGTTATGGTTACTGCTAGATGCAAAAATTACTTCCATATTATGCCCTCCCCGTTGTCATCGATGCTTTAACTTGCGACAAGGTACAAAACTCAACATCTGCTACAGAAGTTAAATACTGCACAACGTGTTGAATACGCTTACAAATAAGTTCACGGGCATGGGGCTCATTATTTAGCCCGGTAACTCGTTCAATTAAACTCGAGCTATGAAGGTACATATGAAAAACACTATGGTTATTCTTTAATTTTGACTTGACTAAACGAACCATGTCGTTTTCAGAACATAATTCCGGGCTTAAATAGAGTTTTCTAAGTATAAGTGTATGCCACAGCAGGCCATTTATTCTTAGCCAATTAAAAGGTGGCTTCTCGCATAATTTATGGAGTTTTTGTGCTAAAGATGTTGATGAGCGATTAAAGCCACAGGTTACAGGTATTTCAAAAATATCACGTTGTTCCCCTGCCTCATTGGTGTTTTGAAAATCAGGCCAATAAGGTACTCGAGAGGCATTTTCACAGGTAAAATGGTCGTTAACGTAGAGCGGATAAATACTAGTATCTACATCAATACCTTGGTCAATCAGTAATTTAAGCACATCACCATTTATTCCCCAGCGCCCAGTTCTAAATGATTTTGGCTCTACGCCAATGTTTGCTTCAATTTTTTCTATCAGCTGGTTTAGCTTTTGCTTGGTTTGTTCAACAGATAAATTAATAACGTGGGAAGTAAAATCACTGGTTTCATTGAAAAATGGTGGATTAGCCCATGGATGTAAATGCGCACCAATTTCACAGTTATCGCTACCAAATGACTTTAGTACCTGTGAAGCGTATTCGTCATTGGCTACAGGGTAGTCAACTAAATAAGTAGGTTTGATTTGTAGCTCTTGGCAAAAGTTTTGAAAAGCAGGTAGCTCCTTTGTATTGTCTACACAAAAGTTATCATTAGGAAATGGTCCTGACCAATCCCATTCTTCTTCTGTGTCTACACTTAAAACAAAGAAAACCTTTGGCTTATCCATTAGCTAACAAGCTCCTGAAACAGCTCTGCATATTCATTAGCCATACGTTGGGCTGAATAATGCTGATTAACATAGTCCCGCGCATTGTCAGCTAGTCGCTGTGCTTCTTCTTCATTAAACAATATGGTTTCCCAATATTGCGTAAGTAATTGCTTATTACCTAATGGCGCAAGCAAACCTGATTGTTCATGTGTAATAAGCTGATCAATGCCTGGTATGTTATAAGCGGCGACTGGAATTCCCATTGCAGTAGCTTCCATCAAGCATCGCGGAATACCTTCTAAAGAAGAGGTCATGGCAAATAAATCAAATGACTGCAAGAGCTCTAATCGGTCATCTCTAAAACCCAAAAAATGAATATCGGCATTAGATGAAAGTTTACTGGCGTAAACCTCTAATTCGGCTCTTTGTTCGCCATCGCCAAGTAAGCTTAATTTAAGGTTGCCATGCTTTTGTTGCAACTCATCAAAAATATCGAGCAAGTCGAAAATATTTTTACGGCTAATCATTTGGCCTACAAAACCAATATGCTTAACTTTTGTATCTTTATTTAAAGGCTTTAAACGTTGCTCATCAACTTCTGATAAGTCTACACCATTTTGAATATAAACAAGCTTAGGCTCTTTAATACCGTATGGTTTTACGTCGGTACAAAGCTGTGGAGACAAAGGTACAACTTTGTCTGCAAAACGCATAGCCTGGCAACCCAACCATATAAAGCTACGTAATTTTATATCTTTTGCATTTTCAAAACCGTGCGGCGTAACAACTACTTTTACCCCTGCCTTTTTTGCAGCAAGTATTCCTAAAATATCTGATTTGTAACCGTGAGTATGAACAACATCTATAGCGTGTTCTTTAATTAAGCGAGCAAGCTTACCAACGACAGATAAATCAAAAGGGTTACTCATTGGTACTTCGTGAGTTACGCCACCTAGTTGCTTAAAGTGCTTAACCAGCTCTAAATCTTGAGAGTTTTCTTCTAAGGTAATGGCAAGTTCGCTTGTGAACTTGTCTGAATCTAGGTGTTTACTTAACGCTAATACCCAGCGCTCGGCACCATAAAAACCGGTAGAACAAATAAACTGCAGTACTTTAATTTTCTTATTATTAGCCATTATTTGTATGCTTCCTTGACGCTAATAGTGCGTATCACTCCCAAAAATGTGCCTTTTGCTCTAGCAGGAAAATAAACCAAATAAAACTTCAACACCTCGATAAAAGGGATACTGCCTTTTGCCAATGAATGAAGCCTAAAGGTATAGGCTAGAACCGGAAGTAAAAATATTGTTAATCCAAATAGCGATAATAAACTGTTATGTATTAACAATCCAATAGCAAATAATAAAACACCAAACATAACTGCGGGCGGTATGAGAAAACTCGGCACTTCTCGTAATGGAATGTTGCGACCTTTGATGGATTGAAGATTCGACTGCCCTCGCCAAACCTCTTTTTGAAACATTGGTTTAAGTTCTTTATCTTCACCTAAATGAACATAATTGGCTTTAGAAGAGTAATACAATGTTCCTAATTGGTTTACCTGATCAGTAAAATAATAATCTTCACACGTTACTAAATGCGCAGGAAACCCGCCAACCGCATCAAATGTATTGCGTGATAAAAACAAGTTTCTCCCTGGTAAAAAAGATACATTTTGGTCTAATTCTGCATTACTTAATACCGTTCTAATTTGCTCTAAATAAGGAGGAGCCTCACCGTTTATTTGCATTGCAGAAACCAGCTTTCTCTCCTTGTTCTCCTCTAATAACTCAAGCATGGTCGATAACCAATTATTCGATAACTTCACATCAGCATCTAAGAAGGCTAAATACTCGCCCGAGGATTGCTGAGCGCCTAAATTGCGTAACTCAGATATGGTTAGGTTGTTATCTGCGAGCAATGTGGTGAATGACAATTGATTAAAATGCTCAGCACAGTCAAGCGATTCATTTTGGCTAACTACAATCACCTCAATTGAAGCAAGGTCAAACGATTGAGATTGGATTGACTCAATCGTTTGCACCAACATTTCTTCTCGCCCTTTATGAGGGATAATAAATGATACCAACATTAATTGAGTCGCTCCGCGAGTTTCTTGAATTTGGCGTTTCTTGTTGCTAGCCACTGAACTTCTTTCTTCAATGATGTTTTTGCTAGCGTAGCAAGAAAAGTCGCTACATGGTTATTTGAACTTGATGCATACAAATACTTTTGTTTACTATGCTCAATATTCATTGCTTTATTTAAATTTTTATTCAAAAAATAACGAGATCGAGCGCCAACATTTTGCATTAGCAACACTAATATTCGGGTGTAAGTATTTGTTGGTTCGTTTTTTAACTCATTATGAACATAATGATAAAAGTATTCTGCTTTTTCAAAGAGCTTTAGACTTACGTCGTTATCCATGCAAAGCTCACTCGCCGTATATAAAATATTTGCTTTTCTCAAGTCTTGGGCAACCCAGGTATGATTTGGGTATTCAAGCTTTTCTGGGGTATTTAAATAAGGCTGTTCATTCTCAAGCATCCACTGCGCAAAATGAGCTAATAACGAATCACTATAGGCAAATGATTCATCAAATTGGCCAATTGAGCGTTTAATTTCTAAATACCTAATAACCGCTTGTAGATAAACGGTATAAAACCATGATGCCTCTATGTTGTCTAATTCTCTCAGTGATAGGTCTTCACTCGGTGACGCTGTATTTTTAATGACAAGGCTCGCTTTATCTAAATAACTTTGAGCGCCTGTGAGTTCGTAACTATCAAGCAATGCAACAATGAAGTGGCCTGTACCTCTATCTAACGGGTATTGCCCAGTTAGCTTGTTTTTATATCCTGGCAATGCCTTGTTTTTAATAGAAATCAGCAATTCGCCAACGGTCCCTGTACCATCATAAAAATTGCCAATCCAATCAGTTAATTTAATGACTGATTGTTTTGACGTTTCATCACCCGTTAAAAAGTAATGAAGCATTAAGCCTGATGTATAGCAGTGCTGCCCACCAGGGCCACCGCCTCCAGCATGATCTTCATAAACATCACTTTGCTGAAGCTTTGAGTATGTTCTGTGTGAACTTGTTTTTGCAGGCACGTAATGGTCTGTATGCCAAAACAAACCATTATTGTATTCGGGCTTATCTAATTCTGTTTGGTATATATCAATATCTTTTACATGCTGAGTAAGATCGTTGGCTAATTCAAGCCACTGTTTGTTTCCAGTAAGCAGGTATTGTTTTAAAAAACCAAGCAACGGATCATACTGGTTATTATAATGAGAAATCATTTCATCATTCCCATCAAACTCTGCTGCTTCATGATCGGCGAATAGTTCTCCAAAATTGCGCCAACCATATTCATCTATCACTTCTCGCTTAGCAAAAAAGTTATCCTCACCATTTAAGCCTAATTTAATAATGTTTTGTAATTCTTGATCATGCTCAGATCCGAGGTTTTGAATGACTGCCGAGTTGATTAAGTATGACTGGCATACAGCAATTTCAGTTTTCTTGGCATTAGGTGCTGCTTGACAAGGTGTCAAATCAAAATGAATGACATGCGTTTTTTTCTCACCCGGTTGAAGCTCATGCAGACCATGCTCACTTTTAGGAAACAAGCCAATCGTTAATCGTTCGTTATTTAATTCGAGTTTCTTTGGGAAGTTCTGCCAGAATTGCTCTACGCGCACTGCTAAAGGGTTAGCATTATGCTTTGCTGACAACGTAGGTTCTGCTCTTAGGCCATCAATGCTGTCAATCGCGTTTAATTTGTACCCTCTAAATGGCAATACGTTTTCATTTTGTGAATTAACATGACTATCTGATTGCCAGTTGTCACCGCCACTACTTGCTTGATACAAACTAAAGTCACCGGTAAGTGTTTTATCAGGCAGGTCGTTTAACGTTAATTTTGAATCTGTAATATTTTCTAAATTAAGGCTGAGCTCAGAAAATAGCACCGAGTTTTCGTTACCTAAATCCCATTTTCCTTGATGATGAACCATAGGCTTTGGGTTGTGGATTACAAACTCAACTTTGACTATGTTTTCAATAAAATTAATAAAGAAACGACAAACGAAATTTAAAAAGTTACCACTGCTACTATCTAGTTTACCTGAGTACTCAGCTTCAGCGATAAAAGATGTCTGTTTTGTAGTTAATGAAGTGACTACCGCATCCCAATGAACTAAATCACTGTCACAGAAAAATGGCGTAAATGGTATCTCATGACACATTAAGGTTGTCTTAGAAAAGCTAAACAGCCTGTTATCGAGTGAAAAAGTTACTTCTTGCGCAGTTTCTCTTTTTTCTACCTTTGGCAAAATACAATTATTCGAATGAAATTCTGGTGCGCTTTTAATAAATGCACGTTTAATATCTGCATTTTGGGGTAAAATGAAATTACATCTTACCCACTTTAATGACCCATTAGGCCAAACAGATAGCGGTAAAAATTCACTTGAATATAATTGCCCCTGAGGATCTATTACGGCATAGTTAGATAAATCAAATACTTCCCCATTTTGAATCGGGAAAGAAAAAGTTATCAATTGATCTTTCGAGCGAGTATTTCCATGCTCGTTTATTTTTATAGGGACTTCCAACATTATCCAAAACAGATTGACTAGTTATTAACGTTCAAGTTACAAATAGTGCTAGTTCAACTGCTTGAAGTCAATGGTTTGCAAGGATATAACATTAAAAACACGATACATGATTCAAATCTAGATGTTTCTCTTATTTCTTGCCATGAAATGCCTTTCAATAAACTCAATCAAATTTGGCTTGAAATAGAGAATAATGCCGAATGTCATGTGTTTCTCTCATGGTCTTGGATTTCATGTTGGTTAAGATCATGCCCGCAAGAATATAAAATATTGCTATTTAGCGATGAAGGAAAACACAAAGGCATTGCAATTATTTTTGAGTCTAAACGAAAGCTCTTTAAGCTGCTTAATGTCAAACAATGGTTTTTAAATAGAACAGGTAATGAAAAGTACGACCAATGCTGGATTGAGTATAACGATATACTTGCTGTTAAAGGCTTTGAAAAGCAGGTCGCTGAATCATTTCAACGTTTTATTGCTTCATCAAGCCAGTTTGATGAACTTATCATTGGTATGTCCAACGATAATAGATACCAAAAAATTAATGGTTATAGCACAGAGACTCTTTTAGCTGACCAAGGCTATTTAGTGAATTTCAACGAAATAAATAACGACTATCTAGAAGAAATACCATCAAGAAATACTCGGCAAAAGATAAATAAAACTAAACGTTTACTTGAGAGCAAAGGCGATTTAGGTTTTGAAATTATTAGCGATAAAACGAAGAAACTAGGCTTACTCCCATTTATTAGTGAAAAGCATAAGAAAAAATGGGATTCCACTAAAACTCCAAGTGGTTTTAACAACCCTGTGTTTCTGAAATACTTTAAAGCATGCTTAGAATCTGATTTTTCACAATTGGCTACCCTGTCTTTAGATGGCAGGCCAATAGCCGTATTAGTTAATTACATTTATCAGCAAAATATCAATTTCTATTTATCAGCAATAAATTACGACCAACATGCTAAGTTACAACTAGGGATGCTTGTGCATTCACTTGCGATAGAACACTACAGAAAGCAAGGTTTTATAGTTTATGACTTTTTAGTGGGAGATGCTCGATATAAAAAGTCATTATCCACTGATAGTTATCAGCAGATAATGACTCGTATTTATAACAATAAGTTTTCGTTAAACTTAGAAATGAAGCTAAAGTCACTTAAAAATTAAATCATAATGTTCTTCAATTTGTTTATTTCGTGGCGCAAGCTTTCTAGCCTTGGTAATCAATTGCTTACTTTCTTCTAATTTTCCATTTTTTAATTTAATCATTGCCGCCGTATCAAAAATATCTGGGCTTTTGGCAACCAAGCTTAATGCAGTATCAATATACTCTTCGGCTTTTTGCAATTGATTTTTTTCATATAGTTGCCATGCTGCATTGTTTAACGCGATGACATTTTTAGGCTGTACCGCTAGCAATACATCATAATATTTTAGCGACAAATCAGCGTCAACAGTCATCAAAGCAGTAGCAATGAAAGATAGTATAGCCGTATCCTCCGGAGAGCCATTCAAATGCTCATCAATAAATAATTCAGCACCTGATAAGTCGTTGTTGTCAATATAGGCAGCTGCAATTAATGTCGCATATTTCGACGTTGGAAAGACCGAATAATAGGCCAGAAGTTCAGGAAGGGCGTCATTGAATTTACGCTCACTTTGAAGTACTCTTCCGTTCAGTCCTCGGTATAAATAATCAGCTTTATTGTCCGAAAATTTATTTAAAATACTTTTAGTTCTCTCTAAGTTTTTATCTTCTAATGCAAACTCACCAACCCTTATATTTAAAACAAAAGAGTCTTGATTGTCCTTCACTGCATCATTAAATACCTGTTTAGCTTTGTTTAAATCACCACTAAATTCATAAAACATGCCTAAAGCTAACCATGACTCTGCTATATTAGGTTCATATTCGACCCAAAGTTTAAAGTGATTCTCAGCTTTGTCTTGTTCTTTTGATTGAACATAGCTTTGGCCAAGCAACATCCAATACTCTTTACTATATGTAAACTCTCTACTTGGTTTTTCTTGCCCCAACGATGCAATGACTGATGAAAATTGACCGTCATTAAAAAGTGCCTGAGCTTCATATAGCTTAACATTTGGATTGTTTTTGGCCTCAGCTGGCATATTAGCAAAGTAAGTAACAGCATCTTTTTGAAGTGAAAGCGCATTTGTTAACCAAACATAACTTTTCAATAACTGAGCATTTCCCGGTTGGATATCAAGTGCCGCCGTTAAATAATTTAGCGCTTTATCAAAGTCACCGCTTTTAAGGGAGATCTCATGAGAGTAAACTAAATATTGAATATTCTGATTGTCTTGCTCATAAACTTCTTTATATAAGCTTAACGCTTGTTCTTGATTGTTAGTTTTTCGATAAAGGCTCGCTAAAATAAGCGTCGCGACTTGACTATCAGGAGCATGTTTTTGCCATTCTTTTGCAGCATTTATCGCTCGATCATACTTTTTTTCTGCAGTGAAAGCATTGATTAAAAAAACATTAGCATGTTCCAATGTTGGTTCTTGCAGAATAGCCTGTTCAAGTGTATCAATTGCATTTTCACTATTAAATGCAAGTTGAATAAGTGCCTTTTGTGATAATAGCTTAACATCAGAACTTTGATATTCATCAAGCTTATCTAAACTGGTTTTTGCCGCCGCTTTATCACCTTTTTTTAGCATTTCATATCCGGTTTTCGCTATAAAATATGCATCATCGTCGCTGCTAGGTGCTTCAACCAATGCCACCAACTTTTCGGCTTCGTCAACATTACCGTTCATCATCTCTAAAGAAATTAACAACTTCAATGCAGGGTGAGTTGGCGAAATTTTATCTTTCACAGAGATTAAGTATGAGTACGCAATCTCATATTTTGCTTGGTAATAGGCACTAACTCCAGCAAGAACACGGCTGCCGTCATCGTCAAGACCATTTTGAAGTGCTTTAGTTAAATATGATTCTGCAGACACAAAATCGCCGCGTTTATATCGACTAACGCCAATAAGGTTATTTGCTAAAGGATGATTTGGGTAAACACTAATAATCCCACTTAATTCTTTTTCAGCTTCTTCATCCTTTTCTAACTCTAACAAAGATTTGGCTATAACAAATGACACGCGATGATCATTGATAAAGCTTGTTTGGTATTCTCTGAGTAGCTCAATTGCTTGATCATATTCACCGGTAATATATGCTAGTTGGGCTTGAAAAAACTTAGCTTCTGATAATTCTGGATTACTTTCTATAATCTCATTGAGTATCGCACTAGCAGCTGAAGTATTTTCACTTTTTAATTCAGAGAAAGCACTTCCGATTCCTTGGTATACTGATTCACCCGATAAGTCGTTTAATTGTTCGAGCATATCGTTAGCTTGCTCTTCCTTTGATTCGGCTATATAACCTAGAGCAGCATATAAATAAGCTATATATTGATTATCTTGACTTAATTGAGGTAATTGTTGAGTGCCTGATATTAGTTCTTCACTTTTCCCTTGTAAGTCATAAGATTTTAATAAATTATGAAAGACAGGGTTAATATCCTGCGTTAATGTGATGAAAGTGGTGTATTCCTTTTCAGCTTCTGCTCCCATACCCTGGGTTAAATATAAATCACCCAACGCCTTTCGTAGGTTTGCAGAATTAGGATATTTAGAAAGGCCACTTTTTAATATTAGTATCGACGTTTTAGGGTCAGAAATATTTTCTTTCGCATCTATAGCATATTCATTTTCTGATTTATTAGGTGTGCATGCCATCATAAACGCTAAAATAATTGCAACACTTGAAGTTCTTTTAATTGATCTCATAAATAAAGCCAATCCATTCGCATTAGATAATTCATATTACTTGTTCACAAAAAAAAATCCAACGCATTAGCGTTGGATTTTCAAATACTTTCAATTAACTGACGATTATTTAACTTTTCTGCGTCTCGCTGCAGTTAAGCCTAATAAACCTAAACCTAATAGCGCAATTGAAGTTGGCTCTGGAACATCTTGCACTAGTCGTGAACCTAATGTTGTAGAACGTGCTAGTAAGTCGTACGAATTACCTTGGTCATCTTCACCAGCTGCACGAATCGTATCACGCACATCTCTCCACTTGTTTGTAATTTCAGCAGGAATACCATTTACACCATCTGTAGCAGGATTACCAACACAACCACCGAAAGTGCCATCTGGACAACCATTACCCATAGCTGTTACTTGAGTCGCGTTTTTACCAAACGGTGCTAAATTGTTAAGGTCGTTAACAGTACCACCATTAGCATTATCTGCATATTGCCATTGACCAGGTACTGGAGCATTAACACCTAATACGTCATCTGTGCGGAATTGACTACTTAAAGTACCTTCCCAAATACCGCCCATAGCAACTGCGTCATTAAACTCATCGCCTGCATAGTTGTAAAATAAATCGTCAGCTGCATAAGTACCAGATGCTTTCATATCTAAAACAATGTTGCTAATAGTGTTAGGCACTAAACTGTTTACGTCGTAGCTTGCACCTAACATTTTGTTGCCCGTTTCATTACCATTACCGTCGAGTTCAACAACAAATAAATTGATCATACCGTCTAAGATGTTAGCTGCTAAGCTTTCATTTGGTGTCGTACCTAAAAGAGGTAGGTCAGTTGTTCCGAAATCGTTGTAGATACCATCAGCTGAACCTAGAACACCAGCACCTAAAATAGTTGCATCAAAGTTTGTTACGATAGCCTCACCATAAATTAGGTAATCAGCCTGTAATTTCCATGTGTCACCATAGTTACTGCCGAATGCATCTGGCGTGAAACCCGTAATGTCAATTCCTAAACCGAAGTCAAAAACAAAGTCACCGTCTTCAACAAAACCGTCGCCGTCAGCATCTACATAATATGAAACAGCTTGATAGCTTTCAGTTACCATATCCGAGATTGTGATACCATTAGTACCGCTATCACCGTCCTGATCCTGATCAATTGTTACTACACCTGCAAAAGCTGATGTGCTTAACATTAATGCAGCTACTGCACTTAACTTGAATAATCCTTTCATAATAAAACCTTTTTTAATTTTGTTACGCTCTGACCTGTTAATGCATACACCGCGCCAACTTTTCAAGCCGCTGTTTTACAAGGGAAAAATAAAGATCGTTTATTCTTCAACACGATCATTGTAAAAAATATAGACACTTATTTACGCTTTATAGAAAGCTTGATACCAATCCACAAACTTAGTTACGCCAGCTTCAATCGAAGTATTCGGTTTAAAGCCAGTTATTTCAAATAAGTTATCAACATCTGCATATGTTTTATAAACATCGCCCGGTTGCATTGGCATATAATTTTTCTGTGCTTTGATATTAAGCGCGCTTTCCAGTGAATCGATAAAGCTTTCTAGCTTTACTGGATTACCATTACCTATGTTATAAACTTTATAAGGCGCAGAGCTTTGTGCTGGCGATCCTGATTCTACCGTCCAATTCTCGTCTTTTTGAGGGATAACATCTTGAATACGGATAATACCTTCAACAATATCATCAATATAAGTAAAGTCTCTGCTTAGGTTACCGTTGTTATATACGTCAATAGGTTTCCCTTCAGTAATTAGCTTGGCAAATTTAAACAACGCCATATCAGGTCTGCCCCACGGGCCATAAACAGTAAAAAATCTTAAGCCAGTTGTAGGAATACCATACAAATGGGAGTAGGTATGGGACATAAGCTCATTTGATTTTTTCGTCGCCGCATAGAGAGAAATTGGGTGATCAACGCTATCAGACGTTGAAAACGGGGTTTTACTATTTAAGCCGTATACAGAGCTAGATGATGCATAAACTAAGTGTTCAATATTGTGGTGTCGACACCCTTCTAAAATAGTTAGATGGCCTACGAGATTTGAATCGGCATAAGCCATCGGGTTATCAAGTGAATACCTAACACCGGCCTGTGCTGCCAAGTGAATAACACGCTGAAATTGTTCAGCTTCAAATAACTTAGCAACTCCCTCTCTATCGGCTAAATCTAGCTTTTGAAAACGGAAGTTTTGATATATTTCGAGCTCTTTTAACCTTGCATGTTTAAGGTTTACATCGTAATAATCATTCAAATTATCAATACCTACAACCTCATGGCCTGCTTCACATAGGCGTTTAGTCAAATAAAAACCAATAAAGCCAGCGGCACCAGTTACGAGATACTTCATTAGCCTGCCTTTTTAACACTATCGCCACGGCCAATACCGTAGTATGCAAAGCCACGATCTTTTAGTAGTTGCGGATCGTATAAGTTACGACCATCGACAATAACCTTATGATTTAGCATTGCTTCAATTAAATCAAAATCTGGTGCTCTAAACTGGCTCCACTCTGTACATACAACAAGAGCATCAGCACCTTTTAATGCTGATTCTTTGGTACCGACTAAATCAAGGCCTTGTTGAGCGCCAAATATACGCTGACATTCTTCCATTGCTTCAGGATCATATGCTTGCACTTTTGCACCTGCCTTCCATAAAGCTTTCATAAGTTCGATTGAAGATGCTTCTCGCATATCATCTGTCTTAGGTTTAAATGATAAGCCCCAAACAGCGACAGTTTTACCAGCTAAGTCACCATCAAAATAGTCATTAAGGTTTTCAAAAAGCTTCTGTTTTTGGGCGTAATTAACTTTTTCAACTGCCTCTAAAATCGAAGGTTGGTAATCTATGCCATTAGCCGTACGAATTAATGCTTGAACATCTTTAGGAAAACACGAGCCACCGTAACCACAGCCAGGGTAAATAAATTGATAGCCAATGCGAGAATCAGAGCCAATACCGTGACGAACCGCTTCAATATCGGCGCCAAGTAATTCCGCAAGGTTTGACATTTCATTCATGAATGAAATTTTTGTCGCTAACATACAATTCGCTGCATATTTAGTTAATTCAGCAGAACGTACATCCATAAATATCATACGATCGTGATTACGATTAAATGGCGCGTATAACTCACGCATAACCTTACGAGAATTTTCATTTTCTGTACCAACCACAATGCGATCTGGTTTCATACAATCACCAACCGCAGCTCCTTCTTTTAAGAACTCTGGGTTAGATACCACATCATAGTCAATATCAACTTTACGAGACGCTAATACCGATGCGACCTTTGCAGATACTTTATCTGCCGTGCCCACAGGTACAGTAGATTTATCAATAATAACCTTTGGTGAGTCCATATAAGAGGCAATCGTTTCCGCTACTGCTAAAACGTATTTTAGATCAGCTGAGCCATCTTCATCTGGCGGGGTTCCTACCGCAATAAATTGGATTTGGCCATGTGAAACACCTTCTTCAGGATTGGTTGTAAACTTCAACATGCCACTTTGGTAGGTTTCTTCAACTAGTGGTGTTAAACCTGGCTCATAAATTGGAATAATACCTTTTTTAAGGTTCTCTATTTTATTTGCATCAATATCAACACACATCACATCATGGCCGACAGACGCCAATACAGCAGCCTGAACAAGCCCAACGTAACCAATACCAAAAACTGTTACTTTCATTTATTTTTCTCTCAAAACTTTATTAATTATTCATCGCTTTGTAAGTGCGTCACTATTAAGTTACAAAGATTCCGTACAAAAACATTACGGAATGACGAATTACATGATTCCCTATAAAACCGCTAGGGAATGACACACTACTATGCATTTATCTCTAAGTTATATTTTTCAATCAAGCTATACAAGGTAGGTCTTGTAACGCCCAATAACTCAGCCGTTTTAGACATATTACCTTCTGAGAGCGCATAAGCTTTTTGTATGGCGATAGTTTCCGCAGATTCACGTACAACGCGCAAGTTTAAATCTAACGTATAATCGTCATTCACTTCATCAAAAAAACCTAAATCTAACGCCGTTACTTGAACGCCAGTACTCATGATCACGGAGCTTTTCACTTTATTTTGAAGCTCACGAATATTACCCGGCCACTGATGATTTCTTAGCGCTTTTATTGCGTCTTCAGAAAACCCTTTAGCCTTTGAATTATATTCTTGGGCATATAAGGTTAAAAAGTATTGGGCAAGTATCAAGATATCTTCTTCACGATCTCTCAGTGGTGGAATATCAAGGGTAAACTCACTAACACGATAAAATAGATCTTCACGGAAGGTTTTATCTGCCACCATTTCTTGTAGGTTTTGATTGGTTGCACAAACAACGCGTACATCAACAGAAATTTCTTGCCTGCCACCTAAACGCTCTATCTTTTTCTCTTGTAAAAAGCGCAGTAGCTTAGCTTGCAGATTAAATGGCATATCGCCAATTTCATCTAAAAATAATGTACCGCCTTCAGCACATTCTATTTTACCTTTTGTCGTTTTATGCGCGCCGGTAAACGCGCCTTTTTCAAAGCCAAATAATTCGCTTTCTAATAAGGTTTCTGGAATAGATGCACAGTTAATTGCAATAAAAGGTTTAGATTTACGATCACTTGCTAAATGCACGGCGTTTGCGGTGACTTCTTTACCTGTACCACTTTCACCGAGTAATAACGCGGTAATCGCCGTTGGCGCTATGCGCTTTACCATCATTCTTAAGCGTTCAATTGGCGCGCTGTTGCCGATAATGCCTATATCGCTACCGGCAACTGAGCGCATTTTATGATTTTCAGCTTCAATCGCAGCAAGCGTGAAAGCGCGAGAAACAATCACTTCAATGACTTCTTGGTCAATTGGTTTTTGATAAAAATCGTAGGCACCAGCCGCTATTGCCTTTAATGCATTCGTTCTATCGTCATTACCTGTAATAACAATCACTTTAGTATGAGGGGCAATAGTTAATATTTCTTGTAGGCACGCTAACCCTTCTGATGCGTTAGCTTCATCTGGCGGCAAGCCTAAATCTAACGTCACTACTTTAGGTTCAAAACGTCTTACGGCGGCTATAGCACTTTCACGATCATCAGCTAACGCTGCATCATAGTCAGATAAGCTCCATTTAAGCTGCTTTTGAATGCCTTTGTCGTCATCTACGATCAGTATTTTTTCCATGTTTATACTTGTAACCTTTTTATTTATTCTTATGCGCTATTCGGTAAACGAATAGAAAATTTACTTCCTTCACCTGGCCTACTTGTTACCACAAGTTGACCAGATAAACTCTCCGCAAATTGTTTGGCTTCGTATACGCCAATCCCCATACCAGCATTGCCTTTTGTTGTATCGAACGGCTTAAATAAGCGATTTTCAATAAAACTTTCCGTCATGCCACTGCCATGATCTTCAATTGTAATATCTACTATACCATCGTGACAACGTAACAGCACATTAACTTTTTCATCTGATTCTGATGCTTCTTGTGCATTTTGAATCAAGTGATTCAGCACTGAGGAGAGTGTTTCACCATCGACAAACATCTCTATATTTGAATGCTCTAAAAACTCTACTTTGGGTTTTCTGACGTTACACTGCTTAACCACTTTTTCAATCAGATTAACAACATTGACTGTCGATTTATCGGCGCCCATCGCTTGCTTATTTCGTAGCTGATTAAGCATTTTATCTAGCCGGGTAGTTGCCGATTCCACCGTCTCAAAAACGTCGTCTATAAAAGCGGGATTATCTCTATGCTTAACGGCATTCGCATTTATCAAGGCAAGTTGCGCCTGCACATTCTTAAGATCATGAACAAGAAAAGCAGACATACGGTTAAACGCATCAAATTGCTTTGATTCTGCAAGCCTGTCATTAGCTTCGTTCAGCGAAATATAGTTTGTTAGCTGTTTAGTAATAGCAAAAATAAGATCACGATCTTCCCAATTCAACGCTTTTTGCTCTTTACGCTCGCCAATTAAAAACAAGCCATAAAATGCTTTACCAACAAATAGCGGAATAACCAAGCTAAGCTTTTGTTGCTGACACCATGATTGATTTAAGAACAGCCCTTCATACAAATTTGGCGATTTCTGATATTCGTAAATATCGATAAGCCAACTTTGATTTTTAAAATAAAGCAAAATGTCGGCTAAGTTTTGTTGAAAATCTTCCACTTCATATTCAACCCAATCTTGCTGATATTTAATTTCTCCTTCGCGAAAGTTAATCGCCTTAACCAGCATGATACTCTCAGCATTAACTTTTTTACGAACAATCTCACACGCCATTTGGTGTGGCGACTCAGCGCTGGTTGTTTCTAACTGCTCAATAAGCTCTAACCATTCCTCGCGATATTCATATTTATTGGCGAAAAAGTTTTTAGTAATAAATACCTTTACTTGCTTCCTGAGGTTTTCTGTCATCAAAAGTGCGGCAAGTACTACCCCACCTAACACGAGAAATGAAACCGAAATCAATCGCCCCCATTCACCACCAAAATAATTAATGGCATAGCCGGCAAAAGCCATAACGAGTAGATATAAACCTGCAATTAATAACATTGAGGAATAGAAAACAACATTACGCGAAACAAACACGCGTACTTGTCCGTTTTGGATACGGCGCGTACTAATAAGTAGAAGTGGTGCAACAATAACAGCTATAAAACCACGGCTATACCAAAAGTCAAAATCAAGCTGCCCGAGCATTGATGCTTGTGCGTAAATAACGAAATCAAAAAGAGATAACGCCGCTACAGCAATAACCAGCGGCCAGATAGCCCATCGAACTTCACCGGTAGAGCTTCGATAAAGTTGTTCGAGTAGCACTAAACTCCATAAATTTAGCATGATGAACAATAGGAATAGATAACTTGTAGAAAGTCCAGCGCCGACGGTTAAGCCAAAACAGCAAAGTGTCAGTGCACTCCAAATAACAATGTATTGCCTAACATAGTGGTTTTTTAATAACTGAGAAAAAGACTTAAATTCTACGTTACAGCTAAGAATGAGGATTGACCAAGCCGCAATTTTTATCGTATCAATCGCCATTACCCATAATAGGCTATAACCAAATTCAATTTGTGCAGCAGCAACGACATTGGCACCCGCTGTTATCAGTACACAACCAATTAACCAAAGCGCCAATAAACTATTATTGCGAGCTGCAAATAATAATAAGGCAAAAACAACATACGCTAGCCCAGCAAGGGCATAACCAATAAACCCTACATACTCCATTTATTCGTCCATATTTTTAGCTTTGGTAAATAGCTCCGTTAATACGGGTACCAAGAAAAAACTTGATAGCGCAGATACACATAAACCTGAAATGATAACTATGCCTAAAGGCTGCCATAAACTACCACCAAACATGGTTAACGGTAATAAACCACCAATGGTCGTTAACGTTGTTAATAAAATAGGGGTGAATCGAGTCGCACTGGCTTGGGTTATTGCGTTGACTTTATCGTCGTCAGTTAATAAATTTCGATTGGCTGTATCAATTAAAATTATCGCGTTATTAACGACAATACCGAATAAACTAATTAAGCCGATAAACGCCATCATAGAAAACGAACTATTTGTTAAAAACAAGCCAATAGCGCTACCTGCAATTGCAAATGGAATCGAGGTAAAAATTATCATCGGCTGCAAAATAGAGCGGAACTGCAATACCAAAATAGCAAAAATACCTATTGCCGTGACTAACAATATTTGTGACAAGCCAGCAAAGTTCTCTTGGCGAGATTCTTCTTCTCCCCCTAAGTTGTAGCTCATGCCTATTGGCATATCGTAGTTATCTAAATAATTTACAACTTGCACCGTTAATTCATTAATTGAATATCCGGTGTCGGCATCCGCTGAAACTTTTGCCATTCTTAGCTTTTGATAATGGAAGAACTCTGGCTGACCTTTCATGAGTTGAATATCGGCTACTTGGCTCAACGGCAATAACTCATTGCGAATATTGCTGATATACACCTTGTCAAAACTCTCAACTTCAGGTGATTGATTTCTAACAACAATAGGATAACTTTCACCATTAGGATCGTTAAACCAGCCAACAAACGCGCCAGAAAGCACCGTTTGTAATGTCGTATCTAACCCTTGAATATTGACGTTGGCCAAGCCGGCTTTTTCATAATCAATCGCCATATTAACGATGGTATTCGCTTCGCCAATTGGGTTATCAACATTAATCATGCCTTGCTGTTTTATCATAAAGGCTTCAACGTCTTTCGCTACTCGCTCGAGATCTTTTAAGTTTTCACCCATCAAGCGCACGGTTACCGGTTTGTCAGTGACAGGCCCTTGTGTGAATTCATTGACGGTAATTTTTGCCTGATGCCAATTAGCGAACTCCTTTCGTAAATCACCGACAAAGTTGCTCATGGTGTCTTCTTTGTAGTCATTTAAGACCACAACAATTTGCCCATATTTAGACACACCACGTTTCGGCACTTGATTGTAATATATTCGAGGGTTAGCAGAGCCAACATTCAATCCAATACTTTCAACAAAATCAAAGCTATCAATATGCTTAGCTACCGCCTGCATGACCTCATTAGTGCCTTGCAATGCCGTATTAGCGGGCATTTCAATATCCACCATTACCATAGGCTTTTCTGCTTTGGGAAATAAGCTGACGCCTACTTGGCCAAATACTGAAAACATACCGACTAACGCAATAATACCAACGGCTAAGACAATGTACTTAAATCGAATCAGTTGCACTAAAACAGGCGCATAAATATTTTCCGCAAAACGATTTAGATACACTTGCAAGGTTTTAATCTTGCTGGGTTTTTGACTAAACGTTAAACGCGCTAGTAGTGGAGTAAGCGTTAACGCTAACAATAAAGACGCGAATAATACTAGAACAACGGTAACCGGCATTGAACGTAAAAAATCACCGGTAGAGCTCGATAACATCAACATCGGCAAGAAGGCAAACATCGTCGTTATTGTGCCACTAGTAATAGCCCAACCTACAATACTAGCCCCTTGAGCAGAGGCTTTCATTTTGGTTGTGCCCGGTTTAGCCATTTCTCGATGAATACTTTCAGTAACAACTATCGCGTTATCAACCAATAAACCAAGCGCAATGATCAAGCCGACTATCGACATCTGCTGTAAACCAAAGCCACTCATATCCAGCCAACCAATGGCGATCATAAAGCTTAACGGGATAACAGAGACAACGACTAGCGCTTCACGCAAACCTAAAAAGATCAGCGACATAACCCCAACAAGCACCAAGCCCTGAATTAAATTGTCAAAGAAACCGTTTACACGATATTCAACACTTTGCGCCTGCTTGAATAATGCATCTATTTGAATATCTTTCGGGATACTTTCTTTAAACAAAGCTATCTCATCATCAATCGCTTTAGTGAGATCAAAAATATTGGTATTTTCTCTTTGCTCAACAGTGATAAAAATAACCGGTTTTTCATTGTAATACGCCAAATATGACGGCTCATAATTGGTTTCGCTCACTTGAGCGATATCTTTTAGTCGTAAAACATACTCATCGTTAGTAACAATTATCGTATTTTTCAGCGACTCAACATCTGTAAAGTTACCACTGGTATTTACATTGAAACGACGGCTCGACGCATCAACAAATCCTGGCGTAATATTCAGAGCCCTACCCTGCAATACTGAATTCACATCATTTACACCAATACCGTAGTGCTGAAGCAAGTCTAAATTTAAATCGACAGCAACCACTTGCGGTGGATAGCCCCAAATATCAGATTTTCGTACCGAAGGGATCGCCTCTAAGCGTTTCTCTAACTGCTTAGCGTAAAACTCCATTGATTTATAATCAGTTGGCTCACTCCACAACGCTAGTTGCATCACCGCGACACTCTTTGGCGTCGCTTTTAAGACTAATAGCTCTTGAATACCTTCTGGTAGGGTCGGCTTTACTTCGGCAACCGCTTGTTTAATGCGGTCATAAGATAAATCAGCATCAACACCATAAATAAAGGTAACTTCTATACGAGCACCGTCATTTTTGATTTGCGCTTCAATTTTTTTGATATTTTCAATTTCAGAAAATGACGCTTCAATAGGGTCAACCACTAAGGTTTCGATATCTGCTGGAGACGCGCCAGGATAAACAATCTCCAACAAGGTGATCGGCATATCAAATTGCGGATCTTCCGAGCGCGGCATCGTGAGATAAGAAACAAGGCCCAAAAGCACCATTAAAATAATAACGGTCAGCGTAAATTGCGCGTTTTTTAAGGCAACTAAAGGTAACTTCATGGGCTACTTCACCACATCTAAATGTTGCCATCCACGAACAACCACCTCAAGTTTTGGCTGGTTGCTGGTCGCCGTTAAGTAAATATATTGGTTATCGAGTTTATAAATACGAAATGACTGATGACTCACGTTATCACCAGATTTAGTCATAATAATAGCTTCACCACTATCATCTATCGCAACCAAAGCGTCAATTGGTAAACGATATACCGAGTCGTTAGAAGCAATATCAATAGTTACTTGAGCAATTTGCCCTGCAACGACACCTTGTTCAAGTACTAATTTTGGCAATAAAACATCGACTAAAAACAAGTTATTTGCCGTATTGGCCATCATCGGAACTTTACTAATTTCACCAATCACTTTACCTAAACTCGGCAGTAATACATCGACTTGTTGACCTAGCCTTACTTGTGAAATTTCGCTATCGGTTAGTGCTATTTTTACCACCCAGTTTTTTTCTAGCGCGGCAACACTCAATGCAGGAGTACCAGGAGACTGTAATTCGCCAAGATCGGTATGGCGGCTTAACACCACGCCGTTATAGGGGGCAAAAATTTTCGCTTTTTCTAGATTGTAATAGGCTGCTTGGTAAACATTACGAATGGTTTCAACATTTGTTTGTGCCAAATCTAATTCTTGTTCTGTATTAAGCTCTTTTTCGAATAAATCCTTAGCACGATTATATTCTCTTTTAGCTTGCATTAACTCAGCGAAACGACGGTTTTTTTCCGCTTTTAATTCTTCATTATCAAGGGCAGCCAATAGCGTACCTTTTTCAAAGTAGTCACCTTCATCTACCGCTAAATAATCAAGGTATCCGCTTGCTTTAAACGATAAATTAGCCGTTTTCTTAAAGCCTAAACGGCCTGTTCGGGTAATTGATTGCTGATACGGTTGAACCTCTATTTGTTCAACTGCATAGTTTTGCGCGAGAGACCCATTAGCCCCTCCTAGCCAACAAAGAAAAAATATGGCTACCAAGAATAACGATTTGAAAATATTCATCTGCTTACTAAGTGCTTTAACCATAAAGTAATTATAGTAAATACTTTAGGCTTATTAACAATTAAAGTACATCAAATTTACGTTAAATCCCGATTAAAAGTTACGCCAAAAACAAGCGTTATATTTACTAACAATTATCCTCTTTAGAAAATGGCTTACGACTAGTGCTAATTCAGGGCACGTGTTAACGTAATAAAGTAAAAATAAACACAAGGAAAACAAGATGATAAAAACAATATTTAAACGTCTTGGTCAGCTACTCTTACTAGTGGTTGTCTTGGCCGGCAGTTTTGCCGCCCATGAATGGTATGCCCAAAAACCATTTATGTTTAGAGCGTTTCTCGACCGTACCATGGTAAAAATGGCATTTGATAGCCCTGAAACCTTAACATCACTTGGCTTTTTAGAGTCGATGGGCATTAAAGGTCATAATGCTGAACTTGATGATGACCGCCCAGAAAAAGGTGATGAACTTTTTGCACAAGTAGAGCAAATTCATCAAACATTGCTAACTTACCAAGATGAAGACTTAAGCGAAGATGACCAATTATCAAAAGAAATTGCCTTGTATTTGCTTGAATTTGCCGACACAGCGAAGGCATTTCGATACCATAATTACCCAGTTAACCAATTGTTCGGTATACAAAATGGTTATCCAAGTTTTATGGAAGCACAGCATCAAGTAAACGATGTTGAAGACGCAGAAAACTATTTATCTCGCCTACAAAAAGTCAAAGTAAAGTTTGAGCAAAACCTACAAGGGCTAAAAATTAGAGAAGACAAAGGTATCATCCCTCCACGTTTTGTCATTGATCGTGTATTAGAGGAAATGACTACCTTTGTTGAAACGCCGGTAGAAGAAAACATTCTCTATACATCACTTGAACGTAAAATTGATGAAGCAGAAGATTTCCCTGCAGAAGAAAAAGGTAGAATTTTAGCTTCAGCACAGGAAAACATTACTCAATTCGTACATCCTGCTTATCAACTGTTTATAGACTACTTCACAAAACTAGCGACCAAAGCGACGACTGACGATGGTTTCTGGCGATTGCCACAAGGTGATGAAGCGTATCGTCAATCGTTGAAATTTTTTACAACGACCGATTATACGCCTGACCAAATTCACCAAACTGGTTTAGTGGAAGTTGATCGTATTCAAAGTGAAATTTTGACAATTCTGGCTAGCGAGGGCTACAACGCAAGTAATGGTTTTACCGCCGCAATTGATGAACTTGCAGCCGATGAAAGTCAGTACTATGCAGATTCTGACGAAGGTCGCGCGCAAATCCTTGAAGATTATCAAAAAATCTTAGACGAAATAGAAGCAGACATCGACAATGCCTTTAGAATTCGACCAAAAGCAGGCATGGAAGTTGTGCGTATTCCTGAATTTAAAGAAAAAACTTCACCAGGTGCTTACTATCAACAACCTGCAATTGACGGTTCACGACCAGGTCGTTTCTTTGCTAATTTATATGACATTAAAGCGACGCCAAAATACAGCATGCGCACCCTTGCCTACCATGAAGGTATTCCAGGCCATCACTTCCAAATTGCTATCGCGATGGAATTAGAGGGCATGCCATTATTTAGACGAATGTCGCCATTTACCGCTTACACTGAAGGCTGGGCGCTTTATACAGAACAAGTTGCTTGGGAGCTAGGTTTTCAAGACAACCCGCTAGATAATGTTGGCCGACTACAAGCTGAATTATTTAGAGCAGTGCGCTTAGTGGTAGATACCGGTATTCACGCTAAACGCTGGACACGTGAGCAAGCAATTAACTACATGAAAGCCAATACAGGTATGGCAGAAAGTGACGTAATTTCGGAAATTGAGCGTTACATCGTTATGCCAGGTCAAGCAACCTCATACAAAACAGGCATGATGAAAATTTTAGAGCTGAGAACTAAAGCACAAAATGCCTTAGGTGATGAGTTTGATTTACGTGATTTTCATGATGTTGTGCTGAAAAATGGCGCGGTGCCACTAGCTATTTTAGAGCGTTTAATTGATAACTACATTGCTGAAAAGCAAGCGGGTTAATGATCGTGTAAACAATAATGTCATTGACGTACTAACAATAATGTCATCACAATACCGTCATTCCCGCATTCACAATACCGTCATTCCCGCATGTTGTTAGCGGGAATCCCACTTAAAAAGATCCCGTGTAAAAACATCACGGGATGACGAGATTTGGAAACACCCTCATCTCGGGATGACGAGATTTAATAAAGACATAAACGTTAACATCACAACAAAAGACAAAGCTTTTTCTTAGTGCTAAAATATCGGTTCTGATAATATAAAGCGATACAACATGTTAGCACTGCGTTCATTATTTTATTTATTATTAACACTACCGATAAAACTACTGGTTAAATGCAAAATTGTTCCTGACGATTTTGTCACCTCAGGCAGTGTAAAAACAGATAAACCTATTTTTTATGTCATTCGACATCAATCGGCGAGTGATCTTCTGTCACTACAAAAGGCATGTAAGCAGCTTAATCTCCCAGATCCTCTTGAACATGTTGAAATCAAAGGTCAAACGTTTAATAGAACACTTTGTATTGATAAACCAACGCCACTATTTAAATGGCGAACAGTTGGTAAAACCAATGCTATTGAGCAAGGGTTAAACCTCCTAAAAGAGCATCAAGAAGATAGTTCGCAAGAAGCTCAACTCATTCCAGTAAATTTAACTTGGGGTCGAGCGCCAACAGTTGAAAAAAATAACGCGAACGT
The DNA here is from genome assembly GCF_030161415.1 of Thalassotalea eurytherma. Lineage (GTDB taxonomy): Bacteria > Pseudomonadota > Gammaproteobacteria > Enterobacterales > Alteromonadaceae > Thalassotalea_G > Thalassotalea_G eurytherma. The sequence goes on from NZ_BSSU01000007.1 coordinate 140,614, forward strand.
TGGCACCATTTTGGCGGATCAAGAGTCACCAAATTGGTTACGTAAGTTTTTCATCGTATTATTTTTAGGTCGTCATACCTTAGTTCGTTTTTCAAACCCTGTTTCTTTGCGTTATATGGCGGACAAACATGGTAGTGATGAAGACACAGCACATAAGTTATTGCGTGTGGCACGTTTTCATTTTCACCGACAAACCATCGCTGCTACAGGCCCTCGCTTAATGGATCGTGAGCAAATGTTCACTGCACTATTTGCTAACCCTTCAATAAAGCGCGTTATTGCTGACGAAGCTAAATCGAAAAACCTACCCGTTGAAAAAGTGAAAAAACAAGCTAAAGCAATGATGTATGAAATTGCTGGAGACTATCGTGAATCAATGATTCGCGTTGGTGAACGTATGCTTGGTTGGTTATTTAACCGTTTGTATAACAAAATCAACGTAGAAAATACCGATGTATTAAGACAAGCAGCCGAAGACGGCAATGAAATAATCTATGTACCGTGTCATCGCTCTCATATGGATTACTTGCTACTTACCTACGTTATTTATCACCAAGGCTTAGTAACGCCGCGTATCGCAGCAGGTATCAACTTAAACTTCTGGCCTGCTGGCCCAATTTTCAGGAAAGCTGGCGCATTTTTTATTCGCCGTAGTTTTGGCGGTAACCGCTTATATTCCGCTATTTTTAGAGAATATTTAGGTTTACTTTTTGATCGTGGTTATTCGGTAAAATACTACACCGAAGGTGGTCGCAGCCGAACAGGTCGATTGCTATCTCCCAAAACCGGTATGCTCGCGATGACAATCCAAAGCTTACTGCGTGGTATTGATAGACCGCTGACTTTAGTGCCTGTTTATATTGGTTACGAACATGTTATGGAAGTTGCCACCTATCACAAAGAATTAAGCGGTAGTAAAAAGAAGAATGAATCGATCTTAGGTGTGTTAAAAGCCGTTAAGAATCTACGCAATTATGGTAAGGGCTTTGTCAATTTTGGCGAACCGATTCATTTAAACCAATATTTAAACCAACATGTACCTGCATGGAAAGATGATATTGACCCTATCGACCCACAAAAACCTAGTTGGTTAACACCTACCGTTAATGGTTTAGGTGATGTGGTGATGACCAAAATCAACAAGAGTGCGGCACTTAACGCCGTTTCACTGACAGGTTTAATATTGCATGCAACCGATAACCAAGCACTATCTCAAGGCGAGCTTGAAGCGCAAATGGACTTTTTCTTGTCGATGGCAAGAACAGCTCCGTATAGTGAATTAGTAACCATTCCTGAAGAGTCGGGGCATGAATTAGTTAAAGACTTAATTTCTCTAAATAAAGTCACCGTTGATAAAGATAGCTTAGGCGCTTACTTGTCTCTCAATGAGAAACAATCTTTAGAGATGCGCTATTATCGCAATAATATTCTACATACCTATTTATTACCTTCTTTAGTATGTCGAATTTTAGATAGCCACCACAAAATTTCACATCAAGAATTAGTCGAACAAGTTCAACTCATTTGGCCATTGCTTAAATCTGAGTTTTTCTTATGGCAAGACGCAGATACATTAGCTTCGCAAATTGACCAAGTGTTAAATGCATTAGCATCACAAGGGATTGCTAAATCTACCAAAGCAGGTTTTTGGTCATTAACGGAAGATGTATGTATGAAAGCGTATGTACAAATTATGAGTGATGTAATCGACGAAACCATGCAACGCCTTGTTATTGTCAGTCAGTTAACATCACGATTAGCACCGATTGCCAAGAAAACGCTAGAGCAAAACATGGTATCGATCGCTAATCGACTATCCATTTTGAATAATATTAATGCCCCTGAGTTTGTTGATAAAAAGGCACAGTCAGCCTTAATTATGGCGATGAAAGACAATGGCTATATGCATGTTTCAGACGATAACGAACTCGTGGCTGAACCGAGCTTGCAGGCGCTTAAAAAGGTAGTAAGTAATTTAGTGAGTATTGATGTGTTGCAAAGTATTACGCGTTAATCAATGATATAAAATGAAAAAGGCAACTTTAATCGTAAGTTGCCTTTTACCTTAGAAAACATTAACAACAATCTGTATTGAAAGATTAATCGGGTTTATAGCGTTACTTGTTAGAAATACTCGATTAAAATGGCAACAAAAATAATCATGCCAACAAAGTGATTGTTTAAAAAGGCTGCAAAGCACTTGTCACGGTTACGATCAACAATCAACATTTGCTGATAACAGAAAAAACCCGCGGCAATAATCAAACTTAAATGAAACGGCCAACCAAACGCTAGAAGCTCGCCTGCACTATATAGCAAACCTAAGGTTAAAATCTGCAAAAAGCCGATAATTTTCTTATCATTTTCACCAAATAAAATCGCTGTAGATTTTACGCCAATTCGTAAATCATCATCACGGTCTACCATCGCATACATCGTATCGTAAGCAACAGTCCAGGTAAGGTTAGCAAAAAACAAAAACCAAGCAGCTAAAGGGATGTAGCCCATCACTTCCGCAAACGCCATGATCATGCCCCAGCTAAAGGCAGCGCCCAATACAACTTGCGGCAAATTCGTGTAGCGCTTCATAAAGGGGTACAGGGTCGCTAAAAATACTGCGATAAAAGACAGCTGTATCGTGTACCAAGATAATGAGGTGACCAAACCAAAGGCAGCAGCCAGTAAACAAACAAACAACAAAATGGCTTGCTCTGGAGAAATAAGGCCCGTAACGAGTGGGCGCTGATTGGTTCTTTTTACTTCACCATCTACCTTGCGATCGGCAAAGTCATTAATCACACAACCAGCACTGCGCATTAGGAACACGCCTAACGTAAAAACAAACAGTAAATGCAATGAAGGAAAACCTTCAGCAGCTATCCATAGCGCCCAGTACGTTGGCCATAACAGTAAATAAGTACCAATAGGCTTATCAATTCGGGTAATTTGCTTTATGCCTTGCCAGCGTTGAGATAGCGTATAACTCATGATGTCGTCTCGCTTTTAGCTTGGTAGGCTAACGCACCGGGTAGAAAAACTTCGGCGACTAAAAAAGGTTTGTTGTTAACTAAAAACGTTGAACGTCTGCCCCAAAATTCCATTTCTTTTGATAACCCTAACGTGTCGTTTAACTGTGACAACTTACTTGTTGCGGAAAACTTAGCAACTTGCAGTGCTTTTCGCTTCAATGTTGGTGAATTGAAAATAACTTGGCCAAGTGGTTGCTCTCCTAACTCGGCAAGTACTTTTTGCTCCCCCGTTAAACTGGTTAATGGTAACAAACTGCGGGCAAAAACTTGAGGCTGGTCGTCACAATACAGAATCACTTCCCGCACTAATACACGATCACCTGCCTTTACATAAACACATGCTTCATGCTCATCACAGTAAGTGATTTGTTGACCTAGTACTTCTAAACGGAATGTCTTAGCATTTGCTTTTAATCGCGCCGTTAAAGAACTTTCATCTAGCAGCCAATCTTTAACATACGTATTCACCGCTTCGGGAACAGTATCTTGCCAGTTAGCATTTAGGTTAATCGGGAATAAGTGTTGTAAACTACTCATATTCAGCAACATTAAATTTATCTAGCGCGTATAATAACAGTCTGAAAATCTGAGTCTACGACACCAACCTTTATATTAACCGAATTTTTCTGGAGACGTTTCTTTACATGTCTTGGCTGAACACTGCTTCTCTAAAAGCGAGCTTAAAGCTGGCTTGGCCTATTTCACTGCAAAACACGCTCATTACCCTATTGGGTATGGTAGACGTGATGATGGTCAGTCATCTTGGCGATGCTGCCGTTGCTGCTGTTGGCTTAGGTAACCGTATTCAGTTTGTCGTACTGGTCATAATTATGGGGCTTGCTTGGGGTGTTGGCATTTTAGTCGCTCAATATTGGGGGGCCCAACAGCAGGAAAAAATTCGACGCACCGTATTAATGGGGGCATTTATTGGCGTCTTCGCCATGATTCCGATCGTAATCGCTTTTTTCTATTTTGCCGACGATGTTATCGCCATTGGTAGTGAAGATAGTGAGGTAATAGCTTTAGGGCAAAGTTACCTATGGATCACCATGCCAAGCCTGTGCTTAATTGCCGTTATTATGGTGTTAGAGAACGCCTTAAGAAGTATTAATCAAGTTCGGCTACCTATGGTATTAAGCGCCATTGCTATTGCCATCAACATAGTACTAAATTATTGGTTAATTAACGGTGGCTTGGGGATACCTGCGCTCGGTGTAGATGGCGCAGCCCTTGCAACAACAATATCAAGAGCCATACATTTATTAATTCTCATTTATGTACTGATCAAAGTACTACACCCAATTGTTCCACACATGGATGACATCAAACTTCTTTCTCAAAAAGGGCCTTGGTGGAAACTGCTTAAAATAGTCTGGCCTATGATGTTCAGCTTTGGCGTTTGGTCATTAGGTACATTTGTCTACCAACTAATTTATGGCCAAATGGGTACAAAGGAATTGGCTGTTATGAGCCTATTGTCACCTATTGAGGGCATGTATATTTCTTTATTTTTTGGTTTTGCTAGTGCCTGCGCAATCATGGTTGGGCAAAAGCTTGGGGCAGATCAATATGATGAAGCTTGGGTAACGGCACGAAGTTTTATTACACTAGCGCCAATGGTAGGCCTTGCACTGGGCGTTTTACTTTACATGGCAAAGGCTTGGGTTTTCATTCCTTTTGCTGATTTACCAGCTGAAACTTTGACCCTTGCAAGTGATGTTTTCTTAATTATTGGTCTAGGCGCTTGGATCAAAATAACCAACATGACCCTAGCGATGGGAGTGTTAAGGGCAGGAGGCGAAACCAAGGCCTGTCTTTATATCGATATCATCGGTATGTGGATTGTCAGTATTCCATTAACCTATTACTGTGCTTTCCACCTGAATTTACCATTATTTTGGGTAGCGCTAGCAGCATACTCAGAGGAAGTAACTAAATCCTTCCTGTTTTTATGGCGAGTATTACAGAAGAAATGGATGCGCAATTTAGCTAAAGCATAACACCTATTTGCCGATAGTTAATGAGCATTAGATGTAAATAGTACCTGACCATTGCGTTAAATCAGGTTATGATCCACATTATTATCATGAGTTAACAAAGTTTCTAGATTATGAAAAAACTGATTTCTTGTTTGTTACTATTATCCTGCCTAACCTCTGCCAAAGCGGCTGAATATGCGTATTACGGCTTTGAACCCGATATAGTGACTAACTATGTTTCTTCTCAAAAGAAAATGGGCTTTGTACGACTAACAGTAGAGCTAATGATTGAAGGCACATCAAACTTAGAATTAGTTGAGCATCATTCGCCATTATTGCGTGACGCGATTATTACGGTAATCGGACAGCAACCAGAAGAAAAAATTAAATCTATTCGTGGTCGTAGCGAAATTCAAAAACTGTGTGAAGATCGCGTCAAAGAATTACTATCGAAAGAAACAGGCCAGCCATTAGTTAAGAAATTACTTTTTACTCAATGGTTAGATAATTAGGGGCTGTTAAACCAAATCATACTAAAAGGCAGCTGTTAAGCTGCCTTTTTTGTTTTTACTTGTTCTGTGCTTGCTTATGTCTTATCGAATACAAATAAGCTAAAAAGCAACCGCTGAGCAAGCCGGTTAAATGTGCTGTATTAGCCACATTCACTGGCAGTAAGTCGACAAAACCTAGTAATAACCAAACCAGTAACATGCCGATCACCGGCTTAGATAAATTCAGTCCTTTTTCTGGCATTAAATAGCCCATCCACCAAACATAACCAACAACAGCATAAACAACGCCAGATAAACCACCAAAATTAGGGCCGGATACATAAAATTGGCTGACATTAGACACAATAGCGCTAACGAAAAAAACGAGTACTAGATGGCGTATACCTTGCGTTTTTTCAATTGCACCACCTAGTTGCCACCACCACATTGTATTGAATGCGATATGTAACAGGGAAAAGTGAAACAATGCTGGCGTAAACAAACGGTGAGGAGCTGAAAGAACGCTTTCGACAGACAAAGACGAATAAAACTTCAAACTATTAAACATATCCATGGCAAAGCCAAAAACACTAAGCCCATAAACAAGCCAACATGCGATGAACACCGTTAAGGTCACCATACCTGCATGTGCTAGAAAATTACGTTTAAAAACAGTCAGCAAATTATCATTTGAATCAGTAAGCTCTGTGACCTTGCCTTGATGCCAAGCAGCTTGCTGATATTTATCGTGATGAGGGTTTTGAATAAAGGCTTCAAACAGTGCCTTTGCGTGATCATGCAATTCTCGATCACATAAAATCACATAACCCTTATCTGATTGCGCTACTTGAGCCGCAATCTTTTTGCTTTTCAAATAGTCACAAAACACCAAGGCAATATTTTGCTGATTAACTTCAACAAGTGGTGTTAATTCAGCATTCATCATTATTTTTCTACCTGCTCTGGGCACATTGTTTGCCACATCTCAAAACCACCATCTAAAGAATAGACATCTGAGAAGTCTTGACTGGCAAGAAATTGTGCTGCTTGTTGGCTAGAAATGCCGTGATAACAGCAAACAACCGTTGGTTTATCAAGGTCTGCATCACGGATGAAGTCACCTAAGTTGTCGTTGGTTAAATGCAGCGCGTGATCAATACGACCATTAGCAAATGCATTTGCATCACGAATATCAACAATAACAACCTCTTCATTTACCAAACGTGTTTTTAACGTGTCGGCAGTAATATGTTGAAAAGTATCAGCGGGAGTTGAGGACATTACATCACCTAAAAATTCAAAATTATGATTAACAGTATATTAAAAAAGGGAGCTAGGCTCCCCTTTTTTAAAGGTTTTTACGAGTTATAACGAATTACGATTTTTCACTTGTCCAATCTAAAATAACTTTGCCAGATTGTCCTGAGCGCATCACATCAAAACCTGATTGAAAATCATCAATCGAGTAGTGGTGCGTAATAATTGGTGATAAATCTAAACCTGATTGAATTAAACTCGCCATTTTGTACCAAGTTTCAAACATTTCACGACCATAAATACCTTTGATCGTCAGCCCTTTAAATATCACCTTGCTCCAGTCAATGGCCATATCGTTACCTGGAATACCTAACATGGCTATTTTACCACCATGATTCATATTCTCTAACATATCGGTAAATGCCATTGGTACACCAGACATTTCAAGGCCAACATCAAAACCTTCAGTCATACCTAGTTCAGCCATAACATCTGATAGCTTTTCCTTGCTAACATCTACAGCGCGCGTTGCACCCATTTTTCTCGCTAACGATAATCGATACTCGTTGACGTCGGTAATCACCACATGGCGCGCACCAACGTGCTTGGCCACTGCAGCGGCCATTATGCCGATTGGACCTGCGCCGGTAATTAAAACATCTTCGCCCACTAAATCGAATGATAATGCAGTATGAACAGCGTTACCAAATGGGTCAAAGATCGCAGCTAAATCGTCAGAAATTTCATCAGGTAATTTAAATGCATTATAAGCGGGAATCACAAGGTACTCAGCAAATGAGCCTTCTCGATCTACACCTACACCTACCGTATTTCGACATAAGTGTGTGCGACCACCACGACAATTACGGCAATGACCACAAGTAATATGACCTTCACCAGACACACGATCGCCTACCGAAAAGCCTTTGACTTCTTGGCCCATATCAACAACTTCGCCAGCATACTCATGACCTACGACCATAGGCACAGGAATCGTTTTTTGTGACCATTCATCCCAGTTATAAATATGAATGTCTGTACCACAAATTGCCGTTTTATTAATTTTAATTAATAAATCATTGTGACCCATTTTAGGCTTGGGCGAATCAGTCATCCAAATGCCTTCTTTGGCGTGTAATTTAGCTAATGATTTCATCTAAAAATACCTGTCTTTACGTACTAAATAATACCCATGTCTTTACCGATGCGGGTAAAGGCTTCAATGGCTTTGTCTAACTGCGCTTTAGTATGAGCGGCTGAAATTTGTGTACGAATACGCGCTTGACCTTTTGGTACTACCGGGAAAGAGAAGCCAATTACGTAAATACCTTCAGCTAATAAGCGATTAGCCATTTCACTCGCTACTTTAGCGTCACCTAACATCACAGGAACAATCGCATGATCTGCGCCAGCACAAGTGAAACCTGCTGTTTCCATTTGCGTTCTAAAATACTGAGCATTGTCTTTTAATGTTTTACGTAACTCACCGCCTTGCGCGAGTAAGTCGAGTACACGGATTGATGCGCTAACGATTGCCGGTGCTAGTGAGTTCGAAAATAAGTATGGACGAGAGCGCTGCCTTAACCATTCAACAATTTCTTTTTTCCCTGAAGTATAACCGCCAGATGCACCGCCCATTGCTTTGCCTAACGTACCAGTAATGATATCGACACGCCCCATAACCTCACAATACTCGTGGCTACCGCGACCTTCTTCGCCAACAAAACCAACGGCATGTGAATCATCAACCATAACAAGGGCGTTATATTTGTCGGCTAAATCACAAATGCCTTTCAAGTTAGCGATCACACCGTCCATCGAAAATACGCCGTCTGTCGCGATTAACTTATAACGGGCACCCGCTTCATCAGCGGCTTTTAAACTCGCTTCTAGTTCAATAAGATCGTTGTTTGCGTAACGGAAACGTTTAGCTTTACATAAACGCACACCATCAATAATCGATGCATGGTTTAACGCATCACTAATGATGGCATCTTCAGGCCCTAATATCGTTTCAAAAAGACCGGCATTAGCATCAAAACACGATGAATAAAGAATGGTATCTTCCATCCCCAAGAAGTCGCTTAACTTCTGCTCTAATGTTTTATGAATATCTTGTGTACCACAAATAAAACGAACTGATGCCATGCCAAAACCATGATCATCTAAGCCAGCTTTCGCGGCCTCAATTAATGCAGGGTGATTTGCTAAACCTAAGTAGTTATTGGCACAAAAATTAATAACCTGCTCACCAGAATTAACGGCAATGGCAGCTTGTTGTGCTGTTGTAATAACACGCTCGTCTTTGTACAAGCCTTCTTCTTTAACCTGATCAATTTGACCTTGCATATACTGATAAAAATTCGATGACATAGCCGCCTCGTTGTAAATAATTTGTAATAACCCAGATTTTCGGAATTTTACGCTATATTAATATAAAAATCATGTATCTCAGTATTCGAGAACTCTACTAAAATACAAATTTGTTAACCTTGATTGCCAGTTAATGCAATAATAGCAAATGCTAGCAAGTTTCGGTGACATTTTCTCGCTTGTTGATACCTACCAGACTTAGTTATACTGTTGATTAATCACTAGTTACCAATCAAGAGTTATTTTTGAACGCCCAACTCTCGCTTTTTGCTTATCGCATCGTCATTTTATTGCTAACGCCGATCTTATTGTTGGCATTGTTCATTCGCTCAATAAATCATAAGGCCTACCGTGCGCGACTTGCAGAAAGACTTGGTTTTTTACCTAATCACTTTAAAAAAAATGGCATTGTCATTCATGCTGCCAGCGTAGGTGAAGTATTAGCATTAAAACCCTTAGTAACTGAGCTGCTTGCCCTACATCCAACAAAAATCATCACCTTTACAACCTTTACTCCAACAGGATCAGCGCAAGTTAAACAACATTTTGGCGATCGTGTTCAGCATTGTTATTTACCCATTGATAATCCACTATCAACACACCTCTTTTTAAATAAATTAGTACCGAGCAGTTTAATCGTCATGGAAACTGAATTATGGCCTAACTTAATTGCTCAAGCTAAAAACAGAAAGATTAAACTACAGCTCATTAACGGTCGTTTGTCGGATAACTCAATGAAAAGCTATCGTAAGCTTACATGGCTGATTACTCCATGCTTGAAAAGCTTTGATGATATCTTGTGTCAAAGCCAAGACAACCAAGTAAATTTTCTCTCGTTGGGCGCAGATGGTGATACAACTATTGTGTCAGGCAATTTGAAGTACGACATAAGACTCACAGACCAAACCATTGCAAAGCAAGCAGAGCTCGCTGGATATTTACAAAATAAACGCCCTATTTGGCTTGTTGCCAGCACCCATCCTGGCGATGAAGAAATAATATTGAATGCTTTTCAACAAGCATTAGAAGCACAACCCGATTTATTACTTATTCTCGTACCTAGGCATCCTGAGCGTTTTAATGATATAGCCAATTTATGTCAACAAACCTATCAGACCGTCAGGCGCAGTGAACAATCAACTGTATTAGCTGAACATCAAATTTGGCTACTTGATAGCTTAGGTGAGCTTATGGCGGCATTTGCCTTAGCCGACATTGTGACCATGGGTGGCAGCTTTAGCCATATTGGTGGTCACAACCCACTTGAGCCGGCTTTTTACCACAAAGCGATTATTGTTGGCCCTAATATGTCTAATTTTAAAGACGTTATGCAAACAATGGCGAAAAACCAAAGCATAGTGCAGCTAACAGGTGATCGAGATTATGCTGCTCAATTAGCTAACCATCTAGGATATTTGCTTAAAGATGAAGAACGACGTATATCGCTAGGTGACAACGCAAGAAAAGTGGTCGATGAAAATCAGGGCGCGTTGGCAACAACATTAGAAAAAATAGACCAATACCTGAAGTAACTTCAAATATTGGTCAATGGTTTTATTATTATTGTCGAGGGCAACAGCCCCATATAGCTATAACTTACTTTAGAGAGAAGATTGTGAGTTTACGCTTTTGCTTTTTGTTTTTTTAACATCACGAATAAATTATCTTTTAAATTTAATCGCTTAAACTTGCGTTGCTCCAAATATTCGTCAGTCGTGTTTTCAACACCCTCTTCGATGCGAATCACTTCTTTATTTACATCATGATATTCATTAAATAAACGTGCAAAATGTGCGTCATTCATTTTTAAGTCGTGAATTTCATCATGAAACTCTGGGAATTCGTGGTGTAGATCATGCTTTTCAATAGACATCTTATTACCCCTAATCAATGATACTTGTTAAGTTAATAATACCGAGCAAAGCAGAATATTTATTGATCTGGCGCAAGCAAAAACCAACCATTATAAAATCATTTTTTGATGCTAATTTATTGAAAATATCAGGTTAAATCTTGATAGGGATCCTATTGCAATTCATCAATATGAGTGACAAGTTGCTGAGTACTGATATTTGCCATTAACAATACCGATAACAGGGGGAGAATCTATAGCTTGAATACCCTTAATGGTGAGAAGCCATTGACCCAGCATTAAGGAATCACCACAATAGGCGCAGAATAGAAATATAAGGCAATTATTTTGAAGCCAAGTGCAAATCTAAAACCTTGTCAGTTAGTAGTGATTGACTCTTCATCATATTACTTCGCTTATGATGCCAATAAGATTGATCAGCCAAGCGTAGACATTTTTAATTCCAAATATTGGCAATCACAACAGGCAATTGTAGGAACTGCGCAAGGTAGAGGCACAACCTATTTTATTGACTATCAACAACAAGCGTGGGTTTTAAAACACTATTATCGCGGCGGATTAATCGGCAAACTGATCAAAGATAAGTATATTTATTTAGGGATAGAGAAAACCCGTGCAAAAAGGGAATTTGATTTATTAGTAACAATGCAAGCTCTACAATTACCCTGCCCTGCGCCTATTGCAATTGGTATTAAAAAGCATGCCTTGACCTATCAAGCAGATTTAATTACCGAACGCATTCAACACAGTCAAGATGTTGTCGGCATACTAAAAAAACAAACCATATCAGCTGAGCAATGGCAACTTATTGGTAAAACCATTCAGGACTTTCATCAACATGGCATCTACCATGATGATCTAAACTGTCATAACATTTTGCTCGACAATCAAAATCAGGTTTGGCTCATCGATTTTGATAGAGGGGAACAGAAACCTATAGATAAAGGCTGGCAACAAGATAATTTAGATCGGCTATTACGCTCATTTAGAAAAGAAAAAACTCGCCTGAGCGAGTTTTATTGGCAAGAATCTGATTGGCAATCACTACTAAGTGGCTACCACAGCGCTACTTAAGCGACTGTCAGCATTTCCTCTTGGCGCTTTAAATAAAGATCACGGGCTTTAATAAAATCAGGTAATGCTTTTGGTGTGGTATATGGTCGAATCAAGGCAAATATTTTCAAAACACCTTCAAAAAATACCGAAGAATCAATCTCAGGGTTTAAGTTCTGGGTTTGATAGAAGCTAAGCCAGAAAGTATTCACAATACGTAAAACACTAACTAAATCGGGTAATTCTTCATCTTCAAAGGCAATCATATCAACATCGCGTAGCGAGATTAATAAATCACTTACCTGCTTACTAATATACTCTTGAACTTCTACATATTTTTCACGCAGGCTTGGGTTCTTATCAAGCAACACAGGTAAATTAGCGTAGAAGAATCTAAAGCGAGACATTGCTTGGAATACTGTATCCATGTAGTTGATAATTGCATCAAGCGGTTCAATATCTGGTGAGGCAATAGGAAACGTATCAAGCAGAAGTTTACGTGCGTATTCTTCATAAATAGACAGGATAATGTCTTCTTTATTACGGAAGTGATAGTACAGGTTACCCGGGCTTATACCTAGGTGAGCAGCAATATGATTTGTTGTAACATTTCGCTCTCCGTGCTCATTAAATAAATCAATACTGGCTTGAATTATTTTATCCCGCGTTTTCATAATACTCGTCTACTCTCACAACCTCGAATTTTTCTATCATACTATCAAAACTTCATAAAACGGAAGTGTTTTCGAGCAAATACTTTAAGTCCTAGTTTTTTCAAACATTACAAATACCTAACGGAAAAATTAGCAAACTATTATCAAATATAGAGTTTTTACGTCATCAACTTAATCTTGACATCTGTTAGATAATAAGAATAACTATAATAAAACTATCTATAAAAATGGAATAAGAATAATGATCGAACAATGGCACCAAGTGGTGAAGTCACGTGATTTAAGCGCACTATCTGAATTAATTGCTGATAACGCTGTTTTACACTCCCCTGTTATCCATCGACAAATAGCAGGAAAGAAAATGGTTCAAATGTACCTTACCGCTGCTTTCCATACTTTTTTAAATGATACATTTACCTATATTACTGAAGCACACGCTCAGCCTGAAACAGGGCAAAAAGTTGTCTTAGAGTTTACGACAGAAATTAATGGTATTTTTGTCAACGGCATAGATATGATCACCTTTGATAGCGAAGGCAAAATCATTGAATTTAAAGTGATGGTTCGCCCATTCAAAGCGTTAAATTTAATTAATGAGCACATGATGGCATCACTGGAAAAGCTCGGTATGTCATTTAGCTAATGAATCAGACTAGGCAAATTTACGACGGCCATTTACAATAACCTAATAAATCATAAATAATGTTGAAATTATGCCAGTAAAAGCTATTTATCCGGGTACCTTTGACCCTGTAACTAACGGCCATACCGATTTAATCACACGCGGTAGCAAGCTATTTGATGAAGTGATTGTTGGTGTGGCAGCAAGTCCTAGTAAAAAGCCATTGTTTTCACTTGAGCAACGTGTTGAATTTATTGAACAAATAACACAACATTTGCCCAATGTAACGGTTGTTGGTTTTAGTGGGCTATTAGTTGATTTTGCCAAATTTCATCAAGCGACTGTCTTAATTCGAGGCTTAAGGGCAGTCTCTGATTTTGAATATGAATTTCAACTTGCCAATATGAACCGACGTTTGAGTCCTGACTTAGAAAGTGTTTTTTTAACACCTGCCGAAGAAAACTCTTTCATCTCATCGAGCTTAGTTAAAGAAGTCGCCCTACATAACGGTGATGTGAGTCAGTTCGTTGACCCTATCGTTAAACAAGCCATTGATGGCGCATTAAAGAGATAAACCAATCACTTCATAAAACATGAGTAGCGACCTTAGCACTGCTCATGTTGCCAATTCGCAAGACTCTTCAATTACTTTTTCTGGCATTTTTTGCAATAAACAGAGCTTCTATTTGATTGCCTAATTTCTGTAAGTTCAGTATCACAGACTAAACACGGTTCTCCACCACGCCCATAAACATTTAAAGACTGGGCAAAATAACCTGGCTTACCATCTGCTTGAGTAAAGTCTTTTAACGTCGTACCACCTTGAGTAATTGCCGCCGCAAGCACAGCTTTAATGGTATCAACAAGAATACTTAATCTGCGCTTACTAATATCGCCAGCATGCGTTGTCGGTAAAATACCGGAAAGAAATAGCGCTTCATTTGCGTAAATATTGCCAACACCGACAACAACAGGATTATTCATTAGGAAGTTTTTAATGGGTGTTTTTCGCCCTTTAGCTTTCTCAATTAAATAATCTACATTGAATTCATCACTAAGTGGTTCGGGTCCCAATTTAGCTAAAACACCATCGATATCCTGATGTTCAGGTAACCAAAGTACAGCGCCAAACCTTCGCGGATCATTTAATCGCAATACTTTTTTATTTTTAAAAACCAAATCGAAATGATCATGTTTGATTGGCGCAACATCATTAGAAATCACGCGAATGGCGCCTGACATACCCAAATGTATCAATAAGGTACCCGTATCAAAAATCAACATTAAATATTTACTGCGACGCTGAACATCTAATACTTTGTGGCCTTTCAAGGTTAAAACGTCTTCTGGAATTGGCCACCGTAGCTGCCAGAACCGAACAACAACGTCATCAACTTGCTGGCCTTTGATATGCGGCAAAATACCTAATTTACAGACTTCAACTTCAGGTAACTCTGGCATTTAATAGACCTCTTGCGTTTGTAGAACAGCTACCGGTAACAGCTGCTGATATAGCTGACGTTCACCTTGAAACCAATATGTTTCACCACTCGGTGTTTGCTTAACAACCAATAGCGCATCTGGTGTAGGCAATAACATGAAATAGTATAAATCACTTTGTCCGGCGATAAGAGCAGAAACAATCGTCGCCTTTGCTTTATCGAAATATTCTGGCTTGTCAATGGATTGCAATGCCACATCATGCCACGTGGACATCATTTGTTCTAAAGGTTGACCAGCAATAACATTGGGCAATGAACGCCATGTTTGCCCAATGCGCTCAATTGACACTAACTGATTAACCGTTAAGGTTAAGATAATTTCGTGATCTTCAATTAAACTCACTGACGAAATTAACTGCTCGCTCGCTTGCTCTTGCTTATTTTGCGTCATGTTAATCAATAGAATAAATGCCATCACCGCATAGATAATAACGTTATTCCAGCCAGCTCTTGATAGTCTTATCATTAAAATCCCCTACAACATGTACAAGCATGATACTGAATTTTAGGCATAAAAAAACCCAGCAATTTGCTGGGCCTTTTAAAACTAATATCAATTACTTGATTTTAGCTTCCTTGTACATCACGTGCTTACGTGCTTTAGGATCAAACTTTTTGATTTCCATTTTCTCTGGCATAGTCTTTTTATTCTTATCAGTAGTATAAAAATGACCTGTACCAGCAGAAGAAACTAAACGAATTTTATCACGCATGGTGGTTCCTTAGATCTTTTCGCCACGAGCACGGATATCAGTTAATACTGCATCAATGCCTTTCTTGTCGATAATACGCATACCTTTAGGAGTAAGGCGTAATTTAACGAAACGGTTTTCACTCTCTACCCAAAAACGGTGAGATTGAAGGTTAGGTAAGAAACGACGACGAGTCGCGTTTCTTGCGTGAGAACGGTTGTTCCCTACGACTGGTTTTTTGCCAGTAACTTGACAAACTCTAGACATATGTCACTCCAAAATTAATTTCAGCTCGAGTTATTTTTCACCCGCGGCCGTCGCCGAAGGATCCCGAAAAAGGTGGCATATTATAGGGAAAGTTAGAGGGTAATGCTAGCCTAAATAACATTTTCCTACGTTATAATTATGAAAGCCAGTAAAAACAAGGCCGTAAGACTAGAAAAACAACAACAAACGGTGGGAATATACGTCTATTTCAGTACTTTTTTACACCACAATGTCGAATTTAAACCCGAATATGCCATTAATCTTTCTTTAGTAACTGGATCAATTTTGCTTTAAGGGTTTTATCTTCGTCACTATCAAGCAGAATACGAATAATATGAGACTTCGCTAATTTGGTTTCGTCGGCGAGATATTGCAGTTGATTAATGGCTTGCTCATTTAAAGTGAAGGTAGCATGTCGATAGTTTTTCTTCACTTTTTTCACAGCAATAGAAGCTGAAGATGACGCACTGACCACTTGAGGTTTACCTTTAGCGTAATTGAGCGCGTCTTCTATAAAATCATCGACATTAACAGCTTTTTTCGCATCCTTTCGTTTAACTGCAGACTTTTTAAGATCAGTTAAACTCATGCTTATTGTCCGGTTTCATAGCTAAAACTTCTTCGGCTATAGCAATAATTTCCTGCGCAGCCTTACCTTCAGGATCAACTTCAACTACTGACGACCCCTTTTCTTCACTATCATCGTAAATATTTCGGTTAAAGGTCACAGCATTCAATACGTTAATACCATATGACTCACACACTTCCTTCGCTTCTAAAATACGCTTTGCTTGGGTAGGTAATGCAGGGCACTGGGTAATAACAAATGACGCCAACATTTTAGGATTGACCATTTTACAGGTACTTAGCATATCTTCCATATGTGGTACTGTTTTCAAGTCACGACGTTTCGGCCTTAAGGGGATCAATACGTGATCGGCAACTGACATGGCCGCTCTCAGTGCTAGATTGTCTTGGCCACCACAATCAACAATCACATAGTCATAATGTTGCACCAAGCTAAGTAAATCATTGCGAATTTTACCGTAAAGTTGAATACAATTAATTGCCGGCAAACTTGGATCGGTATTTCTGGCTTGAATCCAATCAGACGTTGTTCGTTGAGGGTCACAATCAACCATCAAGACAATCGCCTTTTTATCTCTAGCAAAATAGACTGCGAGGTTTTGCGCTAAACAACTTTTACCGCTTCCTCCTTTTTCACCACCAACCAATATCAACATAGTACTTATCCTTATTTACAACGACTAATCTTGAAACAGCAAGGCAATCTCATAATTAGCATCTCGGTTAACACTTCGAATCACGCGTGCCTTAATATAAACAGGAGGATCCTTTTGGAGGGTTAAGTTCATTTCAACGGGCGTGTAGAGTTCAATCTTATTGATACTACTGACTTTAATCCCCTTCCGAGAAATATCTAAACAAATGCATTGCTCTTCCATTTCTTGCGCTTGGTGTTGCCAACGCAACTCAACGAGCTCACCTTCCATATCTAACCTGATATGCTGCCGGCGCTCATTTGTTTCGTCATTTTCAACCATTCATACTCCTAAATTTTTTGCAAATGACAATTTCCCTCTATAAAACCTAGTGATCCTTTATTGAGATAGCAAGTTATTTTTCTAGATATTGCCATGCTCAGCAAATGAGTATGTGGTACTACCAGCAACGATAATATGGTCAAGTACGTCGATGTCTAACAATGTCATCGCGCTTTTTATACGATTCGTGATGTGTAAATCGGCACCACTTGGACTAGCAACACCACTTGGGTGATTGTGACATAAGATGATGGCAGCACCGTGCAAGCTCAAGACTTTTTCAACCACTACGCGAGGATACACTGCAGCAGCATTAATCGTTCCAAAGAACAGCTTTTCAAAAGAAATTACTTGATGTTGGTTATCAAGCACTAACATGGCAAAAACTTCATTAGGCTCATGTTTAAGTTGAGCGTGTAAAAAGTCTTTTGTTTTTTGGCTTGAGGATAATGTTTGACCCGACTCTAGGTCTTCAGCCAAATACCGCTTGGTCATTTCTAAGCAGGCTTGCAATTGCGCATACTTTGCCGCGCCTAATCCATGGGTTTGACAAAACTGCTGCTGACTGGCTTGATACACGCCAGAAATACTGCCAAATTGGACAAGTAACTGACGAGCAAGATTGACCACATGATGCTCTTTTGTACCGGTTCTTAAGAAAATGGCAAGTAACTCAGCATCACTTAATGCATGAGCACCATATTGAAGTAACTTTTCTCGCGGCCGCTCATTTTGCGGCCAAGACGCTAACCTTTCCATGTTTGCAACTATCCTTCCTAGACAAGTGCTGTGTATTATCGATTATAATGATAAGCTATTGCATTATTAATGATTAAGATTAGCAGGTTATGGCAGTTTTACAGGGCAAAAAAATTCTTTTAGGTGTAACAGGTGGTATTGCTGCGTACAAAGCACCAGAGCTTGTTCGTCGTTTAAAAGATCACGGCGCAGATGTTCGCGTTGTATTAACCCAAAGTGCTAAAGCCTTCGTATCAGAGCTAAGCTTACAAGCGGTTTCTGCAAACCCCGTTTCAGAAAGTTTGCTCGACCCTGCCGCAGAGCTAGCAATGGGTCATATAGAGCTAGCGAAGTGGGCAGACTTAGTCCTTGTCGCACCAGCGACCGCTAATATGTTAGCTAAATTATCTCATGGCTTAGCTGATGATTTGTTATCAACTTTATGCCTAGCAACAAGTGCTCCTGTCGCCATTGCTCCTGCGATGAACCAGCAAATGTGGCACGCTAAGGCAACACAAGAAAACCTATCTACTATAGTTAAACGTCAGCACCCTATTTGGGGACCTGTCTCAGGTGATCAGGCGTGCGGTGATGTGGGTTTAGGTCGCATGTTAGATGTACCAGCGTTAGTTAACCATTGCTTATCACACTTTGAAAGTTCAACTTTATACGCAAAAGAGCTAGCGAAAGGCCAGCATTGGGTTATCACGGCTGGCCCAACAAGGGAGCCTATCGATCCAGTCCGTTATATTAGCAATCATTCGTCAGGTAAAATGGGCTATGCGCTAGCAAGTGCTGCCAGTAAATTGGGCGCAAATGTCACCATAATTTCTGGCCCAGTTACTCTTCCCACACCTGATGGCTGCCAACGAGTCGATGTAGAAAGTGCCCTCTGTATGCACGAGCAAGCACTAGCACTTGCGCCACAAGCTGATGTTTTTATTGCCTGTGCTGCTGTTGCTGACTATCGTATTGCACAGGTAGCAGATCAGAAAATCAAGAAAACAAACGATGAGATGACAATTAACTTGGTCAAAAATCCAGATATTGTCGCCGATGTAGCTAAATTAGCCAGTAAACCTTTTACGGTCGGCTTTGCCGCAGAAACACAAGATGTTGCTACTTACGCAAAAGATAAGCTTGCTCGTAAAAATTTAGACATGATTGCAGCAAATGACGTATCTGCTGAAGGACAAGGGTTTAACAGCGACAACAATGCTTTGAGCGTGTTTACATCAACAGAGCAATTTGACATCAGTTTAGCGAGCAAAGGCCAAGTAGCTGAACAACTTGTTTCTCTTATTGTCAAACAAAACAAAAAGTAGCACGTAAGTAAGCACCTACAAACTAACGATATATAAATTGGCAATCCGGAAGGTTCACGCTACAATGGGTGTTCTTTTTAGTCGTTGATTAACGCGATTTAATCACAAACATTTTGAAGTCACTTTATGTCTGCAACACCAAAAACAAGTAGAAAACAACAAATCTTAGAGTGCCTTGCTCTAATGCTTCAAACAAGCCCAGGACAGCGTATCACCACAGCGAAACTTGCTGCAGAGGTAGGCGTTTCAGAAGCGGCACTTTATCGCCACTTCCCATCTAAAGCTCGTATGTTTGAAGGCCTTATTGAATTTATTGAAGAATCAATATTTTCTCGCATCAACTTAATACTTACTGATCATAAAGAAGCGATTGTCCGCTGCCATCATATTACTCACGTGTTACTCATTTTTGCCGAGCGCAACCCAGGAATGTGCCGCATTTTAACGGGTGACGCTTTAATGGGTGAGAATGAACGTTTACGCATTCGTGTTCATCAGTTCTTTGAAAAATTAGAATCACAGTATAAGCAAGTATTACGTGAACGTAAGTTGCGTGAAGGCAAAGGCTTTACCATAAACGAACAAGCGTTAGCTAATATATTAGTATCTTTTAGTGAAGGTAAAATTAGCCAATACGTTCGTTCTGGTTTTACAAAAAAACCAAGTGAAGACTTTAGCGAACAATGGTTATTTTTATTAGCCGATAAATAATTCAACTTACAAGGGGCTGTTGATCTTTCATCAACAGACCCTAACACCCTTTTGGTTACGTGCTAATCTTTATTGGGATAATAGAAACAAATTTAAGGAGTTTATGTGAGCCAACTTTCACAACTTCAACCGAATAAATTGTGGCAAATTTTTGAAAAAATTTGCTCAATCCCTCATCCGTCAAAACATGAACAACGTATCTCAGCATGGATTCAATCTTGGGCCAAAGAGCTTGGGTTGTCTGTCAAAGAAGATGCGGTTGGTAATCTTTTTATAAAGAAAGACGCAACACCCGGTATGGAAGATCGACGTGGCGTAATTTTACAAGCACACATGGATATGGTGCCGCAGAAAAACGCGTCAACAGAGCATGACTTTTTAACGGATCCTATTCAGCCTTATGTTGATGGTGATTGGGTAACAGCAACCGATACAACACTAGGTGCCGATAACGGTATTGGCTTGGCATCAGCTATGGCTGTACTTGCCAGTGATAATATTGAGCATGGACCACTTGAAGTACTTGTAACGATTGATGAAGAAGCTGGCATGACGGGCGCCTTTGGTCTTGAGGCTGGCTGGCTTGACGGCGATATCCTCATTAATACTGATTCAGAACAAGAAGGTGAAGTTTACATGGGGTGCGCTGGCGGTATCGATGGCAGTGCGACCTTCAAACTAGAAACAATGACAGTGCCAAAAAATTACCTATCATTTAATCTTGCCTTATCCGGATTAAAAGGTGGTCATTCGGGTGTCGATATTCACACCGGTCGCGCAAATGCCAATAAATTAATTACTCGATTACTTCTAGAAGCAACCAACAAATTCGGTATTCAATTAACGGAATTAAATGGTGGTAGTTTACGTAATGCTATTCCTCGTGAAGCTAATGCAAGCTTTGTAGTAGAAGAAAGCAAAGTCGAGGCATTAAAAGCATTGATTGTTGAGCACCTTTCAACAATTAAAACAAGTTTATCAAGCGTAGAGCCTGATATCGAGATGACATTAATTTCACCTGAAACCTTTGATACTTGTTGGCAACTAGAAAGTCAGTTGCAAGTTTTACGCGCATTAAATGCTTGTACCAACGGTGTGATTCGCATGAGTGACGATATTGAAGGTATTGTTGAAACATCGTCAAATTTAGGTGTGTTACGCACAAAAGGCACTACATTTAACGCCCTCGTATTAATTAGAAGCTTACATGATGATGGCCGTGATGATGCACAAACCATGGTGCAATCTACATTCGAACTCGCCGGTGCGAAAATTGAATTTAGTGGCGCCTACCCTGGCTGGAAACCAGATACAAGCTCAGCCATTATGCAGGTGGTACGTGATACTTACCAAAGTATTTTTAATAAGCTACCAGAAATCATGGTGATTCACGCAGGTCTTGAGTGTGGTTTATTCAAAACGGCTTATCCAAACTGGGATATGGTCTCGATTGGCCCTACGATTAAATTCCCCCATTCACCAGATGAAAAAGTAGAAATAGCGACTGTTGAACAATATTGGCAGTTGTTAACCGCAGTATTAGGTAATATTCCTACGAAGTAACAACCATAAAAAAACGCCTCATCTAAGGCGTTTTTTTTCAAAGCGATTTAGCAAAAGAAACGATTAATTAGGCGCGCTTCTTCTTTGTGTAAGCTAAGCCAATTAAGGCAAAACCAAGTAACACGATACTACCTGGCTCAGGAACAGGAACACTTGTTACTAAAGCTTGACCAGCTACGCTCTCATAAACAAAATGAGTAAATAACGCATCTTGACCGTCAAAATCAATTTGTAAAAAGCCATAACAGGTTAAACAACTACTTAATCCCTGCACACCCAAATAATTGATGCCAATGTCCATTTGCATAATAAAAGCGGCACGCGATAAAGATGTCATTGCTAAGCTACTGTCAACAGTAACATCACCATTAACTGGGTTTAAGAAGTTTGCATGAAATGTTGTGCCCACACTTCCCGACGCCATTAAATAAAGTTGACCTAACTCACTAGGTAACACTGGTGCGAGACCATCGGTATGAGTTAATCTAATTTCAAACCCAGGAAGATCGTTATCTAAATTAAACGTTGTAGGAACAGAAAAATCCATAGAGTCGTCGCTAATAGGTGCGTCGAAATTTATCGTGATAATGCCCGCTGTTGCATTTTGCGTTGCAAAAAGAAAAACAATACTGGTGAAAAGCGCTAAAATTACTTGTTTCATACTTACCTCAACTACCATGTATCAAAGGATACACTACTACTACTACACCTAACAAAGCAAAAAACAAGCCAAATTAAAATAATTACTTAATTACAACAACTTAACAAAAAACAAAAGTTCAAGCATTGGCCGATGTAAAATTTATCGACACAACAAAACCGACTAACAACAAAAGGTAACAAGATGTTGTTATTTCAATAACGTGCGTGCAATCAAGCCATATTAATTGAGGTCGCCGTCAAGCCAGTACTTACTGCCGGTTAAGTTGGCATCAACTAAAATACCTTTATCATTCAATACAAAAACGGCTAAGCCATCACTGAACTTTGCGCCAAGTTCCGCTGAATCTTCCATAATCACGGCACCTGCTTCTGTACTGCCTTCCCAGCCTTGGTTCCAAGCGTCAGAAGTAAATGTTTTAAATTTCTCTTCAGTTTCAAAAAGCATGACTTGCTGATAAAACTTTCCACCAATACCAAGGGCTAAACCAGCACCAAACATATTCATATAAACTCTATCGCCGGTAGATTTATCAACCGCAACACCAGAGCCACCATTAGTATGAAACATCAAAGAAAACTTTCTCGAATCAAAAACCGCATAACCATAAGCTTTATCAAAAATAGCTTTTGCCGCAGGAGTTTGCTGAAATAGCTTGGCTAAGCTTACATTAGCCATGGTGTTAAGCGCATTGCGCGCCTCATCAGGTGTTTCTGGCTCTAACATTTCAGCTACCGCATTTTCACCTTTTTCAACCCACTCTGCCGATTTATCCCAGGCAGCACTACTCCAGTCTTTCGTGTTTTTCCAAGCTTCTTCACTAAATTCAGTAGTGGCATCCCATGCATCTTTCGATGCTTCTGAAACTTTTTTGCCGGCTTCTTTCATTTTATCTAGCCAACTTTGTCCATTTACTTCAGTGGTTGTGAATGAAAAAACACTACCAAGAACAATACTTGCAATGAGTGTGAGCTTTCGCATGTGAGTTACCTTATTAACACATTAATATCCTTAGTTTATCAGCTAACTCACATCTTGTTAGATTCAATATGTAAATAAAACAAAAAAAAGCAACGCCAACTGGGCACTGCTTTTATGTAGTCACGTATTGTTTGATGGGTGATAAAGCTTAAAACTGATAATTGAACTCTATTTAATGTTCGCCATCTGTAAAATCAACCTCATCACTAACGTCAGAAAAATAACAAACATTAGTAAGTGGAATAATGTGATAATTCAGCGCTACTTCCTAGATGTTATTTGTACACTTGCCAGGTATCATCTTTGTTTTGACACAAAGTGACTTTATTGTCCACGTATAGACCACTCGCTGACATGACCTCTACGTGAATGATTTTACATGGTTTTCTATTTATTCGTTTAGTCTCGGCAAGTGATACTCTGTTTAAGTTTCTGTTCGTTTCATTTCTTTTTTCATAAACACTAGCACTCTCATCATGCAGTAGCTGTCGAACTAACTCTTCTATAATCTTTTTGTCTTGGTCGTTAACCCATGTGGCGCTTTTTTCAAACGGCTCAATAATCGCCTTTCCTAAGCCACCTACTACTTTAAGCGGCGCTTTAAAAATACCTCTGACGACACCATATACTGCATCTTCGCCTGTGGTTTTACCAATATTCCCTAAATTTTCAACCATCACTTCTGTACGACTCAACAAAGGAGGAATGCTTTCTCGAGTGACTTGAACTTCAGCTAAAACATCAGGAATTTGTTGATTTGTTTGAGCTAACTGCTCAGAAAAATTATTTACCGAGACAACAATCCCAGGTAACTGCTGCTCAATGTTGTCAATTCGAGTAAGAATATCTGGCACAACATGTCTAACCATAGCAACTTCTTTTAAAATGCTTGGCACCGTGTTTCTGACTTGTTGAATTTCTGAAAGTATTGCTGGGATTTGCAGCCTAACTTTAGCCATCTCACCTACCACTGTAGGCACAAGCTCTCTAGCCTGTTCGACTTCAGTCAAAATGCCAGGGATAGCTTGCCTGACAAGTGCGACCTCTTCAGTGATTGGCGTAATTTTACTCGAGGTATCGTTAATACTTTCGGCAACAGTAGGCAAAACTTCGCTTAATTCAACAATTTTCAAGGTGAAGTGAAATAACGCGCCAGCCAAGCTAAACAGGCTTAATGCTAAGATATAAGTTGCGAGATTCTTATTCATCATAATGAAAATCCGTTTAATTAACCCCGATAATAGGTAGTCAAATTAATGTATCATAATATGCCTGTAATTCAGTCAATGTTTAAGTTAAATTAACAATGAATGAATAATCCCTATATATCATTTATACTTTATATTTTAGTCGGTTAGCCAATGCAAAATAGGAATTTAAAGTGAACTTACGTTTAATCACCAGTTTTATCCTGCTTTTATTTTGCCATTCACTTTATGCCGCTAGTTGTACAGACGTTTTTCCTGATGGTTTCAATCTACTAGGCACTGATGCTCAAGCATTTGAAAATATTCCCGCTAACACATCTACAGATTCTATTTACGATGGTATTGTCGTCCCACGAGGCGATAACTTCTTTTTGTTCGGAAACTTATCCAATAAAGAAAACCTTTATATCGCTCCAATAACTGGCTCAGAACAAACCAGTCGAATATACATTAGAGGCGCGGTTTCTTGGCATAACGCTAATATCAATGAAGGCGGCAATCCAGAAGATGTCATCATCTACATTGAAGGTTCGCTCAACATCTCGGGGGGCAACACAGACATTAACGCGATTATTTATGTTGAAGGCGCAGTAAGTCAATCAGGCGGTGGAGCAGATATATCGGGCGCAATCACTGCCGGTTCGGGCAGTGCTAACGTAAATTACGACGCAGACGCGATAAATAATGCTGACTTTAACGATTTATGTGAAAACACTACCGCACTCAGTTACCCCTACTACACAGACTTTGAAGATAGCAATACCGAATGGGATTTCAGCGGAGAATGGGCAATTAACACTAACGCCTCAGGTGATCGGGTCGCAAACTCACCTACTCAGTTTTTAGATAATAATCCAAATGAAATTGACCAAAGCTACTATAGAGATTTCTATGCGACACTAAATCAGGCGCTTCTAATACCGAATGATGCCGTGAACCCTACCTTAAAATTCGCTTATAAGGCGCAATTAACTAGTGGTGATATCTATATTCAGGCGTCAACTGACGGCAGTACGTGGCAACAAATTAGACGAATTACAGAAGAATATCGACACGATACCTACACATACCACGAGATCAATTTAAATGCCTTTAAAGGTGAAAACCTTCAAATTCGTTTTCGCCAGTATATGCATGCAGCAAGTGGACCTCGGCTGTTCATCATAGATGACTTATCAATTGCCGATCTAGATTTACCTGATTTAGGGTACCCATATACAAACACGTTTGAAACGATAGATGAGCGAAGTCATTTCAATGATGAAGCTGATTGGGGCATCAACACAGCCCATGACGACTACTACCCTGCTGATGGCAGTTATTTTTTAGATAACAATACCTTAAATGTTGATCAACGTTACCACCGTACCCAATATGTTACCCAAGCTGGATATATAACACTACCAAGTGATGCTAGCAACGTAGTAGCCAGCTTTGACTACAGAGCTGAACTAAACACAAGTGATTATGTTTTCTTTCAAGTTCAAGAATACGGCTCGAATAGTTGGGTAAATTTAAATACCTTTGATAGCCAAGAAAACCATCCAGATTATACAAACTATGAATACGCATTAACCAACTACGCCAACAAAAAAGTCCGTTTTCGCTTGAGGCAATACCATGGTGCTACAAACGGTGCTCGTATCTTTAGTATTGATAACTTTTACATCGGCGAACAGCCTGTAACTTATTATGACTTTCCATACTTTAATGATTTTGAAGAGGCGGTATCAATACCAAATACAAACGGCCGAGATCATTGGAATGTTGAAGGAGATTGGGGATTAAACAAAGCCCACGATTCTACTTATGTGCCTTACCAAGGTGAATACTTTTTAGATAACAATAGTGATAATGAAGATCAGCGTTATCATCGAAATCACTATGCGCGACTTAATGGCTATATCCCTATTCCGAGTGATGCTAGTGCACCTGTTGTGTCTTTTTGGCATAACCCAACGATTTTTTCAGGCTTTGTTGATTTACAAATACAGGTTGAAGGCAGCAATAGCTGGCAACGTCTATTTAGGTTTACCGATCAGTTAAGTCATGAAGACTATGTTAAACAAGAAGTTAGCCTCGATAATTATAGAGGTAATAACGTACGTTTTAGGTTCAGACAATACTGGCATTCTGAAAATGGCAGTAGAGTTTTTAGTGCTGATAATTTTTACGTCGGCGAAAACGATTTACCTGTTTTAACCTTCCCGTATTTTAATGATTTTGAAACGCCGGAATCTACCGCAGAGATTAATGGTCAAGATCAATGGAATGACGCTGCTGACTGGGGCATGTCTACAACCCATGATATAGACTACATACCTTATAGTGGCAGCTATTTTCTTGATAATAACGCGAATTTTGTTGATCAGCGTTACCACCGCAATCACTATACTGACTTATTAGGTTACATTCCTATTCCAAGTGACTCAGAAGCGCCAACGCTGAGTTTTTACTATAAAGCCAATATTTTTTCGGGCCAAACTTACCTTCAGGTACAAGAGCAAGGTTCAAATACTTGGCGCACACTAACGACCTTTACAGATCAATTAAATCACGGTACCTACGCACGTCACGAGTATTCGTTATCAAGCTATAAAGGTAAAAATGTTCGGTTTAGATTCCTACAATATTGGAACAGTGCAACGGGCGAGCGTCTGTTTACCATTGATGATTTTAAAGTTGCAGAGTTAGCGCTTGACACTTATGAATATCCATACCTAAACGACTTCGAAACGGCAGTTTCTACCGATGAAATTAATGGCCAAGATCATTGGAATCATCAAGGCGATTGGAATATATCGACGGCTCACGATACTGAGTATTACCCGCGAAGCGGTGCTTACTTTTTAGACAACAATGCCGACAATGAAGACCAGCGTTATCACCGTAAACATTATGTTGAAATGAATGGTTTTGTCCCTATTCCAGCCGACGCCGAAAGTCCTGAACTTAGTTTTTGGTATCGCGCCAATATTTACAGTGGGCAAACCTATGTTCAATTGCAGGTAGAAGGCACCAATACTTGGACCAATTTACAAACCTTTTCAGAGCAATTTACTCACGCTACCTATGCGCGTTATGCCTATTCTCTTGATAATTACAAAGGTTCATCGGTTCGTATTCGTTATCGCCAGTACTGGAATGCTGACAGTGGTGGACGTGTATTTACCGTAGATGACTTCAGAATTGGTGACAATGATCAAACATCTTTAGGCTACCCGTATCTAAATGATTTAGAGTCATCGGCTAAACGACAAGAGTTTATTCATGAGCATGACTGGGGAATTTCTCAAGAGCATGACGTCGATTATGTGCCATACGAAGGGGATTGGTTCATCGACAATAATGCTGATTTTGAAGATCAGCGTTACCATAGAAACCACTACGTCACCTTGTCTGGCTATGTCCCTATTCCAAGCAACGCGACCTTACCAACACTAAGTTTCTGGTATAAAGCGAATATATTCTCCGGCCAAACATACGCCCAAATAAAACGCAGAAATGAGTCTGTATGGCGCAACTTGTATACCTTTAGAGAGCAATTTAGCCATAGCAACTACACACGTGCTGACTTAAACTTGGATAGTTACAAAGGCGATGAAGTCATTATTCGCTTTAGACAATACTGGAATAATGATTCAGGCCCTCGTCTATTCACTGTAGATAACGTGCGAATTGGTAACTTCGAAAATGTGACCTACAACTACCCGTATTTCAACGATTTTGAAACCAAACAATCAACAACATCCATCAGTGGCCGAGATGATTGGAATGATGAAGGTGATTGGGGCTTATCAAATGAAGATGATGTCTCTGGAACATCGTATTCTGGTAAGTGGTATTTGAATTCAAATCCTGATGATGAAGACCAACGTTATCACCGTAATCACTATACTACGATGCGTGGCTTTGTCCCGATTCCTGCTAGTGCCAACAACCCTGAAGTGAGTTTTTATTATACCGCTGATATTAGCAGTGGTTATGTTGAATTGCAGATTCAACGAGAAGGTGAATGGCGTTGGCGACGCCTAGAACGATTTGGAGCTGCTGAAAATACGACAACCTATACTAAGTTTGTTGACGACCTAAGCCAATATAAGGGAGAAAATGTACGCTTTAGGTTCCGTCAATATTTCCATAGTGGCAGCGGTGCACGATACTTCTCAATAGATGATTTCTTTGTCGGCCAAGATGTACTATCTCTTTGGTATTTTGAAGAGAACTGGTTAGATAGCTCAGGCCAAGGCATCACCCTATCGCCAGTTAACAACCCTACTTTTAGCAATTCAAATAGAGCTAAAGATGGTCCTGCGGAGAGTGAAACAAGTACCTGTTTTTATACTGAGTATGATGGCTCAAACTATAGCCGAGCAACGAATACAGCATCAGTAAGTCAAATTCCAGAGCTAACCGTGTCACTGTGGGCTAAAGCAAATGCATTTACCAGCGGCTTGCAAGCGCTATTTACTAAAGGCAGTGGCTTCGGCATATACTTAAATGCGACGGGACATGTTGAATGGCATTACGGTGACCAAATACTTACCTCAACAACACCTCTTGTTGTCAATGAATGGCGACATATCACAGTCACCTTTAGTTCAGGCGATCAAAAGCTTTATTTTGACGGTGGTCTAAATACCAGTGCAAGTCACAATGTGACGTTATCAAATATCGAACAGGATATTTTCTTAGCCACTGAATTTGACGGCACTACCGTCAATACCGCTCGAAACTTCAACGGTGATCTTGATGAAGTTCGATTTTATTTTTCTGCCCAAGACAGCGATGCAATCAATCAAGATATTAATAATTTACACCCATGTGATATTCAGGCGCAGCCGCATCATTATCTAATAGAGCACAGCTCAACAGGCCTCACTTGTGCGGCTGAAACAGCAACGATAAAAGCATGCCTAGATGAATCATGTACCGAATTGAGTGACCAAAGTGTCACTCTTGATTTAACCGGTAACAGTGTCGTGAAAGCGACAACAACATTTACCGGCGCAACAACCGTGAACTTTAACCATACGAATGTTGAAACACTTACCTTAGGTATTGCCAACGAATCAACGCCAGCAACTGACGCCACAACCTGTTTTAATGGCATAGATGACAGCTGTAATATCGCCTTTGAAAGTGCCGGGTTCAGGTTTTTATATGGTACAAACAATACAGATATAGATGCACAAATTGCCGGTCAAACCTTTACTGAGGACGTTAAAGTACAAGCAGTAAAAGATAATAACGGTGTCTGTGAAGGGCTATTTTCTGGCAACGTGGCAATTAAACTATCTAAACAGCTGTCTTCATCGTCATCTAACGGTCTAGCATTCGAAGCAGCTGGGCAAGATGTGCCGACATTACCAACCTATTCCTCGGACATTACTATCAATTTTGGCGCCGATAGCATCGGTGTTATCCCAAGTGTTGTTTATTACGATGCTGATCAAGTACGTTTGTATGCATCATATAGTGATGCCGATATATCACTATCTGGCAGTAGTAATGCCTTTTGGGTGCGCCCTGCCTCATTAGTCCTGACGGCGGGTAACACTGCAAGTACCAATAATTTAGATCAAAATGCTGGTGGCGCATTGGCGCACTATAAAGCAGGCGACTTATTCTATTTTAATGTAACAGCAGTTAATACAAATGGTGATACCACGCGTAATTACCAACCGCAAAACACTGTGAATATGAGCGTGACTCGCAATGCACCTATATCTAGCGATGCCGCTGAAGGACTCTTTACCTATGCAAGTTCATCAACGATAAGCTCATCAGATAGCCAGCAGGTTTCGTTAACAACCTTTAGTAATGGCTCTTCTAGCTTTTCAGCAGCGAGTTATAGTGAAGTAGGTGAAATTACCATCGATGTAGAAGACACCAATTATGGTCAAAACCTACTAGGCGACCCACTCACAGTGTCTAGCCAAGCACCACTAAGCCTAGTGCGGTTTACGCCAGCTTACTATACGCAAAGTGTTGTTGATCATGGTTCTATCGTAAATAATGTTAACGACACAGTTATCAGCACCTGTAATAACGAGCAATCTTTTGCTTATATTGGCCAACGAGATGCCGTAGACAATAATAAAGGTAGCCTGCGCTATAATTTATTATTGCCAAATAAACCGGTCATAAAAATCAGCGCATTTAACGCAAACAATGAACTGACGCTAAATTACCTAGATAGCCAAGTTACGCTTGGTGATACCAGTGTCGATATTTTACCGCCAACAAACGATCGCCTCGTGCAAGGTACAGACAATAATTTACTGCCGATGGCAGGTACAACTTTTAGTGGTCTGATTGAAAGCTTTGGTGTAACTGGCGTTGAAAAAGGTAGCGTGCACTATACCTTATCCGACGAAGATAACTTTTACTATCAACGAACCTCTGAAAGTCAGGTCTCTGCATTTGAGCCTAATTTCGATCTTGTTGTTAATAGTATTGTCGATGCAGATGGTATTTCACTTGCTGATCCAGCCCTCATCGCTAACCCTACAGAAGATATTATGCTAACGGGTGTCGCAGAAATGCGTTTTGGCCGATTAGTGGTTGATAATAGCTTTGGCCCAGAAATTTCAGATATTAGACAAACCTTGCAAACTCAGTATTTACGAGATGGACAATTTATCATCAATAGTCAAGATAATTGCTCACCAATACAATTAGCCAATATGAGTCTTGCAAGCACGGGTAGCCTATCTCCAAGCGATACGCGTGTAATTGGCAATGATGGCAGTATGATTGTAGGTACTAATGACACCTTGTTACTTGAAGCAGTGAGTGAAGGCAATACCGGTGAAATCCAAGTAAATTATGATGCGCCAAGTTGGCTAGAGTATGACTGGAGTGCTTCTGGCACATTAGATGAAGACCCTATCGGCATTGCAACCTTTGGCCGATTTAGAGGTAACGACCGAGTTATCCATTGGCGAGAAAAAGGAAATTAAGCCAGTGACGCTATGCCATAAAAAAACGCAGTGCCTAATGCACTGCGTTTTTGTTTATCATTAAAGAAAATTGCTTAATATTTTGCCGCTTGACCTTCCCCAGGCAAGCTCGCTTTAATAAATTCGCGAATATCTTGGTTGGCGGCGTCAAGATCTGGTGCGCGCAAGTACATCATATGACCTGACTCATAACCTTTAAACGACAAACGAGATGACATCTTGCCACTCGGATCTAATTGCCACATGGTGTATTTCGCATCAAAGTAATTTGTCGCACCATCGTAATAACCCGCTTGGATCATGACATTTAAGTAGGGATTTTGCGCCATTGCTTGACGTAAATTTTCACCGGTTTTGTTGTTACTTCTATCCCAAGGGCGAACAGGGCCAAACATATTATATTTAACATCCGTTTTATAACCCAATTCATCACGCAGGTAATGATTAATTGCAGGAGTGAAGCTGTGTAACCATGATGTTAATTCCGCATAGTAGTCAGGACGAGCACCAATGTTTTGCTTATCAATACCTAAATAGCGAGAATCTAATCGACCAACCGTTTGCTCTCTATCTCTTAATAACGCTTTCCAAAAATACGATGTGTCTACCGTTAGGTTAGCACCTAAAATTTCTTCAACCGATAAGCCAGAATATTGTGCCACTTGCTTGGCAATCGCCTGCTTTTCAGCAGCACTGATAAAACCACCTTTAGCAATCGCTGGTAAGTACTGGTTAATCGTAAACGCTTCTACTTCATCAAGCAGGCTATAGAGATCTTTCGCTTGCAAGGTGTCGCTTAAGGCTTTGTGATACCAAGCTGTAGCAGCAAAATAAGGCAAACGATTTGCCGCTTTTACTGGGCCGTTACGTTCAATACCAATATCTGTAGGCGAGACTAAAATAACACCGTTTAAATACATCCACTGACGATTTTGCAATTCTAGCGCTAAACCTGAAACACGTGTTGTGCCATAGCTTTCACCAATAAGATACTTAGGCGAGCGCCAGCGATCGTTTCGACTTACAAATGTAGAAATCCACTCGGCTAGATATTTCACA
Source organism: Thalassotalea eurytherma (assembly GCF_030161415.1). Classification (GTDB taxonomy): domain Bacteria; phylum Pseudomonadota; class Gammaproteobacteria; order Enterobacterales; family Alteromonadaceae; genus Thalassotalea_G; species Thalassotalea_G eurytherma. Next base: position 173,202 of record NZ_BSSU01000007.1, read on the forward strand.
TCCGCGTTCACACCAAAAAAGGCTTTCTTCTGAGTGTCTTTAGACGGCATTTTACCATTTTTATCTGCCAGTACACGTGAAAAACCTGTATTAACAGGGTTAACAAACACAATGTCTGCGACATCTAATACTGAGTGAGGATTTGTTTTAACACCATAAGGTTGTAATGGGTAGCCTTCGCTATCAACATTTAATACTTTAGGCCCGGTGTAGGCAACATGCATCCATACTGAAGCTGAACCAGGTCCGCCGTTAAAAGAAATCAATAAAGGGCGGTTAGCGTTGTTTTTAATGTCAGTTCGTTGGTAGTAGGTATAAAAAAGGCTGGCGGTGGTATTACCTTCATCATCCCAAACCGGCTGTGTGCCAACCGTAGCACTGTAGCGTACTTTTTTTCCTTTGATCACGGTTGTGTGATCCGTTGTTGTTGATTCATCACTGACCAATAAACGACTATTTTGCGCTAACGCACTCGTCGACAGTATTAATGTGATTAATAACAAATAAACTAATTTAACCATGTTTCACCCAATTTTATTTTTATCTCTCTACAGACTAAATCGACTCTTGGTAAAATAAAAATAAAATAGATGAAACCACATAAATCATCGCCAAATGTCAATTGGCTCACTCAGTTAACAGACTATTAACCGTGATGTTTCGCGACATTATTGATGTAGATCAAGAAAATAGACAGATTGACAACTAGGCTCTATTCTTAGATTGCCAAGACAATAAGGCAAAGGGTAAATTTACCCCCGTTTTTCCTTTATTTTTGCTATGGGCTTATTTGATGACAACAACGAACAATGAAGTCATATTTCCTCAACATGAACAACTAGTTTCGATCACTGATACATATGGCACCATTACATACGCGAATGAAGTGTTTTGTCGTATCGCTGGTTACGAAGAAAGTGAATTAGTAGGACAGGCGCATAATATCGTAAGACACCCAGATATGCCTAAAGCAGCCTTTGCTGATATGTGGAGTAAACTTAAACGTGGTGATTCATGGCGTGGCCTGGTAAAAAACCGATGTAAGAATGGCGACTACTATTGGGTAGACGCTTATGTAACACCACTTTATGATGGCAATGAAATTACTGGCTTTCAATCTGTGCGTTGTCGCCCTACTGAACAGCAAAAAAAGGACGCTCTAGCACTTTATGATGCCATTAATGCGGGTAAAAGTGTCAGTGAATTCAGCACTAATTTTTCATTAAAATATGTGTTAATGGCTTTGACAACAATGTTAGCCATGATCTTAACTTATGTTTTAACCTCTTCTGCATTGGCTAGTGTGATCCCTTTAGTTTTTGCTATTGCAATCTTTGCGATATTCCAACAAGAACTTGTCGGTATTCCACAATATGCAACATCACTCAAACAAACGATTGATAGTCCGTCACGCTGGCTGTTTTCAGGCTATGGATTAAAAGCCTTGTTAACCTATCCAGAAAAACTTGCCTTTGCCAAAATCCGCACCGTACTTGGCAGAGCAGAAGACGCTGGCCATAACCTTGCAGCGGTTTCTCATGGTCTTGCCGAGTCAGCCGAACAAAGCTTAAACGGTTTAGTTGAAGAAAATACACAACTTAATGAACTTGCTTGCGCAATAGAGCAAATGAGTAACAGTATTAGCGAAGTTAGCAGTCATTCAAATGTTGTGTTTGAGTATGTAGGCAACGTGCAAACCATCTGTGCTAGCACTAAAGACAGTATTAATAGCAACAAAACGACCATTGGTAGCCTTGCTGATGAAGTCGATGAAGCAGCAAATGTTGCTACTTCGCTTGTCAGCGACGCCGATCAAATTGCCACTATCATGGCTGAAATTGAAGGAATTGCTGATCAAACTAACTTACTTGCCTTAAATGCGGCTATTGAAGCAGCAAGAGCAGGAGAACAAGGGCGTGGCTTTGCTGTCGTTGCCGATGAAGTGAGAACCTTAGCGAGCCGCACACAATCCGCTACTGAGCAAATTCAAATATCTGTACGTGAACTTCAATCGACGATTAGTCATTGGAGTAAAACCATGCAACAAAGTAAAGACAATGTTGATGCGTGTAACGAGCAATCAACGCAAGCCACAATCGCCATGGATGAAGTGATAAGCCTCGTTGAGCAAGTGAATACGATTGCACAAAATGTATCATCGTCAACAGATGAACAAGCAGATGTTGCTAGTAGCATTAATCAACGCGTTAATAATATTGCTGAAATATCACAACAAAACAAAGAGATAGCTATATCAGTTAATGACAATGGTACGGCGGTGAGAAAAAGTGTTGAAGATATCGAGCACTTAAGCGATACGTTTCGCTAACAAATTTAACATAAGTTACCTAACAAATTAAAAGCTGGCTTGCTATAAATAAGACTTATGCGCACAACCAAGGATAGATCTAGCACCATGAACAAAGTCGCCGTATTTAGTAGCAAACGATATGATCGTAAAATTGCCGATGAACACATTCAAAGTTCTCAAATCGAATTTACCTTTTTCGAATCGGCACTTTCGGAAGAAACTGTGCATCTAGCTGAAGGTTATGATGCAATCTGTATTTTTGTGAATGATGAAGCCAATGAGAGTGTGTTAGCAACCCTGCATAGCTTTGGCATTTCTATCATTGCGCTGCGCTGCGCAGGTTACAATAATGTGGATATTAAAATAGCTGAAAAGCTCGGTTTCACAATATGCCGAGTACCAGAGTACTCGCCTGAAGCAGTTGCTGAGCATACGGTTGGCTTAATGCTAACCTTAAGTCGTAAATTTCATAAAGCCTATAACCGTGTTAGAGAAGGCAATTTTGCACTCGACGGCCTCATGGGCTTTAACCTATACCAAAAAACTGTCGGTATTATTGGCACAGGTAATATTGGTATAGCAACGCTTAAAATCATGAATGGTTTTGGTTGTCGTATCTTATGCTCCGATCCAGTCCAAAATCCTGAGGCGATTAAATTAGGTGCGACTTACGTTAATCTTGATACCTTATTTAAAGAAGCCGACATCATTAGTTTGCATTGTCCATTGCTACCCCAAACACAACATATCATTGATAAAGATGCCATTAGCAAAATGAAGAAAGGTGTGATGATCATCAATACCAGTCGCGGTGGCTTGATTGATACTAAAGCAGTTACTAAGGGGCTTAAAAAAGGTCAAATAGGCTACTTAGGGCTTGATGTGTATGAGCTTGAAAGCGGCCTATTTTTTGAAGATTTATCGGAAGAAATTATACAAGATGATATTTTTCAGCGTTTAACAGCTTTTAGTAATGTCATGGTGACAGGTCATCAAGGCTTTTTCACTGTGGAGGCCTTAAATACCATAGCCTCGACCACATTAAACAACCTTAACGCCCTGTTAAATAATGAACCATTAAATCCTGAGTTTTTAATCGGTGGTCAATAAGGATATTTGAGGCTGCCAATCTAGCCACCCTTCATCCATTTCAGTATGCAATTGGAATATGGTTTGTGGCACATTTGTTTCTGCTGGCATTTCAGGTGGTGTTGCGAATTCGATACCACCTGCAATCAAGGTTTCAATTGTGCTCGCTTCGACAGAAACACCACTAAATAGGCCACCATCAAACTTCAATCCGCTCGCATTCCAAAACTTACTGTTCGTTTGAACAAGTGGTGCAAAACGCTCAGGAATATTGAGGTAAATTAAAACATGATCTGCTGTTGGCGCTAATTCAACGCCAATCACTTCACCGACTTTTACTTGACGATAAAGCACTGGATTCCCGACCCTTAGCGATCCTCTCGCTTTGGCTTTAAGTGTTAAATTCAAGCCATAAGCAAGTGTTTTAACCGCAGGTTCATAGCTTTTAGCAACAAAATGCTCTGTTGGTTGACCATCGCCAGGTAGCATAGAAATAGAACCACCAGAAATAAGCTCTGAAACATTTTTATTACCGACAAGACCTACTTGCGGTCTATCTAACCAAAATTGACTGCCTTTTTTTGCTAAGCCTTTACCAAGATCATTTAAAAAGCCGATCGCTGTAACGCCAAGATCGTCCTCTTTGAAAATTAATTTGTTGAGTTCCCCTACTTGCTGACCGCGATGGATTATCGGCATGCCTGCTTTAACATCAGCATAATCTTTAAAGTAAATGGAAATTGATTTTCCAGCCGTTTTAGCTTGATATTTATCAACAAATAAACGGTAGCTTATACCTTCTTCTACTGCTAGGTCTTGTTGTTCAGCGACATCAGGATTTAAGAAACTAATACCGCCTTTAACCACACTGTCTAGGGTTTCAGTTTTCACGCTGAAATTAGCGATATTGCCTTGTACATTGATTCCGCCGGCATTATAAAATCGTGTAAAAGGCGAAATAAGGTGTTGATGCTCACTATCAATCGTAATGTGTACATCGACAAATTCAGGCTCTTCACTCAAGGCTACATGGTCTATTTGGCCAACAGTAATACCTCGATAACTCACTTTACTATAGCGGCTAATGCCACCACCATGTGCAGCCTTTAAAACCAGTTGCAGCCCTTCTGCATGTAACGGTTTTTTCGGCGGGTGCTGGCTCAAGACAAACTCTTTTTGAGCTGTGCCCTCGCCCGCATACAAGCTTACATAAGCACCGCCAAAAAGCGCCGTTGTATCAGTAATCCCAGACAATGATATTTCAGGTTTCACCAAAAAGAATTGCGCACTATGGGTTAATAAAAATTTGTACTCAGGTAATAAGCCACCTTGAGCGTAAGCTACTTTGCCATCCGTCGACGTGGCATGTAATGAGCCAATTTCAAGGTCCTGATAAATGATTCTCATATCAGGCTTTATATCGGTTAGCTGCGGTGGGTAAGCTAATGTAAATTCAACACGTTGCTTGGCAATATCTTGGCTATCATAAAGAAAAAATTCACTGCCATTTGATGGCGTATCTGAATCCTTCAATATACCCGTATCAAAAGCAATACCGCCCTTAAGTAAGGCTTGAATAGCTGGCGTTTCAATCTTAACGCCTTGCAAACCTGCAGATATTTTCACGCCACTGGCATGCCAAAAGCGGCTATCTTGGGAAACGTATTGAGCATATTCAGGCTCAATAAAAATGGAAATATCAAAGGCGTCAGGTCCTTGCGGTTGCAACGACTGAACATTACCTACTTTTTGTTCTTTATAGAAAATACCTGAACCAACAGTCACGGATTGCAATTCTTTGGCTTTGAGCGTTAAATGAACACCCGGCTCTTGGTAAGAAAGTGGCGGCTTTTTATTTAATACAGTGAAGGCAGTTTCTTGTTGACCATCTTCTGATAACACAACACTTAGGTGGGCACCTTTTAGTAAGGTACTTAGGTTTGTCACGCCACCTAAATCAATATTAGGGCTAACAACATAGAACTGTGTTTTATTCGTAAGATAAGGTGCTAAACGAGGATTAATTTTCGCTTTAGCCGACAGCATATGCTTGTCTGCATCTATCGACGTGATTTCATCAACCCGACCTATACTCATGCCGTGATAAACAACTGGAGCACCTTGCTCAATGCCTGAATCCCACGAAAACGTTAGCTCAACTTCATAACCTAGCTTAGCTGTTTCAAAATCTTTATGGAGCGTGAAGCGCTTACCACTTTCTATTTTGCCCATATCACTACTTTGCGCATCATGATCAAAGGCGATACCACCAGCAATAATTGACGCTAACGATTGGGTTCTCACTGTAATACCATCGCTAATAGAGCCAGTCACTGCAATACCACTGGCATTCCAAAAACGAGACGATGTATTCACCAATTGAGAGAATTCTGGTTCAATAAAAACATCAATTTCCACTTGGTTTGATGCTTGTAAATAACGATAACCCGAGACATAGCCAACCGTTAACTGCTTGAAAGTAACCGGTGAATTTTTCTCGATCGAGCCTAAGGTATTGGCCAGTAACTTAATATGTAAGCCAGGCGTTGTCATATCTAAAGGCGGCTGCTCTGTTAAACCAACGAAGCTTCTTTTCGCTTCTCCTAGGCCGGTCAAATCAGGTTTCATATTGATATAACTACCTGATATTAACGTATCTAACCCTTTGATACCTTGAAGGGAAACATCTGCAGTAACAAACCAAAATTGTGTATTATCGGTAAGCGCCTCAGCTGTAGAGCCAATCATTTCAACTTCGACAATAACACTTTCTAAACTATCCGAAACGGTAAGGTTTGTAACTTTACCTGCAGTTAAACCGCGATAACGAACCTCAGTTTGACCTACGGTAATACCATTAGCACTTTCGAACTCAATGGTGATAAAAACACCTTGATTAGCTGCGGATTTAATAATAAGCCAGCCGACAAAAACAAAAGCGATAAATGGCACAAGCCATATAGCGGAAACACCTGAACGATTAACAACATTGGCTGGTTGATCAGTCATTATTTTTTTTATCCCAAAGTAGTCGAGGGTCAAAACTATGGGCGGCAAACATACTAAATACCACCATTAACGTAAAATAGGTTGCGCCAGGTGCTGGTTGCACATTGGTAAAAATTCCAAACTTTACTAATGCGCCAGATAACGCGACGACAAAAACATCTAGCATAGACCATGGGCCAAGAAATTCGACAATTTTATAAATTTTGCCAGAGTATACCCGAGAAAAAGTCAGCTTTTGATAAGTTGCCAGCACTAAAAAGATTAAACCACAAAGCTTTGCCAAAGGCACAAAAAAACTCGCCGTAAAGACAATAAACGCAATTGGAAACATATCTGCTTCAATTAACGAATTGATTCCCTCGAGTATGGTCATAGGCTCTGCTACACCAAGTTCATAGTAAATCATAATAGGAAATAAATTGGCTGGCACAAACATGATCAGCGCACTGATTGTCCAAGCGAGTGTATATTGAAGGCTTCTTGGATGACGCAAGTAAAAATGACCATGACAACGACGACAACGCATATAGTTTTGTATTGCCGGCTGCAGTTTGTGACATTTTGGACATCGAGCAAGTCCGTGTTCCTTCGCCGTTTTATGCATCAGATGCCTGCTCTAACGTTTCCCAAACATAATGATGATCGAGTGTTATATGGGTAAATATCGAACACAATAACAAACCGACAAACATCGCAAGCCCTACATTTAACGCAATATCGGCATATTCTGCTAATTTGTATAATGCGACACTTACCCCTAGAAAGAAAACATGAAGCATCGCCCAGCTATCAAGAAAGTGATAGGAGCGAAAAAATTGGCGGTGCGTTTGATTTACTTGGTTGCGCTTTATTGCCAAACAAATATAAAGCACTGTCACTAGTCGTATTGCAGGAATCGCAATCGTAAAAAGAAAAAGCCCCATAGCGACGATCAAAAAATCTTTTTGTAATAGCATAACAAGACAGTCTACCAATGAAACTTCCGCATGCTGGCCAACCAAGGTAGCACCTACCATCGGCATTGAGATACCAGGGACAAACATCAGCAAACCCGCAATAGCGATCGCTATTGTACGGTTAATAGAATCTGCTTTAGCTTCGCTAATTTTACAGCCACAGCGAGAACACAAGGCAATCTGTTTCTCTTTCAACGGCAAGGCAGGATAAAGTGCGTCACAACGAGGACATGCAATATGTTCATTACTCATAGCAATTCACTTTATCAAAAGAAGATAACTTAATAATAAATTAAGCGAAATTAAAATAGCAAATGCTATTTTTTAAAGATAAAAAAAGCAGCCGAAGCTGCTTTTTTCTTAATACGTTATTCTATAACGATGACATGTATTGAGCTAATGCTTCAATATCTTCATCTTTCAGACGCACTGCAATGTTACGCATCATTTTGCTACGATCATTTGCACGGTCTTCAGAGCGGAACTTAACAAGCTGCGCTTTTAAGTAATCAACATGTTGGTTAGCAACACCAGGGAAACCTGCTTTTGCCATACCTGTACCATCAATACCATGACAAGCTGTACACGCTGTGATACCACGTGCTGCGTCACCACCTGTATATAGTTTTTTACCAATATCGTTCGCAGTACCAGAACCTTCAGTCACTTTTTGCGTTGCAAAGTATGCTGCTAAGTTTTTCATGTCTTCATCAGACAACGCGGCTACCATACCCGCCATGACTGGGTCTGCACGCTCACCTGATTTAAAATCAGCTAATTGTTTAGCAATGTATTCTTCGTGTTGACCTGCAATCTTAGGGTACATAGCAATTAATGAGTTGCCGTCTGCAGCATGACACGCTACACAAGTACCAGAAATCGCTTTACCTTTTTCAACATCACCAGCAACGATTACTGGTGCAGCGCCTTTAGCAGCACCTGTTTTAGCAACAGCTTTTACCGCAGGATCTTTAAAGTATGCACCTAAGTCAGCAACATCTTGAGCTGAAAGATTCATTGATACTTGATTCATCGCAGCATTTTCACGAGAACCATCTTTAAAGTGATTTAATTGCTTTTCAATATATTCTGGGTGTTGGTTAGATAAATTAGGGTTAATCAACACTAATGAATCACCATCTTTACCATGACAACCAATACATGCTGTAATGCCACGCGCTGTATCACCTTGTTCGTATAAGTGCTTACCTGCTGCTGCATCTGGAACAATTTTTGGTGCTGCTGGTGCTGCCGCAACAGCAACTGGTGCAGATCCTGAATCAGTTGACGCTGATGCTCCTGAACTATCCATGCTGGCGAAGTAAGCACCTAAATCAGCCATATCAGTTTCTGATAATGGTGCTGCCATTGGCGACATTAAAGGATCTTTACGAGAGCCATCTTTAAATGCTTTAAGTTGCTTAACAATATAATCTGCGTGTTGACCCGCTAAGTTAGGGTACATATCTGCAGTACCAATACCATTAGCACCGTGACAAGCAGCACAAGTTGCTGCCTTAGCTTTACCAGCCTGAGCGTCGCCAGCAGTTGCATTCGCAGAAGCTAACATACCAACGCCCAACACTAGAGAAAAGATTACGTTTTTCATTGATCACTCTCTATTTTTTATTGGTGGCTAATTAAAATTAACCTTCGTATAACTGTAAAAATTAGACATATTTTACACGAATATTGTCATGGTGTAAGAACAAGGTGTAAAAAAACCTACTAATTTTCAGGTTATTTGTCGGTCTGATCAAAAATTAGATATAATATCGACAATTGTTTTACGAGGAATCGACTTTGTCTGATCACACAATCAACTTAAATAAAGCACATTTCACCATTAGTGCACCTGATATTCGAAAATTACCTAATGACGACGGTATCGAAGTCGCTTTCGCAGGACGTTCAAACGCAGGTAAATCGAGCGCATTAAATACGCTAACCCGCCAAAAAAGTTTAGCACGTACGAGTAAAACACCAGGACGTACTCAATTAATCAATGTTTTCGAAGTAGAAGAAGGCATGCGTTTAGTTGATTTACCCGGTTATGGTTTTGCGAAAGTGCCATTAGAAATGAAAAAGAAATGGCAAAAAGCGCTTGGTGAATACTTAGAGAAACGTGAGAGTTTGCAAGGTCTTGTTGTATTAATGGATATTCGCCACCCATTAAAAGATTTAGATCACCAACTCATTGAATGGGCAGTAGAAAGTGAATTACCTGTTTTAGCGCTTTTAACCAAAGCCGACAAATTGTCGCAAGGTAAAGCAAGTGCGCAAGTACTCGACGTCAAGAAGAAGCTAAAACCATTAGGCGGCGACATTAAAGTTTATGGCTTTTCATCACTTAAGCGTACCGGTTTTGATCAAGCGACTCAGGTTATCAGCCAGTGGTTTAGTCAGAATATAGAAAATACTGAAGAAAGCGACGAGGTCGCAGAGTAAACGTTTAAAGGCAGCCAAGGCTGCCTTTTTTATTACTTACGTCCAAACCATTAGTGCACCGCCAGCTGCAAAACCAAGCACTAAATAGACAATAGGCACTTTTACTTGTTTTAGTAAAAAGAATCCTAACACTACTAGCGCCATATCTTGCCCACTATTAACTGACGACGTAAACAACGGTTGATACAGTGCACTAAATAACAAACCAACAACCGCGGCATTAACCCCTTGAATAGCGCCTGATAATTTTGGAATGTTAGCAATACTTTGCCAATGCTTTAAAAACGCTAACATCAGTAAAAAGCCTGGTAAAAATATGGCAAATGTTGCAGTTAATGCACCTAAAATTGGTGCTTGTGGCGCTAAATGAAAGCCCAAGAATGTAGCAAGGGTAAACATTGGGCCTGGCACAGCCTGCGCAGCAGCATAGCCGGTTAAAAAGGTATCTGTAGATATTGAGTCTGCGAGCAGTTCCTGTAACAAAGGTAATACGACATGACCACCGCCAAACACTAAACTGCCTGCGTAATAAAAGTCTGCGGCTATTTTTGCAAAAACAGAGCTTGATGAAAGCATAGGCAGACCAACAAAGAGCAAACCAAACGCAATAAATGGTAGCCATGCAAGGTTTAACTGAGGCGTTGAATCTTGTTCGCCAGTCAGCGTTGTATTCGTAAGATATTTAGCTCCCCAAAAAGCAGCAACGCCAATCACCAGCATTTGCGGAGCAATGCCCGGCATGACAAGCAAAAAGGTAGCGGTTAATACGGCAACCGACTTTGTTTTATGAGCAGGACAAAAACTTGAGAACATCGTGAGTACGGCGTCAGCAACCACGACAACCGCCAATAGTTTTAAACCATGAACAATACCAAAGAAATAGACACTGTCTAACCACGCTTGGCTCATCAAGGCCAATATGATCATCAGTGCGACTGACGGTAACGTGAAGCCTATAAACGCAGTAAAAGCGCCTAAGACACCCGCCTTTCGATAACCCAAGGCAAACCCAACCTGACTAGAGCCAGGACCAGGGAGAAACTGACTAAGGGCAACAATTTGGCCATACTCTTGTTGGCTCAACCAACCAAGTTTTTGAACAAACCGCTGATTAAAATAACCAATATGCGCTGCTGGGCCACCAAAGCTAAGAAACCCAAGACATAAAAAGTGCCAGAAAATTTCGAGATATGTTTTCATTCTGAATAAAATTGAGAGTTATTGAAGCTATTGTAGATTTTATATAGTGATTATAACAAGAGGGCTAAAAATAACTAAGAACATCAGATTACTACATTATTTGGTCAGCCCAGACTGATGAATCCAACACGCGGGGTGGATACTTGAACAAATTCGCCCTGTTTTGGTGCAGTTTTGGCCTGCTCCTCAATCACTTTTTTAGGTGCCTCAAGTGTTGTTGTTTGCTTAGGGTCGAATTGTTTTACTGTCATGCTGTGCCTTGGTGAATCAGGTGAAAAATAAGGCGCATATTATATAGGAAAAGGCTTAATAGAGGAATCTAATAAGCCTTTTTGAGTTAGATTTAAAATTAGAAGCAACTTTTTTCTGGATGTTGTATCACTTCACATGCGTGGCTGAATACCTTTCCGTCATACCAAGCAATTGTGTGTTCATATCGGTCCTTTCTGTCAGACACATTCATGCAGGTTGTGAATTTATAAGCGTCAAATCCCGCCCCTAAGGAATAGTCGGGACTAAATCCAATCCAACTATAAACAGATTTAATTCCATTTTTGTTAAAGCAACCTTTACCTGTTAAATCAACTCCTCCAGTAAATGGGAGTAATGTTGAAAAATCTGTAACTCCACCGCTAACAATAATTATTCGCTTAGTTTGCATACAGGTATTTCTTACACAATTGACAATGTAGTGCAGGTTATTTTGGTTTCTATAGTTAATTGCAATTTCCGGTGAAAGACAGGCGTTTTTTGTCTCATCCTGAGGCCATCTTGAGTCATTGATTGCAATTGCTAGTAAATCATTTGCAGAACTTAACGTATTGGATTTTTTCAAATGATTTAATAATGAAAAGCAGGCCTCTTGTTTTTCTTTCGATTTTTTTCTATCTACTGCAATGAAGTTGTCATATAAAGTGTGAGCATTTTCATTACTTACCTGTTCTTTAAAGCCAACATCAAAAAATATATTTCTTTTGTCATAGCCTTTTATGTCAAAAACAACTGTTGCAGCCGTATCTTCATCCCCATCAGGAAGTTCATTTATTTTGCCGCTGTTATCAAAGTATAGTGATTTTTGATATACCCCTTTATTTAAATTTACTCCCCCTTTATACGTTAATGTAACGTCTTTATTGTCTATTAATACAGAAGAAATAGTATCTATAGCGGATTGGGCTACATCAGATACACCTGGGGTAACATCAATTGCACTATATGCTTTTGCCATATTTAAAAGGCTTTTCGTAAAACTAGATGCGTCACTTTTATCAACTGAAAAGAAATCAACTTTAATTAAGACTTGTTGATTGGGGGTGTTGAAATATGAATCTATAAGGCGAATATCCTCAGTAGTTACGCGGGTTAACTTATCATCTTTAATTTCAAATCTTTCAAGGACGACAGGCGGAACTATTATTGTTTCAACGCCATCTCTTTTGGTGATTACGGTTGCAGTTACTATTAAACTTTTATCATCATCGGTAAAAAATTTAACTATGCCAGAACTCTTTTCTGGCAAAATAAGATTGCCGCTTTTGTAATTTAAATCAAGATAGTAGTTTTCTGCGTATGCAAATGTTGAAAGCATAAGCAAAAAGAAAGCGTTAATTATTTTCATGTTGACCTGCCTATTATTATTTCTTCCTGTGGTTAAAATATAGACAGGTAAAATGGTTTTAGCAAAACGAGTAATTTATCTTAAATTTTAATTCTTTAGGTTGAATCTGACTGAATTGACCAGACTAACCTAGACACTTTCTTGGTTGATAAAATAGGTTTTATCATAGTCAGCCGGAGGCTGATTATTTAAATAACCTGCTTTCGTTTACTGTTATAAAACATGTCGATGTAATAGAAAATGTCTTCATTAGCTTTTTCTCGATTTAAGTACTTTCGTCGCTTAATACGTTCACGCTTTAGTAGCTGAAAGAAGCTTTCTGCAACGGCATTATCATGACAATTCCCTCGACGACTCATGCTCAATGATAAATTATGTTCAGTTGCAAAGCGTTGCCAATCATATCCTGTAAATTGACTGCCCTGATCGGGATGAATAATGACAGTCTGTTGAGGCTTTCTTCACCATACGGCTGCGAGTAACGCACTCACTGCGAGATCTGTAAGCATCATCGATTGCATCGACCAGCCAACAATTTGGCGAGAAAAATAGATTTATCTCCTCATTCACAAGAAAAGCTTAATACCGTAGCAACATTATTAAATGAAAGACTTAGGAAAACATTGAAATTTAAGGCACATCACACATGATTGAAAAGGATGTTGCGATGAACACTTGAATCTACAGCGGCTTCCTTTAACGGGTCACGCTATTGCTACCACAGCGTTTTAGCTAGAGATAAAGGCAATTGGTTGAGATATCTAACCGCTGGGCAACACTTGCCACAGAATGGCCTTTTTTCGGTGACTTGTTTTACAGCCTGTATTTTAAATTCTTCAAGAAATCTTTTAGCGCTCATTCATCCTCCGAGTGCACAAAGTTTACAACTTATTTGTGTCTAGGAAAATCTGGGCAGTCCACAGAAAACCAAAGGTTGAGAGCAGATAACATAACTAAAGAGACAGGCAGAAAAAAGCCGATGACAATATCATCGGCGCATTTAGCTATGGGGAAAGCTAGAAAATATACAAATTATTACAACAGGTGTTCACAAGGAACAAATACATTATAGAGTAATTACTTTATTCATGTAAAGAGCTTTTACTCTAAAAATGATAAAAAAGTGTTCTTCAGTTGTAAATAGGATGAATTTTGTCGGGAAATCAATCAGATTCGCTCAAATCAAATTAACCTTCGTATAGAGTTTTTTGAATAATTTAACTCAAAAATAACACTCAGATTTTATTAAAAGAAGTTACGGCGTAGTGTCCCAAATTTGCTAGAACTAAAAAAGGCTACTGTATTAGTAGCCTTTTTAAATCAAACTTACCGAGTATTAAAATGAACGTACTTTGCGGCTTAAACTAATAACCGCTATAGCAACTAACATTAAAAACACGGTTGTTGGTTCTGGCACACTAGTCACGGTTACGCTTGATTGCCCTTCAACTGATACAGACAACTGCTGCACCGGTGCAAAAATATCAAATGGGTCAGATAAGCTAAACTCACTAATATTTAAGCTAAAGTCAGTAACACCAGCAGTTAACGCTGTTACGTTAAATTGTGCAAGCATAAAATCACCACCCGCATATGGTAAAAAGTCTACGAATGATATGGCCAACTCAGTTTGCGTTTCGAGTGCCGATACACCGAATGGAAAACTCGGTAAATCACTAGAAAAAGATGCTGAATCATAGCTAAATACCGATGGATCAAATAGCACATCTAAATCAAACACATCAAAAAAAACAAAATTTGTAGCAAGTAACGAAACTTCAACACTATCACCAACTGAGACTTCAGTTTGGTCCACTGAAACGGTAATAATGCCGGCATTTGCTGAAAGAGGTAAATGCGCTGCGACGATGACGAGTAATGTCATTATTAAATTTTTCATGTTAATTCCTTATTTTTCTTCTTAAGCCGTCTTACGCGCAGCCTGCATTAGTGCATAAGCTCATCATTACGCGAGCATCCATCATGGTAATAAAACCATCGTTATTTAAATCAAATGACATCTCGATAGGTTGGCTCATTTGAATCGCTCTCATTAGGCCGTAAATATCGTTAATATCTACATCACCATCGCCATCAAAGTCACCAGTGAGGGCAGCTGGAGCAAAGTTAAAACCAATGACGACAGGATCATGGTCTGACATGCGGTAAGCGTCAGGCGCATAAAAGTTGTTTTGTTGATCATGTGATTGAAATTCTAGGTTGTAGTCAAGCGCACGCGGCTCATCAGCATTAATATGCCATTCGGTAACGCCAGTCACTTTGGCAGACAATTCTGCGCTCGCAAGTGCATGGTCTAAGTAACCTAATTCACCATTAAAAATGTATGAATAAGCTAATTCACCACCAAAAGCCTCTACCAAGTTAGTAAACCCATTATCGGTAATACGTGTAATCGCCTCTTCTTTTGCATAGGCGTTTAAGTCACCCAAAATTAGGAAGTCATTATCTTCACTACCTGTTGGGTCTGACGCTAACCAATCAACCAGTGCAGCAGATGCGTTTGCACGCGTTAATGCACAGTTACCTTGGCCATCATTAAGATCTGGGTCGCCAATTGAATCACAATTAGAGCCCTTTGATTTTAAGTGATTTACAGCGACGGTGAAGGTTTCACCCGTCATCGTCGTGAAACTTTGTGCTAAGGAAGGACGATTTTTATTATCGATAAACAGTGCATCAACCGAGCTGTCTAATATCGCAAAGTTACCTGTTAATGTTGCGCTAGCAGGTTTGTATATGATCCCTACCTTTATCGCATCAGTGCCGATAGTACCCGTATTAACGTAAGCGTAAGTATTCGGCCCAGCAACCTCATTTAATCCATCAACTAAATCAGATAATGATGCCTGTGCGTTATTTTCTAATTCAACTAAACCAATAAGGTCTGCATCAATTTTATGAATCGCTTCAATAATTTTGGTACGTTGGCGGGTGAATTCCTCCGCACTATTTGCACCACGACAACTCAATGATGAAGGGCCACATAGCGCACCATTTTCATCAATAGTTGTAAAATAGTTAAGTACATTGATACTTGCCGCCTTAAAGTTACCACCAACATCTGCCGGTATTTCTGAACGAGGGTTATCTTGTGTAAAAACGATTGGCGTTGTAGGTTGAATTCGGTAAGAACCAAAGCCGTAGCTCATTACACCACTGATTAACGCAGAATCACCTGCTCGCAGTGTATTATTTGCACTTAGGCTAGGTGCAGGGTAAACAACAACATCTGGATTTTGCGCGGAAAGGCCGTCGTCTAAAATGATCTGGTTTCGACTCAAGTTAACTTGGTGCGTTGCATACCCGTCAACACTCGGCTCATTGGCATGAGTAAATTGATACATTCTTTGATCAGAAAGCACCACTTCACCATATCTAGCTAAATTGTAATTGCTGGCAACTTGCAATGTATTTGAAACTGACACTAACATCCCTTCTACAGCTTCAAACTCATCTAATGTATTTACTGGCATCGTTATAGACGAAGTGCTAGCTGGCACATCTTCGGCACAGATAACTGTTTGAGTAATATTGGTTAATGTCGTTAACTCATAAAGTTCACTTACCGTACCTTGAATACGAACAAGGTCACCAGCTTTAACGATTGTACTGGTATCAGAAACAAACAAGCCTTCAGAGGTGAATGTTGAATTATCATGGTCGCCATCTTCTTCTTGAATATAGTAGCCGTTTAATTGCCCTGAGGCTTGAAAGCTCGCAGTGACAACCCCTTCAATAATAACGCCACTATTACCATTTAATGGGCTAACCTCATCACTCCCTTGAATGGTATGTATCAAGGTTGCAGGGTCATAACAAACACCAAATTGTTCGTCATTGCTGCTACCACATGAATTTTGTTGGCCCGGTGTTGGAGATGCTTGCTGAAAAAGGCTTGTGCTTAATGCAGAGGCTTCACAGCGTTGATTCGAGTGAGTATCTTTACTACCTAGCTCATCTTCGTTTACTTGAGGTTGCTCAGGTGTCAATAATGCTAGCAAGCCAATATCGTCAGCATCGTTTGTATCATAAACCACGGCATCAACTAAATTGTCAGTCGTAATTGGCGTATCATTAGTAAAAGGGCCTGAAACAACGGCAACCGCATCGGCACCATTTTGAATGAGATTAGTGTCAGGGCTAACATCTAAATCACAATTAGGGGTATTTTCTGCGTTAGCACACAAAACGAAATAACCTTCGCTATTTGTTTCAAAGCCATCTAACGCATATGTACGGTAAACGGAATCACCATTGCCATTTAAAAGCGCAATACTTAGCCCTGAAAGGTCATTATTTCCTGAACCACCATCAAATAATTCGACAAACTCAGCAGAATCAGTGCTCGTTTGGTCAGCATCAACTTCATTGATCACGATATCAACTACAGGCTCTCCACCACAAAGATTATATTCGCCAGGTGTTGGTAAATGTTGCTCATAAACCGAAGTATTAAAAGCTCCACCAGTGCTATCAGCGCATCGTTGGTTTGACTCAATATCTTTATCAATAGTGCCGTCTTCATTCACCTGCGGTTGACCCGGCGTTAACAATGACAGTAACACCGCATCATCAGAGTCATTCGTGTCGTACACTAGCGCGTCAATCAGATTATCTGAGGTTATAGGTGTATCAATAGTAAAGTCACCCGAGATAATAGCGATTGCGTCAGCGCCATTTTGAATGAGGTTGCTATTAGGGCTTACATCAAGATCACAGTTTTCTGTGGTCTCGCTGTTACCACACACCACGAAATAACCTGTTGGTGATGTCGTTTGACCATCTAAGTTAATCACTTTATAGATGCTGTCATTACTACCATTGATAAGCACAATATTAATACCTGACAAGTCAGTGTTACCTGCACCACCGTCAGTTAATTCAATAAATTCGGCAGTATCAGTACTTGTTTGATCAGCATCCACTTCGTTAATTAAAATATCTGCGCAAGCGGCCCCTGACATGAGGTAAATGGCTGATGAGACAAATAAGCTTTTCAGCTTGAATGTCGGTGAATTATTTTTATTGTTCATTGTCATTCCTTCAAATAAAAAAGTTAGATTCTTTAACAAACGTATTCTTCACACACACCTGAGTAGGCTCAGGGCTAACAGCTTCATAACGTGGATGATGAAAAGAGTTAATAGGCGGTAAAGGTAACAACCTGTTGTTAATATTTTGTGAAGAAAAGATTTCGAAGAGATAAACCAAACAATAAAACGGAACAATTAGTCAACTTTAATAACCAAGAAAAGCCATTTATAAAAGGGAAATAAAGCGATTCACAAAAAAGATGACCATTTGATTATTTTTTTATGACAACCATAGTTCCCTCACTGAGGAACGGTAAGTACGCTCAACTCACAGCTGATATCAATGACTGAGATGAGCACGAATAATTCAGTTATCGGTGTCAATTTTTCGGAGTGTTGAATGCTCAAGTATCTGAAAGCTATGCGCAGAAGTAGAAGAGATCATTAAGCAAATGAATGTAGCTCAATTCGGTCTGTTAATTAACATGCTCGAATATGAAAGAAACACACAAGATAGGTGACAAACACGTTGAGTGGTTAGAAGCTCAAAACTGTAGTGCAAGAGTACGTGTTGTCACCAATATGGTTTTAGAAAATATAGTTAAAGACAGCAGGCTTCAATCACCAGAGCTGTTTATTGCGTTGTAACAATCGCTATGTATTTTCCATCACTACTTACCGATAAACGGCCAAGTGAGCCACTAATAAGTTGATTTACATTTTGCTGTTCAACCCAGCGCCCTGCTGTTTTACTGCTTGACCAAACCATTAGCTTACCGTTATTAAACCTTAAAATATCGCCATTAGGCGCCC
Organism: Thalassotalea eurytherma; assembly: GCF_030161415.1. GTDB lineage: Bacteria > Pseudomonadota > Gammaproteobacteria > Enterobacterales > Alteromonadaceae > Thalassotalea_G > Thalassotalea_G eurytherma. Next base: position 191,700 of record NZ_BSSU01000007.1, read on the forward strand.
AAGCATATTCATAATTGTCATCAAAAATTGGCGCTATAGGTGTGATAGCAAACTCATTAGGATCAAAAGCTTTAATCCACACCATGCCATTCGTTTGTCTATGTACAAAACTAAATCGGTCACTCTTTGGTATTTGTTGTGGTGAGCTTGGTAGCGCATGACCACTAACAAAGCGATTGATGTTTTTTTCTAGATTAAGATATTGCACACTCCAGCCATATCGAGACCAAAACAATACGTTACTCGTCGTTGCATCATAATGATAATAGCCTACCGGCTCTTTTGAATTTAACAGCCATGATTGTTCATTGGTTTTGCGGTTTAATTGCCAAACACTTTGATAGGGATTAAAGCCTTCACTGACAAAGCTAATATTCCCTGTCTTCCCTACTGGTTTTGGTGAGAATTCACTGTGTTCGGTTTCGGTAAGTTGTGTCAGTTGATTGCTTTTAATGTTGAACTGATAAATATCAGTTTGCAGGCCATCTCGAGAAGAGGTAAACAAGACACTATCATTTGTCGTCATGAAGTAAGGCTGATTGTCATAATCATCGTTATTAGAAATATTGCGGCCATTGGTTAGCTGGTATTGACCTTTTTCTATCGTTAAATCGAATAGATAAATTTCACTATCGGCTGCAAACTTCTTGCTGTTTTGCCCGTGACTGGTAATCGAAAATGCCAGTAGCAAACCGGTCATCACAAAAATTAGCTGTTTCATATTATTACTTCTCCACATATTCACCTGTCTCAAGTAAAACACAAACGATTGATTTTTTGTAACATTTCATTATTTTTAAGTGCCTGTTTCATGGCGTAATGCCGCGCAGCCGTAGATGCTTTAGGTTTAACATTGTGACATCGCAGCTTGTTGGTTATAGTCATTAATGGGTTAAGTGAAAGTGCCTGAAACAGATGAAACAAATAGCAATTGTTATAGCGAGTTGTTTAATTCTTTATTCATGCGGTGGTGGCGGAAGCAGTGATACGCCGATTAACACGCCTGATATACCTACAGAACAACCCATCACCTTGCCTTTGGTAAATGATTATGCCCTGATTAGTACAGACGATCTGCTATCACAAGTAAATGAACAATTAAGTGGCTTAGCCATTGATGACTTTCTCGACGAAGCTTATCTCATCATCAATGAAAGAGAGATTGAGAACAGTATCTCTGACGGGCTTTTCGATAGCATTAATACAGAAGCACCAGAGCTTACCAATATTTCAGATGAATTTAATCGTCAATCGGGTGCTTTATTTGATCACATACTCACCCTTTTACAAGGCTTTGAACAGAGTACATTTAGCCCACAACAGCAAATATCATTTGATGTTTTTAGCAAAGATTTAACCTATCAAAGTCAATGGGTAGAAAACCTTTCTTACAACTACCCTGCTACCTATGGTTTTTGGGGTTGGCAAGGCAGTACCGAAACCTTTTTTACGCAAGCGTTTACGTTTAACAACTTAGAGCAGGCTCAATTATTCCTGACCTTATTGAACCAAACGCAACGACGCTTCCAACAAATTGAAACCTTGTTAGACAATAGGGCTAACGATGGCATTGTTGAACCCCATTGGACCTTTAGTTACTCACAGTCATTAGTTGCTGATGTTGCCGCGTTATCGCCGCAAGAAACTAGCTATTATCAAGCATTTGAAGAGCAACTAAATGCACTAAGCAATATTGATAACGCCGAAAAGCAAACCTTGCTAGCGACACTACAAGCAACCATTGAACAAAAGGTTTTACCGGCTTACCAAAACCTAGCAACTAAAATGTCGTCTTTAATGGCGCAAGCGCCTGACCAAATAGGATTTGGTCAGTTTGAAGGTGGCCAAGAGTTCTACCAATTTACCTTGAATTACTATACCAATAGCACGCTAAGCGCCGAAGATATTCATCAACTCGGACTGGATGAACTTGACCGAATTCACCAAGAAATGCGCCTATTATTTTCCCAACTAGGTTACCCTGCTAACGAATCTTTAAGCCAATCTTTTGCTCGAGTTAATAGTGATGCGCCGTTAATTCTTGCCGCCAATGTCAAAGAAACCTATGAAGACTTAATTGCACAAGCCTATTTAGAACTGCCAACCCTATTTAATAGTTTACCTGAGCAAGAAGTTATTGTTGTTGGAGGTCAATCAGGAGGCTATTACATTGCTGGTTCTGATGACGGTAGTCGACCAGGTGCTTTTTATGCCAATACAGTAAACAACCAACCCTATACAACTATGCCTACGCTGGCTTATCACGAGGCGGTGCCCGGCCATCACTTGCAAATCGCACTCGCCAATGAACTTGATCTACCGATCTTTAGGCGAAAAGCCCACTTTACTTCATATATTGAAGGCTGGGGTTTATATGCTGAACGCTTAGCCAAAGATGCAAATTGGTACAGTCAAGACGTATATGGTGATCTGGGTAGGCTACAATTTGAAGCCATGCGTGCAGCTCGACTGGTGGTAGACACGGGCATTCATCATTATGGTTGGAGTGTTTCACAAGCCAATGACTTTCATGTAGAAAATGTCGGTTTTGACGGTTCGATTTCTCGCTACAGTGTTTGGCCGGGTCAAGCTGTTGCCTATACCATCGGTATGCTTAAAATACTAGCGTTACGAGAACAAGCAGAAGTGGCATTAGGTGAGCTTTATGACATTAAAACGTTTCACGATGTCGTATTGAATAATGGCGCTATACCATTGGATGTATTAGAGGATGTCGTTAATCACTACATTACCGATACGTTGGCGCGCAATGATTAATTGGCATTATCTTCTGTAGGAGCTTGCTCCTGCGCTGCTAATTGCGCAATTTTTTCTCGTTCGGCTTTAGAAATATAGCGAGGCTTAGTGCTTTTATGCAGCTTCGCATTCGCTTTTTTCATTTTTGCTTTTAACGTTTGCTTTACTTTTTTCTTTCGGTTCATAGGTGCTTAACACACTCATTATTGTCAGCGGTGCCCTATTTTAGCGCAATCAAACCATCATTGCTTTATATTTGCTAAGCCTTGCTCAATCAAGGCAACACAATCTTCTGGCGATTCTAACGGCATTAAATGACCATAGTTCGCATTTTCTAAAAATTGATGCTGCCCATCGAATGACTGCCATTTCTGCCAACTTTTCTCAGTAAAATACAAGGAAGGTTTACCCCTGATCGCAACTACTGGCACGTTAACTTCTGATAACTGCTTATACAAGCTCGGCGCCGACGCGTAGTTTCTCGCTTCCCAAAGTTTTGGAAAAGCCAATCGCAAGCCGTTGTCACCATCAGCCACTAAGCTATGTTCGGCAAGCAAATTTAAATTGTGATCATTGATTCGTTTAAACACATTGCGTTGGCGGCAGTCGTTAAAAAATTCAGCTTTACTTGCCCAATGTTGTGGCTTGTTAACCGTATACTTTATTGGCTGAATGTTCTTCTTTAGCTTAAAAGGCAGCAGCGGCAACAACCGCGCCAACCAAGGTGATGCCATTGCGGGCTCTATCAGCACTAATTTTTTAAATAAATCAGGTCGTTGATTAGCAGCAAATACCGTTGCTGTAGCGCCCATAGAGTGTCCCACACCGATAACGGGTTCACCTACATGATGATCTAAGAAGTGAATGAGATCTTGGGCATAAATTTTCCAGTTCAGCTTTTTAGGTACTTCAGTATTTGGCCAAGTCGCTCGGTTGTGTAAACTTGTTACAGCAAAGTTTTGGGCAAGCATCGTTAATGATTGTTGATAGCAACCAGTAGGGAAGCCGTTAGCACCAAAAAAGTGCAATGGTTGGCCAGTTGTAGACCATTGACGGTAATGTACGCCATTTTCCATGTTCATTTAATTGCGTCCTTTTTTGAGCTTTTGGTTAACACGTTTAGCAATATTTCAATATGTTAGTAAACTAATATCATCGCTTAATTATTACCATAATTCATTCGGAAAGACCTATAATGAGTGAACGCATTTTACTGCTTTTTGCTCACCCTTCGCTTGGTCGATCACAAGTCAACGGCCCAAGGTTTGAACTTGCCAATTAGCTAGACTCTGTCACCGCTGTCGATCTTTACGCACATTATCCTCGGTTTAATATCAATATTGACCAAGAGCAAAAATAATTGGTAGACCACAATATTATTATCTTTCAGGTCCCATGATACTGGTATTCAATACCTGCAAACGGCGAAAACGGCAAAGCATTGCATGGCAAAACGTTTCTCTGTGCGATTACTGCAGGAGGTAAAGTAGCCGCTTAATATGCAACCGTTACAATCACTTACCGTAAGCGAATTACTGCAACCATTAGAGCGAATAACTACTTTAACAGGTATGCGCCAATTACCACCTTTTGCCTTATTTAGCTCGCGCTCATCGACGGTTAACAGCAAACTCGATAGTCACTTAAATCAATGGACAGTAGTTGCTATTTCGATTATCGGATTATTAGCAGACGGTATCTATATGGAAGAGAACGAGGTTTACAGTTTATATCCTATCCATCAATTAGTAGGTTTTATCGTGTTTTTTGGCGCATGAAGAATGGCTAGCATGATACTAGGGGCTGTTGAACTTTCATCAACAGCCTCTGCTTTAGGCTAATTTTGAAGATAACAAGGCGAAAATCGTTAATGTAGTTGTTCTACCTTAACGATTTTCAACGATGTTAGGTTTAAAATTAATCAAAGCCCTTTGGGTTGACTTGAAAAAGCGATATTCTTTGTTGCTTAAAGTGTATTTGGAACAACCAAACATTATTTGAAGCGCCGCGAATCTCATCTTTTTCAAGGCAACACAGTTACAAACTGAAAGATCAACAGACCCTAGCCTTTTTTGATTGTTAACCCCTTAAATTTTATCGCCATCAACATTAAGTATCACTGGTTCGCCATAACCTAACTCTTTGATTCTGCTTAGCTGAGTATTCGCATCGCCAACAATCAAATACACCATAGTTTGCTCATCTAGGTAGGCTTCAATTGTATCAATCACTGCTTGCTGACTAACACCTTGAACATAGGCTTGCTGATCTTCAACATAGTTTGTTGGTAAATCAAATCGACTCATCATATTCAACATACCAAGCAATTGATTCAGGGTCTCAAATCGTCGAGAGTTTCCTTTTATAATCATATTCTTAGTAACAGCCAAATCTTCCTTAGTGAAGTTTTCGTTATAATCACCCACTAATGATTTGAATATTTCTAACGATTCTAGCGTTACGTTAGTTCTGACTTGCGATGATGCAACAAAAGGCGATTGGTACCCTGCACCGCGCATATATGAATACGCCCCATACGTATAACCTTTTTCAATACGCAATGTTTGCGCTAAACGCGCACTCATACCGCCACCTAAACGGTTATTCGCTACTTGAATAGGGTAATAGGCCTCATCTGAACCAGACACAAGCGCCTTACCTAACATAATGACTGACTGCTTAGCGTTAGGCATATCAATAAAATAGATTTCAGGTTTAGTGCGCGCCGGTGCAGAAGGCTGTACTGGGATATCAATTGACTGACCTTGCCAAGAGTCAAAAGCTGATAACGCTTTTACCACACGCTGCTGATTCACGTCGCCAACAATTTGAAAGCTTGCTAACTTAGGCGAGATAAACTGTTGGTAATATGATTTAACATCATCAAGTGAGACGTTTGCTACCGAATGTTCAGTGCCACCAAGTGGTTTGCTGGCGACATGCTCCGCGCTGTAAATTAATTGACTAAAAGCGGTTCTAGCAATCGCATTGGCATTTCCTTTAGCCGCTTTAATTTGAGTTAAACGCGCCGCTTTTAAACGTTCAAATTCACTTTCTTGCCAACGAGGTTGCAATAACATTTCTGATGCAAGTTCGATGGTTTTTTCAAAGTTTTTAGCTAAGGTATTACCCCTTATCGTGATGCCTTCGTACGACGCGCTAATAGATAAGCTAGCACCAAGCAAGCCGATTGCCTCTTCAAGCTCTTGTGGTGTTTTATTTTGCGTACCTTCATTCATTAATGCTGCCATTAGTGACGCAGTACCTATTTTATCTTTAGCATCGAGTTGCTGGCCTCCTTCAATCGTTAGATTGAAGTTAACAATAGGTAATTCATTTTGCTCAATACCTGATAATACAATGCCGTTTGTCATTTGTTGTTGCCAAACATCAGGCACCGTTAACATTGGTAGCTCACTTAATGGTGGCTCACTTCGATCATGCTTCGTCGGTGTTTTTTCATAACTAATAGCATCATTCTCAACAAACTTTTGCTCTTTACCTTGAACAACGACTTCCTCAACAACATTTGCTTTTGTTGAACCTGTCACCACTAAGTCTGGTTGATCTTTTGGCACGAAACTCGTGATGATCGCCGGTTGTTTATAAATATATTTTTTAAAAACGCGTTTAACATCATCGACAGTTACCGCAGTAATATTAGCAATATCTTGCTTGATAAACTCAGGTGAGCCGGCAAATTCATTATACTCGCCAAGCTTTTGTGCTTTATCTAAAACACTCTCAATTTCATAGTAAAATGAGGTTTCTTGTTCCGCTTTTATTTTCGTAAGCAAGGCTTCGTTAAAGCCTTTCTCATCAAAGCTCTCAAGTGCTTCATTAATGCCCTGGTAAATTGCATCAAGCTCCACACCAGCTTTACCGCGCACTAACATTGTAAAGGTGCCGGCAATTTCTTGTGATGAATTCCAAGCATAAGCATTGGGCGCTAGCTTTTTATCATCGACAAGTGTTTTATATAACGGCGCTTGTTTACCCGATGATAAAATTTCACCCAAAGCATCTAACGCGTAGGCGTCGGGGTGGTATTGTTCTACCGTTGGAAAAGTGAGTCTAATTTCTGGTAACTTGGCAAAGTTATCAAGATGATATAACTTTTTCGTTTCTGTCAATGTGACAGGTTGTGGTGAGAGTTTACCGACTGGCTTACCCGGTTTAATTTCACCGAACCAACGTTTAACTTTTTCTTTCGTTTGCGCAATATCAAAATCACCGGCAATTACCATGGTTGCATTCGACGGTACATAGTATTGCTCATAAAATTCTCTAACGTCTTCAAGTGTTGCCGCCTGCAAATCGGCTAAGTCACCAATCACTGTCCAATTGTAGGGATGTTCTGTTGGATACAGTGCTTTTTTAATGACATGACCAGCATGGCCATATGGGCGATTGTCGACACGCTGACGTTTTTCATTTTTTACGACTTGCTTTTCACGCTCTAGCGTTCCTGCATCTACGGTATTGATCATAAAACCTAAGCGATCTGAATCAATCCATAAAAGTTTATCAAAGGCATCTTTGGGCACCACTTCATAATAAATAGTACCGTCACTCCATGTACCACCATTGCGACTACCGCCTAATTCTGGAATCATTTTACGGTTAGCACCTTTAGGCACATTCTCAGAATCGTTAAACGACATGTGTTCAAAAAAATGAGCAAAACCTGTTCTGCCTGGCTTTTCACGACTTGAGCCCACGTGGACAATCGTTGAAATTGCGACAATAGGATCTGATTTATCTTGGTGAAGGATAACTTTTAAGCCGTTATCTAAGGTAAATGCTTCATACTCAATATCGAACTGCTGCGCAGCTGGTGTTGAAGCGAACTTAGTTGGCTGTTCGATGGTATTGCTCGACTGACATGCCGTAAGCAAGGTGATGCTTGCTACGACAGTAGCAAGCATCGACTTTTTAAATTTTTGTTTTGTATTCATGGAGCTATCCTAGCTTTTTGAGTAGTAAGGCAATACCCACTACGTATCGTTAACCTCCAGTTAACATAACTGATTAATCAATAAATAGCACTCTAAGGTGTCGCGTTAATTGGTACATTCGTCGAATAGGCATCAGCTTGCTCGAACACCTTTTGCCAAAAATTAGCTGAGATCTCGCTGATCGCATTTGATTCAGCATTCATCAAAATGGCAAAGCCTATATTCAATTTAGGCGCATAACCAATATCCGCTCTAAACCCTTGCACCCAACCACCGTGATACACCAACTCATGGTCATTAACTTGGTAAATGCGCCAACCATAACCATAATGTGCGTCTGTGACAAAGTTACGCCAGTATCGACGTCTCAGATCTTTCTTTGTTCGAATGTAAGGTGTGGTTACACGAGCTAACAGCTCTGGCGACAGCACATGAGGCACATAGCCCATATTGGCTCTTAACCACTGCGCCATATCAGTAATACTGGCGTTAACACCTGCAGCAGCTGGCACTTTGTAAAAGTCGTCATTCACCTTAACTTGCTTCCAGGTGTACCTCATTTTGTGTTTGCCGTTACTTTTACGCGGGCCAATTGGCTTTCGTTGCATCAATACATGAGGCTTAGCGCGATTATATTCCGCCAAAAAAGCTGCTTGCCCCACTGAGGCTTGCGCCATATTCAATGGTTTGAAAACTCGTTCGGCTAATAAACTTTCGTAGTCTTTTGGTTGGCTTGCTTCGATTACGTCTTGTAGGAATCCATAAAGAATATTTTGATAGCCATAACATTTTTCTGGTTGGCAGATGGGCGACAACCTGTCAAAACGACCAATAATCTTGTGCATGCTCCAGTTTTCATGCAGTAAGTTGTCGTAAGTATTAGGCAATAAACCACTGCTATGGCTAAGCACATGATGCACTTTAATCTGTTGTGCAGCGTCAGCTTGTTTTAATGAAAATTCAGGCACAAAGTGAGTAATTGGTGCATTGATATTCACCTTCCCTTCTTGCGCAAGTTGAGCTGTTAACGTGGCTGCAAAAGGTTTTGATACTGAGGCCAAACGAAAAACGGTCGTTGGCGTTACCGCTTGTTTGCTGTTTTTAGCCGTATGACCAAACGTTTCGATAGCAACAATATCGTTATTTTTAACAATAACATAGCTCGCCCCCGGTATACTTTTTTCGTTCAGTAACTCCTCAACATATTTTGAAAATTCATGATTAAAAGCTGCAAGAGGTTGGCCGTAAGCTGTGCTCATGGCACTGGCCATAATGATAAAACCTAAAAATAGGCTGGCAAGCGAAATTAAAGGCAATGTGAGGTTTCCGTGATCAGTCATTTATTCAAGGGTATTGTACATTTTGCTTCACAGAACTTCGAATACTTCAGCGCAATGTTGCAAGCTTACTTGTAAAACAATGTGTTACATGGCATAAATTTACAACTTATTAACACAGGTAAGCAACCCGTAAAGGAATAACAATAATGTTAAAAATAGAAGGATTATCCAAAACCTACGACAATGGTGTGCATGCATTAAACAATGTCACCCTAGATATTCCGAAAGGTATGTTTGGTCTATTAGGTCCTAATGGCGCAGGAAAATCGTCATTAATGCGCACAATATCAACGTTACAAGATGCTGATGCCGGCACTATTACATTCGATGGCATCGACGTTTTCTCTAACCCACAAGAGTTACGTCAACGCCTAGGTTATTTGCCACAAGATTTTGGCGTATACCCTAGAATATCAGCTTATGACTTGCTTGATCATATGGCGATTTTAAAAGGTATCGATAATAAAGGTGAACGCAAAGAAGCGGTAGATGGGTTGCTCGCACATACCAATTTATACCAACATAAAAGTAAAGCGGTTAGTGGGTTTTCTGGCGGAATGCGCCAACGCTTTGGTATTGCACAAGCACTATTAGGCGATCCTGATTTACTGGTTGTTGATGAACCAACTGCTGGCTTAGATCCGGAAGAGCGCAACCGTTTCCACAACCTTTTAGTGAGTTTAGGCCAAGAAAAGGTCATTATTCTTTCAACGCATATCGTTGATGATGTTTCTGAGCTTTGTCCAAATATGGCTGTGCTTGCATCAGGTCAAATCTTACTTGAAGGTAACCCAATAGAGTTAACCAACAAGTTAAACGGACAAATTTGGCGCAAAACAGTCAGCCAACAAGAGGCACTTGAAATCGAACAAAATTTCACAGTGATTTCAAAGCGCTTGTTTGCCGGTCAAACAATTATCCATGTTATTGCCGATAGCGCGCCAGAAGGTTTTGAAACAACCCCGGCTAACTTAGAAGATGTTTATTTCTCGACCTTAAATTCGCACCGTAGTGCAGCCTAAGGAGAGCAAAATGTTAGCTAAAATGTTTCTCTTTGAGTGGCGATATCTCGTTCGCCAACCTTCGTTCATTGTCACCAGTAGCATATTCTTTTTACTGACGTTTTTCGCAACGGTAAGTGACAATGTACAAATAGGCGGTGGCGGTAACGTATTATACAACGGTCCATTTGCGATTGCGCAAACCCTTTGTATTATGGGCCTATTTGCCATGTTTTTGGTGGTTAACTTTGTTGCCAGCACAGCGACTCGTAATGAAACCTCAGGTATGTCTGAGATTTTATATAGTAAGCCAATTAATCCTGTTAGCTACCAATTAGGTCGCTTTTTAGGTTCTTTCGCAACAGTTGCTACCGTTTTCGCGTTTGTTCCTTTAGGTATTTTATTAGGCTGCTTTATCGGTGACATTGCCGGTTGGGTAGATGAAGAGCGCTTAGGTCCAACAAACTTATCTTATTATTTTACTGCCTACTTTTATATTTCACTGCCAACACTCTTAGTGTTGTCTTGCTTGTTCTATGCGTTTGCGAATCGATTTAAATCGATGATGGCAGCTTACTTAGTTGCTGTTGGTTTATTCATTCTTTATAACGTTGCAGGCCAGCTATTTTCCGAGCCTGGCTATCGAGATATTGTTGCCCTGCTCGACCCGTTTGGCTTCAACACCTTTGGTGAAGTGACTCGTTACTGGACGATGCACGACAAGAATAATACAGAAGTTGAACTTTCAGGTATTTTGTTGCAAAACCGTCTACTTTGGTTAGGCATAAGTGTTGCCATTATGGTGTTATTTGGTGGTTTCACGAAAAAAGTGAAATTAGGCAACAAGCCACAAAAAGCAGTGAAAGAATCAGATGAAAACTGGCAACAATACTTAGCAAATCGTATCGATTACAAAAGCCAAGGTATTCATACTGCATCTCATCTATTACTGAGAATTAAGTTTGAAGTCAAACAGGTTGTTTTTAGTGCACCATTTGTAGTATTAAGTGTATTGACGATATTTTCATTAGTTGGTCCATTATTTGATCCTGATGGCGTATTTGGCACCCCAAATTGGCCGATCACGCAAACCATGGTGCAATTAATACTGGGTGCAACGAGTCTGTTATTAATGATCATCATTGCTTATTACAGTGCGGAGGTCGTTTGGCGCGAGCGCAATTCTGGCATGGGAGACATGATCGATGCCTTGCCAGTTAATAACATTACCTTTTGGGTATCTAAAATCATCGCCATTTCATTAGTCATGTTGTTGCTATATATCATTGGCACAGTAGTGACGGTTATTAACCAAGCTATTCAAGGTTACTTCAACTTTGAGCTCAGCCAATATGCTATTCGATTGGGCTACATCTATTTAGTGCCAGCAATTATGACCGTTATCCTCGCGTTTTTCTTGCAGGTAATTAGCCCGAACAAATATGTCGGTATGCTGTTGTTTGTCGTTTATATCATTTCAACCTTAGTGCTAAGTAACTTTGGTTTTAGTCACAATATGTTCCAGTTTAGTGGCGCACCAAATGTATTCTATTCAGATATCAATACTTATGGTCATTTCATGACTGCGCATAACTGGTACATGGTTTACTGGGGTGGTTTATCGATTGTTTTAAGTGCTGTGACTTACGGCTTATGGCATCGAGGTCCAGCTCAACCATTGAAAGTACGATTAAAGCGCATGTCATACTACATGGGTGGTGCTGGTAAAGTAGCCGTTGCCGTTGGTCTTATCATGTTTGTTAGTGCCGGTAGTTATATTCATTACAACACACGCGTGTTAAATGAATACGTTATCCAAGACGACAGATTAGACAATCAAGGTGATTACGAGAAAACTTATGGTGCGCACAAAGAAGCACCAATTCCTACGGTCACCAAAACTCATGCTAAAGTTGATATTTACCCTGCAGAGCGACGCATTGAAGCCACTGCAGATATCACCATGGTGAATAAATCTAACGAAGCGATCAAAAAGTTTCTGATCAGCAAACCAAGTTTCACCAAAGAGTGGGCAGTTGAGATTGAAGGTGGTGCAAGCCATAGTTATGAATCTCGTTTTCGTACTGCTTGGTTTGAATTCGACACCCCGTTACAGCCCGGTGAGTCTCGCACAGGTAAATTAACAGTCACCCGTGCACAAGACGGTTTTACCGATGGAAGCAATGACTTTTCTCTCGTTGAAAATGGTACGTTTATCGATAACTACTCGTTATTCCCAGCGTTTGGTTACAGAAACGATTGGCAAATTCGAGATAAACATGAACGTAAAAAACGTGAACTAGCGCCGTTAGAGCGTGCCCATAAGTTAGAAGAAACACAGTATTACAATGAAAGTTTCTTCGGCAAAGGCGTTGGCTTTATTGATTTTGAGGCGACAATCTCAACGTCTGAAGACCAATTCGCGATAGCACCTGGTTATTTACAAAGTGAAAAGGTTGTCGATGGACGTCGTATTTATCATTATAAAATGAATGCGCCTATTGTGAACTTTTACTCAATAATGTCGGCTCGCCTAGCGTCAAAGAAAACCGAATATAAAGGCATTAATATCGAAGTGTATTATCACCCAGCGCACGGTATGAACGTTGATCGCATGATCGAATCGGTTCAGGACTCGATCGACTACTTCACGGAAGCTTTTGGTCCATATCAGCATCAGCAAATGCGCATAATTGAGTTTCCTGGCTATCGCTCGTTTGCTCAAAGCTTTGCGAACACAGTGCCTTACTCAGAGAACATTGGCTTTATTACCGACCTACGAGATCCTGAAAACGTTGACACGGTTTACTATGTAACTGCGCACGAAGTGGCTCATCAGTGGTGGGGACATCAGGTGGGCGCTGCGAACGTTCAAGGTAGCGCGATTATTTCAGAAAGCTTATCTCAATATGCCGCTCTTATGGTACTTGAGAAAAAATACGGTAGTGAAAAGCTTCGTAAGTTTTTGAAATATGAGTTAGACCGTTATTTACGTGGCCGTAACGTTGAAGATATTGAGGAAATGCCTTTCATGCGTAGCGAAGGACAGCAATATATTCACTACAACAAAGGCTCGGTAGTGATGATGGCAATCCGCGACCGTTTAGGTGAAAAGAAACTAAACAAAGCACTTGCTGAGTTTCTTGCGGAGTATAAGTTTAAAAGTACGCCGTACCCTACAACGGAAAATCTTTTAGCTTACATTAGCCAAGATACCAGCGACCTAGAACGAGAATTTGTTCGCGGCTTATTTGAAGAAATCACCTTGTATGATTTAAAAACTAAAGACGTTGAAGTTAGCGAGCTTGATAGTGGTAAATTTGAAGTAAAAATTACGATTGATGCAGGTTTATTGCGTGCTGATGGCCAAGGCCGTGAAACCGCTGAAGACTTTGTTGATATGATAGATATTGGCTTATTTAGCGATGATCCAGAAGATTTATCCGCTGAGAATATCGTTCAATACTTGGAAAAACATGAAATTAAAACAGGAGAAAACATCATTACGTTGACCGTAGATGAACAACCTAAATATGTTGGTGTTGATCCATTTGTTAAATTGATTGACCGAGATAGCGCCGATAATATTTATAAATTATAAGCGCTAAAAATAAGGTCAGAGTACTAAGCAGTGCACTGACCTTTTTATTGTTACGCAGAATTAGTTTTCTGGGTATGATAATGACGTAACCCATGTGCTTTTTCCTTGCTCCACTAAAGAATCAATGGAATCGACTTTTGAGTAGCGTTAAACCCGTGAGAAAAAACTGCTTTAGTGTAATGGGCATAATAACAAACAAGGCATAGCCTTTATCAAAATCAGGGTTCGCATGACAATAGTAGGCGATTTCTTTTTTAGTGTTTTCACGAAAGCTTGCTACTTCCTGAGGCGTATAGTTTGTTGTTCTACCTGCGTGCACAACACAGGTGCGTTGTGCAAACTCACTAAACGTACCGTCAGGGTTAAACCTTAAAAACAGCTGCTCACATGTTTTGGGCATAGTTGCCGACGGGTAAATGATCGCAACATTTTTAGCCATCGCTCGATACATGGCCGGACTTAGCATAGTGTCGGCATAAAAAATGGGGGTTAGTGGATGTTTCAGTTTTAATTTACCAACAACAAGTAAACTAAAATCAAAGGTATTTCCGCCTTGGCGATGTTCTGGATAAAAGGCGGCTGACGCTTTGACCAAAATAGCGTCGCCATCTCGATGTAACGTTAATAAGCAATAGCCAACGATGTCAGTTCCATCGAAATAAAGCCTAAGCTTGCGACCAAACGCACTGTTACAGGTAAAATATTTTTCAAAATACTGGCTAGCATCTACATTGGCAAAACTTGCAGAAATTAAGAGCAGCAACTGTGCGCTATGCTCAGTAGAAAGCCATTGCTTATTTTGACAAAAGTCCTTTTGAATTAGCGCCATACATTACTTCTATATAGTACATTTAAGATTGATTTTGACTGAATTCAAATACGATTACTAGACCTTGCTGAGGTAAACTAGGTGCTGGGTACCGCCATTGACTCAAGGCTCGTTTGGTTACTCTCAATACCTGACGATCAGCCGTAGAATCAAGCTTATCTATGTTGATAACGCGTCCAGATTCGTCAATATCGTAACGTAATTTAACCATGCTATTTTCTACATCAAGCTTTTTAATATCAGGTAAAACCTTATAAACCGGCTCAATACGATATTGCTGGTGCTGTAGTTTCGGTATAGAAATATTAAGATTAGGTACGTTGATTACTGACACATCTTCTGCAAGAACATGGTGGTCTTCTGTTGGCTTGCTTAACGTTGACGTAGGCCTTGCCTTAACGATTGGTGGTTCTGGCAATGGTTCTTGAGCTTGCACACCTGCGCTGTCCTGCCTTGCTTTATTTATCTTAATTTCGACGACAGCGGGTGTTGAAGTAGGCGCTATCGGTAATGGCTCTGCTGGCTGTTTTATCAAATAGGTCATTACCGCAAATGTTGCCGCAGAAAACAAACCACCACCAATCACCAAAAAAGCAGACTTAATGGCAGGTTTTCTAACCGCGGTGGGATTTGAATCTAGGTCAATATTAGGCGCGTCAAGATTAGCTTTTCTTTGTTGGTAAAGCTGAGCTAAGTCTTGCTCAAAATCTTTATTACTCATCATTATGTCCTAGTAATACCTTTAAATGGTTTTTACCGTATCTCAATCGGCTCTTAACGGTTTCAAAGCTTTCACCTGTTAGTTGGGCGATTTCAGTTAAGCTAAACCCTTCTTGTTGAAATATTATCGCTTCACGTTGAAAAAAATTGAGCTTTAACAGTGCATCATTAAATAGCTTCACTCGATCGGCTAATTCAAGCTCTGATTGCAATGTTTGAGAGTGAAAGGCGTGAATGTCTTCAGTGATGTCGACAAAATGTTTAGTCTTGCGTAGTTCATCGATAAGACTGCGTCTCGCTATGCTAAACAACCAAGATTTAGCATGAGTAAATTGATGACTCCCTTTGTGATTTATCACTTTCAGCCATGTCATTTGAAGGACATCTTTCGCAAACTCTTCATCCGATAAACTTAATAAATAATGAAAAACATCTCGGTTGTAACATTCAACCACACGCGCTAGAGCGCTACGATCACCTTTAGTGTAGTAGCGCTCTAATAAGTGTTCTGGTGTGGATTCGGCCGACAACCAGCCTTTTATTCTTCTAGGTAACTTCATCAAATGCTAGGTGCTCTGATCCATCTTAAAATCAAGCTGAACCGTTAAACTGTGCTGCATAACTTGCTGGCCATCGACGGTTTTTGCTTGATACTTCCATTTACGTAGTGCTTGTTTAGCCGCTTTATTGAATATTCTTTTTGGCTCGGCATTAATCACTTTAACATTAACCACCTGCCCTATTTTATCAATATCAAAACCTAACACGACCCAACCTTCAATACCATTGCGACTTGCTTCGATTGGATAATTTGGATTAACACGGAAAATAGGACGTGCGCTAGCATCCCTTGGCCCGGAGAACGTCCCGGAAGCAACACTACTTTTAATTTGCACGGTAGGCGGTTCAAAACTAATAGATGTATCTAGTAAATGTGAATCATCTATTGTTTCTTTTAGCGCTAGCGGTTTTGGCTGCACTTTCGGTGGCGCCAATTTTATCCGCTCTATTTTTACTACTTGGCTTTTCTCTGGAGTGCGTGCAACTGAGACAGGAACGGCTTTAGGTGGCTCTTGAAAAACCACCTGCCCATTGTCTATCAAGCTAGCCATAAAGATAAATAGGCCAAACGTTGTCGCTAAACTTGCAACACCAATAAAAATTATTTTTCTCATAATTACCTCACAAATAAATTGACAATAAGTGTGATCACGAAAGCCTTCCTTATTGGCTTACAAATAAAACGTTTTAGAAATGAATAAAGGGTTAATGGCAGTAAAATAATTTAAAATGTAATTTTACAACAAGATATTTTGGATAAAAAAAAGCCGATGAGTTAATCATCGGCTTATTAGCTATGAGGAAAGCTAGAATATACAATTATTACAACAAGTGTTCGCGTTGAGGAACGATTTGAATTATAGAGTACCTACTCTATCTTTGTAAAGCTCTTTTTGTAGCTTTTTTACATTTACGTGTGTTTTTTTCAACAAAAAATAAAGAAGTGGTGTTTTATTAGCCATGAACTGTAATAAAGCCACATTTAATGTGGCTTTATTTTTTTGATATTGGCTAGGGGCTGTTGAGCTTTCATTTTAGCCTCTGCTTTAGGCTAATTTTGAAGATAACAAGGCGAGAAGAGAGTAATGTAGTTGTTCTACCTTAACGATTTTCAACGATGTTAGGTTTAAAATTAGCCAAAGCCCTTTGGGTTGCCTTTAAAAAGCGATATTCTTTTTCAAGGCAACAGAGTTACAAACTGAAAGATCAACAGACCCTAATTATGCTTAGCTTTCTTCAGGAATCGAAACATGCATATGACCACCTTTATAGTCAATAGTCAGTAAAAAGTGCTTAAAAACATCATAGCCAATAATCGCCTCTACTTTACGTCCTCGCATTCGCGTACCTAAAGTACGATGTTGGCTTTCTAAGTTTAAGGTTTCACCGTCTGCGGGAAAGGTGACAGCAACATCATCAAGCGTAAACGGCCCAAACTCTACGCCAGCAGTGGTTGCCTGTTCTGTAAAGGCACTGTCATTAACACCAGAAATAACGATATTACGTTCAACTTCTTCAAGCAAACCTAAACGAGAAGCCACACTTCTTGAAACAAGCAGCCCACCTGTACTACCGGTATCTAATAAGCCCCAAATGCTTTTCTCTCCAATCTTTATATTCACCAATGGTCGACCGGAGCCTTTTTGAGCTTGGAACTTTATGTTTTTAAGTTTTGGTAGATCGATGATATTTCTTTTCACTAAACGCATCTTTTGATTTGGGTAATCTATTTGAACAACAAAGGAAGCAAAGAAACCGGCACCAATAAGCATACCTTTTTCATGGTGGCCTAGTCGTATTTCCACGACATCATCGAACTTTATATTCGCACCAAATAGGTTTGCAGGAACTTGGTCATATGACTGACGTCTTTCTTCACCCACCACCCCTTGGATTAACATTTTTTGCCCTTTAATTAACTTCGGTTTGTGCTTAATTAGGAATGCCGTATTGATTCCGTTGACTTGGGCACCACTGTCTAATATTGCATGAGTTTCAATTCCCGCAACCGTCACAGGTATCATGATGTGACCATTATCAAGAGTAAAATCTAGCCACTGAGATACGCCAGCATAAGCGCTGACTGAAAAGAAAAATAAAACAACAGAAATGAATTTGAACATAACGCTTCCTTGCATATCAATAAGTTACGTTCAATAAGTTAACTTACGTCACGGCAAATGTAAACAAAAGGTTAATTTCGTAAGGCTTTAAAACAGGTTTTAATTCATCACGTTAACTCCATTAACGTGATGAATTATCCATTAATGGGCTTGATCCCAGTTTTCACCAACACCAGCTTCGGCAATGAGTGGGACAGACAAGCTCACTGCATCATTCATAATCGTAACGAGCTTTTCAACGGTTTCGTCGAGAATGTCCTGATGAATCTCAAAAATCAATTCATCATGTACCTGCATTGTCATGGTTATGCGTTGATCATTTTTCTCTAATAGCCATGCGTGCACTGAAATCATAGCTTTTTTAATGATATCAGCTGCAGTACCTTGCATTGGTGCATTGATCGCCGCACGCTCAGCCGCTTTTTTACGAGCTTGGTTCTTAGACTTGATATCAGGTAAATACAGGCGACGCCCATAAAGTGTTTCTACATAGCCTTGTTCACTCGCTTTTTGACGAGTGTCTTCCATATAAGTTAAAACACCTGGATAACGCTTAAAGTATAAGTCCATATAATCTTGTGCTTGTTTACGACCAATACCTAATTGTTTAGATAAACCAAAGGCTGACATGCCGTATATCAATCCAAAGTTAATCGCTTTTGCACTGCGTCGTTGGTTTGTTGTGACTTCTTCTAGCGACACGTCAAAAATTTCTGCCGCAGTCGCTTGGTGAATATCTCGCCCTTGGCTAAACGCATTTACTAAGCCTTCATCTTGAGATAAATGCGCCATAATACGTAATTCAATTTGAGAATAATCGATGGCTACAATCTTATGATCTGCTGGTGCAATAAAGGCCTGTCTGATCTTACGCCCTTCACTACTACGAATCGGAATATTCTGTAAGTTAGGATCTGTAGAAGATAAACGACCAGTTGCCGCAACCGCTTGATGATAAGACGTATGAACACGCCCCGTTTTACTACTGATCATTAACGGCAATTTATCGGTATACGTTGACTTCAACTTACTTAAACCACGGTGCTCTAAAATTAATTTAGGCAAAGGGTAATCTAACGCGAGCTCTTGCAGCACTTCTTCTGCAGTAGATGGAGCACCTTTTGGCGTTTTTTTGATTACAGGAATTTGTAAATCTTCAAATAAAATTTGCTGCAATTGTTTAGGCGAGCTTAAGTTAAATGCCTTACCAGCAATATTATGTGCCTCTACTTCAAGCTCTGCTAACCGACTACCAATCACATCACTTTGCTCATGTAATAAATCAGGGTCGATTAAAACGCCAGCTTGTTCCATGCTTGTTAATACAGGCATTAGTGGCATTTCAATATCATCGAATACAGACAATTGTAGTGTTGACTTAGCCAGTTTAGGATAAATAACTTGATGCAAACGCAAAGTAATATCAGCATCTTCAGCGGCGTAATGACCGGCTTTATCAATATCAATTTGGTTGAAGGTTAATTGTTTTGCACCTTTACCAGCAACTTCTTCAAACTTAACGGTTTGGTAGCCTAAATATTTATTTGCCAATGCATCCATGTTGTGGCGTGTTGCGACACTATTTAAGCAGTATGACTCAAGCATAGTGTCATAAGCGATCCCCTGAAGTTTAATATCATAATGACTGAGTACATTCGCATCGTACTTCAGGTTTTGACCTACTTTCTTAATTTCTTTGCTTTCTAATATTGGTTTTAGTTTGGCCAGTGCCTGTTCAAAATCAACTTGGATAGGCGCGCCTTCATAATCATGTGCCAATGGTAAATATGCAGCTTTACCGACTTCAACACTAAATGAAACACCAACTAACTTAGCAGCCATATAGTCGATCGATGTTGTTTCAGTATCAAAGGCAAAGACATCAGCCGATTTGATTTTTTCCAACCAAGCATCAAAAGCTTCATCAGTTAGAATAATGTCATATTCTGCATCGAGCTTTTCTGGCAAAGGTTCATCTTCTTCAGAATCATCGACAATTTGCTGAGTTCCAGCTTTGTCGCCTGCCTTAAGTTCAGCCAATAAACGTTTTAATTCAAACTGGCTATAAAGCTTTTCTAGTTTTTCAGTATTTGGAGCAGTCGGTAAAATTTGATCCACAGATTGATCTAACTCAACGTCTAACTTTATTGTTGCTAAATCATAAGAAAGCGGTAAACGTTCTATTGCATTGCGAAGGTTTTCACCAATTTTACCTTTAATTTTATCGGCGTTTTCAATGACACCATTGAGTGTTTTATATTCCGTTAACCATTTAACCGCCGTTTTAGGGCCACATTTGTCAACGCCTGGAATGTTGTCGACTTTATCCCCCATTAGCGCAAGGTAGTCGATAATTTGATCTGCACGTACACCAAACTTTTCAACAACACCATCAACATCCATAGCGGTGTTAGTCATGGTATTTATCAAGCTAACATGTGGCGTTACGAGTTGCGCCATATCTTTATCGCCTGTCGAAATAATGGTGTCGATACCTTGTTGGTCAGCTTGGTTTGCTAGCGTACCAATGACATCATCAGCTTCAACGCCTTCTATCACCAATAATGGTAAGCCCATTGCTTCAATGATCTCATGTAAAGGAGCAATTTGGCTGCGTAAATCTTCAGGCATTGGCGGGCGATTGGCTTTATATTCTGGGTACATGTCATTTCTGAATGTTTTACCTTTCGCATCAAATACCACGACCACATTTCCTTGTGGATATTCTTTTTGCAAGCTCTTAATCATATTCAGTACACCGGTAATCGCACCCGTAGGTTGGCCATCTGACGTTGATAGAGCTTGAAGATAAGGAACATGGTAGGCGCGGAAAAGATATGATGAGCCATCGACCAAGATAATTGGGGATAAGTTTGTCTTATTCATGTGATTGTATTTGGTGACAAAATAATGGGGTAAGCATGCCACAAACAGCGCGTACTCTCCACCGATATTGACGACAGTGGAAATAATCAGACCCACCTGTGGATAACTCTGTGCAAAAGCCACGAGAAATGCGACATACAAAAAGTCAATTTGATGTCGTTTATTTAACTATGCAATTGATTTTATTAAAAAAAGGTAAGACAAAGTTCCTTTTTTAAACACATTTCTTGTTTTTGTTTTTTTGTGAATAAAAATTTTTTATCCATTTTTATTTTGTTCGTTTTTACAGCAGAGACGCAAAAACGAGTTAAAAAGGTTAACAGAATCGAGAGGGAATACCAGCTAATTATTAAAACTTTTTTAAATTAATATGACAGATTAAAAGAACAAAAAAACATAAGCCATAAGATACAAGGCCTGACTAAAAATACGAAAAAAACGGTAGGTAAAATTGGGTCACTCACTACCGTTTTTTTACGATTTTTTATTAACGCATTGTCACGAATTCTTCAGCCGATGTTGGGTGAATAGCAACAGTATTATCAAAGTCAGCTTTAGTTGCCCCCATTTTAAGCGCAACAGCAAAACCCTGTAGTAATTCATCACTACCAAAGCCAATTGAATGTATACCAACAATCTTCTCTTCTTTACCAACACACACAAGTTTCATGCGTGTTGGATCACGATAATCTTCTGTCATCGCTTGGTACAACGCGGTAAATTGCGAGCTGTATACTTTAACTTGGTCTTCGCTATATTGAGCAATCGCTTCAGGCTCTGATAAGCCTACGGTGCCAATCACAGGGTGGCTAAACACAACCGTAGCTACGTTTTCATAATCCAAATGCTCATACGGTTTGTTGTTAAACAAGCGTTCAGATAAACGTCGTCCAGCCGCAACTGCCGTTGGCGTCAATTGAATACGCCCAGTGTTATCACCAACAGCAAAAATGTGTTCAACATTGGTGTTTTGATATTTGTCAGTAGGAATAAAGCCTTTTTCATCAAGGTTTACGCCAGTAACCTCTAGATTTAGATTATCTGTTGCTGGCTCACGGCCAATCGCCCAAACAAGCTGTTCTACTGGCGCTAGTTGTTTACCATTTTCTAAATGAACGACTAGCTTACCGTCACTTAGTTTTTCAATTTTAGTTGGCACACTATGGTTGTGAAGTGTTGGGCCATGTTTAGCCATTTGCTCAACTAACGTATCACTTAACATAGGATCAAAATTTCTCAATGGTTTTTCTTTACGAACAATCAAGTCAGTTTTCGTGCCCAATGCATGGAAAACACCAGCAAGCTCGACAGCAATATAACCAGCACCAACGACTGCTACACTAGTTGGTTGCTCTGTTAGTGCAAAAAAACCATTTGAATCAATACCATACTCTGCACCTGGTATTTGCGGTATAGATGGTCGGCCACCTGTTGCAATTAAGAACTTGTCCGCCGTATATTGCTGGCCGTCTACTTCAATTGTATTGGCGTTAACAAATCGCGCAAAGCCATTGATTAAAGTAACATTATTACTATCAAAACCTCGCTGATAGGCCGCATGAATACGTTCAATGTAGGCTTCTCTGTTACCAACCATACGTTGCCACGAGTAGCCCTGTTGAGAAACGTCAAAACCATAGTCATGGCTGTATTTTAACGCATCGGAAATTTGCCCTGCATACCACATGGCTTTCTTGGGTACACAACCAACGTTTACACAAGTACCGCCAACTGCGTTTGCCTCAACGATAGCGACTTTTTGACCATGCATTGCTGCTCTGTTAGCAGACGCAATGCCACCACTACCGCCACCTATGGCAATATAATCAAAATGATTAGACATAATTAACCTTCACGTGTTTTGAATGCTTGAAGTAATAGTTGGGCATAAAGTGTCGAATTACAAGCATTGCCACAAGAATATCAGCCAACTTAGGTGTCTCTATATTCTTTTGCAAGCCTATCACCAATATCCTGTGCTGGTATTGGTTTACTAAATAAGTAGCCTTGAATGTAACGACAACCCAGGCTTGTTAAGTAATCAAGTTGTTGTTGTGTTTCAACACCTTCAGCAACACAGCGCTTATTTAAGCTATTGGCAAGTACTAAGGTTGCGTCAACAATCGCTTGATCTGTAGGGTCTTCACCAATACCCGCTGTAAAGCTGCGATCAACTTTAATAATATCGAGAGGTAGTTGCTTTAAATAACCCAGTGACGAATAACCAGTACCAAAATCATCTAAAGCGAGCTCTATCCCCATTTGTTTAAGCTCATTCATGGTTTCAGTGACCTTATCTGGCTCTTTGATCAATGCAGACTCGGTTATCTCTATTTTCAATGCGCGCGCTGGTAAGTCGAATTTTTCTAATAAACAACGTACCTGACGTATCAATTCTTTATCATTGAAGTGCACCGCTGATACGTTTAGCGATAGATAAAAGTCAGGCACGATTTGACGCCAAGCCTTAACGTGTTCTAGACCTTTAGTTAATGATGTAACCGTCATTTCACCAATTAGTCCAAGCTCTTCAGCCATGGGAATAAATTGAATCGGTGAAATCATGCCGTCTTTCGTTGGCCAACGCAGTAGTAATTCAACACCAACACTTTTCTTATTTTGGGTATCGATAATAGGTTGGTAATAATTAACAAATTGACTTTCTGCGAGCGCAAATTTTAGACGCGTTTCTTGTTTTACTCGCTCAGCAACTTGCTCATTCATTTGTTCAGTAAAAAACTGAAAGTGATTGCGCCCATTTTGTTTTGCATGATACATGGCAATGTCTGCACTTCTGAGCAACTCAGCAGAATCATTGGCATTAAACGGGGAAATAGCGATACCAATACTCGCGCCAATAGTGACGATATGTTCGATTAACGTGAACGGCTGTGCTAAACAATCAATGATGCTTTGTGCAATTCTTGCAACATCTTTCATTTGCTCATAGTTTTCAATCAACACAACAAACTCATCACCACCTAAGCGGGCAATGGTATCTTCTGTGCGCAACGCATTTTTTAGGCGTTCGGTGACAACTCTCAATAGCATGTCGCCATAGTCATGTCCTAGGCTGTCGTTAACTTGTTTGAATCTATCTAGGTCGATAAACAGTAATGCCATCTCTGAATTATGGCGCTGCACAACCATCATGGCATGTTCAATTCGATCAAGTAACAGCGTCCTATTTGGCAGCCCTGTTAAATGATCGTAATTGGCCATATAGCGAAGCTCTTGCTCGGCATTTTTTTGCGCCGTAATGTCCGTAATCAAGCATACATAGTGCTGTTGTTTATCATGTTGCGATACACCCACCGTGATATTAATAAGCACATGATATTCTTTGCCGCCTTCAATGGTGACTAGCTCGTCGCCACGCCAACTTTCACCTGGCGAGAGTGCTTGAATTAACTCGATATAATGCTGTCGCTTGGTTGGAGGGAGTGTTGCTGCAAACTTAGCGATAGGTAAGTCTTCTTGTTCCCAACCAAATACGTCACGAATCGCTTGGTTAGCGGTTATTTTCGTTAGATCGTGATTAAGAATAACCACCCAATCTTTTGTTTGAGCGAAAGCTTCCCCGTAATATTGTGCCCTTTCCTCATCGGCTCTCGTTTCCGTAATATTGGTATAAGAGCCTGTTACACGATTAGGTTTACCACTTTGATCAAGGGATACAATTTTTCCAAGGTCTTTAAACCATAACCAATCACCGTTTTCAGCCTTTAGACGATAGGTACAAGCAAAGTTTTCATTAAGATCGGCACGTTGTAAAAACTTTTGCCAAGCACTAAGAAATTCAGTTTTATCTTCTGCATGAATCAAATCGAGGTGTTGTGAAAAATGATAAGCACTTTCTGCATAGCGATAACCCAATTCTTGGTTGATTCTTTGTGAAAACAGCATATTATCGCCAGCCTGCCAATCCCAGACATCGCTATTGCTGCCTTTAAGTGCCAGCTGTAATCGATTCTCACGGTATTTAACTTCTTCATGGGCTTTTAGTAACGCTAATTGACGCAAGCGGCGTCGATAAATAGTCAGCGATAAAAGCGTTAATACGACAATTGTATATAGTGTATAAGCTAAAGGAGAGCTCCATGGCGCATAGGAAACAGCAAAGTGAATATTAAGAGGCTTAGATTCAACACCAGAATCAGGCGACACAGAAGTCACCTTTAATGTATGTTTACCAGAGGCTAAGCGAGGAAAAACAACAAAGTTATCTTTTGTTGCTGGGAACCTAATTGACTCAGGACCTTGGAGTTCAAAAACATATTTTTGTTCCCCCATATTTAAGAAATCAAAGTCAGTAAATTCAATGCGCACCCCGACATCATCGTAGTTCAATGGCACAGTGATATTTTGAGAGGTGTATAGTGGGAATGCTTTTTCCGTTGATAGCACTTGAAAATTAGAGATTTGCACATCAAAAATCTGTTTTTCTTCCGACAGTTTTTTTAACAATATTGGATCGACGAGGCTAAAGCCTGCAGTAGAGCCAAAAGCCATATGACCATTAGTTAATTTTAACACCGCACCTAAATTAAATTCCTTTCCTACTAGGCCGTCTAGCTCGTTGAAATGACGTATTTCTTTAGTTTTGGGGTCAATCGAGTAAATACCATTATGACTACTAAACCATATATCACCTGCACTATCTGCTATCAAACCATAGACATTATTATTGATATCATGACTTTTATAGTTTATTTCAGTGATTAATTGATAACTTGATGCATCTAAAACGATAATCCCATCGCCGTATGTGGCTAGCCAAAGCTGGTTATACTCGTCGATATATGAATTGATAAAAGGAGACCATTCAGCACCAGCAACACCAGCATTATCATAGACTTTTATCGTCTGTTGAGTGTCTACATTCAATGTATAAAGCGCATTGCCACTTGAAAACAAAACATGATGTTCATCTAGTTTTTGTAGAAAATATCCTAAGTTGCCTTTTAGGCCGTTCTCCTCAAAGTGATAGCGTTTTACTATCGCCCGCTGATTAAAATCAATAACAACTATTTCATCTCGACTGATATACCAGCCAATATTATTTTCATCAAAAATGAGTTGATTATAGTCACCATTGAGTAGCGACTTTATCTCAGACTTATTATCAAAGAAATCAACATAGCCACTTTGCATATCTAAAAGGTAACTGTTGTAACCCGTTATGACAAGTAGCTCATCTTGATTGATAAACCTCAACTGATATACATGGTTTTCGCCATACATGTAATTGTCGGTTAGATCTTGGTAATAATGGCGGTAATCATTGGTTTGAAGATTCTTTTTCGTTAAACCGTTAGACGTACCTATCCATAATTCATCAGGGTTAGTTGGCGACTGCTCAAAGCCCCAAACATCGCCAACCGGTAAACTGTTTATGGTATTGCGAGAATAGACCGTATTGTCAATTGCAGCACTAGGCTTACTTAACACCAATAAGCCACGAGAGCTTGTACTTAACCACAACCGTCCTAGATGATCACTCGATACATGGATCACACGTTCATCACTAATTTTATCGGATAGTTGGTTGGCGGTTGTAACTAACTCTATGCGATTACTGTTTAGCCGATAGGCATATAAGCCTTGTTCGGTAGCCACATAAAGCGAGTTATCAAGTAAGTGAAAATCCCACACCGAGGCACTGCTTTCAATCTGTTGATATGCAAAAGACTCGTCGCTACCAGCAACTTGTTTTAATGCTTGAAAATTTGCCGAATAAATACCGCGGTTAGTACCAATATATAGGGTGCCTTCAATATCGATAATTAAACGGTATATTTTGTTAGCTTCCAAAATAAGCTTTTGATCTGATTGCTGGTTAGGTAATACGAGCGGCAACTTCACTAAGGTTGATTTGGCTAAATCATAGATATATAAACCTTCTCGGGTACCAATAATTGCCGTATTGTCATGCACTAAAAACGATAGCACCGCATAAGGTGTTTGAAACTTACCACTAAGTTCGGCTAATTGAGTGACTTGATACGAATGAACATCAACACTTAGCAGCGATGTAGAAGTCAACATCAACAGCTTGTTGTTATCGGCCAACGCTATTGAAATAATATAATCATCAAAGCGATTTGACGGAGCATAAACGGAACGATAGTCATTGGTTTCTGGATTAAAAAACACTAAGCCTTTTTTTTCTAATACCAGCCAAATATTGCTATTCGTATCCTGCAAAATATCTTGAGCAATATCATCGGCAAAAACATCGTCTGGCCCCTTAAAGGATCTAAATCGATAGCCATCAAAGAGATCAACGCCATTCTCATTTAATGCCCAGATATAACCTTTTTTATCTTGAATTAGTTGATTAATCGTTCCTTGGGATAAGCCACTATCTGTGTCTAAATGCACAACTTTATGGTACTCATCTGCCTTGGCGACCACAGCCAATAAAAAAGCGAAAAATAAAACAGAAAGCCTAATCACTTCACTCACACCAACCACTTTTTGAATAACAGCAATGTAACATTTTGCTACAGCACAAGTTTCATTATAGATTACAAAAAAATAAACCTATTATCTATAAGGTTTTATCATGGATAAACACAGAATAAATGCTTGAATTTATGCTTATTCGTCACTACATATTAACTATCATGAACAACAATAAGCTCTTTATGACAAACGCATCACTACAATCGGATTTATTACCCCAATTCTCAAACATTCAACCTTCAGCAATTAAAACAAATGTCGCCTCTGCCATTGAACATTGCAAAACCGTGATTGAAAGTGCATTGGCAAACAACGAGCACTACACTTGGCAAAACCTTATTATGGTGATTGACGATGCTGACGACAAGTTAAGTCGCTTATGGTCACCGATTGGCCACTTAAACTCAGTAAAAAGTAGTGATGAACTGCGTGAAGCCTATGAATCGTGCTTACCACTACTATCGGAATACTCGACGTTTGTTGGTCAACATAAAGGCTTATACCAAGCTTATGAACAAATCGCGCACAGCGAAGCGTTCTCATCGCTGACACCACCGCAGCAAAAAGTGATTAACGACGCGCTGCGCGATTTCAAACTCTCTGGTATTGCTTTACCGCAAGCCGAACAAGCGCGTTATGGCGAAATCGTTACGCGATTATCTGAGTTAGGTTCAACATTTAGTAATAATTTACTCGACGCGACTCAAGCATTCACAGTAACTATTGAAAGTGAAGGTGAATTATCTGGTCTGCCACAAAGCGCGAAAGATGCTGCAAAAGAACTAGCCAACAGCAAAGATAAATCTGGTTGGTTATTCACTTTGGATTTTCCAAGTTATTTACCTGTCATGATGTACGCTGATAACGAGTCATTGCGCGAAACCATGTACCGAGCCTTTGCTACACGTGCGTCTGAACAAGGTCCTAACGCTGGTGAATATGACAATTCAGCTGTGATGAGCGAGATCCTCGAATTGAGACATGAGCTTGCTCAACTATTAGGCTTTAGTAACTTTGCTGAAAAGTCGTTAGCAACAAAAATGGCGTCATCACCTGATGAGGTTTTTGGTTTTTTACATGATTTAGCCAACAAATCAAAGGCACAAGGCCAGAATGATTACCAAGAGCTGATTGCATTTGCCAAAGAAAAACACAACAAAACTGATCTACATGCATGGGATTTACCTTATTACAGCGAAAAGCTTAAACAAGATCGTTACGCAATTTCTGACGAACAATTACGACCATACTTTCCTGAAGAGCGCGCAGTAAATGGGCTTTTCACAGTAGTACACAAACTATTCAATATCACTATCAAGCAACGCAATGATATTGATGTATGGCATGAAGACGTCAAATTTTTTGATATTTTTGACGAAACGAATCAACTGCGCGGTAGCTTCTATCTCGACCTTTATGCACGAGAGAAAAAGCGTGGTGGCGCCTGGATGGACGAATGTGTTTGTCGTCGTGAATTAGCTGATGGCAGCATTCAATTACCTGTCGCTTACCTTACTTGTAACTTCAATCGCCCTGTTGGCGATAAACCTGCACTATTTACACACGACGAAGTGGTCACCTTATTCCACGAATTTGGTCATGGCATTCACCATATGCTAACTAAAATTGGTGATAGTGGTGTTTCAGGTATTAACGGCGTGCCATGGGATGCGGTTGAGCTACCAAGTCAGTTTTTAGAAAACTGGTGTTGGCAACCTGAAGCATTAGCTTTCATCTCTGGTCATTACGAAACCAATGAGCCGTTACCGCAAGATTTACTCGATAAAATGTTAGCGGCTAAAAACTTTCAATCAGCGATGCAAATGCTACGCCAGCTAGAGTTCAGCCTGTTTGACTTTACCATGCACGCCAATTATTCACCGGCACGTGGTGATGAAATTCAAAAAGTATTAAATGAGATACGTCAGCAAGTTGCGGTAATAAAAGCCCCTGAATTTAATCGTTTCCAACATAGCTTTGGTCATATCTTTGGTGGCGGATATGCTGCGGGTTATTACAGCTATAAATGGGCTGAAGTATTGTCAGCAGATGCTTTTTCTAAATTTGAAGAAGAAGGCATTTTTAACGCGGATACCGGTCATGCATTCTTGACCAATATTCTTGAGAAAGGTGGTTCTCAAGAGCCTGCTGAATTGTTTATGGCCTTCCGTGGCAGAGAGCCAGAAATAGGTGCTCTTTTACGTCATAGCGGAATTGAATAATGGCGCAAGAGTCTTTTAAACAGTTATTGCAGCGCGCTGTAGAGCGTAAAGGTAGCCTCGCCAATGTTAATTTACTCATTGGTGACGCGCCAAATGAACATGCATTACTGGCGCAGCAAGATGCGCGCTATTTAGCGCATTTTACCAAGAAAGTTTTCCAGTCGGGCTTTGTTTGGCGGGTTGTTGAAAAGAAATGGCTTGATTTTGAAGAGGTTTTCTTTTCCTTTGATATTGAAAAAATTCTCATGATGCCAGAAGAAATGCTAGAGCGAAAAGCAAGTGATCCCAAAATCATTCGCAACTTCAATAAAGTAAAAACGATAAAAGCGAACGCTCAAATGATATTCAACGAGCAACAAAATGGTCATACATTTGCCGAGTTTATCGCCAACTGGCCAGCCGACAACATTATTGGTTTATGGGCGTACTTAAAAAAAGAAGGCGCGCGCTTAGGCGGTAACACCGGTCCATATGCATTAAGAGCGCTCGGTAAAGATACATTTCTTCTTTCACGAGATATTGAAGCCTATATGCGTGCATTTAAGATAATTGATGGCGGTGTTAACGCCAAAAAAAGTCATCAAGCCATACAAGCGTGCTTTAATCAGTGGCATCAAGAAAGCGGGCTAAGCTACCAACAGCTTAGTCGACTCGTGGCAATCGCAACCGGCGATAATCATCTACAGGCGGAATAACAATATGCCAACTATTGCACTGGGCTATTGCGACAAAGTTGATGTCGATTTAGCAAAGAAAATTGCTCAACAATGGCAATTTGAATATATCGGCGATGCTGCTGCGGCAAAGCACAGGCAAGATATCGATTTCCTTTTACAGGTTGATAACCAAACATTGTCGTTAAAGAAATTAGATGAGCCGAAACTCGGTGGCGTATTGGTCGATTTTGTTGAAGGCGCTAGTGCTCATCGTCGAAAATTTGGTGGTGGCCGTGGTCAAGATATTGCTAAAGCCGTTGGTCTTAAACATGGTTTTACACCGACGGTGTTAGACGCCACGGCAGGGTTAGGCCGAGATGCTTTTGTCCTAGCTAGTTTAGGCTGTCAGGTTACCCTTATCGAGCGCGTTCCAGCAGTTGCCGCGTTATTAGAAAATGGTATTGAGCGTGCTCTACTTAATGTAGAGACCGCAACAATTGCCCAAAACATGCAATTACAACACTGCTCTTCAATTGACGAAATGCAGCAATATGGTGAACACGATATTGTCTATTTAGACCCTATGTACCCACATCGTGAAAAGTCAGCAGCGGTTAAGAAAGAAATGCGCGTTTTTCAAACCTTAGTTGGTGAAGATCTAGATGCTGACAAATTATTTGAACCAGCATTTGAGCTGGCTAAGTACCGCGTTGTAGTTAAGCGCCCAAACTACGCTGAGCCAATAGCAGGCAAGAAACCTTCCACGAGCATTAAAATGAAGAAAAACCGTTTTGACGTTTATGTTAAACAAGGCATCCCTAAAGCATAAAGTTATCAAAACGGTTGTATGCCATAACAACAAGTAATAAAAGCGTCACTTAACTGAAACAAAAGTGAAATATAAATCACCGAGAATAGTTATTTCGTTCTTTAGGAGATTTACCGATTGCGTGTTTCATCATTTTCTCGACTTTCAGTCATAGCAATTAGCCTTTTCACCGTATTGTTCTTTCTTGCTATGTATCATGTAGCAACAACACTCACCGACAGCAAACAAAGGCTTTCAACATATCAGGCAGTTAAAAAGACAACGGAAGTAGATTTCTACCGTACCATAGCCAGCTACCTATCTTCAGGCGACGCCAGTTTATTAACGGAAGCTGAATCTCACTTAGACAAAATTAAACAACTCGCTAGCGAAGTAAATATTGCTAACTTTTCAAACCAACTTAGTGCACAAGCAGAGCAGCTAAAGCAAGATTTAACGCTAAAGTATCGTGCAATGGGCAAACAAAGTGGCGACCCGATGGTGCTTTTACGCAATAGCGAACAAGGCATGCTTGCCAGTAACCAATCATTGGCCGATTACGTTGAGCAAAGTACTGAAATCAATCAACAAGAACGCATTGACTATTTAAAAACGATACAAGCCATTCATCACGGTATCACTCAGTTATCGTTACAACGAGAAAAGCTGTTTTTAAATCAACAAACCACGCAACAATCTATTAATCGAGAAACAAACAACCTCAAAGCATTACTCGCTCGATTAGAAAATATGCCGTCGTTAAGTATCTTTGACGAATCAGATGTCGATGAAGACGACCTATTATTTGATGAAGACGAAGACGCAACAGAGCTTAGCCAAGAGGCTATTGACGAGCTCAACTCGATTTTGAATCGTTACCTAAATGATTTAGGTAATACGTTCGATCAAATCACTCAGCGCCAGCAAGGGCTAAGTATTCTGCAAGCTGACGTTGCCGAGCTTGAACAAACCATTAAAGCGAGTGAAACCTTTATTCTTGAAGAACAAGAGCAAATTAACCAACAGTTAAAAGTGATTGTGGTGGTGATGCTTGTTTTCTTGACGACATTTTTGGCAAGTAACTACTGGTTGATGCGCTCTGTTGTATTAAGCCCGTTACGCAAACTACGTGACGCTTTCGTGTCTTTAGTACAAGAAGGACGCGTTGATAACATTACAGGGATTTCGCCAAAAACCGAGTTAGGCGAAATTTCATCAAGCTTTAACCAGATGGTAAATAAACTGGCGGAAGAAGATAAACAAAAAGCGGAACAACTTTCGTTAGTCGCCAATGCCATGGAAACCATGGAAAGCCAAGCTTATCAAATTCTAACGTCATCAAATTCAACTTCTGAGCAACTCACTGCTGTAGATAACATCATGACGGAATTGTCACAAGTCACTGAAGTCGTTAACACGCTATCTCACCAAGTCGTTGAAAATGCGCAAGCAACTCAACAAGCAATGGGTGAAAGCCAGCAAATGGCAACGGAAGTATTAACGGCAAGTGATGCGACAAATCAAGCTGCGACATCTGGCAAAAATGCGATTCAGTCCTTAAGCCAATCAGTGGAATCAGTGGGTTTAATTGTCGATGTGATTAGTTCTATTGCCGATCAAACCAACTTATTAGCATTGAATGCAGCTATTGAAGCGGCGCGTGCTGGTGAACATGGTCGCGGTTTCTCGGTAGTTGCTGACGAAGTAAGGCAACTCGCCGGAAAAACACAAGACTCACTAAATCAAGTAAGCCAGCGACTAGAGCAGTTAAATCAAGCGAGCCAAGATCTCACTGACACCATCTTTGACATTGAGCAAGCGTCCACCAAACAAAAAGACATTGCTCTATCGTTAAAAAACAACGCAGAGGTAGTGGTTGAGCAAGCCGTAACCTCAGCGCAAGTATCACAAAATTCACTGACTCACATCAATGAACAGCGTACTCACTTCACCCGTTTTGAAACTGCAATGGTACAAGTGAATGAAGAAGTAAACTTATCAAAATCACGCGCTAAGACAATTTCTGATGATGTTGCGCAACAGGTCAAAGACATTAGTAAAACCCTTCAATAACACTCAAGTTAGCCTAGCACTCACGGTGCTGGGCTAATGATTTCTCCGCCATGTTAAACTACAATTAAGCAAGAACATCAACATACCTTCTTGTGACAACAATTAGCCGCAGACAAGTGTCGTTTGATTACGATGAACTTGTGCAATCTCACTAGCGACACTGGCAATATACTGTAGACAAGAAAACATTAGGAAACGTCCTATGGCCAAGTCTCTATGTAAGTGGAAGAAAAAGGACATTGAAAAAAGTATTCATGAGCTCATTCACCTGCTTGAAAAACCAAGATTTGTTTGCAAGGATTGTGCACGGTGCGCACATGACAAAGGCTTTCTTTGTAAGCCCATCAAAATGAAATAAATTCTCAACAATACGATAAGAAGAAATAATGATTAAAGTTAATGAAAAAATGCCTATTGGCCACCTACAACAATTAGTTGATGGCAACCTTGTCACTCATAATTCAGCTGAACTGTTTGCTAACCGTAAAACTGTCTTATTTGCTGTGCCGGGTGCGTTTACCCCGACATGTTCAGCAGCACATTTACCTGGCTATGTTGTTAAAGCCGACGAGCTCTTTGGTAAAGGCGTAGATCAAATTGTTTGTTTATCGGTAAATGACGCCTTTGTTATGTCTGCTTGGGGCGACGCTCAAAATGCTGACAACATTATGATGCTGGCTGACGGCGATGGCAGTTATAGCCAAGCCTTAGGTTTAGCGATGGAAACCGGTGAGTTTGGCGGCTTACGTTCAAAACGTTATGCAATGATCATTGAAAATAATGAAGTTACGAGCTTATTCATTGAAAACCCTAAAGAATTTGAAGTAAGTAAGGCTGAAGTGGTTTTAAAAGATTTATAACATACTGAAAACAAGAACAATTATCATTTTAAATAACTGTTTTTATTAACTTTTTTGTGAGCTTTTTATTGAGTTCTATCGTAGTTACAGGCAGAATCCTGTTTATAAATTTTTAAAATAGAGAGAGCATCATGTTAAAACCAGAAATGGTCGACAAGCTTAACGATCAAATCAATTTAGAATTCTTTTCTTCAAACCTGTATTTACAAATGAGTGCATGGTGTGAAGAGCAAGGCTTTGAAGGTGCGGCTGAGTTTATGCGCAAGCATGCAATTGAAGAAATGGAACACATGAACCGCTTATTCACTTACGTGAGTGAAACCGGTGCTCTGCCAATTTTAGGCACTATTGAAGCGCCATCTCATCAATTTGCTTCTTTAGGTGACGTGTTTCAAGAAACATACAAGCACGAATGTTTAGTAACCGAGCGCATTAATTCACTAGCGCACGCGGCTTTCCAAAGCCAAGACTATTCGACCTTCAACTTTCTACAATGGTATGTTGCTGAGCAGCACGAAGAAGAGAAGTTATTTAAAGGTATTTTAGATAAAATTGAATTGGTTGGTGAAAACGGTCAAGCACTATTCTTTATTGATAAAGACCTTGCTGAGCTAGCTAAAACAGGCTCTCCAAGTATTATGACAAGCACTGGTGAATAACACCTAACACTGTTAAAAAAAGGCTTCTCAAATGAAGCCTTTTTTATTGTCTGAAATTTATGGTTATTCGCTATTAGTTAGCAGGTGTTGTGCTAGTAATGTGGCACTAAAACCCGTTGGCGAATTATCGTCTTCTTCTATCACTAAAAACTGATTGCTAGAGGTTTCATCTAAGATCATTTCAAAACTCGCTAAGATAACATCACTACTGTTATCTTTCGCTGTTAAGTAGACTTCATAGGTATTGTTATTGAGCGTTAAACTATCGGTGTCTGCATAACCCGCAGCAAGTTTATTATCCGCCGTAGTAATCGTTTCACTTGAGCGCACAAAATATGCGTTAACTGCGCTATAAAGTTCGTCATCAATCAAGTTGACTAACATGACTTGATGACTGTAAAGGCCCGTTAATTGACTGTTATCAACGACCAAGCTGTGCACGGTAAATTCAATTTCATCAACTTGCCCATCTCCGTCTTCATCAACATCACCGTCACCGTCTTCATCGACATACTCTTCATCACCATATAGAAATACGGTTTTTGCACTATTTTCAGGTAAGGATAAAAGATGGTTTTTCAACAACGATTGGTTTTGACCACTGATGAGAACATCTAGGCTAAAATCGCCATTCTCATTAACAACTGATTCGGTGTATTGGCCAATGGCTATTGCTTGAGCGACTGGGTCGTTATCTGTCCCTTGTAAATAGACATCTACCTCTCCTTGATATTCAGGAAAGTATTCATCAGCAAGACCAATTGCGTTGTAAAAAGAAACTTGCGCCTGAGCATTCACATCTGACAATGCCACTATCGCAGTATTTGAAATACGGTCCATCAAATATGGCGATTGACTATTACTTGGGTTTTCACGAATAGCCATTAAGTATTGCGCAGAATAAGAAAACGCAACTTCTTCAGATTCAAAAACAACGTCTGTATCACCACTAGCTGTTAAATAGAAAATATAGCTACCCTGCTCTAGCTTTTGATTTTCTAACAAGGTTTGGTAGTTAGCTGTATCAAACAGAATCGCTTCATTAAAGGTTTCGTCTGTTTTCGAATAATAGACATCAAGAGGCACTTCTTGGCTATTGAGTACACGTAGATTAAACAGGTCGTAGGTATCATCGTCATCGTCAGCAATCATTGGATATTGATAAACGCTCACTTGTGCCAATTGCACATCGTTGTCGATAACGACAAAATGCATGGTGTCTTCTGTGATTTCAAGTGGGCCTTGATCAATAATGGCTAACTCAGAACGTTCCGAACTGTCATCATCTTGCCAAGCAAGTTCATAGAAATAACTAGCCGATGGGTATTGTGCATAGCTTAACGCCTCACCATACCCTAAGCCGTTATAGGTAATTTCAACTGCATCAGTTTCACTGGTTTCTAAATCTTCATCGACGGTAAAAATAATGTCTGGTGCATTACTCGATGCATTATAAAACTTTACATAACCAACGCCACTATCATCACTACTTGAGCCACACGCTACCAGTAAACTGGTTAACAAGGCGGTACACGTTGACTTGATCAGCCAAGGTTTTTTTTCTAATTTTTGCTTAAACATACTACTCCCAAACTCTCAGTAAAGTCATTTTATAATTGCTGCATATTGCGCAGTCCGAGGTAGTAGAACACATGACTTAGGGACAAGTTCATACCTTTACGAACTCTTTGCGTTTCTTTACGCAGCTTTACGTAGCTTTAACATGGTGCACAAACCGTGCAGTTCAAAAGCTTGCTAGCTACTAAGACCAATAACTTTTATAATGCCGCCATCAAATATGGTGAGGATTAGCAGTGAAACAAACAGATGTCTTAGTTATTGGTGCAGGTGCAGCGGGCTTGATGTGCGCCGCTACTGCGGGTTATCGAGGCAAGTCTGTTACTGTAGTAGACATGGGTAAAAAGCCCGGCAGAAAAATTCTTATCTCTGGCGGGGGGCGCTGTAACTTTACGAATGAAAACGCAAGTCCTGAAAACTATTTATGTCAAAATCCTCATTTTGTAAAATCTGCCCTTAGCCGATATACCGCACAAGACTTCATTGAGTTAGTTGAACGCCACGCCATGCCCTTTCATCATAAAACATTGGGACAGTTATTTTGTGATAATGGCGCACAAGATATTGTCGATATTTTGATGACCGAATGTGAATGGGCGCAAGTTAACGTGGCGATGCGCAGCGAAGTACTCTCAATAAAAAAGCAAGCGGAAGGCTTTATTGTTAAAACGACAGACACTGCCTATCAATGCCAATCTTTGGTGGTCGCTAGTGGTGGGCTCACTATGCCTAAACTGGGCGCAACGCCAATTGGTTATAAAGTTGCTGAACAGTTTGAACTCAACGTTTTACCAACAACAGCTGCTTTAGTGCCATTTACATTACATGATCACGACAAACAGAAATTTGATGGCCTTTCAGGCATTAGTTTGCCAACCAAAGTAACCAGTGAAAATGGCGTAAGTTTTCGCGAAAACATTCTGTTTACTCACCGCGGCATTTCTGGACCAGCAATTTTACAAATATCTTCTTTTTGGCAAGCTGGCCAAGCAGTCACTATTGATTTGCTACCTGACACACCAATTGATTCATTGATTAAATCGTGGCGTGACCAACACCCACAAAAGTCTTTAAAAAATATGCTGGCTACCATCATGCCAAAGCGCTTTGTAGAAATGCTGGTTCAACACAAAGACATTACCGATAAAAGCATTAACCAAATGAGCAATGACGAAGTGACTTACCTTTCACAATACCTACATCAGTGGCAAATAAAACCAAACGGCACAGAAGGTTATCGCACGGCAGAAGTCACTTTAGGCGGTGTTGATACCGATGAGCTCTCTTCAAAAACTTTCGAAAGTAAAAAGGTGCCAGGCTTGTTTTTTATTGGTGAGGTAATTGATGTAACTGGTTGGTTAGGCGGTTACAACTTCCAGTTCGCATGGAGCTCAGGTGTCGCATGTGGACAGGCGTGTTAATTAGATTGAAGGAATTATAACGAAGACATTTTGCTAAGAACGAAGACAATCTCTTTATGATATTACAACTCAAAAGGCTTAACTAATTGATAGTTAAGCCTTAAAAAATAGTCTTCGTTTCTAAAGGTTAATCACAGAATTCGCTAATCAATTTTTGTTGCTAAGTGGAGTTGTGTAGAAGCGTTGCTCAATTCCATAAATGTATATCACAACTTGATCAGGCAGTTTTCTCAAATCTAGCTTGCATTAACTCGCCATTATACAGGGTGCCAAACACACTTTATTTTTACCCGTGGTTTTTGCTTGATATAGTGCTTTATCTGCTTGATTAATCATATATTCTAGATCGACCTCTTGCAGAGGTTTTTCATTAAACTCACCAAATTCAGTGCCGGCTACGCCAATACTGACCGTCAATGTAAATGGCTTCACTTTATTAACAGCAACAGGCTGGCTTTCTATTTTTTCACGTAAGCGTTCGGCTTGAATATTCGCCTGACTTTGAGAAGTCTCGGGTAAAAAGATAATAAACTCCTCGCCGCCCCAACGTGCTGTAATATCATCTTTGCGAGCAATATCCTGAATAGAGCGTGCAACCTCTTTAAGCACAATATCACCACCGTAGTGGCCATAGGTGTCGTTTACTTGCTTAAAGTCATCGATATCAATAATCACAATCGCAACATCGCGTTGTTTACGAATAATATGGTGCCAAATTGGCGCACTAATTTCTTTAAAACCGTAGCGATTATTTAAGGCCGTTAAGGCATCACTTCGTGCGTGGTGCTCAGCTATCACCTTATCGCGTTTAGCCATTCTAAATTGACGCGCTAGAATCATGGCTAAAACGATAGCTTCAAATGCCATACCTACTTCTATCGCTTTAAAGGTGTAATCGTTGTACGGCACAAGAATACCCGCAACAGCTAACGAAGAAATGGTAATACATATCGCCGCAACTACTGAAGAGAATAGAAAAATAACGGCAAATGGTTTTTTCTCTTTTAAGGCATACCAACCCATCGCAATAAATAACGTAACAAAGCCACAATTGAGAATAAATGCCAAATTAATAGAGAAAACCAACTCGTCTAAAAAAAAACCAAACATCATACCCGTAGGGATAATGATGGTCGTTCTGATCACAAATTGATCTAGCTTAGGCGCATAGGCTTTGGTATCAAGTAGATGTCTAGCAAAGTGCAGCCCCGCCACACTATAAGTAATCATCAAAAATATGTCGGTCCAGTCTTGAAAATAAGGACCGTAATCTGGCGTGAAGACCGCATGAAGTTGTCCTGTATAAGACAAACTATTGATGACAAAACCAATTAAATAAAGGCTATAAAGACCGTATTCTTTTTGTCTAACAAACACAAACAAAACCAGATTGTATAAGCCCAACGCCAGCATAATGCCGTATAAGAAACCATATTGATAACCAGCAGCAATATCTCTGCTAATCGCTTTATCAACACGACTTAACCGAATAGGAATAGCCATTGGCCCTAACGACTCAACGCGCATGAATATCTGCGTTTTCCCAATATCGTATGTGTGTTCAAAAGCATAAAAGCGGTATTGCATCGGCCGTTCTTCAAAGGCCATCGCATCACCACCTCTAATGTGCCTGACAACCCGCCCATCTCTTACCAACCAGGTATCAATAATATCTAACCAAGGCGTTTCAACGGCGAGTCGATAATCTTGCACATTCTCTGGGTTTTCAATATCAAAGGTAAGCCAAACAGAGGAAACGCCAATACCTAAAGAAACGGAATCGTTGGTACTTTGAGTAGCATAGCCATCGCTAAAAAGCGCCATTGCATTATCTACACTGAGTCTTTGCTTCGTTTCTTGAAAATATAAAACAGACTTTCCGACAGCATTGTCTTTAATTTCATTCAAATTAACCGGCGCAGCTTGTAGGTGGTTTGAACTAATAAATAGCAACAAAACCAAAACGATAAGTTCAGTAAAGGTGGGAAAGCGAAACTTGATAAGTAATTTATTTAGCACGTTTCATTAGCGACTGTTAACAATATTAGTCGATTATAGTAGCAAATTAACCCTTTATTGACATAAAAGTGTATAAAAAAAGCAGCTATTGAAATGGATAGCTGCTTTGATTGGTAGGCTTAGAAAGTTAACAAATTTACTTCAATTTTTCTATGCCCATGTTATATAAAGTAAATCCGTAAATATCAGCATACTGGTCAATCGTCTTACTGATTGGTGTTCCCGCACCATGCCCTGCGTCTGTTTCTATACGAATTAATACTGGCGCACTGCCTTCATGGCTTGCTTGTAATTGTGCTGCATATTTAAATGAATGCGCCGGTACTACACGGTCATCATGATCACCTGTCGTGACCATAGTTGCAGGGTAGTCAGTACCATCTTTTAGGTTATGTAATGGTGAGTAGCCTAGCAAGTACTCAAACATTTCTTTATTGTCATCAGATTTACCGTAGTCGTATGCCCAGCCAGCACCTGATGTAAAGGTATGGTAACGAAGCATATCTAGAACACCTACCGCAGGTAGCGCCACTTGAAATAAATCAGGTCGTTGTGTCATCACTGCACCGACAAGTAAACCACCATTAGAGCCGCCCATAACCGCTAGCTTTTCTGAAGAAGTCACTTTTTTCTCGATGAGGTATTCAGCAGCAGCAATAAAGTCATCAAATACATTTTGTTTTTGAAGTTTAGTACCTGCGTCATGCCATTTTTTACCGTACTCTCCGCCACCACGTAAGTTGGCAACAGCGTATACACCGCCGAGCTCAAGCCATGCTGCGCGCGTAGAACTAAAACGTGGTTGTAAGCTAACATTGAAGCCACCATAGCCATATAAAATCGTTGGGTTGCTACCATCTAGTTCAATACCTTTTTTATGGGTAATGATCATCGGTACTTTTGTGCCATCTTTTGACGTGTAAAAGACTTGTTTTGATTCAAACTTGTCGCTATCAAACTGCACTTTAGATTTGCTATGAACAGCTGACTCACCGCTATCAACGTTAAACTTAAAAATAGTACTTGGTGTTTTTGAATTACTAAATGAGTAATAAATGTCTTTTTGCTCTTCCTTGCCACCAAAACCGCCAGCAGTGCCAACTTCAGGTAACGCTATATCGCGCACTTTCGTACCATCGGTTTTGTATTGCTGAATTAATGAGGTTGCATCTTTCATATATTTAGCAAATAGATATCCGCCACCCGTTGAAATAGAGAGTACGTTTTCAGTTTCAGGAATCACGTCTTGCCAGGCATCAGGTTTAAGATTAGAAAAGCTCGCCTTAACTACCCGTTTATTTGGCGCATTTAAGTTTGTTACAAGCAGTAAGTCATCACCTTCATTGTCTAAAACATAGGTATCAGAGTTTGGTTCATCTAATATGGAGATCAAGTCGCTTGATTGATCTTTTAAATCTTTAATGAACAAGCGGTTACCCGAAGTTGATACAGATGCATAAACAAGCAAAAATCTATTATCGTCGGTTACGTAGCCACTTACATACCGGTGTTTCTCAGCGTCAGTTCCACCAAACACAAGTGCATCTGTTGATTGTTTAGTGCCAATTTGATGATAATACAGTTTGTGTTGATCTGTTTTGGCTGATAACTCACTACCTTCAGGCTTGTCATAGCTTGAATAATAGAAGCCTTCGTTACCTACCCATGAAAGGCCACTGAACTTAATATCTATTAGTTCTTCTTCAATAATTTCAAGCGTTTTGGTATCAATGACACGTGCTTTTCGCCAATCGCTACCACCTTCTGAAATGAGGTAAACAGCTAGAGAGCCGTCTTGTGAAAATTCAATGCTTGATAGTGAAACCGTGCCATCTTCACTAAAAGTATTTGGATCAAGAAACACTTCAGCTTCACCCTCACCTTTTTGGCGATAAAGCACATACTGATTTTGTAAACCATCATTTTTATAAAAATAGGTATATTCACCTTCGATAAATGGCATGCCTACTTTTTCATAATCGAGTAAAGTCGAAAGACGTTCCTTGATGGCATCACGGTAAGGGATTTTATCTAAGTAGCTGTACGTGGTTTTGTTTTGAGCTTTAACCCATAGCGCGGTTTCTTCACTCATATCATCTTCTAGCCAACGATATGGGTCAGAAACTTTTGTACCAAAATATTCATCTACCACTGTACCTCTTTTAGTTTCAGGATAGTTTAGGGCAACTTGATGCGTTAATTCTTCACTTACCTTTTCAGCAGTGGTTGATGTTTCAGCTTGTTGACCACAGCCGCTAACGGTAAACACAACTGCTAATGCAGAAGCCAAGGTTGCTACTTTAAATTTCATGCGTATTCCAATGGGTTATTTTTCTTGTAGGATTAAGCAATCTATTGAAAAGGACAAGCAATGTCTATAAATGGACGATTGGTTTTTACTCTATCTGACGGGAATATTGTAACAAAAAATTAATGAAAAAATGTCAATGGATAACCAACAGGATTGGTACGCTGTTATGCTTTAGGTAGCTTAGCAATAACACGGGTTTCATTTTCCCTAGCATCTAACGCTATTGACCCGGCAAGGGTTTCACAAACCAATTTAGCGGTATACGTACCTAGCTCTAAACCGTTAATTTTGCCCTTCGTCACCTACTTGTCACAAAATTTATCTTTAACTTTATTTGGTACAGCGCCCGGATTAAAGACAGTAATTTCAAAAAATTGCGCATTACTTACCGATTCAAAAAATGACACTTTTGCTCCTCGGGGAGCCGCTTCTGTGGCAATTTGCGTACTAGTAAATGAACGATGTCGAATCCGATCAGTTGATTCATTTGCTCTAACTTTTATCAGTAACTCTTTACCGCTTTCATCAGGCAAAATCCAATCAGAAATAATTAAGTCGACATGACGAACTTGAATCACACGCTGTGATTGGTGCAGAGATACTATCAAGTCGCGACTCTGTCTTACTTAAAATGGCTGAAACCGTCGCGTTAACACATCACGAAAAGTATGATGGTTCAGGTTACCCTGCTGGTACAGAAGGTGAAGATATTCCTCTCATTGCTCGTATCCTCGCGATTGCAGATGTGTTTGATGCGGTAACCTGTGAACGTCCATACAAAAAAGCTTGGCCCGTTGAAAATGCAATCAACTTAATTAAAGAAGAACGTGGTAAGCATTTTGATCCACGTTTAGCCGATTTATTTATCGAATCACTTGATGAAATACTGGCGGTTAAAGCTGATTTTGTAGAAACTTTTAACGAATAATACCATGTCCATCAGCATTTAGATGGGCAGTTATATTGATAACCTTTGGTTCTTATCGAGCGAATAATATTAGTAGGTAAACCTGCCTCTTTTACCTTTTTACGGATACGTGCCACTTTTATATCAATAGAACGGTCAACACCATTGTATTGTAACCCTTTCAATATATGCAGAAGGTTTTGGCGTGATT
The DNA here is from genome assembly GCF_030161415.1 of Thalassotalea eurytherma. GTDB lineage: Bacteria > Pseudomonadota > Gammaproteobacteria > Enterobacterales > Alteromonadaceae > Thalassotalea_G > Thalassotalea_G eurytherma. The sequence goes on from NZ_BSSU01000007.1 coordinate 234,669, forward strand.
GTGGTTTACCTTCATTAAGCGCTAAGTAATAAAATAGTTCAAACTCTTCCTGTGTAAATTGAATGGTAATCCCTTGGTACCGACATTCAAAGTTATTAGCATTAAATACCATACCATCATCTGACAATAGTTGTTCTGATAAGGGCTTATCAAACACTCTATCTAGACGTTTAACGCGTTGCAGCAATACCTCAAATGGTGCTGTTTTAGAAACGAAATCATCTGCACCAAGGTCAAAACAAGCAATTTCAATTTTAGGGTTATCGTTAGCTGTTAAAAAGATAATGCCACCATCGTAAAAAGCTCTAATCTCTTTGCAAACATCGTAACCACTTTTATCAGGAAGACCTATATCAAGCAGGATAAGATCAGGCGCTACAGACAAAATTTTACGCATCGCGATTGCACCATTGAATGCTTGAAACACTTCGTAACCATAAGCTTCAAATTGTTTTTTAAGCGTCGTTGAAACAATACTATCGTCCTCAACAATCAAGATTTTTTTCATTTTTACCTTACTCAATCTATGCTTAATAACAGTTGAGCTATTGTAACGCGTTTGTATGCCCTATGACTGTTAATAGATTGTATGCAAAACGTAATATTAAGTAGTACATAAACGTAATTAATGATGAGAACATTGATATTAGAATCATCAACTTATATATTTACATCTTATGCAAAGCATTTTCTCTTCAAATAGGTTGCGCGCTGTTCCTTAAGCCGCCACAGGATGTAACAGAATGACAACCCTTAATTTTGCCAATAAGCGTTTTTTGATTGTAGATAATATCAAGCAGTCTCGTGATACCTTAAAGCAATTTGCTTATTCCCTAGGTGATGTAAAAGTCGAGTCTGTCTCCTTCGCTAAAGATGCTATCTCAGCTTGTGAAAGCGTTGCTTACGATGTTGTTCTTCTCGGTTACGATCTGGGTGAAAATCAAAAAAACGGACAACAAGTACTCGAGGAGCTTAAAACTAAAAGCTTAATTCAACGACAATCAATTATCATCATCATAACTGCTGAAGTCTCTGAAGCTATGGTGTTGGCTGCGCTCGAGCATAAACCTGACGAATACATTGCTAAACCATATACACTGCAAGACCTTAAAAAGCGCTTATTACGCAGTTATGTAAAAAAGCAAAGTATGGCGAAGGTATACAGGGCACTTGATGAAGGCGATGAGAATAACGTCGTCGAGTTAGTTAAAGAAACGATAGCTAAAGGTACCCAATACGAATCGGAATGTATGGGGATTTTGTCTAGGCAATACTTCAACATGAAGCGATACGCTGAAGCGCAAGATATCTATTTAGAATATCAAAATGAAGCAAGTTGCACCTGGGCAAAAATAGGCTTAGGTAAAGTCGCTTTCGAAAACAAACAATTTGATAAAGCGGAACAATATTTTAAAGAAATTATTGAAGAGAACAATAGATACCTCAGCGCATATGATTGGCTTGCAAAAACCTATCAGGCGCAAGAAAATCATGCCAGTGCGCAGAACACGTTAGAAAGGTGTTTACTCATATCTCCAAGATCTGTTGGTCGCTTAAAACTCTACGCAAATGTATGTCTTGAAAATGAACAATTTGAAAAAGCGACAAACGCATTGAAGAAAACGAATGAATTAGCCTATCACTCGATTCATAATCATCCCGAGAATGCTCTTTTGTTTGCAAAGGCCGTGCTAGAACATATCCATGAAATGCCAATTGATCAGGCAAGAAAACTCAACAATAAAGTATTTAGCGCATTGAGTTTAATGACGAAGGACTTTGATGATGTTGAATTGAAAATCAGATCGCAATTATTGACAGCATGCCTTCAATTTACGACAAAAGAAAAACAGCCAGCTAAGCTCAGCCTAGTAGCCGCAGAAAAGCTTCTTGATAACCATCAGCATGATATGTCAACACAAGGAAAGCTAGAGTCTTCGCGAGCATTGGTGCGTTTAGACCGAGAACAGCGTGCTGCAAATATACTGCAACAACTTGCTCAAGATAATGCATCTGATGAAGACCTACTCAAAGAAATAGATTCGTGCCTAACGAAACCTATTAGCGACAATATTATTAAAGCACAGCAAGCAATAGAAATAGGCATGAGCTACTACAAGCAAAATCAATTCTCAGAAGCAGTTAATGAGCTATCTAGTGCTTTGCGGATTATTCCACATCATACAGGTTTAAAGTTAAACCTATTGCAAGTATTCCTTGTTGCCTATGAGAAAAGCCCTGTTGACGATAACTATATTCAAAGAGCCTCTGATATTATCAATGACATGGATAACTTACCTACCAGTAGTTATTCAACGTCAAGGTACATTGTACTTAAAGAAAAATATCAGCAACTCACCGATCATGAAGAAAGCGAAGAAGAGTAAACACCAACTTAATTTCTACCTGTATTATTAAACCTTCTAAATTCAATCCGATTTAGTATTTTTCTTAAGATATCGACTTCGTCAGTATGACTCAGTCAAAGCCTGTCATTGTGGCGAAGGCCGCAATCTCCGTTTATTCGAATATTCCCTGAGATACTGACCTTCGTCAGTATGACCAAAGGATAAAGACCTTCGTCAGTATGACTCAGTCAACGCCTGTCATTGTGGCGAAGTCACAGTCTGTCATTGTAGCGCAGGCCGCAATCTCCGTTTATTCAAATATTCCCTGAGATACTGACCTTCGTCAGTATGACCAGAGGATAAAAGGTGATCAGGAAATAGTTTTCAGGAGAGTAGAAACAAAAAAACCGTCTAATAAAGACGGTTTTTTTTAATATGGTGGAGGGAGGTGGATTCGAACCACCGAAGGCGGAGCCGTCAGATTTACAGTCTGATCCCTTTGGCCACTCGGGAACCCCTCCAAATAGGGTAAAGCCCAACTTTAAAGCTGGGCTTTG
>NZ_BSSU01000008.1 GCF_030161415.1 Thalassotalea eurytherma
ATTCAGGCGCGGGATGGAGCAGCCTGGTAGCTCGTCGGGCTCATAACCCGAAGGTCGTCGGTTCACTCTTTACAAACAAGGGCTCCCACAACCAACTTTCTCTGATTACTACATCACGCTTCCCAACGACCTAAGTAATTAGCTAGCCAAACTACCTACCCTACAAGCTAATTGTAATTCCCATAGAATTATTCATGGTTATATATTAGGCACAAAAAAAGGCCGATTAATCAGCCTTTTTCATTAAATAAGTAATTTCTAGAATGCGTAAGTCACATTAAAGTATTGGGCCACACCTGTCGTATCTACAGGTTTACCGTCGAGTATCGTACCATCTTTCCATTGCGTCATGTCATCATAAAACTTGAGGCCATAACCTACCTTGAAGTTATGGTTAGGCATGTTGTACCAAACACCTAAGTAAGTTTGTAAAGAAGAATCTGTACGGTATTCCTGTTCAAAAGCTGTACCTTTGTCTAAATCGCTACCAAATTCATAATCAAAATAGCCTTGGAAGCTCAAAAATGATTTATTTTCAAAATGATAGAATGGTTTATACCAGTTTACATGAAACGCGTAGCCATCCCATTCACCCTCATTAGAGGCGCCATAGTTTTCTCTTATAAAGCGTTTATATAAATTAACACCTGTTTTTCCTAACCAAGGTACGTCGACATCAGCGCCAACACCCAACCAAAATACCTTTAAACCACCGGCAGTTGAAGTTTCTGGCAACGGGTTACCATCTTTATCAAACGTCGCACAACCACTAGCACATTCATTATCTGCATAATACAAATCAGTCGCGATATACCATTCATTTACTGGTCCGACTGATAAATCTTTATCAAATAAATAGTCTAATGAAAATCGTGCTTCAATATCGGCAAAAATATTCGCACCATTATGAACATCACTATTGTCGTTATTGAAAATATCTTTGAAATCTACATAGCCATATAAGTCTAATGCGCCTGAACGACCGCCAAACTCTACTTCAAAATACTGGTCATCGAAACTAAATGGACCACCACGCTGATCTTGACCATGATACAAATTTAAATTCATCCACTGATAATCATTTTCATGCTTATCTTCTGGTACTTCTACCGCCATCGTATTTAACGATACTGCACATACTGATATAGCAAATAATTTTTTTAACATAACATTTACCCGATATTGTTTTTACAAGTCATTTACTGGCAACACGAGTAGATTATCAGGTTTACTCTCACAAGGTTGTAGCTAGTACATAGCGTTACATAGTTTTACTCGGCTTCAACAAAACCATTAAATAAAGTAACATGTAACGACCAATTTCACTGATCAGTTCGGTGAAAATATTGACAACAACATGAGTTTAAGGAAGTGTCGAAATGATAAAGTCGGGAAGATACCAACACTTTAAAGGTAACTTTTATCAAGTGCTACATGTCGCAAAGCACAGTGAAACAGAAGAGTTGCATGTCGTGTATCAACCAGAATATGGCGATCGTGAAATTTGGATAAGACCATTAAGTATGTTTGATGAAGAAATTACCCGAGACGGCAAAACAATGAAACGCTTCGCCTTCGTTAACTAACATCGGTAAGTGGCATAAGCATTCAATAACGACTCGCGCATCGTTGGGTGTTAGTCGCTATCATCAACAAGTAAAACCACTTTACCAACTGTTTGGTTTTTCTCGAGTAGTTGATGGGCTTGGTTCACTTCTGCCCACGAAAACGACTGATAAATATAGGGGACTAACGAACTACCTCGCGCGTAGAGCATTTCGCCAAATTGATTTAGGAACTGTTCAATTAGCTGGTTTTTATAGTCATCACTGCGATTCCGCAATGTCGAGGCATGAATAGAGACACGTTTAAACAACATTTTTGCGATATCGACAGGCTCTGTAAAGCGACCACCTAATATCGCTAAAACCACAATTTGAGCATCTTGATTCGCAATATTTATGTTTTTAGCTAAATATGGCCCTGCAACCACGTCGACAATAACATCAAATCCATAGCCATTAGCTTTACATTCAGCTTCAAAATCTGTTTCTTTATAATTAATAGCGACATCTGCACCTAGAGATAAACAGGCCTGACACTTTTCTGCTGATGAGGTAGTAACAGCAACAAAACAGCCAAGTGATTTTGCTAAGGTTATCGCTGCAGTGCCAACACCGCTTGCACCAGCATGAATAAGTACGTTTTTATTGGCTGTTAAATGACCGTAGGAAAACAATGCTTGATAGGCTGTTACAAAAGTTTCAATAAAGCCCGCTCCCTGCGTTATGTCGAAGTGTTTAGGAAGTTTAATGAGTTGTTTGGCGTGAACATTAACGTACTCGGCATACCCTCCACCAGGCAACAAGGCCATTACGTTGTCGCCAACACTTAACTCAGTTACCTGACTGCCGATGGCATCAACAGTACCACAAACCTCTAATCCAAGTATTGAAGTGAGGCCTTTGGGAGGTGGGTATTTACCCGCTTTTTGAAGCAGGTCAGCACGATTAATACCTATGCCAGCTACCTTAACTAGGCATTCATGGTTCGTATATGCTGGTGCAGCCGTTTCTGAAATAGTGAGTTGCTGATTATCGGTAACTTTAAGGAAGCGCACGTTAACCTATCGAAAAATGATTGAAGTCCTGCCATTCTACCTCTTTCACCTCAACATTTTCTACTTCAGCGTACTCAGAACCTTTCATCAACCACTGGGTTAATTGTTCTACATCATTTTTATCACCACAAGCTAGCACTTCAACTGAGCCATCAGACATATTTTTCACATAGCCACTAAGTGATAAATCTATCGCTTGTTCTTGGGTTGATGCTCTAAAATAAACACCTTGTACTTTCCCTGTGACTTTGGCCTTACAGCATACTCTCATGCAATTTGCTCCTTTTAGCTATCAATCATTGCGCCGCTACCACGCAATACATTAAAATTAACCTATCGTAACTTCACTAAGTATAGGCTGATGTCAGCAAAAATTTATTTAAATAATGGTAGAGAAAAATCATTAAAACGCAAACACCCGTGGGTGTTCTCAAAAGCAGTCAGCAAAATTAAAGGTAAACCGTTATCTGGTGAAACAGTTGATATTCTTGACGCCAAGGGAAATTGGCTTGCCAGTGGCGCCTATTCACCTGAGTCACAAATTCGTGTCCGTGTTTGGAGTTTTAATCAAGAAGAAATGATAGATAGAAATTTTTTCTTACAAAAACTTCAAAATGCTCGGCTTCGTCGCGATTACTTTATTAAGCAAGGTCAACTAACAGGATATCGACTAATTGCTGGTGAATCAGATAGTATGCCCGGCGTTACCATTGATATTTACGACAACATTATCGTTTGTCAGCTGCTTAGCGCTGGAGCAGATCATCAGCGCCATATCATCGTCGACTGTTTAAAAGAGCTTTACCCAGATTTTTATATCTATGAGAGAAGCGATGTAGATGTTCGTAAAAAAGAAGGTTTAGCGCCTTTAGTTGGCTGGTTAACAGATCCTGCGCCTTCACCAGAAGTTACTATCAATGAACATGGCATCAAGATCTTAGTTAATGTTGAAACCGGTCATAAAACGGGCTTCTACCTAGATCAACGCATGGCTAGATTAACCGCTGGTAGCTACGCAAAGGATAAAACAGTCCTGAACTGTTTCTCGTATACGGGTACTTTCGCTGTACATTGTGCGGCAAACGGCGCTAAATCAGTAACCAACGTAGATGTATCAGATACAGCGCTGACCTTGGCTCAACGAAACCTAGAAGTTAATGGGTTAGAAAATGCACCAGTAGAACATGTCAAACAAGATGTATTTAAACTGCTCCGAGAATATAAAAAGGAAGGTAAAACCTTTGATATGATCATCTTAGATCCGCCTAAGTTTGTCGATTCAAAAGCGGCATTAACTCGTGCATGTCGTGGGTATAAAGACATTAATATGATCGCCATGCAGTTATTGAATCCTGGTGGCATTTTAATGACGTTTTCGTGTTCAGGCTTGCTAGATGCTAACTTATTTCAAAAAGTAGTAGCTGATGCGGCATTAGATGCAAACAAGCAAGCGCATATTGTAGAGCGCACGCAACAAGCGCACGACCACCCTATTTCTTCAAACTACCCTGAAGGATTTTACCTCAAAGGTTTAGTCTGCCAAGTCTCTTAAGCAAACGTACGATAACCTAAACTAAAAATAGAAAAGCCACTGCCTATCTCTCGATAGAAAGTGGCTTTTTAACGTTTAGTAGTTAGTTAAGCGAGTTTTTCTGCAAAAAATGCGATGGTACGGTGCCAAGCAAGTTCAGCATTTTCTTTATCATAACGACCAGTAGAATCATTATGAAAACCATGCTTAGCATCTTTGTACATATACATTTTGTAATCGACATTATTGTTTTTTAAATCTTCTTCATACTCTGGCCATGATTTATTCACGCGTGCATCAAGCTCGCCAAGTTGAACCATCAATGGCGCCTTTATATTCTTTCTTAATTCTTTAGCTGCTGGCGTACCGTAAAAAGGCACCCCTGCTGACAACAAGTCAGATTCAACTGCAGCTAAATAATTGACCATATAACCACCAAAACAAAAACCAACCGCACCAAGTTTGCCATTACTCAATGGATGTTTTTTTAGAAAATGAGCGGCAGCTAAAAAATCGTATTGTATTTTACCGCGATCTAAGCCGCGCTGAAGCGTACGTCCTTCATCATCGTTACCCGGATAACCTCCAACAGGAAATAGTGCATCAGGAGCAAAGGCAACAAAGCCAGCTTTTGCGAGTCTTCTTGCGACGTCTTTCACATAGGGGTTAAGCCCTCTATTTTCATGAATCACAAGCACAACGGGAAAATTCGCTTTCTTAATAGTCGGCGTTACAAGGTATCCGCGCCCTTTACCATGACCATCAGGCGACTCAAACTCTTCATATGAGGCAATAATATCTGAGTCGTTAAACGATACTTGCTCAGCTAAAGCGTAATTAGGCAATAAGGCAGACGTTAACACTGCCATTGAATAACCTACGGCCACCAAGGTGCCAAGTTTTTTCATAAAGGTACGTCTATCCATCCCACCATGGGCATATTCGTCATACCAATCAAACGCTTCTTGTGGAATTTGGTTCGCTTTGTTATCCATTATTTTCCCTCTAGCTATTATTGTTATGGCCTGCTGTTCTAGTGAATCACTGTTCACACTAGCGTTAACAAAGCAGGTTGTCAAAGTGATGCTAGAAGCTTACGAAATCAATAAAATAAAAGCTCACCTAAGAGACAAAAAATTGGGAATAGAGCAAAATGTTCAATAAGCTGTTAGGTTAACAAACGACTTAGCGAGCTTGATAACGAGCAAGAAACAAGTCGACAGTTTGTTCTATCAAATAACGTTCTTGTTGAGCAGAGGGAATGTCAAAACCATAGAGTTTTGGATAAAATATATGTGACTTAAGCTGGTAAACAAATTGTTGTACCGCCAGTGTAAAATCATCTATGACAAGCTGTTTATCTTGGCATGCAGCACTAAGAAAATCTTCTAAATAGACATGACAACCTACTTTACTGCCACTTAATTGCTTTGCTAAATCCGGCTGTTGAAGCATTTGAACAAACGCAATTTTTGCGCCTATCAAGAATTTATCAGACGTGAGTAACTGTACTTCTTTTTCTGCAATCCGCATCAACTGTAATTTAATGGATTGGCTAGGATTATATGCAACAGCCTCTGTACCTTCTAATGAGCACTTCATACGTTCAATTATTGCATAAAATAACACCTCTTTTGTTTCAAAGTGGTTATACACAGTACGTTTGGAAACATTAGCGGCTTTAGCAATGTTGTCCATGCTGGTGTGCTCAGCACCATGGACATAAAACAATTGTTCTGCTGCATTTAAAATATCAAGTTGTTTTTGCTCAGATAACTTCATAGAGACCTCGAAAAATTCAGCTTTATTATAAAGTATTCAAGAAAAAGTGCACTAGTGAGTTTACTTTTTATGACCAAACTGAGAAACTACACCGTGTAGTTTACATTTAGAAGCCAACAATATGAAAGCCATACTTTGGATTTGCATAATATTTATCTCATTATTGATAGGAGCATGCACCCTGAATAATAACCTCGCGAGTCAAGGCAACCAAACATCAACCCAAAGCAGCATATACAAACAGGGGAAGTTTCATAATCATGAACCAATCTCGCTGGTTGGCTTTTCTAAACTTGGTGGAATGCTCGTTCGATACTTCACCGACAAAAGCGACGAAGCAACACCTAAACAGGTGATTCCAGTTGAAAAACTATCTCGCCAGTCTCTTGAAGCGTTATCAGACAGCCAACTCCATGTAATCAAATTAGGTCACTCATCGGTTCTATTGAAAGTTTATGGTGAGTATTGGTTACTTGATCCGGTCTTTTCAAATCGTGCTTCACCCTTCTCATTTTTGGGTCCTAAGCGTTTTCATCAAACACCAATTACCATTGACGAACTGCCTACGATTGACCGTGTGCTGATCTCACATAATCATTATGATCATTTAGATAAAAGCAGTGTTGAAAAACTTGCCGACAAAACAATAGAGTTTTTGGTGCCACTTGGTGTTGGAGAAGACTTAAAACGTTGGGGAGTGAGTCACGAAAAGATTACAGAGTTTGATTGGTGGCAGGAACAAAGCATTAAAAATGGCTTAGTTGCTTTTACCCCGACTCAACATTTTTCAGGTAGAGCATTAAGTGATGGCAATAACACGTTGTGGGGTTCTTGGGTGATTAAGTCGCATGGAGACCGCTTGTACTTTGGTGGCGATTCAGGGTACTTCTCTGGTTTTAAAGCCATTGGGGAAAAGTATGGCCCATTTGATTTAACGATGATCGAGACAGGCGCTTATGATAAAGATTGGCCAGATGTTCACATGACACCAGAAGAGAGCGTGCAAGCGCACCTAGATGTTAAAGGGAAAGTGATGATGCCTATTCATAATGGTACATTTGATTTGGCTTTCCATGCCTGGTACGAACCTTTAGAGCGTGTTTATGAGGCTTCAATGACTCAACATGTGCCGTTATTTACGCCAATTGTCGGCCAAGTAAATCAACTAACACAGAGCATGCCGTCAACACGTTGGTGGAGAGATATTGTAGAGATTTCAGGTGATAAACTTGCCTATAATGTTGAGTAATACCAAACCATAAGCACAACAAAGCTGATAAAGTCATCGTTTGGCTTATCAGTTTCAATGTTTTGTTCGCAGTGTCTAAATGCCTAAAACCAAAAAAGGACGGTTATTAGGGGCTGTTGATCTTTTAGTTTGTAACTCTGTTGCCTTGAAAAAGATGAGATTCGCGGCGCTTAAAGTAATGTTTGGTTGTTCCAAATACACTTTAAGCAACAAAGAATATCGCTTTTCAAGTCAACCCAAAGGGCTTTAGCTAAAATGAAAGATTAACAGCTCCTAGTCCATCTCTGTGATTTCAATACCGATGAGATAACAATCAGCACCTTCTTCCGTAATGCGCACAACTTTACCTTTAGCATCGAATGCATGAACCCCATTGGAAGACGCATCTACGCCAACTTTCACTTGGGTTCCCATTTCCATTGGTGTTGGTAATTCTAAGGCCATACCTGTCGCACTTAAGTCACGACATGTGGCTAATACAACTTGGTTAACTTCGTCATCAACCACTGTGACATTAACCATGCTATTTACCATCATTCGATAAAAGCCACGCTTATCATCAAAATTGATCATTGCTACTCCATAAAATATGATTCAAATTTGTCCATTCTTTTATAGCGAGTTGCTAATTAACTGTCAATCAATCATATCATTACAAAATCATAACAAGGTTAGTTTATCGACTTTAGATGGTTAAGAATTCGCTTAACTGAAATGGGATAAGCTGTACGTAAATTTTGAGCAAATAGTGAAACTCTAAGCTCTTCAATCATCCAACGGGTTTCCAGTAACGCTTTAGGTTTAGGAATATCCTTGCGTTGTTTTGCATCTAATTGCTGATACGCAGATTCCGCCTTTTCTACGTCTAACATCTTTAATCTGTCTTGATTAGGATCAATTGGTAGCTTTTCTAACCTGCGGTTAATGGCATTTAAATAACGAATCATATCACCTAAACGCTTAATACCCGATGCAGTGACAAACCCTGTAAAAACAAGTTTGTCTAGTTGGTTTTTTACATCACCATGGGCTTGGATCATGTTTAGTCCAACATTGCCTTTTAGCTTTTTGCGAATATCGTGACTTAACGCCAATACGTTCTCTACTTTTATTGCTGCCTGTAACACAGTGTCTGCTATTTCTGCGCGCACGTAATCTTTGGCTTTAGTAAATTCAGCTTTATTCTCAGGGAGATTAGGTAAATCGAGTAACAAACTTTGGCTAGCCGCTAAAATACAATCATCAAGCAACTGGGCTATTGAACCAAACGGGTTAAAATACAAGCCAAGTTTTGCCTTATTCGGCAGCTTTTCTTGCAAATACTTAACAGGAGACGGCGTATTAAGTAACACCAGTCGACTGATACCTTTGATCATCTCTTGTTCGGCAAGAGACTCTTGTTCCATAAGCTCAATCGATACCGATGTTTTATGATCGACAAGCACGGGAAATGCTTTTATCGACATATTCGATATTTTTTTCTCATAGGATTTAGGTAACGATGTGAAATCCCATGTCGTGATGTCTTTGCGCTCAATGCCTTTATCAGCAACTTTCTTAATTGACGCTTTTACTTTACCTTGCAATTTGGCCTGTAAATGAGAAAGATCTCTCCCTTGCTCTACGAGTTTGCCTTTTTCATTCAATACTTTGAAGTTCATCACTAAGTGTGGCGGCAATTCTATATGGTCGAAACAATCTTCAGGTAAACGAATGCCGCTCATGCGCAATAAATGTTTCGCGACACTGGCTTTTAGTGACAATTCCCCCGGTGCAATTGCATCAAAACATGCTTGGGCATAATTAGGTGCCGGAACAAAGTTTTTGCGCAGTGTTTTGGGTAATGCCTTGATCATCGCTGTGATCAACTCTAAACGAAGTGCCGGTATTAACCAGTCAAACCCTTCCGGCTCAACTTGGTTCAAGATGCCAATAGGAATATTTACGCTAATACCGTCGTCAACATCACCAGGACTGAAGTGATATGACAAGGCTAACGTTAGATTGTGTTGACGCCAAGTATTTGGGTATTGGTCTTTGGTAACGGCACTTTCATCTTCATTTAATAAAAATGCTTTAGTGAAATGTAAAAGTTTTGGCTGATCTTTAGCTGCTTTTTTCCACCAAGATAAGAAACTACGTTGGCAAATGACGTGCTCAGGTAAACGCTCATCAAAAAACTCGGCGAGTTGAAACTCCTCAACTAAAAAGTTTTTTCGCCTAGCTTTCTGTTCAAGCGTTTCAATATCAGCAACCAGCTGCTTGTTATGTTTTACAAATTCAGCATTTATCGTTGAATCTCCATTAACAAGCGCTTCATTGATAAAAATTTCGCGGCAAGTTTCCGGCTCTATTTGGTTAAAAACAACTTTGCGTTTAGGGACAATAATAAGGCCATATAAACTCACTTGTTCATAAGCCATTACGCATCCGCGTTTTTTCTCCCAGTGCGGTTCGCTATAACTTTTCTTCAATAAATGCTTAGCTAATGGTTCAATCCATAATGGATCAATCTTACTGACCATGCGAGCGAACAACCGACTGGTTTCAACAAGCTCTGCAGCCATAATCCACTTGGGCGGCTTTTTCGCTACAGCAGAGCCAGGGAAAATGAAAAACTTTGATCCCCTCGCCCCTTTAAACTCTTTATATTCATCGACTTGACCAATATGACTTAATAAACCTGATAGTATCGCTTGATGGATAAGCGCTAATTTACCTTCATCTTCAATATCAACGAAGGTATATGGTTGATGAATTTCTTTTAAGCTAATTTTAAGCTGAGCAACAATGTCCTGCCATTCGCGTATACGGATATACGATAAAAATTCTTTTTGGCACAGTTTGCGAAATTGATTATTCGATAACGCCTTTTGTTGTTCGCCGATATAACGCCATAAATTTAATAAACTGACAAAATCAGACTGTTTATCTTTAAATCGACTATGTTTTTCATCTGCCGCTTGTTGCTTCTCGTGCGGTCTTTCTCGCGGATCTTGAATGCTAAGCGCACTAACAACAGTAATAACATCACCACTACAACCTAATTCTGTTGAGGTCAGTACCATTTTGGCTAATCTAGGATCAATTGGGAATTTTGATAATAATCGCCCTACCTGAGTGAGATTTGTTTGCTGTTTTTCACTAGAGATCGCAGCCAGCTCTTCAAGTAATCGAATACCGTCATTGATATTTCGGTTATCTGGCGCTTGAACAAATGGAAAATCGCTAATATCACCTAAATCGAGCGCTAGCATCTGTAAGATTACCGTCGCTAAATTTGTTCTTAGGATTTCAGGATCTGTAAACTCCGGGCGTGATAGGTAGTCTTCTTCACTGTACAGACGAATACAAACACCTTCAGATACCCGCCCACAACGACCAGCACGTTGATTTGCACTCGCTTGGGAGATAGGCTCAATAGGTAAACGTTGAACCTTAGTGCGGTAACTATAACGCGATATTCGTGCAGTTCCTGGGTCAATAACATATTTGATACCAGGTACAGTTAAACTGGTTTCCGCAACGTTTGTTGCAAGGACAATATTTCGACCGGTATGTGGTGCAAAAATCCGATTTTGCTCTTGAACCGTTAATCTTGAGTACAACGGTAATACGTGTGTATCACGTAGATTTTCTTTAACCAACGCTGCCGCGGTATCACGGATTTCACGCTCACCATTGAGAAAGACTAAAATATCGCCCTGCCCAAGGTCTGATAATTCGTCAACAGCATTGATAATGCCAGAGATAACATCGCCATCTTCATTGTCAGATAGCGCACGATAATGAATATCTACCGGGAAAGTGCGCCCTGATACTTCAATGATTGGTGCATTATTAAAATGCTTAGAAAAGCGCTCAGGGTCAATCGTCGCCGAAGTAATGATAACTTTTAAATCAGGCCGTTTTGGTAGAATTTGACGTAAATAACCGAGAATAAAATCAATGTTTAAACTACGCTCATGGGCCTCATCAATGATGATGGTGTCATACTGTCGTAATAAACGATCCTTTTGCATTTCCGCCAGCAAAATACCATCAGTCATTAATTTAACATAGGAGTTTTCACTGACTTGATCGTTAAACCTAACTTTATAACCGACTTTATCGCCCACTGTCGTGCCGAGCTCTTCCGCTATTCTGTTGGCAACCGTGCGGGCAGCAATTCTGCGTGGTTGCGTATGACCTATCAGCCCTTCAACACCACGGCCTAACGCTAAACAAATTTTTGGAATTTGCGTTGTTTTACCTGAACCTGTTTCACCCGCAATGATGACTACTTGATTTTCATCAATAGCTTTTGAAATTCGATCAACACTTTGTGATACCGGCAGACCTTCCGGATAATTAACTTTAGGTAGTTGGTTTAATTTATTTTGCTTATTTATTATCGAGCGTTGAATATCGTCAGCGATTTTAGACAGTGTTTTAATTTGCTTATCTGTATTCTTTATTTTTTTAACACCGTTTAAACGGCTTCTCAATAAGCCATAATCGGATTTTTTAACGGTCTTTAATGCTTGAAAAAGTTCTTGAGTAATTTCTACGGGCGATAACATGAAAAAGATAGGTACGGAAAACTAAGTGCTTGAATGTTAGCACTTCACCTAAATTTTTGCAGTAAAAAAGGGCTATAAAGCCCTTAAAAGTATAATAGGTTTGACTTTGCTGTTTAGGCGCCAACTTTAAAACTCGTTCGCATATGCAAATCAATAGCACGTAGTACGTCGTTTCTGGAAATAGTACCTTGTAAATTACCGTCTTCATCTACAACGGGATACACTTTAGGTTTGTTGCCTAGCATGTTTTGACCAAGCTCAACGATACTGTCGTAGGTTTTTACAGCGAGTACATCCGATCGCATAATATCGCTGACATTAGCAATATGAGAATTATGATAAATAGATTTAAGCATTTTTTCTAACACATCACTTTCTGATAGAAAGCCAACCAATCGATAATTATCATCAACAACCGGTCCACCAATTTGCTTAGTTTTTAAAAACCTCAATGAAGCTTCTTCTACACTCATATCAGGTGTAAATGTAACAGGATATTGATTGATATAGTCTCGAACTTGAACTGATTCCATATTCTATCTCTTCTTATGATTAAAATTTCCTCTCTACACTTTTACTGTAGACACAAACTATTCATATTTCACGATATTTTTTATAAATTTCGACAATTAATTTTTTAGGCCTCAACGAGCATGTAAAAAAAGTTACACGCTCGTTGTGTGGTTTCTATTTTTTGTCTTTAAAAATGGCAACATACGGCTTTTGCCCTGCCACTCTGCTTGCTCGGTACATGCCTGCAGAGTTAAATGGCATGCTAATATTGCCTTTAGCATCAATAGCAATGACACCGCCATTACCACCGGCTTCGACAAGTACGTCGTTAACCACCTTATTAGCCGCTTGTTCAAGTGGTATTTGCTGATACTGCATGCGTGCACAGATATCAGCAGCAACATGATAGCGAATAAAATATTCGCCGTGGCCCGTAGCAGAGACTGCACAACTGTCGTTATTTGCATAAGTACCAGCACCAATAATTGGTGCATCGCCAACACGGCCCCAACGTTTTGCCGTCATGCCTCCTGTTGACGTACCTGCTGTAAGATTACCTTGTTTATCAAGTGCAACCGCACCAACCGTGCCGTACTTATAATGATTAGGCAGTGATTCGTGCGCGGCTTGAAAGTCTTTTAATTCTTGTTCTTTCTCAGCTAGTTTCTTTTTAGCACGCTTCAGCGCTTTATAACGTTGCTTAGTGTTGAAGTAACTATTATCAACTAACGTTAAACCTTGTTGCTCAGCAAACAACTCAGCACCGTCACCACTTAACATGACATGAACAGACTCATCCATCACCTTTTGGGCTAACGCAATCGGGCTTTTTACGGTTTTTACGCCAGAAACTGCGCCAGCATTTAGCGTTTTACCATCCATGATTGACGCATCAAGCTCATGGTGACCTTCAAAGGTGTAAACAGCGCCCTTACCGGCGTTAAACAGTGGCGATTCTTCAAGGATCTGAATCGCAGCGATCACGGCTTCTTGGCTGGTTTTACCTTGCTCAAGTAATTGATAACCCGTATTGACAGCCTCTAGTAATGTCGCTTCATATTTCTTTTGTTTCGCCGGCGTCATATTCTTTTTTAAAATAGTGCCAGCACCACCATGGATTGCTATTGCAAAGTCTTGTTGTGCGTAACTTAACGGGCTAACAGTCAGACCTAAAACAACGGCTGCTAGTAAAGATGTTTTTAGCATACTCATTCCTGATTAATCTTGTGCGAAACAAAATGCATTAAATTTATGACCTTCTGGGCTTCTAAAATAGGCCGCATAAAAATTATCGAAACGAAAGCCTGATGGTCCTTCACAGCTCGCACCTAACGATAAAGCTTTTTGATAAAAGGCGTCGACTTGGGCTGGGGTTTCAACGGCAATTGCAATCATACTGCCATTGCCGACAGACATCGGTTGACCATCATGAGGTTTGATCAAACAAACGCCAGGCGCTTCTGGTGAAGGAGCCCAAGCGATAAAATCATCTTCCTCCATGAATCGGTTTGCGCCAATCACGGCAAATAACTCATCATAAAATGGTGCGCTCTTTGTTAAGTCGTCTGTGCCTAATGTTACGTAACCTATCATAGTGATTTCCCCTTTATTAGAATTGTGACAATACCGCTTTATCAAAACTTGTTTGTGTTAGTGTCATTCGGTATTGCTCTGCTTTATCTTTAATTATTTGATGGTTGCTCTCAAGTTCATTCATCGTCAATGTATTGTTATCTAACTGATACACTTGTGCCAAGCTACGGTAATAGAAGTCCATAATCTGGAGTGCAGTAACGTCTCCTTCCATTGCTTTGGGTTTAATTTTAGCGACTTTTCTATAAATCGCATTTTGTAATTGTTTCAGCTGCCAAACATAGTAGATTTCTTTAAAATAAGGATGTTGTCGGCAACGACTCAAAATAAAGGCTGAGATAGCTAAACCAATCGCTACGCCAATGAGGTTAAACGTAAAGTTGCTCTCACCTTCTGTCGCAGAGCCAAATTGGCTAATCAGCAGTTGCCCAATCGCCAGTGATAAAATGGCAAAACCTAGCACGAAACTAACAATTACGACATTTAAATGCTTGCGATAAATGTCTTTATTTATATCGGTGAGTGTCATGTAAAACCTATAATACTAATTGAGAATGTCTAACGACTTGTGCTTTCACGCCTTGTTGCCATGTTTCCATAGAACTTACGATTGAAAGCTGTTTTTTCGCTCGCGTAATTCCTGTGTATAGGAGTTCACGAGTTAATAATTTATGTTGATTGGCATCGGGTAGTGCCATTAACACATGGTTAAATTCACTGCCTTGTGTTTTGTGGATGGTCATCGCGTAAACCACTTCGAAGCTAGGTAGCCTTGAAGGGATCACCGACTTGTATCCTTGGCTTTGTTCAAATAACACCACTAACTGGCCATTTTGTTGCCAAACTAATCCGATATCACCATTGTATAAACCCATTTTATGATGATTTTCTGTGATCATAATCGGCATACCATGATACATAGGTTGCTTCTTAAAGGCTTGACTACCATCAATAAATTGCGCATTGATAAAGTATTCAATAATACGTTGATTTAAGCGTTCTACGCCAAAATCGCCTTTGCGCATCGC
This sequence comes from Thalassotalea eurytherma, assembly GCF_030161415.1. Classification (GTDB taxonomy): domain Bacteria; phylum Pseudomonadota; class Gammaproteobacteria; order Enterobacterales; family Alteromonadaceae; genus Thalassotalea_G; species Thalassotalea_G eurytherma. The sequence continues at coordinate 14,879 of NZ_BSSU01000008.1, forward strand.
GACAAGTATTCTAAACATAGCCAGTTGTTTAAACGCGACCTCAATATCACTTTCAGTTAACAAAGGTCTATAGTACTTTTCAGCCATCGAAGTTAACCAGTTATCTGTAGATGAACGCATTAAAGACACTTGATTAGACGGATCATTCTCTAAACGTTGCCATGCAGCTTTAGCATCGCCTTCAATGACACGCTTAGCGACAACGCCAATACCACCTTGGCCATCAAATCTGCGGCTGTGTTGAAGTATGGTTAAATGATCTGACGTATTCGTCTGATCTTTAGCGCATAAACCAGAGAGGTTTTGATCGAGTACGTGGGTTAAAAATTTAGTATTTTGCTGCGTGTACCCTTGATGTGGTCTAGGCGCAATATCTGCTAACACACTGCCACTGGCAACGGATGGTAGTTGATCGGCGTCACCTAACAAAATGACTTTGGCATGAGCTGGTAATGCTCTAAAAATTCGTGTCATCAAGGCAAGATCAATCATTGACGCTTCATCGACAAGCAACACATCAACAGGTAATAGGTTATCTTGATTGTGCTTGAAGTTAACATCGTTATTTCGAACGCCGAGTAATCGGTGTATCGTTTGTGCATCTGTTGGTATGTCAGACAAAACATCTAAGTCGATGTTACCTTTAAAACCATCAATCGCGTCGACAATAGATTCTGATAGACGTTGTGCCGCCTTACCAGTTGGTGCGCTTAACGCAATGTTTAAACGCTCTGCACTTGACTGTTTTTGATGCAGCATAATCAGCGCAGCCAGTAATTTAGTTACCGTGTAGGTTTTACCTGTACCCGGACCACCAGCGATCACGACAAAATTTTTATTTAACGCATTTGCAACCGCAATTTTTTGCCAATCAATCGTTTCAGTGTCGGTATGATTTTCTTGAAAGAGTTGTCCGATAACCTGTTTTATTAAATTTTGGTCTTCTCCCTGAACAATTGCACGTTTATCACTAAGCGCCTGACTTAATTGTTGCTCAAACAAGTAATAACGTCTTAGGTACAAATGTTGATTGTGAAGCACCATTAAAGATTCCCCTGAAGATAACTCTGGAAATCTAGCTAATGTTTCGTCAATTACATGAGGCTGTGGTATCAAATAACCTTGATGACTAATAGATTGTTCATGTTCATCAAATGCCTGCCCAAGGTAAGTGTTTGCGACTTCATTTATCGGTAAACAGGTATGCCCGTTCTGTAAATGCTGATGACATGCAATAGCTAAATGAAACACTAAAGCGTTATGAGTACCTAAGACCTGACAAACATGCTCAGCAAAATAATAATCAATCGGTTGCAAGTTAGCTAATCGCTCGTTAGCTTGGCTAAAGCTCTGGTATCGCGCTATATCTTGCGTATCGTCAGTTGGAAAATCAAAACTTAAGGGTTCCATTGTTTAACCTCCAACCGTTAACTGTTTAGCAATGTCACTCACTTTGCCAGCAAATACATCATCTAGCGCTTGAAGTTCAGTCGCTTCAATCTTTCGAGTATAAACACCTGTGCCCTGCGCACTTGGACTTGGAACTGCACTTGCACCTGTACTCGCAGTCATACCGCGTAAGTAAAGATAATACACACCACCAAAATGCTCAGCAATGTCATAGTCTGGTAATTGGTTAGACAAATAACGATGCAGTGCCAAACTATAAATTAAATACTGTAAATCATAATGGTGTGTTTCAACATGCTCAGCAATATTGGCGAGCTGATAGTCTTGATAATTATCGCCCAAATGGCTCGACTTATAATCACAGACGTAATACTTACCTTCGTGCTCAAACACTAAGTCGATAAAGCCGTGCATCATGCCTTTTAGCTGTTTGACATAGGGCAAGTACACTTGTTTATTATAGGGCGTTGCGCGATGCGGATTTTGTTTTCGATGGTCAGTTAATATCTGGATCAAACCTGACAATTTAGCTTGCTCCATTGGAAAATAAAACTCACATTCGCGTAATGTTTGTTCATGAGCCAATGCGCCTAAACTAAAATGCTCAGCATTCTGGTGATTAAGTGGTGTACTGACGATATCATCCAGCCACTCAGCCAATTCGCCATGCTGTGTTTCTTGCATGATGTCTTGGAAGCGCTTCTGGTTTTTAGCAAGACTTTCAAGCCACTGTGGCGCGTCAAAGCGATTATATTCAAGCATTTCATGCAATAAATTACCGGCTTGGGCACCTTTAGTTAAGGTAAAACGAATATTCGGCTCTTGGGAAGTGACTTGTTCGTCGATATCAACTTCGTCACGGTCAGGCGCCGAAATGCCTTGATGTCGCATGTTTCGGCTTAACGCGGTGAAAGAGCTTAACCACCAATCACGCTCTATTTTACCGTTAAATTTAGCGACTTGAGCTTCCTGCGTTATGTTACCTTCATTTATCGGTTGATAGTCATCAACGTAATCCAAACCAAACTCAGTAGCATGGTAACCAATAGTAGGTTCCTCATTGGCTAATGCTGCTAGTTTCGAAGATAACGCGTCGTCAGCTGACATGTTCAAGGTTAAACCTAGTGGAGAAGTCGCGGCACTGTCAAAATTAGCCGTAAGTAAATAACAACGTTGCTCGGCGCGCGTAATAGCAACATAAAGTAACCGAACTGCTTCTGCATGGGCTTCAACTAACATGGCTGCTCGTTGGCTTTCATCGCCACCTAAACTGGTTTCTTTACCACCATGTTCGTCGTGGTACTCAATTAAACTGACTTGTCGAGACCCTACACGTAACGGATTTTTATAACGTGTCGCAAACGGGACAAAGACAACGGGATACTCGAGCCCTTTTGAGCCATGTTGCGTAACAATTTTAATTAAATTAGCGTCTGACTCTAATCGTAACTCAGCTTCACCCACAGCTGTATTGCTGATAAGTTGTTGCTCAAACCAAAACAACAGCTCTTGAGGTAGCCTTTGCGCGCTACTTGCTTCTTGAAGCACTTCAAAGAGATGCAAAACATTAGTCAGCGTTCTGTCTCGGTTATCATCAGTAAGTGTAAAATGATCATGCAATAAGGTCAGTGCCATTGGCATAAAGCCTTGGCTTAGCCACAAATCACGCAATGTTTCAAACGCCTGTTTCTGGCTTTGCCAACCAAGCTCGTCATGTTGCAATGCTAAAAAGGCTTGCGGACCATACCCTAAAAACATGGTAGTTAACGCATTGCTATACAAACTTTCATTTTCAAGCTCTATTATGCCCTTCAATAAAGTTAGTAATTGTTGTGCTTCTATAGATTGAAATAAATTATCACGGTTACTTAAGAAAACAGAAGGCAAGCCAATCGCTAACAGCGCTTGTTTAACTTGATTAGCTTCGAGCGAATCTCTAACAAGTACAGCAAAGTCCTTCGCACTTAATTGTGATTGTTCATCAAGTAAACGGCGCATTTCATTGGCACACCAATTTGCCATTTGCCCTCGTACACTTTGTTTAACTTTATCATCACTGACAAAGTCGACGATTTGTAGCGGTTTAAAGGCTTGTTGACAGTGCAATTCGGCTTTGGCTTTAACAGACGGTTTTACCGGCAAATAGTCGATATTAAAGTTGAAAACATCAACGGGCGTGCTGTCGATATCGTTGCCATAAAATAGTCGGTTATAGGCTTGAATCATACCTTTACTAGAGCGCCAGTTTGTATCCATCACCCATTGATACTGACATTGCTCACGAGCATTCAAATAGGCAAAGACATCACCTCCACGAAAACCATATATCGCTTGTTTAGGATCACCAATCATAAACACACAAGCTTGGTCTCGTTGGCGGTAAATTTCATTTACTATCGTGTACTGAGCACTATCGGTGTCTTGAAATTCATCAATAAGAGCAACCGGATAGTCGTGATAAAGCTGGCTAGCTAATGATTCATCGTCTTTCACACAGCTTGCAAGTTTTTCGACCAAGTCATCAAAACCTAAGATGTTTTGCTGTGCTTTCTCTGCGGTCATTAACGCCTTAATAGTCGCAATCCCTTGTTCAACAATAAGATAAGCGTTGGCTTTATCAATGTGTTGGCCAAGTTTCGCTTGCTGCGTTTTAATCTCATTAACATGAGAAAATGCCTCAACCAATTCAGCTTTAACTTTTGAACGAGCGTATCTTCGACCATCGGCAAAAGATCCAGGCATAGTAGTATAAGCCTGTTCAAAATCTGGCAATATAGACGCTAGCCAGGCATTCAGCGCTTCTAACTCTTGAACGCGTGTTTGTCGATCTTTTCCTTTCTTACTGTCAATCAAATGTTCAGTTAACAATGCATGATGTTGTTCAAGATCGTCTATTGCTTGTCTAACTAATGCGACAAACTTGGCTTTGACTGCATCAACGCTAATACGCTTAATCGGCATGTTTTGTAAGATGGCTTTAGCGAAATTATCAACGAACTTTTCAGGTGTCGACCAAAACTGAGCGAGTGCTAAAAATGCCTTTTCATCAGCTTTGGCAAGCTGTCGATACCAATCTTGTGCGCCTTGTAATAAAGGCGTTTGCATATCAGGACTTAACGCTGCATCTAATGAAATTTTTGCATTGAAGGCATATTGATTTAACACGCGCTGACAAAAACCATGAATGGTGAATATCGCGGCTTCATCAATAAATAAAAGCGCCCTCTGTAGTACTAATTTAGCTTCTTGCGGTGCAATATTTACCGATAAACTTTGGAAAAACTCGTCATCTACTATCAAGACATCCCAATTTTGCAGGGCATCTCTTAGCGTGTCATCAATACGACCTTTAAGCTCTTGCGTCGCATCTTTCGTGAATGTCATCACAAGAATTTGTTCAACAGTCAGCTTTCTTTCGAGCAATAATCGCAAATATAAACGGGTGATATTATAGGTTTTACCTGTACCGGCACTGGCTTCAATTAAATGTAAGCCGTGCAGAGGTACCGATGTAGCGTCAAGTAAACGAGCTTCCATTAGCGCTTACTCCTTGCTTTCTTTTGTTTTGTCACCAAGCTTAAGTGACTTGCTACAGTAGCGAGACCTTCGGGTAAAGATTCGATATCAGGCGGTGTTGGCCAAAAGTACTGCATATATTCATCATCACTAAACGATTTAAACAAAGTACTATCATGCCAAAAATCTTCAAATGCGTGTTGATCAAACGACTTAGACTTTTTAACAAGCTCAGCAAGGGGCAAATTGATTAACAATGGTTGTTGTTGCCCCATGACATAAAGCGCCGTTAATTCGCATAATATTTCATAACCATTAGCTTGTTGCTGGCAATCATATTGTTCAATGCTTTGTGTTTTAGTATTAAAGTAAATTCCCCGCGTTTGGTTAACCTTTACGTGCTGGGCTTGTTGATGTTCACTCACATTGCCAGATTGCAACATACATTGAGTTAACAGCAAGCGCAGCATATCTTTAGGTTTAGGCTCACTTGCGCGGTACACAAGCGCCTGATCTTCAAGCAGTTGTGCCTGACCAGTCAGCGTAACTTTGAGCTTTGCGTCGCTATTTATTGATACTTCACTGATAAACTCGATATCAAGCCGTTTACTTTGGGATAGTCCCTGTTCTTGCAGCGCCTGATAAAATGCGTCGACATCTTGCTGCCAACGTTCTACGTCAATGCTAGTCGACGGCAAGTCAGGTAAACGATTACTCAATCTTTGTTTGGTATAGAGCTGTTCAGCAACGCCTTGATCTTCGCCATTACTCTCAACATAGTGTTCAAGTAACGCCTGGCGATATTGGTATGCATCAAGACGACTGACTTCAAAAGGCTCGATATCTTCAGGTAGCTGTTGTTTGCTCCCTAGGTACAAATTAAGGTGATGTCTAGCAAAGTATTTAGCTGGGTGCTCAAAGAAACTAATCAGCTCGTCGAGATCAATTTTGATCTCGGTTAGTTCAATGGGTAATTTAGCAAGTTGATTTGGATTCTCTGCTTGATCATTCGGTTGCTGTGTTGATTGACCTAAAGCAAACCATTTTGTATCAAAACTGGCCATGCTTCCGATATAGTTCTCAGGGGCAAACGGTTGCATCGGTAACTGTCTAATATCTTTAGCCTCATCAAACAGCTGCCAGCCATACCCTTGACTTAAATAGTCCATTAACTCTTTGAGCACTAATGATGGTTGTTTTTCAGCATTATTTTTTAAACTATTGCCTTGATAACTTAAATAAAGATTTTGACGTGCCGACACAATTGCTTCTAAAAATAGGTAGCGATCATCACCTCGCCTTGATCTATCACCGATTTTAAAAGGCGTTTGGGCCATTAAATCGTAGCTGAGCGGTTGTCGTTGGCGCGGAAATTCGCCGTCGTTTAAGCCAAGCACGGCAATAATTTTAAACGGTATACTGCGCATAGGCACCATAGAGCAAAAGGTGACTTGGCCAATCATAAACTGACGACCGGGATCTGGCACACTGAAGTGATTTAACAAGAAGCTTTGGACAACCGCTAATGAAACGGTGTCACTAAATTGAGCATCTTGGGTGTATTGTGCTAATAAATTAATCGCATCTTTTAGGATCAGTAATTTGCTCTGCTCCTGCTCTTGGAAAAAATCATCAACAAATTGATGTAGATAAGTTGACCAGCCTTCGGCATATTTGGGCTTTGCAAGCGCTTGGCTATGGGATTTCATAAGCGACATAACATGCATCAACTTGCCCAATAATACTGCGTCTTGCCCTTCTACTTGGCTTAACAACAATTGATCTTTAAAAACTACGTCTTCGTCTTGATACGCAAAGCCTCGAATGAGCCTAGATAACGCTTGATGCCAAGTAAAATGATCGTTTGTTTGTTGTATACCTAAGATATCGGCTTTGTGATTTTCATCAAGGCCCCAATGTACGCAAGCCCTTTCCAGCCAATTGCTCACTTTATCTATATCGTCGTCATCTAAACCAAATTTTAATTTAACTTGTTCAACGCGTAAAAATGCCAGAATTTGGCTCACGTGAAAACGGCTGTCAGGCAACCTCAGTAATTCAATAAAGGCGGCAACAATAGGTTCTGCATTTTTCGATACCCGATCAGCAATAGAGCATGGAAGTGGCGGTATATCATCTGCTAGCTCTTGCCAGCCTCGACTGAAAACCGCATTGACATACGGTGCATAGTGCTCAACTTCAGGACACATCACGAGCACGTCTTTAGGGGTTAAACTGGGATCATCATTAAATTGATGTAAAAGCCAATCATGAAGCCCTTGAATTTCTCGCATTGCACTATGCGCACGCGTAATCGTAATTGAGTTATCTATAGCAGGGCGTGGCGTTTGTCGAGCATCATCGAGCGTAAGAATATCGCGCTGTACTTGCCTAAGTACCGTTAAATTTTCCGCTTCAATAGCGACCCTTGTATCATCATATGCGTCAATATTTATCGTTGAGTAGTTTTGCAACAAACTTAAAAACTCTTTGCCTTGTTCACCTAAGTTTGCCAGCAATGGATTAGTAACAAGTTGTGCTATTTCATCTTGCGCCAACCAGTTATCCATCTGCTTAAATACTTGTTTCTCACTTTGAATATCACCCCAATAGTCTGCACAAGGGTTTAAATGGAAAAAATGTACTTGAGTATGTTTGCTTAAGGCATTAATAAAATCTAACCACAAAGGTGCCATCGCATTAATGCCAAAAAAAGCGATACGTTTGGGAAGCTTATCGAGATTGTTAGGTAGGTTATCAATCGCCAGTTTTATAAACTTTTGCGGATCATAGCTTTCGTCAATCGTTAAAAGTTGCCAAAGTTTAGCCTGCCAACGCATCAACGATTTTGCCGATGATGTTGTTTGCTCATCAAAAATATTTTGGTCGTTATTATTCCACGCCGATACCCATTGTGGTCGGTAGATTAAATATTGCTCATATAGGTCAGCCAACTGACACGCTAATTGATAACACCTTTGTTGTTGCAATGAAGTCGATTTTTCACCGCGCCAAAACTGAGTGACTTGCTCAAAATCAGGGTCTTGGGTGATGCTGTCACTACTTAACAACGCCAAAATCCGCCAACTCAGCACCTCTCTAGAGAAAAGCGTTTCATCAGGCACGTTTTCTTCACCAGCTACTGTTCTAGCTAACTTCCAAAGGAACTGAGCAGGTAACGCGTAACTAAAATTAAAGCTAATTTTGCGCGATTGCGCTAACGTCATACTTAACCAATGCTGCATACCAGCATTTTGTACAACTAAGGTTTCTTTTTCAAAAATGGGAAGCGGATCGATGTGCTGAATTTTGAGGTAAAGCGCTAACAAATGCTCCATTTTGTTAGCAGGATATAAATAGATCACACAAATACCTTATAGCTTAAATTATCAATAAATTTAATCACACCCGCACTAAGATGACTAGGTATTTTTAGCTATACTGGGTTCGCTTTTTGAAGATAGGTAAAGGCTTGATTAAGATTCAATCAATAAAGTTAAAATAGCGTTGAAAGTTGTCACCAACATATGGCAATGGTGATTTAGACTGATGGTAGGCTTGCCAAATTGCAATACACCAATAGACAAACAGAACGATAGTCGCTAGCCAGCCAACTAAAGGAATAAAGCTAGCAATTGCAAAACATAAGATTAAACCAAGCGATTGGCGCAAGTGAAAACGCAAAAGTGGGCATCGATTTTTGCCATAACAAAACAGGCTGATTAACCACCCAACTATCGTAAAATAACTTAACACAGCCAATAATTTAGCGGTATCTTGGGCAATATCGTCTGTTGATGATTCATAATGTGTCATACTACACTCCTTGATAATGACATAGGTAAAGTATAGCAAGGCACGTTTAGAACGCTAAATTCAGTTTAGTGATAGATAGCCATTCACTTATAAGATTTTCATGACTCAATCGATTAAAATTCATTCAAATGCGACACGTCATAGCCTTTTTATCACGGTGCTAGGCTGTGTTATGTTATTGATTTGCTTGCTCCTGAGTAATTATTTGTGGTCAGAAGCGAAGCTTGTTCTTATTTTTTTAACCTTAGTCTCTGTTGTCGTTTTGGTGACAGGTATCACGAAACATATTGAACCTAAATGTAGCTTTGAGATTTCGCCTCAAGCCGTTGTCTATCAACATAGATGTGGCCAATGGCAACTTGCTTGGTCAGATATAAGATATATAGCACCAGTGACGACTTCACGAGGTATTGAACAGCAGACATTGCCTTATGTTGGGATTAGGTTAGAGGAATTGGACAAATTTGCAGAAGCGATCACTCCTCGACTTGCCAATAAACTCATTCATGAACAAAGACCGTTGCTTATTCTCGCAGTGCAGCATGGCCTATTAAGCGTTGAACAGATAACGTTACGTTTTCAGCCTTATAAATCGGCATATGGTTTGATTAAGGGGCCAATTGCAGAATTTCTTTACCAAAGTGCTAACTTACAACAGGCTTTCGGTTTTCATTTGATGATTCCATCGACGGCATTAGACAGAAGTATCGAAGAGTTCTCCGTGCTGTTGAAGCAATGTAAAGAAAGCGCGCAGGGCTACGTCGATGAAGACGCTTAATCTATTGACGAAATGGCGCCTGGCTTAGCGCATCTTTTAACGGAATATCAGGATAAGCGAGAGCTCTAATCGCATGAATAAACTTTAATGTTTTAAAGGCGTCAAACCAGTCATTTACTTGATTTTTTAACTGCTTATCGTTGCCTTGGTATTGCTTAAGTTGCTTTTCTAAAAAGGCACTAAAACCAATATCATTAAACGCCTGCAGGCAAATTTCACTTAGTCTATGTTGCCAGTCACTAAGTACTATTAATGTGTTTTTACTCGGCTGCTGCGCAATATTTTTTAATAGCTCATCTAACTGCGTTAATGCATATTTTAATTCACTAAAGCATTGGTAGTGGTAATAACTATATGGCCTGTTTTGCTGGTTTAACGCGATGATGTCTTTTACCGCAGGGCCAGTTCCAAAGGGTACACGCGTTGATAGCCTTGGCGTTAAGACAATGTGTTCGTCTTCCAAAAACGCTACATCACCGACTTTTGCTAATTTATTTAAGGTATAAAAATCTTCGCCTGCAGACTTTTTAACAAAGCCTCTAACGTCGACATAAGCAGACGTGCTAATCGCCAAAATACTACCGATGGTAAAGAAATTAAAACGTGATCCAGCATAGCGTAAACCATCTACGTAATAACGTAATGCTGATTCATATTGCTGTGTAGCCGCTAAGGTTGTTTGTTCAAGTGCTGTCGGCACTTTTGCTTGATTGAATTGATGAACAAAGTTAAAACAAACAGCAGATAAGGCATTATTTTTCTGATATGCCGTAGTTAACGCGTTAAAGTAGTTATCTGATAGGTAGGCATCTGCATCACTTGAACCAAACACGCTACCGTTAAATATTTCGTGTTCGGCTAATGCTATCACTAGATCACAGCCAATTTTACGTGCAAGACCTACACCCTGATCACTTGGAATTGGCGAAGTAAAACCGTCAACAACAAAAATAAACGATTGGCTGTTTGGCAACTTGATGACATATACATCGTCTTGCTCGGTGAATAGCTCACCTAACTTTAACAACGCTGAAAATAATGTTTGTTGCGGTAATTTATCGACATCATGTTCAGGTTGATTAATGACGATAACAAAGGCGGCTTGTTGTTCGACTAATGCACTTTGGCTGATGCGGGAAACAAATTCAGCATTTTCTTGGTATGCGGGAATAACAAGCGCGTTTTTTAGAGTAACGTTTTCAAATACTTTACTGACCTTGGCAATAGTATGAACAATAGGCTCGGCATATTGCGCAAGGTACTTTTTTCTTTTCTTTAGTTGCTGTTTAGACGGCATTTAGACGCTTAGTGCAACGCGGCACGATGCGGCAAGCTTGCACAAAGTTCAGCTTCAAAATCAAGAATTTCTTCTAAACGCGCGTCTACTTCAGCTTTATCAAAATACTCATAAGCAAGCTCAACAAAGAGGTTCTTGTGTTTTTCTTCTGACTTAGCAATTGCCACGTAGAAATCTTTTTCTTTTCCTGCGGGAAGCGCTTCGGCGACGAGTGCAAAACGCTCATGTCCACGCGCTTCAATAACACCCGCGACCAATAATCTATCTAAGAAAAACACGTCTTGACCATGACGAAATAACGTACGAATTTTTTTGATGTACATATCTTTTTCGTCATTGGCAAGCATAATATCTTCAGCCTGCATAAGCTTTAGCACTTGTTTGAAGTGAATAAGCTCTTCAATGGCTAAGTCAGCCATAGCGCGTACTAATTTTTTACGATCAGGGTAATGTGACAACATAGAAACAGCCATACCTGAGGCTTTTTTCTCAGCTGCAGCATGGTCTTGAAGGAAACGAGGGAAATCGGCAAGCACCGCTTCAGTCCATGAAAACGGTGTTTGGTACTTCAATTCAAACATAGTGATTAGATCTTTATTACAAACAATTGCGCGCTATTTTACCTAGCTTAATATTGAGGATAAAGCGCTAATCGACTTAATTTAACTTTTAGTAGGTAAAACTATCGTTTCCCCTGCCATCAGCCCTGAAATGATTTCAATGTCACCCAACTCATCCGTTTGACCTAGGCGAACAAAACGTCGACTGAGCGAGTTGTCGGTTTGAACCGTCACAATCGTTAATTGGCCAACACGTTGGATGTAGTTCTCAGGTATTTTAACGATATTTTCTTTATGCGTTGACACAAGCACCTTGGCAAACATACCGGGCATCAACTCAACGCTTGAATCAACGCTGGCTTTAACTAAGAAACTTCGGGCGCCAATATTGGCCGCAGGCACTATCTCAGTAATTTGTGCGCTGGTATTAAGATTGATACTTGGGATAGCCACTTGAAGCTTATCACCAAGCTTAAGACCGATCACCAGTTGCTCACGGATGTATGCCTCTACTTGCAGGCTATTGGGGTTGTAAATGCTGAGCAATGGCGTGCCTGGTTGTGCAGTATTACCAGGTTCAGCCAAGCGCTCAATAACAACGCCAAAAATAGGCGCGCTAAGTTGTGCGAAAGACAAATTAGTTTGTGCTTGATTTAAAGATTCCTGAGCAGCTGATTCATCGGCAGACAAGGCATCAAAATTTGCTTGAGATTTATCTAACTCTTGTGTTGAGAGCAAACTTTTTTCATGCAATTCTACTGCACGTGCAAGCAGCTTTTTCGCTTCAGATAGTCTTGCCGTTACCGCGTTCTTTTGTTGTTTAAGCTGTGCTACACGGGCTTTAAGCTCTGATTGCTCTAGGCTAACTAATAATTGACCTTGCTCTACTCGATCGCCAGCCCTGACGTGGATTTGAGAAATCCGAGCAAGAATCCGAGCTGAAATTACGGTGTCTTGTAGCGGGCTAATAGTCGCTGCGATTTGCTCTGTGCGTGTTACAATTGAAGGTTCCACCAGTAATGGCTGCGCACCAGTTACTTGTGTATGTTTTCGCGAAGATGCTGGCATTTTGTCATTAAAAGCGCCTGCCAACCACGCGATGCTCACCGCTAAAATAATCATAGCGACGAACGGTTTTAAATAGGTAGATGATAAAAACTTATTCATGATAGTTTCCTAGCGGTGTTGTTCGTCTGCAATGGTTGGTTCGGCAATTTGTGGTTGCGTGTTTTCATCATTAAAAACTAAGTGATATACAATCGGAACGACAATTAATGTAAACAGTGTTGATGCGATGATGCCGAAGATAATCGCAATGGCTAAACCACTAAAAACAGGATCTAAGGTAATAACAATATTACCTAGGAGCGTTGTGCCCGCCGTTAGTAATACAGGGCGCATTCTTACAGCGCCAGCTTTTAATACCGACGCTTTAATTGATAACCCAGCCAAGCGAGCCTGACTGATAAACTCAACTAATATCAGTGAATTTCGCACGACGATGCCAGAAAGCGCGATCATGCCGATCATGGCAGTCGCGGTAAATAATACAGGCTCTGGCGCGCCAGCAATCTCTCGCACACCTAACTGATTTAACAACCAAAACCCTGGCATAATGCCGATAATCGTTAACGGAATTGAAGACATAATAATTAGCGATAGTGCGACTGATTTTGTTTGTATGCGCAAGACAAAATAAATACCAACTAACGCAAACATAAAAGCTAAACCCATATCTCTAAATACGCTGATGGTAATGCTCCACTCTCCTTCTCCAGAAAAGACAACATCTATATTATCTGGCACCGACCAATAATCATTACCGCCAGAAGTAAAGAAGGTTCTGCTTTGCCAATGTTCGGATGTTGATGCTAAGTCATCACTCGGTTTGTAATTTTTAACTCTATCGGCACTAAGGTCTGCGACAATTTCTGGTGGAGTCCTACCCGAGATTTCAGCATTAACATAAACAACAGGCTTTAAGTTTTTATGGAAAATAGCGCCCTGCTGAGTAACTGGAATAAACTCGCCTATTTCAGCCATCGAGACAATGGCTTGCGGGCTATCCTCAAAACCTAATTCAGATTGGCTTTCAACAATGCCAGCTCTGCCTTTTAACAAGAATCTTTCAAGATCACTAAGCTGACTGCGTTGCGAGGCATCCATTTTCAAGACAATTGGAATTTCTTTCGCGTCATCTGCTTGCTGATATACACCAATAGGCATACCGGCAGTAGCGACAGCTATTGTTTGATTAACGTCTTGTGTTGAAACACCAGATAGCGCAGCTTTCGATTTATCAACAACAAAACGGTAACTTTGCGTATCGCTGATAATATTGGTATCCACTTCAACAACATGAGGCTCCCTTGCCAAACGTTTCGCTACATTTATCGCAGCTTTTTGAATATCGTTGTATGGCGTGTACTGATCACCATAAACCTCAGCAACAAAGGTACTTAAGACTGGGGGACCTGGTGGTACCTCTACCACTTTAATATGCAGGTTTTCATCTTGTAGTGATGCTAATAACGCGCGTAACCTTAGCAACACATCGTGAGAATAATGAACACGTTTGGTTTTATTCACTAATAAGAGTCTAAGCTCTGCCTGATATGGCTGATTACGCATGTAATATTGTCTCACCATACCGTTAAAGTCGATTGGCGAACTAATACCAACGTAACTTGCAACGGCTTTCACTTCTGGTACCGTTTTAACTATATCGCTCACTTGCTTCGACATTGCATGCGTTTGCTCTAGTGAAGCGCTTTCAGGCATTTCAATTAGAATTTGCAGTTCGTTTTTGTTATCAAATGGCAGTAGTTTTAATGGCACCAATCTGAGCGTTGGTAGTAACGCGGCAACAATAAATAAGCCAAGCACTAACCACAGCAGACGTTTACCTTTTGCTCTATTATCAATAAACGGAGACATAAACCGGTAATAAGCCGTTTCAAATTTACTTTGGCTATTATCAGGAGTATCTAGCGTTTGCTTGGTAAGAAATTTTTGTGCAAGCCAAGGCGTAATTAAAAACGCCACTAACGTTGAAAGAATAACACTAACAGGCACGTTAAACGCCATTGGAGCCATGTATGGTCCCATCATGCCTGTTATAAAAGCCAGCGGAATAAACGCTAAAATAATGGTTAACGTCGATAGAAGTAATGGCGTTTTGATCTCGACAATCGCCGCAATAATATTTTCTTTTAACGGGCGCTCAGGGTGCTTTTTCATGAAGCGTGAAATATTGTCGACGCCGGTAATCGGATCGTCAACCAATAGGCCTAACGATAGTATTAAGGCAAACAGCGTCACACGGTTAATTGTATAACCAAATGCATAATCTAATGTTAGTGTAAATCCGTAACAAACGGGAACCGCTAAACCAACAACAAGCGCTGCGCGCCAGCCAAGAAAGACGCCAATAAAAATAACAACGGTAACAACGGCAAAAATGAGGGAGGTCGTTAAATTATTAACTTTCTCGTTAGCTGTTTGGCCATAATCTCGCAACGTTTCAATATGAACATGTGATGGTAATAATGTCGATTTAAGCTCTGCCACTAATTCGTGAACTTGATTTGCGACATTAACTGCATTGGTACCTGGCTGTTTGGCAACAGAAATTGTCACTAACGGGAAATCTGACTGGTCTTGTGCAAATGCTCGATGGCTTTGCGTAAAGTCAATCGTACTGTAATGATTAACTTCATGTGGACCATCACGTACATCGGCAACATCTTGAAGCTGCACGATAGCACCATTAATAACCTTAATCGGAGAGCGCTTAATCTCTTGAAGACTCCGGTAAACATCGCCGCTTTCAACAATGACTGATTCGTTACCTAAACTTACGATGCCATGATCACGCAATTCATTCGATACCGTAATCGCATCGATAACTTCTTGAACAGACATTTGTCTTGCTGCAAGTTTTTCAGGAAAGAGGGAAATTTCTATATGTCGACTGCGACCACCAACTACATTTACAACACTTGTGTCATCGATAGATTGCAGCTGAGTCGACATTTCTTGCGCTAAACGTTTAAGTTGAAAATCATCCGTTAATTCCGGGCTATCACTCCACAAACCAAGCATAACGATAGCAATATCATCAACCTCATTTGGGCTAACCATCCAGTTTGTAACCACTGATGGAATTTTATCTAAATTTGAATGGAGCTTATTGTAGGTATTAAATAATGATGTTTGCCTTGATTGTCCGACATAAAAGCGCAGAGTGACAATCGTTTGGTTGTTTGATGTTGCTGAATAGACATGTTCAACCCCCTTGATTTGCGACAGTAATTTCTCAAGTGGTGTGGTCACTAAACGTTCTACTTGCCTTGCATCAAGTCCTTGTGCCTGAACAACAACATCGATCATCGGAACAACGATTTGTGGCTCTTCTTCTCGTGGCGTTACGTTTAATGCAACGAAACCAAGTAATAAAGAGGTCACTAGTAAATATAAAGGTAACTTACCTGTTAACACCTTTTGCAATAATGCGTTGATAAAGTTATGGCCAGCCATTATTTACTCTCTACATTCTGCTGACAGTAATTTTCATAAAGAACATTCATCACATTGATCAACTTAGGATCTGACAGTGAATAGTAAATCGTTTGAGAATCTCTTCTTGTATTTACTAAACTAGCCTCCCTTAACTTTGCCAAGTGCTGAGATAGCGCAGACTGTGAGAGGTCTACTCGTTCATTTATTTCTGATACTGATAACTCATCTGCCGAGATAGCGCATAAGATCATTAAACGGTTAACATTAGCCAATTGCTTCAAGATGCTTGCGACATGCTGGGCATTCTCAACGAGTTGGCTTGAATCAAATTTCATCATTGTCTCACTTGATTAATTTTTATAAATTATATTATACTTACCTAAATTAGCAAACACTAATATTTAAATTATTATTAATTTGATGTTATTTGGAAACCATAGACATGACTATTAATGAAGGCTTACGCCTAATTGCCGGCAGTTTTCTTTTATTGTCGCTAGCATTAGCGCACTTTGTATCACCCAACTGGTTATTTTTTACTGCATTTATTGCGCTGAACCTATTACAAAGTGCTTTTACTAAATGGTGTCCTATGATGGTCATCTTAAAAAAACTTGGCTTTAAACAAGGTTAATCATGATGTTAAAAACAGTAGCAGAACTTGTAAAAACTGCACGCAAACAACTACGAGTTGTTGATGCAGTAACGGCAAAACAAGAGCTTGAGAGTAACCAGGGGTTACTTATTGACGTGAGGGAAACCACTGAACACCAAAATTCGCCAGTTAATGGGGCGATTCATATTGCAAGAGGTGTACTTGAGCCAACGATGTTAGCTAAGTTTAATGATGAAAATTTACCAATCTATCTACACTGTGCTTCAGGAGCACGAGCGACTTTTGCAGCCCAACAACTCACCAGCTTAGGTTATCAAAATGTCACGGTAATTAGCTGTAAAAGTGATGACGTTAAGCAAGTATTTGGTTAACGTTCATACTGATTAGCTTATCAGACATCTTCCGTTGATGAAGATGTTTTTTGATGGGCGATTTGGTGTAGATTTTCGTGAATTTTAAAGAGTACGATTAATAATTCACACCAAATTCTCCCACCTATTGCGCCGGCTAATATGATACCTACCCCGGCGAAAAAGCCTTCACCAGAATCACCAAACATTGCTGATAAGCCCGATATCGCAGATCCAAACAATATCAACCAATACACTGCGGTAATGATTTTAGGCGTCAACATTGAATCAAAAAACAAAATAGATTTCATACTTTTCCTTTTTAAAAACTACTGCCAATTTCAAATTTATATACACCAACATCTGTTGTGCTAGCGTTGTCTATATCAAACCATACTTGACTATAACTCGCGCGTAAATAGTATTTATTATCAATGTTATAGCGCGCTCCAAAGGTAGCACTATAGCTAAACTGATTTTCGCTATAGGTATCACTAAAACCTTCGCAAATATACCCCCACCAAGGGTCCCACCAGCAAATATTAATCGGTGGACCAGACACAATATTTGAATCTATATAGCTAAAACCGCCACCACCTTGAACATAAAACGAAAAGTCTTCAGGGCTGAAATAATAAGTACCATGAATTTGTGCATGGGTAATATCCGCTTTATGATTTATTTGTTCGACCACTTCACCGTCATCATCAACTAATGATGATTGATAGTCTTGTGAGCCAAACAGCCAATCAAATTCAATTGCGAATTGATTAGTAAAGTTGTAAGCAAAATTAAAACCGTAGCTGTAATCACTATCAAAATCGACACTAGAACCACGCTGACCATCTATAACAAAACTGTCGTTGTAACCAATCACGAAACCAACTTCTACAGTCTCAGTTTTATCTTTTGCCTGCACGACAGTGGTAAACATAGTGCTTGCTAAACAGCTCATTAGCATTAATTTAAGCATCTTAGTCATCTAAATACTCCTTTATGTTTATGCTTTACAAAGTATAAGACGAAAAAAAAGCTAACGCCTGTGACATTAGCTTTTTTCTATATAATACAGGTTAATACCCGTTAAAATTTTAGCGTTTAACAGCTTCTTTTACTTGCGTTTCAACAACTGCATGGATACGACGGTTTGTTGTATCCGCTGCTGATGTATCACTCGTATCAAGTAAACGCTCTTCACCGTAACCTATAGCAGTTAAACGATCTGCATCAATACTGAAGTTCGTGATAAGCTTTTTACGCACTGCATCAGCACGTTTTTGTGATAGCGCTTTGTTGTATGCTGCACTACCCTTGCTTGAAGTATGACCTTCGATCACTAAATTCACATGTGGATATGTGCTCATAAATTTCGCGGCGCGTGCAAGTTCACCATAGTATTCATCTTTAACAACAGACTTGTTGTTATCAAAATTAATCACTAATTCTAACGTTGCAGTTTTTTCAGTAAAAATAGTACAACCTTCACTGTCTACTTTATCTGACATTGGTGTATTTGCACATAAATCATCAGTATCAACAACCCCGTCTTTGTCTGTATCTTTCACTGCTGGCTTTGGAGCAACTGCAGCAGCCGTTGTAACTGCAGCTGTTTCTTTTACTGGCGCTGCAGCTTTAGCAGGCGATTTACTTTTACCACCAAAGAAATAAATCACACCAAGTTGCGCGGTTAAATCTTTCAAATTAGCGTCAAACTGGTAATGACCTGCACCTTCAAGGTACATGGCAAAACGATCATTGAAGTAATGGCGGTAACCACCACCAAGGTTCAATGATAATTCTTCATTTTCTAAGTCAATCAAACTGAAACCACCAAGACCATAAAAGTTTTGAGCACTTGGGAAATAAAGCATATCAAAAGATGTCATTGAACCATCGTCTGCGCTAAAAGCACTTGATTTAGTGTCAACACTCATTAGGTCAGTATAAGCAAGACGACCTTCCCACTTGGGTGAAAAACGGTAGCCCGCTTCTAAGCCAGCACCGCTCGCATCAGAAATAGTAGAGTTAACATCTGGCGTCGCTTTTCTATCATTATCTGCATCTAAATATAAAGCATGGATACCACCATACATGCGCCCTTCTAGGTCTTCTCCTTTCGGTGTATTAGCTGCCATAACACCTGTTGATAGGGCACCTGTTACCAAAAGTGCTAATACACTTTTTACTAATATTTGTTGTTTCATTGATAAATTCCCTGTGTATAGTTTTATTTAAACTAATAAAAATATAAATTAGTTGCAGATTTTATATAAAAATCATTACAGTAATGTTTATTTTAATAAAGTTTTGATAAAAGTTCGCCTATTTTATAACAAATATTTTACACTTTAATAGTTGTTAACTTTTTATTAACATATAGCTGTCATTTAATAAGGCTCTTTAAGGAAAATAATGAATACAATAAAAATAAGTGGGATTTCGCTCGCTGTAGCAATCGCATTAAACTTAACAGGATGTAACAGCACGGCACAAACGCTAGAATCTCAAGCGCCAACAGTGGTAGAGAATGTAGCCAATCATAAGTTGACTTTCGTTAGAAACGTTGAAGGTATCAACGAATACACCATGGACAATGGTTTAAAAGTATTGCTATTTAAAGATGATGCCCAACCTAAAACACTTGTTAATATCACCTACCGTGTCGGTTCAGTACATGAAAACTACGGTGAAACAGGCATGGCTCACTTATTAGAGCATATGTTATTTAAGGGCTCAGATAACTATCAAGAAATTGATAAAGAGTTTACCAAACGTGGCATGGCAACGAATGCTACCACGTGGCTTGATAGAACTAACTATTTTGAGGTTTTTGAATCAAATGAAGAAAACCTAGACTGGTCTATTGGTATGGAAGCTGATCGAATGCTTCACGCTACTTTCACAGAAGACGAGTTAAAAAGTGAAATGACTGTCGTTAGAAATGAAATGGAACGCGGTGAAAACAACCCGGTTCGTATTTTGATGTCACGTATGTCTTCAATGGCCCATTTATGGCACAACTACGGTAACTCAACAATAGGTGCACGCTCTGACGTTGAGAATTTTCCGTTTTCAAAATTACGTGCTTTTTATAAAAAGCATTACCGTCCTGACAACGCTGTATTAACCATCGCAGGCCGTTTTGATGAAGAAAAAACAATTGAAATGGTTAATAAGCATTTTGGCAAAATTTCTCAACCTCAAACACCAGTAGAAGCATTATATACTCAAGAACCAACCCAAGACGGTGAACGTGTTGTTAACCTTCGTCGTACCGGCGATTTACCATATATTGGCTTAATGTATCATGCACCATCAGGTTTACATCAAGATGCTGCAGCTTTAGAAGTATTAATGGAAATATTATCTGATGACAAACGTGGTCGTTTGCAAAAGCAGTTAGTTGAAACAGGTATTTCAAGTAGCGCATTTGCTTTTTCATTCATGCTTAAAGATAGTTCTCAAATGATTTTCTTGGCACAAGGTGAAAAAGGTAAAGATACAACTGAGTTAGAAAAATCACTATTAAATATTGCTGAAAACATTGAAACAACCCCTATTACCGCTGATGAATTAAAAGCGGCGAAAGCTAAGTTTGCTAAACAAGCAGAACAAGCAATGCGTAACGTTACAGGTATTGGCATGAACTTATCTGAGTATATTGCTAAAGGTGATTACCGACATGCCTTTTTCTTCAGAGATCAAGTTGCAGAAGTAACACTAGAAGACGTGCAACGCGTTGCTCAAACCTACCTTATTTCAAGTAACCGTACGCTGGGTCGTTTTATACCAACAGACAAACCACAGCGCGCTGAAATTCCTGAAGCACCTGATATGGACGAGTTACTTAAAGATTACAAAGGAAAAGAACGTATCGTTGCTGGTGAGAACTACGACAACAATGTACCTAATATCAAGGCACGTTTAGTTGAAAGTACTTGGCCACAAGGTACGAAGTTCATGTTCTACCCGAAACAACTTCGTGGTAATGAAGTACTTATCAATATGACCTTCCCTACCGGTACACCGGAAACATTAAAAGGCAAAGCAGCAGAAATTGAAGTGCTATCGACCATGTTATCGTTAGGCACAACGAGTATGGATAAAGCAGAGATTGCTGGTAAACTCGACGAGTTAAAATCATCAGTACGTTTTTCTGCATCAGCTAGCGGTATTGGCGTAAACATCAAAACCGATACAGCCAATATGAATGCAACCTTAGACCTTGTTAAAGACATGCTATCTAACGCTACATTCTCACAAAGTGAATTAGATATTTTAAAACCTACATTAATTGCAGGTTATGAATCTGAGCGCACCGATCCTTCAGCGATTGCCAACAATAGCTTTAGAGAAACATTAAATAGTTACCCTGAAGGTCACCCTCGCGCGCACCGTGGCATTGATCAAAGCATTGCAGAAATACAAGCATTGCAAGGTGACAGCATTAAGTCAGTATTTGAAAAGCACATGAATATTGCTAACGGCTATATTGCTGTTGTCGGTAATGTTGACCAAGCAGCTATTGAAAGCAAATTGCAAGACACCGTTGGTCACTTAGTTAATGACACGCCATATCAATACATGCCAACGGCATACAAAAATGTCCATGGCTTAACGGTGAGCCATAACACGCCTGATAAAGCGAATGCTCAACTTTATGTCATTAACGCAACCAACCTAACAACTGCTGATGATGACTACCTTGCAACTAAAATCGCAGCAGAAATTTTTGGTGGTGGCCCATTCACATCACGTTTAGGTAAACGAATTCGTGTACAAGAGGGCTATAGCTATTCTGTTGGTGGTAACATTAGTATTAGTGACCGCGATGAATCGGGTATGGTTTGGGGTTATGCGATTTCAGCGCCAGAGAACATGGATAATGTTATTGCAGCATACAAAGAAGAGTTAGCAAAAGTTGTTGCTGATGGCTTTACTGAAGAAGAGTTTGAAACGGCTAAGTCGTCGTTTATTAATTCTCGTAAACGCCGTTGGGCAAATGATAGCGCTATTTTGAATGTGTTAATTGCCAACAAACAAATTGACCGTGATATCGAGTACTACCCTATGCTAGACGAAAAATTAGCAACGCTGACGTTAGATGACGTAAAAGCCGCGTTTATTAAGCATATGGCAACCAATGAAATCAATATCTTCAAAGCAGGTGATTTTGAGAAACCAGCTGAAGAGTAAGATAAAATAGACCATTAAAAAAGGGGCAATGTCATCGACATTGCCCCTTTTAATTTACGTTATACAAACTAAAATCTATAAACTTTTTACAATGTTGCGTACAAGATCTGGACCTTCGTAAATAAAGCCTGTGTAAAGTTGCACAAGTGAAGCGCCTGCAGCGATCTTTGCTTTAGCATCTTCTACACTATGAATGCCGCCGACACCAATAATTGGCATTTTACCATCAAGTGCTTTAGCTAGCTGTTTGATAACTTCGGTACTTTTATCGGTTACCGGTTTACCACTCAAACCGCCCATTTCATTACCATGCTCTAGGTGTTCAACTTTGTCTCGAGCCAATGTTGTATTGGTCGCAATCACACCATCAATATCATTATTAATTAGGCACTGAGCAATAGAGTTAACTTCATCTTCAGTTAAATCAGGAGCAATCTTCACTGCTACAGGCACATACTTACCGTATTGTTCGGCAAGCTTTGCTTGCTCAGCTTTAATTTCAGCTAACAATTCATTTAAGGCATCACCATATTGCAAAGAGCGTAAACCCGGTGTATTCGGTGATGAAATATTAATCGCGATGTAACTAGCTACATCATATACCTTGCGCATACAAAAAACGTAATCGTCTTTTGCATTCTCTTCTGGCGTTACCTTGTTTTTACCGATGTTGATACCAACAACACCATCAAAATTTGCTTTACGCACCTGCTCAACTAAATAATCGACGCCTTTATTATTAAAACCCATGCGGTTAATAATTGCGTTTGCTTGAGGCAATCTAAAAATACGCAGTTTCTCGTTACCAGGTTGAGGCTTTGGCGTTACAGTGCCAACTTCAACAAAACCGAATCCCATACCGGTAAACGCATTAATACACTCACCATTTTTATCCAAACCAGCCGCAAGACCTACTGGATTTGGAAACTTAATCCCCATCACTTCGACTTCTTTATTTGGCACACGCGATTTGTATAACCAACTAAGTGGCGCTTGGCCCATGTGCTTTAAAGAGCCGATAGTAAAATCATGAATTTTTTCAGGATCAAATTGAAACAGAACTTTGCGTATTAATGGATACAAGGTGCAACTCCAGCAGTAAAAATTTAATTTTTAAAAGGATAAAAAAATCCCCGCGTTTAATGGCGGGGATAATAACATTTATTTGCTTGGATCACAGTGCAAACTTAGTAACATTAATTCCCTTAATGCAACAGAGAATTTAGCAAATTCGTGTGTTCGACTTGTTCTAAAGTCAGACAGAATGTGCTGCCAGCGCTCCAATGGTTGACAAGATTGTTCAAACCATAAATCTAACATTGTGTCAGTAGATTGTTCTAACTTGTAATTTTTCAAGACAACTGATGTTAATGAACGTTGTTGCCAATCAAGCTCTTCCCTAAATGATGCACGTGCTAATGCCTGCCAATGGTTCGTTACCGGTTGGCGAGTGATTTGGTCTAAGAACCAATGTAATGACAATCTGTCACCTAAACGGAAGTAAAGTTTCGCAACTTTATCTACTTCACAAGCTTCTGCCTCTGAAATCTCAGCAATATCCATTACTGAGAAGATCGTACTTAGCTGAGAAATGCGTTTCGCTAATTCCTTCGGTGCTCCTGCATTTGATAAATCAGTAGCAACTTTCGTTAAGCCAGCAAGTTCATCACTTGCTAAGTACTTATCTAAGTTTGCAGTCATTACTTCAAACGTGGGCTTAAAGAAGGCAATAGTTTCATCAATCGACAATGACTTATTGCGATGACGCAAGAACCAACGAGTTGCACGACGAACATTACGACGTAACTGGAATAACATTTCTGTTTGGACAGCGGTCGTGATTTGGTTATCAAGTGAAGAAATTGACGCCCATGTTTCTGGCATTTCAAAAATTTCAGAAGCAATCGAGTAACAAATAGCAACTTCAGCGACCGTTGCGCCTGTTTCTTCATTCATACGATGAACAAAGTTAAAGCCCATGTCATTACCAATATTATTCGCTAACTTAGTAGCAATAATTTCTGCTCTAAGTTTATGGTCTTGCATTTGCTCTGCATACTTTTCTTGCAGCAATTTAGGGAATGCTTCAATCAACAGGCTTTGATAGTAAGGATTTTCGGTTACTTCTTCACAAACAAGATCTTCTTTTAACACCATCTTGTTATAAGCAAGTAGAACCGATAGTTCTGGACGTGTTAAGCCTTTATTTTGTGCTAAACGTTCAGCTAGCTCATCATCATTAGGAATAAACTCTAATGCGCGATCTAATTTACCTGTGCGCTCTAATTCGTGAATAAAGCGTGTTTGCTCTTTTAATTGGCTTGCTCCGCGTAATTCAGTAATCGAAATTGAATGTGTTTGGCGGTAACAGTCGTTAAGTACAATTTCAGATACTTCATCAGTCATATCGTAAAGTAGTTTATTACGTTGCTTAACCGTAAGGTCACCACTTTGTACTAGACCATTTAGTAAGATCTTAATGTTAACTTCGTTATCTGAACAGTCTACACCACCAACGTTATCTACAGAGTCAGTGTTCATACGACCGCCATTCGCCGTGTATTCAATACGACCTAATTGCGTTAAACCTAAGTTACCACCCTCACCAACAATCTTAGCGCGTAGCTCACTACCGTCTACACGTAATGAATCATTTGCTCTATCGCCTACTTCTAAATGGCTTTCAGAAGAGCCTTTAACATAGGTACCAATACCACCGTTCCAAATAAGGTCTACTTTAGCTTTCAATAGCGCGTTAATTAAATCATTTGGCGCCATTGATTGCTTTTGTGTACCAATCAATTTCTTAATTTGTGGCGTTAACTTAATTGATTTAGCTGCACGTGAGAAGATGCCGCCGCCTTCTGAAATAAGGTCTTTATTGTAATCTTCCCAAGAACATCCCGGCAGATTGAATAAACGTTCACGCTCTTTCCAAGTAGACGCTGCATCAGGTTCTGGATCAATAAAAATATGTAGGTGGTTAAATGCCGCTTGTAATCGGATATGCTTAGACAACAACATACCATTACCAAATACGTCACCCGCCATGTCGCCTATACCGATAACCGTAAAATCGGTTGTTTGACAATCAATATCTAATTCGCGGAAATGACGTTTAACTGATTCCCAAGCGCCTTTTGCTGTAATACCCATGCCTTTGTGGTCATAACCAACACTGCCACCAGAAGCAAACGCATCACCCATCCAGAAGTTGTACTCTTCTGAAATACCATTAGCAATATCAGAGAACGTAGCCGTTCCTTTATCGGCCGCAACAACAAGATATGGATCATCTTCGTCATGGCGAACAACATTCGTAGGCGGAATTAACTCACCACCAACAATGTTGTCGGTAATATCTAATAAACCACGGATAAAGGTACGGTAACAGTCTTTACCAGCTTCAAAAATTTCTTGGCGAGTTCCTGAAGTTGGTAGTTGTTTACAAACAAAACCACCTTTTGCACCAACAGGTACGATCACAGTGTTTTTAACTTGCTGAGCTTTTACAAGACCAAGTACTTCGGTACGGAAATCTTCTCGACGATCTGACCAACGTAAACCACCACGAGCAACTTTACCGCCACGCAGGTGAACACCTTCAACTTGCGGAGAATAAACAAATATTTCAAATGCAGGAATTGGTTGCGGCATTTCTGTGATAAGTTTTGGCACAATTTTAAAAGAAATGTATGACTTAAAGTCAGTACCATCGCCAGACTGGAAGTAGTTAGTACGAATAGTCGCGTTAATCATTTCGACAAAGCGGCGAATAATACGGTCATCATCTAGGTTAGCAACATTATCTAACGATGATTCAATATCAGCTTCAACTTTGGCAATGGTTTTTTCCGATTGCTTGCCTTTAGGATCAAAACGTAAATTGAAGAGTTTAATGAGCAGCTCAGCAAGGTTTGGATAACGTGAGAATGTGTCCTCAATATAACTTTGGCTAAATGTACCACCTATTTGACGTTCATATTTTGCATAAGCGCGCAAAATTGATACTTCACGGCCTTCTAATCCAGCGCCTAAGATTAATCGGTTAAAGCCGTCATCTTCTAAAACACCGCGCCAAACTTTCGCAAACGCATCTTGGAATAATGTTTGAACCTTAGCTAAATCAAATTTGCTATCGCCGGTAAGTAACATCGAGAAATCTAAAATCCAATACATTTCGCCGTCATTTGAACGAACTGCATAAGGACTTTCACCAATGACACGCAAACCAAAGTTTTCTAACATAGGTAATACGTCTGACAAATGCAGCGGCTCACCGGTATGGAAAAGTTTCAATTTAACAAAGCGGCTACCCGCTTTTTCTTCTTGTGGTTGATAGAACAACATCTCCAACTGATTATCAGCCGTTAATGCTTCTAGTTTAGTAATATCAACAATCGCGGAACCAGGCAGTACCTCATCTTTATATGATTGAGGGAAGCTTGCATATTTATTTGCTAAACGCTTCGCTTTTGATTCACCTTGGTTTGAAGTAAGTGAATCAACAAGTTTGTCATCCCAACTTCTTGCGGCTTGGTTTAGGTTCTTTTCAATTTCTTTCACATTAATATCTGCTTTTGTTGAGTCAACACGAACAATGTAGTGAGTACGCGCTTGCACTGATTCAGAGAAATAAGTATTAAATTCAACTTCTTTATCACTACCGAAGGCTTCTTGTAATAGTTTTTGCGTTTCAATACGCAATTTCGTGTTGTAACGTTCGCGTGGCACATACACCATACAAGAATAGAAACGATCGAAGGCATCACGACGAACAAACAAGCCAGAATAGTCTCGCTCTTGCATGCGTAAAATACCTAACACATTATTAAGCAATTCAGGTGTTGTTGATTGAAGAATTTCGTCACGCGGGTACGTTTCAAGGATATTAATTAACGTTTTGAACGAGTGTGAGCCTTTAGCAAAGCCAGACGCTTCACAAACACTGCTTACTTTTGCAGAAATTAGCGGCAGATCTAACGCACTATTGGTGTAATAAGCTGAACCAAATAAACCGACAAAACGCTCTTCACCGACAACTTTACCGTTTTTATCAAAACGCTTAATACCAATGTAGTCTAAATGGGCAGGACGATGCACACGAGAGCGGGAATTTGTTTTCGTTAAGATTAAGGCGTTTTCGCCCAGCGCGATTTCACGTGCTGTTTCACTTAACGTTGATAATAAACGTTTATCAGTGCCTTTAGAGTTTTTCATTAAACCTAGGCTAGATTTTACATTGGCTGTTAGTGCAAGATCACCTTTAAGGGTTTCTACATCATATGAGCGGTAACCCATTAGTGTGAAATTGTTATTTGAAATCCACTTTAAAAACTTTAACGCTTCATCTTTGTTACTTTTATCACCAGGAACGTTAGAGCCACCAAATTCATCAATCACTTGGTTTAAACGCTTCAGCATTGGTTGCCAATCGTTAACCGTTAGCGAAATGTCACTAACAACAGATTCTAACTCAACAGTTAATTCAGCAAGCTGTTTGGGTTCAGAAATGCGATCAATCTCAATGAAGAAAACGGTTTCAGTTAATGAATCCTTAAGTTTACGTTCACTTGAGTTAGCAATTTTAGTTAAGTTGTTGTCTTTGTCACGAATAACCTGCATTGGGCAGTTAAGCATTAAGTGCGGGCTTAAGCCTTTGCGATTTAAAGCTATACGAACAGAGTCAACTAAAAATGGCATATCGTCTACAATCACTTCAATAACGGTATGGCTTGATTTCCAGCCATGTTTCGATACTTCAGGGTTGAAAACTTTAATCAACGCATTGCCATGCTGAAACTCGTTTAACGAGTTCCACAAACTTAAAGTGGCACCATACATGTCACTTTCGTTTCGATGAGTTAAATCTGATGTTGATATATTGCCGTAAAGAATTTCTGCAAATTTTTCGACTAGTGGAGCTGTTTCTTTTGAAACTTTTTGTTGTATTAATTGTGATACGT
This sequence comes from Thalassotalea eurytherma, assembly GCF_030161415.1. Classification (GTDB taxonomy): domain Bacteria; phylum Pseudomonadota; class Gammaproteobacteria; order Enterobacterales; family Alteromonadaceae; genus Thalassotalea_G; species Thalassotalea_G eurytherma. The sequence goes on from NZ_BSSU01000008.1 coordinate 42,905, forward strand.
TCTTCAGTATTACTGATGGTAAACCGTCTACTAACGCCATGCCGTTTTCCTTTTGTGGATAAAACGAATATTTATTATGGAATTGTCTAATAGCATAGACTATTGCTAGGATTTTATTAGCTATTTTAAGGTATTGCGAGTGTTTTTTTATAGATTAGACCACTAAAAAATAGCCGTTTGAAGGGATTTTGTTTTTCTATTTATAAGTTTTGAATAGAAAATGGCCTTTCGGCCATTTTCTTGATTAATTATGCAGTTATTTTTTTTCTCGCCATAGTATTGAAGCAAGGGCTGGTAGCACGACAATTGCTGCTAACATGTTAACTAAAAACATAAATGTCATTAATATCCCCATATCTACTTGGAACTTAAGATCTGAGAAGAACCACGTTGAAACGCCAATGGCCAAGGTAACACCGGTAATAAGTACCGCACTACCACGTTCTGTTAATGCTGCTAAATAGGCATTATAAACTGTATCGCCGTTGCGCAGTCGCGTTGCCATCGTTGACAGAATGTAAATACCGTAATCGACACCAATACCAACACCTAACGCAATAACAGGTAGTGTTGAAACGGTTAAGCCAATATCGAGTTTAGTCATTAACCATTGCGCTAAGGTAGAAACAACATAAAGTGGTAATACAACTGAAATTGTTGCTCTAACGCTTCTAAAGCTAATCAAACACAAGACGATAACCGCTGCATAAACATATATCATCATCGGTAACTGTGCGGCTTCAACTGCTTCGTTAGTTGCTGCCATAACACCAACAGGGCCAGATGCTAGTTTAAACTGCAGTTGTTCATTGTTTAATTCACTTGCATAAAGTTTAACCTTATCAACAACACGGTTAATGGTTTCTGCTTTATGATCTTCTAGGAATAAAATAACTGGCATGACACTACAGTTACGATCCAATAAGCCACTTGATGTAGGAACACGTGAAATAGATTGCACTAAAGACTGCTGATTACGTGACAAACTACGCCACTTAGGGTTACCTTCGTTGTAACCTGCATTTACGATTTTAGCGACACTTGCCAAACTAATAGCAGAATCTACACCCGGTACGTTTTCCATTTTCCATTGAAACTCATCCATCACAGCTAATGTTTCGTGTGACGTACAAGCATTAGGGTACGCTTCAACAATCACTGAGATATAGTCGACGGTAATCGCATACTTATCCGTTATTAAGAAAGTATCTTGGTTATAGCGTGAATCTTCATGAAGTGCTGGTGCACCTGCATGTAACTCCCCTATTTTCATTTGCTGAGAATAATAAGCACCTGCAACAAATAACATTGCAGTTATCGATAGTATAACCTTGGCTGCCTTCGGCGTTGCAAAAACAGCTAGCTTTTTCCACACTTCTATATTTTTATTCTTTTCTAATTGCTCTTCACTATCTTTTGATAAAGACATGTAAGAGATAAGAACCGGTAATAAGATCAGGTTAGTTAAAATAATCATCGCAACACCAAGCGATGCAGTAATGGCTAATTCGCGAATAACGCCAATATCAATTGATAGTAAGGTTAAAAAACCAACCGTATCAGATAGCAATGCAACCATGCCGGGTACAAGTAGTGTTCTAAAACTAAATTGTGCTGATTCTTTTGCACTGTAGCCTTGATTAACCAGCTTTTTGACTGAGTTGATCATTTGTACGGCATGACTAACACCGATAGCAAAGACTAAGAAAGGTACAAGGATAGACATTGGGTCTAGACCAAAACCTATAACCGTTAACATACCCATTTGCCAAACTACCGTCACTAACGAACAGAAAATCGGTAACAAGGTTAGTTTGAAAGATTTAGAGAAAAAGAACACCATTAAGGCAGTTATAGCAATAGCGATACCGAAGAACGCGACAACACCTTTAGCGCCCAATGCAACATCACCGACCATTTTCGCAAAACCAATAATATGAATACTGATATTGCCTTTTTCATATTGGCTACGAATTTGATCTTCTAATTGATTCGCCAAAGAAATGGTATCAAGTTTTTTACCGGTACTTGGATCAATATCCATTAATGATGATTGCACCATTGCACAGGTGTAATCATCTGAAATTGTACGACCAACAATACCTGCTTTTTCAATATTGCTTTTAACAATAGCTAAACCACGTTCATCTGGCTTAAAATCTGCTGGTATCACTGGGCCACCAGCAAAACCATCTTCAACAACTTCGACAAATCGAGTGCTGGGTGAATATAGGGACTTTACTTGAATACGATCAACACCAGGGATGAAGAATAATTGATCATGAACACCTTTAAGCGAAGTGAAAAATTCTTCGTTGAAAATATCACCATCTTTATTACAGACACTGATAAGAATATTATTAGCACCACCAAAGTTTTCTTGGTGCTTCAAATAAGTTTTCATGTAGCTGTGGTTTAACGGTATGTTTTTTATAAAGGAAGCATCTAGGCGAATTTGACTCGCTTGATATGCAAGAAATATTGTTGTGGCTAAAAAGAGAAATAATACCGTTAAGCGGTGTCTGAAGATGCCAACTTCTATTCGATTAATAACTGATTCTGAATTCATAAGACTACTTAAAGATTGTAATTGTTTTTATGCCAACGTCTGAAACAACAATTAGCTTGCCATGAAAAACGGTACCTGCAATTAACGCCTTACCGTCAGCTTGCGGATGATGTGTAAATGTTTGACCATCGTCTTCACTACTAAGTAAAACACCTGAATTACCCAATATATAGAGTAAGTTGGTGTCAGTTAACACGATGGAATTTAGTAATGCCTGTGTTTCAGTGTCAACAGCTTGCCAAGGTGCACCATTACGTAAACTTCTAAATGCGTTACCTCGCAAACCAACAACTAATAGGTTGCCTTTACGAGTGCGCTCTAGATCGAAAAACGAACCTTGATAAATTTCATCAAAGGGCTGCCACGATTTACCAAAATCATTGCTCTTCGCAATCAAACCAATTTCACCCACCATATATAGGGTGCGACCGTCCATCGTAATACGGTTGAAGTGGGGTAAGATGCTACTTCTTTCGTCTAAATAAGCTTCTTCATCTTCTTGCTTTAGCTCATTTAAATAATCTATATCTTCTTGGAAAAGAAATTCTTCGTGAAATTCTTTAATCCATGTGTTGCCGCCATCTTGGGTGCGATAAAACATGCCATATGCACCGATAGCTAAACCATTTAACTCATCTTTAAAGACAACATCTAGTAACGGCTTTTCAAGATGAGGAAAAAATTGCTGAATTGACCAAGTAGCACCACCATCAGTGGTTTGTAGAATACTCGCGTCGTGCCCTACTGCCCAACCTTTTTGGCTGTTAATAAAATAAACAGCGGTAAGTGTTGATGTTACCGGTACATTCGCTTGTTGCCAATTTTCACCGTCTGTTGATAACAATACATGGCCATATTCGCCAACTGCAACGAGTCGGTCTGCGCCTGCCGTGGTGATATCTAGTAAAAGTGATTTATTTGCAAGAGGTGCTTGCCATGATGGAGAAGGAGTTTGGTCGGCAACAGCAACAAAACTCAAAAAACTAAATACGAAAGCCCAAAATTGCTTCATCGATAATACTCTCAAATTTAAACAAAAAACGGCTGGGTTAGCAGCCGTTTTTACTTAGCGCGATTCACTTAATGGTTTAGCAGTTAAACCCCTAATAGGCAGATGAATACACGCTACTTTCTACGACCGTTCTTAACGACGACCTTCACGACGTAATGCCGCTGGTGTAAATGATTTTTCTTCTAACTTAGAAGAGAAGTCATACATTTTTGCTTGGTTGTCTAAACCAATAGCAATGTAACGTCTAGACTGAAGGTCATGGAACACTTCAAGCGTAGACCATTGTGCCGGTAATTCATAATAGTTTAAGCCATGTGCTACACCAACGCGGTATAACTGATCACGGTTATCATAAATATCGGTTACCGCAATTTGCCAACTATCTTCATCAATAAAGAAAACACGTTTTTTATAGATGTGGCGCGTATCTTCTTTTAAGTTAGCTTCAACAACCCACACACGGTGTTTCTCGTAACGCACGTGCTCAGGATTAATGTGACCTGGCTTAACAATGTCTTTATAACTTAATTCATTGCTGTGTAAACGATAGTCATTGTAAGGAATCAGTAACTCTTGTTTACCTTTCAATGTCCACGTATAACGATCTGGAGCACCATTATACATATCGAAATCATCAGTTGTTCTTAAACCATCTGACGCTGTACCCGGTGCATCATAAGCAACGTTTGGTGCACGACGAACACGACGTTGACCTGTGTTGTATGTCCATGCTTGACGAGGCGTTTTGATTTGGTCCATGGTTTCATGAACAAGTAATGCAGTACCTGCTAAACGCGCAGGCTCAGATACTTTTTGCTTGAACTTAAACAAGATGTTTGATTCTTGCAATTGCTCTGGCTGAGCGCCTTTTACGTTATAAGGTAAAATTAGTTGCTCATCAAAACCAATGTAAGTGAAGTCACCGCCTGCAGTTGGTGCAGCTTGACCACCTTGACGAATAACGCTTTCACCACGATAACGTAAAATATGGTTCCAAATCGCTTCTAAACCTGTTGCTGGAACCGGAAACGGCACACCAACTGCTGCTTGAGTAATACCATTACCACCTTCAATTAACTCAGCACGTGCTGCGTTAGCAACTGATGCATCATAAACATGTTGTGGAAACGACGCACTGCGACGCGTTTGGTAAACATTCATTTTGTAGGTGTCAGGGTAAGTTTCAAATAACTTGATTTGACCCGGTGTTAATAAATCACGGTATTGTGAAAGGTTTTGTGCGGTTACCGTAAATTCAACTTTATCACCTGCAAATGGGTCAATATGATGTTGACCTGGTGTGTAACCCGCTGGTGCAGACGTGATACCACCTGTCCACTCAGGAATTGAACCATCAGCATTAGCTCCTTTCTCAGCACCCATTGGTGTTAAGCTAGTGCCAAGTTTCGCTGCTTCATCAGCAGAAATCTTTGCCATTGCACCAGTTGTCGCTAAAGCACATGATACAGCTAATGACAATAATGTAATTTTTTTCATGTTAAATGCCTTAAATTGAATACTTAATGTTGAAAGATACGTAATCACGATCTTCTAACTTGTTCGTCGTACCTACACCATCAAAGAATGAGTTGTACGTGATATCAGCAGCCCAACGACTTTGGTAATCAAATGATAAACCTAAAGAAACAGACTTACGCTTTTCAATGAACAAGAACAATGGATCTGGTGTAATACCATCAACATCATGCGAGAAAACAACGCGAGGAGACATGTTCACGCCGGCAAATACGTTAGTGTAGTCTAACTTACCAACTAAACGGTAACCCCAAGCAAACTCAGTAGGGAATGGGTTAGTTTCAACACCATCTTGTAGGGCTAACTCTAGACCTTCTTTACCTTCAATGCCGCCATTACGAGCAGTACCAGGACCATTTAAACGTAATACGTCTTCATCTGGCATATCGTTAATGTTGATACCACCAACTTCAAGTAAACCCGTTACTTGGCTAGCACCAAACATTGGACCAAATAGGTGAGTGAACGTCATTTGTGCTTGAACAGTGTCAGATAAGATATAACCAGGAGCGCGTTCGCCTTGGCCAAATACTGGCATTTGTGAAACGCCATCTAAATCTGGACGTAAACCTGCATTTGCTAATTGTTGAGGCATCGCAGCAAATAGAAGCTCTACATCATCAATTTGAAGAGGCTCATCTTGACGGAAAGTAATTTCACCAGCTACCGCTGTTGTGCCAGCAGTTGTGTTGAAACTCATTGCATATAACTGAATGTCTTCTACATAATCAAGCTCAACTTTTGAGAATGAATTTAACATGTAGTAGTTGTCTTCAGTGATTTGACCGCCGGCAATCATACCTAAGTCAGCGCCAATAGCTTCAGCTGAAAAATCAGCTGTCACACCAGAAAATACTGGACGACGACTGTGATAATTCATGTAGTAAAGGCTTAGCTCTGTATCGTTTAATTCAGGTAAGAACCATGATAAACGTAGACCATATTGACCACCATCATCAGGTTCAACTTCCGCAACGCTACCTGGTGCTTTTAACGTTAGTTTTGTCGGATAAGCTAAATACATTTGTGATGCAGTTGCTGTGTCAATAGCGCCAGCACGCATCAGGTCACCCATACCATTAAGACTTGCCATTAAGAAGTCTAAATCCATATCTGGGTTACCAGAGAAACCTAATTGAACATTATTGTAGTGACCACCGTCGCCAGCAAAATCGTTGGTAGAGAAGTAACTGCCTGGCGCAGGAAGAACCGTTTTCTCCCAACGGTATTGGTAGAACGCTTCAACGTTGAAGTTTTCAGTAACACCTAATGACGCCCACACGGCACCAAACGGAATGAATGCTTCTTTTAATTCAGCACCTGGTGCACGTAAACGCGCGATATCAACTGGGTTTAGTTCACTAATACCATGAGAGATCAATGCGCTCTCACCCCAGCTAATTACTTGGTCACCAATTCGCACTGATAACGGCATATCACCTACGTAGAAATCACCGTAAACGAAAGCATCTAATAAACGGATATCTTTACATACCTGCTCTTTCGCTTCTTCGTCTCGACATACTTCATTGTTTTGTTGAGAAGTAGGGTTAACCCAAGGGCGCTCACTATCCATCATTTCAAAATCGTAGAAATACATACCACGAGCAAAGAAACCAAAATCACCGTAACGGATTTCTAATTCGTGTGTGCCTTTGAAAACAGAAGAAAAAGCTTCACCGGCATCGTAATTTAAATTGCCGTTGTCGCCATTATTTGAATAACCACCAGCACCGTTCCAGATGTCAGCGTTAATCGGTGTAGGGTTAGTTGCAGCATTATACTGACTAAAATCAAAACCATTGTGCAAGTTGTTAGACTTACCAATGTTGTCATTCCAGTTTCTATTTTCAACACGCCAACTCTGGCCATAACTAAATGTTGAATCGAAACTAATATCGAAATCCCCTACTTGGAAATTTGCCGCTAAAGCATTATTCGCTGATAAAGCTAACATAGCTGCTGCTATGCCAACCGCTACCGGCTTTTTATAAAACTTTGCGTGAGGGCTATGTTTCATTAATTCTCTCCCCAAATGCGAAACAATTTTTATTTTTTTATTTCCACGAGGTTGTGGATGAAACAATAATTACATCATTTGAACTAACTAGCAAGCCTTAAAAACAACTCTAAAGCCCACTATTTACAAAGACTTTAGCAAGAGATCGAACCAGAAAAGGAAGGCTGTTTAAAACACTTGTTTAAAACGAAGTTTAGTAAATTTTTAGGATTAGCCTGTGATAACCACTATTCGTGCGTTAACACTTTGTCGAAAAGGAATTACAAACCTTTACAATAAGGCGTAAAGATGGTCTGACCACTGTTTAAAGCAAAAGCTCTAACTAACGGATTTTTGTTAAAGAAAGAAATTTACCTTGTTCAGTTTTTAAGCAAAAAAAACCTCTAATGCCTAAGGTATCTATATACTTCCGTAAATGCATCGCAGGAAACTCAACTCGTAGGCCAGTGGTTGTGGTAACGACAAGACTTTGCACCTTACCCTGATAGTAAGGCAAAAAGTCTTGTGTCGTCATGTTCAAAGAAAAGTAAAACGTTTGGCTCATCGTTAACCTAAAGCAGCGTTGATTTTCTCAGTTAAGTCTTTTGATAAATTGTCTAAGTTGCTTAACTTTACGAGTTGCGATTGCATCATCGCTTTACGTTTTTCTTCATATTGTTTGAATGCCAGTAATGGCGTAATTAATCGCGCAGCAACTTGTGGGTTGATGGTATTAAGTGCGATTAATTGAGTTGTTAAAAATTCATATCCTCTGCCCGTAGCGCAATGAAAATGCTTAGGGTTATTCATTGAAAAGCTGCCAATCAATGAACGAGCCCTATTGGGGTTATTTAAACTAAAATCATCACGTTTAGTTAGCGCTTCTAAGTTGGCAAAGATGTCATCACCTTGCTGCATGCCTTGCAAAGAAAACCATTTATCCATGACTAACGTGGTATCTAACCATTTATCTTCAAAATCTTTCATCAGCGCATCGGTATTTTCGAGACTTTGATTGATGGCTGCCGTCAATGCAGCAAGGTTTTCAGTCATGTTTTGGCCGTTATCATAATGATTCTGTACTAACTGCTCATTATTTGTATCAAGCACAAGGTAACTTAAACAAGCACTTGCAAGCGCTCTCGTTTGTGGAGTGCGTGTATTGGTTTGCTGACACGCTTGATAACACCTTGATAAAACGTTTGATAAACCATTGGCTAAGAATAATTTTAACGTTTTTAACGCATGAATAATTTTCTCAGGATCTATTATTTGCTGGTTATCAGCAATTTCACCAAAACTTGGTAGTGTGAGTTGTTCGGCTTTAAGCGCATCGTCTAAGTCGTTACTCGTTAACATCACTTCAAAGGCAGCAATTAACTCGTTTGGTAATATGTAGTCAGGCGTATCAATTAAACGCTCGATATAGCGCATAAACAGTTTTTGGCCAGCATCCCATTGACAAAAGGTGTTTTGAGCGTTCTGCATGACGGTAATGAGCTCTTCATCACTTTGATCAAAGTTAACTTTTACAGGCGCGCTAAAGTCACCCAAGAATGCGGTAACTGGCTTTTCATCAAACATCGAAAAATGCCAAGTTTGCTTCGCTTCGGTTAACTCAAGTAAATGTTCTTGAGAAACGCCACCTGCTAGCAGCTCAACTTTTATCGGAATATGCAAGGCATGCTTTTCCTGTTGCTGTGCCGTTGGCATATTTTTCTGTTCAACCGTTAGCGCATATTCACCTGTTGTCGGATCAAAGCTTTCATTTACTAACAATAAAGGGGTGCCTGATTGTGAATACCAACGCTTAAATATAGAAAGATCTTTGTTTGAAGCATCGGCCATTGCGTTTACAAAGTCATCACAGGTAACCGCCATTCCGTCAAAACGTTCAAAATATAAATCAATACCTTTTCTGAAGTTTTCTTTACCTAATAATGTATACATCATTCGAATAACTTCAGAGCCTTTTTCATAAACCGTCAAGGTGTAGAAATTATTCATTTCCATCACTTTTTCAGGTCGAATCGGATGCGCCATTGGGCTAGCGTCTTCGGCAAATTGATGGGCACGTAGCACACGTACATTTTGAATTCTTGTAACAGCAGCACTATGCATATCTGCGCTAAATTGCTGATCACGAAAAACCGTCAACCCTTCTTTTAAACTCAGTTGGAACCAATCACGACAGGTAACTCGGTTTCCGGTCCAGTTATGGAAATACTCGTGAGCAATGACGGCTTCAATATTGAAATAGTCCGTATCAGTGGCGGTTGCTTCATCGGCTAGCACATATTTTGAATTGAAAACATTAAGACCTTTATTTTCCATCGCCCCCATGTTGAAGAAATCAACGGCTACTATCATATAGATATCTAAGTCGTATGCTAAACCAAAAACCTCTTCATCCCACTTCATCGATTTTTTCAACGACGTCATCGCATGATGTGCTTTTGATAAGTTGCCTTTATCTACAAAGATTTCTAACGCGACATTTCGTCCTTCTAACGTTGTAAAACTATCCGTTAATAAATCAAAATCACCGGCAACTAACGCAAACAAATAACACGGCTTAGGAAACGGGTCCTGCCAAGTTACAAAATGTTGACCGTTTTCCAGATCACCACTGTCAATTTTATTACCATTTGATAAAAGCTGAGGAAAACTCTCTTTAGCGGCGATAACTTTGGTCGTAAATGTTGCCATGACATCTGGGCGATCTAAATAATAGGTAATGCGCCTAAAACCTTCCGCTTCACATTGGGTACAAAAAGCATCACCCGACTTAAATAGACCTTCTAGCGCAGTATTGTTTAATGGGTCTATCTGGGTTTCAATAACCACAGTGTTATGCTGCTGAGTTAACGCAAAAACTAGTTCCGTATCTGACAACTGATAATCGTCTTTTGTTAACGTTGTGCCATTGACCTTGATACTCAATAACGATAAATGCTCACCATTAAGTGTAATGTTTGATTGGTCGCTAACCTTCTCAATCGCCATTTCATTAACAACGCGGGTTTTCGTGTCATCAAGATTAAAACAAAGATTAACTGTATCAATGTGAAAATCTGGCGTTTGGTAGTCAGCTAAATAGCGAGTTGTTGATTGAGTCATAGCAATAGTCCAAAAACTAAATGTAATAGATGTATATAAAGAAAAGCCTGCGATGAACAGGCTTTTGAATAATTATGTTATTAAATAATTTTATACTGGTTTAACTAATTTTTTAATCTTAAACCCAATAAAGCCATAAATCACAGCCAAAATAGGGTTAATAATATTAAAGAAACAGTAGAATAAGTAATCTAGCGGGTTAACCATTAGTACGCTGTACATATAGGCACCACAGGTATTCCAAGGGATAAGTGGTGACGTAATGGTACCTGAATCTTCTAAGGTACGGCTTAATACAACGGGATGTAAACCGCGGCGCTCATATTCTTCTTTATACATGCGACCAGGCATTACAATGGCCATGTATTGATCGGCTGTTATAAGGTTAGTACTGATACAGGTAGCGACCGTTGAAGCGATCAAGCTGCCCGTAGACTTAGCTGTTTTAAGAATCGCATTAACAAAGACCTTTAACATGCCTAAGTGCTCTAGAACGGCGCCAAAACTTAACGCACACATAATTAACCATGTTGTATTAAGCATGCTAGACATGCCACCACCACTCAACAAGTCATTTAATTCGCTATTACCGGTTTCAATCGCAACACCATCAAAAAATGCTGTCCAAACAACGCGAAGGTTTGCTTCTGACTGGCTAAAGCCCTCACCTGCTAATCGAGCAATAAGTTCCGGCTGAAAAATTACCGCCCAAATTGCACCGATAATTGCACCAATAGATACCGCGATAAACGCTGGAGCTTTGCGAATAGCTAAAACGAGTAACACAACTAATGGAATTAAGTTAAAAATACTTAAGTTAAATTGTGAAGCGAGCTGCTCATTTAAAGAGTCAATCGCTTGTGTTGATGCTGTCGTTGATTCACTAAAACCTAAGATAGTAAAAATTACTAGTGCAGTTGCAATAGATGGCACTGTTGTCCAAAGCATGTAACGAATGTGAGCAAATAACTCACTGCCGGCAATCGCTGGTGCTAAGTTGGTTGTTTCTGACAATGGTGACACTTTGTCACCAAAGTATGCGCCTGAGATAACGGCACCAGCTGTTATTGCTGGTGATAAATCAAGGCCTTGAGAAATACCTAACAAGGCAACACCTATGGTCGCTGCCGTTGTCCAAGAGCTACCAATACTCATCGCTACAATGCCACATATAATACATGAGGCAGCATAGAACCAAGATGGGTCTAGTATTTTAAGACCATAATAAATCATGGTTGGTACAGTACCTGAGAGTAACCATGTACCGATTAACGCACCTACAGACAGTAAAATTAAAATTGCGCCTAATGATAATGAAATACCATTAACAATCGCCTTTTCTATCTCTGCCCATGAAAAACCATTTTTGATACCAATGATAACGGCGATGCCCATTGCAACAAGTAGTGCAATTTGGTTAGGACCATATGATGAGTTATCACCAAACAATGTCACGGCTGCGGCAAGCATAATAACTAATGCAATCACTGGGATCGCTGAATCAAACATGCTTGGCGTGCGAGGAGTTGAATCTACTGACATGTGAAATTTAAAACCTGTAATTATTGTAATAATTTTATTTCGAACTACGTAAAATGCCTTGTGTTGCCTAGAAGTGCAAGCGACATTTTCAATCCATTAACATAGTGAAAAAATAAATATTCTATAAAGCTGCATAGATCATATCATTAAACTGTCACTAGGCTGAAACAAAAAAGCCGCCCTAATGGACGGCTTGATGGTATTTTGTACAACCTAGTTTTTAGCGAGTCTATTAAGTTCGATATAATCGAAGGTAATTTTTGCGGTCTCATCTAAAAACACGTCTAACTCTTCTAATTCTTCGGGTAAATCATCGATAGTTGTTATCGCTTCTTTACCTAACTTAGCTAAACGCTCATTAGCTCTCGTTAGTTGTTTTGTCTTGCGCTCTTCACGCTTTTGTTTGCGTTCTTCAAGGTTAAGAGAGATAGATTTATCATCTTTTTCTGCCTTATATTTCGCAATATCTTTTAGCAGGTATTCAAACTCAACATTTTCCTTAATACGTTGCTGATGCAAGCTATCTAAATAGCTGACATCTACAGGTGACGTAGTTACTTGGCGATAGTTGGCTTTAGGTACTTGATCCCATACTAATGCATTCTCTTCTTTACTTTCGCCCCACTCTTCTGGGTCTACTGCCGAAGGAAATGCTATATCAGGCGCTACACCTTTATGCTGAGTGCTACCACCATTGATGCGGTAAAACTTTGCAATGGTATATTGAATTGAACCTAATGGCTTTTCATACAAGTCATACACTCGACCTAAACCGCGATGCTGCTGAACAGTACCTTTACCAAAGGTATTTTCACCAACGATAATGCCACGATTATAATCTTGAATCGCCGCAGAGAAAATTTCTGACGCTGAAGCACTGTAACGGTCGACCATAACAGTTAGTGGGCCATCATAATAGCTAATGCCGTCGCGATCGCTATTTACCGCTATGCGATCTGCGCCGTCTCTTACTTGAACAACAGGGCCTTTATCGATAAATAAACCGGTTAATAATGTTGCTTCAGTTAACGAGCCACCACCGTTACCGCGTAAATCAACAATAATACCTTCTACGTTCTCAGCCTTAAGACTTTCAATCTCTTTCTTAACGTCTTTAGATAAGTTGTTATAGAAGCTTGGGATTTCAATCACGCCTAATTTGCGCGCTTGCCCTTCAATAGATTCATCTATATAAACTTCAGATTTAGCAGCACGCTCTTCTAGCTTAATTTTGTCTCGTATAATTGAAACATTTTTAATGCTATCGAGGCTATCTGATTCGCCCGGTAAAACCTCTAGACGTACTTTTGTACCTTTTGGTCCTTTGATCAAATCGACCACGTCATCAAGACGCCAGCCAATGACATCAACAAACTCTTCGTCATCTTGAGATACACCAACAATACGATCTTTTGGCTTAAGTTGACTCGATTTATCAGCTGGGCCACCTGGCACAATACTTTGAATTACAGTGTAATCATCTTCGGCGCGAAGCACAGCACCAATACCTTCTAATGAAAGATTCATTTCCATTTGGAAACGTTCTGCATTGCGAGGAGATAAATAAGAGGTATGCGGCTCAACTACACGAGCAAAACTGTTCATCACAATTTGGTATACGTCTTCGCTTTCACTTTGCTTTAAACGCTTTATCGTGCTTTTGTAACGCTTACCTAATATTTCTTGGATTTTTTCCCACTCTTTCTCAGCCAATGTTAAGTTAAGGGCATCGTATTTAACTTTTTGACGCCATAACTCATTAAGCTCTTCAACTGATTTAGCATATTCTGCGTCTTCACGGTCAAAGTGATAACGCTCTTCTTTAGTGAAATCGAATGGTTTATCTAGCAACGTAAGCGCATATTCGTAACGTTCAACTCGACGCTGTAAATTTAGGTTATATATGTCATATGCAACTTGCAATTGGCCACGTGCAATAACTGCGTCAAAGTCATCTTTAAACGCACTAAACTGATCAATATCAGAGGCTAAAAATACATTTTTATTGAAGTCGAGTTGCTTAATATATCGGTCAAATATTTGATGAGATAAATCGTTATCAATCTTAAATTTTTTGTAATGACCACGCATAAATTGCGCTGTTATGCGCTTTGTCGAGACCGCGTGTTGACTCTCAGGAGCTAAAACAGGGAGTTCTTCTGGTATTTGAACATCTTTACCAAAACTAACTAATGATACTGCTGACAGAGAAACTGCGATTGCGATGCGACATAATTTATGCATGCTTCGTACTCCAAACTTTTATGAAAAAATATTTTCTACTTGTGTTTTGATTACCATGCCTGATTGAAGCTGAACGTGAACATCGTCGCCATCAACTTCTGTAATAATGGCACTCATAGGCGCGTTACCAAATTTAACTTTAACTGTAGCACCCTCTTTTAAAGTAGACGAGTCAACTGGCGTTAAGTTCACCGGTTCTTGAGGTTTTTTTGCAGGACGTTTGGCAGATTTTACATTTTTGTACTTTTGCTTTTTCTCATCACCGCCTTTATTTTTAGGGGCTTGAGAGCTTTTAGCAAACTTCTTCTGACCTTCAGCTTTATCTTTCGCTTTTTTGTTACCAAACTTTTCTTGGCTTTCTTTTAGCGATTTTGCAGCGTAATCAGCTTGTTCTTGATCGATTTCAGCAACTTGACTACCCGTTAAGTCAACGCGGTGGCTTCCTTGTTTGATAGATTTCAAGTAACGCCAGCTGCTTGTATAGTGTCTCAACGCTTGACGTAAACGTGTTTTACTGACCGCTTCATCGTCAGCTAACTTTTCAGCAAGATCTTGAAAAATGCCTACTTTTAGTGGTTTAGCTGGGCCTTCAGCCGAAAAACACTCTGGGAATTTTTCCACTAATAAAGCAATGATTTCTTTACTGCTATTTTTTTTGGTTTCCATAAATACTACTTACAAAAAATTAATTTAAATCTTCAAGATACTTCGAACGGTTTTCTAATACGTTTCTACACCATTCATAAATATCATCTGTTTCTAGTTCTGGCAAGGCTTGATCGCCTATCCAATGATGCCAAATAAGCTCTAACAATCCGACGAGCTCATCTGGCGAAATATCTTCTTCGGCAAGATCATACAATGTATGATAGAACTCATTGAGCTTTTCTGCGACAAGTTCTTCTTCTCCGTCCCAATCACCAACAACGGCTTCTGAAACGAGAAAGTCATGAATAACTACAAACTCTTTCATTAGCTCGCCATTTGCTTTTCAATGACTTTGACAATGGCTTCCAAACCTTTTTGGTCTGCGTCGTCAAAGCGATTGTATTCAACACTATCAATATCAAGTACAGCGATAACATCACCGTTATAATGTACTGGGATAACTATTTCAGCATTTGATTGTGCATCACATGCTATATGACCTTCGAACGCATGTACATCAGCAATACGTTGGGTCGTGTCCGTTGATGCGGCTGTACCACAAACGCCTTTACCAAGTTCAATTCTAATACAAGCTACCTTTCCTTGAAATGGGCCAAGTATAAGTTGTTCATCTTCTAACCGATAAAAGCCAGCCCAATTCACACCATCTAAGCGTTCAAACAAGAGCGCACTTACATTTGCCATATTGGCAATAAAATCTGACTCATCGCCAATAATTGCTTGCACTTGACCAATCAGTTCTTGATAAAAGCTTTCTTTCGTCATCAATGTTCACATCTGGTTTAAAAAAGGCGCCTAACATACCTTGAAAAGCGCCAATTTAAAAGTTTTTATCGTATTAATCGTGTATTTATTAGTGATCGATTGCAAAGCGCACAATCACTTCAGCAGTTAAGTCTAAACTCCCCGGCTGAGAGCGATGGAAAGCTCTTGATTCTGCAACAGCCATGCGAGGACGCGCTTGATAATGAGACATTTCTTCAACACTTAATACCTTGCCTAATTTAGCGCCAGTTTGTTGCGCTAATAAGTCCGCCTTAGATTTTGCGTTATCTACCGCACTTTGAAGTAACTTATTGTAAGTGTCTTCATTATTATCGACATAGCTCTGCACGGGATCTATTCTTGTCGCGCCAATTTTCACACTACTATCGAGCAGTTTGTCGTAAATGGCGAGTTCAGTTAAAACGACTTCAACCGTTCGACTAACGATAAACTCAACTTCCGTTTCTTTTTCTTTTGAGGAATGCAGCGTGGTTTCTACCAATGCCGATTTTTGAGGCGCATAAACACTCTTTATACGTTCCTCAGGTTTTAAATAGCGAACCGTTACCGTTAATTGGCTAGAGGTAACATTATCGTTTTTAACGCCAAGAGATTTTGCTAATGACGTTAATTGAGATGTCTGGCTATCGACGTATTGTTTCAGTTTAGCTGCACTATGGCCTCTTTGTTGAAAACCAAAACGTACCATAAAAGTATCTGGCACCATGGCCGCACTCGCCTTACCCACGACTTTTATTCCTGCCGGCGCAATATTTTGAGATAAGCTAGGCAAAGCATAGGTAACTGCAGTTAACCCTAACGATAAAGCGACAATAAATGATTTCATAACGTAATCTTATTTGTTAATTGAAGATAAAAATGCCTGTTTCTGTTCTGGCGAAGCTTGCTCCCACCAATAAGTAAGCATAGATAAAGCTCTTGGATCTGCACTATTTTGTTTTTTAGATGATGCGTTAGCTGGGGCTGGCCTAGTTTGAGGTGCAACATTGGTGACAGGTGCTGGAGCTTGCACGCGAACAGGCTCGGCGACAGGCATAGCTTTTGGACTTGGCGCAGTTACCGAAGCGGCCGTTAGCAAATTAACTTTTGCTACTACAACTTCCGCTTGGCTATCCGTTAATATCACGCTTGGCTTTTTAGCAAACTCCTTTCCTGCACTTTCACCATCTAACGCTGGAGTTTTCAATTTATAGTTTTGATTGTCTTGCGCGGTAAATGAAAATAGAAAAGGCTTTGAACGTATCGTAGCGAAATTTTCATCATCGTCTTCGAAAAACTCTTGATACTTAAGCAGTAGTTTTTGCTCTCCGGGGCTAATATCAAACTCAGATGATTTAGCTAAAAAACTGCCTGAGTGCTCAACACCATTTATTTCAAGTACTTTTAATGTTTCGGCAACCATAAGTTTGCCTGCAATCGCTGGGCTAGCAATTAATATAGAGCTCAATATCAGGTGTTTTAGTTTTTTCATGTGAATATCCAATGCCTTGAAAAGTATTAACATCTTATGTAAACAAACGATAAATGAAAAGTTTAATCGTGCGCTTGTGCTTGATAAGCTAGTTGACACAACATCATAACCACTGCCAGATAAAGGTTTTAAAATGAGTAAATGTCGATGCCCATGGCTAGATGAAAGTAAACCCGACTATGTGAAATATCATGATGAAGAATGGGGTGTGCCGGTATATGACGATCAGAAAATGTTTGAATGTTTAGTGTTGGAATCAGCTCAAGCAGGGCTGAGCTGGTATACAATACTGAAAAAGCGCGAAGGTTATAGAGCGGCGTTTGCTGACTTTAACATAAAGAAAGTAGCTACTTTTACTGATAAAGACGTTGAAGAACTCATCCAAAACCCTGCGATCGTTCGTAATAGGAAGAAAATAGAGGCGACGATTAACAACGCAAAACGTTTTATTGAAGTTCAACAAGAGTTTGGCAGTTTTTGTCGCTACATTTGGGGATTTGTTAACAGCAAAATTATCGTCAATGAAATGACTCAATTAGAAGATTATGTTGCGACATCGCCAATAAGTGATGCGCTAGCAAAGGATATGAAGAAGCGTGGATTTAAATTTTTAGGCTCTACTACGCTTTATTCGCATCTTCAAGCAACAGGGTTAATCAATGACCACAGTACAAACTGTTACAGACGTGATGAAATAATTTGTCAATATAGTGATAACATAAATATTAACAAACAAAATTAATTAATAGTTGAATTAAACTTTTTATGTCATAAAATGTCATAGTATTGGGTGATATGATTAAGTAGGCACTTGAAAAATAGCTTATAAGCCCAAAATTATTAGGTAATAACATTCTCAGAGGAATATATATGCAATCAATCAATACGGCGAGTCAAACCTCGTCTATCGAGATTAACAAAGTACTGAAAAATACGTACATGCTACTAGGTATGACATTAGCCTGGAGTGCTATATGTGCTGGTATTTCAATGGCTATGAACCTGCCTCATATGGCAGCGCTAGTGATGACTCTTGTTGCTTTCGTTTTATTGTTTGTTGTTCATAAGCAAGCGGATAAAGCAAGCGGCCTTATTTGGATTTTCGCTTTCACCGGTTTAATGGGTGCTTCTTTAGGACCAATGCTTAACGCTTATGCTGGTTTACCTAATGGTGGTTCATTAATCATGCAAGCGTTAGGCGGCACAGCATTAATCTTTTTTGCATTGTCAGCTTATGCGTTAACAAGTAAGAAAGACTTCTCATTCATGGGCGGCTTCTTAATGGTTGGTTTAATTGTTGTATTGGTAGCAGGTATTGCAAATATCTTCTTCCAAGTTCCTGCAATTTCTCTAGCATTAAATGCAGCAATCATCATGATTATGTCTGGTTTAATCTTGTTTGATACAAGCCGCATTATTCATGGTGGTGAGCGTAACTACATTCGCGCGACAGTATCTTTATACTTAAATATTTACAACATCTTTGTCAGCCTTCTACAATTATTAGGTGTATTTGGCGGCGACGACTAATTACAACAGTTAATTCATGCTGTTATAATAAAAGCCTCGATAATCGAGGCTTTTTTGTTTTTACGGGGAAAATAATTGAAAACTGTTGCTGTGATGATCACATCATCACCCTTATCTAACCTTACGGCGACGAGTATTGCCCTCGTTAAACAAATGTTGATGGACGATAACATCAAGCTAATTGGTGTATTCTTCTATCAAGACGGTGTGTTGAATGCTAGTGCCAGTTTATCGATTCCTGCCGACGAATATCAATCTGTAAAGCAATGGCAATCAATACATTGTGATTATCACCTACCCCTGCATCTTTGTATCACCGCCGCTGAAAAGCGAGGTTTGAGTGATGACTGGCAAGATACAAGCAATATATTGCCTGAATTTACTGTTTCAGGTTTAGGTGAATTTGTGAGTTTGTATAACTCTGCTGATCAATTGATTCAGCTTTAGGGGGAACGATGAACAAATCGATAGCGATTATCAATTCTAAAGCTCCTCTTAATGGCGCACATGCGAAAGAGTCTTTAGATCTTGCGTTAATACTTGGCTCATTTGAACAGGCTCCTAGCCTCTTTTTTATAGGCGATGGCGTTTGGCAACTGACTGAACAAAACATTGCAATGACAGGCGCAAAAGATTTCTTAAAAACGATGCAAGCTTTAAGCTTTTACGACATTGAAAACATTTATGTCTGTGAACATTCGTTGTATCAACGTAACTTACCAAACAACTTTGCCCTTGATGATGTCACCGTGTTAAATCGCACAGCACTACAAAATCAGTTAGCTAAGTTCACTAGCGTATTAAAATTTTAAAGGACGACTTTGCTATGCTTCACCTTATTCGCCAGTCGCCATATCAACAAGATATTAGTAGCGAGCTCTCAACGTTAATTTCAAATGACGATGATGTGCTACTGATAGATGACGGTGTTTACTTTTGCCAAAGCTTACACTTTGCCATTATCCAAGAAAAAGCCAAAAACATTCTTATCGTAGACGAACATCTTCAGGCACGAGGCATAACGTTTGAAAAAGCCGACAGTTTGCTACCGTTTGCTCAAATAGCAGAAATACTTGTGCAGTCTGAAAAAACATTAACATGGCAATTATGATTGAATTTAAACAACAACAAATCGAAACAGATAAGCAAGGTTATTTGCTAGATCATACGCTTTGGTCGCCAGAGCTTGGGGAAATAATCGCAGAACATGATGGTGTAAACCTAACACCGGCTCATTGGGAAGTGATTAATTTTGTTCGTGAGTTTTATTTAACGTATAACACATCGCCCGCTATTAGAGCGTTAACTAAAGCAATGAAAGCAGAATTTGGTGAAGAAAAGGCAAGTTCGCGCTACCTTTATCGGCTATTTAAAGAAGGACCGGCAAAGCAGGCTACAAAATATGCAGGCTTACCTAAGCCTGCACGATGTATCTAATTACACTTTAATATTAATATTATTGCCACTGGTTGCGGTAGGTGCAGGTAAACTCTCTAAACTGCTCGCCGCAGCTTCAATCAACTGAACGGCCATTTGACCTTCTAATTCCTGCTGATTTTGTGCTTTCTTAGCAACAGCAAGCTCTAAGGCGTCGCCTGATGCTGATTGCACAGCACTTGATGAGTGTATCGTTATTGACATATATACCCCTTGAAAAAATACGTCTGCCTTTGTGTTATCGACGGCCAACCTAATAACTTTAGCAAAAAAATAGGGGTTATGTATTTAAACATAACCCCTACCTTATATTTCTTGTTAGCTATTAATTGAATTATTTAATAGGCAACGTTGGTACGTGAACACCAGCCATTTCATGCATAACACGCACAACCTGACAGCTGTAACCAAACTCATTATCATACCAAACATATAGTACTGCGCGATCTTCATCAACGATTGTTGCTTGAGAATCAACAACACCCGCAAAACGAGAACCAACTAAATCTGTAGAAACGATTTCTGTTGAAGCAGTGTAGTCAACTTGATCTTGTAGTTTTGAGTTTAACGAAATCTCACGTAAGTAATTATTTAAATCTTCAGCAGATGTCGCTTTCTTCAAGTTAAGGTTCATAATTGCCATTGAAACATTTGGCGTAGGTACACGAATCGCATTACCCGTTAATAAACCTTTTAGCTCAGGTAGTGCTTTAGCTACAGCTTTCGCAGCACCCGTTGAAGTAATTACCATGTTCAATGGTGCGCTGCGACCACGACGAGGCGCTTTATGGTAGTTATCAATTAGGTTTTGATCGTTTGTATATGAGTGAACTGTTTCAACGTGACCATTCTTAATACCGAACTCATCATTTACTGCTTTTAGTACTGGTGTTATCGCGTTAGTTGTACAGCTAGCTGCTGAAACAATTTTGTCTTCCGCTAAAATCATATCTTCGTTAACACCATAAACGATGTTTTTGATATCACCTTTTGCTGGTGCTGTTAAAAGTACTTTAGCAACACCTGTTGATTGTAAATGTTGACCTAAACCTTCTTCGTCAGACCAAATACCTGTGTTATCAACAACAAGTGCGTTGTTAATACCGTATTCTGTGTAATCAATTTCTGATGGTGATTTAGCATAAATCACTTTAATGAAAGCACCATTTGCTTTGATGACTTTGTTTTCTTCGTCAATTGAAATACTGCCGTTGAATGCGCCATGTACCGAGTCACGACGTAATAAGCTTGCGCGTTTTGCTAGGTCACTGTCTTTACCAGGGCGAATAACAATGGCACGTAAACGTAGTTTTGAGTTAGGACCTTCACGTTCAATCAATAAACGTGCTAATAAACGCCCGATACGGCCGAAACCATATAACACAACATCTTGAGAGTTGTTATCACCAGCACTTTGAATATCAGCTAGTTCTTTTTCTAGGTATTGTTCAATTGACAAGCCATTTGCATCGCCTTTAAACAAGTAGTTGTAAGCAAGCTTACCAACATCAATGCGCGCAGGCGCTAAAGACATTTTGTTTAATGCTTCTACAAATGGGAAACTTTCACGTAAACGCAACTTGCTTTCTTCGTGCAAAGCAACTGATTTGTGCGCTTTAATAATATCGATAGGCGTAGCAGTAACTAACGGACGACCATAAACTGAAATCTCAATGCCCTTGTTGCGGTATAGCTGACCAATAATTGGCTGCATGTTCTCAGCAAATGTTTGACGCTCTTGCCAACTAGCTTGATATTCTTTTTCCGTTTGGAATGTCATTTTTTAAACCTTTATATTTAAGTCAATTGAACAGTAAGCTATTATCAATGTTATTGTTATTATTGGTTTGAAAATAGTCTCAACCTCGTTGCGGCGCATATTGTAATTCAACATGAAATATTTCTCTACCGATTACATAAATTTTTCATCATTTAAGTGAAGGCAAATGAGATCCGTTTTACCCATTATTTGTTCAATGATTTTTCTTACTGGATGTGAGCAAAGTGTTTCCATATCTACGATGTGTGAGGCTGACCCGCAAATCTGCGTAGACATCCACGATGACAACTGGTGTAGAAAGGAGAGAAAGTCTCTTCTGCTCCATAATTACAACGTTAAACAAACTAATCAAGATATTGATAAATATAAAGAGTTAATAGCGTTTGAAGAATATATAGGCTGTATGTCATTAGCCTCTCAAATTGAACACATTAAATTAAAAGAAAAGAAAACTAACCGAGTTAATAGCCTGCTAAATGCGGAAAAACGATTTACACAGCTTGCTGAAAACACCAAACAATCGAATAACGCCCATTTATTATATTTTCATTGGTCGCGTTTCTTAGACAAAGATGCAATGGCAAAATTCACTGCTAAAGAAGGTAGTGCTGAATTGGAAACTGCCGAGCTCCAA
This sequence comes from Thalassotalea eurytherma, assembly GCF_030161415.1. Lineage (GTDB taxonomy): Bacteria > Pseudomonadota > Gammaproteobacteria > Enterobacterales > Alteromonadaceae > Thalassotalea_G > Thalassotalea_G eurytherma. The sequence continues at coordinate 65,234 of NZ_BSSU01000008.1, forward strand.
CAGTTTTTGGCGAGTTATTATATAAAACGAGATCCCGATAAAACACTTGGCATATTGTTTCATTCTTTAGAGTTAACACCTGCCGGTGCCGAATTGAATCATGAAGTATTCGAATCAATTGCAAATATCTTCAACGATAAAGATGAATATAAACAAACCTATATTTGGTTAAAAGTATTGCAACTCCACAAACCCGATGATCAGCACTTAAGTGAAAATTTAATTAACTTATTTATTGAAAAACATGGTTTAAACATTGCCTTTCTTGACACCGTTGCAGAGGCAACGCTTACGAATATTCAAGAAGGTCGATTCAAAGCACCACAATATTAGACAAATTATCAGGTTATTTCTCTTATTTAAAACAAATAAAAAACGCACCGTTAGGTGCGTTTTTTATATTTTTATGGCTTAAACTGTAAGCTTACCGAATTAACACAATAGCGCTTGCCGGTAGGCTCTGGCCCATCATCAAAAACATGCCCGAGATGACTATCACAATTTTGGCATTTAATTTCAGTGCGTTGCATGTGCAGCGAATTATCTTGATGATAACTCACCTGCCCTTTCCTACTTTCCCAAAAGCTCGGCCAACCACAACCAGCATTAAACTTAACAGTAGAGTCAAACAAAGGTTGCTCGCAATACGCGCAATGGTATACACCATCAAGCCAATGATCATTGTACTTACCGGTAAATGGGTGTTCAGTAGCCGCTAACCGACAAACACGGTATGCATCTTCTGATAATTGATTTCGATGATTACGATTTACCATTGTCACACATTATAATTGAATAAGTTTACGATCTTCACTTGACCATTCGACATGGAATTTTTTACCTGCCGGCGCATCTACACGCTCAAAGGTATGGGCGCCAAAAAAGTCACGCTGACCTTGTAAAAGGTTAGCAGGTAATACACCGCAACGCACAGAGTCATAATATGAAAGCGAAGAAGAGATTGCGCCAATTGGTACACCTAGTAATGTGGCATCGGCAATGGCTTGGCGCCAATTCAATTGATGTTTATTTAATTGTTCAACAAAAAACTCATCAACTAATAGGTTCTCAAGTTCACTATCACGATCAAAGGCATCAGTAATAGATTGCAAGAATATTGCACGGATAATGCAGCCAGCTCGCCAAATTTTAGCAATGTTGGCAAAATTTAATGTCCATTTATACTCTTTAGCTGCAAGGCTCATTAGCTGAAAACCTTGGGCATAAGCACAGATTTTTGAACAGTAAATCGCATCATGTAATCGATCTACATAGGCTTGTTTTTCTTGTTCTGATAATTCTGGCAATGTTGGGCCTGCCAAGCGTGTACTTGCTTTAACGCGTAAGGCTTTAAATGATGATATCGAGCGAGCAAATACTGCTTGAGCAATGGTCGGTGCTGGACACCCCACTTCAAGTGCACTGATTGCTGTCCACAAACCAGTACCCTTTTGGCCTGCTTTATCTAAAATCAAATCAACAAGCGGCGTATCATCATTGTTTGGTTTATGGCGTAAAACTTCGACAGAAATTTCCATTAGGTAGCTGTCTAATGGACCAGCATTCCATTTCTCAAAAATATCAGCTACTTGCTCAGGGCTATAGCCAAGTCCTGCACGAAGCACATGATACGCTTCACAAATAATTTGCATATCGGCATATTCAATACCATTGTGAACCATCTTCACAAAGTGGCCTGCACCTGCTGGGCCAATATACGCTGCACACGGATCGCCATTTTCAACAATCTCACCTGGTTTAGTACGCTCTAAAGGTTTACCTGTTGCAGGGTCGACTTTAGCAGCAATCGCTTCCCAGATTGGTTTAATACGTGTCCAAGCATAAGGAGACCCACTTGGCATTAATGCCGGGCCGAAACGCGCGCCAGTTTCACCACCAGAAACAGCCGATGAGAATAAAATAAAGTTGTTTTTATATTTTTTCTCACGCTCAACGGTATCAACCCAAAGACTATTACCGGTATCAATAACGATATCGTCTGGTTGAATACCTGCACCGATTAAGCTTTCACAAACATGATCGACAGGCGCACCAGCCGGAACAGACAATACAATGGTATGAGGTGCTTTAAGACGAGAGAAAAGTTCAGTATAAGAACTACAGCCTACCACACGTGGCGAACCAGATTTATTCTCCAATGCGTCTTGTGCAATTGCATCTTCTACTTTGTCAGTACTAAGATCAAAAGCAGCAACCGTGTAACCGTTGTCAGCTAGGTTTAGCACTAGGTTTTTACCCATAACGCCTAAACCGATAAACCCAATATCACACGTCATATTTTCTGTTGTCATGTAAGTGTCCGAATTAATGTAAACGATAGGAATTTCTTCCTATAAAAAATTGCAGGCATTTTATCACGCACAGCCTAAATTAATACACTAAAATCAACATTTACCGAGCTATATTCAATTACATTTGTGTAAACATTCGTAATACACATAAACAAAATGTAATAAAAACACGTTTAGATAGCTTTTTATGTTGAAATAATATAAATTTGATGTAATTTTACTACAAAAGATAATTTTGCAAATAAATAGCAATTAGGAATGAACATGACAGTAAAGATTGGTATCAACGGTTTTGGACGCATTGGTCGATTTGTATTTAGAGAAGCTTTTTCACGTGACAATGTTGAAGTAGTTGGCGTTAATGATTTAATTGACGTTGAATACATGGCCTATATGCTGAAGTATGACTCTACACATGGTCGTTTTAACGGTGATGTTGACGTTGTCGATGGCAATTTAGTTGTAAATGGCCAAACGATTCGCGTAACAAGCGAACGTGATCCTGCAAACCTAAAGTGGAATGAAGTTGACGCTCAAGTAGTTGTTGAATCAACGGGTCTATTCCTTACGGATGAAACAGCACGTAAACACATTGAAGCTGGAGCTAAGAAAGTCGTGTTATCTGCTCCATCGAAAGACGATACGCCAATGTTTGTTATGGGTGTAAATGAATCAACATACGATGGCCAAGACATTGTATCTAACGCATCTTGTACAACAAACTGTCTTGCACCTGTTGCTAAAGTATTAAACGATCGTTGGGGCATTAAAGACGGCTTAATGACGACAGTACACGCAACAACTGCAACGCAAAAAACGGTAGATGCTCCTTCAGCTAAAGATTGGCGTGGTGGTCGTGGTGCTTCTCAAAACATCATTCCTTCATCGACAGGTGCAGCAAAAGCTGTTGGTAAAGTTATTCCAGCATTAAACGGTAAGCTAACGGGTATGGCATTTCGTGTTCCTACACCAAATGTATCTGTCGTTGACCTAACAATTAACCTATCTAGCCCAGCTAGCTATGAAGAAATTTGCCAAGCAATGAAAGAAGAGGCAAACGGCCCATTAAAAGGTATTTTAGGTTACACAGAAGATGCTGTTGTCTCTAACGACTTTATCGGCGAACGTTGTACATCAGTATTTGATGCAACAGCTGGCATCGCATTGACCGATACATTTGTTAAAGTTGTCACTTGGTACGACAATGAGATTGGCTACTCGAATAAGGTATTAGACTTAGTAAATCACATTACTAAATAAGTTTACTATCCATAAAAAAAACCACCTTTAAGGTGGTTTTTTTTATGCGCATTTTTTATATCTATTCAATCGCTATTAACAATAAATCGCCTGTAAACGGTTTAAGTAAGGTAAATCACCTTTTCCTAACTGACCTAATGTTAACCAATCAAAAAATTGTGCGGTTAAATTTACTTGCCCACCCGATGTCATTTGAGATTGCATCAAGCTAACTTGCACTTCAAGACGACGAGCTTGAAATTCACTTGGCGATTCAACACCAGCAAGTATCTCTATCGTAAGTGTTGCTTCATTGCGATCTGCAATCGTTTGACTATGGGTACTTTCCTGCAACTTACGTTGCCATTTCCCTGGCAAAGAATCAAAGCCTTCGATGTCAGTTACTTCAATACCCTGCTCAATGTATTGAGCAATAATCGCAAATAAGCTGGTCCACTGACGTTGTTGCTTACCTTTACGCAAGTTAGCGGCTTTATCATTAATCTTTTTAACATGATCAGCGATAGATTTGCTCAGCGTTTTTGTTTGTGGGCTTCGAGCAGGTAAGCTTTGTTTAACTTCAGTTAACTGCAACGCAATGGTCTTTAATTCGCTTTCTTGCTCACTTGCATTTGCCTGCTCAACTAATGCCTCAATTCGTTGTTGAGCGTCACCCATTAACTGTTTATTTTGATCTTGCTGCGTTTGTTTAACGGCATCACGCTTTGCAAAAATTTCATCATTAACCTTTCTGAAAGCTTGCCAAAGTTTATTTTCTTGATTCTTACCTGCAAAGCCGATGTCCTTCCAGCTTTTTTGTAAAGTTTTAACTTGGTTTGCCGCCGCAAAAGCATCCTCTAAAGCCAATAACTCTTTAGCATGATTAATTAATTCATTCTTGGCAGACGCTTGTTTATGTTGAAAATGATTAATGGCATCATTAATCGGTTTACAGGCGCCTCTATAGTCATCAAGCAACACCTGATAACGTTTTCTGTCTACGTCACCAGCCGTTTGCCAACGCTTTTTCAGCTGAGCATATTGCTTATCAAGTGCTGCCATATCCATTTCGTCGTTAATTGAGGCTGAAAGCTCTTTTAGTTGATTTATCACTTCTACTCGTTGAGCATAATGATTATCACGTTGCTTTTCTTGCTCTTCAAAAAAGGTACGACAAGGTGCAAATGCTTGCTCACAGGCCTCGTTAAATGCATCATTTAACGCTTGTTCCTGTGTTTCTTCAGCATGACCTAAGCTATTCCATGTTTTGCGGTAACTTTTAACCAAATTAGCCTGGTGCGACAAATCGTTATGCGGGTTACGCGCGATCGCCTTAACCTCTTCAAGCAATTCTTGTTTTCTCGGGGTGGCGACATAATGCTCCCAATCCGACAAGTCGGCGATTTTTTCACTTACTTGTTCATAATCTCGGCTTACTTTGGCTTTCTGTTGTTCTGTTAATTGCTCGTATAGCCCCTTGGCATGTTTATAAACACCAAACGATGCATTGTACTTACCTATCCTGATTAGGCGTTTAACATCAGATAACTTTTTAAACACTTGGTTTAATAATTGCGTTTGCTCTTTTTCAAACGGCGCTAATGCACTGCGCCATTGTTCTTTTATTTCTTGGTGAGCTTGCTTAAGGGATTCAGGTAAAACGCCCGCACTGCGCTTTTCCATTGCGCGCCAATCTGCTGACCATTGCCTATATATTTCTGCACGATCATTGAATTCATTCATCGACGTTGGCACAGCTAGCTGTGCTATACGCGCTACAAGATGCGTTGCATCACTTACTGATTGGGCGATAACAGGAATTTGATCAAGCTTTTTTCGTTCTGCGGATAACTGACGAGCGTAGGTTTGCTTTAGCTTTTCGTCGAGTATTGCGTCATCAATAAGTTTCTGAAGTTCATTACATTGCTTGTTAATCGCTTCTTCATCAAGCACATTCGATTCGAAAATCGCATTAGCAATGCTTTGATCAATGATTTTTATGTGACCTTCTATTGCACCTTGTTGTTCCAGCTTTTGTTCTTCTAGTTGTTTTGCAATTAACGCTTGCTGGTGGGCTTCCGCTTTAACAGCAAATGCTTTATCGAGCTGCTCTACAATGACTTGATGTTTGTCACTAAACGTTTGTTGATCATTTTCTGACAAACATGAAAAATCACTGACAATACGTTGCCATTGGCTATCGAGTTGTTCCCGCTTACTAAGCACTTTTGCATAATCAGCCTGCTCTTTTAACGCTAGCAACATAGACAGCGTTAATTGCGCATCTTTTTTAACTTGTTCTGGTTTTTCTTTTGCTAATTTGATCGCTGATATTTTATCATTGATAACCGATAATACGTTGTCATAAGTAGACTTCTTAGCGCACTTTTCAAGTAAGCTAACATCTGCAACTGGCTCAATGATCTGCAACTGCAGTTCTGCACTGTTAGCATTAATAAACGCTGTATATAAAAAGCTTGGTTTATTGAGTCTATCAAACAAAGCTGTTTGCACAGCTGAATCTTGCTCTAGCTGATACCAACTTTCAACAAGTGAGGTTTTCTTAGTTAAGCCTAAAAACGCAAGCTTTTGTTGAGACGATAATTCAGGCTGCTGTGTTAAAAAGTTTTTTTCAATATTTTGTAGTGCTAGCTGCTTAATTGCATCACGATCACTGTACACCAACTGCCAATAAAGCGTTGCTGAGTTGAGTTTTTTTAATGCAGTGATCCGCACAGCATCACTACTATCATTGAACGCAATATCTTTTAAAATCTTGATATCGTCACTATTGGTTTGATCGAGTTCTTGTTTTACGGCACTAAGACGTGTTGCTTCGTCTTTGCTTTGCCACTTTGCCTTAAAAAACTTTGAGAAAATCATAAATCTGAAAACCTAGCTATATTATTTTTATCAGAAAACTGCGCTTTGAGTTCTCGCTTAGTTTTTTCAACAATATTGCCATCAGGCCCTATTGATAGCATTTCGTCACTGTTAAGTTTTTTTGCTTGATAGGCCATAACAATTTGCATTGCAGAGTCACGCTGCGCTTGATCTACCGCAGTGCCTTCAGGCCACTTACCTGTTTCTGCACAGTGCTTGAGCCTTAAATACATGTCTTCAGATAGGTTTTCTACAAGATCAATTACATTCATAGTTCTTTACTGGTTCTTTTAAAAATAATAAGACGAATTCGTGTGATGATATAGCCGAAGAATCCAACAACACAGATGATCATAGATAACAGGTATTGCCAAGAAGCTTGCATATCATCATACCAAAAGATACCTAAGAAGCCTGCACAAAACAGTAACATCGCAATAAAAGACTGGTTCAAGAGTGTTTGGGCACGTTGAATACGGTTAACTTTTCGAATGTGTGTTAGTCGGTCACCGCTAGCGTTAGCTATTTCGAGACCACAATGAGAACACTCTGCCGCTTTATCGGAGATTTTTTTACTACATGCTGGGCAATTAATAACAGCCATTGTTTACCCTCAAATAAAATTTTAAGTATTCTACACAAAAAAAACGCCCTAGAGGGCGTTTTTTAGAAAATAAAATTAAATGTTAACTTATAATTTATCTTTCCATAAATCAGCGTTTTTAATGCCAAGTTTTTCTGGATCAAAGGTATATTTTTCAACGCCTTCTTTTTGCTGACGTTCATAATCTTTAAGTGCTGTAACCGCAGGTTTAGCAACAAAGAAGATAATTAAAATACCGATGATATTTAACCATGCCATCATTCCAACACCAACATCACCTAAGCCCCATGCGATATCAGCAGCTTTTACCGTACCGTAGAACGTTGCAGACATAATTATCACTTTTAACAAGAAAGTTAAAATAGGGAAATTGAATGTACGCTTAATATACGCCACATTATTTTCTGCGATGAAGTAGTAAGCCAATATCGTAGTAAATGCAAAGAAGAATAACGCTAAAGCAATGAATGGTTTACCTACGCCAGTTAACACGCTATCTACAGCAATTTGAGTAAACGCTGGGCTATTTGCAGCGACATCGGCAGCAAGGTTCTTCACAATAAATGACTCACCAGCCGCGTGAACGTTATATGAATCTGTGATCAGAATAATAAACGCCGTTGCAGAACAAACAAATAAGGTATCAATGTAAACAGAGAATGCTTGCACCAAACCTTGTTGCGCAGGGTGATCTACTTCAGCAGCAGCTGCTGCATGAGGACCTGTACCTTGACCTGCTTCATTTGAATAAACACCTCGTTTAACACCCCAACCAATAGCAGCACCAACACCAGCCATAGGCGAGAATGCATCATTGATGATCATCATGAAAACGCCTGGTAATTTATCAATATGAAGTGCAATAACAACGAATGCGATAATGATATAAGCTAGCGCCATAAATGGTACAACAACTTGAGTAAAGTTAGCGATACGCTTAACACCACCAAAGATAATAAAACCAAGTAACAAGACTATAAACGATGCGGTATAAATTTTTGCTGAGCTAATTTGGCCAATACCAGTATCAATCATGGTACCCGCACCAAACGCCATTTCAACAGCGTTACCAATTGAGTTAGATTGCACTGTTGGTAATAACACACCACATGCTATAACTGTCGCGATAGCAAAAATCCATGCATACCATTTTTGACCTAATGCCTTTTCAATATAGTATGCTGGACCACCACGGTATAAGCCGTCGTGCTCTTCTTTATAGATTTGAGCGTTAGTTGATTCAATATATGCCGTTGCAGCGCCAAAGAATGCTACAACCCACATCCAAAATACAGCACCAGGGCCACCAAAACCTATGGCAGCAGCAACACCAGCGATATTACCAGTACCAACACGTCCAGATAACGAAACCGCTAACGCTTGGAATGATGAAATACCTTGTGCCGAGCTTTTACCAGATAAAAGCAGGCGCCACATTTCTTTAAAATGACGCAATTGAACAAAGCGGGTGATGATCGAGAAAAATATGCCTGCACCTAAGCACAAATAAATGAGCGCAGGACTCCATATGATGTCATTTAATGACTGAACTAGTTCTAACACAGATACTCCTAAGAATGTTTCTTTTTGTTTTTATTATCGTAAATCGTCTACAACATGAAAAATGGCCGTCAACACGTCACGACCAAATATACTGCTTCGCGTGTCTGACCAACCAACGTGCTGATCAGGTAATAAAATATTGTCTTTGAAAGGCATTTCGATGGTGTAAGCTAAACACTTAAATGTTTCACCCACCCAGTTTGAACCAACGGTTAAATTGGCTTGGCCTGCTTCATCTTTGTCATAGCCCTTTTCATCTTGGAATTCAGGCGTAATCGAAAGTAAAATATCTTTGAATTTATCTTCAAGTGCTTTGTGCTTAGCATCGTATGAAGGAATACCTTCACAGCCAGCAACAAAGTTATACGGTAAGGCTTCATCACCATGAATATCAAGGTGCATATCGACACCTGTTTCTTTCATTTTTTCTACCACAAGGAAAACTTCTGGGCTGTTTTCCATTGAAGGCGTTTGCCATTCACGATTAAGGTTGACACCTTTAGCGTTTGTTCTTAAATGACCACGAACACTGCCATCAGGGTTCATATTAGGTACACAGTAAAATACTGCTTTATCTAATACTTTGCGCGCTACACCATCATCTTCATCAAGTAAACGATCAATAAAGCCTTCCATAAACCATTCGGCCATTGTTTCACCAGGATGCTGACGCGCAGTTAACCACACCGTTTTTTTACCTTCACCCTCTTCACCAATTTTTAAAACTGACATGTCACGACCATCAAGTGTTTGACCTAACACTTGTAGCTGACAATCTGGAGAAAGTTGTGCGTTGTGAATTAAATCTTGGTGACGTTCGTAACTGTATGGCGCAAAGTAGGCAAAATAAACACTGTCAAACTCAGGTTCAAATTCAACGGTTAGCTTTTCACCATCAAAACTTGTTGGCACTCGAAACCAATATTCGCGATCATATGATGCTACTGCTTGATAATTATGCCAGCCTTCAACATACGCAGACTTGCCTGCGTTTAAAAAATGCATGGTTAAAGGACTGCGCTCAGTATTATGAACTTTGAAATGAAACCATTGATAAAATTCAGACTGATTATCGTTTTTGATCTCTAATTGAATATTATTAGGTTGTTCGGCATTTCGGACACGAATATTGCCGCTATCGAAATTCGCTGTAATTTGCGTAAAATTATTCTTATAAATTAATCTCGCGACTTAGTGTACACAAAGAATAATAAGATAAGAAGATGTTATTGCTGAGATTACGTTAGAGTGTCCGTAAATAAAGACCAAGCTCAGTACTGTAACCTAAAGACTTGGCAATTACGGCGTTATTTTCATCAATCACGTAGTAGCTAGGATACCCGTCTATTTTGAATTGTGATTTGATTTCGTTGTTTCCCAAGGCAACTGGAAAGGTAAGTTGCTTATCCATAACAAACGTATGAACTTCCTCAACATTTTCGTAATCTAACGCAATAGCAACAACGTCAACATCTTCCCTCTTTAGAAAAAGGTTTTCTAAATTGCCAATACTTGCATGGCAAATTTGGCACCATGGCGCGAAGAAGTATAAAACTTTTGTTTTATTGGTTGCAGTGATAGGAATTGTTTTTTCGTCTAAGCTAGGCAGCACCTGTTCATTGCTGGCTACTTTGGTGTCGTCAGGCAACATAGAAGATGCCTTGAAAATACTTAACACATTAAAAACGGCGACAAAAAATAAGATTTGAATAACTAAACTACGCAACAAAGCCTGACTTCCTAAAAGTTAAAGGTTCACTGATTAGACCTATCACGACATCAATAACTTTCATGTCGCGCAATAAAAAAGGCCAACGCATAATGCCCTGACCTTTTTATTTTAATCTGAAACGTTGGTGTATCGCTTAACCAATATGCGTTTCGTTTCGCATATAAGGCTGTAATACCGTTGGTATTTCAATACGCCCATCAGCAAGCTGATAGTTTTCGAGAATCGCTACCAAGGTGCGACCAACAGCTAAACCAGAACCATTAAGTGTGTGCACTAATTCAGGCTTATTTGTCTCGCTATTTCTGAAACGCGCTTGCATACGACGTGCCTGGAAATCCCCCATGTTTGAACATGAAGAAATTTCGCGGTAAGTGTCTTGTGCAGGTAACCATACTTCAATATCGAAGGTTTTTGTTGCACTAAAGCCGATATCACCGCTACATAACACAACAGTGCGGTATGGTAATTCAAGCTTCTCTAAAATCACTTCAGCATGACGGGTCAATTCATCAAGAGCATTAAATGAGTCTTCAGGCTTAACGACTTGAACCATTTCTACTTTGTCGAATTGATGTTGACGAATTAAACCACGAATATCACGACCAGAAGAGCCTGCTTCAGAGCGGAAACATGGCGTATGAGCAGTCATTTTTATCGGTAATTGTTCTTCAGCAACAATATCATCACGGACAAGGTTCGTTAATGGAACTTCAGCTGTTGGGATCAATGAGAACTGACGATTCGCCAAGTCTGTATGAAATAAGTCTTCACCAAACTTAGGCAACTGACCTGTGCCATAAAGAGAGTTGTGATTGACAAGGTATGGAACATACATTTCCTCGTAACCGTGCTCTTCACTATGGGTGTCTAACATAAACTGTGCTAGTGCACGATGTAATCGTGCAATTTGGCCGCGCATAACGACAAAACGCGTACCTGCGAGTTTAGCACCGGCTTCAAAGTCTAGGCCTTTGCTTAACGCGGTAGCTAAATCAACATGATCTTTAACGTCAAAGTCGAATGATTTAGGCGTACCCCAGCGGCGTACTTCAACATTATCATCTTCACTTTCACCAGCAGGAACATCGTCTGCAAGTAAGTTAGGAATCGCTGATACGAGTTCATCAATTTTAGCCAACACTTGGTTTTGCTCTTCTTTAGCGCTATCTAAAGCACTACCAAGTTCGCTAACTTGTGCCAATAATGGTGCGATATCTTCACCGCGCGCTTTTGCTTGGCCAATTGATTTGGAACGTGTGTTACGCTCACTTTGTAATTCTTGTGTTTTAACCTGAATTGCTTTTCGTTGCTCTTCAAGTTGATTAAATTTTTCTACATCTAGCGTAAAACCGCGCTGAGCAAGGTTTTTGGCAATGTCGTCAATGTTGGTTCTTAGCTGTTTTGAGTCAAGCATGTTTTATCACTTGTCGGTTATTTGTTAATGAGTGTCACAATAAACATTCCTAATGCGGCCGCCATTATACACAAACTGACATTAAGAACTATATTTGTCATCGCTTTTAATAAAAAGCCTTGTTGAAACAATAATATTGTATCAACACTAAAGGTTGAAAATGTTGTAAAGGCGCCGAGAAAACCGATACCGATTAAACTTCGGTAGACACCTGCTTCGATATGGCCTTGTTCAATTAAAGAATATAACAAGCCAAGTAAAAAGGAGCCTAAAAGGTTTACCAGTAATGTCGCATAAGGAAACCCTTTACCTAACAAACTTGCCGTTTGCTGGTAAACAAAAAATCGCAAACTTGCGCCAATACCGCCCCCTAAGGCAACGGTTAAATAAAGCAAATAACTATTTATACCGTTTGTCATTAGCGTCCTTGTTTAATGCGTCTAAGTATTCTCTTTTCTGTTTTAATTGCTTCTCTAAACCTCGTTCGCTTGGGTAATAAAAGCGTGTTTGAGCAAGAGGTTGTGGAAAATAGTTCTCGCCGGCTGCAAATGCGTTATCTTCATTATGAGCATAGCGATACTCTTCACCGTGCCCTAATGCTTTAGTCACTGAAGATGTCGCATTTCTTAAATGAAAAGGGACATCTATATCGGCGGTTTCTGCGGCCAATTGTCTAGCCTGTTTAAAGGCCGTATATACTGCGTTACTTTTAGGTGCCAATGCCATATAAACGGTTGCTTGTGCTATCGCTCTTTCACCCTCTGCTGGACCAACTCGATGATAGGTATCCCAGGCATTAATCGCAAGTTGCATTGCTCTAGGATCTGCATTGCCAATATCTTCAGATGCAATAGCTAATAACCGTCTAGCAACATATAAGGCATCACCACCTGCATTAATTATTCTAGCAAACCAATATAAAGCGGCGTCAGGATCTGAACCGCGAACAGATTTATGAAAGGCACTTATCACATCATAAAACGCGTCACCACCTTTATCATAGAGTGCAATTTTATCGCCGGCTACTTGCGTGATATGGCTTAGACTAACAGTTTTCTTGCCATTTTCTTCAGGCGTCAGTTCAACGGCATTTTCTAACAAATTCAATACACGTCTGGCGTCGCCTGTTGCTAACGCGATAAGTTGCTCTTTAGCTTGTTCATCGATAGAGATATCAAGCTTATCTCTTTTGGTTAAGTAACTTACTGCGTTTGCAATAATGTTCGCTAAGTCTGCACTTTCTAATTTTTTTAAGGTATATACACGTGTTCTGGATAAAATCGCTTTATTAAGCTCAAACGCTGGATTCTCTGTGGTTGCACCGATAAAAACGATGGTGCCATCTTCGATATGCGGTAAAAACGCATCTTGTTGTGACTTGTTGAATCGATGAACTTCATCAACGAATAGCAGCGTCCGTTTGTTCTTGTGAATCGCATTATCTTTCGCTTCATCGATTGCAAGGCGTATCTCCTTGATACCAGATGTTACTGCTGACAGTCGAATAATTTCGGCATTTGCGTGACGTGCGATAAGCTCTGCAAGCGTAGTCTTTCCAGTGCCAGGTGGCCCCCAAAATATAACGCTGTGGCATTGCCCTGCTTCAATCGCCACACGCAGTGGTTTACCTTCACCTAAGATATGTGATTGACCAATGTATTGGGATAATTCCTGAGGTCTTAATATAGCGGCAAGTGGTTGAAATTCACTTGGTATATCCATATCAAAGTCAAATGAGCTATTGGCGTTGATCATCGATATGGGTGCCATCTGGGATAACAAATTCATATTGCGCCTCGTTAAACGAGGCCTTGCTATCCATTGTCAGTGTAATTTCGCTAATTTGGCCCGTTGCATCAAAAATCAACAATTGCTTGAGTTCATCTTTATCGAACTTTAATTGCAAGGCTTTAACATGGCTTTGTTCATTTAAAGATTCGATGACGAATGACGATTCAACCTGTAATACGCGGTAACCTTGCCATAAAGTATCGTCGTTACTGCTTAACAATAAAATGGGTGTATTAGCTAATGCCTGTTCAAAATGATAAAGGCTAACTTGTTCGATAAACGGATCATAAAACCAAAGCGTTTCACCATTAGCAATAATTAAGGTTTCATCTGGGCTCGTTGTATGCCAATGGACCTTATTTGGCTTTGTTACCGACAAGCGCCCTTCACCTTCAGCAATCACTTGCTGCTCGGCGTCAATTACCTGTTGAACAAAGCTCGCCGAAAAGCCATCAATCTTTGATAACTTTTCCTGCAGTGCCGATTTGGCTTGTTGGGACATTGCCTCATTAGGCTCAGAGACAAGGGCATTAGTTGGAGCCTGGGCACAAACATGTGCTGAAAATACAGTCCATGCAGTAACAAGTGATAAAACAACTTTTTTCATATAACTCTCTAATATCGCAGCATTTATGCTTTTACAGGTGGTGGTGCTAGCACTTCTCTTGCACCGTTATGACCTGGTGCACTTACGACACCTTGCAATTCCATTTGTTCAATAATTCGTGCTGCGCGATTGTAACCAATTCTAAATTTACGTTGAACACCTGAAATAGATGCACGGCGGCTTTCGGTAACAAAGGCTAAGGCTTCATCATATAATGTATCTAGCTCTTCTTCTGCGCTACCTTCTGCTTGCTCACCTGGCAATAATACTTCTTGGTCGCTTTCACCCGACAGTATTTCTTCTAAGTAGTTTGGTTCTCCACGTTGTTTCCAGTCACTGACAACCGCATGGACTTCATGGTCGTCAACAAAAGCACCGTGAACACGTGTTGGCACGCCGGTACCCGGTGGTAAGTACAACATATCACCCTGCCCCAACAATTGTTCTGCGCCTTGCTGATCAAGGATTGTTCTAGAGTCAATTCGTGAAGAAACTTGGAAGGCCATTCTCGTTGGGATATTGGCTTTAATCAAACCAGTTATCACATCTACTGAAGGGCGTTGTGTTGCTAATACAAGGTGTATACCTGCGGCACGCGCTTTTTGAGCAATACGTGCAATTAGCTCTTCTACTTTTTTACCAACGATCATCATCATGTCAGCAAATTCGTCAACGACAACAACAATACTTGGCAGCTTCTCTAATTCTGGTGCCGACTCATCCATTGAATCACCGGGTTTCCACAATGGGTCGGTTAACGGTGTACCTTCTGCTTTTGCATTGGCAACTTTTTGGTTAAAGCCTTTTAGATTTCGAACGCCCATCGCCGACATTAATTTGTAACGACGTTCCATCTCACCTACACACCAACGTAATGCATTAGCCGCTTCTTTCATATCGGTAACAACTTCAGCTAATAGGTGTGGAATGCCTTCATATACCGAAAGTTCTAACATTTTTGGATCTATCATGATCAAGCGCACGTCTTCAGGTGTTGCCTTATAAAGTAAGCTTAAAATCATGGTGTTAACACCTACCGATTTACCAGAGCCTGTTGTACCGGCTACCAGTAAATGTGGCATTTTGGCTAAATCTACCACAACGGGATCACCAGCAATATCTTTACCCAACACCATGGTTAGTGGTGAAGGGTTCTCAACAAATTTGGTACAAGCAATAACTTCGCTCAACCGAACAATTTCGCGGTGTTTATTCGGAAGTTCAAGGCCAATAACAGACTTACCGGGAATAACTTCAACAACACGAACACTTATTGCAGATAGTGCGCGAGCTAGGTCTTTTGATAAGTTTGATATTTTACTTACTTTAACACCCGGCGCTAAATCAAGCTCAAATCGTGTAATAACAGGGCCAGGAAAAACAGAAACAACAGTAGCTTGAATATTAAAATCAAGGAGCTTTGCTTCAACTAAACGGCTGACATGATCAAGATCATCTTGGCTTATTGGGTTTTCAGCTTTATCGGGGCGATCAAGTAACTCAATAGATGGCATTCCTTGATATTTTTCAATAGGTTGAGCCCCTTCAATAGTGGCTATTTCAGTATTATCTTCCAGCTTTTCAGGCACTTCAATCACAGGTGTTTTTTCAAACGCTGCAGCTATTTCTTCGTCACTGACATGCTCTTGAACCGTTGCCATAACAGGGCCTTCAATAAGTTCATCTATCTCGACAAACTCATCCTTAACAGAGCTAAGTACAGGCTCTTTCCTATTGATTGCTTCAAAAGCTTCTTTAATGTCAACCTGTGGCTCTGTCGGGTCGTCTTGCTTTTCAATCTCTGGAAAATCTTCGAAGCTAACATCTGCAGTTGTATCTAGCGCTTCACTTTTTGCGACACTATCATCAACATTTGGCGCAAATTTTTCTTTTAAAATTGCCGGAATCTGCACTAGGTACATTGCAGCTTGAATCGTATATTTGCCAATAGCATCGATAATATTGAGCCACGAATAGCCAGTTAACAGCACAAAACCAACAGCAATAAAAAGTAAAAAGAATAAAGTTGTGCCAACAAAGGATAAATATGGCAACAAGCTAGAGCTAACAACATCACCTATAATACCGCCAGCAGAAAAGTAGTAAACATCATCAAAATTCATACTTGCAATAGCAGTAACGCCAATAAACAGCATGATAAAGCCTACGATTTTTAAGCCAAGCGTTAGATAGTCTAATTCCATTAATCGATGATAGCGTTGAAAGAGTAGCCAACCTGTTATAGCAATGACAAATGGTAATGAATAAGCAACCAAGCCAAAGGTGTTCAGCAACACATCCGAAAGATAAGCGCCGACTGCGCCCCCCATATTTCTAATTGGTGATTGATACCCCGTTTGCGACCAACCAGGATCAGCAGGATTAAAGCTAAATAACACGAGCGTTAAGTATAGTGCAAAAATGCAAGAAACAAGCATACCGGCTTCAAGTAATCGCTGAACGCCAGTAAGTTTTGGAGATTGTTGTGGAGATAGTTCTGACAAAGGCTTAACCATTGCTATTATTATTCATTATGCTGTATAAATTACCATGAAAATCCTGATGAGCAAATGATTTAACGCAATATAGGCAATTGATTGCTTGATTTTACCTCTTCCATCACTACGTATGTTCTACTTTCACTTACCGCAGGTAACCTGAGTAATGTATCTCCAAGTAATTTTCGATAAGCAGCCATGTCAGCTACACGGGTTTTTAACAAGAAATCAAAATTACCTGATACCAGGTGACATTCCTGAATGACATCAATATTATGAACAGCCTTTGAAAACTCATCAAACACGTCAGGGCTAGTCTTTGTTAACGTTATTTCAACAATAACCAATAAGGCGGCCTCTAAAAGCTCGGGGTTAAGCATTGCCGTGTATCCGGTGATATACCCTTCATTTTCCAAGCGTTTAACGCGCTCAAGACACGGTGTTGGGCTTAATCCAACACGTTTGGATAATTCGACATTAGAAAGTCGTCCATTTTTTTGTAACTCAACTAAAATGTTTTTATCAATACGATCAATTTTCTTATTTTGCTTAAGCTCAGGCATATACAAAAATCTAACAAATAGGGATTAGGCAGAATTATATGCTTTATAAACAAAATATTCGAGAGAATATTCTATTTAAATACCACTATACTAGTCACAAATATTAACTACGAGATTTAACAAATGATTATTGGTGTTCCTAAAGAAATCAAAAACCACGAGTACCGCGTAGGTATGGTTCCAGCAAGTGTACGTGAAGTAATTAATCACGGGCATAGTGTCTTCGTTGAACAAAATGCTGGTACAGGCATTGGTTTTACCGATCAAGATTACATTGATGCAGGCGCAACAATCTTAAATACAGCCGAAGAAGTTTTTGCTCAATCTGAAATGATTGTCAAAGTTAAAGAGCCACAGGCTGTTGAGCGTGCAATGCTTCGTGAAGGTCAAATCTTATTCACTTATTTACACCTAGCACCTGATTTAGCGCAAACACAAGACTTAGTTAAAAGTAATGCTATTTGTATCGCGTACGAAACGGTTACTGATAGTCATGGTGGTTTACCATTATTAGCGCCTATGTCTGAAGTTGCAGGCCGCATGTCAATTCAAGCAGGTGCTCAAGCATTAGAAAAATCTAACGCTGGTCGCGGTATGCTATTGGGCGGCGTTCCAGGTGTTGAACCAGCAAAAGTTGTCGTCATTGGTGGTGGTATGGTTGGTAACAATGCTGCACAAATGGCTGTGGGTATGGGTGCGAATGTTGTAATTCTTGATCGTAATATTAACGTATTACGTAAGCTAGACGCACAGTTTGGTAACAAAGTACAAGCGATTTACTCAACTGCAGACGCGTTAGAAAAACATGTTTTAGAAGCTGACCTAGTGATTGGCGGAGTATTAATTCCAGGTGCAGCGGCACCGAAATTAGTTACCAAAGAACATATTGCTAACATGAAGCCAGGTTCTGCGATTGTTGACGTTGCAATTGACCAAGGTGGTTGTATTGAAACTTCAACACCAACAACCCACGCTGAACCAACGTACATTGTAGATGACGTTGTTCATTACTGTGTTGCAAACATGCCAGGCGCAGTGCCTCGCACATCAACGTTTGCATTAAACAATGCAACATTGCCTTATATTATTCAGTTAGCAAATAAAGGCTATCAACAAGCATTACTTGACGATAAGCACCTGTTAAACGGTCTTAACGTAATTAATGGTCAAGTCACTGTGAAAGAAGTTGCGGAAAACCTTGGTTTTGAATACACAGATCCTGCAGTAGCGTTACTTAACTAATCAAGTTTAGTCGAAAACTGTACAGAAAAACGTGCACTTTGTAAGGTGCACGTTTTTTTTTCCTTAAAAAGTTATTTTACCCACTTGAACAAATCACTTACGATCCCAATAGTTAACTTAGTTTAGAATTTTTCCTTTGGAGTATCACATGAGTGAAGCAAGACATTGCCCGCTATTAATTTTAGGTTCAGGCCCTGCTGGTTATACTGCAGCGGTTTATGCCGCTCGCGCTAACTTAAACCCTGTAATGATCACAGGTATGCAGCAAGGCGGTCAATTAACCACGACAACTGAAGTGGAAAACTGGCCTGGCGAT
Organism: Thalassotalea eurytherma; assembly: GCF_030161415.1. GTDB lineage: Bacteria > Pseudomonadota > Gammaproteobacteria > Enterobacterales > Alteromonadaceae > Thalassotalea_G > Thalassotalea_G eurytherma. The sequence goes on from NZ_BSSU01000008.1 coordinate 83,998, forward strand.
GCAAACGATTTAACGGGTCCAGATTTAATGGTTCGCATGCAGCAACATGCTGAAAAATTTGATACCGAAATCATTTTTGACCACATTGAAGAAGTAGATCTTGAATCGCGCCCGTTCAAATTAAAAGGCAGCGAAGAATATACCTGTGATGCACTCATTATTTGTACTGGTGCTTCAGCACAATATTTAGGTTTACCTTCAGAAGAAGCATTCATGGGTAAAGGTGTTTCTGCATGTGCTACGTGTGACGGTTTCTTCTACCGTAACCAAAAGGTTGCTGTTGTTGGTGGTGGTAATACGGCGGTTGAAGAAGCACTGTACTTATCAAACATTGCTTCAGAAGTTCACCTTGTTCACCGTCGTGATACGTTCCGCTCTGAAAAGATTTTAACACAACGTTTAATGGATAAAGTTGAAAACGGTAATATCGTACTTCACCTTGATCGCACATTAGATGAAGTATTAGGTGACGACATGGGTGTTACCGGGGTTAGATTGAAAGACACTAATTCTGACGCAACAGAAGAAATTGATGTATCAGGCACCTTTATCGCCATTGGTCATAAACCAAATACCGATATCTTTAAAGGTCAATTGGACATGAAAGATGGTTACCTAACAATTAACAGCGGCACTAACGGCAATGCAACACAAACAAGTGTTGAAGGTGTATTTGCTGCAGGTGATGTTGCTGACCATATTTACCGTCAAGCAATTACTTCTGCTGGTGCAGGCTGTATGGCTGCACTAGACGCTGAGCGTTACTTAGACGCTAAGGCGTAAAGAGTACATGAGCCAGACGCTTCATTTTTTAAATGACAGCAGTCTGGCTTTTCCTGATCTTTCTCATGCCCTGAGTGAACCAAACGGTTTACTTGCCTTAGGTGGCGATTTAAGTGTCCCACGACTTCAATCTGCCTATCAACACGGTATTTTCCCTTGGTATAGCGATAGTGAACCCATTATGTGGTGGTCACCTGATCCTCGCGCGATTATTCCAACTAGCAACGTTCGTATTAATAAAACATTACGTAAATTTTTGCGCAAGTCTCCCTACACTGTCACGATCAATCAAGCGTTTAAAGACGTTATAAATTTATGTGCAGACGCGCCATTTAGGCAAGAAGATACATGGATCGTTAATGATATGATTCAAGCATATATTGCGCTTAATAAATCAGGAATCGCCCATAGTATTGAGGTTTGGCAAGATAACCTGTTAGTTGGCGGATTATATGGTGTTGCAATCAATGGCTTTTTCTCAGGTGAATCTATGTTTTACCGCGCCTCTAATGCCTCCAAACTCGCGTTAATCGCACTTGCTGAATTATTAAAAGAGTCAGGCATTAAGTTTATCGATTGCCAAATAACTAACCCATTTTTAGAAGATATGGGAGCGATTGAGATCTCAAGAGCAGAATTCTTAACATTCAAAGACAGCGCACTAAAAATACAGCTACCAGATAACTTTTGGCGCCCTCGTCAGCTATACTTACCTTATGACTAGTTCAAACCTTACCTTTGGTGTTACTCGTGACTTTCCCTGTAGCTATCTAACTGATCAGCATGAGAAGTTATTGATTGCTGTTGATGACAGGCTTCATACTCCCAAAAATTATGGTTGGCTAATGGCAAACGGTTTCCGTCGCAGTGGTGATCAGATATATCGTCCCAATTGCCCTACCTGCACTGCTTGTCAGTCAGTAAGAGTGATTGCAGATGAATTTTCACCATCGAAAAGCCAGAAGCGTTTACTGAAAAAAAATAAAGAATTTGCCATTGAGGTGAGTAATGATTTTTCATCAAACTATTACCCTTTATTTGAAACTTACATCAACACACTTCACACCGATGGCTCAATGTATCCGGCATCAATTGAGCAATTCCATTCATTTTTAAAATGTAACTTATCGCCGCAGTTATTTCTTGAGATTTGGCATCAGGGCGAATTGGTGAGCGTTGCAATTACTGATGTATTGCCAGACTCACTTTCAGCAGTGTATACCTTCTACCAACCAAGTTATCGAAAACAGTCAATGGGTATGTTTTCAATCTTACAACAAATTGAATTATGTAAGACATTAGCTAAGCCTTATTTATACCTCGGATATCAAATTGACGACTGCCAAAAGATGAATTACAAAACCAAATTTAATCCATATCAGCGGTTTATCAATAATAACTGGCAAACCGTTAAATAATTAGCCACTTTGACTTTACTTTAGTCAACTTATTCGGCATGATCTGCGCAGCTTTTTATTTAATGCAAACTTTTAGAGGTCACGCGCCCAATGGCGAAAGAAGAAAATATTGAAATGCAAGGTACGGTATTAGACACCTTACCAAATACTATGTTCCGTGTTGAATTAGAAAATGGACACGTTGTTACTGCTCATATCTCAGGTAAAATGCGTAAAAACTACATCCGTATTTTAACTGGCGATAAAGTAACGGTTGAATTAACACCTTATGATTTATCAAAAGGTCGCATTATTTTCCGTGCTCGCTAAATAATTCTTTAAATAAAAAAGCTCGCTATAAGCGAGCTTTTTTATTGCCTGGAAATAACAAAACCAATATTTAAGAAGGCCACAAGCTAAGTGCTTGCAGCCATTAAATGATTAATTTTCAACGAGCTCTTTTTTCGGCTCAACTTTAATCACTAATTCACTCTTAGCAACGTTCACCTTAACAACGCCACCTTGCGTTAAATCACCAAACAGCAATTCATTGGCTAATGGCTTCTTGAGTTTTTCTGAAATAAGCCTTGCCATTGGTCGAGCTCCCATCGCTTTGTCATAACCATGTTGCGCTAACCACTGTTTAGCATCTCTGGTTAATTCAAGTGATACCCCCTTCTGATCTAACTGGGCTTGCAACTCAACAATAAACTTATCGATAACCTGAGAAATCACTTCAGGCGATAAATGATTGAACCAAACAATATTATCTAAGCGGTTTCTAAATTCTGGTGAAAATACTTTATTAATTTCATCCATTGCATCGTAACTATGATCTTGCTGCTTAAAGCCAATACTTTGTTTCGTTGTTTCTGTAACACCAGCATTGGTTGTTAACACTAAAATCACATTCCTAAAGTCAGCCTTACGACCGTTATTATCAGTTAACGTGCCATGGTCCATAACTTGAAGCAAAATATTAAAAACGTCACTGTGGGCTTTCTCTATTTCATCTAGCAAGACAACTGAATGTGGGTGTTTAATCACTGAATCAGTCAATAGTCCACCTTGTTCATATCCAACATAACCAGGAGGCGCACCAATTAAACGACTTACCGCGTGTTTTTCCATGTACTCAGACATATCAAAACGCAAGAATTCAACACCTAACAAGGTTGCAAGCTGCTTGGTGACTTCAGTTTTACCGACACCTGTAGGGCCAGCAAATAAGAACGAGCCAACAGGCTTTTCTTCATTTCCTAAGCCAGAACGAGATAAACGAATAACAGAGGTTAAATCATCAATCGCATGATCTTGACCAAACACCAACATCTTTAGATTTCTATCGATTGACTTCAGATTGTCTTTCTCAGTTGATGAGACACTTTTCTCAGGAATACGCGCCATTTTTGCAACAATCGTTTCAATATCGTTGTCTTTAATCACTTTTTTACGTTTGCTCGCAACAACAAGTTGCTGTTTGGCTCCTGCTTCATCAATGATGTCTATCGCCTTATCAGGTAAAAAGCGCTCATTAATATACTTATCGGCAAGAGAAGCTGCTGCTTTCAACGCTTTATTTGTATAGCGAATACCATGATGGCTTTCATACTTCTCTTTCAAGCCTTGAAGAATTTTTGTCGTATCTTCAACACTAGGCTCGGTAACATCAATTTTTTGGAAACGACGTGCTAACGCTCGATCTTTTTCAAAAATACTTTGATATTCTTGATAAGTCGTAGAGCCGATACAGCGTAATTTACCTGACGACAGCATAGGCTTAAGTAAGTTAGATGCGTCCATCATACCGCCAGATGCTGCACCTGCACCGATAATCGTATGAATTTCGTCTATGAATAAAATGGCATTATCGTCGTGCTCTAAGTCTTTTAATAACGCTTTAAAACGCTTTTCAAAATCACCTCGATATTTGGTACCGGCTAAAAGCGCTCCCATATCAAGAGAGTAAATTGTCGCACCGGTTAAAAATTCTGGCGCATCGTCGGAAATCACAAGATTTGCCAACCCTTCCGCAATCGCAGTTTTACCCACACCGGCTTCACCAACATACAAAGGGTTATTTTTACGACGTCGACTCAACACTTGAAGCGTGCGTTCTAATTCATTTTCGCGACCAATAAGCGGGTCAATGTTACCCTTAGTGGCTTCTTCATTGAGGTTTACTGAGAAATTCTCAACAGTTCTAGGCTCTTCCTCGCCCTGCACTGCCGGCTCTTCATGATTTGGTGATTCATGTTGACCATGCTTTGCAATCCCATGCGAAATGAAATTAACAATATCTAAACGCGAGATCTCTAACTTTTTAAGGAAATATACAGCTTGTGACTCTTGTTCGCTAAAAATAGCAATCAGTACATTTGAGCCGTTTACCTCAGATTTACCTGAAGATTGCACATGAAAAACTGCACGTTGTAAAACGCGTTGAAAACCAAGTGTAGGTTGGGTTTCACGCTCATCCTCTTCATCGGGAATAACGGGTGTCGTTTCACTGATAAACGTTTTGAGTTCCGTTTTAAGCGCAGGCATGTCCGCGCCGCAAGCACTCAATGTCTCTATTGCTGACGGATTATCGAGTAAAGCAAGTAATAGGTGCTCTACCGTCATATATTCATGACGATGCTCTTTTGCATCTCTAAACGCTAAATTTAATGATATTTCTAAATCTTTATTTAACATAAGTTACTCCAATAAACCTTATGAATTTATGCCTTTTCCATACCACATTTAAGTGGGTGTTGATTTTCAAGGGCATAATTGCACACTTGGCTAACTTTGGTTTCAGCGACTTCGGCAGTAAATGTTCCGCAACTTGCCTTACCTTTATAATGCACATTTAACATGATGTCAGTGGCTTGCTCTAAATTCATGTTAAAAAACTTCTTTAATACTTCGACCACAAAATCCATTGGCGTGTAGTCATCATTGCACAAAATCACGTTATACATTGACGGTGGTTGAAGCTTATTTTTTACTTGCTCTTCAAGAGCTTCGCCATGTTGGGGTGATGAATTCCAAATGCTCATACTTATATAATAGTCTTAAAATTAGTGTTTGTGCCATCTAGAATGCAAAGATATTCGCAAAAAATTAATAAGTTTTTAACAAAAAGTCTTGACTAATTTTTAATATTATCTACGATTTCTAATATGGCTAAAATTTAGCCATAGGCTGTGTATTGGATGCCGATATACACAGCATAACTAATTACCGAAGGATTTAGAAGGAAGTTGAAGTATGGCTCACGGTACAGTTAAATGGTTTAACAACGCAAAAGGGTTTGGTTTCATTCGTCCTGATGATGGGGGCGAGGATATTTTTGCTCATTACTCGACAATTGAAATGGATGGTTACCGTACCCTCAAAGCTGGTCAAGACGTTAATTACGAGTTAAATGAAGGTCCTAAGGGGCATCATGCGGCGAGTATCAAACCACTTGAGACGCCAAGTGAAGAATAATCACTTTACGACATAAAAAAAACACAGCATAGACTGTGTTTTTTTTATGTCTGAATTATCATCAAGTTACATATGTTCGATAATACAATCGCCAAACTCACTACATGTTACTAATGTCGCATTGGCCATTAAACGTTCAAAGTCATAGGTCACTGTTTTAGCACCAATAGCACCCGACATACCTTTAAGTAATAAATCGGCTGCCTCAATCCAACCCATATGCCTTAGCATCATTTCAGCAGATAGAATAACAGAACCAGGATTTACTTTGTTTTGACCTGCATATTTTGGTGCTGTTCCATGGGTAGCTTCAAAAATAGCAACGCCGTCGCCAATGTTCGCGCCTGGCGCAATGCCAATACCACCAACCTGTGCTGCTAAAGCGTCAGACAAATAATCACCATTTAAGTTTAACGTAGCAATAACGCTATATTCTTCAGGTCTTAAAAGTACTTGTTGTAACATCGCATCAGCAATAACGTCTTTAATGACGATTTCTTTGCCTGTATTAGGGTTAGTAATAACCACCCATGGACCACCGTCAAGCAACTCTCCACCAAACTCTTCTCTAGCAAGTTCGTAGCCCCAATCCTTAAATGCACCTTCGGTAAACTTCATAATATTACCTTTATGCACTAATGTGACGGATTCGCGGTTATTGTCGATTGCATATTGAATCGCTTGTCGAACCAAACGCTGGGTACCTTCTTTTGATACCGGCTTAATACCAATACCACAATCTTCTTCAAAACGAATTTTACTGGCACCCATTTCATTTTTTAGGAAATCGATTACCCGTTTTGCTTGCTCAGTTCCTGCTTGATACTCAATACCTGCATAAATATCTTCTGAGTTTTCTCGAAAGATCACCATATCGACAGATTCTGGATGCTTTACCGGGCTTGGTACACCGGTAAACCACTGAACTGGACGTTGGCAAACATACAAATCAAGTACTTGCCGTAATGCGACATTAAGTGAACGAATACCGCCGCCTACTGGCGTAGTTAACGGCCCCTTAATACCTACTTTATATTCGCGAAATAATGCTAATGTTTCTTCAGGTAACCATGTTTCAGAGTCATAGAGTGCTGTAGCTTTTTCACCTGCATACACCTCCATCCACTGAATTTCTCTTTCACTTTGATAAGCTTTCGCTACCGCTGCGTTTACCGCTTTAATCATAGGTGGAGTGACATCTACACCAATGCCGTCGCCTTCGATATAAGGAATGATAGGGTTATTTGGAACAATTAAACGGCCATCTTCTAATTGAATTGGTTGGCCTTTTGCTGGAATCGTTACTTGAGAAGTCATAACAACTCTCCCATTGATTGACTAGTTGAATGTGCAGGATGTTTCATACACCTGTATGAATAACCTAAACGATTAAGAGTAAATACACTAATCATTAACAAATAATAGTGAATATAAGTTGAGTGAATGAGGTAAATTTTGAAAATTAGTATATGTAACTAACTCAATGAGTTGCATCACTTCCCTTAAAAGCAGTAGTTTTAATAACTTCTATTTATAATAAAAATTAAATTTCCTACTAAACTTAAGAGGTTGTCACATTCTTTGGAGGTATTATGGCTTCAGTATGGACTAATCACGCGGGAAACATAGCGGAACTAGTTAATAGTAACAAGGATACACAAGCACATTTGTATTTAGAGCAAATGATGTTATTCCCCGTTGACGTACAAGATCAAATTATTGATAAAATAAGTCGGCTTGAGCATTGTACAAACGAAGCCGTTGCAGAAATCATTCAGCAACACTCGACAATGCCCCTTCGCTAAACCATTATTACGTTTCAATCAAGCCATTTAGAACTAATGCATTCCCTTCGCTGATAGGCATGCATTGGTGAGCCTTTATTGGTGAGTGTTTAATGTGTCAGTTGTATTTTTCTTAATTCGTCTATTTCGTCGCGCACAGAAGCAGCTTGTTCGAATTCTAGGTTTTTAGCATGCTCAAACATAGCTTGCTCTAGTTTCTTAACCTTCGCGTCTATCTCGCTAACGCTCATCGTGTCATAACTTGCTTTTGGTGACGCAACTTTCGCTGCGCGTTTTTGAAGTTCTTCATTTGATGTTCCGAGATCCATAACATCGCTGATTTTTCTGATGACACCTTTTGGCGTAATGCCGTTTTGTTCATTGAAAGCATGCTGCTTCTCTCTGCGACGCTCCGTTTCATCAATCGCTTTTCGCATAGAGCGAGTTATTGAATTAGCGTACAGAATCGCCCTACCTTCTATATTACGCGCTGCACGTCCAATAGTTTGAATTAACGAACGTTCAGATCGTAAGAAGCCTTCTTTATCAGCATCTAATATTGCGACTAGCGACACTTCTGGCATATCTAAACCTTCTCGTAGCAAGTTGATGCCAACTAACACATCAAACTTACCTAATCGCAGATCTCGAATGATTTCCATACGTTCAACGGTATCGACATCTGAATGTAAATAACGCGACTTAATACCATGTTCGTCAAGATATTCGGTAAAATCCTCTGCCATTCGCTTAGTTAAGGTCGTAGCCAAAACACGTTCATGTTTAGCGACTCTAATACGAATTTCAGATAACAAATCGTCAACTTGAGTATCGACAGGACGCACCTCAATAACGGGATCGAGCAACCCTGTAGGCCTAACGACTTGCTCTGCAACTTCACCATTAGATTTATCTAATTCGTATTGACTAGGTGTGGCAGACACATAAATTGTTTGCGGCGCTAGTGCTTCAAATTCGTCAAACTTTAACGGACGGTTATCTAGTGCTGATGGTAGCCTAAAGCCATATTGTACGAGGTTTTCTTTCCGTGAACGGTCGCCTTTATACATGGCCCCAATTTGTGGCACCGTTACATGAGACTCATCGATAACCAACAAGCCGTCTGGTGGTAAGTAATCAAACAAGGTTGGTGGTGGCTCACCTTGAGTGCGGCCAGATAAATATCGAGAATAGTTTTCAATTCCTGAGCAATAGCCAAGCTCTTTCATCATTTCAATATCGAATTGTGTACGCTGTACGATACGTTGCTCTTCAATTAACAGGTTATTGTCTTTTAATTGCTGTGCTCTATCTTTCAATTCAACTTTGATATTTTCAATGGCCGCAAGGATTTTATCACGTGGAGTTGCATAGTGAGTTTTGGGGTAAACTGTAACTCGTGCTAATGTTCTTTCCATTTCGCCGGTAAGCGGATCAAATTCTCTAATGTTCTCGATTTCTTCATCAAAAAGCTCGACACGCAAGGCTAAACGATCTGATTCTGCAGGAAAGATATCAATAACATCACCTCTTACACGGTATGTCGCTCTTGAAAACGCAACATCATTTCGCGTGTACTGCAGTTCAGCTAGACGCCTTAAAATATCACGTTGATTAATGATGTCCCCCTGGCGCAAATGCAACATCATTTTCAAGTAAGAGTCAGGATCACCTAAACCATAAATCGCAGAAACAGACGCAACGATAACCACATCACGTCGCTCTAATAACGCTTTGGTTGCCGATAACCGCATTTGCTCGATATGCTCATTTACAGAAGAGTCCTTTTCTATAAAGGTATCGGTTGTCGGTACATAGGCTTCCGGTTGGTAATAATCATAATAAGAAACAAAATACTCAACAGCATTATTAGGAAAGAATTCTTTCATCTCACCATATAATTGCGCCGCTAGTGTTTTATTAGGCGCTAAAATCATTGTTGGACGGTCTAAAGATTGGATAACATTAGCAACAGTAAACGTTTTACCCGACCCCGTAACCCCGAGTAAGGTTTGATGAGCAAGCCCAGACTCAATGCCTTCAAGTAATTGCTTTATCGCTGCAGGCTGATCGCCTGCAGGTTTGTATTCTGATTCAATTGTTAACTTTTTCATGCCAGATTAACCGAAGGAGATTTTTTAAATTGCTTTGTAAAAGAAGTGTACGAAACAAATGCCATTAAAAGATTACCTAATAAGCCGCCTACAAAGAAGCCAATTAAGCCATACAATTCGCTACCTGCATATGCCAATGGCACGTAAAAGACAAACAACCTTAATAAGCTAAGTACCAATGCTGTCATTGGTTTATGAAGAGCGTTAAATGATGAATTGGTTAATATGATGACACCTTGGAGTCCATAACCTAGGGGTAAGATCCATATGTAGAGTTTTATTAAATCTGCCACTTCTTTTTCAGTTGAGAATACATCTGCAATAAAAGAGGCTGAAATAGCCAATACGATATAAATGCCTAGCTGCCAAATTAACGAAAACTTGATTGCCGTTTTGTAACCTTCTTCAACACGCGCCATATTGCCTGCGCCTAAGTTTTGACTAATAAAAGGTGGTAAAGTCATCGACATCGCCAACACTACAAGGCAGGCTATAGACTCAATTCTTGAGCCTACACCAAAAGCGGCAACGGCTGATTCGCCATAACTAGCCACAATAGCGGTTAATACGGCGGCGGCAATAGGCGTCAACATATTAGCCCCTGCAGCTGGTAAACCTATCCGTAATACTTCCCTGCTACTTTGTATAAATAGTGAAAGACTGACAATCTTTTTATGGATTAAATCTCGTTTAACGGCTAGCAAATACAATACTAAGAACAAACCAAATACCCAAGAGATTAACGTGGCAATTGCTGCTCCTTTTATTCCCATTGCGGGAATTGGGCCGAAACCAAATATCAGCATAGGATCGAGTATGGCATTAATTAACCCTGCACTGCCCATGATGATACTCGGTGTTTTGGTATCACCTGAGGCTCGCAAGATAGCATTACCTATCATAGGGCCAATTAAACAAATACAACCTAAAAACCAGTAATCCATATAATCGTGAATGAGTGGCAATAAGTTTGGTTCAGCGCCAAGTAAAATAAATATATCGTCAGTGTAGTAAAAACCTAGAAGTGCAATAAAGGCAACTAGAATTCCGGTTAATAAGATAGATGAGGTTGCAACATTCTTTGCTGAAACCTCATCATTGCTGCCTAGGTATTTGGCAATAACTGCTGACGTACCAATGCCTAAGCCAATAGTTAAGCTGATAATCGTAAAGGTAATAGGAAATGTAAAACTGATCGCAGCAAGGGGCTGAGTACCTAATAAACCAACAAAAAACGTATCAATAAGGTTAAACGTCATTAACAAAATCATGCCGTAAGTCATAGGAATGGTCATGCGTTTTAGCGTTAACCCTACCGGACTTTTGAGCAAGTCTATTTGATTCTTATTTTTAGTTGTGGACATTCAGCTTCTGCGATTATTTTTAAAGGACAGACTATTGTAATAAAACCAATAAAAACCTGCTACGTATATTCAATAAATTAAGCTGTAAATTTTGTTTTCGTTTAAAGAAATCCACATTTATCCTACTTTTTTATAGATTATCCTAATAATTAACAAGGGATTAACCTATCAAACAGACTAAACACTAAAGAACTGATAAATAAGGACATTTCAAAACTGCTAGAAAAACATACAATTAGGCAAAAGCCAGTAAAACCAAGGGGGTTACAACTAATTACACTTTCACTCACAAACTTATCCACTGTTTCAGAGTATATAGTAAAAACCATGCCTATACGAGAGTGAGTGAGTGACAGGGTGCTATTTCATTGGCAGTAATGAACACCATTAACCATACACACCCTGTATATAGGTATGTATGTATACATTGTAATAGCAGCATATATTTCATCTACAATAAGTGTTAGTAAATTATCACATATCCTGTGGATAATTTCCTGAAACTCAATATTTTTATGTGTTTCAGCCAATGTAGGAAAAACAACCAAAGATGAATTGCACCGAGTCCATCGGCGGTAATCATTCATCCGTGAATTTTTGCTCAGTGTAAATTGTACCTTTTGAGTGCGACTTGTTCCAACAAGTCGTAATAGATCGGAGTTTAACTCATTGGTTTAGCAGGACGGGGAAAGATGTTAGCTGCAAGCATAGAGTTGTCGCCGCATCCATGCGGCTATGAAGAGCCGATTAGTGCCATAAGCGGTCATTTGTAAAATCCGCATAAATAGCGGGTTCAAGTGACCAAAATCAACGTAGAGAAAAACTTTATCAATATTTGTGGCTGGTATAGACCTGAGCCATACTAGCGCTAGCTTTCCTCTAAGTTGATGTGTATTTCCACCTAATTATTAAAATTTCTTGGGGCATTAATTGGTACATTATTTTGCGTCAATACCCATTTAGCGATGTCATCTTTACGCATAAATTTAACAGCTTTGTGTTGCTTAGCGTAAGTAATGAAATCATCTAACGCTTTGACACGAGCTGGTGAACCAGCTAATCTATCATGTGCACTAATTGACATCATACGACGACGTTTTTTTCCTTCTTGATAAAGTACGTCAAATTCATCTTTCAGCTCTTGTAAATAAGCTTTTCCTGTCATTGCAGTACTACCTGTGTAGCGCACAATATCATTGTTTCTAAACGTATAAGGCACCACAACAATTGAGCTATCACCTACTGGGGTATAAGATGGCTCATCTCTTGATAAATCATCAATGTGGTAAATAAAGCCAAGCTCTTTCAAAATGGCTAATGTGTTTGGTGAATGACGCATCCAAAACGCGTTAAATCCCACAGGACGTTGTCCTGTCACTTTTTCTATTATATCGGCGCTTTTAATGTAAGAAGCACGCTCTTCCTCAGGTGTCATCGAATATTGTGGCGTCCACGTTTGTCCATGACCTGAAGCTTCATGTCCTCTGCGAACAACTTCTTTAGCAAGCTCAGGATTAAGTTCAACGGCACGACCCACCATGTGTGACGTCACCTTTATATTGTGTTTATCCCATAAGTTTAATAGCCGTGGGATCCCCTCATTCATACCATATTGATACCATGAAGGTGCAATAGTATCTGGGAACCCCGCTTCTTGTACCGGGAATGGTCCCGGATCTTGCTTATCTTGGGCCGTCGCTTCAAATTGCATAGAAATTGAAATAACTAATTGTGCATCATCAGGCCAAAAAGATTCTTTTTCATTTGATGTGACAGCACTGGCCGTAAAAGCGGTTATTGCTAATAGAAAGCCTAGCCAAATTTTTTTTAAGAATTTCATATAAGTCTCAATAATATAGTTAGATTCGTTTATACCCATCAATCAAAGCGACACTACCTATGTTCAATGTTGATAACCACCCCGCTATCTTTTGGATTTGTTAACATACTGTACGATAATATTTTAACTGCATCGATGAATAACATTTCACCACCTTTTCTTTTACTAATAGGTAGCGTTATTTGGGATATTCAGGAAATAATTACTCTAGCGCTCCGAGTTGCTTCATCAAAGTTAGGTTATCTTCTAAATGCCAATTGCTGATAATTTTTCCATCTTTAATGGTATAAATGTCTACAGCAGTGAAACTGATTTTTTGTCCTTTGCCTTTCTTATCACCCAAAGTCCCGGTGAAGTGCCCAGTTATTAATAACTGCCCAATAACCTTGTTGCCTACAATGTAGACTTGTTGAACGTCTACGGATAAGTCAGGTAAGGCTAAACGGAACTGTTTGGATGCAGCTAATACGCCTCTCAAGCCTTGCGCACGGCTTTCTGGAAGGTTCAAATCAGTAAAATCATTAGCCAATGCCGTTTTCGCATACTCTTCTTTGCCCGTATCCCAAAAACTATAGTATAGGGCTGCAACATCAAGCATCTCTTTAGTTTCTTGATTCCAGTTGTCGGAATAAAATTTATCAATATCTACAGTAACATCCATAGCGTTTCCTAATGCCGAATAAAATAAGGCTGTTAAGAGTAAAATAAGTTGATTGATATTTTTCATAAAAACTCCTCGTATAGTGTATTTATCACTTGTTAGAAACGGTAATTTTTCCAATGGTATTACCTTGTTCGATAAGGGTATGAGCTTTCCGTATGTTTTCAGCATTAATCGTCGAAAATTGTTTTTGAATCGTCGATTTGATTAGCCCTTGCTCAACTAGTGCAGATAACTCGTTTAATAACTGCCCTTGTTTAGCAATATCTGCTGTTTGATACATTGAACGGGTAAACATAAACTCCCAGATAAAACCTGCACTTTTACTTTTTAACGGCTCCATATCTAGCGGCTGATCGCTTTCAACAATGCTACAAATCAAACCTTGCGGCGCAACTAGCCGAGTCATGGCCTGCCAGTGACCTTGGGTATCATTTAAACAAAGAATGTAGTTAATGCTATTTTCATCGAGTTGCTCAACTAAACCTTCACGATGATTAACAATCTTGTCCGCCCCTAATGTTTGACACCATGTAATGGTTTCAGGTCTTGAAGCGGTTGCGATAACAGTTAAGTTGGTCAGTTTTTTCGCCAGTTGAATAGCAATGGAACCAACCCCACCTGCGCCGCCAATTATCAACAGATTCCCTGTTGATTGTGAGCTAATACCTAATCGTTCAAATAAAGCTTCCCACGCCGTAATACTAGTAAGTGGCAATGCGGCAGCTTCAGAGAAGGTCAAATTTTTAGGTTTAATACCGACAATTCTTGAGTCAACCGCTTGATATTCAGCGTTACTGCCTAAGCGGGTAATATCACCTGCGTAGAACACCTCATCACCGACAGAAAAATCGGTCACTTGCTCGCCAATCGCTTCCACCGTGCCAGCAGCATCCCAACCTAAGACCCTAGGTGATGTTTCAAGCTTTTCTTTTGGCGCACGTACTTTAGTATCAACCGGATTCACCGAAACAGCGTTAACTTTCACCAATAAATCGTAACCAGCAACCGACGGTTTAGCGATTTCTACATCTTGCAGTGCTTGCTCATTTTCTATAGGTAAATACCGATATAGACCAATGGCTTTCATAGTAATCTCCTTAAATTTGCTCACCATAAACGGGATAATCGGTATAACCTCGTTCATCACCACCAAATAAGGTGGTTGGATCTGAAATGTCATTTAGCGGTAGGTTATTTTCTAAGCGATAAGGTAAATCAGGATTTGCTAGAAATTTACGCCCAAAGGCAACGTAATCAACTAAATTGTTATTAATTAACTCATCTGCTTTATCTAATGTGTAGTTACCCGCAACAACAATGGCGCCAGAGAAGTTTTCACGTAATTGCTGACGAAACGCTTCAGTTACAACAGGCGCGTCGTCCCAGTCTGCTTCGGCAAGGTGAATATAGGCAATACCCAATTCATCAAAGTGTTTTGCTAACACCAAAATGGCATCGATGGCTTCTGGGTCATTCATGCCTCTTTGAGTAATAAATGGCGCTAATCTTATTGCGGTGCGCTCTGCGCCAATTTCATCACTAATGGCTTTAATAATTTCTAAGGCAAAGCGAATGCGATTTTCTAAACTACCGCCATATTCATCGTTGCGTTTGTTAGATGTTGCGCGTAAAAATTGGTCAATTAAATAACCATTTCCTGCATGTACTTCTACACCGTCAAATCCTGCTTCAATCGCATTTACAGCCGCTTGACGATAGTCTTCAACAATACCTTTGATTTCTTGCGTAGATAATGCTCGTGGAACAGGACAATCAAGCATACGGCCAACGCCATCATCACCCACTACCCACACTTGTGCATCTGGAGCCAAGGCGCTCGGTGCAACAGGTAGTCCATCAGGATGAAACACAGGGTGTGACATTCGACCAACATGCCAAAGCTGGGAAAAAATAATGCCGTCATTATCATGAACAGCATTGGTGACTTTTTTCCAACCATCAATTTGCGCTTGTGTATAAATGCCCGGTGTAAAGGAGTAGCCTTTGCCCTGTGCTGAAATTTGAGTCGCTTCTGAAACAATAAAGCCTGCACTTGCCCGTTGCGCGTAGTAAGTCGCCATTAACTCAGTAGGGATATCACCCGGTTGCGCGGTACGAGAACGCGTCATAGGTGCCATCACGACTTTATTGTTGGTATTTAGATTGCCAAGTTTGCCTGTGTTAAATAATCCGTTTTTCATATGCTTAACCTCATTAATGAATGTCGTTTTTCGAAAATAAAATTTCGATTTTTAGGCCATCTGGGCCTGTGATAAATACTTGATGTTCGTTTGCTTCGGGTATCTCTCGTTCAACAAAAGGCACGTTATACGTTAACAAACGACCTTTAAGTCCTTGGTAGTCACTTGAACTAAACGCTAAATGATCAACCGTTGGCAAGCTCGGTGTTGAACTGTGCTTTTCATCATGTCCTAAATAAAAAGATTGCTCAGGGTTAATGTCATTTCTTCCCGCAATGTGGATACAAGGCACATTGAGTTCGTCATACAACCAAACACCAGCAAAACCAAATGGTGGGCGTTGACCCTCTTTCAAACCAAGTGTTTGTATTAAAAACTGCGACATCTCATCTAAATCAGATACCAGCAGTAATGCGTGATTTAATTGCATATCTACCTCCTTAAAGCGATGACATCAGTTTAACTGTTTTGACTAAATTGATAATTACTCGTAGAGTTAAATCACTATTCAGAAAAACTAAAGAATCATGACAAAAATAGATGATATGACGTTGTTCGTTCACGTAGTAAAAGCGGGAGGACTAGCGGCAGCAGGACGAAAATTAGGGCTTTCACCCGCAAGTATGACGGCACGCATTAACCAAATTGAAAAGCGTTACGGCACAAGGTTGCTGACTCGAAATACACGAAGCATCTCGTTAACCTATGCTGGAGAGCGTTTTTATAGCGGTTGTTTACGTGTCGTTGAAGAAGTAGAAAATACTGAAAACATGATACAAGAGTCGCAAGAAACATTGCAAGGAAGCCTAAGAATTTCGGCTACATCTGATTTTGGCCGACAATATGTCGCACCAGCACTTGCCGAATTTACCAGTAACCATCCTGATGTTTCTCCTCATTTGATGTTATCTGACGGCTTAATCAACATCGTCGATGAAGGGGTAGATATTGCCTTTAGATTCGGCAATTTACCAGACAGTAATCTTATCAGTAAACCTTTAGCTCAAAATCGACGTGTGTTATGCGCATCTCCCAACTATATAAAGCACAACGGATTACCGCGACATCCAGAAGAGCTAGCCAAGCACCGTTGTCTGATCCTAGAGCGCTCAGGCCAACCATTAAACGATTGGTATTTTGAAATAGATAACAAACGACAGCTAATCAAAGTAGCGCCGCACTTATCATGTTCAGACGGTGAAGTAATCAGACGTTGGGCAGTTCAAGGTTATGGTATTGCTTTTAAGTCATTAATTGACATAAGAAAAGATTTATCTAACAACAAGCTAGAATTACTATTAGATGAATATGTACGTGGATTTAGTCATAGTGATACCGAAGTTGTCGGCGTACAAGCCATTTATGCCAGCAGGCAATATCTGCCAATGCAGGTAAAAGCATTTTTAACTTTTTTCGAACATTGGCTAAATAAAGAAATTAGCAACCCATAAAACTGAGAACACTCAAATGGGTTCAGGCCTCGTATTTCACATGGTGATATTACAATTTTAAACGGCCGTTATTCGCTCTTTAGAGACATTCGCACTATTTTGATAATAATTCAACTAAATAACTACTTCGCTTATGAGAGTTGCTGTGGGCTTCTATGATAACCCTCAAATCATCCAAACTACCAACGATATGAATTTCAGCCTCGGCTCTGGTAATTGCAGTATACAGCCACGCTCTGTCAACGATTTTGCCTTTTTTAATGCGATTATGATTCTAGGGAGTTGCGAACCTTGAGCGTTGTGTAGCGTTATCGCATAACCCAATTCCATGCAATCGAGCACAGATTGCGTGACTTCAAGTTTATCCCCCGTATCCAGTGTGACTTCACCATAACTTTCACCGGATGACTTAACGCTGGTTAGAGTACCCAGAGAGCCGTTTTGAATGCCTTTGTCATAGTGATTTTGCGTAAATAGAATTGCATCATTTAATCTGAGGTTTTGAAAGAATCTCTCATCGTGCATTTCGAACTCAAGTCTATTTCCATTAGGGTTGACGGCTTCTTGAGTTAGTTTATTAATGTCGGCAACAAGCGCTTTGGTCGGTGCCATAACACGACTGTTTTCAGGTGATTGCTGATACAAGTCACAGCAGACTTGAGCAATGTCGCTCTTTGTCGTTTCGTGGAAGTGAATAGCGCCCGTACTAAGCTTCTCAGGCACGATGCCTTGATTAATGAGCTTGGAGTATTCAGGAATACCTGTTGAGCCTTCCTGACGCTTCACGATATCTAGCATGGTGTTAGCAATGGCTTTAGACAGAACAATATCTGCAAGTACCTTACCGCAACCGATGGGTGGCAGTTGGTCGGGATCGCCAGTAAAGATTATGCGAACCGATGGATGAATATGGTTGACCAAGCGATACATGGTTGGCAAATCAATCATACTGGATTCATCTATTATCAGAAGATGTTTTTGTTGGTCTGAGGTTGGCTCTATAGGTTCTTCACGCAGTAACTTAGCGATAGTTGAGGTGATAAAACCAATTGACTCATGCAAGCGCATAGCGGCTCTACCACTCAACGCTACCGCATGTATTTCAAATCCCATTTGATGATAGGCTCGAAGTGCGGTTCTAAGCACCGTTGTTTTACCTGTGCCAGCTCCGCCAGTGATACAACTCACTGTGTTGTCTAAACAGGTTGTTACTGCTTCAACCTGTTTCTTGGTCAACTCGTATGGCAATTCATCAACCGCTGACATATATGCAAAATTTGCATATTCGTCATAAAGATTGTTTTGGCTAGCTAATGCTTTAAGTCGTTTGGCAACGACATTTTCCATCAGCAACTGTGCCGTTGGATGGTAGGTGCCAGTGTAAGGGTTTAAAATGTATTGTGCTTTGTCGTGACCAGCTTTAAAGGCTTCCGCAACCAACTCTTTATCCTGAAGTAATTTGGTTAGATGTGGTCGCAAACTTGCTTGTGTTGTGTAGGTGTGACCTTTTTCGATTTCTTTTCGAATAGCGGTTTCAAGTGCAGCACTAAGTCTCTTGCTATTACAATCTGTGATCTCAAGTTTGAGGTCGCAAATTGCGACCACAAGATCTACTTGTTCAAACGACATCCCAAAACCAATCAGCACATACGGGTTTTGCTTAATAGCCTCAATGGATTCTTCGCCATGATGCTTCAATAAACGCTGCTGTATACTTGCTGGTATTTTGTGATCGGTCATCCAGTTGCAGTAGGCCAGATTCTTATATTTGGCGTAACCTTCAAATAACGAATTGATAGAATCTTCACTCAGGACGCTTCTAAGCCGTTCTCTTGATTCTGGAGTGTCTTTTCTAACCGTTGAATGGAAATTCTTACCTAGCAGCTCCCAACGTGCTCTTGCTTTGCTTTCACCAATGCCTTTGAAGTCACTTTCTCTGGCAATAAAGCGAATAAGCTGCTCACCCGTTTCTGGCAGGCTGCATTCGATGTGCTCTGGTGATTCATAGGTATGCTGCTGCATCACGAAATCACCCGTTTCCATTTCTTCTATTGAACGATGGCCTTTAACCGACCAGTGCTGGCCGAGGGCTGGTTGAACGGGGATGGCATCTGGATCAGCTTTGATAGTGACGTAATACTTGCCACTGTTGGTTTTGTATGAGTTTTTTGCCAGTGGCACGCCACTGAATATCACCATATTGGTGGAGCTGTAAGGGATGTTTGTGACACGCATTTGGTCTTGATGCAATTGTCCAATTGGAGCTTGAGCATTCATCGTGGCATGAACCCCATTTCTGACAAGGTTTCATTCAGTTCGCCAAACCGCTCTAGTTTACCTTCCAGCTCTTTAACTTTGGCTTTTAATTCAATGTTTTCAGCTTCTAATGCAGACACTCGCTTAGAGTCGAGCAGCTTACGATTCACAGTGTTGTCGTATTCCTTTGGCTTGTCGGCATCTTTCTTTGCTGATTCGGTCAGTGGCGGCAGAACACCTTTATCACGCAGCTTGTCTTCTAACGCCTTGAGCGCCTTTCTAAGCGCAGGATTCTGGCTAAGGGCAGACTTGCCGCAGCCAACACCTTTTGCTACCTCGATGCGGTTGAGCTTGCCTTTAAAGACTATTTGTTTAAAGTCATCATCAGACTGAGTGGCTTGCCACACTTCAAATGCTTCGAGGTTCTGCTGCGCTCTTTGCTGACCGTTTGCCATTATTCATCTACCTCGCCTAACAACTTGCGTAGACCAGTTGCAAAGCCTCTAGGGAAGATTTCTATGTTGTATTCCATGTCTTTTACTTGACCTGCTTGAGTGGTTTGCCAGTCATGTTTTTCCATACATTCGTCCGAGATAGCGTAGGTTAACGCTTTCTTCTCAGATTCAGTCAAGATGCCAGATAGTGAAGGCAAGACTTCAACGCTAGGCTCTGCGCTTGCATCGAACTGGCGAACAGGGCGTTTATCAATGGTGATGTTCGCATGTTGTTTAAGTAGGTTAACCTCTTTGCGATAGCGGTTGCGCTCTGCAATGATTTGACCAAATAACGCTCGTACCGCAGGGTCAGGGATGCGCTCTAGCAGCTTATTATCCTGTGGGACAGACTTAGAGCGAGAGGTTGGCGATAATGGCTTTTTGGTGGTTGTTTTGCACTTTGCCGCCCACGCTTCAATCAAGGTGCGGTAGTGTTTGTTTTTAGTAGCTCGTAACGCTTCGTAACCTGGGCCACCTTCTGCTGCTGATACTCGCCCCATTTGTGTAATAGAAAAATCACGTTGCCCCGATTCCACATAGGTTTTCAGGATATCGTTGAGCTTATCTAAATTCTTTTGGGTTCTTGGTACTTTGCCGTCTTTTAAGTCAGCCAGTATCACATCGATATTAATATCCATTAGCCCTCCAATAGCGCAGGTTGAGTAAGGTTTTCTAGGTGCAGTGCCTTATCAGTGAGCGCACTCATACCTGCACTGAACAGTTTGTTTTCTTCAAGGTATTCTCCTGCCTCAATGTAATTAGCGACTTTGCGATAGCCTTCCAATTTATCATTAGGGTCAGCGATTTTTGCCATTTGACGCAGCATGGCATTGGCAGCGATAAGTTGTTGTTTATCGTCCATTTCCATAAAGATTGGCTCAAAGCCTTTTTTCATTAGAACGCGACTGAGCTGGCGTGAGCGCTTTTCTATTGCAGGTGTTTTGCGTAGTTCGTCCTGCAAGTCAGGGTAGAATTCAGCATCGTCACACAATAAGGACAAATGAAGTAATTCCGATTCAGTTTCCACGAACTTTAAGGCGTAACTGACATCTTGCTCAGCACCCACAGCTATCAGTTTATCTGTGGTGTCATCATCAGTACGTGACTCTTCAACACGAATGATTTTTTGAATCAGCTCAAAGCAGGCTATCCAGTCTTTGGTGTACTCATCCGCTTCAACTTGCTGTTTCTCATATCGTCTCTGTAAGGCTTGCAGTGCACTATGTTTAGTAAAGTGCTTTCCTTGTTCTTCATAGAAAAATTGCTCGTCTTTAAGGGCTTCTAGCTCACCTTCAATTTCAACCGACAGGTTAGCCGCTTGATGTGCTTTGTAGCTAAGTTGGTTGAAGTGCGCATTGAGCGCAGGCAGGTAACGAGCTTCGGTAATAAACCAGCGGCAACGAATACAGTTTTCAGGACCATGCGGTACGCTGCCATAAATACGGCTTGCTGCTGCTTTTGCATATTTAATCAACTCACCGCCGTTCCAACACCCACCAAGCGTGCTAATTTCATCCGATTTCACGGTATTACCACCCACTAAACAAATACCTGTAGCCCGCTCCTCCCAACCTATTGGGTTTCGATTCACCAAAGCTGCCTGAATACTGTCTTCTTTGTGATACACCATCTTGCAATGGATTTGTTCCATTGAGGCATCTTTGAGGAAGTTACGCACCGACTGTTTAGATTTATCTTTCAGTTGAATTTCGGCTTCATCCATCTTTTCAGCCATCACTGATGAGGTGATTTTGTTATAGTAGATGGTCATCAATAGGCGAGTATGGCCTGCTAATAGCTTTGATATAACAGGTAGTGGTAATTGCGTATCCATTGTGTACGCAGTGATTAATGATACACGCAAGCTGTGTAATGGAAACAAAGTGGATGTTCTGTCAGATTTTGCTGTGGTTTCTGGATAATCATTCACCAGCTTCAGTCGCTCTCTGTTATCCAAAGAGACACCTTTTTCTGCAAGTTGTTCTTCGAGATATAGCAAAAGTTCGTACCACATCCTCCCTAATAGCGGGGCAGAAATGGGTTTATCACGATCTTCCTCCTTAGCTGAAGGGTTACGAAATAAAAATGAAATTTCCCCCATAGATTTAAGCTGCTCTTTCGATTTCTTGTGACCTATATGCTTTACATTCAAATTAGCGCAGTTTGTCGGTATCTTGATTGGGTTATATTTTTCCTGCCAGTTGCGCAGTTTTTCCAACCAGTAAAGTACCTCGTTATTTTCCCAAGGAATGATGTAGCCACGGTCAAGTTCGTCTTTATTCAGGTCAGCAGTTTTGTTGGTGTTGATGTAAAGCCCCGTTGATGTCTGCCCTGTCATGGTGTCTTGAATCCTGCGAAATACGCCTTTTCCGAACGGGCGTTTTGCGCTACCAAGTGCGAAATCATGTTGATTGTTTAGCATCCATCGACCATTCTCATAACGCCACGTATCCGCTTCGCCACTGTCTAACATACGTACCTGATAGGTACGCAATGGCAAATGGAGTTTCATGAAAATCACCATAGCTCTAACAGGCGACCAGATTTGGTAACTAATGGCTTTCTTGTTAAGTCGTATAACTTCTTTGGTGCGCCACACACAGTCAGGGTCGGATTTATCAACCAGCGCTTCCTCAACATCGAACCAGTCAGCATCTGCCTGACTTGCGTATTGCTGCGCCCATTTCCAGTGTTTAAAGTGGCGATATTGGTATGCTGGCAGCAAGGTTTCGCCAGTAGCAAGGTTTTGCTCAATGGCCGTTAATTCTGCTTTATCTGGCAATGGTTGCAAGATGCGTCGTAAATCCTCAATATAGCGATATGGCAAGGGTTGGCGAACCGTTTCGCTGTGTGTCACAGGGAATTTCAATTTGGTAAGGGGATTTTGAAACATTGGCATAGAGGTTCCATCATCTCCCTCTTGGGACAATATGTTTTCAAGGACAAAGTCCAGAAATTCAATAGTTATTGTAACAGCCCTGTATATTTCAGGTGGTGAAACACGTCCTTCAAGAATTTTTTCAAACTCTTCGCTAGAGCATATATGACCAGACTCCCCTTTAAAAAAAAGTGTAACGTCACTTGCATATGGAGCATGGGTATACAGATACTTTTCAATAAACTGTTTTATAGCCCATAAGAAAGGAGAAGGTGAAGATTTTTTACAGCGTTCTTTAACGAAGCAAGAAGCTAGATATCGCCATACTTCCCAATCAGCTCCAAACTTACTTGTAATCCAACTAAATTCAACATCTTGTGAGCTACCATCGTTTGAACCTCTTTGTTTTTTCATTATTATTTACCTCTCAATTTAGGGTATCTACCAGTGAAGTATCCTTGCGGGTCGATGTCATCAAAACCATGCTCAGCTAGCTCTTTCCAATCAAGTGCTTTGATTTTCGATTCAGGGTTTGCCAGTTGTAATGTTGCTTGAGTGAGTTCGTCAGATATTTCCTGTTGCCCTTTTCCAGTGTAGGCAATTTGAGATTCTAAGGATTTGTGGTGCATACAGCGGCGTATCACCAACGGATTCAGTCCTGCACGCTCTAATCGTCTGCCATAGCTATGACGATGACCGTGAGGGTCTAGTCCTTCAGCTTTGTTTGGTTCTAAGCCAATGCGCTTTAGTCCTGCCGCATAGCTTTGATGAAAAGCGTTGAGCGTGTAAGGGTTTCCAAGGGCGCTGTGCTGGAATGAAATGAACGAATACGGGTGATGGCAATCTACTCTGGCACGGTACTTCTGATAGTTTTTCCACAGAGACATAAATACTTTGCCGTAGTCCGTTGGAAACCACTGAACCTGAATGAAATTATCACGATGGTCAACGACCTTAGTCTTCCAGCCAATATGTGCTGTACTTTTCATTCGTTTGCGTGGTATACGAGCATATTCTTCTTTTAGATAGGCTTCTCTGGTCTTTGTACCTGAGCGACTGCGCCAACCATCAGGTGCTTTGCCATCGACTTCGTTGTAAATTCGAACTACCGCTTTTTCAGGTTCATACGGATCTTCAAATACATCAGTCTCCCAAAGCAATGCTGCTTCACTTTCACGTAACCCGCCACCGTGCATCAAAAGCAGTATGAGCTTATCTCTTAGCGCCACTCGTGGGTCTTTTGCTCCGCCAATACCATCTTTATAGAATGACTCCCAGTGCCTATCAGGGAATGCTATGGCATCGTCCTCGGTTTTCGTTAATGGAGTGCGCCCCTTCATTATGCGAGCTTTACGAATGGTTTTATTAACGGTTTTATCTTCAATATGACCAAGGAAGTCATTTTGGTTTTTGCGATACCAAGCAGCGTAATTAAGGCGTTGCTCGTGAGGCGTGGCATCACGCAAAGGGTTCATTGGAGTGGTACCTTGCTTGTTAGCTAGCCAATCTGTAAATGCCGTTAATCGATGTATATGTTTATTGACGTTCTCGGTTGAGCTTGGCACCCAATACAAACCAGAAGGATCTAGTCCATCTTCACCTATAGTGCCTGTATACAAGCGTTTAGCAAACGTCTGGAACAGTATTT
Organism: Thalassotalea eurytherma; assembly: GCF_030161415.1. Taxonomy (GTDB): domain Bacteria; phylum Pseudomonadota; class Gammaproteobacteria; order Enterobacterales; family Alteromonadaceae; genus Thalassotalea_G; species Thalassotalea_G eurytherma. Next base: position 108,349 of record NZ_BSSU01000008.1, read on the forward strand.
TAGGGTCTTCAAACAATCCCTTGTTAGCTTCCATGTAATCTAAAAGCAGAGAAGTGGCTTGTATAAAACCATTCATTGAAGAATTGCTGGCATCATCAGATTCCATCTTTAGCAAGTAATCGGTAACCGAACCAACTTCACCTTGTTCGGTGATCAAGATGGGGAGCTGACTTTTAATGCCAGTATTATCTTCTACGATAGTTGCTTTGACTTTAACCGATGACAAGTTGCATTCCTCTAAACACATTAAACACTATAAAGCTAGCTAATGTTTTGTCAAATAAAAGGCAGATCTCTCTGCCTTGGTACATATTATACATAGTTTAATGTACTATATATAAAGTATTAGTGGATAAGTTATGGCACGCCACGACTGGTATATTCTATGAACAAATCAACATCATTTTTTGATAATTTTTCAACCGTGTTGGTGACAAAACAAGCAAACAAACAAATATTTAAAGATTTTCCTAATTTTGTGTTGACACGTTGCCATACGCCCTTTAACATTCCGCTCCGTTAACGACAACTGAATAGCTTTTGGTTGCCAATAACAATTAAAATATCCCCCTGTAGCTTAATTTTTTAAAGCTTTAGGTTGGAGCACTGTTAATCCATGTGACTCCGTAAAAACAATTAGATTATTCCCCTGTAGCTCAGTTGGTTAGAGCCTTAGGTTGGAGTACTGTTAATCCATGTGACTCCGTAAAAAAAATCAGATTATTCCCCTGTAGCTCAGTTGGTTAGAGCGGTGGACTGTTAATCCATGTGTCGTCTGTTCAAATCAGACCAGGGGAGCCACTTTATAGAAGTATGGCATTTTGCGGTATTTGAAAAATTAGATGTATCCTTGAGCTCAGTAATTTAGAGCATAAGTTGAATCACTGTTAATCCATGTGACTTCGTAAAAAACAATTAGATTATTCCCCTGTAGCTCAGTTGGTTAGAGCTTTAGGTTGAAGCACTGTTAATCCATGTGTCTTTGTAAAACCGTTAGATTATTCCCCTGTAGCTCAGTTGGTTAGAGCGGTGGACTGTTAATCCATGTGTCGTCTGTTCAAATCAGACCAGGGGAGCCACTTTATAGAAGTATGGCGTTATGCGGTATTTCAAAAATTAGATTATTCCCATGAGCTCAGTTTGTTAGAGCCTTAGGTTGGAGCACTGTTAATCCATGTGACTTCGTAAAAACAATTAGATTATTCCCCTGTAGCTCAGTTGGTTAGAGCGGTGGACTGTTAATCCATGTGTCGTCTGTTCAAATCAGACCAGGGGAGCCACTTTTAAAGACTGCTTTATGCGGTCTTTTTTCTTTTCTACGAATCTAAAAAAGCCATTTCCTATTACTCTGCCCTGCCACCATAAAGATAGCGGCGGACTGTACTGTTATTAATTTGTCATGTGTCGCCTGTTCAAATCAGACCAGGGGAGCCACTTTTAAAAGACTGCTTTATGCGGTCTTTTTTCTTTTCTACGAATCTAAAAAAGCCATTTCCTAATACTCTGCCCTGCCACCATAAAGATAGCGGCGGACTGTACTGTTTTTAATTTTAATCGGACGGTTCTCGAATACCAAATTCCAAAAAAAGCCTGCCATATAGCAAGCTTCTTTGTTAACAATGAACGAACATCATGGTTATTTTGCTTTGAGGTTTTGCCTGCAGTCCCTAGTTAAAGTCTTTTTCGCTCTATCAATAGAAACCACAAATTTATCGCCTTGAGACCGATAAACACAAACTTTCTTACCTTGTTTAAAGTCTGCACGTACTAGCTTTAGTATTTCGCCTTTCTTAGCGCTAGGTATATGAATTTCTTTAATGACTGTTGCTTGAGCTGTCGCTGTGCACAGCATTAGTCCTGCGAGAAAATATTTCATCTGTATCCCTTAAAGTTTCATCGACGCCACAATAGGCTCTATATAATCAGAAGCGACTGGAACATGAAAATAGCGAGCGTTAGACTCTTTAGTTTCTTGAATCCGGACTTTCATAATTTTATCAGCCCAAACCTTTAATTTGCTTGCTTTGGCATGTGATTGAGCTAAACAAATCGTCGTTTGGTTATCCCAATAACAAAGGTAAATACCGTTTGCTATCGGTTCATAACGATAGCCAGGTTTTGCTTTTTTCATCGTCAAATACTTCCTTTGAACAATTGTTAAAAACTAACAGTATTATGAAGCAATGATCATTAATGCATACATCGTAAACGTAATGTTTTGTACTTAGTTGTAACTGAGAAACTAATAGCAAGCTAGCTAGCAGCTATCATGTAGACATAAAATGTATTTTAGAGCGTTAGCCAATAGCTAACCATATACCAACACCTATCATCAGCGTGCCGGAAATTTGATTCATTAACTTTACGTTGTTACCTGTCGATAAAAATATGCGAAGCGTTTTACCACCAGTAGCATAAAGCGTCATACAGATGAACTCAGAAAGGAGAATGACCGACAGTAAGATAAGCATTTGCGGGGCCATTGGATAGTCAGTATTTATAAAGGGGGGTAATAATGCGATCATAAACCCCCAACCTTTAGGGTTTGAGATTGCAGTAATCAAACCCTGAGCAAATAATTGAAACTTACCAGTTTCTACTTCGCTATCAAGCTCTATCGCCATTTTCCCTTTCGACAGCGACATTTGAACGCCCAAATAACCTAAATAGCCTCCCCCGATATATTTTAGAACGGCAAATATATCTGGATATTTCAACATAACTGACGCAACACCAATAACGGCCGCGACGGCAACAATAGCAACACCTAATAGTTCTCCTACCATCATATACATTGTCCGTCTTACACCAACCGACATGCCAAGTGTCATAGCTAGTGTCATGCACATACCTGGTGTAATAGAAACGAAAAAGAATGTAGGAATAAAAATTGCAAGTACGGCTAAATCCATCGTGAAATCGTTAGAACTGTAAATACACTAGCCTAGCAAATTCAATACGCTAGATATACGTCTTTGACTTAATTAATCTAGTTAAAATTAAGTAAAAGCATCACTAACGTTGGCTGTAAAAGTTATCTACAAACTGAATTGTACTGACCTGGCCTGCCTCATCAACATATTGAACATCAATAACAATACGCCAATGCATAGTGGGATCGCTGCAACTACCAACAAATGCATTCGAAAAATACATCTCATTATTTTTGTCTGGTTCAAACAATAAAGGAATTTTTCCCATATACATGGATACCCCCTCTAAATACCCAGTCACATTTTGGACTTGATCTATATCAGAAAACGACAGTAAAACTGTGAATGGATTTTCAGGAACAACTTGTTCGACGCTCGCGCGAATTTCAAGCGAATGTGATTCTTTAATTTGTTGGCAGGTGACCTTAGCATTTAAGCAATAGGACTTGCCATTATCTAGCGTACTGTATGATTTTTCACCACAGCCAGTGACTAAAAAACATACAGCGATAATCAGTGTTTTAAGCTTATTCATGGCACTGATTTTATTGAAATTCCATCGAATTGTATATTTTCTTTACTGAAATGTAACAAATCTTGATTTTTTTTTGATTTAGAACAGGTTTTAGGCTTCATCTTAATGACTTTTGCTATTGAGTTGCTTAATATTCACAACCGATTTAATCAATCTGTGCGCCTTGCATGAAATTAGACTATAACTTAATCACATAGCTTAATTTTTGCTCGGCTAACAAACCCATTTTTTTAATAATTATAAATGTGGAAACCTTAACATGAACCAAAGTAATACGTCGGCAGTTGACTACAACATGAGTGTTGTTCGTCAGTTTACTGTCATGACTGTGATCTGGGGATTCGTTGGCACGCTTGTTGGTGTTCTTATCGCTGCTCAACTTATTTGGCCAGCGCTAAACTTCGACACACCGTGGTTAACGTATTCTCGTCTTCGTCCTCTCCATACCAATGCGGTAATTTTTGCATTCGGTACTAGTGCGCTTTTTGCTACTTCTTATTATGTAGTACAAAGAACCTGTAAAACGGCATTGTTCTCTCCGGGCTTAGCCTCGTTTACTTTTTGGGGTTGGCAAGCAATTATCGTTGCCGCTGCAATCACTTTACCTTTAGGTTATACAACCAGTAAAGAGTATGCGGAATTAGAATGGCCAATTGATATTGCAATTGCTGTCGTTTGGGTCTCTTATGCCATTGTCTTCTTTGGTACTATCATCAAGCGTACGTCTTCTCACATCTACGTAGCTAACTGGTTCTTCGGTGGCTTTATTATTACAGTTGCTGTGTTACACATTGGTAACTCAATGGCTATTCCTGTTTCAATGATGAAATCTTATTCATTATATTCGGGCGCTATCGATGCAATGATGCAGTGGTGGTATGGCCATAACGCCGTAGGTTTCCTATTAACAGCTGGTTTCTTGGGTATGATGTATTACTTCGTTCCTAAGCAAGCAGAGCGTCCAGTTTATTCTTACCGTTTATCAATCGTTCACTTTTGGGCGTTAGTATCATTATACATTTGGGCTGGTCCTCACCACTTACACTACACTGCATTACCTGATTGGGCTCAATCATTAGGTATGGTGATGTCAGTTGTATTATTCCTACCTTCATGGGGTGGTATGATCAACGGTATCATGACGTTATCTGGCGCATGGCACAAATTACGTAGCGATCCTATCTTACGTTTCTTAATCGTTTCATTGTCTTTCTACGGTATGTCTACCTTCGAAGGCCCTATGATGGCGATTAAATCAGTTAACGCATTATCACACTACACAGATTGGACAATCGGTCACGTTCACTCTGGTGCCTTGGGTTGGGTTGCAATGGTTTCAATTGGTGCAATGTACCACTTAATTCCAATTCTATTTAACCAAGAACGTATGTACAGCATCCGTTTAATCAACATTCACTTCTGGATGCACACTGCAGGTATTATTTTATACATTGTAGCTATGTGGATTTCAGGTGTTATGCAAGGTTTAATGTGGCGTGCTGTAAATGCTGACGGTACATTAACCTACAGCTTCGTTGAAAGTTTAACTGCTTCTTACCCGTTTTACTTCATGCGCTTCTTAGGTGGTGTATTAGTAGTAGCAGGCTTTGTAATCATGGCTTACAACATGTTCAAAACGATAGGCGCTCAAGATGGTAGCCTTAAAAAAGTTGAAGCAGCTTAAGGAGATTGAACATGCAAAACAAACATGAAAAATTAGAAAAACACATTGGCTGGTTCTTCGTTGCGACAATCTTCGCTATTAGTATTGGTGGTTTAGTGGAAATCACTCCGCTTTTCTTCCAAAAAGAAACAACTCAGCCAGTTGAAAACTTGCGCCCATATACAGCACTAGAATTAGAAGGTCGTGATATATACATCCGTGAAGGTTGTAACACATGTCACAGCCAAATGATTCGTCCGTTCCGTGCAGAAACTGAGCGCTACGGTCACTATAGTGTTGCAGGTGAGCACGTTTGGGAACACCCATTCTTATGGGGTTCAAAACGTACAGGTCCTGATTTAGCTCGTGTTGGTGGTCGTTATTCAGACGATTGGCACCGTGCTCACTTAATCGATCCTCGTTCTGTTGTGCCAGAGTCGAACATGCCGTCGTTTAAGTGGTTAGATGTAAACACGTTAGATGGTCAGTTAACAGCTAAGAAAATGGCAACATTTAACATGTTAACGCGCAATCGTTCACACAAAGACGAAAATGGTAACCCGATTCCGTTATATACAGCTGAAGAAATTGCTGAAGCTAAAACAACGGTTTCCGGTAAAACTGAAATGGAAGCCTTGATTGCTTACTTGCAATCACTTGGCCACGCATTGAAGTAGCACCATGGATTACGGAACGTTAAGAGGGCTAATTGCCCTCCTTATATTGACACTATTTATCATCATTGTGGTCTGGGCATACAGCAGGAAACGAAACAACTCGTTTGATAAAGCTGCAAACTCAATTTTTGAAGAAGACCGCAAAGAAGAAACTAACAAACAGGAGACTAATAATAATGTCTAGCTTCTGGAGTATATGGATTGCAGTTCTAACATTAGGAACGTTAGTAGGTTGTTACTTATTGCTACGTTTGTGTTTAAAGAACTTCGCTGGTGTTGAAGAAGGTGAGTCAATGGGACACACATTCGACGGCATTGAAGAACTAAATAACCCACTACCAAAATGGTGGAGCACGTTCTTCTTATTAACAATCGTTTGGGGCTTCTTATACTTAGCAATGTACCCTGGTGTTTTTGGCTCTAACTGGAACGGCCTACTTGGTTGGAAATCATCAAACCAAAATGTTGTAACACTTGAAGACTCAAAATCACAGGCACAAGCAAATTTGCAAGAAGGCTCAGGTACATTAGTAGAGTATGATCGTGAAGTTGCTCGTGCAAACGAAACTTACGGAAAAATATTTGCTAAGTATGCAACGTATTCAATTGAAGATATTGCTGCGGCAAAAGATGCTGAAATTGACTTCAACACTCGTGATTATGATGCGCTAACTGCAGTTCAAAAAGCACTGGTTGATCGCAGTGAAGCATTAAGAGTTGGTCAGCGTTTATTTATTCAAAACTGTTCACAGTGTCATGGTTCAGACGCTCGTGGTACAACAGGTTTCCCTAACCTTACTGATGATGATTGGTTGTATGGCCACTCTCCTGCTGACATTAAGTACACATTAATTGAAGGCCGTAAAGCACAGGGTATGATCGCTTGGGGAACCATGGTAGGTGGTGATGAAGGCGTGAAAGATGTTGCAGCTTACGTATTAAGCTTAAGCGGACGTGAAGCCAAAGAAGGTAACGCTGAAGCTGGAAAAGCCAAGTTTGCGATGTGTCAAGCATGTCACGGTGCAAATGGTGAAGGTAGCGCTGCGATGGGTATTGACCTTGGCGCTCCACGCTTAAACGATAACGTTTGGTTATACGGTGGTTCTGAGCGTGCTGTTCAAGCCTCTATCAAAAACGGTCGTGCTGGTGTAATGCCTGCTTGGAAAGACATTTTAGGCGAAGAAAAAATACACGTAATTAGTGCTTATGTTCATAGCTTATCTGAAAAATAATCACTGAAACTTCAGTGTAAAAAGCCCTATCCTTTGATAGGGCTTTTTTTTGATTTAAATCTTGTTATTTCAGTGACTTTTTCTTGGTGCAAACCACTAAAACAAGTACAATATTTAAAACTTTTTAGGTGACTAATTTTTATGAAAACTTCTTGGTACAAAGAGCCTTGGGCATGGTTAGTATTCATTTTACCATTTTCGGCTGTTGTTGCTGGTATCGCGACATTATTTATTGCATTAGATGAACCAGATCCTCTTGTAGCAGGAGATTATTACAAGAAAGGTAAAGCCATTAACATGCAAGTATCAAAAGTAAAAATGGCTCAAAAGTTAGGTATGCGCTTTGAGTTACAAATGATTAACAACGAACTTGTGATTAAACCTACCGGCATCGAAAAAGAATTTCCTGTGTTAAATGCGAACTTTTTTCACCCTACCTTAGCAGCTAATGACTTTTATTTAGCGCTTACGCCAGATGGTAACGGCCATTTCCGCCATATATTCGATGAGCCGGTTAAAGGCAAATGGAAATTGACGCTAAGCTCTTTTGAAAATAATTGGAAAATTCAACAAGAGGTTTATTTACCACAAGCAAACTTTATTGAACTTAAGCCAGACCCTGCACAAGCAAACTAATGACAAAAAGCTGTTTCCATTGCAATGAGCCCATTCCTCATGGGCTCGAATTATCTGTCAACATCAACGAATCCTCGCAGCCAATGTGCTGCATTGGTTGTCAGGCTGTTGCCCAAACTATCGTAGATAACGGCTTAGTTGATTACTATAAATTCAGAACTGAGCCGGCTAACAAAGGTGAAATACTAGTCCCCGACCAGCTATCAAAGCATAAACTGCTTGATGATGATGCCTTACAAAATGAATTCATACACCAAGACGGTGATACCAAAGAATCCATTCTAACTGTTGATAACATTAGTTGCGCTGCCTGTGCCTGGCTTATTGAGATGAAAATATCTCAACTTACTGGTGTCAAACAAATCACCGTGAATGCAACAACACAACGAGCAACTGTCAAATGGTTAGACGAAGAAATAAAGCTCAGCGAAATTTTGGCAGCAATCGATGCGATTGGCTACCATGCCCTTCCTTTTAAAGCCAGTATTGCAGAAGAGCTTAACCAACAGCAAAGTAAATCTTTTATAAAACGCCTTGGTATTTCAGGCATCTTAATGATGCAAGTTATGATGATCGCCATCGGTTTATATTTCGGTGCGTTTTCCGATATGTCTTCCCACAACGAGAACTATCTGCGTTGGGCAAGCATGATTTTATCATTCCCGATCATTAGTTATGGCGCCTACCCTTTTTATACAGGTGCTATTAATGCTCTTAAAGTGCGTCGTTTATCGATGGACGTCCCAGTATCAATTGCAATAACGCTTGCTTATACCGCTAGTGCTTGGGCAACAGTAACACGCCAAGGAGAAGTGTATTTTGAATCGGTTTCAATGTTCACGTTCTTGCTACTTATCGGTAAGTTTCTAGAGTTTAGAGCGCGTAATCGAGCAGCTCAAGTATCAGCAAACTTATTAAAACTTATGCCGCTATCGGCAACCATCATTGAAGATGGCCACCCTAAGTTAATTGCCGCTAAAAAATTACAACTACAAGATAGTGTGCTTATCAAGCCCGGTGAAACAATTCCAGCTGACGGTTTAATTAGTCATGGCCAAAGCCAAGTTAACGAAGCTATGCTTTCAGGTGAACAAAAGCCAGTATCGAAAATTCAAGGTGATAAAGTGTTTGCCGGTACGATTAATGGCGACGGCAACATAACCATTAGCGTCACGAGTTTAATGAGTGATTCTTTCTTAAGCCAGTTGATCCGTTTAAGTGAATCGGCACAAAGTCATAAACCTCAGTTAGCAAAATTTTCAGATAGAATTGCCCAGTACTTTGTTGCTTTAATTCTTGTTATGGCAAGCATTACAGCACTCTATTGGAGCCAGCACATGCCTGAAGAGGCGTTTTGGATCACCCTTTCAGTGCTAGTAGCAACCTGTCCATGTGCTTTATCATTGGCAACGCCTACTGCATTAACGTGTGCAACCACCAAGCTTAATCGCTCCGGTATCATGATCAAATCGGCACACGTGATGGAAACCATGCCGCAAATTGATTTGTACGCGTTTGATAAAACAGGCACCTTAACGACAGGTCAATTCACGATTGACCATGTTGAACTTTATGATGCACCGTTTACAAAAAAAGAGTTACTGACCTATATTGCAAGTGCCGAAGCCTATTCAGAACATCCCATAGCGCAAGCTTTTCACCCTTATTTTGACAGTAATACCAGAATAAATGATGTCGAAATTATTGCAGGCTGTGGCGTTAAGGCGATCATTAACAATCAAACGCTAGTTGTTGGTAAATCGAAATGGATACTTGATCAAATAGCGAGTAGTGAAGGCATTTCAACATTTGTAAAAAATGCAGCATGTGTCGTGTTGTTAGATAATAAATTGATTGCGGCTATTCAGCTAAAAGATACCATCCGCGAAGACGCTCAGCCACTATTGGCGCGCATCAAAAAACAAGGTGCTAAAACCTTATTGCTTTCAGGCGATAACCAAGAAGGTTGTCGACAAGTAATAGACAAGCTGTCTATCGATGAAGCACATAGCCAACTAAGCGCAAAAGATAAAATGTCAAAGCTTAAAGCTGCACAACAAAACCATAATGTTGTTATGGTGGGTGATGGTATTAATGACACACCAGTGTTTAGTGCTGCTCATTTATCTATTGCTATGGGCAGCGGTGCTGATATCGCAAAAAATGGCGCCGATGTTATTTTGTTAAATAACAAGTTAGACTCAATGACAACCTTGTTAAATGTTGCTGTAAAAACAAAGCGTATTATTCGCCAAAATTACGCTTGGGCGTTTGGCTATAATGCGATTGTGCTACCTTTAGCTATGTCGGGCTATATTACACCGTACTTTGCAGTTATCGGCATGTCGGCAAGCTCAATCCTTGTCGTAACTAATTCATTGAGGCTATTAAAATGACGGTTATTTATGTGTTGATACCAATTGCCGTTTTGCTGACTATTATCGGTATATACCTGTTTTTTTGGGCAGTAAAATCAGAGCAATTTGAAGACCTCGAAAAAGAAGGCATGAGTATCCTCTATGATGAAGAAAATAAAACGGATACTGTAAAACAAGAAGAAAAACCTAAAGACGAAGATAAAACTCAAACCAATGAACTTTGATTACTTCTCTGCGTTTTTAGTTGGTTTACTTGGTGCCGGACATTGCCTAGGGATGTGCGGCGGAATTACTGGCATGTTAACAAATGCCATTGGAAAAAATGCAACATACAAAAAATTTCAACTTGTTTTTGGCTATAATGTAGGCCGTTTAGCCTCATATACGCTTATTGGTTCAATAGTCGGTTTTTCTAGCTCTCTTGCAGTAAAAAGCACTGGTTTTAATCCTATTTACCTGCATGTTATCTCTTCTATCTTTATTATTTTACTGGGTTTTTACATCGCACAATGGTGGTTAATCATCGGTAAAATTGAGATTATCGGTAAGCGTTTATGGCAACTAATATCACCACTAACTAAACATTTCATTCCGGTTAATAGACCGTTTCAAGCTGTTGGCCTTGGGGCTTTGTGGGGGTGGTTGCCGTGCGGTTTAGTTTATTCAATGTTGACTTGGGCTTTAGCAAGCGGCAGTGCCGTCAACGGAGCTTTTATATTATTTTGCTTTGGCTTAGGTACCCTCCCCGCCTTGTTATCAATGTCTTATGGCATTCATTACGTTCAGTCACTTATGCGTAACACCGTGTTACGTAAATGTACTGGTTTGTTGATGATTGTTTACGGCCTTTACACCTTATTAATTGCATCTAGTAATGTCATTAATTAGAATATACTAATTAAAGGAATTAGTATCAGGTCATACATGTCAGCTAAAAATTGTGCAGCTCAGCAACACATTCATTGTCAAAACTGTAGTATCAGTGAACTTTGTTTACCATTTTCTCTCAATGATCAAGAACTTGATTTACTCGATAAAATCATTGATCGAAAAAAACCTGTACACAAAGGTGACAAACTTTTCCAAAATGGTGAAGCATTAAACTCACTATTTGCTGTGCGAACAGGTACGTTTAAAACCTATATCATTGATAGCCAAGGTGAAGAGCAAATTACAGGCTTTCATTTAGCAGGTGATTTATTAGGCTTTGACGCAATCGCAAACAAAACCCACCCGAGCTTTGCTCAAGCGTTAGAAACATCAATGGTCTGTGAGATTCCTTTTACTACGTTAGATTTGCTCTCTAACAATATGCCTAAATTAAGAACACAAATATTCCGTTTGATGAGTGATGAAATAAAGACAGATCAAGAAATGCTATCTTTACTTAATCGTAAAAATGCAGAGCAACGTTTAGCCACCTTTGTCGTTATGTTAAGTAACCGTCAAAAAGCACGTGGCTTATCCCCTTTCGAGTTTAGATTATCTATGACTCGTGGTGATATAGGTAATTACTTAGGGTTAACCGTTGAAACAATTTCTCGTTTATTAAACCGTTTTGACAAGCAAGATTTACTTACGGTTAATGGTAAATTCATTACCATCAATAATATTGAAGAGTTAGCTGAAATTGCGGGTATGTAGTTGGTTATAGAGAATATATCTAATAAACCACATTTTTTAGTTGCACTAAAACCTTGTTTTTCAAACTTTAATTTTGATTTATAACAAGGTTTTAAACTATATTATTTGACATAGTAACAACATTACTTTGTTTATATAGGCGACTAGCATGGAAAAATATCAAAACCTACTTGTGGTAATAGACCCTACCCAAGAAAGCCAAAAAGCATTAGCTCGAGCAATTGAATTAGCACGCAAAAACCAAGCAAAAATTACCGCCTTTCTTTCTATCTTTGATTTTTCTTACGAGATGACAACCATGTTATCGAGTGAAGAGCGTGAATCAATGCGTGGCTCTGTTATTGAAAGCAGAACACAATGGATCAACGAAATTATCAGCGATTTGAATACAGCAGATTTAGCCATTGATGTAAAAGTCGTTTGGCATAACCGCCCTTTTGAGGCCATTATTGATCAAGTTGAATCTCAACAATTTGATTTAGTGATCAAAGGCACACACGAGCACGATAAATTTAAAGCTGTTATTTTCACGCCAACCGACTGGCATATCTTACGCAAATGCCCTTGCCCTGTTTTACTCGTTAAAGAGCACTTATGGCCTGAAAATGGCAACATCCTTGCTGCAATTAATGTAGGAAGTGATGAAGCGGAGCATGTTGCACTTAATGATAAAATTACCGAAGAAGCTAAAAACCTAGCGAATATCATAAATGCCAATGCAAATTTAGTGAATTCTTTTCCTGGTACTCCAGTTAATATCGCCATAGAAATACCTGAGTTTAATGCCATGGAGTATAACGATAATGTGAAAAGTCATCATCAAGAAGCCATGGTTGAACATGCCAACAAATTTGGTATCGATGAAGCGCATACCTTTGTAAGAGAAGGTTTACCCGAAGATGTCATTGAGAATATGGCAAATGAACTCGATGCTGAACTGGTTATTTTAGGTACTGTAGGTCGAACAGGTATTTCAGCAGCCCTCATTGGAAATACTGCCGAACACGTTATCGATCGTTTAAACTGCGATGTTTTAGCCCTTAAGCCGGACGGTTTTTAGTTAATAAATCCCATAAATGAAAAGCAGTTATGTGTCGATTACACTCTACTGCTTTTTTTCGTTTTTGATCAGCTAGATCATCAGGTATAATGCCCGCGATTTTTCTAGGGTATTTATTCAATGACTGAGCTTACTGCAACACAACAAACGCAATTATCAAAACTTGAAAAGAAACTGCGCCGAAATGTAGGCCAGGCAATTGCACAATACAACATGATTGAAGATGGCGATCGAATCATGGTGTGTTTATCTGGTGGTAAAGACAGTTACGCTCTGCTTGCCATTTTAATGTTGCTACAAAAGTCAGCGCCGATTAACTTTTCACTGGTCGCGGTCAACTTAGATCAAAAACAACCGGGATTTCCCGAGCATATTTTACCTGAGTATTTATCGTCTCTAGGCGTTGAATATAAAATCGTAGAAGAAGACACCTACGCCATCGTTAAAGAAAAAATTCCTGAAGGTAAAACCACCTGTAGCCTTTGCTCTCGTTTGAGACGCGCAGTTTTGTATAAGGCAGCTAAATCGTTAAATGCAACGAAAATAGCATTAGGGCATCACCGTGACGACATGATTGAGACCATGATGCTTAACATGTTCTACGGTGGAAAATTAAAAAGTATGCCACCTAAATTGGTCTCAGATAATGGTGAACATGTTGTGATCAGGCCTTTAGCATTCTGTAAAGAAAGTGAGCTCATTCAATACAGTGAGTTAAAAAAATTCCCAATAATTCCTTGTAATTTATGTGGTTCTCAACCTAACTTACAACGTCAAAACATTAAACAAATGCTCAATGATTGGCATGATAAATTTCCTGGGCGTATTGAGTCTATGTTCACCGCGATGCAAAACGTCGTGCCTTCACACTTATGTGACGATGAGCTATTTGATTTCAAAACCATTAACCAAGATTCTAATGTTGTTGATGGTGATATTGTTTTCGATGAGCCCGAATTAACAGCAAAACCTATAAAACAACAACCAGAAAACACCTTACAACAAGTCAATATTATTAACGTAAGTTAGCAAGTTCACCTATTCGGTGAACTCGAGATACTTTTTACATTTACTTTGTTTATCAAAAGGCAAACACCATGCTTGAAAAATGGTTTCAATTAACCGAGCACAATACCACCATTAAAAAAGAGGTCATTGCGGGAATAACGACATTCCTAACAATGGCCTATATTATTTTTATTAACCCAGCAATGCTATCTGATGCAGGCATGGATAGAGACGCAGTTTTTGTCGCAACCTGTTTAGCAGCTGCTATTGGTTGTTTCATTATGGGCTTTGTTGCTAATTACCCAATAGCACTTGCACCTGGGATGGGATTGAACGCTTTTTTCACCTATACCGTGGTATTAGACATGGGTTATAGCTGGGAAGTAGCGCTTGGTGGTGTATTCTTCTCAGGTATTATTTTTACCGTGTTAAGTTTATTTAATATCAGAGAATGGATAATCAATTCTATTCCGCAATCATTGCGCTTTGGTATTGCAGCAGGTATCGGCTTATTCCTAGCATTTATTTCATTGAAAAATGCGGGTTTTGTCGTTGATAATCCAGCAACATTCGTAACTTTGGGCGATGTTACCGCTCCTGAGCCTATTTTAGCGGCCATCGGTTTATTCTTAATCGTTGGTTTAGCAAAGCGCGGCATAAATGGTGCAGTAATGATTTCTATTTTGGCAATTACTGCGTTAGGCCTGCTCATAGGTAAAGTGCAATATGGCGGTATAATGTCAATGCCACCAAGTTTAGCACCAACCTTTATGGCTTTAGATATCTCTGGTGCGCTTGAAATTGGCATGATAAGTGTTGTCTTTGCCTTCTTATTTGTTGATTTGTTTGATACATCAGGTACGTTAATCGCGGTTGCACAGCGCGGTAACTTACTTGCCAAAGACGGTACATTACCCCGATTAGGCAAAGCACTGCTTGCTGACTCTAGCGCAACGGTAGCTGGTTCAATGTTAGGTACCTCTACCACGACAAGTTATGTTGAAAGTACAGCAGGTGTAGCTGCTGGTGGCCGAACGGGCTTAACTGCAGTAGTCGTGGGTGGTTTATTCTTACTCTCATTATTTTTCTCACCGCTTGCCGGCATGATTCCAGCATTTGCAACATCTGGCCCGCTGTTTTATGTCGCCGTTCTGATGTTGGCTGGTTTAGTTCATATCGATTGGGATGATCTATCCGAAGCCGTGCCTGTAGCCGTGATATGCATCACAATGCCATTAACGTTTTCTATTGCCCATGGTATTGCCTTTGGTTTTATTTCATACGCTCTCGTTCGCATTTTCAGCGGCGAGTTCAAGTCGCTAAATATCAGTGTGCTATTTTTAGCATTATTGTTTGTATTAAAATTTGCTTTCTTTGGATAAACACATGAAAAATGCACAACTTTCGTCTCTAATCGCTGCCCTGCCGCTTGCGCTTTCTGGTAACGTAACTGCAGAGACTCTATGGAGTAGCAATAGCTTTAGTTACTTAAAGAATACTTCAGACTTTGAAGTGTTAACCAATGATTCTATTGATGTGTTTACTTTTGAACATGTCTCTGGTCATAACTGGGGTGATTTATTTCTATTTGCCGACCGCACTTTAGCCGATGCTGACAATGAAACCCCTGAATTTAAAGGCACATACGGTGAAATATCACCACGTTTAAGCTTATCTTACGCATTCGGTAAAGACATGTCTTTCGGCATTATCAAAGACACCTACCTCGCAACTACCTTTGAGATGTCATCAGATACTTTCGGTAGTTTTGATAATGTTTTGGTTGGCATAGGTACAGACTTAGCGATTCCGCACTTCACATTTGTTAAAGCAAATGTTTATTATGCCAACAATGACAATATTGACGACGATTACCAACTGACGATGTCATGGGGTTATAACTTCCCATCGGCTAATCACAAAGTAAGTTTTAATGGTTTCTTCGATTGGTCTAGTGCTGCCGACGATCACGAATCGGAATTTCACTTCAACCCACAGTTACTAGTTGATGTGGGTCATTACTTTGAAAAGCCAGGTCATTTTGAAGCGGGTATTGAATATTCGTATTGGAACAATAAATACGGAATTAGTGGTTTAGATGATGAGAGTGTTGTTAGTGCGATGATTAAAGTAACACTTTAATAAATGCTAAATAACCTTACGGCGCTGTTTCGGCGCCGTTAAAAAACGCCTGGTTATGTCTGAGCATATTCGTTAACTCTAAAACATAGTCACTACCACGTTCAGAATACGGTAATAGTCCGGTTGCTAATATCTCTGCAGTTAATGGCTGCTCTGACGCTCTTAGCTGCTCTCTAATACTCCGAAACACCAAATACGCATTGTTGGTGTTTAAGTTACGCAAATACGCCGCTACGGTTTCCTCAAGCGTTTCATAGGAAGCCACTTCATGGGTTAGCCCTTCAGTACGAGAATTCGGCACCATGCCACAACCTTTTTGATAGCACCACATACCAAACAGATTTAAACCTTCACGAGCAAATCGAGAAGTTCCCCAAGCTGATTCATTAGCACCTTGAACAAGAACAAGCTCTACCGGCACTACATCAACACGTTTTTGTAGGTGTTGAATTTGCAACATAGGCGAGTCGATATTCCTTACTCGGTATTGTTTAGCTAAATCATCAAGCCATTGAATTTCTTGATCGGTTAAGATCTCTTCCAAACCGAGCTTTTCAGCTAGCGTTAATAGCTGAGTGCGTTGAGCTAAAATTTGTTGGTTTTGATTTTCAACAACAGGTCTTAAGTAGTTAAAGAATGCCGTCTTTTTCTGCTTAACATCTTTGTATTGAGCAAAGTTAGGTACTTTTCCGGTATATGGTTGCTCTTTTTCATGTTCTTTTTTCTGGTTGATTTTTATCGCCTGCTTATCTTCTTTTTCCATAGCATCAGGCGATGGTGCAACCTCACTTTGCGGTGCGGTTGTTGGCTTAGTAAAAGGGTAAGCTAAAACCACTGCAAATACGGCAATAGCTAAAGCTTTAACACTAAACTTTTTCATTTATGCGTCAAACGTTCCTGAATCAGATACCGTAGTCGTTGCTTGTCCATTCACGGTAATTCCAAAAATTTCACGATATAATATCCCTTTTGCATGAAAGTACATAGGTGCGAGATAACTCATAGCAAAAAGAAAGAATACAAAGCCAAACATTGCAGAGCCAGCCGATGATGTTTGAGCAAAAGGCAAAATAATCAGCACTAAGGCTAAAGCGAGCGGTAAATAAACCGCAAAAATATTAAACCACTGGAAACGCAATGCTTTGATTGACAGCACAATTGCTTGTAGTGGTGATAGTTTCTTATCGATAACTAATGGCACAATCAAGGAGAAACAAACAGCGAGAAAAATACCCGGTACAATAAAGAGTTGTAAACCTAAGCCAACTAAAACTGAGCTTAGAAGTGCGGCAACGGCAACCCAACTACCACGTTTTAGAAAGGAGAACACTTGTTTTGCTCTGGTATTTAATCCAATAACTTGAAAAATACCCATCATTTCAACACCTGCAAGAAACGGCCAAATGATAATAGTGACAGCAAGATTTAAGATAGATAAGCGCTGAGGATCAGCATTGACAACCTCTAAACCACCAAGAAATTCTGCCAGCACCATTGTCGCAAACATACCAATAACTAAAACAATCAACAATGCGCCATTAATAGATGCCCTACTTTTAATGGTATTTCGCCAAGCCTCTAACAATACTTCTTTAGGCTTAATACGGTATTCGCCTTTTAATGCTTGTTCAACACTACCGCCAACATGAACAACTGAGATTTTATCCACTAACAACACCTACTAAGATAAATTAAGAAAATCATAACAAAAAAACTATGTTAACTAAATGCTAACCGATATCACTTACCACTAATTCAATGGCAAGAATTAATAACACTAAGCCCATTATTCGATCCAACCAGTAGCCTTTGCTCATGATTTTGTTTCGAATTTTATGATGACTTAACACCAGTGATAGTCCACTAAACCAAAGACCCGTTGCTATGGCCATATAAAGCCCATAAGTAGCTTTAATTGACGTTGGCGTATCAATAGAAATAACCATTGAGAACAAACTAACAAAGAAAAGGGTCGCCTTTACATTTAGCGCATTGATCAGAAAGCCTGTGGTAAATGCTTTTCTATTGCTAGGCGCTTTCCTATCAACGGCTAATCGTTCAACTTCATTATCTTGCTGAGTATTGGTTGCTGGCGCTTTAGCACGAAGACCATGCCACGCAATATATAAAAAATAAGCTGCTGCAATATACTTTAACCCACTGAGTAAACTTGGCGTTGTCGCAATGATTAATCCAATACCGACAAGTGAATAAATCACGTGCACTAATATCCCACACCCAATGCCAGCACTAGTATATAGCGCTGTTTTTCGCCCATGTTGAATACTTTGTTTCAAAATAATCGCAAAATCAGGACCTGGACTTGCAACGGCCAACAAATGGACAAGTGCAATAACAAGAAACTCTTGAATATACTGCTCCATCCGTTAGTCGTCCTTGTTGAGAAGGTACTGTTGAAAAAACGCAGTGCCTTTATCTTTTGCAATCACCATATTATCTTCTGGTATTTGTTCTGGATTCTTATAAACGCTGAGCACTTTCGCCATACTCTCTTCTCGAATGATATGGAGCATTGGATAAGGAGAACGATTGGTATAGTTTTCTACATCATCATCAGTTAAGCCATCAAAACAATAATGAGGATGAAAACTCGCTAATTGAAACACGCCTTCAAAGCCAGCATTAATTAAATACTGTTGAGCGAGGTCTAACAAATCAAGATATTCATCAAAGTCACTAAAGCCTTTCGAGTATATCATCAAGCTTGTTTCAATTTGATTATTGCTCGCCATGTTATCGCATTGCGTTAATAAATGATCGATTGCCGGCGTTATTGCAGCGGCATCGTCTACACAATAACCAATGGTATTATTAAGCCACTCTTTTTTTGCGAACGGGCAAAAATTTAAGCCAATAACAATATCGAATAGCCAATGTTTCGTGACATCAATAACCGGTTGATGTGAGGGTAAAAATTTTAATGACATAAGGTACTACGATGTTTGTTGAAGTTGCCACATATTAAAATAACGTTCTTGCAGCGCTAGAAGTTCATGATGACTGCCCTGCTCTACAATTTTACCATCAGACATCACCAAAATGATATCGGCATCGGTAACCGTTGATAATCGGTGAGCAATAACTAAAGTGGTTTTATCGCGGGCAACGGAACGAATAGCCTTCAAAATTTCTTGTTCAGCATAACTGTCAAGTGCACTTGTTGCTTCATCAAAAACCCAAATCTCTGGATTTTTTAACAACGTTCGGGCGATTGCAACGCGCTGTTTTTCACCACCAGAAAGTTTCAATCCACGCTCGCCTACCATGGTATGTTCACCATCAGGTAATTTAGAGATTAAATCATCAAGATATGCCATTTTCAATGCCATACGAACATCTGCATCAGACGCATCTGGCTTGCCATATCGCACATTTTCAAAAATAGAATCGTTAAATAAAACGGTATCTTGCGGCACAATTCCAATATGCTGACGCAATGAATTCTGCGTTACGTCATCAACCGCCTGATCATCAATTGCGATCCGCCCTTTTGCTGTATCGTAAAACCGAAACAGTAACTTAACAATCGTCGATTTCCCCGAACCACTATCACCAACAATCGCGACTTTCTGCCCAGCAAGTACATCAAAGCTGATACCTTTTAATACGTCACGATCTTTATGATAGCCAAATGTAACGTCCTCAAAAGAAATCGCACTTGTGTCTACTGTTAATGCTTTTGCATTAGCTTTATCGGTAACTGCTGGCTGCTTTTGTAGCAAGCTAAACATGCCCTCGATATTGGCAAGTGATCCTTTAATTTCCCGATAAACAAAGCCAAGAAAGTTAAGTGGCATAAAAAGTTGCATCATAAAGGCATTGATTAAGACAAAATCACCCAACGTCATATGATTATGGACAACTTGATGAGCAGCCAACGCTAACATAGAGGTCATCGCAACAGCGACTATTGTTGCTTGCCCGCCATTTAAGGCAAATAGTGACAATCTGTTTTGCGTTTTGGCTTTTTCCCATTGAGCAAGCTGCGCGTCGTAGCGATTTGCTTCATAGTCTTCGTTGTTAAAATATTTAACTGTTTCGTAGTTAAGCAAACTATCTATAGCCCGTGTATTAGAGGACGAATCGGCTTTGTTTGCTGCACGAATAAACCCTGTACGCCACTCAGTTGCATAGATGGTGTAACTAATATAAAACGTGATAGACGTAGCCGTGATAGCGGCAAAACCCCAGTGGTATTTAAAAAACAGTACGCCAATAACCATGGCAATCTCTAATAACGTTGGCACGATATTAAACACCATGAAGCGCATTAAAAAGCTAATACCTGAGTTTCCGCGATCAATATCTCTCGAAATCCCGCCTGTTTGACGGTTTAAATGGAAGGCAAGCTCTAAGCTATGAAGGTGTTTAAATACCTTTAAGCCAATGCGACGTATTGCTCGCTCTGTTACTCGGCCAAACAAGGTATCTCTGATTTCACCAAAAAGTACAACAGATAAACGTGCCAGTCCGTAGGCTGCTACTAAGCCAAAAGGCACCAGCATGAGGTTGTTTTCAACACTACTGTCTAGCGTATCTACAACGTCTTTAAGTACAAACGGCAAATAAACACTGGCGACCTTTGCTAAAATTAAGCAAATAACAGCAATCGATATACGCCACTTAAACTCAAGCAAATAAGGATATACGAGTTTTAATACTCGCCAGTTTAATTGGTCTACTTCATGATCTGGATAGTTTGTGCGTCTCATGATTCTTTCTAATTATTTTTCGGGCATAAAAAAGACCGCCATAGCGGTCTTTTGTTTCACTTAACCAAACGCTTTCGAAGCTAAAAGAATTACTTGTTACCGTCTTCTACGCGACTTTTTAGCTTTTGACCTGGCCTAAACGTTACTACCTTACGAGCAGAGATTGGAATATCTTCACCAGTTTTAGGGTTACGGCCTGGGCGTTCAGCTTTCTCTCGTAAATCAAAATTGCCGAAACCTGAAAGCTTTACTTGCTCACCGTTTTCTAGTGATTCACGAATCTCTTCGAAAAACACTTCAACGATATCTTTTGCGTCGCGTTTACTTAATCCGACTTTATTACACAGGTGTTCTGCCACTTCAGCTTTGGTTAGCGCCATGGATCAATCCCTCAATGATGCATTTAATTCAGTTTTTAAGGTATCTACCACTCGATCTACAACATCGTTGATATCTTTTTCTTCAAGAGTTTTCTCTACATCTTGCAATGTCATCGCAATTGCTAAGCTCTTGAAGCCAGGCTCAATACCTTGACCTTGGTATACATCGAACAAGTTTAGATCAACTAAATAATTTCCGCCAACATTTTCAATGAGTTGTAACACTTTTTTTGCTTCCACTTGTTCTTCAACAATTACAGCGATGTCACGACGGTTAGCTGGGAATTTAGAAATTTCACTCGCCCATGGCAATTTTCTGTTTAAAACTGGCGCTAAATTAATTTCGAAAACCAGTGTACGACCATTTAACCCAAGCTTACGCTCAAGCTCAGGATGCACAGTACCTATATGGCCTACAAGCTCATTACCTTTGAAAATAGCTGCAGTTTGACCTGGGTGTAACGCATCAATTTCAGCTTTTTCAAAGCGATATGCACTTGCTTCACCAGTTAAGGAAAGTATTGCTTCTACGTCACCTTTTAGGTCGTAAAAATCAATTGCTGCCTTTTCCATGTTCCAGTGCTCTTCATTTTGGGTACCACAAATAACACCTGCTAACATGTTATCTTGACGAACACCATTTTCAGCAGATGCATCTGGCACAAAACGTAAACCTGTTTCAAATAGACGTACACGAGACTGCTGGCGATTCTGGTTATAAGCAACCGATTGAAGTAAACCTGTCCATAAGCTTAAACGCATCACTGACATTTCAGAAGAAATTGGATGTGGTAATGTCATCACCTCTGCACCAGGATGCAATAGCTGTTGAACCTTAGGGTCAACAAAACTATACGTGATAGCTTCTTGGAAACCACGATTAACCAATGTTTGACGCACTCGAGTAAGTGGCAAAGCTGCTTCATTATGGTTACGCATCGTTAAGTTAGCACTTGGTGATACGTTTGGAATATTGTTGTAACCAAAGATACGAACAACTTCTTCAATTAAATCAACTTCAATTGAAATATCGAAACGATATGCTGGTACCGATACGTCCCAAGTATTATTTTCAAAGCTAACGGTAAAGCCTAATCGCTCTAAAATTTCGGTTACTTTCGCTGTTTCAATATGCAAACCAATACGTTGGTCTAATTTTTCACGACGAAGAGTTACATTTTTAACGGCTGGAATATGTTCTTGCGCTACAGCTTCCACAACAGGACCTGCTTCACCACCAACAATATCAAGTAATAGTGCCGTAGCGCGTTCCATTGCATCTCGTTGTAATTGTGGATCAACACCGCGCTCGTAACGGTGTGAAGCATCAGTATGCAAACCGTATTGACGAGCTTTACCTAAAATAGCTAACGGAGCAAAGAACGCGCTTTCTAAAAAGATATCTTTCGACTCGGCATTAACACCTGAGTGCAAGCCACCAAAGATACCCGCCATTGCTAATGCTTTGTTGTCATCTGCAATCACTAACGTTTCTTCTTTAAGCGTCACTTCGTTTTCGTCTAATAACGTTAACTTTTCTTCTTTGCTTGCAAAACGAACATCAATAGCGCCGTCGATAGCGTTTAAATCAAAAGCATGCATTGGATGACCAAGCTCTAACAACACGTAGTTTGTTACATCAACGACAGGGTCAATTGAACGAACACCACAGCGACGAAGCTTCTCTACCATCCATAATGGTGTTATAGAGTTAACATTAATACCCTTGATAACACGGCCTAAGTATCGAGGACACGCTTGCGGTGCTGACAGTTTAATTTCTCGCGTATCATCAATCGTTGGTGTTACAGGGCTAATTTCTACGTCATTAACAGGTAGAGAATTAAGTACGCCTACTTCACGCGCTAGGCCTTTAATACCTAAACAATCTCCACGGTTAGCTGTTAAATCAACGTCGATCGTATTGTCGTTTAGATCTAAATAATCACGAATATCAGTACCGATTGGCGCATCAGCTGGTAATTCAATAATACCATCTGAGCTATCTGCTAAACCCATTTCAGATTCAGAACAAAGCATACCAAAAGATGGTTGACCACGAAGTTTGGCTTTTTTGATTTTAAAGTTGCCAGGAAGCACTGCGCCTACCATAGCTACTGCCACTTTCAAGCCTTGACGACAGTTGCTAGCTCCACAAACGATATCAATCAATTCGCCATCTGTTGACGCATCGCCAACATTAATTTTTGTTACTTGAAGTTTATCGGCATCAGGATGCTGACCACATTCAACAACTTCACCAACAACAATACCTGTAAATTCACCAGCAACTGGGTCAACACCGTCAACCTCTAAACCTGCCATGGTGATCTGATGCGCTAATTCGGAAGAGCTGTTCGCAGGGTTTACCCACTCACGTAACCAAGATTCACTAAATTTCATTATTGCAGGTCCTACTTAAACTGTTTTAAGAAACGAAGATCGTTTTCAAAGAAAGCACGTAAATCATTTACGCCGTAACGAAGCATTGTTAAACGTTCAACACCCATACCAAAAGCAAAGCCGGTATATTCTTCAGGGTCGATACCTACCGAACGAAGAACATTTGGGTGGACCATGCCACAACCTAATACCTCTAACCATTTACCATTTTTACCCATAACATCTACTTCTGCTGAAGGCTCTGTAAACGGGAAGTAAGATGGACGGAAGCGGATTTCTAAATCTTCTTCAAAGAAATTATGTAAGAAATCGTGCAAAATACCTTTTAGGTGAGTAAAGCTTACATTTTTATCAACGAGCAAACCTTCAACCTGATGGAACATTGGTGTGTGCGTTTGGTCGTAATCGTTACGGTATACTTTGCCTGGAGAGATAATACGTAATGGTGGCTTTTCAGCTTCCATCGTACGAATTTGAACACCTGATGTTTGCGTACGCAACACTAACTTTGGGTTGAAATAAAACGTATCATGATCTTGGCGTGCTGGGTGATGCTCAGGAATATTTAACGCATCAAAGTTATGAAAATCGTCTTCTACTTCTGGACCAGCTTTAATTTCAAAACCTAATTCAGTGAAGAAACTTTCAATACGTTCAATCGTGCGAGTCACTGGGTGTAAACCACCTAGCTCATTCGTATTACCAGGTAACGTTACGTCGATTGACTCTGCCGCTAATTTTGCTTTGATTTCTTCAGCACGCAATAATTCACCACGTTCTGTAATAAGCTTTTGCACTTGTTGCTTAGCTTGGTTAATTGCTTGACCAGCTTTTGGCTTTTCTTCTTTAGGTAATTTACCTAAGTTTTTCATTTGTTCTGTTAACTGGCCTTTTTTGCCTAAAAAGTTAACGCGAACTGCATCGAGCTCAACAGGCGTTGTGGCTTGCGCAACCGCTTGCTCAGCTTGCAATATAATGTCGTCTAAATTCATGAGTTCCTCAATGCAACAAGGCGTGGCTAAAATCTAAATTTATTAGCACGTTTGTATCGACAATTAGGTTAATAAAAATGGCTAACGATTCTACACAAAAATTCATGTAAAATGTAGGGGAAATGCGGTTTTTATCAAAAGATTAAGCAATTAAATCCACTTAAAAAAAATATTTGTTAGAACCATTGCATCAAGCACAGTAAAAGCATGTTAAAATAACCTGCAATTAAGCAGTACTTGCTTTGTTTTAGCTATTTTAAAGAGACAACTTATTCGTGAATAATAACGATATTTTTAGACGCTTGCGTTTCATTTTAAATTATACAGATCAACAAATGGTTGATACGTTTGCACAGGCCGAAGAGCTTGTTACTAAACAGCAAGTAACTGAATGGCTAAAACGTGAAGAAGACGATGATTTTGCTAACTTAACTGATGTGAGATTTGCGACATTTCTTAATGGTTTGATAAACCAGAAACGTGGAAAACGTGAAGGCAAACAAATGCCTGCTGAAAAGAAGTTAAACAACAACTTAATTCTCATTAAGTTAAAGATTGCTTATAACTTAAAAGCAGAAGACATTATTGACCTGCTAAAAAGCGCTGGCTTTAATTTGAGTAAAGGTGAGCTAAGTGCGTTTAGCCGTAAGCCAGATCATAAGCATTATCGAGAATGTAAAGATCAAGTGTTGCGTAACTTGCTAAAAGGCTTGGAGCTAAAATTTCGTAGTGACGTCACACGAGAAGATAACGTGTCGTTAGATAAGAAGGTTTATCATAGTAAAGCTGAACCTGCTAAGAAACATAAAGCGACACGCTCGCCAAAAGCACCACGCGAAAAAACCTTGTATGTAAACCCTAATGCATCAGCGTCGAAACCGAAAACTTCACGTAAAACATTGAAGTTAAAATCAGAAGATATTTGGAAAGACGTGGAATAGTTAGATACCTGCCTTCGCAGGTATGACAATTGAGTATTAGATACCTGTCTTCACAGGTATGACTGTGGGAGATCTAGATACCTGCCTGCGCAGGTATGACGAAAATTTCCATCATTGTGGTATTTCACTGTCATTGCGGCATTTCACTGTCATTGTGGCGAAGGCCGCAATCTCATGACTTACATAGATACCTGCCTTCGCAGGCATGACAATTGAGTATTAGATACCTGCCTTCGCAGGTATGACAGCAAATATAATAGATACCCACTTACGCAGGTATCTATTAAATGTTAATCAACTAGCTGATATTGCTCTTGTAAAATCGTAACAATTTCTGCTTTAGGATTTGCTGACAACTCAATCTTTTGACCAGTAATCTTTTCTGCAATACCAGTATAGGTTTTTGATACCGCCATTAACACATCAACGGGTAATGGATTATCATTCGCTAATGCTTCTCTTTCATCCATACGTTCTTTGTTTAATAGGATGTCCGGTTCAGGGAAATGATTAAGCAATAATTGTCTAAAGCCTTCTTTAGAGTTTTCAATGACATTACCTTGGCGATACGCTTCACCATCCCATATACGAGATGAATCAGGTGTACCTACTTCATCCATATAGATTAATTTGTCGTTACCATTTGTATCTTTGACGTAGCCAAATTCAAATTTTGTATCAACAAAAATTTGGTCAATTTTTTCTAATGACGCAGAGATGAGATCAAAACCTTGAGTTAATAACTTTTCATATAAGGCAATATCTTCTAACGATTTGAAGTTAAAAGCGGCAAAGTTATCCTCAATGTTCTTACGTGTAATATTAACGTCATCGGCTTCAGGAACACCGTCGATACCTTTTAATACACCTTTGGTTGACGGGGTTTGTAGAAGTTCAGTCAACTTACTATCACGCGTTAACCCTTCAGGTAACTCAATGCCACAAAAGTCTCGTTCACCTTTTTCATAGGCACGCCACATAGAGCCAGTGATATATTGACGACATATCGCTTCAATCATCACTGGCTGAGCTTTTTGAACAATCCATACAAATGGGTGTGGAATATCTAGAATATGACTATCTGCTAAACCATTTTCTTTGAATAGCTTAAACCAATGATTTGAAATCGCATTTAGCGCAGCACCTTTGCCAGGTACACCTTTCAAACCACCCTCGCCTTGCCAAATACAATCAAAAGCAGAAATACGGTCACTGATCACCATAATAGCTAATGGCGTATCAGCTGGTACATCATAACCTTTTTCTTCAATTAAACGACGGCTATCAGTTTCAGTTAACCAGTAAACACTGCGCACCTTACCGCTATGCACAGGTTTGTCGGTACGAATAGGTAAATCGTTATTAACAGCTAGAACTTGATCTGCAAGACTCATACTCAACCTTTATTTGATATTTTTAAAATGTATTGGCTTAATTTCAGTATTTAAAATTAAAACAATAAATTTTATTCCTAACTTACTTAGCTGACTAGTTTGCAGGTAATTAGTACTAGTTCAAGGAAAAAGCGCGGAACATATAAGTATATGTGAGCACTTTTGACACCGAAATAGTGCTAATTAGCACTAAACTAATCGTTAAGAAAGAAAAAAGGACGCTAATAGCGTCCTTTTTAATATTCAAAGCTGATTATAAAGCAGCTTGTGCTTTTTCAACTAAAACAGCAAATGCTGCTTTGTCGTATACAGCGATATCAGCTAAGATCTTACGATCGATCTCGATAGATGCTTTCTTAAGGCCGTTGATGAAACGACTGTAAGATAAACCATTTTGACGAGATGCTGCGTTGATACGAGCAATCCATAGTTGACGGAATTGACGCTTACGTTGACGACGGTCACGGTATGCGTATTGACCAGCTTTAGTAACTGCCTGAAAAGCAACGCGATATACGCGACTACGAGCACCGTAGTAACCTTTAGCTTGCTTTAAAACTTTCTTGTGAGAACGACGTGCAACTACACCGCGTTTTACTCTTGCCATGTGCTAATCTCCTCTAATTAAGCGTTACGTAGTAATTTATCAACTGCTTTCACATCTGAAGCAGCAACCATGCTTTTAGCACGAAGATGACGTTTTACTTTTGTACGACGCTTAGTCAAAATATGACGAAGACCAGCTTGTTTGCACTTGTAACCACCAGAGGCAGTCTTTTTAAAGCGCTTTGCAGCGCCTTTGTTAGTTTTCATTTTAGGCATGAAATATTACTCCATTTATGCCGTTAAAATTTGGTAATTAGGGGCGAGAGCTTCATATAAAGATAAGCTCTACTTGTCGGCCTCAATTACCGGTTAATCGATAAAGTTGGTGAAACACTTTCGTGTTTGCTTTTATAAGACCAAGTATTATCGTTTGATTGGGGCGAGTACCATCACCATCTGACGACCTTCCACTCTACGAGGGAAGAATTCACATGATGCGATATCTTCTAGATCTTTCTTAACGCGAGTTAATAAGTCTATTCCCAATTCTTGGTGGGCCATTTCACGACCACGGAAACGTAACGTTACCTTAGCCTTGTCACCACCTTCTAAAAAGCGTCTCAAGTTACGTAATTTAACTTGATAATCGCCTTCATCTGTACCAGGACGGAATTTAATTTCCTTAACCTGAATTTGTTTCTGCTTTTTACGCTGTTCTTTCTGTTCCTTTGCTTTTTCGTAAAGGAACTTGCCGTAGTCCATGACTCGACATACTGGAGGTTTGGCAGTTGGGCTAATTTCTACTAAATCAACACCTGCCTTTTCTGCTTCATCCATTGCTTCGTTTAACGAAACAATACCAATAGCTTCACCTTCTAAACCAATCAAACGTATTTCTGACGCTGTAATTAATTCATTTAAACGATGTGCCGGTTCTTTTTGACCGCCTCTTTGACCTTTAATAGCCTGTTCCTCCAAAGAACTTTATAAAAATCAAACGTGCCACGTAGCCACGTTTGGATTGTAAAAATTTGATTATACTAATGTTCGGTTACCGACTTCTTGGCCTAGTTGTTCGATAAACGCATCTACCGACATCTTACCAAGGTCTTCACCACTGCGTGTTCTGATGGCAATTTCATCATTTTCCATCTCTTTGCCACCAACAACAAGTAAGTATGGTACACGTTTTAAAGTATGCTCGCGAATTTTAAAGCCTATTTTCTCATTTCTCAAGTCTACTTTTGCTCTAAAGCCGTTTTCTTTTAACTTTTTAACAACTTTATTACAATATTCACTCTGTTTGTCGGTAATATTCATAACAACAGCTTGAGTTGGCGATAACCAAGTTGGTAATTTACCCGCATACTCTTCAATAATAATACCGATGAAACGTTCTAATGAACCTAAAATCGCGCGGTGAATCATGACAGGAACATGTTTTTCGCCATCTTCGCCGACATAACTTGCATCTAAGCGGCCTGGTAAAGCAAAATCTAATTGCACTGTACCACATTGCCAGTTACGACCTAAACAATCGAGCAGTGTGAATTCAATTTTAGGACCGTAGAATGCACCTTCACCAGGTAGGTATTCAAACTTAATACCTAACTCATTCATTGCACTTGCTAAGCCTTCTTCAGCTTTATCCCAAACTTCATCACTGCCAATACGTTTTTCAGGGCGCGTTGAAAGTTTTACTAAAATATCTTCAAAACCAAAGGCTTTATATACGTCGTAAACCATTTCAATACACTTTTTCACTTCATCTTGTACTTGTTCTTCAGTACAGAAAATATGTGCATCATCTTGTGTGAAACCACGTACACGCATTAAACCGTGTAAAGCACCTGATGGTTCGTTACGGTGACAACAACCAAATTCAGCCATACGTAATGGTAGATCACGGTATGATTTCAAACCTTGGTTGAAAATTTGTACGTGACCTGGGCAGTTCATTGGCTTGATTGCATATTCACGTTTCTCTGACTCAGTAGTGAACATGTTTTCAGCGTATTTGTCCCAGTGACCAGAACGTTCCCACAATACGCGGTCCATCATTAATGGGCCTTTTACTTCATCGTAATCGTACTCATGAAGCTTTTCACGAACGAATTTTTCTAGTTCTGTGTAAATCGTCCAGCCATCATTATGCCAAAACACCATACCCGGTGCTTCAGTTTGCCAATGAAATAAGTCTAATGTTTTACCAATTTTACGGTGATCACGCTTTTCTGCTTCTGCTAAACGTTGTAAATAAGCTTTTAACTGCTTTTTATCAGCCCATGCTGTACCGTAAATACGTTGCAACATTTTGTTGTCTGAATCACCACGCCAGTATGCACCTGCAACATTCATCAATTTAAAATGATGACAATGCTTCATACTTGGTACGTGTGGGCCACGACACATGTCAATATATTCTTCGTGATGATATAAACCCGGACGGTCATCTTTTTCAATGTTCTGATCTAAGATTTCCATCTTGTATGGTTCTCCGCGTGATTCAAACGTATCACGCGCTTCTTGCCAAGAAACAGTTTTCTTAACAACTTGATAATTGGTTTTAGCTAATTCAAGCATGCGCTTTTCAATTTTAGCTAAGTCGTCATCGTTTAATGGTTGGTCTAAATCAACGTCATAGTAGAAACCATTGTCGATTGTTGGGCCAATCGCCATTTTTACGTCTGGGAAAAGTTGCTTAATAGCATGACCTAATAAATGAGCGCATGAGTGACGAATAATCTCTAGACCGTCTTCGTCTTTTGCTGTGATTAACTGTAGGTCACAATCGTCGGTGATCATTTCACACGCATCAACGCGTTCACCGTTAATGCGGCCAGCTAATGTTGCTTTAGCTAAACCAGGACCAATATCAGCTGCAACATCCATTACAGATACTGCGTTTTCAAAAGTACGTTGACTACCGTCAGGGAGAGTAATTACAGGCATGAAGATTCCTTTACAGTGGTGACACATACGTAATGCCACATGTTTATATTTTATTGCAGTTGCAATATGTTAAATAAAATCGAATAATCGGCTGACTATTCGTTATAAACGGGCAATATAGGTGAATTCATCTAGCATTGCAATGGTATAAGACAATATGTTTTTAAATCGTGTAAACAGTCACTTCATATTATGTCTTTTCAGCATCTTATCTGCTTGTTTAACTAGCGTTGAAACCCAAGCCTACGACCAAAAAAATAGCTGGCAGGAATACAAAAACAAGGACAATATTCACATACGCTTTAATCAAGCGACACACACTAAGCTACTTGAGGTAAATGCTTGTTTAAAAACTGAAGGTTCACCGCATCAAGCACTACAGTTTTTAACCTCTCCAGACAAAATTCAGCAGTGGCTAGATAATGTAGAACATGTAACCCCAATAGAGTTAATCACGCCTTCTCGGTCTATCATGAGCACCACAATAAAGGGAATGTGGCCAGTAAAACCACGACAAGCGTTCGTATATTCAGATATTTACGTAGAAAATAGCGGCACTATTATTATCACCCAAACAGATGCAGGCAAGCGCTTTACCGCCGACAAAGGCTATATTCGCATTATATTGCAACATGCGACTTGGACAATAAAGCCAATAGAAAATAACGCTATTACAATCTGTTACAACGTTTCGGCTGATCCTCAAGGAAAAATTCCGTCTTGGCTTGCAAACCGTGTTGCACTGAGTTCAATGCACAAAACGTTGAAAAATGTTCAGCGGCAATTCCCTGCGAGTAACGCTCAGTAAATTCTAACAACACACCGCCAAGTTATTCACTATACTTATTTTTAGTTAATCTATACGGATGCTATAGGCTATGTGGAAAATCATTGCTGACATGATCACCGAGAATACCGGCAAGGAAATGACAAATGCTAGCCATGAATTATTATCATTGGGTGGTGAAAACCGCTTGGCTTATAAGTTATCGACCAATCTAGATAGTTACTTCGTAAAAATTGCGCCAAAACACAAACTTGAGCAGTTAGAAGCCGAAGTAGATAGCTTAAATCATTTACGAGTATTTGCACCACACACCATACCTGGCGTTATTGGTATTGATGTTAGCCTAGATAAATCTTTTGTTGTTTTACAATGGTTGCCTTTTTCGCAACCAACTGCAGAGCATTGGCATCAGCTCGGCATTGAATTGGCAACTCTACACAATGAAACAGCCCACGGACAATTTGGTTGGCATCAAGATAACTTCATCGGAGATACACCTCAGTTAAATCAATGGAGTAGTAATTGGAGTACATTTTTTGCTGAAAAACGTATTAGTTGGCAGCTACAGTTACTTAACGAGAAGTCGATTCATTTGGGCGACATCGATTATTTAAGCCAAGTTTGTCATGATTTACTCTGCCACCATAAAATACAGCCTAGCTTAGTTCATGGTGATTTATGGCATGGCAACGTTGGTTTTATTGGCGAACAGCCTCAAATTTTTGACCCTGCTTGTTATTATGGTGATCGTGAAGTTGACGTCGCAATGACAGAGCTATTTGGCAGTTTTCCTAGCGAGTTTTATCAAGGCTACAAATCTATAAGCCCATTGAGCCCACATTATGAGCAAAATAAACACATTTATAACCTTTACCACGTGTTGAATCATGCCAATATGTTTGGCGGTATTTATATCAAGCAAGCACAAGCATTATTCCACCGTGTCATTGCTTTCCACGAACAACGAAGTTTGTAGTTGCTAAATTCAAACTCAATTTAGTTATAATTGAAGTGCTTAGCAATTAATCAGTTTTTGTTACTAGCAGATTACTTAAAACCGTTCATACTTAAGGTTAACAGGCCTTTGTGAAGCAATTAAGGAGGCTGCATGTCTCTATCTGTGAAAGAAAAACGCGTGGAATGCCCTCATTGTGGACATCATTTATTTTTGTCTTTAGATCCAACAGCAGGTGATCAAGATTACTATGACGACTGCCCTGCTTGTTGCTGTGAAATCCACCTCAATATGCATGTTGATGAGTACAACCAAAAAATTCAGCTCGCCATCGACGCTGACGACGAACAAGTATTCTAGCTAAACCTTATAGTTTAAGCTTTTTAACGGTTTCAACAATGGTCATTGTTTGCTGGTCACATTCAATATTAACCTTATCGCCCAACGTTAATAAGCCAATATTTGTCCGTGAAAGGGTTTCTGGAATTAAATGCACGGTAAATTGATTATCCGTCACCTTACCAAGCGTTAAGCTACAGCCATTTATTGCGACAAACCCTTTACTAAATAAATACGGTTGCCAATTTTCATTTACTTCGAACGTAATCGCGCAATTTTCAAGTGTTTTAGCTATATGAATAACAGGTGCTTGGCAATGAATATGGCCGCTTACCATGTGTCCGCCAATCTCATCACCTGCTTTTAATGAACGCTCTAAGTTTACAAAGCTACCTAACGCTAGCAAATCTAAATTTGTCACCGCTAATGTTTCATCAATAACATCAAACTTAATATATGCTTGCCCTGTTTCCAACATACCAAAGCCGACGGCAGTTAAACAAACACCGTTGATGGCAACACTTGCACCTATTGCTAATCCGTCGATATATATAGGATCACAACTTATAGTTAACGCCATAAGATTATTTTGTGTATTAAGTGCAAAAACTTGGGCTTTCGATTGTACTATACCGGTAAACATCGCTATCATCGTGTTGTCTTTAAGTCTCCCTATTGTAACCCATTATTTAGCCAATGAAATCACCTCATTTTCTCCAAAATACCAAAAGCTTATTAAAATTGGCTTACCCTATTTTAATCGCCCAGTTAATTCAGAACTTAATGGGTTTTGCCGATACTGTGA
This sequence comes from Thalassotalea eurytherma, assembly GCF_030161415.1. Taxonomy (GTDB): domain Bacteria; phylum Pseudomonadota; class Gammaproteobacteria; order Enterobacterales; family Alteromonadaceae; genus Thalassotalea_G; species Thalassotalea_G eurytherma. Next base: position 141,484 of record NZ_BSSU01000008.1, read on the forward strand.
TGGCGGGCCGAGTCAGTTCAACTGATATGGCAGCTGTAGCGGTAGCAAGTTCTATTTGGCTACCATTAATCTTAACAATTTACGGTGTGATCATGGCGTTAGCGGCTATCGTGTCGCAGTACGCTGGAAGCAAATCATATAAAAAAATTGTAAACGCAACCTATCAAACCTTGTGGATTGCATTGGTTTTAGGTGTTGGGGTAATAGCCTTGTATTACCTGATAGCACCAACGATTGAAAATAACATTGAACTAGACGCAAAGCTTAGCGCTTTAATGTTTGAATACCTTGGTTATATTGTATGGGGCGCGCCTGGGTTCTGTCTGTATTTAGCACTACGAAATTATGCAGAGGGAATGTCGTTCACCCGCCCTACCATGATCATTTCAATCATTGGCTTAATTGTTAACATACCTGCTAATTATATTTTCATTTATGGTGAATTTGGTATGCCAGCATTAGGTGGCGCAGGTTGCGGTATAGCCACAGCGATCGTTTACTGGGCGATGTTTGTAGGCATGCTAATTTATGTTTACCTATCGAAACACCTAGAAAATGTTTCATTGTTCAAACGTGCTTACGGCATAGACACCAAAGAAATAAAACACATCTTAAAAGTCGGTGTTCCGATTGCGCTATCACTGCTGTTTGAAGTGAGTTTGTTTTCGGTCGTTGCAATATTATTGGCGCCACTTGGGGCCGATATCGTTGCTAGCCATCAAATAGCGATAAACTTTTCTGGCTTGGTGTTTATGGTACCACTAAGTTTTGCGATGGCGTTGACAATAAAAGTAGGCTATTGCGTTGGTCAAGAGCAATACCAAGACGCAAAAGACATCTGTAAAGACGCCGTTATTTTTGGCTTAATGATCGCTGTTGTAACAGCTTTGGGTACTATTATTTTCAGAGAGCAAATTGCCGCTATCTATACCAATGAAGCACCTGTCATTGAACTCGCCGCAAGCTTAATGTTTTTAGCCGCATTGTTTCAGTTTTCAGATGCGATACAAGTTATTTCCGCAGGGGCGTTAAGAGGTTATAAAGATACAACATCAATCTTAGTGATCACCTTTATTTCATATTGGTTTATTGGTTTAAGCTTTGGTGTAGTGCTTGCGATGACAGACATTATTGTCCCTAAAATGGGCGCAGCAGGTTTTTGGATTGGCTTTATATCCGGATTAACCGTGGCAGCTATTTTGTTAGCATGGCGATTAAAAATAGTGCAATCGCGTTTTGATAACTCATTGAAAGTTACTAATTGATTAATCAATAACCACTTGGTTAGGAAAATAGTGTTTTTCCATCAAAACTGCTTGCAACAAGTAAATCGCAAAGCTAATATATCGGCCGTTGCTTGTTGTAACTCTGTACGACCGTAGCTCAGTTGGTTAGAGCGCGTCCTTGACATGGACGAGGTCGGTGATTCGAATTCACTCGGTCGTACCATTAAAACCAACCCTTAGCGGTTGGTTTTTTTATACCTGATGTTTAAGAAAGAACTCACCTATAATTTTGATCTTTATGCAATTCGCTTTCCATCATAAAATGCTTTGCTTTTCGGTTGCCTGATTACACCGATATGCCCAACGCAATTAACTCCAAACTTATCGATTAGTTAATTGCTTCCTTAAATGATCTAGGAGCGACACCTTTACCATGATAGTAGAGTAAAACATATAACTTAGACAAGGTTGCTGTTTCTGCTAAGTGTTTTTCTATAATAAATAGGCCGACAGGTTCTTCATACACTAGTGCTACAAAGACTAAAAAAGTAAACCGAAGCAATAAAATGTTTAAACTGTTACCACCTTATTTTCCCTTCCTAAAAAATAAATTATCAACCTAGTTTTTGAAGGCTATTTTCTAATGCTATCGCAATTTATTGATACCAAGTTCAGACCACATTTGCCATGTACCTATAGCGCAGAGTACGCTAATGGTCAGGCATATACTTGAACTAACTAACTAACTAACTAACTAACTAACTAACTAACTAACTAACTAACCCAAATACGAGGCTATTATCAGGAAACATAGGCATCAAAAAGACAAAGCTAAGCCCTCTCAATAACACGATTGCCAAAATGAGGGGTGAATCTAATCGAATAAAAGGAAGTTTTCGAATTATTTTTTCACCAGACAGGCCATATAAAGCCCATACCAATAGTATCAGAACAATCACAGAGGTAACTACTGAAGGTTACCAATGCCCTTGCTCTGCAAGTCGTGCCATTTATTCACCAGCACCAAAAAATCGATACCAGTCTTCGCCAAAGATAATACAGCCCAAATGAGCAAGTGCAGCGACAATACAACAAGCAGCAATGATAAACGCGATACATCTAACGTCTTTGTTAGCCACTTCGATAGCAGCTTACGGCCATCTTCAGCACTGATTAATTATCTACTACGTTTTGCTTACACTTATTAGATAACTCTATAAAAGCCATCGCAAAGTCTTTCCCCATATCAATAAAGCCTTCACTTAAATAGTGCCAAGCATCTTTCTCGTTATATGGGTAGTTGTCTGTCTTAGCCATATAACTTGCACAAATATCTTGCTCAACAAATTGTTGCTGAGCCAAATGAACACGTTTGATGTAAGGCATAATATCTTCTTCACCGAGACCAGAGTCGGTAATTTTACCAATCACTACAGGAATGTCGTCTTGTCTTAAAGCAGCTCGAAATAAGGACATCATGCGAGTTAAGTTAGTAAAATAGGCATTTGCAGACGCTTCACTAGCATGTGCATCGGCCTCGCCTTGCATCCAGATGATACCAACAGGGGTTAACGTATCTATTTCCCCATCACCATCAATATCTTTATTGGCATAGGCATTTCGAATGGTATTCAGAGCAAAGTCATATTGGTTTTGAGCATCACCGTCTCGAAAATCAGGAGACCAATTGCTATAACCCGTATTTAGGTGTAACCCCGTTCCACCAACTGCATATTTAATTAACGCAATGTTCTTACCTGGCAATTGCTTGGTAAGCGTTGAAGCAAAACTTAGTTCAGCGCCAAAACGCTTGGAGTAGGTATTATTGATGCCGTCAGAATTGAACCCAGTGCCGTGGCCTGATCTTAATGTTGCCCACTTTCCTACCCCGCCATTTGCTTGGTTATCAAAAACACCGTTGCCATGAAAAATCATTACGTTTTGCTGTTTTTTTAATGATGCAGGTAAATCAGATACATAACCATAACCATAACCATCCATATTAGATTGACCCGCTAAAAAGAACGTTAAATATTCAGCCGCATAACTTGCACTTATCGGAAATAGCAACAATAGTGTGATTTTTAGGCTGTTTTTAATAATAGAGTTAATCATTGATGTTTTGAGATATGCCTTAGGGTATTTGAATAAACTATAGGAGTAATTTAATGTAGAGGAAAGTACCTAATTACTTAAATACGTTTGCAAGTTATCAATATGTTAACCGTAGAAATGAAAAAGCCCAACGATATCATCCTTGGACTTTTTAAAATTAAAGAAGAACTAAGCAAAGCTATAACGTAATTGAATTTTTCTACACAATAATACTGTTAACGCTATGCCTGTCATTACAACACCATAAACAATGGCTGTTGCTGCGTATACTGGATTTTCTAAAACTGTTAGCGAAATGATTATGGCTAAACCTGAGTTTTGAATACCAGCTTCGATACCAAGAGTAAAAGCATCTTTTCTCGATAGGCCCATAAATATAGCCAATCCAACACCAACGGAAATTGCGACAACATTTAACGTGATGTTAGCCATAAGAAGTTGTGAGAAGTTTGCGATTTCAAGACCATAGTTTTCTTTAACTACACTAATAATTGCTAAAGCTAATAAAACTTTAGAAAGTTTTTCGAATTTTGGCAATAACGTTTTTGTTTTTTCAGGGTAATTTCGTGAAAAACAATACCTAAAGCCACTGGTACAACTGAAATAACTAACATGTTTAAACGTACTTTTAACATTGATAACGGCTGCTCGTTCCCTGCCGAAAAATAGCCAGATGCACAGCTGATAACTAACTATTCTCAAAAGTGAGAACTAATCTACTCAGTAAATAGAATATATAGAAAATGTAACCAGTCAAAACCTTAGTGATTGGTTAAAAAGATATTATCAACTAGCTTATGTATGGTTGAAAATAATATAAAGGTGCTTGTGCGTTACCAAAAAACCTTTAAATTGCTTCCTTTGAAACTAGGTAAACATGTTGTAACAATAATTACCACACGCCCTCTTCGGTTTTACCTTGAACGGTTACCTGATCTTTACTAAAAACGGGTTCTCGGTTGTTATCTCGTTGCTTTTGATAATCTTTAGTTAGGTTTACGATGGTCGGCGTTAATAATACAATGGCATATACATTGACTAAGGTCATTAAACCTAAAGCTACGTCGGCCATACTCCAAACTTGTTTTAAGCTAGCGCTTGCCCCCCAATAAACCATTAACAAATACAAACAAGTATAAATTGAGCGACCTATTTTATTGTCTAGCTTAAACATATGTAGATTACTTTCAGCGTACGCGTAATTAGCAACTACCGAGGTGAACGCAAAAAGTGTTATAACCGCTGCAACAAAGTAATTTCCGCCACTGCCAAAATGACTTGTCATGGCATTTTGGGTCATGCTGATCCCTTCCATTTCACCACTGATATTAATATCAGAAAGCAAAATAACCATGGCAGTACAAGTACACAGCACGATGGTATCAAGAAATACCCCAAGCATTTGCACGTAACCTTGGGCAACAGGATGGTTTGGCACTGGAGAGGCTCCAGCCGCTGCATGAGGAACACTACCAGCGCCTGCTTCATTTGAATATAAGCCGCGTTGAATACCATTTTTCATGGCAGCACCTAATGCGCCAGCGCCAGCCTCAGTTAAACCAAAAGCAGATGCAAATATATCCATAAAAACAGCAGGCAACAGCTCAATATTCATAGCAGTAACAACAACGGCAACTAAGATAAATGCGAGTCCCATGAAAGGTACAATAAGCTCTGCAAAACGGGCAATTGCCCGTAAGCCGCCAATGACAATACTGCCTGCCAAAATGGCTATTACTAATCCGGCATATTGAGTCGGAATTTCAAAGGTATTGTTTAATGCTTCAGCAATTGTATTTGCTTGCATGGCACTAAAACTAATGCCATAGCCAAGAAATAAGCAAAGGGAGAAAAGAATGGCCAACCATGGTTTCCCTAATCCTGAACGAATATAATATGCTGGGCCGCCACGAAACTCTTTATGATCATCTCTTACTTTATATAACTGGCCTAATACACTTTCCGCAAAACCTGTTGCCATGCCTAGAATTGCAATAACCCACATCCAAAACACTGCGCCACTGCCACCAAGTGATATTGCCATAGCAACACCGGCTAAGTTGCCCGTTCCTACACGTGCAGAAAGCCCAGTACATAAGGCTTGAAAGGAGCTAATACCTGACTTATCCGATTGCGTACTTTTCTTCATCACCTCAAACATGTGCTTAAAGTGACGTAGCTGAATTACGCCTAATTTGTAGGAAAACCAAAAACCAGCAAACAACAACAAGTAAATGAGAACTTGTCCTTCACCCCATAAAATGGCGTTGATTGGGTCAACGATACTTTCGAACATTATTGGTTTCCTTACTGTTTAGTGCGTTAAGCACCCATAATATTTAAGCCACAAACTCGGATAAGATTTGCCGTTACACCTTGTGATTGCGGCGCGGCTAAAAATGCAACCGTTTCAGCAACATCGATTGGCAACCCGCCTTGCGATAATGCTGCGATTCTTCGACCAGCAAAACGAGTAAAAATTGGAATAGCACTGGTCATTTGGGTTTCAATAAAACCAGGTGCAACAGCGTTTATGGTGATATTTTTTCTTGAAGAGCCGAAGACATTGAATCAACTAGACCAATAACACTTGCTTTTGACATCGCATAATTAGTTTGTCCTAAATTACCGGCTATTCCGCTAATAGAAGAGACACAGATAATGCGACCACTTTGATTGATTAACTCGCGTTTCAAAATCTCTTCATTAATACGCACGATCGCTTCCAAGTTCACCGACATCACTTGTTGCCAATGTGATTTATGCATAGAGGAAAGCATTTTATCTTTTGTGATACCTGCGTTGTGAACAAGAATATCAATACTGCCTACGAGACGTTCTAATTCATTGGAAATCAATTCAGGTGCGTTAGTATCTGTAATATTAGCAACCATAGCCTGACCACCAATATTTACCATCTCTTGTTCAAGCAATGTTTTTGCTGACTCAATATCCAACCCTATCACTTTAGCGCCATCGCGAGCTAACAATTGAGCTATTGATAAACCAATGCCTCGTGACGCTCCGGTAACAAGTGCAACCTTACCTGATAATGGCTTTATCCATGGTTCAAGTACTAAAGAGCGTTCATTAATCAGATTTACAACTTGCCCATTAACGTATGCACTGCGATAAGATAAAAAGAAACGTAACGAAGATACAATAGATTGGCTTAGCGACTTTTCGTTATAAAGCAAATTTGCCGTAATACCTTTTCGTCCAACCTCTTTTGCTAAAGACTTTACAAAGCCAACGAGGCCACGTTGAATACTTGCTTGTTCGGGGTGTTCACACAAACTTGGCGATAATCCGATGAGCACGATTTTGCCACTTGGCGCGATATAACGCATATGCTCGTGAAAAAAAGCATACAAATTTTCAGCTTGTTTGATCGTTTTTATGGCGCGAGCGTCAAAAACTACACCATCAACCGTCATCGCAATAGCAGGCGGCTCTAGAATAAGGTGATTACCTAATGCTGACGATATAACTGGATCGGTATTTTGCTGCTCAATACCGGTAACGTAAATACGCGCTACAAGCTCCGAAGGCTGTCCCCCTGCTCGCTTTAATAGGGGCGGTATAGGTAAGCCCAGCAAACGACACAATTTATTTCCAATAGTCGACTGGCTAAATGATATATATCGATCCGTCACAAGATACTCCACATGTGCTTATTTTTATTCGTTATTTAGCAATTATTAACCGCATTTTCTTGCGGAAATATAGAAAATAGCAAGAGAGAAAAAGCTAGCTTAACAAACAATTATCTAAAATACCTTCCAGCCTGGGTGTGCCAACTTAAATATCGTTAGCTCTCATTTGTATTTGTAGTAGTGATAGTTAATCTAATTAGCTATAATTGCTAAGATAATTAATAAGTTAATTTGTTTTACGTAACAAGTATTCAGTAAGTACCCTACAAATTAAACCTAACTACTTTGAGAAACCGTTAATGGAATTTATTTGGATTTTATTTGCCTTTGTCTGTGGCCTGCTAACAAAATTAGCGCATTTACCACCGTCTATTGGTTATTTATTGGCTGGTTTTGTCCTTCATTTTATAGGCTATAGCGCTGACGATCTCATTACCAATTTAGCAGATCTTGGTATTACGCTAATGCTCTTCACCATTGGCCTAAAACTTAATATTAAAGATTTGGTCAAGCGTGAAGTATGGTTTGCAAGTTTAACCCACACTAGCATTTGGATTGCACTAGGTGTTATTGCCTTTAAAGCACTCGCTATTCTAACAATCCCTTATGTTTCAACGCTTGATTTGGTGACCAGTGCGCTCGTTGTGTTCGCGCTATCATTTAGCAGTACCGTGTGCGTTGTTAAGCTGATGGAAGATCATGGTGAAATGCGTACTCGACATGGTAAATTAGCCGTAGGTATCTTAGTCATGCAGGATATCGTTGCCGTAGCCTTTCTTGTTATTGCAACGGGTAAAACACCAAGTATTTGGGCATTGTCACTCCTACTGTTTATTCCATTTAAATCGCTTTTCTACAAGATGATAGAAAAAGTTGGTCACGGCGAGCTAATCCCGTTAACCGGATTTTTTGTTGCCTTTGGCGCTTATGAATTATTTGAATTAGTCAAAATGAAAGGTGACTTAGGTGCCCTGCTTGCTGGTATGTATTTAGCCAGTCATTACAAGGCGAGTGAAATCACCAAATCGCTACTAGCATTTAAAGATATATTCCTGATTGGTTTCTTTTTATCTATTGGCTTTACAGCGCTACCAACTTGGGAAATGTTAGGTATAGCAATGACCATAACCTTGCTATTGCCCATTAAGTTTGCCCTATTCTTTTTCTTATTCACTTCACTCAAGTTAAGAGCCCGAACGGCCTTTTTAAGTGCATTAGCATTAACAAACTTTAGTGAATTTGGTTTGATTGTCGCGACATTAAGTCAACGCCTTGGCTGGTTGGATAAAGAATGGTTAGTCATTTTAGCGTTAGCTGTTTCGATTTCGTTTGTATTAACCAACATACTGTATAACTTCGCTCATGAGTTTTTTGCACGTCACAAAGATATCCTTAAACGCTATCAAAGCGACTCACGTTTAGCAGAAGATCACTTTCAACAACCCTGCCAAGCACCTGTGGTTATTATAGGCATGGGCCGAGTAGGTATGGGTGCATATAACGCGCTAGAACAACAAATCCCCGGCCAGGTATGGGGATTAGATACTGATCAAAGCAAGATAGCTTGGTTAAACGAAAACAAGGTACAGGCCTTTACTGGCGACGCTGAGGATGCGGATTTTTGGGAAAATATTCAACTCGACAAAATTGAATTAGCCTTGTTGGCGATCCCATCTGTTCAAGATATCAAAAACATTACGATTCAATTAAAAATAGCCAATTTCCAAGGTAAAATTGCCGCGATTGCTCGCTATGATGATGAAAGAAACGTACTTGAAGATATTGGTGTAGATAAAGTATTTAACTTTTATAATGAAGCGGGTGTTGGTTTTGCTGAAGAAAGTATTCAGCTTTTTAAAGCCTCAAAGTAACGCAAAAGAAAGCTTCATTAGGACATATTGAAGCTTTCTTTTCTTTTACTTAAAACTACTTTCGCAGTTCGAATATTCCCCATAAGCCTTTATCTGGGCTAGTATCTCCCTCATATACAAATATATTTGCAGTAATTGGCAGTATCTCGCCTGATTTATGAATATATTCTTTTTCATAACTTGCTTCGCCAGTAACAAAGGCCTCTTTGATCACTTTGCTGTTTTCAAATACTAGGGGCTGTTAATGATTCATAAGTACGATTAACTTCAACAAACTGCCCTGCAGCATACGTTCTAGCTACTCACATTATTATTTTTAATGTGCCGTTTTAAAACACTTCATACGTCTTATCCTTAAGCAGTGCCCAAGTTGTAGACTTGTTGATGATAATCAGCACTTTCTGCATACGCGATGTTAAATACTTTGATTAGCCACTAGCATGACAAGCCACCTAAACACAAATACTTGATATGCAAGTAGTCATCAAGGCCATACTTTGAACCTTCTCGACCATACCCTGATTGCTTAATTCCACCAAAAGGCGCTGCAGCATTTGAGATTATGCCTTCATTAATACCAATCATACCAAATTCAAGGCATTCTGAAACTCGCCAAACACGCCCAATGTCACGACTATAAAAGTATGCCGCTAAACCATACTCTGTTTGATTAGCAAGTGCTATCACCTCGTCTTCGCTGTCAAAGCCAATAACAGCCGATACCGGTGCAAAAATCTCTTGTTGAGCAATAGGCATATCGTTTCTAACGTTGGTCATAATGGTTGGTAGAAAAAAGTTTGAGCCAAGTTCGGAGCACTGGCCACCCAACCTAAGCTGAGCACCTTGTTCAACCGATTGCTGGATGAGTGACTCAATTTTAGTTACCGCTTGCTGGTTAATTAAAGGGCCAACCGACACCTCTTTATCAAAGCCACTACCAATCACTAACTGTGAAACGCGCTCTGAAAACTTATCTAAAAACCTTTCTTTAATTTTATTATCAATAAAAATCCGATTGGTGCATACACATGTTTGCCCTGCATTTCGATATTTAGATGTAATTGCCCCTTCTACTGCAGCGTCAATATCGGCATCATCGAACACGATAAATGGCGCGTTACCGCCAAGCTCCATTGATATTCTTTTGACGGTAAGTGCCGATTGTTGGGCAAGTAACTTACCCACACCAGTTGATCCAGTGAAACTAAACTTTGCGATATCATTATGCTCGGTTAGCACTTTACCAATCGCTTTTGCATCAGTACCTACAAGAACGTTAAAAACACCTTTGGGAATGCCAGCTCTATCGGCTAGTTCCGCCATAGCTAATGCTGACAATGGCGTTAATTCGGAAGGTTTAACAATAAAAGTACACCCTGCTGCCAATGCCGCTGCTGCTTTTCTTGCGATCATCGCACTAGGAAAATTCCACGGTGTTATTGCTGCGACAACACCTACCGGCTGTTTGATTACTATGATACGTTTGTCATTGCTTCCAGCGGGTATTGTATCACCATAAATACGCTTGCCTTCTTCGGCAAACCATTCTAGATATGATGCACTATAAGCAATTTCGCCTTTGGCTTCTGCAAGGGGCTTGCCTTGCTCTGCAGTTAAGATAGTCGCTAAGTCATCAATATGTTCAAGCATCAGACTCTGCCAACGCTTAATAAAAGACGCGCGTTCATTCGCAGGCATTTGTTGCCAGTCTTTTCCTGCTGTTTTGGCATTTAGTACCGTTTGTTCAACAAGCGCTAAATGGCAATTAGCTACCTGAGCGATTACTTGATGGTTAGCCGGGTTCATCACATCAAAACAATCATTTCCTTCATGCCACTGCCCATGACTGTAGGAGCCTAATTTTAGCAGTTGATTATCTGATAATTTAAATGATGCATTGGGTGGCATTAATTGTCTCCATGTAAAACTTAAAATAAATCATACCTAAAGAATGCAAAAAGAGATATCTACGAGCCCATTTATTACCGTGAGACAGCAAGGGTTTCATTTAACTTCATCAAAACCGTCTTCGCTATGGCTGACAATGAGAATCAGGAAAAACACTTTAGTTTACACGGCATTTACATTAGCCTGAGTAGTTACAATTTATTATAAATATTAACTTATTAGCTTAACCGTGCTAAGTCACTCACAATATGACCCAAAAAATATCGGTGCGCTGCTTACTGATTCTTTTAATGATTTCAACCGCTAGCGCACATTGTAGTACCGCTGTCACTACTTATATGATGCTAAAAGCATCTGAACAAAAAGAACCTTACAAAGCATTTCTTTGGACTGGGGAGAATAACGGTCCGGTTAGTTTAGCCACACGAAATTGGAATAGGCCTTTATTTGAACTGTGGGGGGTTAGTGATCGTTATCCCGGGACCAGAGGCATGCCTATTCCAAATGTTCGGCCATATAGTGAAACTGATCCTGGTTTTGTAGGACCCGACGGTGAAGAATTTGGAGTTGAAATTGAATTTAATGATAAAACAATTTCACCCAGACAAACTGATTCAAAAAACGTAAGGTTTTATACCGACTTTGGCCAAACTAATGCCAATGAAATAGGTATGACAAGAGCAGAAATTCAAATTAGGACAACACTTCAAAAACTCAATGTAGAAGAAGGTTCTACATTATGGTTAGGCTGGTCAGAAAAATACACCTACCTAGATAAAGAAAAAATAACCACAGTTTTTCAATTTAGAAATCAACCTAGCGATACCGTGTTAGCTGAAAAAGGTTTTGATGCTAAAACCATCAGTGAAATAAGCCAGAATGGTTATACCTCTGGCGGTCCAGCAGCCGGCATTATTACGACCCCCATTAATGGCGAGTTGCATTATAAATTCTCTGCTCGCGTTGGAACGCCATTCAATTGGTCTGTACCCAATGAGAATACCTATACAATTGCAGAGCCTATCAAATTAAACACATGGTATGACTTCATCATAGAAATGAAGTATTCACAACAAAACGACGGTGTTTGGCGTATTTGGGTGTTTGAACATAATGACGACGCACCTCAAACTTACAAGGTTACACAGCCTCCTGTTTGGCAATTTCAGGGGCCAACTATGTACACTTATCCGAGTAACTATGCGTTTGCTATACCGTCACCAGAAATTAGAACCGGCGTATATCGCCACGGTAGAGTGAACCAAACAACACCAATTTCTGACGAGCACAGATACATGACCAAGTATTTAGGTCCACTGCGACTTTGGCGTGGCGACTCAGATATAGGGTTTGAAAAAGTAACACCAAGATCAGAATAAAAAGAGAAAAAAAATGAAATTACATTATATCGTTACCCTAGTGATACTGTTAACAGTATCTCCACTAAGTTTTGCTGAAAACAACTCAGGCAAGGCGAACATTTCCTATTACAAAATAGATGTGAGTCGTATCGTTATTTATGCCCTAGCACCAACCAAATTTTTAGACAACGCAGAATGTAATGGCACCACAGAAGCTAATGCCGTAGCAATTTCAACCGAACGAGAAAACTTTAGTGACTTATATGCTTCAGTGATGCTTGCCCACGCCCATAATAAACAAATCGCTTTTTGGTTAGATGGTGCGTGTACGCCGGCGATTGTCGGAGGCCCATTTCCTTCAGCTACAATGGTATATGTACATTAAGCAATATCCGATTGAGGAGACAACATGCCGATGCCCGTTGAGCAGAGAAAATCAATAAAACAATACGTCAGCTATTTGCTGTTAGTGACGACCATTTTGTTGTTGTTCCCTTTGATTGCGATGCAATTTACAACACAAGTTCAATGGGCCCTAAATGACTTTATCGTGATGGCTGTAATGATTTTTTGTTTGGGCTCTGGCTATATTGGTTTAGCTTATTATTTACCTAAGAAAAAATGGTTATTCCTCTGCTTAACCGTATTGCTATTTTTATGGATTTGGGCTGAACTTGCGGTTGGTGTGTTTACCGATTTAGGCACCTGAAGACGCATCTTAAATTTCTTTTTTTATTCACTAGAAATAAAAATGTAGCTAGCCGATACTAGCAATTAACTCGACAACAAACCTGTTGCTTAACATTAAGGAAAAAAGCATGATTTCTCAGCTTGTAGCGCCTATGATTGCACTTATCATATTAACGTTTTTTGTATGGTGCTTAATGTATTACCGACGACTAAGTTATGTGATTCAACATAAAATACATGCCAATAAGCTTGAAACACCTGAGCAGTGTCAGTCAGTATTACCTGAATATGTCAACAAACCATCAAATAACTTTAAAAACCTTTTTGAAGTACCCGTTGTATTTTATGTGTTAAGTAGTATAGCAATCATCACCAATAGCGCCGACAACACTGTTACTTATTTAGCCTGGGCTTTTGTTGTTGCTAGAATAATACATAGTATTTTTCACTGCTATTCCAAGTCAGTAATGGCCCGGTTCTATATGTACCTGTTATCAAGCATTATCTTATGGCTGATGTTAGCTAAAGTGATAATGACATTGTTTTTATAAAGCTTATCAATAAGAGAAGGATTTCCTACAATATGATATTTCAAAAATATGCGGTGGTATTTTGGCTTGCTGTGTTAGTAACATCTAATGCTCAAGCGCAAAACCTTGAAAAATTTGCTCAAGACTATTTCGATAAAATGGTTGCTACTCAGGCACCTAACGCAACAGAAAAATCACTCGAAGAATACTTAGTCCTACTTACCGACGATGTCGGGCATTCGCATTTACCCTATGTGAGTGATGACTCGAGATTGCCAGATGGCAAAGCATCGATGCGTAAAGGCATGACTTTTTATTTAGGCAGTCACACCTATTATGACGCGAAGCTACTTAACGTATTTACTTTTAATGATTCAGCTATTGCCATTCGCTATTCCAATCACGCCAAAGGCATTCACCCACAAAGTAAACAAGCGATTGAATATCAGCAAATTATGATGGAAGTGTTAGAGATTGAAAATGGCAAAGTTGCGGTTATTCGAAAGTATCATGAATAACACCGTTACATTAACCAAAGAGGCATGTCATGTTTGTCGTTATCTTTAGAGCGAAAGCTGCGAAACAAGATAGTCAATATAGCGAAACAGTAACGCAACTCAGGCGTTTAGCGTTTGAGCAATATGGCTGTATTGAATTTGTTGCGATGAACGATGGCGACGATGAACTAACGCTTTCTTATTGGCAAGATGAACAAGCAATAAAAAGGTGGAAACAAGACACTAGTCACCTGCTCGCACAAAAACAGGGCCGTAACAAATGGTACCTAGATTACCGCGTTGAAGTGGCTCATATTACGCGTAGTTATCAATTTACCGCAGCAGATCGACCTAAATGGCTAACACGATAAATATAGAGAATATTTGGCAAGAATATCGTACGAGCTTAAAAAGCTTTTTGCAGTCAAAATTAAACAATAAAGATGACGTTGAAGATATTTTACAAGAAGTACTCATTAAATTTTACAGTAAAATTCATATTCTCAACGATCTGTAAAGCATTAAACCTTTGGCTATTTCAAATAGCCAATAATGCGGTTATAGATTGTTATCGTCAGCAAAGCAAACAATCAGCACTGCAGCAAGAAACGTTATTGTTTGAACAAAGTGAAACCAATATAAAAGCCGAGCTTTCTCATTGCATATCACCGTTTCTCACTATGCTAAACGAACACCAAGCGCAGCTGCTAACAACAATAGACATCAATGGATAGCCACAAAAAGCTTACGCTAAGCGCATGGGTTTAAGCTATTCAACATTAAAATCACAAGTTCAATCGGCTAGAGCCCGCCTAAAATCAACATTTGAATCCTGTTGCAACGACGAGATAGATAACAGTGGAAACCTGATGACATTTGATAAAAAATCAAGCGACTGCAAAAAGAGCTAAATAATTTTCGTCTTTTTATATCCTCCTTCGTCTTAGATATATAGACTGTAAAGAGTAAAAAATGAAAATAGTAAGTTTTAAAATTTGGCTCTTTGTTTAACGTGTTACCGCTTTGCTTGACGCTAAAAACATTGGTTATGAAATTGAATACATTAGCTTATCAAATAGACCTCAATGGTTTTTAGAGGTATCGCCTCACGGCCAAGTGCCTGTATTAATCACAGATAATGGCGATGCACTGTTTGAATCAGATGCAATTGTAGAATATATCGAAGAAGTGACACCTCCCCTCGAAAGCCACATAACACCAGAGCAACGTGCACTTGATAGAGCATGGAGTTATATGGCAACAAAACATTATTTAAGTCAATGCTCAAGTATGCGAAGTCACGATGCTTCTACCTTCCAAGCAAGAGCGGAAAAACTGAATAGCATTTATCACAAGGCAAACGATAAAGTTGCAGGGCTTTTTTCAAAGGCGAACAACTTAGTAATGTAGATATTGCTTGGCTTCCTGTCTTACATAGAGCTGATATTGCTGCAAAACACAGCCATATAGATCCACTCGCTGATTTCCCAAACGTTAAAGGTTGACAACAACACTTGTTAAACACTGGATTGTTTGCTCAATCTGTTGCCGATGATTTTGAAGACAACGTTATTGCCTTTTACCTTAATGATGAAACCTACCTAGGCAAAGAGATAACATTATTTAAAACATGTGATAGCACCTGCAATTTAAGCACTACAACTCGAGAACGTGCTGCTTGTTGCTAAAGTACTTAAGATAATATTTAAAGACGTGTACAAAGTGATAATTCTACTTGTAGCGTCGTGATATTTGCGAAACAATGCGGTTTACTATTTCTATCGTTAAACAACTCAATGATTTTAAGCCGCTTTGTTGATTTCATCCGTTGCTACTGGTGGCAACTAACCCTCTTTATTATGCTATTGATCGCCGGTGGGTCGTTATTTCCTGCTGCGCAATTGCCATCTATGCCAGGGACAGATAAAACCCATCACTTTATCGGTTATGGCATCTTAATGTTCCCTGTTGCGCTTGCCAAGCCTAAGCACTTTTACATCATTGCGCTCGGTTTGATAGGTTTTGGCGGTTTAATAGAACTCATTCAACCTTACGTCAACCGATATGGAGAGTGGCTAGATTTCTATGCCAATACTGGCGGGTTATTGTGTGGCTACCTTTTGGCTCGGTTGATTAACAAGTGGCAAGGCCGTAGATAATCTAAAAAAACCTTTGTAAGTTGTTGTAAATCATTGACAATAGTCTAGTGTTATATAATAGGAATAGATAACAAGTGCTCAAAGGAAGTGATGATGTTTACTGTATTTTTAATATTTTTAGCGGTATGCGCTCCTATGTTAATTGGCATATGGATTAGTCGTTATCTAAAATATAAAGCACATGTAAATCGAGAGCTGCAGGTGTTGCAACAACAAATACAAGACAACTCATTGCCCGAATTAAGGCAAGAAGTTAGTGCGTTGAAAAAACGTGTTGTTACGTTAGAAGCGATTGTTACCAGTCATGGCTATGAGCTAAACGAAAAAATATCTAACCTCTGATAGATAATATAAGCCATTTGGATTAAACAATTGCAATCATATCGACATAAACAAACCGGCACTGCGTTGCTGATTATTATGCTAAGTTCAGCTTGCATATTAATCATAGCAACATATGACATGGTGCAAGTGATGAACATTTCATTAGCTATTCTTGCCGTTGTCTCGATATTATTCTCCTCACTTACCGTTTACTTAGATGAAGATGCAATCAGCTGGCATTTTGGTATAAAGTTCTGGCATCGCTCTATTAAGTTAAACCAAATAGCTTCAGCTAAGATAATTACCACTAAATGGTATTACGGTTTAGGCATTCGTTTAACACCTGTTGGCTGGCTTTATACTGTATCGGGTAATCAAGCAATTGAATTGACTAAAGTGAATGGCGAAAGAGTTGCTATAGGCACTAACGATGCAAGCGGATTAATTGCTCAATTGAACAAACGTCATATTGACTTTAATACTTAAATGTGTAAAAAATTGGTGATAATATGATAAAAAACACAGTCATTCTATTAGTTGCAATAATACTTGGTTCTGCAGCTAATATGCTGTTTATCATGCTTAGTGCTCAAGTGATCCCACCACCTGCTGGTGTCGATGTAAAAGATATTGAAAGCATTCGACAGTCAATGCACTTATATGAAACAAAACACTTTATTCCACCACTTTTGGCACACGCCATTGGTAGCTTTGTTGGCGCATTTATTGTCGCCAAATTTGCTTCAAATCACCAATTCACATTTGCTATGTTTATCGGCGCATTATTTTTAGCTGGTGGTATATCAATGGCTTTTCAACTACCCGCACCGACCTGGTTTACAATAGTAGATATTATTTGTGCCTATATTCCGATGGCTTGGTTTGGCTATCGATTAGCCACAAAAGAAGATTAAAGACTAACAAGGTCTTTTCACATTAAAATTATTGACCAACGCCTATTTTGATGGGCGTTCGGTCATGTTCAATGACAAACTCACCTTTTAATTTCTCTTTGAATAAATCACAAAATATTTAAGCAAGACTCAATCTATCAACTACAATTTAAATAAACGATATTCATTGTTATTTGCGCTGCCTTTTTTAATAAAAACTAACGGGGAATGGAAATGATAGCTACTAGGAAAGAGCTTTTTCTTATTATTGCCACTATAGTTTTGTCTGCATTTCCTGCGCAGGCAGAAAACTGGGATTTTCAAATCAACCCATATATACAGGCAACAACCATAGAAGGTGATGCGGGTATTGGTGTCATTAACGCAGAAGATGTAACCGTTGATTTTGATAAAATTTTAGAAACATTAGATACTGGCGCAATGGTAAGCTTTAAAGGGGTTCATCGATCGGGTTGGGGCTTTATTGTTGACTATGCATTTATGGATCTTAAAGACGATATCGCCACACCAAGAGATGGTATTGCGAGCAGTAGAGTACGTCAGGGTGTTTTACATGTAGAAGGCCTCTACACTCAAAAAATTAATCAAGGCAATTTTGACTACCTGTTTGGCCTTAGATGGTGGGACAACGACTTCGATTTAGATGTCACGCTGCCTCAAGTTGAACAAGACATCGCTATCAGAAAAGATGAGGACTGGGTTGATTACTTTATTGGGGCGCGATGGACAGCACCGATTAATCGTAGTTGGAGCTATTCATTACGAGGTGATTTAGGCATGGGCGGTGCCGATTTCACGTCAAGTTTTGAAGGTGGTGTTTTATATCACTTCAATAAAAAACATGCGTTAGATATAAAATATAAGGCAACGTTTGTTGATGTTGAAGATGGCGATCAAGGGCGGGTAGGATATTTTAAATACGATACGGTGAGTCATGGCCCTGTAATTGGCTACATGTATCAATTTTAAAGGCTACTTGTTACATGTTAGGTTTAAGGGAAAGATAATGTAATGGCATAGTTATTTATGCCCGAAGGGTGCACCTAAATAAGATAAGGCTCGCTAGATAAATCCTCTACCGTCACTAAATAGCGATCAAAACTTGCTGATAACAGCATAGCATTTTTCACATCATTAACTTTTCCTTTCATTTCAGTACCCTGCCCCTTGATGTCAACAACACACACATCAACTTAATCAACAATAAACGCTACCTTGTCATAGTTTGATTTCGAAATTTGGTTGCCAAATATTTTAACATGCAGGCCAGCTTTGTTTGAATAGTCCTGCATTAGGAGTCACATTTCAAATTTCAGTATTCTTCAAGCCAGAGTGTTAGCTGGCTCGACAACGTTCTGAGCACCTACAAGACTTGTAGAGCAGACAATATAGTACCCAGATTGATTATAACTAACCGAGTTTCAGTTGAATTGTTTAGCAAAGTGGATTCAACTTTTGCTACGTCATCTGGTTTACGTTCCTAGTTCAGTAATTCACCAGATAATACTGCAGAAGCTGTTTGTGTATACTCTTTCGAAACCAACATTACCTTCCCGTGAGTCTGTATCTGAATTTTTTAAGGACCCATTTAAGTAAATGAAATGGTTATCTAGATTAGCAAGTAAAAATAACAGTAGACCTTTGTATTAATTATCAACATTTGTAAATGATTTGGCGCTAAGAATTAAAAAAATGAATCAATAAAAGTATTTTAAGGAAATCAAAAAAACTAATCATATGAAGTAGTTATAAAAAACATAAAAAAAGACTGCTTCACCTGACATGAAACAGTCTGAATAAAATTGTAGTGACAATCTACCAATAACAACTAAAATGACAAGTTGTTTAAAATATCATCGTCTACATTGTTAGATAACGTGACTTTTAACTTAGGTGTGCGCGCCATTTCACGTGTAATCGCAAAGTTAGCTTCTTCGTTACGTGCCCAGCTACGACGCGCAATACCGTTATTTACATCAAATAATAACATCGACTGCAAACGTCGCTCTGCATCCGCTGAGCCGTCTAGCACCATACCAAAACCACCGTTGGTTACTTCACCCCAACCTACACCACCACCGTTATGAATTGACACCCACGTTGCTCCGCGGAAGCTATCGCCAATAACATTGTGAATCGCCATATCAGCAGTAAATCGACTACCGTCGTATATGTTCGACGTTTCTCTAAACGGTGAATCTGTGCCACTCACATCATGGTGATCGCGACCTAATACGACAGGACCAATGTCACCACGATTAATCGCATCGTTAAACGCTTTCGCGATTTCCATACGTCCTTGAGCATCGGCATAAAGAATACGCGCTTGAGAGCCTACTACCAGCTTGTTTTGCTTAGCATCTTTTATCCACGTGATGTTGTCTTGCATCTGCTGTTGGATCTCTTCTGGCGATTCCGCCATAATTTTGTTCAATACCTCAGCAGCAATTACATCTGTCTTATCCAAATCTTCAGGCTTGCCAGAAGCACACACCCAACGAAATGGTCCAAAACCATAGTCAAAACACATAGGACCTAAAATATCTTGAACATATGATGGGTATTTAAAGTCGATACCGTTTTCTGCCATGACATCGCCACCTGCGCGTGATGCTTCAAGTAAAAATGCATTACCATAGTCAAAGAAGTAGGTACCACGTGACGTATGCTTATTAACAGCATCAGCATGACGCTTTAATGTTGACTGTACTTTCTCTTTAAAAACTTCAGGCTCTTCACGAATTAAGCGATTCGACTCTTCAAAACTAATATCAACTGGGTAATACCCACCTGACCAAGGGTTATGCAGTGAGGTTTGATCTGAGCCCAAATGAACAAAAATCTCTTTCTCATAGAATGTTTCCCAAACATCAACGATATTACCGATATAGGCAATCGAAACCACCTCTTCGTTGGCTTGTGCTTGCTTAACACGACTTACTAACGCATCCATATTATCGATGAGCTCGTCTACCCAACCTTGTTGGTGACGTTTAGTCGCTGCTGCTGCGTTAACTTCAGCACATACCGTAATACAGTTAGCAATATTACCTGCTTTTGGCTGAGCACCGCTCATACCACCTAAACCAGCCGTAAGGAAAATTTTGCCTTGTGGGCTTTCATGTTTCTCTAACACTTTACGAAATGCGTTCATTACTGTGATAGTTGTACCATGCACGATGCCTTGCGGCCCAATATACATAAATGAACCCGCAGTCATTTGACCGTATTGAGTCACACCTAAGGCGTTAAACTTTTCCCAATCATCAGGTTTTGAATAATTAGGGATCATCATACCGTTTGTGACAACGACACGCGGCGCATCGACAGAAGATGGAAATAAACCCATTGGATGACCCGAGTAGATATGTAACGTCTGGTCACTTTCCATTTCGCTTAAATACTTCATGACAAGTAAGTACTGTGCCCAGTTTTGGAATACTGCACCATTACCACCATAGGTGATTAACTCTTCTGGGTGCTGAGCAACAGCAGGATCAAGGTTGTTGTCTACCATCAACATGATAGCTGCCGCTTGTTCGCATTTTGCTGGGTAATCAGCGATTGAACGCGCTTTAAGATCATAATTTGGCTTAAAGCGGTACATGTAAATACGGCCAAAGTCTTTTAGCTCTTGAGCAAACTCAACGGCAAGCTCTTGATGCCAAGCTTTTGGAAAATAACGTAGTGCATTTCTAACCGCTAATTGCTTTTCATCGTTTGATAAAATGTCTTTGCGCTTAGGCGCTTGATTGGCGTTTGCAGGATATGGTTTTGCTACTGGCAATTCGCTAGGAATACCTTGCTTAATTTGCTCTTGAAAATTCATCATCTGCTCCTTAGTTATTTGCCGGATTGACGTTAAATGCTTGTGATTTAACTAACGCGATCATTGCATCAATGTCAGGCTTTAATAATCTATCTTCTTCTAACTTGTCGACTTTTGCTCTGATAATCGCAAAATTTCCTTCGATAAGGTCCGAACAAGTATTGGGGCGTCTAAACTCCATCGCTTGGGCGGCATACATAAGCTCAATCGCAAAAATCTTTTCTAAATTACCGAGAATTTGATTGAGCTTTCGACCTGAGATACTCCCCATTGAGACGTGATCTTCTTGTCCCATTGATGTTGGTACGCTATCTGCCGACGGCGGGAAACATAACGATTTATTTTCGGTAACAAGAGCCGCAGTTGCGTACTGAGGGATCATCATGCCAGAGTTCAAACCACCCGATGTTGTTAATAAACGCGGTAAACCATGCATACCTTCAAGCAGCAAGTAACAACGACGATCAGAAATATTACCCAATTCAGCAGCTGCAATGGATGCATAGTCCAATACCATGGCTAAAGGTTGGCCATGGAAGCTACCACCTGAAATGGCTTCTTCACTACTAATAACAATTGGGTTATCAGTAACTGAATTCATTTCAATTTCTGCTAGTTCTTTTAAATGATAAAAAGCATTGCGAGACGCACCATGCACTTGTGGAATACAACGCAATGAGTATGGGTCTTGTACGCGATCACACTCTTCATGATCTGACATATTTTGCGAATCTTTGAAGAAACGTCGCATACGGCTAGCAACTTCTAAATTACCAACGAAGGCGCGAGTTTGATGAAGCTCGTCTCTAAATGGCGATGCACTGCCCTGCATACCTTCAATACTCATAGCACCGGCTAAATCCGCTAAATTGAGCAAGTAACGCATTTTTGTCAGCGCAGTAATCGCATGAGACAAAATAAACTGAGTACCGTTGATTAACGCTAAGCCTTCTTTAGCATGCAATTCAATCGGTGCTAAGCCATTTTCCGCTAATGCTTGTGCCGCAGGAATCGTTCCATTACCTTGCCAAAACTCACCTTCACCAAGCAATGGTAAAAATAAGTGAGACAGTGGTGCCAAATCTCCAGAGGCACCAACAGAGCCCTGCTCTGGTACAACAGGAATTAAGTCTAAATCAATGAACGTTAGCATGCGCTCAACAACTTCAAGACGTATGCCTGAAAACCCTTGGCTTAATGCGTGAACCTTTGTAATCAGCATTAATTTAGAGATATCTTTTGCGATAGCCTCACCAACACCTACTGCATGGGTAATCAGAAGGTTTCTTTGTAAAAGGTGAGTTTCTTCAGGAGAAATTTGTGTATCACACAAAGGGCCAAAACCGGTATTAATACCGTAAACCGGCTCATCTGAAGCAGCCATTTTTTCGACATTTTGTCGACTTGTGTTAATTTTATCTAAGGCTTCTTGGCAAAGCGTTGCCTTGATACTACCATCGGCGATGCCGTTCACAATATCTAGATCAAGACGATCTACACCATATTTAAACGTCATTTTGTTCTCCAAAAATTACTTTAAAATGTTAAATGACCGCCCAAGCGATATTTATCACCTGGCGATGTCAAAATAGCAAAGCTCACCACACCTTGTGTTGACCAGGTGCGACGCTTTACCTGTAAGCAAGGTTGTTGATCATTAATGGTCAACAACTGATTAATCTGTGATGAAGCAATAATAGCTTCTATTTCATGAGTTGCTTCGGTTAGCGGTGCAACTTTTGATAAATATTCATGTGGCGTTATCAGGCTAAAATCTTGTGTTAAATAATCAGGCACTAAAACAGCATTGACGAAACGCTGTTCAAGCTGAATAGGTTTGTTATTTTCAAAGTGCAGAATCTCACTGTAATAAATATTACTAGCGGCTTTTAAACCAAATAATGGACTTAACGAATCCGGCAACGGCTGCGCTTGCAATTTAATTTGCTTTGCATGGTAACGATGTCCGCGTTCGTTAATTTCATCGGCAATATTCTTAATTTCAAGTAGCGATGATTGTGCCTTGAAACTAGCAACGAAAGTACCACTGCCTTTTGTGCGAAACAGTACATTTTCATCCGTTAACTCTTGCAAGGCTCTGCGCGCCGTCATTCGGCTAACATTGAATAATTCAGCAAGCTCGTTTTCAGACGGAACCCGTTCATTTTCTGGCCATACGCCAGTTTCTATGTGTTGAAAAATATGCTGTTTAATCGCAATAAATTTAGGCACTGTCACAATAATCCCTAACCTTTGACAACTTGTATATACAAATATAGGACGAAAGTGTGTCACAAAAAGGTTGTATATACAAGTGTACCCGTGTGCTATTTATTTAATTAGAATCATCGAATTTTGGAAGGAAACAAAAGAGCCAATCAACAGAGCTGATTGGCTTTTTAATCTTAGTATGTCCCGTCCTGAAATGTGTGTTGCATCTTTGAGCGTTCACCGCAAGGCATCTATCAAGCGATTAATCGACTAAAATGTCGTACTGATACACTAGGCCCAGTAAAGGAGCATGTAATGTACTGGCGTAACTTTATGCCAAGAGTAGGTGGGAGAAAGTTATATAAACTCATTAAACCCCAGCTAGCCAGAGACCAAATAAAGCTTGGCCGTGATGGCCTGTTTGATTACTTACGTCAACAGGGGCTACTGGTTCAATCGATAAAATCCTTTATCAAAACAACACACAGTAAGTATTGGATGAAGTCATCACCAAACTTACTTAAAGCGCGCAAAGCTACTGCCTCTGAGCAAGTGTTTGTCAGCGACATCACTTACTTAAAATCAAACAGTGGCATTCATTATTTATCACTCGTTACTGATGCATATAGTCGAAAGATTATGGAATATGAGTTAAGTGATGAGATGAAAAAAAGTGACGTTAAAAAAGCGCTAACTAAGGCGATAGACAACCGTTGTTACCAAAACCTGGCGATACATCATTCCGACAAAGGGCTTCAGTACTGTGCTTATGATTACAAAGCGACACTGGCTAACAACGGCATATTCTCATCAATGACTGACGGCTACGACTGTTACCAAAACGCGCTAGTAGAAAAAGTTAAGGGTATTCTAAAGCAAAAGCTCCTGTTATATAACTGCAACGACATTAATGAACTAAGATTACTCGTAGATGAGTCGAACCAGATATAAAATAGGAAGAGACCGCACTTAAGTTTAGGTATGAGAACACCTGAACAGGTGCATAAAAAAACCAAGAGCACGAGTCCTTGGATTTACATTAAAAACCGTCAACTTATTTTAGGACGGGACACTCAAACAGAGTTAGTTACTGGTTTACTCTTTTTTAATGTCGGCGTAGAAATCGGACAATTGCTTTTCATCGCTACTTTTTTATTGCTATTAAAAGTGTTTATGTTAGCTAAACTAAACGTTTATCAGGCGTTAATGCCAAAGCCAGCCGCCTACCTTGTTGGAGCGCTAGCGTCATATTGGTTAATCGAACGTAGCTTGGGCTTTTTAATTTATAAGCAAAAGTACGTAGATCATACGACACTGCAAATAAAAAAGTTTATTAATGAAAACACAATCAACCTGATGGCCAATTGTTGTATGCCCATCAGGTGACTTGTTTTACAAACAACTCCTCCTTGGGAACGTTGGCTTAGTGAGTGGGGTTTTTGTTGTCACGTCGTAAAAACTTTAATAATTCAATCTATTGTGCACGTAAATGTGCCTTAAATTTAGGAAATATTATGAATATTAAAAATGTAACCGTTGCGGGTGGTGGTCTTCTTGGCTCTCAAGTAGCATGGCAAGTTGCCTTTAGTGGTTTTAACGTCACGGTGTTTGATCCGTTTGAGAAGGGCCTTGAAGCAAGTCAAAACTTTCATCAACAATATGCAGAGCTGTTCAAATCGACTCGTGGCGCTTCTCAGCAAGACGTTGATGAGGCCATGGCTCGCTTAAGCTACACCAAAGATTTGGCCGACGCGGTGAAAGATGCAGACTTAGTCAGTGAATCAATTCCTGAGTCACTTGAAATCAAAAAAGCATTTTATAGCGATTTGTCAAAAGTAGCGCCTGAACAAACCATTTTCACCACCAATTCTTCAACGTTATTACCCAGTGATATTGTCGGCAATACAGACCGTCCAGAGAAGTTTCTAGCCCTACACTTTGGCAACACCGTATGGGATAGCCGCGTAGGTGAAGTCATGGGTCATCCAAACACTAGCCCTGATATCTACCAACAAGTATGCCAATTTAGTCAAGCGATGGGGATGGTGACTATCCCTCTTCATAAAGAGCAAAATGGCTACATCCTTAACGCCGTAATGGTGCCTTGGCTCAATGCATCTCTCGATTTAGTGGTCAACGGTGTTGCGGACTTTGAAAGTGTAGATAAAACCTGGATGCTGGCTCATGAAGTCAAAGTAGGGCCATTTGCTGTTTTTGACAAAGTAGGCTTATCATTGGCTGCGGATATTAATAAGTTATGGGGAGAGCAACTCAATGACCCTGCGGCACTTGCTCGAGCGAAATACCTTGTTGACAATTTTGTCAGTAAAAACAAGCTAGGTATGACAACCAATGAAGGATTCTATAGCTACCCTAACCCAGCTTTTGAAGATCCTAGCTATATAAAATAGCAGTCTTGGGGCATTAACCCGAATAATTAGAATAATAGACCTACTTTACGTGTAGGTCTATGTTATTAGCAGCTAAACAGCTTCCCACCATGCCGATTACCTAAACGTAATTCACCTAATAAAAGCCACAAGAAAGCATTACAAAATGCAGTAAACCAAACTGTATCATTTAAAGAATTTTCGCGTAAATAGCGATTTTATTCGGAAAAAATATTCGGAAAGTATTAGGAAGGGCTTAAAACGAGAAAGGGCTGCACATTGTGCAGCCCTTTAAATATGGCGGTGAGATAGGGATTTGAACCCTAGATGGGCTACAAACCCATGCCGGTTTTCAAGACCGGTGCTTTCGACCACTCAGCCATCTCACCAAATGTTCTAGGTTGCCCTAAAACGGTGAGCATAGTAATTAGAGCTAAGCACTTTGTAAAGCAATATTTTATATAAAACCCTATTTTCAGGTTCGAATGTCGATAAAGTAAACAATTCAGTATAAAAATTGCCAAAACATACACACTAAAAACAGTCCATTAACAATTTTCAAACTATACTAAGCGGTAATTAAATTTTGCCAAGGAACTAAAATGCTTAAAGTTTTTAAGGAATCGAAGGTTAAGTACATATTAGGTATGGCGCTTGCAACATTGAGTTTGACCACCTTCGCACAACAACCCAAGTTAATTGTGCAAATTACCGTCGATCAACTTCGAGCAGATATCCCTAATCGTTACATGAAAAATATGGGTAATGATGGGTTTAAGTATTTATACAAAAATGGGGCTGTCTACCATAATGCCTTTCACGAGCACGCAAATACTGAAACAATTGTAGGTCACGCAACCCTTGCCACAGGTGCTCACCCTTCAGAACATGGCATGATCGGTAATTCATGGTTTGACCGAAATCAGCAACGAGTTGTTTATAACATTGAAGATCCACAATACACCTTGTTGTCTGCCGATGCCGATGTAAATAAGAATACAGAAATCGATCCTACCCAACGACAAGCACGAAGCTCCGGCCGGTCGCCAAGAAATATGCTGGTTTCTACCTTTAGTGACGAATTACTCGCCTTTACCAGCAACAAGGCTAAGGTATTTGGAGTTTCGGTTAAAGACAGAGGCGCAGTCTCTATGGCAGGTCACAAGGGTAAAGCATTTTGGTTCTCTAAAAAATCAGGCCAGTTTGTTACGAGTAATTATTACTATGAACAATACCCTAAATGGGTAGAAGCGTGGAACGAGCAAAATAAATATCTGGATTATGCAGATCAACAATGGTCATTGATGTATGACGAAGCTAAATACCTTTTTAATGGAAAAGATGATCAGCAAGGCGAAATTAACTTTCCAGGATACGGTAACGTTTTCCCCCACGCTTATGGCAATAAAGAAAACAAGTACTTTACAACCTTCTTAACGTTAAGCCCTGCAGGTGATGAATTAACCACTGACTTTGCTAAAGAGCTGATTGTTAAAGAAGAGCTTGGTCAAGATGAGATTACCGACTACCTCTCAGTGAGTTTATCGTCTACCGATTATGTCGGTCATATATTTGGTGCATCTAGTTTAGAGATGGAAGATAACCTATTACGTTTAGATAAGACCATCGCAGACTTATTAGGCTTCATTGATAGTAAAGTTGGCTTGGAAAATACGTTAGTTGTTTTATCTTCAGATCATGGTGGGCCAGATTCCGTGCACTATAGTCAAGAACAAGGGTTAGATGCGCACAGTGTAAACCCAGACAACTGGCAACTTGATAAGCTTGATGAGCAATTACAAACAAAATTTCGAACGCAAGAGGCATTAGTTCAAAGCTTCCATGCCCCTTATATTTACTTAGATCATCAAGTGATTAATAAATATAAATTGAATAAAGGCGAGGTAGAGCAATATATCGTTAAGTATTTTGATCAGTTTCCTGAGATATCAAGTGCCATCAGTAGTGTCGCCATAGAACAAGGTCTTGTGCAAAATACCCAGTCGAATAACGCGGTGATCTATAATCATAATATCGCACGCTCTGGCGACGTTTATTTAGTCTTTCAATCACATTCATTTATCGATGATATGGAAGGCTTGAAAGTCGCAGCTCATCACGGCTCGCCTTGGCGTTACGATCAACATGTACCCATCATATTTGTAGCACCTCAAATCAAACCAAAACATGTTTATAAAAAGGTCTCAACAGCCGACATCGCGACAACATTATCAGCCTACATTGGTGCATTATCGCCATCTGGGGCTAGCGGAAATGTATTAAATGAGGTTGTTAAATAGTTTCAGATATAAGCCAGCTTATTTACGAAGTAAAAGGCTCCTTTTTAGGAACCTTTTGTGTTTTACAATCGTCTTTTAGCGGGGCATGTCTGAAGCATCCAAGTACAATTGGCGAATAAAACTTGAATAGATTCGCCCCTGCCCCAAGTATATGAATATTAAATTTAAAATAGTTTTTGCGATAAGTGAGCGTTTTCGTTTCAATACTAAGTTTTAAGGTCGCTTCGAGATCTTTATCTAGCAGTATCACGTAAATAAACGACAAGAAAAGTTGCTTAGCCTACCGCTAGCAATTAAACCAATAAAAAGGAACAGCTATGTTTAGTCACGTAATGATCGGTGCAAACGACATCGAAGAATCTAAAAAGTTTTACGACGCCACCTTAGGTGCTATGGGCCACAAGCCTGGTGTAATTGATGAAAAAGGACGTTGTTTTTACTTTACCAAAACCGGTGTATTTGCATTAACGAAGCCAATTGATGGCGAGCCTGCTTGTCACGGTAACGGCACTACCATTGGCTTTGCTGCTGAATCTCCTGAAATGGCAGATGCTTGGCATGTTGCTGGTTTAGAAAGTGGCGGTACTGACTGTGAAGACGCGCCAGGTATTCGTGAAGGTGCTGCAGGTAAACTGTATTTAGCATATTTGCGTGACCCTTCGGGTAACAAAATTTGCGCTCTGCACCGTGTTGAGTAATTTAATATAGATAAGACCTTACAAATATTTAATGAAATAGATGTAAGGTCTGCGGTTAACAAAAAGGTCGCTAAAGCGACCTTTTTGTTATTTAGGGTTCATCGATAAATCAATATCATTGGCTTTAGTATGCTGCTTTTTCTTTTTACGCATCAAGAAACTAAACACAGACGTTAACTTTCCTTGTTTTTCTTTGTTGCCAAAGACATGTTCGAAACTATCATCTAATTGCTGATCGCTTTGTTCTCCTTCAGGACGCAGCAAATTAACGTCTTTAGGGTTAACAAACCAATCAAGATAAATATAAGCCCACTTAATGAATCGTCGACTGTTATTTTCATGACTAGCAATCGCTAATTGCCCTTTAACTTGTTTAGACTGAAAACGCGGCTTCACCTGTTTAATCGTCAGTTTTTTCCACAAAAAATAACCTGCAATAAAAATGACCATTGATAGTAAAATCTCTAACCAATACTCAGACGATTGTTTGAGTAATTTAAGCATTTTTTCCTGAGGAGAAAGCTGACCAATAACAATTTTTTGCGCATCAAGTTTTGCGACTTCAACACGTTGCTCTTTCGTATTAAACCACGTGAGTTCAACCGCGGGTATAGTAACCTCGCCGCTTTCTTCAACAACATAGTCGATATCCTGAACACGCGTACCAAGCTTGTTACCTCGTGTATTATCGTCTTTTAATCTTGGCGTTTTTACATAGTGAGCTAAGCTTTTTATTGGCGGGTGATTGATTTCTGGTAACATCATTGCCAGTAAGCCGTCAGCTTTTATGGTAATCGTACGTTTTATTGAAAAACCCGGTTTTAAGCCTTCAAAATTCTTGTCCCAAGATTCGTCAATAGTTAGCGACGATGCCGCCCACCATTGGTCAACATGTATAAGCTCAGCTGGCTCTCTAACGTTAAACGTAATTGGTTTAGTATAAAGCTCGCCCTCAACATCACCTTCACTTGAATGTACTTTCATCGTGACTTTTATTGGTGGTAACGAATACTCACCAGGATTTTGAGGAAATACCGAAAAACGCTTTTCCTGCATGACCCAACTGATGCCACCTTTACGGCGTGTTTCGTTAGTACCAAAGGTATCTCGTTGTGTAACCACAGCATGTTGTACCTCAGGTAGCACAAAACGATTTGAGCCCTTGAACCAAGTTTGTGTAGCAAATTTAATGCTTACCGTTAACTCTTGACCAACAACAGTATTGCCTTCATCGTCAATACGAATCTCAACCTTAACCTCGCCAGATTTAGCCAACTCTTCAAGCGTTATCGCCTGAGCCTGCTCGACTGAAGAAGCATAAATTAAGAGGCTAAGTAAGAAAATAAATAGTCTCATTTTTGCCCCTTGTTTACTTGAATTTGAAATTTATTCGCTAAGAATTCTGCTGGGTCTTTCTGGACGTTTTTCATCCACATTTCATTCAAACTAGGGTCATTTAAAATTTCATCAGCGCTGTATTGCTCAACCACTTGTTTACGTCGATTGACCTGCTCTTTTCGGCCTTTAGACTTTTTAAATTTCTCATTTTGCTCTTCATCAGCATCTTTAGAGGTTTCTCCATCTTCTTGTTGCTGCGATTGACTCATACGATCTTTAGCTTCAATGATAATTTGTACTAACTTATGATTATTTTTTGCTTCAGCCCAGCCAGGATCTTCCTCTAACAAAGCTAAATAAATCTCCTCTGCTTCCCAGTAACTTTCGCTATGGGCGTAAGTATTAGCTAGCGCGAATCTTGCCTCTTTGGTCTTTAAGCGAGAAAAATACTGCGCCGCAAGATCCCATTCTTCATTCATATAATATGACGTTGCCTTCCAATAAGTATCTTCAAAAGAACGCGCAGCTTTTGCATAGTCTTTGGTAAAAAAGTACCACTGACCTTGTTGATTAGGTGTAAACCAATAACTAACAAAGTCACCTTGTGCGGCATAACTTGGCGTTGAAGGCATGATTAAAACAAAAGCAAGCACAAAGCTCGACCACCTTATAGTCCAGCCTTTTCTAAACCAGAGTAAATAGAATAGCATTGCAGGAAATACTAACCAGTAGCCGCCATCAATCCATGGTGCATGTTTTTCATCGGCAACAACAAAATAGTTCTTGGTTTTGTTCACTAAGGTTTCAACATCAGATTTATTCACGGTTATCTTCTGATAATAACCGCCGGTTTCATCTACAAGGTTTTGCAAAGATGTTTCTGCTAAGGTTGCATAACTAAGGCCTTGCGCATCTTGCTCTTCTTGCGTCAAACCAACACCATAAACCAGCAACTGATATGGATGTTGTTCGAAAAACTTAGCATACGCTATTTGATCTTCGCTGGTGATACCGTCGGTAATCAACAAAACTGTGGCGGGTGTTTGCTCATCAACAGGCACTTGCTCTATCAACCTCAACGCATTGTCAGCAAACTTGCCTGTTACTGGCATTATTTCTGTAGAAACCCCTGATAGATAGTTGATTAATATACCTTTATCATTGGTTAATGGCAGCACGGTATGCGCAGTTCCAGCATAAACAATCAAACTAGCAAAACCTGTATCACGCGTGTTCAATAAATCTTCAACTTTATGTTTTGCACGCTCAATTCGTGATGGCTGCACATCTTCAGTCGCCATAGAATCACTCGTATCCAAAACAACAAATAGTACTGACGCATCTTCTAAAAACGGTGACGGTTGACGTTGCCAACTCGGCCCCATTAATGCAATCGTCATTAAGCCTAGAATAAACCATGCTAGTGCTTTAGGTGTAATTTTTTTCTGTGCTTCTTTGGTAGCAATAAGCTCATCATAAATATGCGGTGCAAATGCTTTGTTATCCTTAGCACTGCTATTTTTAGATTGCTTGTTTTGCCAAATCAAAAAAGCCAAGACGAAAAACAACATGCCCCACCATGGACGCAAAAAATGAAACTGTTGAAAAAATTGCTCACTAAATAGGGTACTTAGCATATTAAACACCCACCTGTGTTTTTCGAGAAACACTTAAATAAAAAATCATCATCAAATTAATGAAAATACCAGCGCCGATCAGCACATAATGCAAACTCTTTTTCGGTCTAAAACTAATTGATGAGAACTCTTGTTTTTCAATCTCTGCAATGGCTTTATAAGCTTGCGCTAACTGCTCGGTATCAAGTGCTTGGAAGTAGCCACCACCAGTTAACTCAGCCATGCGCTCTAGTGTTTCAACATCTAACTTTTGCTCGCCTACTGTTTCAGGATCTCCAATGGCAATTGTATATATTTTCACGCCATAGGCTTGAGCAATTTTAGCGGCATCTACAGGCGGTACTTTACTCCCTGAGTCGTTACCATCAGTTAAAATAATTAATACTCGATTATCGGTTTCACTTTCTTCAAAATGTTTAATAGCTAAGCCAACGGCGTCTCCAATGACTGTGCTTGGTCCTGCCATAGCAATTTGCAATTCGTTAAGCAGTGTTAACCAGGTTTTATGATCTTCACTAAATGGCATTTGTAAATAAGCTGAGCTACCAAAAATGATTAAGCCTAAGCGGTCTTTTTCACGCTGAATGGCAAGCTCTTGTAGAACCGATTTCACGGTTGTTAAGCGATCAACTTTCTCACCAGGTACTAGCTCAAAATCTTGTGCACTCATTGAGCCTGACGAGTCAACAGCAACCATTAAGTCCCTGCCCGTCTTTGTTTGCTCTATTGGCTCACCTAACCATTGAGGTTTTGCCGCAGCACCTACCATTAATATCCAGGTTGTTACTAAGACAAATTTTTGCAATTTAGTCGGCTTTACTACTTCGGCACCGCTTTGTGGCTTTTCACCAGAAACACCAAGCAAATACTTAAAAAATGGCACAGTGACCATATTGGTTTGCTGTTTATACTCAGGCAGAAAACGGATTAACCAGGGCAATGGTAGTAGCAATAACAAGTAAGGATAAACTAACTCAAGCATCTTTCTGACCTCTTGCTAGAAAAGGGTTCGCTAATTTTATTGGGTTAACGAGCGGTTTAACTCCAGTATAAGGATGCGTCTTTATCCAATTTGTTGTTTGTTCAATTAACGCTTGCCACTGGCTTGTTGAAATAGCCTGCTGATCACGCATATATAAGCTAGCACCGAGCAATGTTTGGCTACTTTCATCAAACACTGGAGTTTGCGCTTGCGTATTAAGTTGTTCAAACCAAGCTTTACCTGTAAGCGACGCGATTTGTTCACGCGTAAACACATACAAAGAAGTACCTTTAAGTAATTGTCCAACAGCACTGACTGATTGGATACTTGGCTCTTGTTGCGTTATTGCCTCAAGCTTCAAAAGTGCCTGTTTTCTATAGCGATTATTTAGCCAATAAACAGTTTTTTTAACGGCAACATAAAATAGCCACAACGCCAATACGATAAAGACATACTTCCATGCTGGTGCTAAAGGTAATATTGGTAAAGGATCAGGCAAGTTGATTTCAGAAATACCTTCTAAGGCATAATTACCAAAAGGCATTTCAATAGGTACTGTTTCCTTGGTCATCATGCTGCTCCTAAATGATGACGTATTTGAGAGGCAACCTCTTCTTCCGTCGAGAAAAATAGCATGGGAATATTATGCTTATTAAATGTTTGCTTAATGTTGGTAAGCGCCTCTTGGGTAAATGCATTGTAGCCATCAACAATATCGTCTTTTTGCTGAGCAACTTGCATTTGGTACTCGCCATCACCAACAACCATACCTGCTAAGTTACTGATGTCGTGTTCTATAGAATCAAACACGTAATAGACAATAATATCGTTATGTTGGGAAATCTTAGACAAACTGCCTAATACATTGTCTTGCCTATCAATAAAATCTGAGATAACGATGACTAGATAGTCATGCGTAATGAGCTTCTCAACCTTAGTAAGTAACTCAGGCATAGAAAGGTTTTGCTTTAATTGCTTATTACTCGAATGTAACTTTTGATTAAACTTGGCAATCAATGCCATATATTGCTGAATTTTTGCCCGGCTTCGCGTTGGTGGGCATTCAACATAACGCTCGTCACCTAATAAAATAAAGCCAATCCGATCACCATCATCTAACGCCTTCCACGCTGTTAAAGCTGCTAGTTCTGCGGCAATTACCGACTTCATTTTCCATTGGCTACCAAAAAACATCCCGCGACGCTGATCGACAACGATCATCACAGGTCGGTCTTTTTCTTCTGCATAAATACGAACATAGGGCTTACGCATTCTATTCGTCACTCGCCAGTCCATTGAACGAATATCATCACCTGGGCGATAATCTCTTAACTCAAAAAAATCTAAACCACGACCACGAATAGTTGAGCGCTTTCGCCCCATCAATACACTTTTAATAGGTTGTTTTGGCAAAAAACTAAAACCATGGGCATGATGCTTTAAACGCATCAGGTGTTTAAGCGATGTATGTATTCTTTCATCTAACACTTGTTCGGCCATAATAACCTCGTGTTAAATAACGGCGACTTGTTTAATGATTTCAGTAATCACATCATCAGTTGTTATACCATCAGCTTGCGCTTCATAGCTCAATGCTATTCGATGGCGTAACACGTCAGCGACAATTGATCGCACATCATCTGGATCAACATAATCTTTGCCATTTAACCACGCTTGCGCGCGTGCACACTTATCTAATGTAATGGTTGCACGAGGGCTGGCACCAACTGAAATCCAATTTTTTAACGGGCTATCAGCATAACGTTCAGGTTTACGCGTAGCCATAACAATAGCAACGATGTATTTCTCCACATCTTCACTAATGTGCATGTTAGTAACAATTTCACGCGCCTGAAAAATAACGTCTTGATCAATTTTTACTGACTCTTTACTGCTGTGACTTTCTTCACCTCGAACTAAACGAATAATCGAAAGTTCTGCCTCATCGTCTGGATAATCCAAAGTGATCTTAATAGCAAAACGGTCCATTTGGGCTTCAGGTAATGGATAAGTACCCTCTTGCTCAATTGGGTTTTGTGTTGCGAGTACCATGAATAGCGGTGGCAATTTATAACTTTTACCCATTACCGTTACTTGGCGCTCTTCCATCGCCTCTAATAAAGCGGCTTGTACTTTTGCAGGTGCACGGTTAATTTCATCAGCAAGTACTAAGTTATTGAAAATAGGACCTTCCTTGAAGGTTAATGTCGGCTTACCTTCAACCTCTTGGTAAACTTCTGTACCGGTAACATCTGAAGGTAGTAAATCGGGAGTAAACTGAATTCGACCTAGCTCAGCTTTTAATACTTTAGACAAAGTACGAATTGAACGAGTTTTTGCCGTTCCTGGCAGGCCTTCTAACAACACATTACCATTGGTTAATAGCGCAATTGTTAATGCATTGACGAGCTTCTCCTGCCCTAAAACTGAATGATTAACTTCGACTTGCAGCGCTTTTACTTGTTCTAATAAGTCAGTCATAGAATTTCTTCTTCAATATTTTAAAATTTTGTTAGTAATATAAGAGTTTGATTTTTGGTTAATCATTTAACTTAATTTGGTTTGACTACATTGATTACTATAGTAAAAATTCCAGCGTAAATTGTTACCTTTACATTGTTTTGCAAAAGAATATCGCTGCACCGCCAAACCAATAGCTGAAAACTAAATGTAGATATAAAAAAGCAAGAGTGGGATTTCACTCTTGCTTTATAAGGTCAACAATTACTTGTTAGTAGGGTTTTCCCAGATACCTAGTTGATCAACAACCGAATCGAATGTCCAATCACCTGGTACTTGTGAAGGTGGGTATTCCTTAAATGTACTTAAGAATTTTATCACTTCAGTCGCAGCTGGCGCCATCATATACATACGGTTTGCCCACCAAACATCGTAAGTGCCTGACTCATGATGCGCAATTTCATAAGGGTCTTGACGTAAGTTCGTGATCATAGGTGCACGACGCTTAACCAATGGACAAACCCACACGTTTAATGCCTCACATTCTTGCTCTAGGTACATAAACTTCCAGTCGCCCATGCGGATTGCCGCTACATCACCACTATCTGTGGCATAGACAAACTGTTTACGTGGCCAATCAGTATTGTCGTCAGCTACTGTGTTTTTACCTATTTTCAATGCGGGTAATAAATTATGGCCGTCTAACAAGTTTTTATATTGACGCCCATTAACCGATGTACCTTTGGCCAAGCGTTCTTTCACGCCTTCATCACCTGCCGCCGCTAAGAAAGTTGGCATCCAATCAGCGTGTGCCGCCATTTCATTAACCACTTGACCGGCAGGAATTTTACCTGGCCAGCGAACCATTGCTGGTACACGGAAACCTCCTTCCCATGTTGTATTTTTTTCGCCTTTATAACGGTTTGTACCGCCATCAGGCCATGTGAATTTTTCTGCGCCGTTATCCGTTGAATATAAAACGATTGTGTTGTCGCTAATACCTAAATCGTCTAATTTATCCAATAAAATACCAACATGACCGTCATGCTCGACTAAACCATCACCATATAAACCGCCACGCTTCGAAATACCTTTAGACTCTTCTTTTAAGTGAGTCCATACGTGCATACGTGACGCGTTCCACCATACAAAAAATGGCTTTTTCTCTTTATGTGCTTTGTCGATAAATTTTAACGCATGCGATAAAAACTCTTCATCAGCAGTTTCCATACGTTTTTTCGTTAATGGGCCTGTATCTTCTAAACGGCCATCAGCAAACGAGTGAATTACACCACGTGGTGAGAATTGCTTGACTTGCTCTGGCGTCATGAAACGATGATAATCTTCGTTTTCAGGCTCTTCTTCAGCATTTAAGTGGTATAAGTTGCCGTAAAACTCATCAAAACCATGGTTAGTAGGCAAATGAGTGTCTTGATCACCAAAGTGATTTTTACCAAATTGACCTGTTACATAACCACGATCTTTTAATAAACTTGCAATGGTAACATCATCTTCCATCGCACCTTCTTTAGCACCAGGCAAACCAACTTTTGTTAAACCAGTGCGCATTGGGTGTTGACCGAACATAAAGGCAGCACGGCCTGCTGTACAAGAGTTTTCGCCATAGTAGTCAGTGAATAGTGCACCTTCTTTGGCGATGCGATCGATATTCGGCGTGAAGTGACCCATTTGCCCCATCGTGTATGCACTTAAGTTATCCTGACCAATGTCATCACCCCATAAGGCTAATATATTTGGCTTAGATGTATCAGTAGTTGCTAACGCAGGTGCCGCTATTGTTGCTAACGTAAGCGATACTGCGATACTTCTTACTAATGTTTTTACTTCCATAAAAAAACTCCGTTTAGGATGTTATAAAATAATTTTTAACTCATTAAAATCACGTTCAGTTGTGCAAATGCACAAACAAAATGCTGTTATTAAAAGTTATTATTTAGTGACATGTATATTAGCTAAATTGAAACGTAACAATCAATTCATTCCGTTAAAGCAATGGTTCCACTATGCAACATCGGACAAGCCAATAAAAACTAAGGCTCTAGCGATGTTAATAAACAGTTTGGTACTGTTTGATGAGATAACAACTTGTTTACAATAAAATTTAATAAAACGAATATAAGAATATTTTTGTAAAGGATAAAGAATCACAAAATTGGTAAACGATTAAATCAACTTCTAGCAGGGTCACACATGATGTATATTTCAACGTTTATTTTTTTATGACACATACATTCTCGATGATGAAATAACACAAATAACTGACTAACCAATCGCAATAAAGCGCATCGTTTATTAATTTCACGCAATAAAAAAGCTGCTTTATTAGCAGCTTTTTTGTCATCCTCTAAAATGAAAACGTCGCCTTTACTTCATCGCGTTAATTTGCTCAATTAATTGGTTAACCTGAGGGTTATTTGGCATTAATTGACCTAGCTTTTGAGCATGATAAATCGCTGAGTCATATTCTTTGAGCTCAACAAGCAAGATAATCAACCTATACAAATAATCTGGATTACGCTGATGTAGTTTGTAGGCAGCGGCGTAATCTTGTTTAGCCGCCAATAAGTTTTTATTTTCTTGGTGCAAGACGGCACGGGTATAAAATAAACGAGGGCTTTGATCATTGGCTGCAATTGCTAAGTCAAAATACTCAATCGCTTTACCTCTATCTTTTTGGCGAACTTTAGCTAAGGCAAGTTGATAATAAATATCTGACGACTTAGGGTTAACAGCGATAGCATCAAGTAACACTTGCTCTGCCTCATGCTCTTTTTGCTGCTGACGATACTTATCGGCTAAATAAATATAGGCCGGCATAAATATCGGCTCAACTTGAATAGACTGTTTAAAGGCAGCTTCGGCTTTGTCGAATGCCCCCATCATTGCGTAAATCTGGCCAACATTCGTTTGCGCGGTGCCTCTATCTGCTTGATAGTCTTGCGCTGCGATATACTCATCAACAGCACGCTGAACTTTTTCACGACGTTCTCCCTTAAAGGTTGGATCAGCCAAATTAGCTGCAAGCGCCCTACCTACTGACATGCGTACAGCGACATTTTTATGATTTAACACAGGTAACAGCTTTAAGGTTCGATTAATTGGCGTCAATTGCTGTGTCGCTCTCACCGCAGCAATAACTACTAACGGATCGTCGCTTTTCAATTGATTTCCAATAAAGGTAATTAACTTTTCATTATTTCTCGCACCATTTACACGTGAAATAGCCGATGCTTTAACCATGCTGACTGTGTCAGGGTTTTCAGCAATTTCCACTAACTTAGGCGTTGCTTGTATATCGCCACCATCCATTTGTGCGAACGTATAAGCAAAGTTTTCATTCGGATTTTGTCGATACTTCGACAGCGGGAACCAAGCACTGACTTGTTTAGCGTGCTTTATATTGCTGACATCTTCATGACAGTTTTGACATGCATTAGGTACACCTAAATTCACACTTAAGTCAGGACGAGGGACTTTAAATGAATGATCTCGTCTGTCATCAACACCCATATAGCGAGTTGATGGTAGATGACAATTTACACATTGTGCCCCTTCTGAACCCACGGCATGGTTTGTGTGCTTAGGCGCATCGTATTTTGGTGCGCTATGACACTGCGTACAGGTGACATTACCTGGTAGCTTTAATTGAGTAGAATGTGGGTCATGACAGTTGGTACAGGTTACCCCTTCTTTGTACATTTTAGATTGAGTAAATGAACCATAAACATATACTTCATCATAAATTTGGCCGTCAGGATAATAAAGGTGCGCATCTAACAATGCAGGCAAATAATGATCAAAGTATTCGCCTTCTTCTTTATGGTCGCTGAGTTGTGCACGACGGCTATGACATTGTGCACATGTTTCAACTTGATGTGAGCCTTTTGCGCGATCAACAGGTACTAAACGGCCTTCGGCATTTTCAGTAAAAATTGGGTGTTTAGCAGCGATAGAGCGACTAAAACCAAAGTGCTTAGCTTCTGTTACTGGGTTTTTAGTCCATTTAAGGTGCTCTTCCGTGCCTTGGTGACATGCAGTACAACTGACATTAATTGCATCGTAAGTTGACTCATAAGACATTGTCTCTAACTCAAAGCCTTTTTTGAAATTGGTACTATGGCAATCAGCACAGTTTTGATTCCAATTTTGTCCCATCTGTGTCCAATGAAATTCTTGGCTTGGATCTGAGTTTGGGTATAAATTGTGCCAACGTTGGCCGCCATCTTTTGCAGGTCGTGAATCCCATGCATAAGGAATAAATTGGTATTTACCCTTGCCTGCATCAAACATAAACTGTTGCAATGGCTCGTAGCCGAAGGTATGAGTTAATTCTATCTTGATAGGCTTGCTATCAACATTAGGCATGTTAACGAAATATTTATTACCTTCTTTATAAAAGTGTACTTCGCCACCTTCTAAATTTATAGAACCTTGAGTAAAGTCACCTAAATTGGTTGGTGTATCAATGGTCGCCATCGCATGAAAATGATGAGAATCTTTCCAAGCGTTTGCTTGATTTTCATGGCAATCTATACACGTTAGATCTTTGTTTTTCTCAGTCGCATCAGCACTAAAGCTAAAACAAGCCAAGGTAAGTAGTGTGGTAACGATCAGTAATTTAATGTGAGTAACTAGGTTCAACTCGGCTTTCCTTATATCGCAGAACTTTAAGGCAAGCTTGGTTTTGCTTGCTCAAAATTTACATCTAGTATAAGTATAGTTAGCTAGAACCTATCATATTGCAATCAAATGATTGAAATGAAATGAAATGAAATGAAATGAAATGAAATGAAATGAAATGTACAGGTTGTTAAATTTTTTCAGTTTCCAACAGATGATAAAATTTCAGCCAAATCAGAGGCTTTGATAATAAGTAGCCTTGGTAAAAGTCACAGTTTAGTGCCGACAAATAAGACAGTTGTTGGTGGGTTTCTACGCCTTCGGCAACAATCTTTAGTTGATATATTTCGGCAAGCGATAAGATAACGTCAACTAAGTTTTTCTGCTTACCAGGTGTGTCTTGGTTAATCGCATTAACAAAGCTTCGATCTATTTTCAGGGTATCAACTGGAAAGTTTAATAGTTGGTTGAACGCTGTATAGCCAGTGCCAAAATCATCTAGGGCGAGCTTAAAACCCATCGCTTTGAGTTCGTTTAACACTTCGACGTTATCTTGCGTACAATTAATAAAACAGGTTTCAGTTATTTCCAATTCAATCATCTCACTTGGTACTTGGTACTTATCAAGCAGACGCTTAACTTGAGATGGGAATTTACTGTTGGTCAGTTCAAGACCTGAAATATTGATGGCAATAACAAACTTTCTGTCGGGAAAGTCTTTAATAATACATGTTAAGTATTTAAATGATTCTTCAATTACCCATAAATCAATTGGCGTAATTAGGTTATTCTCTTCGGCCAGCGGAATATATTTATCGGGACCTACCGACTGTAGCAACTTATTTTTGGTTCTGATTAAGACTTCTGCACCAGCAATTCGTGTCGCTTTTTTATCCCAGATAGGCATGAAATGTAACGTAAACTCGTTATTACTAATCGCGCCTTTTAGCGCATTAATAATTGCGCTACGTTGGTTGAAATGTTTTGCCAGCTCATCATTAAACAAAACAATTTGATTTTTACCACGCTTTTTAGCTTCAAACATCGCGTGATCAGCTTCATTGACCAAAGCATTTACGTCTCGACAACGCTCGCTCAATATAGATACGCCAATGCTAGCCTGGGGTGTGATTTTAATATTATCTATTAACATAGGTTTGTTAATTTCAGCCAGTAATATATCCGTAAGTACTTCGATGCTTTTTGTCGAACACACACCATCAATAGCAATAACAAACTCATCACCTGCAATCCTTGCTGATTCGTATTGGTTAAACGGTAAATCAACATAAGCAGAACGAGATACTTTATTGATTCTCGATGCTATCTCGATAAGGTATTGGTCACCAACAACATGGCTATGGTTATCATTGATATGCTTAAAGTCATCCATATCAATAAAAATGAGTGCAAGTGCGTTCTGTTGACGAGCCTGAGTAAACTGTTGACTCAGCCAACGGTTGAAGTGACGGCGATTATGCAGCCCAGTTAAATAATCGTGATTTGCTTCCGATTCAAAGGCGCGTTTATGTTGCTCTAAATGATTAGCATACA
The DNA here is from genome assembly GCF_030161415.1 of Thalassotalea eurytherma. Classification (GTDB taxonomy): domain Bacteria; phylum Pseudomonadota; class Gammaproteobacteria; order Enterobacterales; family Alteromonadaceae; genus Thalassotalea_G; species Thalassotalea_G eurytherma. The sequence continues at coordinate 182,775 of NZ_BSSU01000008.1, forward strand.
TATAGGCAATAATAATGGTGATTATAATTGGAATCAGAACTCTGACAAGACTTGCGCTGTCAGAAACATAAGTGGCTGCAAGTAGCCCACAAACAACAAGAATTAAGCTATAGAACGCTGCCTGTTTGAGCTTGAAATTAAAAAAGTAGCTGATAGTTAGTGGGAAAATATATGCAACACCGCGCAAACCAATAAAGTAGCATATCGCAATAACAGACGCGCTAATGAAAAATAAGATAGCGTTAGATTGCCATCTTGCTATCGGTTCATCTTTAAAACGGTTGGCATAGATAATACAGCTAGCTACTAATAACAAACTAGCGTTAATAATCGAGATATATCCAATCACTTTATTATCATAGTAGTAATGATAAAAAGCATAAAAGAAGAACGGGAAAAACCCGATCAAAGAGTAAATAAATGTTCGATTATATAGCATCAATAAGACAGAGCCCAAAAGCCTAGTTGTTTATAAAAGCGCCATATTAACGGGCGTTTTGGTCAATTGCTATAAAATCAAAGCGCATTTACAAAGGTTCTACCTTCGATTAACAATCTAATTAAAAATGAGGTTTTTTCGATGAGTATCTGACTATTTGACAATGAGTTCCAAGGTTTTAACGTCAAGGCTCAAACGATAATATTTTCGGTTTGATTCCTTTAGTAGCTCTATATACTTACCTTTGTTAATGGCGCTATCTATCGCTATCAACTTGCCTTTAAAACGTACTTTAATTGCTTTGTGGGGCGTGTGACTTACAATAATTCTTTTGGCTTGATAGAACGCTAAAACATTAGCGAATTGAGTAACAGGAATAATTGGCCAATAACAATAGCCACGATACTAAACCGTTTAGTGACACAGACCTTGCTTCACAGCCTTGAAACTCTACTGTTGGAAGCACTTTAAGGTTTACTAACGCTTTAGGCACCCTGTTTTGACAAACATGGCGCACATCAAAAAGTATTAGGTTCGTTTGTGTAAAAAAATAAGGACCGTCATTAACGATAAGTGCTTTTTCTTTGCGTTAGCATTGGGTGTTGCAAACAAAACAAGGTTGTCACGATTTATTTCACTGCTCTAGAAGTTAGGTTCAACTCTGAACGTTAATACGTCTTTATTTATTGGATGTACAAAGCTTAACGTTTTCGCATGTAAACATAAACGATTTGCTTTCGTCCCATATAAATCATCACCGACGATTGGCATATTCAAACCTAACCTATGGGCACAATGCATTCTTAGCTGATGCGTACGGCCAGTTTTAGGCTCGAGTAATAGACGGGAAAACTTGCTTTCATGCTTAATAAGTTGCCACTTGGTTAAGCTTGATTTGCCATGTTCAAAGCATACCCTTTGACGAGGCCTATCATCTAAGTCTTGTCGTAAAGGCAAGGTAATTTCACCTTGCTCTTCATTTACATGACCTTCAATTAGCGCGACGTAATGCTTGGTCACTTCTCGCGAAATAAATTGTTGCTGTAAGCCTTTATTCGCTCTTGGTGTTAGGGCTATCACCATCAAACCTGACGTTGACATATCTAAGCGATGAACAATCAAAGGCCCTGTCGCTTCAGGGTATTGGGTTTTCATGCGAGACAGGACACTATCATTAACAAGTTTTCCAGGGACAGACAGTAAACCTTCTGGCTTATTAATTACGGCAAGGTGTTCATCTTCATACAAGACATCAATCGTTTTGTTTTCACCGGTGTTAATTAACAAAGGGTTGTCATCAAGCTGCAAACCAGTGAGCATATGACCAAGCAATGGCCCACATTTGCTTTGACAGGCAGGGTAATACTTTTGGTGTTGTCTAATTTGTGATTTTGGCGATTGCCCCCACCAGAACTCAGCCATGGTGATAGGCGTCAAATCGTGCTTGTAGGCAAATTGCAGTAATTTAGGCGCAGCGCAATCACCGGTGCCAGCAGGCGGAAACTCACCAACACCCGAAAAAATCTCGTTTAAATTACGAATCTCGCCTTTTGCATTGAAAAATTGATATTCGTTAAACAGCTGTTTTTGCAATCTATTTGATAGTTTTTTACGTTGTTTTTTTAGTTTAGTAATTTTCGCTTCGTAGAGTGTTAGTGCGCTATCAGCCTTTTCAATACCTTGTTTTAAGCGTGATTTTAACGCAAGCAATTGCTTTTTTTGTTCAATGCTTTGCCCACTTAAACGCTTATCTAGTGCTAGATACTCTTCATTAGAAAGCGTTTGCAAAGCTTTGTTTCTCTCACTTTTCCGATGTTTTTTTAGCAACACCATCGCCGCTTGCTTTTCGCTAACTTGTTGTTGATAAGCATGCTGTGCGTTGGTTAAATCAGCAGATAACTCACGGTAAAGCGCAGCTGACTCGAGTGCTTTTACTTGTTCATTAATATCATTAACTACCTTAGATTCTGCAAGGTAAAAGTTTTTATGATCATCAAGATCAAAAGCTTGAGGGACAAATTTAAGTGATGAAGACTGGGTTTGCTCTTTACCTGAATAAGCAGCAAGAAAGCCAAGTTTCCCGTGCTGATTTTTAACCACTAATACACCGTACATTTTCCCTTCAGGCATTTCACCCAAGTTACCCATCATCGGTGCATTTTTTCGTAAATAGCTTTGCAATTGCGACGATGCTACTTCAGCAAGTTGATGTGGCTCATAACAGAACGGGTAAGTGAAACGTTTAGGTAATGTAATGGTTGTTACATCTTGAGAAAATTTTATAAAGTAGTCGCTAATAGGCATGGGACAAAAGGCAATTAATTGCTAACAACGGTACATAGGGTTGAATTAACAATAATAGTACCATTAACGCCATAATTTAGCGGTGTTATTTTAGGAACAAACACCGTTAATTCATGACGTAACTAAAGCTGTTTTATTATTGTAACAGAATGAACGTAATACTTAATACCCTATCATTACAAAATACATGAGTAAGATTGGTATATAAAAAAGGCGCTAAGCGCCCTTTCTTATTTGAAAAGATGAAGAATATTCTTCAAATCAGACTTGCCGTTGGCAATTTCATCCTGCGTTAAGCCAGACAGCTCGTGAGGAAACACTAACCATTCTTCTGATTCGTGAACATAATAATCTGGTGCAAAGTCTACTTTAGAGTTTTTAGGTTTATACCAAGGACAAGCAGTTCGCACATCTTTTGGCATATTGTTGCGCATTAGCGTTTTAAGTTGCTTAATTAGCGCATCAATTGAACGACCTGAGTCAAAAACATCATCAACAATAAGTAAACCATCGTCTGCATTAGCATTTTCAACAATATAATGAAGGCCATGAACCTTAATTTCTTTACTTTGCTGGTTAATACCGTAATACGAAGAAGTGCGCACAGCGATGTGATCTGTTTCTACTTCTTTAAAGTCGAAATACTCTTGTACTGAAATACCAATAGGTGCACCACCGCGCCAAATACCGACAATAAATTGTGGTCTGAAACCATCTTCATAAACTTGTGCCGCAACTTTAAAAGAATCTTCTAATAATTCCTGTGCAGTAATATATTTTTTTTCCATTAACCCGTTCACCATTGGAGACTAGAATATAACCTGTAATTATAAACCTAGAACGTGCCGATTTGTTAGTCAATTCACTGTATTTGTTGATCTAAGTTGTACAACTGGTCAAAAATTGTATGAACTGTCCCAATATAGAAGTTGTGATTGGTATTTTCAAAGGTATCTTCAGGGGTATGATAGTTTTGATGAACGCCTACACCAAAATATAAGAATGGAATTTTATAACGATAAAATACGCCATGATCACTGGCTTTACGCCAGTTAGTTTTCTTTTTTTGCCCTTTAAAACTATGATATGCCCTAGGGCCTTTACGGATAGATATATCATGGGTTTTAGCATAATAACCAAGCGCTGATTGCCAGTCATCAACGCCTAAATCGTCAAGTTTATAAGGCAAATAATATAACCGTTTGGTATATTGCGCACCGGCTAACATATCCATATTTACATTGAGTATGATATTAGCTAAATCACCTTCAAAATCCTGTGCAAACGCGTTGGCCCCCACTAAGTTTTCTTCTTCCGCGTCAGTAAACAAATAAATATAACTATGCCTGGTTTGCATCGTCTGCAATGCTTTTGCAATGTGAAGCAAGGCTGCTGTGCCCGAAGCGTTATCATCGGCGCCATAATAAATTTTGCTTCCTCGCTTACCTAAATGATCAAAATGTGCAGTTAGCACAATGACCTTATCGGTTTCTCCTGCCTTAAATCCTATAACGTTGGTGCCTGCGTAAGTTGTTAATCCACGTTTATACTCAAAGGCATGTAAGAATTCACCTTTAAAAGCACTAATATCACCATTGGCTAGCTCATTAGCAATAAACTGTTGCGCCTTTAAATTACCTTCAGTGCCGTATTTTCGACCTGCAAATGCTTCACTGCTAAGCATTTCAAAATCAGACAGTAACGCGCTGGCATCAATCTTAGATTTAGCTTGGCTGGCGACACTGGCTTGTGAGCTTGCCAAAAATACGGGACTTGTTGTCGAGCAACCAGTTAAGAGTGCAGTTAAAAGAGAAATAAAGATACAGTATTTAAACATCTAGTAACGTAAGCTCGCCGTGTTCAAAAACTCTATTTTTGCATTATATCGCTGTTCGTCATCATCAAAATTAGCATTCATTTTTGCCCGTTTTAGTGAACGCTTCACTTGCTCTACATCGCCTAACTCAGCATATGCTTTTGCGATACCAAAATAGAATTCATGTTGTTTGTTATCTAATCGAATAGCTTTTTTATAGTGTTTTATAGCAGCTAAATGTTCACCATTATAATACGCTTCGTTTGCCAGTAAGGCATGGTAGTATGGGTTACTCAATCGCTTTTGATGCACATAGTCACGCAACGCTAAGGCTTTTTCAGACTCGCCAGTGGTATCGTGCAAAATAGCTAAATTATCAAGAACTGTTAAATTATTTGAATTGATATCAATCGCATTTTGATAACTTCTTTGGGCATAAACCGGTAAGTCATTCTGTCTATACAACACACCTAAATTCCCCCACGCCGAGTCGTAAAAGGGATCAATTTCCGTAGCAGCTTTTAGGTATGCGTAGGCTTTATTCGTATCGCCAATTATCAAGGCATCAGCGCCCTTGTTGGTATAAAACATTGCTACGATGGTATTTTTATCAACAAATTGACTTGGAAAAGCTTTCTTTCTCACCGTCGGATCAAAATCGATAGTATATATATTACGACCATAAACTGTTTGTTGTAATGGCGAGTCAGGTTCGAAAACGACCAGATTTACATGCCCGGTTAACATGTTATAGCTGCCATTTCTTACCCAATACTCTGGTACTTCAACCCGCTGAAAAGCGACAGGTAGATTACTTGCTTGAGCAAGTGCATAGGAAAGCACAGTTAAAGACATGCAGTTAGCATTTTGGCTATAAAATGTTTGGCTAGCGGTTAAATTAGCTGAGCTGTTGTAATTTATTCCCACTTGATCACTTTCAAAAAGAAAGCTCACTAGATGTTTGACTTTATCTTTAGAGGATTTTTCTTTCGATAAGGCTTTTACAAATGCCGCCATATCTTCAGATAGCGCAAAGATTTCTTCTTCGCTTTCAACGCGCACATTATGGTGATAAGGAAATGCATCATCTGCATACGTGGGATCTACAACAACTTGCGCCTGTTGTTGAGTGCTCTGACAGCCCAACAAAGCTAACATGCTCAGCACAATGAGCAACTGACATTTATAAAACATAGTCACCGCCTTTTTTACCTACCTACTTTAAAGTGTAGGCAAATTTTTAACGGGCTGCATTTATGACGTTCAGTTATTCATAAATGTTTACACTTTAACTAATGGCAACATAAACTATTAGCTGCTTTGAATTATACTTTATTTCGACCGTTTGCTTTCACTTCATACAACTGTTCACCGCCGCGTTTAGCGCATCGTCTATTGATTCATTCATTGCTTATAACGTGATACCTAACGAAATAATCTAGCCTTTAAACTGCCCGAAACAAGCCGTTTGAAACATATTTTCCAAAGTAAATTAACAAACAATCGCAAGCATAAACTAGAGCTAACAACACCTTATTACGGCAAAGCGTTAAACTGTTTACAAAAACAAAAAAAACACCTTAATGAAATCACTAAGGTGTTATAAATGCCTCTAAATAAGTATTACACTAGATGAGGCGAGGGTTACCCAAAAGGTTAGGATTATAAAACGTATTTCGCTGAGAATTGGCCGTAAACAGAATCAGCATCACTGTCTTGCATATCATACTGACCAATTTCAAAACCTAGCGATAATTTCGGTGTAAAGTTTTTAAAAATATTGACACCAATTTGCGAACGTTCACGATCTGACGCGTCCGTCTCTATGTAGCCATAAAATAATGAACTTCTGATACTTTCATTCCAGAAATGACGGTAAGCGACCATGTATGACAAAGTATCTTCAGCTTCACCGTTGAATACGTCAGGAGCAGCAGTTACACCAACATAGCGACCTGTTTGACCTAAATGTAATTGAAAGCGAATATCATCTTTGCCAACGGTTTTAAAGCGACCTGCAATAGAGCCACCGAATGTTGTTTCATCGCTACCATCAGTGAAGTTTAGCTGACGCACAAGACCGGCAACAGAAACATTACCCCAGTCACCTTTAAAGGTGTATTTACCAATAATATCGGGCATTTTATCATTAGCTGGATCAGCATCAGGGCTTGAATCGATGCCATCATTCCCCCAAGACTCAGGGTTTTCTAGTGCAATTTCAAAGCCGCCATTGCTGTAGCGCACCATGGTGTTACGAACAAACGCTTCACCTACCATAGCACCAGCAAAGTCAGCGGTTTCAGCTAGCGCACTGGTGTTCATGAACGTTGTCCATGTTTGACCAAAAGTAAAACCGTTATATTTGATGAATGCATGGCGTAAACGAGGATGTGATGAATTTGAAATAACTTCGTTACCGCCACCGCCATAGAAATCCATTTCAATAAAACCAGTGACATCGCCATGCACATACTTCATGTTGAAACGGGTTTCATTAGCAAACAGTTTTAGCTTTGAAGCATCTTCTGCAAGCACTTTACCGCCACCAGTCCAGAAGTCTTGATAAGCGACATTACCATCTACATAACGTGCATCAACTTTAATAAAGCCACCAAACGTAATGGTATCTTCGTCTGTTAATTTAATTTCGTAAGCTGCATTTGCGCCTTGACTAAACGCTAGCATGCCACCGACTAATAGCATTTTCTTTGTTGTTTTCATTGTTCACTCCCAGATTAACTCTTGAAGATAGAATCAACCACTCATTCCATCGACACCTATGTTGTAATATTTGTTGTCTTGTTTTTGTTTTTATATTTTTAAAAATAAGGCGCTAGCGCGCCTTTATCGTTATTCTTCTAATGTGCTTAAATCACCCACATCTTGGCCAAGCGCTTGTGCTTTTAAAACACGGCGCATGATTTTGCCCGAACGAGTTTTTGGTAATGAGTCAACAAACTCAACACTTTCTGGCGTCGCAATTTTGCCCATTTCATTACCTACATGGTTTTTAAGCTCAAACATCAATTCTTTAGTAGGCTCTACACCGGCATTAAGAATCACGTAGGTGTGAATCGCATTACCTTTTAATTCATGAGGTAAGCCGATAGCGGCTGCTTCCGTCACTTTAGGGTGACTCACCAAGGCGCTTTCAACTTCAGACGTACCTAAGCGATAACCTGATACTTTTAATACTTCATCCATACGCCCAATGACCCAGATGTAACCATCATCGTCTTTCTTCGCACTATCGCCTGCTAAGTAAATCCACTTACCCTGCTCATCTTGGCTCCAGTACAAATCCTTATAACGCTCAGGATCTTTAAATACTGTTCGTGCCATACCTGGCCAAGGGTTTTTGATGATTAACTTACCTTCTTCGTTTGCTGGTACTTCAGCGCCTTCGTCATTAACGATTGAAATTTCATTACCGAAGAATGGCTTGGTTGCAGAACCTGGTTTTAATGGTGTCACAGGTAATGGACACACCATGAAGCCACCTGTTTCTGTTTGCCACCACGTATCAATAATTGGACATTTACCATTACCAATAACACTGTGGTACCAACGCCATGCTTCTGGGTTAATTGGTTCACCCACACTGCCGAGTAAACGTAAGCTAGACAGGTCATGTTTTTTCGGCCAACGCTCACCAAATCTCATCAAGCCGCGAATAGCCGTTGGTGATGTATAAAGAATGTTGATGCCGTATTTTTCAACAATTTGCCACCAACGGTTCGGGTATGGATAATTTGGAGCACCTTCATATAACATAATGGTTGCGCCATTAATTAATGGACCATAAACAATATAACTATGACCGGTAATCCAACCTGGATCGGCTGCACACCACCAGCGATCTTCTGGTTTAATGTCAAACGCCATACGGTGCGTTGTTGAGGTATATACCGAATAACCACCATGGGTATGTACCATGCCTTTGGGTTTACCGGTTGTACCTGACGTATAAAGTATGAATAGCGGATCTTCCGCATCAAGCTCTTCCGTTTCACATTTCGGGCTAGCAATTGGTAAAGCAGTTAAGTCGTGTAACCAAAAATCACGTGAAGGCTCCATTTCTACGTCAAGTTCATTGTTCTTAACACAAATACAAACTTCGATAGACGGCGATCGTTCCATTGCTTCGTTAGCGATTGATTTCAAGTCAACTTGCTTACCACGACGCCAGCCACCATCCGCTGTAATCAATACACGCGAATGCGCATCATCAATACGAGAAGCTAAAGCGTCCGTGCTAAAGCCACCGTAGACCACAGAGTGGATTGCGCCAATTTTGGCGCATGCGAGCATTGCAAATACGAGTTCTGGGATTTGAGGCATGTAAATAGTAACGATGTCACCTTTTTCAACACCCATGCTTTTTAAGACGTTAGCAAACTGACAAACTTCGCGGTTTAACCCGTTATATGAAAAGTTACGAACCTGACCATTCTCACCTTCCCAAATAATCGCCATTTTGTTGCGATTTGCACTTTGAACATGACGATCAATAGCATTGTGAACGATATTGGTAGAGCCGCCTTTGAACCATTGATAAAACGGCGCATTAGACTCGTCTAAAACCTTATCCCATTTTTTATACCAACCTAACGTTTCAGCTTGCTCAGCCCAAAACGCTTCTCTGTTCTCAACTGAGTAATCATATAATTTTTGATACTCTGCAACGTTTGCTTGCTCAAGAACGTCATTACTTGGATAAAAAATATCTTGTTGATTGACAGCAGTCATGGATAACCTCGGTAACCTAATAATTAATTATTTTGATGTAACTTAAGGTAGAGGTTCACTTGCTGCTTGGGTATTAGACCTAAGTCTAAAACGGTAGTTTTTGGCCTTAGACTTTAGTCGTAGATGCTGATTAATTTTATGGCAATTACCAGCTTAAGAAATTTTTTAAAGGTTTGTTTTCCAAGTTATTTTGGTAAAGGTAGGATTGTAATAGCTCGGCTGTGGCAATGGCATCACTTAAGGCATTGTGAGCATAGTAATCTGGCAGTTCATAACGTGCTCGCAACTCACTTAACCGAAGCTCAGAGGGATCATAGGGAATGGTCTGTTGATCAAAGCGCTGTTTATGTAATGCCAGCGTATCAATAAACAAAAAGATAGGCGATATGCCATAAAGTTCGAGACAGGCCTGTTGCAGAAAGGTACGTTCAATTTTAGCGTAATGCACTAAGATCACTTTACCGGCAATAGCCTCAAGTAATAACGCTATTTCATCGGCAAGTTGTTCGCCCCGAGATTTTTCTTGATCAGTAATATGGTGAATACCAACATTGTCGGCCGTTAACAACTGCTGACAGTTGATAATTTGATGATGGGCCGTCGACAAGCAAATTTTCAACTGATTTACCTGGCTATAGCCGACGCTAAGCAGTTTATCTTGCTTAGCGTCGAGGCCTGTTGTTTCAAAATCTAGTGTGATTAGAGGCACATCTTTAATAGGCGTATTTTTATCAGGTAAAGGTAAAGACAAATAATGTTTAACGGCTTCGTGAGTAGCTTGCTTGAGCTGCCTGCAGCGTAATGCTTGAAAACCAAAGAGTTGTCGATAAATCATCTTAATAAACCGTTTGACGACTGTCTTGTAGTGTTTTTATCACTTTAAAAGCGTCTTTTAAGTGTGCACGTTCCAGGCGTGAAATTTCTTTTGGGGAAATATCATTGTCTGGACTTTCGCCTTGTTTTTGTTGCATCACTTGATGCTTAAGCTTTAATTGATGGAGTAGCTGAAATGCATCAATTAAGTTAGCCGCAGAAGCCTGTGTTAATACCTTTGTACCAGCGCATTGCTCTAGTCGTTCAATGGTTGATACAGCGGTGATACCTAATGACAGCGCATAAATTCGCGCAAGATCGACGATAGGTGCAATACCGTTATGTTTAATATCGAAGGTTTTTTTGTTTTTGCCGTTTTGTTTTAAAACGAAATCTCTAAACATGCCAAGAGGTGGCTTAAGTTGCAGCGCATTTTTTGTTAAGTGAGCGATAAACAAGGTATTAGTTTTTGTACGCTCAAGCATTCTTTGTCTGACTTCACCAAGTAGGCTTTCATCGCCATAAACTGTCGTTAAATCGAAAAATATACTGCAATGCATTAATGCTTGTGGCTCTGGTGTTTCAACCCATTGAGAAAAGTATTGATGCCAAGCAGATTGTTTTTGCCGCCACTTAGCGTTCATCGCCATGACATCACCCGGACAATAAATAAAACCACATTGCGCCAAACCATGACATACGAAATCAGCTAAGTCACTAAACCACTGCATATCATGCTCTGTTGCCGTGTCGCAAATAATAAGCGCATTGTCTTGGTCTGAACAAGCATACTGCTCTTTTCTAGCTTGAGAGCCCGCGGCAAGCCATGCAAATTTAACAGGTGGCTGCCCTAACCTTTCAATAGCAAGTTCAATCATACGTTGGGTTAATGACTGACAAATCGCGCTAATGCTTTTACTAACATTTAATGCAGTAGTGCCTATTTTTGTCATTCGCATTTGTAATTTCGGAATCAACAAAGCAATTTCTTCTAACGCTGCAACCGATTTTGCCTTGCGAATCATATGGGTAATATTAACGGCGTTTTGCCCTTCAAAATGCATTAAATCAGTAATAGTTACCATGCCATCAAGTTCGCCATTTTTAGTGACGGGGAAATGATGAATTTTCGATGAGTTCATCAGTAACAGTGCGTCATAAGCATTTGACGTAGCATCAATGGTTTTTAGTGACTTGGTCATGATGTCAGCGATTGGTGATGTGATATCAACCCCTTTTGCTATACACCGAGACCGTAAATCTTTATCGGTAATAATACCAACCGCTTTTTTATCATCTTCCACCACTAAGCAGGAATAACGTTTTTCTGTCATTTTAATGGCTGCTTGTTGAATTGATTGTTGGGCGTCAATCGTTTCAACACCGCTGTGATAAAACTGCTCTAGGCGAGCATTGCCAAGTGAAGCGTTAATGACATCGTCTTGGGCTAATTGATGAACTTTAACCTGCAAGCGTTGGGCTGCTGAATGCTGTAAAAAATCAATTACCTGCTGATTTTTCTCAATGACAGGTAAAATGTCCGCGACACCTAAGCTATATAAAATGCAATCTTCTTCTGCTTTAACGTTAATCGCTAACTCGTCATTGGCAAATGCAAAAATAGTACATAAATCTTGTTCGCCATATTTATCAATTAACGTACTGTCTTGTTCAAAATAAGCCAGTAAACCTTTACGAATTATAAACAGACTAGGCTTTGTTATCGTATCAGGAGGCAATGGCTCACCCGAGCGTAAATACAAAATCTCAATATGCTTTACCAATAGTTCAATGGCATGTTCTGGCAATAAATCAAAGGGAGGTATCTTTGCAATAAAAGACTCTATTTCCGTTAACCCACTTGTCATGATTATCTCTGCATAGCTGTTTTAAATATCAGTTAATACTAGTAATACTGCGCCAAACACCATGGCGCAAGTGTTTCACTCAAAACCTAGACTAAAGTTTAATACCTACCCAGAAGTTATCTTGCTAATTTAGATACTGTGATGTTTTATCAAGCGCTAAAAATAAGCGTAACTATAAAGCAAACATAAGCTATGTGATTGATTAACTACATAACAAAACAACAGGTGTGAATTCAATTTCATAACGTCATCACATATAACGATAAAAACAGTCAGGAGATAAGTTGTGGAAAATACAAAAAGCTATTGGCAGGAAAACCTGCGCTTGATCTTTATCTGCCTCATCATATGGTTTGTCGTCTCATTTGGTTTTGGCTTATTACTGGTTGAGCCGTTAAATGAGTTCAGATTAGGTGGATATAAGTTAGGCTTTTGGTTCGCTCAGCAAGGTTCAATTTATACCTTTGTCGGCTTAATTTTTTGGTATACAAAAAAAATGAATGAGCTAGACAAAAAACATAATGTGGAGGAGTCGTAATGGATGAGTTAAGACTCTATACATGGATCGCCGTAGGCGGTACCTTCGGATTATATTTCTTTATTGCTTGGTGGGCTCGTGCGGGTTCAACGAGTGAATTCTATGCTGCTGGTGGCGGTATTACACCGCTTCAAAACGGTATGGCAATTGGCGCTGACTGGATGAGTGCCGCATCATTTATCTCAATGGCAGGTTTAATTGCTTTCTTAGGTTATGGTGGTTCAGTTTTCTTAATGGGTTGGACAGGTGGCTATGTATTGCTTGCCTTATGTTTAGCACCTTACATGAGAAAACATGGTAAGTTTACCGTGCCTGAATTTATCGGCGACCGCTTCTATTCTAAAACAGCCCGTATTGTTGCGGTTGTTTGTTTGATTATTGCTTCTATCACTTACATCATCGGTCAAATGAAAGGTGTTGGTGTAGCATTCTCTCGTTTCCTAGAAGTACCTTATGATACTGGCCTATACATTGGTATGGCGGTTGTATTTGTTTACGCTACTTTAGGTGGCATGAAAGGTATTACTTACACGCAAATCGCACAATATGTTGTGTTAATTACAGCATATACCATTCCTGCAATTTTCATTTCACTTCAGTTAACGGGTAACCCAATTCCACAACTTGGTTTAGGCTCTACGCTCGCCGATGGTAGTGGCGTTTATCTACTTGATAAACTTGATATGGTTGTCTCCGATCTCGGTTTTAAAGAGTACACGACCTCCTCGCTTGGTTCCGTTGAAATGTTCGCCTATACCATGTCATTAATGATTGGTACGGCAGGTTTACCACACGTAATTATGCGCTTCTTCACTGTTCCTTCAGTTAAGGCAGCACGTCAATCTGCAGGTTATGCTTTAGTATTTATCGCATTGCTATACACAGTAGCGCCGGCAGTTGGTGCAATGGCTCGCTTTAACTTAATGAATACGATTGAACCCGCAGCAGGTCAAAACCTTGATTATGCTGAACGTCCGCAATGGTTTAAAGATTGGGAACGTACAGGTTTATTAGCCTTTGAAGACAAAAATGGCGACGGCAAAATCCAATACACGGCAGACAATGAAACCAATGAAATGGTTAAAGTTGACCGTGACATCATGGTACTTGCTAACCCATCAATTGCGAACTTACCAAACTGGGTAATTGCGTTAGTAGCCGCAGGTGGATTAGCCGCTGCGCTGTCAACCGCTGCAGGTCTATTGCTTGCCATATCCTCCGCCATATCCCATGACTTGATGAAAGGTGTCTTAATGCCTGACATGAGTGAGAAAAATGAGCTAGCGGCGAGCCGAATTGTCATGACCATATCCATTTTGTTTGCCGGTTACCTCGGTCTCAATCCACCTGGATTTGCCGCCGGTACTGTTGCCCTAGCCTTTGGTTTAGCTGCATCGAGTATCTTCCCAGCATTAATGATGGGTATCTTCTCTAAGAAGATGAGCAGTAAAGCAGCTATTGCAGGTATGTGTGCAGGTTTAGGTTGTACAATGCTTTATGTATTCCAACATAAAGGTATTATGTTCATTCCTGGTACATCGTTCCTAGGCGGTATGGAGCCAAACTGGTTCTTGGGTATTTCTCCTAACGCCTTTGGCTCTGTAGGCGCTGTGATAAACTTCGCTGTAGCATTCTTGGTATTAAAAGCGACAGGTCCAGCACCTGTGAACATTCAAAACATGGTGGACAACTTCCGTTCTCCGCACGGTAAAATTGCCGCAGCACATGATCACTAAACGAGCATTGTGATATAAAAACCTAAAGGCGTTAAGCCTTTAGGTTTTCTTATTTAAAGGGATAATAAATGAACAAACATACTAAAATCGCTATTTTTGTAGCCCCTTTTCTTTTGCTTGGCGGTTATATCGCAAGCGACTATTACCTAGAATCTCTAGCAAAAACAGACAAAGTATTTAAACTTGAGCCTGAAGGCCATTGTGATGTTTTTAATAAAAAATGTGTTTTAACAACAGGCGAGATGAAGGTAAGCATTGAACAGAACCAACAAAATACCGTCATCAATACAACCTACCCAATTGATGAGGCGATTCTATTTGTCGTAAACTCAGAACAAGACGTGACGCCTTATCCAATGACCATGAAACAAACACCCTATTACTGGCAATCTGAAACTCAACTTGCTGAAAAACTCGCTAACAAAAGCGACAATGTGAAACTACGAATTATTGTTAAATACCAAGGTGATCAATATATTGCGCAATTTTATAGCCAAACTATTCGCTAACACGTAAAGTATTTAAAGGCGTTTATCGGATGACTTAATTATGTTCGCAAATTGGCAGCTTGTATCACTGTGCTTTTTCTATATCGGCATTTTATTTTTTATTGCTCATTGGGGTGATAAAAACCGACATTTAATTTCTGATAAGTTCCAACCTGTTATTTATGCTTTAACCCTTGGCGTTTACTGTACCTCATGGAGCTTTTTAGGAACGACGGGTCAAGCGTCTACAAATTTTCTCTCTCATATCCCCATTTATCTTGGCCCAATTCTGCTTTTTGTTTTTGCGTGGTCACTGCTGCAACGTATTATCGATGTCAGCATAAAGCTAAATTTAACCTCTATTGCTGATTTACTTGCAGCGCGGTTTGGTAAATCACATCGACTAGCGATTGTTGTTACCTTAGTTGCTCTCATTGGCACATTGCCCTACTTAGCGCTGCAACTCAAAGCCATTATTCACTCATTCCAACAACTTCAAATACAGCCCTACTCAAGTAACGGCTGGTTTGGCTTAATTGTCGCGTTAGTGTTAGCAGCGTTTACTATGGTGTTTGGTATTAGGCAAATTGATGTTACTGAACGACATCCCGGCGCAATGCTTGCTATTGCATTTGAATCATTAGTTAAAGTTGCCGCTTTTGCTATTTTAGGTATTTTTGCACTGTTCTTTTTATTCGACTCACCAATGGATTTGTGGCTGCAGACAAAAGCGAATGAACAGTTAGATAGACAGCTTAACTTTCCAAATTTAACGAGCCTCGTTGCCATGCTAGTTATCGTTAGCGCGGCATTTTTATCCCTGCCAAGACAATTCCAAGTCATGGTTGTTGAGTTGAAAGATAAACAGCATACTCAGCTTAGCCGCAAGGTTTTCCCGCTTTATTTAGCTATTTTTGCCTTATTCGCGATACCACTTGGCTTAGCTGGTAATCACTTATTAGGCAGCAGCATACCCAGTGATGCTTATGTGTTATTCCTACCCGGTGTTAGCGATCAATATTGGTTAACCTTACTTGCCTTTTTAGGCGCTATTTCAGCGGCAAGCTCGATGGTGATTATCTCAACTATCGCGTTATCAACCATGATCAGTAATGAAATCGTGTTTCCAAGGCTATTTAAGAATCAAACAAGTCACGAACATGAATTTGAGAGTTTTCAGCAAAAACTCCTGAACATCAGAAAAACTATTGTGCTGATCATTATTATGCTTGGTTACAGTGTGTTTTTATTAACAACGCCTGAAACCCTGTCTTCGCTTGGTGAAATTGCCTTTGGTGCCTTTGCGCAAATCACGCCGGCATTGCTAGCTGCCTTTTATTGGCGTAGTGCCAACTTAATTGGCGTTTATGCCGGTATTATCGTTGGTTTTATGCTGTGGCTTATTCTCAATTTCTTGCCGCAAATGGGCTTCTACCCTCAGCCGTTTAGCGAATCATTTTTACCTGCAACAACCGACGCAACGCTGATCAGCTTAGGTGCCAACGTACTATTGATGTGGCTAGTTTCACAAATTAGCCGACAAAGTGTACAAGAGCGGGTTCAGGCATCTTTGTTTATTAAATGGCATGACCAAACCGAATACGAAGACTACCAAAATAAGTCAATTAATATTAAAGAGTTAGAGGTTCTTGTTTCACGTTTTGTTGGTGAAAACAAAGCAAAAGCATCCTTTGCTCAGTTTATTGAACAACATAGCGAGCGTTCTCCTAAGTCTGCACAATATCAACAACGCTTGTTACAGCACACAGAGCAAACCTTAGCCAGTGTTATGGGTACAGCGTCAGCCCAACTTGTGCTTGCTTCTGCCATTGAAGGCAGAGATATCGCTTTAGATGAGCTTGCTCAACTTGTTGAAGATGCCTCTAGTCAGCGCCTTAAATTTAGTCAAAACTTGCTACAAAGCGCGATTGAGCATGCAAGTGAAGGTATTTCGATTATCGATAACGAGCTTAAACTCGTTGCCTGGAATAAAAAGTATTTAACCTTGTTTAATTACCCTGCTGAACTCGTTTATATTGGCTGCGATATTGCCGAGCTGATAAGACACAACGTTAAGCGTGGCCTTTGTGGTCCTGGTGAAGTAGAAGAGCACGTGAGAAAACGTATTCATCACTTAAAACAAGGTACACAACACAGCTCTGAGCGCACCTACGCTGACGGCCAAGTAATTCGTATAGAAGGTAACCCTTTACCAAATGGCGGCTTTGTTATGATGTTTTCTGACATTACCGCTTACCGTCAAGCAGAGCGCGTATTAAAAGATGCTAATACTGATTTGGAAGTATTGGTCACTGAGCGCACCGTTAAACTTGCCCAAACCAATGATGAATTGGCACTAGCCCGTGAAAAAGCTGAACAAGCCCACCAAAAGAAAAGTCTATATTTAAAGGCCTGTAGCCACGACCTAATGCAACCATTAGAAGCTGCGCGATTATTTACCGAAGCGCTTGCCCATCAAAATAATTTAACGGCGGCCCAATACAGGCAGGTAAAAAATATTGATGCATCGTTGCGCACAGCAAGCGACTTAATCTCTGATTTGGCTGAAATAGCACGTATTGAAAGTGGCAACATCAAACCGAATTTTCAAGCATTTGCCTTAAGTGAACTGTTCGATGAACTTCAAAAAGAGTTTTCGATGTTGGCACAACAACATTATGTCGCCATTGATATCCAAACCACTAAACTCTGGGTATATAGTGATAAATTCTTATTGCGCAGAATGGTACAAAACCTCTTAGGTAATGCACTACGTTATGCCAGCCCTGGTCGGGTATTACTTGGCACCAAGCGCCAAGGCCAACATATCTCAATTCATGTTATCGATAATGGTCCGGGTATTGCAAAACCCCAACAAGAGCAAGTATTTGAGCAGTTTACCCAACTCCATGATACCCAAGGAGAATCGGCTAAAGGCCTTGGTTTAGGGTTAAACATTACCCAAGGTATTGGTGAAATTATCAAGGCACCTATTGCCTTGCAATCTATTGAAGGAAAAGGTTCAAATTTTTCAATATTGGTTGAACGAGCGACACCAAGAATTCAAGTAGCGGCGAAGCCATTATTACCAAAACAAAATAACTTTAACGGCGTTACGGTACTTTGCGTTGATGATGACCACGCCGTTTTAAGTGGTATGGTTGAATTATTAACGGCATGGCAATGCACTGTTATTGCGTGTAATACGAAAGAGCAAGCACTTGCCGCGTTTGATAAAGATAAAGACAGAATCGACATTGTGTTAGCTGACTATCAACTATCCCCTACAGATAATGGTCTTGCGGTTATTGCTCAGTTAAGAGAAAACTATCAACATTACCTGCCCGCTATCTTATTAACGGCTGCCACTGAAGATGGTATTGAAGATAAAGCTGATGAAGTCGATGTCGGTTTTTTACGAAAAGTGGTTAAACCTGCGTCACTGCGCGCAATGATGAGTGCAATGCTAGCGAAAAAGCTTTCTTCAAATTATGGTAATTAACATTAGGCAACATTGATATCTTGGTTTAGGTGTTCAGTCAAGTCGTCTTTAATGTCTATCAGGGGGACCGGTTTAGCAATGGCATACCCTTGCGCATAGTTAATACCAATATCCGCCAGTAGCGTTTTCGTGGCTTGATCACCAACAAACTCGGCGACGGTTTTCTTACCTAGCGCTTTTGCAATGTCATTAATCGCCCTGACAATCGCTTTATTTTCACTGTCGTGACAGATGTTTTTAACAAAACTACCATCAATCTTAATAATGTCTACTGGCAGGTTTTTCAGGTAGGCAAATGAACACATCCCCACACCAAAGTCATCTAACGCGAAATTACAGCCAAAGTTTCGCAGCTTTTCAATAAAGACATTGGCATGACTAAGCTTTGTGATGACGGCAGTTTCTGTTAATTCGAAACAAATTTTATCAGCAGGAATGTTCAAGAATGTTAGTTGTTCAATAATTTCTTCGGCAAAGCCTTCATCGATAATTGACGTACCTGATAGGTTTATTGCACATTTGTTTGTTGTCTCTAACAGTTCAGGAGAGTGCTTTAATTGCCACAACACATGCTTAACAACCCATTTGTCGATTGCCGTCATCAAGCTGAATCGCTCTGCCGCAGGAATAAATTGTGCGGGACTGACTAATTCACCATCATGATCAAGCATTCGCAATAGCACCTCGTAGTGCAATCCTTCACGAGCATGTTGACCTATCGCCTCGATTTTCTGCACGTAAAGTGCAAAGCGATTCTCGTCTAACGCCTGCTGAATTCGAGAGACCCAGCCAATGCCTGCTTCAAGGTGATTTAATTCAGCGTCTTGAACGCTATATAAGTTAATACGGTTTCTACCCGCATCTTTGGCAGCGTAGCAAGCTACATCAGCTTGTTTCATTAACTCTTGCGCACTGGTTGAGGCGTTAACTACTGTGACACCGACACTGGCTGATATTTGAAAAACTTGATCTTGCCAGACAAAACGAAAATCATTCATTTTTTTGAGTAGCAGTTTTAACGCCTGCTGAGTTTGTTCTATGTTGCAGTCAATGAAAATAATGCCAAATTCATCACCACCTAACCGAGCAACAAGATGCTGCTCATCAATATTGTCTGTGATCAACTGGCCAAGCTGTTTTAGCAACTCATCGCCAGCAATATGCCCACAGGTATCATTAACCACCTTAAACTGGTCTAGATCGATATAGCTTAATGTCACATCTGTTTGATGTCGTTCTATCTGGTTTACTGCATCTTTTAGCAAGTCATCGAACGCGTACCGATTATAAAGGCCAGTCAGAAAGTCGTGCTCAGCTTGAAACGTTACTTTATCAACTAATGCTTTATCTTCGGTTACGTCTTTAGCAATGCCTTCAATTTTTGTTAGCTTATTATCAATCATCACCGGTGACTCAGTGAACTCAAGTAATCTAATATCACCATCGACATTTTTACATTCGAGCAAATAAGGCTCTGGAATGAGCCCTTTTTGTAACTCTTTTAGCACTTCGTTGCGTTGACTATTAAGTATCGTAGGCGGAAATATTTGTCGATACTGCTCAATAAATTCAGAAGCTTGGTATCCCAAAATTGCGGTTATTGCGGCACTGACAAAATCAGGTTCTCCTTTCGCATTAGTACTGTAAAGGAAGTAACCGTGTAGACCTTCAACCAATCTGCGATATTTAGCTTCACGATCTTTTAAATCATATTCAGCTTGCTTTCTTAACGAAATGTCACGCACGGTGACCGCAATGCCATTATGGGTTTTAACCACCTGTAATTTAATATAGGTAAGCGCTGGATTATGTGTTTTAACGGCTATACTGCGATCAAAACATAACCCTTGAGCTAACTGCACTAGCGCAGTTGATGCGAGTTCTTGATGAATAACGCCGAGTAAAGCTAATAGCTGATTAAAGTTATGGCAGGGATACTGTTCAAGCATCAACATATCTTTAGCTACCGCATTAAGTTCTTTAAGCTGATATTCATCATCTACTTTGGTAAAGATTAATAGCCCGTCTAAGGAAGCATCAGAAGCTGCCTTAAACTGTCGATGACTATAAAGCGCTTTAAACCAGTTTGACAGAGCCATTCGACACAGCAACATCAGAAAAAACACGGTAAATATACCGATAATGACATAATTGCTTTGTACTTTGCTCGTTGATTTAAGCCCAAGTTCAATACTTAAACTCCGATCAACAAATTGTATCTGGTGCGCGACAATATGCTTAGCGTTTTCTAACGTACCGTGCTGATACAAAGAATTCTCGCCATCAACCATGGTAAAACCATAAGAGTGACTTAAGTTTTCACTCACCAGTTTTGATAGGCTTGCTTCGATATTAATGACGCCAAGCACCCAACCATAAATTTTGTCTTGCTTAAGAACCGGCTTGACTATGGCAATAGCTTGCGCGCCATCGGTTAACAAGAATGGCTTGGATAACGACACTTGGTCGGAGGATAATTCACTGATGTCTAAATCAATCGTATTGATTGATTCCATTGCCATCGCAGGTACATGCCATTGCAGTTGAAACTGATGGTTGATAAACCATACGCGCTCAAATTCAGGCAATATACTTAAAATACTTAAACTAAGTTTGGTAAACCACTGCTCTAAGTTAGGGTGATTTTCTGGCCAATTTCTTACAATTTCTTCAAGTGCTAACTCGCCCGATTGGGCAAAATAAGCTAAACGAGAAGATATTTGTCTGGCAACTACTTGGCTTTTTTCAGCGTCAATGCTTCGTTGAATCGTCATTTGATGGTTAATAAACAAACCAATAATGAGTGACAATACGATTGCGATGACAACGGAAGCAGCAGTAATTTTCTGACTAAGGGAAAATGACATTAACACGCCATATATGAGATAACTATGACGGTTATTTTAAAGTGAATTTATGACAACTATGTGACTGACAGCCTTAATTTTAGGCGATTAGCCACCAGTTCGACTAACTAACTTTATGCTTTTACGATTGCTCAAATTGGTTGTCGAGTTCAAGCGCATTCATGGCAATGACCGCCTGTGTGCGGTTTCTTACATTAAGCTTTTTAAATATTGCCGTTGCGTGAGCCTTAATTGTTGCTTCAGATACGTTAAGATCATAGGCAATTTGTTTGTTTAACATGCCCTGCGCAAACATCAGCAAAATTTTATATTGTTGGTTAGTGAGGCTTGCAATGCGCTGAGCAATATCTTGCGTGTTTGCTTCTTCTGGTGCTTTAAAATGCTCAGGCATCCATACATCGCCGGCAAGCACAGTCATAATTGCCTGGCAAATGGTATCAACAGGTGTTGATTTTGGAATAAAGCCAGATGCACCATATTCAATGGCTTTCGCCATGGTTTCATCATCTTCATGAGCTGAAATAATCACTACAGGGATTTGGCTAAAGTGACTGCGAATGTTAATGAGATTAGTAAAACCATGTGCACCGGGTATATGCAAATCTAGCAGGAGTAAATCGGCATCAGCGGTTGCTTTAAGTTGTTGCTCCAGCTCTTCAACATTTTGCGCTTCCAACCATTGCGTTTGTGCAAATTTTGGTTTTAAGGTTTCAAGTAGTGCATGGCGAAACAAAGGATGGTCATCAGCAATAATGATTTTTTCCGGCTGAAACATAACATTCTCTTAATGATATAACTTATCTAAGTATAACCATTTTTTAACACAACTTTATTAGACTAAAGTCTAATTAGATCAATTTTTATTAAACTACCGCAGAGTTTTAGAGTTTTATATATCAATCGCCAAGCTTAAAAACCATTGCGCTGTATAGGCAATAGGCTTTGTCTACATTATTTTATAGAAAATGCCTTTCTCTAGGCCATTAACTCATCAACCTGTAAATACTTTACTAAAACAACTATTAGCAAAGAGTTAATTAACTAGCGACGAATACTCATCTATACTCATTGAT
Source organism: Thalassotalea eurytherma (assembly GCF_030161415.1). GTDB lineage: Bacteria > Pseudomonadota > Gammaproteobacteria > Enterobacterales > Alteromonadaceae > Thalassotalea_G > Thalassotalea_G eurytherma. Next base: position 204,971 of record NZ_BSSU01000008.1, read on the forward strand.
AAGATACTTAAAAAGAATCGTTTTCATTATGCGCCATTTGTATTGGCTTTATTATTTATTGTGCAGTTTTAGTTCCTGTGGAGCATTTAGTAATGAAAATATAGTCGTATACACAGAACAGTTCCCACCATATAACTTTTATCAAGACGGTGAGATTAAAGGGCTAAACATTGATTTAGTGAAAGCCGCGTGCCGCCTAAGCAAAATTGATTGTTCTTTTGAGTTATACCCATGGAAAAGGGCGTTTACCATGTCGCAAACCACACCTAATGGTGGGTTGCTATCAACGGCAAGAATCCCAAGCAGAGAAGATTTATTTCATTGGATTGGTCCGCTAGTTTCAAGCCCTACTTGCTTTTACAAGTTACGTTCACGAGACGATATCGTTGTCGAAACAAAAGAAGATCTATTAAATTATACCGTAGGCTTGCCATGGGCTGATATCTATGAACAGGTACTTACTCAATGGGGGTATGAGGAAGGTAAAAATTATATTACTTTTTCTGAGAAATATGCTTACTCGCGAGCATTTAAATCCAATAAGCTTGATTTGTTTCTTGCTTCATCAAATACCTTAAATGAACACTTAACTAAACTTAATCTAAATATTGAAGATGTTGAACCCATTTATTTGCTAGTAGACCCTATATTTGGCGGCAATTATTTAGCGCTGAACCTTCAAGTAAAGCCACAGCTAGTTAATAAATTACAGCAACAAGTAACCATGCTAATGAACTCTGACGAACTTGATACGTTTAAAGAAAAATACATCACTCATCTAGGTTACAAAACAAAAAACACATCAACGAGAGTAAAGCAATGTGAGTTATAGCCGATTATTTCCTCACCCTAAAGTCATTCCCGCCTAATTAATTTAGAGAATTATTCGAACATATTCACATTCACTACTATCTTTATAATTAACACAGCTCATCAGCATGTTAGCTGAAAACAGCCTGTTAAATTTTAGCGAGGCTTTTCTATATGGATTGTAGGTGATTTTATGCTTATTCAATTTGACTCTTTTAATATCAATATCGTTGATGAAGACATTGCAGAATTAATTGTAAATGATGGTGTTAAGGTTACCATTGAGACTTTCGAAGAACTCGAATCATGTTTTAATAAGCAGTTCAACGCTACTTTTGGTTTGCTCGTCAACAGAATTAATAATTACGATATCTCCTTTGCAGCGAAGTCTTTGCTGGGCTCTAACGAAAATATTAGTGCCATTGCGGTTGTTACCTATAACAAGCGCAGTAGCAATAAAACCAAAGAATTCATGGAGTTTCGAAAAGCAGACAAATTGATTATGAAAGAGTTTTCGGGTTTTTTACATGGCCGAAGCCAGGCATTAGATTGGCTAAAAGTACAATGCACTAAAAGTCATTCATAGCATTAAAAACCTTTTAACTGAGTGAAGTCACCTAAGTCACTCCTGCAAAAACAAAAACCACAAATCGCTGTTGCTATCAACGCGACCAAATTTATGAGCAATCATTATACGCTGTGTAATTTGAGTCATTCTTTCAGCCATTTTTAAGAGAGTGTCTTCTCCTTCTTGGTTTGGCGTATGATCAGGAAAATTTCGGCGTGTTCGATGAATCCAATAGTTGTCTGAAACACTGGTTAACTCAAAGGTTTTAATAATATGATGATAACCATATAAAAACCCCAAAAGCCCCCCCCCAAGTTGCCGTTGGATTGTCTGAATCCCAGCCTGTTAACGTGCCAATTTGAATCGTTCGCTTTATGTCCCCTTCACCATAAAACAAACTCACTAAACTCGCTGCAAAGTTTATACCCGCCTCAAAGGGATCATGATATTGATAACCATCATGACTATTCAACTGATAGCGATGATAAATATAGTCTCTTGTTGATTCCCAATTGTTTTTATCGGTGTTGTGACGATAATGGCGCCATATTTCATCAAACATTTTGGCAGGGTATTTATCATTTGATAGATACTTTCTTGCTTTTAAAGCGAGCTGTTGTGTTTGTTCTTTTCTGGTTAGCGATTTATCTACAGAGATAGCTAACGAGTGCATCACTACATAAAACCGAGCGATTTCCGCTGCTTCATCGCTCGCCGAAACCGCAATAGGTAATTCACTAAGTTTAAGGGCAATACTAGGATTGGCAGGCGCTAGCAAGCCAAAAAATTCAGTCGTTAATTGCGCGTCTATCATTTGCGATTTTGTATTGTTTTTTGGATTTGAAGTCGCTGGAGGTAAAACCCCATCGAGCATTAACTCATGGGCTCGTTGATTAGATTCCCACAAAAAATTTTCCTTTTGAGCTTCACTGTCAGGAAACTTACGAAAAAGTGGTGCTTCATCTTCTGGGTAAATATGAGTAAGCCAACCTTGCTGAATTTGTTTGGCCGAAAGGACGGGGGTTTTATGCTGCGATAGTAAATGCAGGTAAATGTACTCAATATCAGTGTCATCATCTGCCCCCCAAACGCCACCTATTGGCTCAATATAGAAGTCGATAACGCTGCTATGAGGCACGTACTCTCCCCAAATAGCCTTAAGATCAGGGGTTTTCCAGTCTTCATCAGTATAAAACGGCATGGTCTCTTTTGTGCCGACTTTATCCATTTCCGTAATTAACCCCGTCCAATTTGCAATGTTTTGACCCAGCCAAAAACCATGCAACTGCTCTACATATTGTGACTTACTGATCACCAAAACAGGCTCACTTTCATTTTTCGCGTAACTGATACTAGGTAACAAAACGAATAGCGCTGCACACCAAGTTATCGCCAAACGGCACCTACTAGTTAAGTTCAAACGACTGAGATAATCGTATATCATTTAGCGATGCTCCTATCCTCACGTAAAATATACCCGGCTCAGCAAGCCAATCATTAGTGTTAATATCCCAAAACGACATATCTCTTGGTTTTATAATGATGTCTACCGATTTGCTTTCACCAGGTTCTAAATACACTTTACCAAACCCTTTTAACTCATTTTCTGGGCGCTCAACACTTGATTTAACATCATGCAAATAGAGCTGGATAACTTCTGCTCCAGCTCGTTTGCCAGTATTAGTAACCGTTACACTAGCAATTTGCGACTGCCCTTGTTTTACTGACTTATGTTTTAATGTCAGGTCTGAATAGGCAAAGTTGGTATACGACAAGCCATGGCCAAAGGAAAACTCAGGGGTGATTTTTTGCTGTTCAAACCAACGATAACCAATGAACACGCCCTCTTTATAAAGTGACTCTTGAGCATTGTAGTCGTTTAACGCAATTGGCGCAGTATCTTCAAGACGCTTTGGTAAGGTAATTGGCAGTTTGCCGGAAGGGTTTGTTTTACCTAATAACATATCAGCAAATGCATTTCCTGCTTCCATACCTCCATACCAGCCCCATACAATAGCGTTGGCCTGCTCGGCCCATGGCATTTCTACCGCTGAGCCCGCAACCAGAAATACAACCGTATTGGGATTGGCTTCAACAAGCTTTGCGATCACTTCATCTTGTGAGCCTGGTAACTTCATGTGCGCGCGATCGATTGCCTCTCTATCATCACCATGAGATAAACCGCCAAAATAGATAACAGCATCGGCTTTTTTCGCGGCGGCTAAATAGACAGATTCATCGGTAAATAAGTCATTTGGCGCATCCCAACCTAAAGTAAACTGACCTTTACCTGAATAAACAATATCAAAGTTGTAGGTTTGCCCTGCCTTTAAATGGATACCCTGGCTCAATTGCGTTAGCGAAGATGTATCACCAGCTAGAACGGCGTCACCATTAACCAGCAATTTAAAACTGCCATCTACATTCGCTTTAAGTAAATGCTCGCCCGACTCCATCGGTTTAATTTGCGCCGACATTTTGATATGGCTAACATCACCTTGTTTTGATTCAAATTGACCATTGACAATCCAGTTTTCTTCAAGCGTTGTAGTCATTGCTGAATCTTGGTAACGAACCAACGTCCACGCGGGGGTACCTGTCCAATGTTTACTCGCAATGTAATCAGCGGCTATTGGCATTAACTTGCTCGAAGCTGCTCTCATGACTTGGATGTTGGCTTGTCCCTTGAGCGCGTTTTCAAGCCCTTGTAATGGGGTAATTTCATATGGCGTTTTTACTTCTGAAGAACCGCCTCCTAGGCCATGCACTTTGTCTGCATTTGGACCCAACACTAAGACATTTTTCAGCTTCTTGTTATCCAGTGGCAAGACACTGCCTTCATTTTTTAATAGCACAACACCTTCGCTAGCGATTTGTCGGGCAGCTAGCTGATGTTTTTTCGTGTTTCGCTCGCCAGTTAAGCGTTTATCATCAAGCAGCCCTACGCGAAGCATTAAACGTAAAACACGTTTCACTTTATCATCTAGCACTTCAACGGGTATTTCACCGTCGTTAATCATCTTTAATAATGGCTTGGCAAAAAAGTAGTCATCATAACTACCGACATTCGTGCCCATTTCTAAATCTAAGCCATTCATCGCAGCATCATAGGTATTAATGTCTACATTCCAGTCGGTTAACAAAACTCCATCAAAGCCCCATTGCGTTTTTAATATTTCTTTTACTAAATGCTTAGATTGGTTTGCATTGGTGCCGTAATATTCGTTGTATGCCCCCATAATGGAATATATACCACCTTGCTTAACGGCAGCTTCAAAGGCAGGTAAATAAACTTCTCGCAAGGTTCTTTCATCGGGTTTAGCGTTAACACCAATACGATTGAGCTCTTGGGTATTGAGAGCATAATGTTTTGCATTGGCGGCAACATCTTGTGATTGAATACCTTTAACGGCTGGTACAACTAAACTTGCTGCTAAAAACGGATCTTCCCCCATATATTCAAAGTTTCGACCATAAAGTGGCAGTCGGGCTAAATTAACACCGGGACCTAGAATAATATCCTTGCCACGATGTCGAGCTTCAGCGCCTAATACCTTGCCATGCAAACTAGCCATGTCGATATTCCAACTTGCGGCAACAGATGTTAAATGAGGAAGGTAGGTAGCGTAATCATCATCCCAACCAGCTGGCGACCAACTATCTCTCTCTATTTGATAACGCACACCATGAGGCCCGTCAGAAAGCCATAGCTCAGGCAAACCTAGTCGCTCAATAGCATTAACGTGAAACTTACCACTAGCGTGTACTAGGGATATTTTTTCTTCTAACGTGAGTTGTTTAAAAATGTCTTCGACAGTTTTTTCAACACCCAAAAGTCGTGCTTGTTGATGCTCCGACAAGTAACTCAAATCAATTTCTGCATGGCCGCTAGTCACTAATGAACAGCACACCAGTGTCATGGCAATTTTTGTTAAAGACGTCATTGACAACCTACTTTTTTGACTTAATAAGTTTGATATCACCAAACACATCTGCCGTGATATAGCCTAGATTTTTATCACCGTTTACAGGTGTGATTTTATGAGAGCCCATAAAGTGTTCTCGCGTTTCAGAACCATCGTTATCACAATAAGCGAGCATAAAGCCAAGCGTTTTACCTTCATTAAGTGGTACGCGAGTTCTCATTTTGCTGTTAGGTACAAACCTATCGTTATGCACTTCAATAGCGACTTCCCAAATAACCTTATAAGGTGGCGTAGATTGGCGTTTCCACTGACTGTTGATGTGTCGATTAAGCAATAAGAATGGACCATTAGGCGCGTCTTCAAAGCCAATATCTACCGCTTGGTTATCCAGTGCTATGTGATAGGCAAAAGCATTAAAATTAAACTGATGATTACCGCCCGAATGGTCTTCATCGATGAAAATTTCAAGACAGTCATCATCCCAATACTTTTCTAATGGGTTGGCATGCGCGTCAAATAAAACATCATCTTGAATTTCAGCGAGTAAATAGAGGTAGTTCTCATCCCATAACAATTTATATTGCCCACTAAAATCTTCCGCTGTTGGTATCTCACCAACGATATGATGCTCTAACGATCGCCAAGATGCTTGTTGCCAAACAGACTCACTCGCCTGACCATCAATAACAATTAGTTGTGACGTATATGGCACATCGTCAGCAGCAATAGCTTGAGGAAAAGAAGCGGATAGTAGCAATGCTGATGACGTTAAAACGGAATTAATTAGTTGCTTCATGAGTAAGTATGCCTTGTGTTTTCATATAGTTAATTGCTAACGCTAGTTGTTGTTCGGTGGCGTCTTCAACAGCTAATGTAAAAATTAAGTTTTCATCTGGTGTTAACGGTTCAAACAGCGCTAATTGACTCGTTAACATATTGGGTGATGCAAAATGAGATTTTCGTGCATTCATTCGTTCGGCGATAACACTAGGCTCTCCCGTGAGTAACAAGCCTATTGCACGATTACTGGCAGCCATGAGTTGTTTTCTTTGTGCGGCTATTAACCCTGAATACGCAAGAACAGTGATGCCACTCGCCTCATGTTGCAGATAATCAGATAAACGAGTGATCCAATGAGCCCTCATGACTTGGTCAATACTCTCACCGTCTTGCATAACCTGTTTTGCGGCTTCACTATGAAAGTCGTCAGCATCAACATAACTACCGCTAACACGTTCTGCCAGCGCTTTAGCAAGGGTACTTTTTCCTGTTGCGCTGATCCCCATCACTAAAATAGTACAATCGTTATTCACTTGGCCTCCTTGGCAAATCAACACGCAATTGGTAGGTTTTCCCTGCTTCAATTGAATCAATTCGAGGATGTTTTAGCTGTTGTTCGTTAAGCCAGATTTTCGTTTCATCAATCTCTATTTGTTGATAAGAAAATTCAATCGTTGCACCTCTAAAGTTGCGCGTACCTGTCAACGTAGGCAAAGAGCGAGGAAGTTTTGGCTGAATAAGCAAACCTTCTTTGTTACCTTTTAATCCACAAAGCTCTTCGACAACACAACGATAAACCCAGGCTACCGTTCCAGTATTAAATAGGTGACTAGATTTTCCAGCATAGTCAGGGAACTGATGATAAGCACCACGATAGTAATTAGGGATAAAGCTTGGCAATTGACCTCGAATAAGTTGATCCGCCTCGCTCGGCAACATTTTAGATAGCACCGAGAAAGCCATGTCATATTCACCAATTTGGTATAAAGCGTAGGCATAAAACACACTTGCGTGATTGTATACAGAGCCATTTTCAGCAACACCTGGAGATTTTTGTGTAATACGGCCAATCCCCTCATCCATTGCCGTATAACTTGGTGACAACATCATGACGCCATAAGGTGTTAACAACTGACTTTGCACGGCGTTTAGCATACTGTACTGTTTAGCTGGTGAAACGGCTTGGCTTAACAGTGCCCAGCTTTGTGGATTAAGGTAGATTCGTCCTTCTTCATCAGCTTTTGTACCAAATACTCGGCCATGATCATTGATACCACGTGCATACCAATCACCGTCCCAACAATGCTGATTGACTGCATGATTAAGTGCCTCTTTTGCTTGGGTAAATCGCAAAACGTTAGCTTGGCAGCTATTCTGCTGTGTTGAAGACACATAGTTTTTAACGATAGTTACAAAGCAATCAATACTGTAGGCACAAGCTAACGAAAGCCAACTTGAGACACCTTTTCCTAAATGCCCTACCATATTCATCGGATCGCACCAATCGCCTTGGCTAATATAACAAAGCCCGCGTTCGTCTCTTTGTAAGAGCAAGTAATCAATCGCTTTTTCTAAATGCGTTAATACCGAATCTTGCTGTTCACTATCTAGATAGCCACACCTATGATGTAAAATATCGACATCATTCGTCTCATCTAAATAACACAACAAGCAGATCGCTAACCAAGCGCTATGATCGCTATGAGGCACTTGATTAATGTATTTCAACTCGGCGTCTGGATTAAGCAAAATGCCATCTGGCATTTCACCAGTGATGTGTTGTTGTGAAATAGCGGTTAAAAAAGCCTGTTTGGCCCTTAATGGCGCTAAAAAACTCATCCCCATGTTGTCTTGCAAATAATTACGGGTTTGCGGATCTGTCGTGAGGCGGTTGGTTACGCCATGCATATTTATTTGTCGTGGTAACCAATGATTGATGTAATGAAACAACCTATCATCGCCAGAAAGACTAACACTCGTTGAACTGAATTCTTCTTTTCCATTGCTGTCGATGGTGCTAAGAAAGTTTGCTGATATTTCTTTGATGGCATTTTCATCTTTTGCCGGCCCAAAAAGCCATGTATTTTGAAAGCGTTCATTCGGTGCTAAAGCAAGGTTATACTGCAGACAACCACAGGCTACTTGATATTGTGTGCCCTGATTAGGTAGTTCACTTTGCACGATAGCATCAGGCAGTGTGAGACCGCCCTCGCCTTCAAACAATTGCTGATTGGCTAACCATGCATCAGCTTTGCCTTGAGACCATAAGAATGTTGTATCTTGCAATGACTGGTGTTCGTAATATTGCTCAACCTTTTGATACGGCGTAATTGATTTGGCGACAATCGCGTTTAGTTGTGGGCAAAAATCAGCTTGTTGATTCATCCATGACTGATAGCCAATCGTGAAATAAGGATATAACGCTAAGTTTTTGTTGACCTTACTTTGATTAACAACATGAATCTGCCAACATTCTACGACCGCATCATTGACAAGTTGAGCGGTAATTTCAAACGACACTTCTTGATGGATTATGTGCCAACAAATTTCATTGTTACGTTGTGAGAACTTAAAACTATCGAGGGTTTTACGCATCGGCTCGTGAGGTAACGAAAATACCTCTTGCGTATCAAGGTCCTTTACATAGAAAAATCGACCGGGATGATGAGCATAATAATGATGTTCAGGTTGAATAAACGTTTTAGCTTCTAAGCTAGGGCCATGACTATATTTAGCAGGCTCTGGTTGCATAAACTGACTGATAGCAAAGCCGCGGCAATTTAATTGCAACAACATATCTTTGTTATAAAGGTAACCATTAGCATGAGGCATTTTTTTGGCACAATGTAAGCTGACATCATCAGCTGAAACACTCACTAATGGTGTTATTGCCCTGTGGATGTTGTCATGTTTAGCCATTCACTTTACCCTCAGGCAATGCTTCATCATCGACTTGATCTTGTGAAAATATTTCAGCCTGTAATTCACTGACTTTTTCGTCAGACAACGGATAAAGCTTAATGATTATTACAGCAAACACCGCAAATACACCGGGAATAATCGTCATCAGTAAAATGATACCTTCGTTTGACTGAGCCGATTGCGCTTGGTTAGCAACATATCCCATTGAAGCAAGTAAATAGCCAATAAGTGCGCCAGCTAGCGCTCCACCTAATTTTTGAGAAAAAGCGGCGGCAGAAAACACCATCGCAGTGGCTCTGCGTCCTGTTTTCCATTGCGAGTAGTCAGCGGTATCTGCGTACATTGAAAAAACTAAAGGTGACTTAGGTCCAAGAAAAAATCCGATTAAGGCTTGAGTAACAAACATCAAAGGAATTTGATCTTTATCGATAAAGTAAAAAGCTGCCGACAACACCGAGACCAAACTCATCAAAATTAATAACAGGGTTTTCTTATCAAAAAAACGCATCATGATCGGTGTACTGGCCGCACCAAGCGCTAGTGCAATTAGGTAGGTCATAGAAAAGCTACCAATTAAATCAGGCCGTTCAACCACATACTTAAAGTAAAACGTTCCCGTAGAAGCGCGTAAGGATATTGTCAGCATAATGACGAGTGCTAGAACAAATAACACGAGCCAAGGTTTATTATTTCCAAGATCCTTTATGTCTTGTATCACACTACTTTGTTGATGCTTTGGCGGAGAGATACGCTCTTTAGTTGAAGCAAAAGTAATAAAAAATAATGCTGCGGCAATCACACCGTAAACCGCCATTGTTAATTGCCAACCTAATTGTTCATTACCATTACCTAAATAAGCGACCAATTCGGGTGTCATGTAGGCAACTAAACTTCCCCCCGAAAATGCACCAATAAAACGAAAGCTCGTTAGTGATGTGCGCTCTTTGGCATCTGCAGTCACTACGCCTAATAATGCGCCATAAGGCACATTAATAAAGGTATAGGTCAGCATCATAAAAATATAAGTGGCGTAAGCCCAAATAATCTTACCTTCTTCGTTTAAATCAGGCACTGTAAAGGTAAGCACACCAGCCGCAGCAATAGGAATAATGCCCCAAATAAGATAAGGCCTGAATTTTCCAAATCGCGTTTTAGTTCGGTCAGCAATCGCCCCCATGATAGGATCAGAAAACGCATCGATAATTCGGGTGACCAACATCATGGTACCAACAACCGCTGGATGTAAGCCAAAGACATCGGTGTAGAAAATAAAGAGAAACACATCGAAAACACGCCAATAGAAATTTGACGCGACATCGCCACAGGCGTAGCCAACCTTTTCTTTTAAAGAAAGGTGATGGGAACTTGTATTCAAGGACATAAAACTTCCTTTTTCAATTTTTATTATCAGTTTTATTTAACGACGTATGTTTAGTTCCCCACCTAAACGAAACATTCGCGTTGATATTTTTATTGCGCTCATCTATTCATCAATATAAAAATGTAAGCGCTTTCATCTCGACATTTAAAAGAGTAACTGCTGTCTAAAAAAAAGACAAGAAAATTAGCAAAATGTTTTACGAGCAATAAAAAAGCCGCGAACAATGTCGCGGCTTTAATAAGATTATTACTAGATATTAGCTATTTGCGATTCTTTCTGCCACAACAGCTAAAGCCATATCAATACGAGCCAATACTTTATCTTGAGGTAATAAAGCTAAGGTAATATCTAATGAAGGTGAGTTACCAGCGCCAGTTGCTGCCACACGCAATGGCATACCTACTTTACCCATACCTACTTCTAATTCACTCGCAGTCGCATTAATTGCTTCATGAATAGCTTCAGGCTGCCAGGTATCAAGTGCAGCTAACTTTTCTTTTACTAACATTAGTGGCTGTTGAGCAACACCACGTAAATGCTTTTTAGCTGCAGCAGCGTCAAATTCAGTAAAGTCTTGGTAGAAGTAACTTGATATTTGCGCCATTTCTTTTAACGTTTTAACGCGATCAGCTTGTACGTTAACAATGTCTTCCAAAGCTGGACCATTGTCAGTTGAAATACCTTGGTCAGCCATATGCCATGCTAAATGTTTAGCAACATAGCTTGGAGCCATTGTTTTCATGTAATGTTGGTTTACCCAAATCAGCTTATCAGTGTTAAATGCTGAAGGAGCGCGGTTACAGCCAGTTAAGTCGAATAACTCAATCATTTCGTCAATCGAGAAAATTTCTTGGTCGCCATGTGACCAACCTAAACGTACTAAGTAGTTTAATAACGCTTCAGGTAAGTAACCATCATCACGGTATTGCATTACGCTAACCGCACCATGACGTTTCGATAAACGCTTACCGTCATCACCTAAAATCATAGGAATATGAGCATAATGAGGTACTTCAGCACCTAAAGCTTTTAAAATATTAATTTGCTTAGGTGTATTACTAATATGATCGTCACCACGCACAACATGCGATACTTTCATATCCCAGTCATCAACAACAACCGTTAAGTTATACGTTGGAGAACCGTCAGAGCGTGCAATGATAAGATCGTCAAGCTGACTATTACTAATTGTAATATCACCCTTAACGATATCGTTAATCACAACGTCACCATCTAATGGGTTTTTGAAACGAATAACATAAGGCTTGTCTTCAGGATAGTCAGTGCGATCACGCCACATACCATTGTATTTTTCAATTTCACCTTTGGCTTTTGCTTCTTCGCGCATTGCTTCAACTTCTTCAGCGGTGCAGTAACAGCGATATGCGTTGCCTGATTCAATTAACTGAGTGATAACTTCTTTATAACGATCAAAGCGCTCTGTTTGAAAATATGGGCCTTTATTCCACTCTAGATTTAGCCAGTTCATCCCTTCAAAGATTGCATCAACAGATTCTTGAGTTGAACGTTCTAGGTCGGTGTCTTCAATACGTAAAATAAAGTCGCCGCCATTTTTCTTCGCATATAGCCAACTGTATAAGGCTGTGCGAGCACCACCAACGTGAAGATAGCCTGTAGGGCTAGGTGCAAATCGTGTTGTTAAAGTCATATTTTGCTCACAAAGTATGTTTAATAAGCGAGTTGCTTATTAATAAATAGGGATAAAATTGCGCGCTATTTTAACAAGCTATTTGGTTTAATACATCTTTATCTTGGCTTTGTTGAAAATACGTTGAGAAAACAACCAAAATGTTGAAATTTAAAGCGAACGAACAGTTTTTGAAAAAAAATTATCTTAAGTTGTTGACAGTCTATCGTGACCCCCTATAATACGCCCCCACAGAGACGGACGATTAGCTCAGTTGGGAGAGCACCGCCCTTACAAGGCGGGGGTCACTGGTTCAAGCCCAGTATCGTCCACCACTTCTCTGTGACGTTTATTTTCTTATCGGACGATTAGCTCAGTTGGGAGAGCACCGCCCTTACAAGGCGGGGGTCACTGGTTCAAGCCCAGTATCGTCCACCACTATTCTTGAAATGGTGGTGAAAATGGATAGACGAAATAGCTGGATAAGGGTGAGCAGCTTCTGCTCTTTACAATGCCCCAACCAATCACTGGTATAAAGCCAGTATCGTCGACCATAAAAGAAAGTAAACAATATTTTGATATGGACGATTAGCTCAGTTGGGAGAGCACCGCCCTTACAAGGCGGGGGTCACTGGTTCAAGCCCAGTATCGTCCACCACTATTCTTGAATAGTGCAAAGTTGATAGACGAATTAATCGGATACGGGTGAGCATCTTCTGCTCTTTACAATACCCGAACCAATCACTGGTATAAAGCCAGTATCGTCGACCACTTCAAAATATAAATCTTCTATCATCTAATGATATGGACGATTAGCTCAGTTGGGAGAGCACCGCCCTTACAAGGCGGGGGTCACTGGTTCAAGCCCAGTATCGTCCACCACATACTTTTCAAAAACTTCTAAATATCTACATTAAAACATTAAAACATTAAAACATTAAAACA
>NZ_BSSU01000009.1 GCF_030161415.1 Thalassotalea eurytherma
TTACCACGATCTAGTGATGTATGTTTAGCCATAAGAGCTTCAATAGCCCTTTCATTAACCATTTTTTGGTTCTCAATTCCTTTTCCATCAGTGGACTGTTCAGTGGTTGATACTCTACAATATTGAAAAATTATTTTAGACATTAAAAAAAGGTTCCCTTATGGCTCTACCAGATAAATTCATCTTTTCGATGAACAGAGTATCAAAAGTTATTCCGTCTTCCAAACGCACTATCCTCAAAGACATTTCATTGTCATTTTTTCCTGGTGCGAAAATTGGTGTACTAGGTTTAAACGGTGCAGGTAAATCAACGTTACTACGCATTATGGCGGGTGTTGATACAGAGTTTGAAGGTGAAGCTCAAGCATTAGCCGGCACAAATATTGGTTACTTACCACAAGAACCAGTGTTAGACGAAGAAAAAACAGTGCGTGAAATTGTTGAAGAAGCGGTTGCTGTTGTTAAGAATGCGATGGCTCGTCTTGATCAAGTCTATATGGAATACGCTGAAGAAGGCGCTGATTTTGACGCGCTTGCTAAAGAGCAAGGCGAATTAGAAGACATCATTAACACACACGATGGTCATGCTTTAGAAAACCAATTAGAAAAGGCCGCTGATGCTTTGCGTCTACCTGAGTGGGATCAAAAAATAGGCGTGCTAAGTGGGGGTGAACGCCGTCGTGTAGCACTATGTCGTTTACTACTGCAAAAACCAGACATGTTATTGCTTGATGAGCCAACTAACCACTTAGATGCTGAATCAGTTGCTTGGTTAGAACGTTTCTTACATGACTATTCAGGTACTGTTGTGGCGATTACCCATGACCGTTACTTCTTAGACAATGTAGCTGGTTGGATTCTAGAGCTAGACCGTGGTGAAGGTATCCCATGGGAAGGTAACTATTCATCTTGGTTAGAGCAAAAAGACGCGCGATTAGAACAAGAATCTAAAGGCGAAAAAACGCTTCAGAAAACCATTAAACAAGAACTTGAATGGGTACGTAAAAACCCTAAAGCACGTCAAGCGAAAAACAAAGCACGTATGGCACGTTTTGAGGAGCTTACCAGTCAAGACCACCAAAAACGTAATGAAACTAACGAGCTTTATATTCCACCAGGGCCTCGTTTAGGCGATAAAGTTTTAGACGTGAACAACTTAACCAAGTCTTTTGGTGATCGTGTGTTGATTGACGATTTATCATTTAGCATTCCAAAAGGCGCTATCGTCGGCATTATTGGTGCTAACGGTGCAGGTAAATCAACATTATTTAAAATGTTGTCAGGGGCAGAACAACCAGATTCAGGCACAGTAGATGTTGGTGAAACCGTTAAACTTGCAAGTGTAGACCAATTCCGCGATGACATGGAAAACAGTAACACCGTTTACCAAGAAATTTCTGAAGGCCACGATCTTATCCAAATTGGTGGTTATGAAATCAATTCACGCGCATACTGCTCGCGTTTTAATTTCAAAGGCAATGATCAACAAAAACTTATTGGTGATTTATCTGGTGGTGAGCGAAACCGTGTTCACTTAGCTAAATTAGTGAAAACAGGCGGTAACTTATTACTACTTGATGAGCCAACCAATGATTTAGATGTAGAAACACTTCGTGCACTTGAAGAAGCTTTATTAGAGTTCCCAGGTTGTGCGATGGTTATTTCACATGACCGTTGGTTCTTAGACCGTATCGCTACTCACATCATTGATTACCGTGACGAAGGGCAAGTTAACTTCTTCGAAGGTAACTTTAGTGAATACGACGAATGGCTGAAGAAGACCTTAGGGCCAGCAGCATTAGAGCCTCATCGTATTAAATACAAAAAGATCATGTAAAAATAATCAAGTAAAGGCACCTCAAAGGTGCCTTTTTATTATTTACTGTCTATGCTTAAACCATGTTTAACAGTTAGAAAAATCTGCGGTTATGGAGAATAGACGCCAATTTACACGAATTTTGTTTGCCATTGATGCCCAACTCATCATTGACGACGAACAATACCTTGTTTCAATACTTGATATTTCACTTAATGGTGCATTAGTTACCCACCCTAACTTAGGCGACAGCTTCGTGAAAAAAATTGCGACATTAGCCTTTGATTTAACGGACGACACCCATGTAGAAATGCATGTCGCTGTTATGCATGAAAATGAAAAAGAGCTAGGTTTACGTTGCAATGCGATGGATATTGATAGCATGAGTCACCTTCGTAGAATGATCGAGCTTAACCTCGGCGATGATAGCCAACTTCATAAAGAGTTATCGCAATTATCCAGTGTTGAACACAGTTAAGTTGATTCATCGCAAATTTTCATAAAATCTTCAAAAATCAGTTAATTATTTGGCATATTCAGCATTGACAATTGATTAACATAAACGCTATTAATAGATATGCCTCTTTTCAAATAGGATCCTCTTATGAAGCATTTAGTAATCTCCTTTATTTGTGACGACAAACCAGGGCTAGTTGACACACTTTCGAGCACTATTTCATCACACCATGGCAACTGGCAAACAAGTAGCTTACATCACTTATCTGGCAAATTTGCCGGCATTATTGAAGTATCAGTCGACGATAGTTACTACAACGATTTAACAGGTGCGTTAAATGCGCTAAGTCACTTTAACTTGCAGCTTGTTGACGCGCCAAACAAAGCATCAGGCGAAGGGAAAACACTGAACCTTTCTTTAACAGCAAATGATCGAGCCGGTATTATCCAAGATATTTCATCGGTTGTTCACCAACACCATGGCAATTTAATTAAATTAGTCTCACAACAGCAAAGTGCGCCGCATTCAGGGCAGTTAATGTTTACCGCTAAAGTAATTATTTCTGTCAGTGAACAAGATGTAGAGCCATTAATTGAAGCTTTAGAAGCAATTGAAAACGACTTAATGGTTGATATAAACGAACAATAATAACTAAGAAGTCATATGGACGCCCCGTTTTACAATAAAGAACTGAGTTGGTTATCCTTCAATGAAAGGGTATTGCAAGAAGCAGCAGACCCTAATGTACCACTAATAGAACGTATCAGATTTCTCGGTATATACTCGTCTAATTTAGACGAATTTTTTCGTGTGCGCGCAGCAAATATTTATCGCCAATCATTGCTAGAAGCCGCAAATGTTGAAACTGAACGGCCAGAGGATATGAAATGGTCGGTATTATTTAATAAGATCAGCGATAAAGTAAATTTACTCACATCTCAATTTCAGCAATATGCAACGGCGGCCTTCGCCGAACTTGAAAAGTATAATATTGATTTAGTTTTTAATGATGAAAAGTCGAAAAGCTTTGCCAAAAAATTATCCAGCAAACAGCGTATCTGGCTTAAAACCTTTTTTGATCATCAGGTTCTGCGTCATATCACGCCGATTATTATTTCTCATAAAACACAATTAGCAGAGTGTTTAGATGATGACGGTATTTACCTGTTAGTTGCTCTCAATAAAAACCAAATAACGCAATATGCGCTAGTTGAGATCCCACGAGAGGAATTAAAGCGTTTTATTATCTTACCGAAGGATAATGATGAAGCTGTGCAGCGTATCGTCATGTTAGACGACATTCTTCATTATTTCTTAGACGATATTTTTTCGGGCATATTTGACTATGATCATATCGACGCCTACTCAATTAAATTAACGCGAGATGCGCGCTACAACTTAAACGATGAAATAGACCAAAGCTTATTAGACAAAATGTCAAAAGGCTTAAAGCAACGTTTAAAAGCTGATCCTGTTCGCCTAGGTTATGATCGTCATATGCCTGGCTATATGATCAAATTTCTAAGAAAAGAGCTTAAAATAAAGAATTCCGACAATCTCGTAGCGGGTGTTCGGTATCGTCATTTCAAAGACTTCACGGGTTTTCCAAATTTAGGTGATAGTTCATTAGAAAAAACAGAGCTTGTTGCATTAGAATCTGCATCGGTAAAAGTTACCAGTTCAATGTTTGAGGCAATCAAACTTCAAGATATTTTAGTATATTATCCCTATTATAAATTCAGACACTTCACAGAGTTTGTTCGCCAAGCGTCTTACGACCCGCTGGTTAAAAAAATAAAAATTAACATTTATCGCGTTGCTAAAAACTCAGAAATCATTAGCGCATTAGTTGAAGCGGTAAAAAATGGCAAACAAGTTACCGTTGTTGTTGAACTTAAAGCACGATTTGACGAAGAAGCGAATATTGAGTGGGCGCGTTTAATGAAAGATGCTGGTATTCATGTTGAATTCGGTATTGAGTCATTAAAAATTCACTCTAAGCTTTGTTTAATATCTCGAGAAGAAGACAATAAACTGGTGCATTACGCCCACATTGGCACCGGGAATTTCCACGAGAAAAACGCGCGCATTTATACTGACTTCTCTTTGTTCACCTGCCATAAAGAAATAAGCCAAGAAGTTGAAAATGTCTTTTCTTTCATTTCTCATAGTTATAAACGCTTTCGATTTAATCATTTGATCGTTTCGCCATTGACCTCAAGACGTCGCCTGTACCAGTTTATTGATAATGAAATAGAAAATGCTAACAAAGGATTGATCGCAGGTATTGATTTAAAAATTAATAACCTTGATGACAAAGGCTTAATTAACAAACTTTATCAAGCCAGTAATGCCGGTGTTAACATTCGGTTGCTTATTCGTGGTATGTGCACATTAGTTCCGGGTGTAAAGGGCTATAGCGAAAATATTACGGCGATATCAATTGTTGATCAATTCCTAGAGCATCCGCGTGTTATGGTGTTTTACAACCAAGGTGAAAAGCAAGTACTGATTACGTCTGCAGACTGGATGGAGCGCAATATAGACGAGCGTGTTGAAGTGGCCTGCCCTATTTATGACAACGTCTCAAAACAGCGTATCTTGGATATACTAGAACTACACTTTAATGATAATGTTAAAGCACGACTTATAGATAAGCATCAAAAAAACAAATACCTAGACAAAAACCAACCACAAGCTGTACGTTCGCAAATGGCTATTTATGACTACCTTAAAAATCAAGAAGATGAATCACTAAAGGCGATACTTGAGCGAAGCTATACCGATGAATGAACAAGAAACTATTGAGATTCCTGAAAACTATTTTGGCGCCCTCGACATTGGTTCGAACAGCTTTCACTTCGTTTTTGCTCGCCTAGTTGATGGTAATTTACAAACCGTTCATTCAGAGAAATATCAAGTAAAACTTGCCGATGGCTTGAATGAAGATTTCACGTTAGATCAACATGCTATCGAACGAGGCCTTAAAGCGTTAAGTGATTTATCACCAAGTATCAGTAAATTAACACCTGGAAATTTTAGAGCGGTAGCAACCTATACATTGCGACAAGCAACTAATGCTCGCGACTTTCTAAACAACGCGAAAGCGATTATCCCTTACGACATTGAAGTGATATCAGGACATGAAGAAGCGCGTTTGATATACCAAGGCGTAGCTCACTACACCACGCCAGATATTACGCGCTTAGTCATTGATATCGGTGGTGGCTCTACTGAATGTGTTATCGGTGAGAATGACGCAACCAAAACATTAACCAGCTTAAATGTCGGTTGTGTCAGTTTTCAGCAACGTTTTTTTGCTAACGGAGACATTACCTCAAAAGCGTTTAACAAAGCCATTTTAGCAGTTCGTCAAGAACTTGAAGCACATGTGAAACGTTTCAAAAAAGTTGGCTGGCAGGAATGTTTAGGCACATCAGGCACAATAAAAAGTATCTATAACCTGGTTAACGCTGAGCACGAGTTTCCGAGTGCGATAACCCTAGACGATCTCCATCAACTTAAAGACAAGCTCATTGCTTGTCAGCATGTTGATCAAATTACATTATCACCTTTAAAAGAAAGTCGACGTAACATTTTGTGCTCAGGTTTAGCGATACTCATTGCTGTTGTCGACATGTTGAAAATTAAAAAACTCAACTATTGTGACTATGCGCTGCGCGAAGGTGTGCTTTATGAGCAATTTGAGCTGTCTCAATACGAAGATGTCCGCAAAACTGCTGTGTTATCACTGACTACACGCTTTAATAGCGAAATTGAACAAGCGGAAAAAGTTCTTGAGCTCGCCGAAACCTTTTATCAAGAAATAAAAAAGGATTGGAAGCTACACAAAGACATTTATCACACGTTAATGCAGGGCGCTGTGTATTTGCACGAGATAGGTTTTGATATAAATCCTTCGAGCTACCACAAGCATAGCCAATATATTGTTGCTAACGCTGATTTACCTGGCTTTACCCTAGAACAACAACAAGCATTAGCCTGGCTCATAGGTAATCATCGAAAAAAAATCACGCCAGCAGCTGATCAGCAATGGTATTTACTTGATAGAGAAAAAATAGAACGTATTGGTGCAATCATCAGATTGTCAGTTCTTTTATGCCAACAAAGGCAACTATCAGAGTTACCAAACCTTAAAATAAGTGCCAATGACCAAACATTGAAAATTAAATTGAAACAAGATTGGTTAGCAGATAAACCGCTTATCGAAGCGGATTTGCTCGCAGAGCAAAAATACATGCGAACCATCGGCATTAGTTTTGAATTTATTGGTTAGCCCTCAATAGTCACTTCGCTAGTCTATTGAACACTGCGGCTAAACTGGCATATATTTTTTGTGGTAAAGGGGTTTATCAACAGTGCGCATCGCGTTTCTAATTTTAGCCTTAATTTTTATTCCGTTTATTGAAAGTGGTTATTCACAACCATTATGGGGAGTAAAATGGTACTCTCCTTTATTTATGGATGTTATCGGCGACTGGTTACTAGTTATCAAGTGCATCGCTGTGACGATTGGTTTAGCTTACCTATCACGTTATAAGGAAGAACTTAAAACACTCATTCCAGCTAAGTTGCTGTACTACCCTATTGTTCTTTCTGTGTTTACTATTGGTGCACTTCAATTTTTATTCTTATCAATGGGCCTGTTAACCATGGGCTTTGGTGCGTCACTCGAAGAAAAACATCGAGCAAAGCATTATGACAACATGAGTATTTATGTGCTGACATCTGATCCTGGTGCTATGGGTTCTGCCTATCACTCTTTTTTCATACAGTGCCCAAAAACGTTATCTTTTTATGACTTAACACTGATCCAAAAAATTGACTGGCTAAGAGACTTTGATTTTCATAAACAAGGCAATATGCTCATTGTCAGTGCAAGTAATACTGAAACAATGTCGTTTGATTTAAGCGAATTCGGCAACTGTCATTAGACATGTTCACTAATTATACTATCCGCCGCCATTTTCATTACATTTAAACGGTTTTAGCAGCAGATATCATTAACCAAAGGAGCCTATGTTTTTGCTTCTTTATAGGCAATTAATGCGGGGGCTAATGCTGCGCTAAAGACAAGCAATACAAATAAACCACTTACAACTAAAGACATGCTTTGCAAGATATTAGCGCTAATCACAACACCATAGTGGTCAATTAAATAACTTTGCCCATAAAGCAACATAAAACTGAGCGCACTACACGCCACCAAAGAACCTAGAAAAGCAATCAACAAAGCCTCTAATTCAATAAACCAAAATATAAACCCTGCTGGTGCGCCAATCATTCTTAACAATTTGATCTCGTGGCTACGCTCTTTAATCGACGAACATAGCATTGCTGTTAACCCTAACAATGAAGAGATAAATACAAGCAGTGATATAAGTCGCAGCACATTGTCGAATATTGACATCGTTTGCCACAATTGACTTAGTGCCACTCCAGGTAAAATAGCAGACAAAGGCTCATTGGGATTACTATTTATTTTTCGTTGAATTTGAAAAACAGCTATCCTTGATTTTAAACCAAGAAACACTGATGTGATTGATTGAGGAATGAAGTCATCAAGCATAGTCAAGGAACTCCCCTTTCTATCAAGCACACTTTTAATCTTTGCTTTGGGCAAATGCACTGCATGCAAACCTTGAAGGCTGACATGAACGGTTTGGTCAACAGGTGTCCCAGTTGCCGATAGAATACCAGAAACACGGAAGGGTAAATGATCATGGTGTGTAAAACTTGTTACACCTATGCCGTGAGACAAAACAACTTTATCGCCAACAACGTAACCCAGTTTATTGGCTACTTGTGAACCTATTACGACATCAAAAAGTTCCTTAAACTCAGTACCTTTTTTTAAAGATAAATACTGTTTATTCGCAAAACTAAAATACTCAAAATATTGATTAGTAGTGCCCATTACGCGAAACCCTTTATGAGAATCGCCTAGTGCTATCGGTACAGCCCAGCGTATATTAGTGTCGTCTAACAAGGCTTGATATGATGACAAACTGACATTATTAGTAGGCTCGCCAACTCTAAAAACCGAATAAAGAAGTAAATTAATATTGCTCGTTCTCGCACCAACAATCAGGTCAACACCAGAGATACTATTGGTAAAACTTGTTTTAGCTTGAAGTCGAATATGCTCAACGCCAACCATAATAAATACACTCATCGACATAGCTAAAAGCGTAAACAACACTGAAGTCTTTCGGTATAGCAAACTTTTAATCGCCAGTTTAATAAACATTAGCCATTCCATTTTGTTTATTAAATTCATCTAAGCTTTTAACAATATCGAAATGCTTTTTTAGGCTTTTATCATGGCTAACAAACACCAGTGTGGTTTTATTTTCGTCACACATTGCGATTAACGTCGACAAAAACTGATCTCTCATCGATTCATCGAGTGAAGAAGTAGGTTCATCTGCTATCAATAGTTTTGGCTTATTTATTAACGCACGCGCTATCCCAACTCTCTGTTGTTGACCAACACTCAGTTCTTCAACTGGCTTAAAAATATCGGTTTTTGCTAAGCCTAATTCAACAAGAAGATCGGTTATTCGGCTAGCATTAATTGATTGTCTGTGAGATGTTGAAAATGTCACAGCTAGCTGGACATTTTCAATGGCGTTAAAATAATTAAGCAAATTAAACTGTTGAAAGATATAGCCGATATTCTTCGCTCTAAACCGATCAATTTGTCGATTACTCATCAACTCGAGTTTTTGACCAAGTACCTCAATAGAGCCATTTTGAGGGTGCTTCAAACCACAAAGTAAATTGAGTAATGTCGATTTACCACTACCAGAACCGCCATAAATAAAATATTTAGTTCCTTGAGGAATTGACCAATTTAAAATATCAATAACTGGTTTTTCCTTTAAGGAAGAATAAGAAAATTTAACGTCACTAAAATTTACTATCATTCATAGCTTCCTAAAGTCATTTATTGTTATATTATAACAATAACAACAGATTTTATATGCTCAAATATTCTTCTTTCGAGCAAAAAAAGTCATTTAAAGAGAAAGTCAATTGTCTAAGTTCGAGGTTAAAATAATAGTAATGCGAGCCCTATTCGTCTGTTTTTTCTTAATAACAACAGTAGGTTGTATCAAACAAGAAACCAACGATTCTCCAGCTGTTGTTGAGAAAGAAAAAACAAATGAAAGTAACGCTCAAGAAAACGAGCACCAATTAACATATCATTCAATTCAATGGCCTGACCTAATGCCGACTAGTGACTTTGACGCGTTAATTAACCCACCTGATTATATTACTGAAATTGAAGATGGCTCAATTGAAGATAGAATAGCTAGCACGATGCAGCGAGCAATTGAAGAAGATGAGTTCGCAGATTCTCCGTACGAACAAGCATTAATTTCCACAAATGTCATTGCCAGTATGAATGGAAAAAACATACGTTTACCTGGTTTTGTGGTACCGGTTGATTTTAACGATGAACAACTTATTACATCATTTTTTCTTGTCCCTTTTTTTGGCGCATGTTTACACATGCCTCCACCGCCTCCCAATCAAATAATTTATGTAGAATACGAGCAAGGTATAACGTTATCAGAGCTTTATGAGCCAATTTGGGTATTAGGTACCTTATCAACAGAGCTATTTGAAGATCAAATAGCGACATCAGCCTATACGATGAAAATGCATACTATGGAGTATTTTGATGACGTTCAATAGTATTCATTAGATGCTGCTCCCAAACCTCGTCAATTTGCTCACAAATGATTTCAAGCCGACTATCTTCACAATGATTTAATGCAAGCTCCGTTACTTGATTAGCAACATTGTTATAGCCAAAAACACCTTCACTTGTAATGAAAACACCTTTAACTCTAACCGCATCAACACGCGATAAAAATACTTTCAATGCCTGACGATTGAATATTTGCTTTTCAGTAAACCGCCAACCAACACTTTGATAGCCTTCACCGTTATTTACTTTTTTAATAACACCGTTTTTTGGGAGGCTTTCTTGTGCTTTAGCAGTATGGTGATTGTGCAGTTTCTTTGTTTTGGGTTCAAAACGTGATGGACCACATAACCACTTAAGTAACATACTTGCCCTGTGCGTTTCATAGATATTTTCTGGAGAAAGCCGATTAGCTTGTAAGTAATTTGTAAGTGCTTGCTTATCTTTTTCGCTATACATATCAACTTTATTAGCTATGATGAGATCAGCAAGCTCGAGTTGTTGCTTAAAGGTTTCATTACTTGTGTAACGAGCACTGGTTAGTTGACGAGCATCAACTAAAGTAACGGTTTTATCTAAACGAATGACTTTCTTAAAGTGATCAGCACTTAATAATTCAAGTACTTCTTTCGGGTGCCCAATGCCAGTAGGTTCAATTAGTAAACGATCAGGTTTAGCCTCTGAAAGTAATTGATTAAGCGCAACTTGCATTGACACTTTAGAAGCGCAACACATACAACCGCCTGAAACTTCTTTAGTAAAGACATTGGTTGCTGTTGGTGTTAAGCCTTCAAGCAAACTGCGATCTAAACCAATTTCACCAAACTCATTGACTAAAATTGCCCATCGTTCATTTGACGGTTTTTGTGATAACAAATGCATAATAGCGGTCGTTTTACCGACCCCTAGAAATCCAGTAATCACATTGGTTGGCACGGCAAATAATTCAGGCTCTTTAGTTGTCATGAAATACGCTTATAACCTTTTACTAAGTATTCATTAGCAGCAACAACCGATGATGAAAACTGCTTATATTCTGGTGTAAGTTCTGGCAAGGTCGTAAAATCAAACCCTGGGCCAAGGTTTGACATCGGCGGCACATGCACTGGATAAGGTAAATCAATATTATCGATTACACAGGTATGGCGAATAATACAACCACTCGCAATTTGTGTTCTAAATACCACACTATTAAATCCAATAAAAACATCATCCCCTATCGTGCATGGACCATGTACAATTGCCCGATGAGCAATCGACGTGCGTTCACCTATAGTTACGGATGCACCAGCCAATGAATGAATAACAACACCATCTTGAATGTTTGAATCACGCTTAATAATTATAGGTAAAATATTGCCATTAGGGTCGATCTCATCGGCTCTGATTACCGCATAAGGGCCGACAAACACATTATCTTCAATAATGACATGACCAATAACCATTGCAGTAGGATCAACATAGGCTGTACTTGATACTTGTGGCGTAAAACCGGCAGGGTTTGCTCTAAACATAGTTTATGTCTCGATCTTGTGTGTAAAATAAATTTAGTGGTTAAAGGCTAAGCGCTGAGCAGCCGCTTGATGTTCAACAATATTCTGACCGTCAAACACTTGGTAACCATTGATCCACGTACCCACTATTTTTGCCGAAAAAGTATGCCCGTCAAAAGGTGTCCATTTACAGTGGTATCGAGCGTTATTATGGAGAGACAGGGTTTTGCCTTTAGGGTTTACTAATACTAAATCAGCGAAATATCCTTCCCTTATAAACCCTCTACCATCAATCTTATATCTAATTGCTGGGTTATGAGCTGTTTTTTCCACAACTTGTACTAGGCTCATAAGGTTATTGGCAACATGGTCAAACAAACTAAGTAATGCACTTTCAACTAAGGGTAAACCGGCAGGCGATGTCAAATAATCGGTTTGTTTCTCAGCAAGTGTGTGGGGCGCATGATCAGTTGCAATAATATCAATTCGGCCATCATTGAGTGCTTCAAAAAGTGCAGCATTGTCTGCAGAAGACTTAACCGACGGGTTACATTTAATCAAGTTACCTTTGGTGTTGTAATCGTCCTCGGTAAACCACAAATGATGAACACAAGCTTCGCTAGTGATATTTTTTCCAGATACAGAGCCTTTACTAAAAAGTTCGAGCTCTTTCGCCGTAGAGATATGCAGGACGTGTAAGTTCGATTGATATTTTTTAGCAAGATCAACTGCATATGAAGACGAAGCATAACACGCTCTTTCATCACGAATAACAGGATGATCACTTATTGTTATTTCTTTCTTAAGCTGACGCAACCTAGATAGGTTTTCGGCAATAATTGGGCTACTTTCACAATGTGTGACAATTAACGCAGGACTGCTGCTAAATATATCATCGAGTACCTGAGGGTGTTCAACGAGTAAATCGCCGGTGGATGCCCCCATAAACACCTTAACGCCGCAGTGTTTTGCAGGGTCTAACGCCTTAATTTCATCGATATTTGATTCAGTAGCCCCTAAATAGAAAGAGTAGTTAGCTAAAGAAGTCTGTTTGGCAATATCAAACTTTGCTTCTAAGGCGGCTACCGTTGTTGTTGCTGGATTTACATTAGGCATCTCCATATAGCTTGTTATACCACCAGCTGCGGCTGCACGTGATTCACTAGCAATACTGCCTTTATGTGTTAATCCTGGTTCTCTAAAATGAACCTGGTCGTCAATCATACCGGGAAGCAAATACAAACCATGTGCATCGATAATATGATGTGTGTTTAAAGGGGTGATATGTTTATCAATCTTAACGATTCGGTCATGCTCAATCAAAACATCAGCTTGCCATTCTTTGCCTTCATTAACCAAAGTGGCACCTTGAATTAGTGTCTTCTTCATAAATTTTTTCTTATGTTTTTGATGTGGATAAATAAAATAATCTGTTAGGTGAGAACCGTGGCGCACTTGTTACATATGCCGCTAAGTTCAATCTGGGGAGATTCAAGTTGATAGCCCTTTTGCTTAGCTTCAACGTTCAATGCTTCTAACTTTAGGTGACTAGCCGTGTTGATTTCGTCGACCTTTAAACATTGCTGGCAAATGTAGAAGTGTGGCAGATCATGCGAGCACTCTGAACCAATATGAGCACAAGCGACATACTTATTTGCCGTTTTCAATCGGTGAACCAATTGATATTCTTCTAAAAACTCCAATGTTCGATATGCTGTCATTGGGGTTAATGTTTTATGAAATTTTTCTTTAAAGATTGAGATGATTTCATAGGCAGATAACGCCTTGTCTTCACTTAACATTAATGACAATACATTTCGCCTAATGGCGGTCAACCTAACTTGATTCTTTCGGCAACAACTATCTGCATGATCCAATATATCAGTGACTGGTAAGTGACCTTTCATCAGAACGAAATCTCTGAGTTTTGAGGCGTTAGTATTACAGAACCTTGTTCTGTTGAGGTTGCCCACAACAGGCGTATTCTTTCTAAGCCAGCAAAGTGTTGAAATAACTTAATTGAGACAGCCCCTAAAGCTTCGCCTCTTTGACATTCCATTGCCATATGAACTGCAATTTCGAAATGGGATATTGAGTGGCTATGTTCATGGCTATTTTTTTCATGGTGATGGTGTCCATTAACCAAAAGTTCACCCGTATCTATTTCTGCATGGTGCGATTCGCAAGTACTTTCTGAAAACTGAATGATATTAGCCTGTCTTTTAAGTAATTTTTTAGCCTCGTTAACTCGCTTAATTTCTTGCTCTGTTGTCGCTTGGTGCTCAAAGCCCAAAATACTAGCCGCTGGCGCAATCAATTCAATCTCAACAACGTTTTTGTCAATTGCTATCATTAATTCAGCTTCACCATGAATATGAGCTGTAAAGTCACTAGCGTGAGATAATGGACAAATGATTGATATGAACAACAAGTAAAACAATATTAAATAAAACTTCATATCAAATAGTTAATCCATAAAGTCCAATGTTAATAACAGTCTAGTTTCCCCGCTTTGCACACTAGGTGAACGATGGACAAGGCCACCGTGTTCATTGTCAAACCAGCCAGTACCTTTTAATAACGCAACATCTCCCGCATTAAGGTGTTGGATATCTACAGGACTACTCATTACGCCTGATGATTCATCTGGCAGTCCATTACTGCCCGCTCCTAACTTAGAAAAGTCAACAACATCATGAGGTAACCATTGGGTTGCGACACCAGTAAACGTAGTCACTAACCGACAAGGCACTTTATCAACGTGGAATTTTGGACACATTGCCCTATCTAGTTTCGTTAACCGAAGACCTACGCGCTTTAACTCAAACAAAGTACAAAACATATCAACCAGCAAGCCAACGTATTCACATAACGCACGTTTGTTTTCTAATAACAATGTGTACTCGGATAAATGCTTAACTATATTTTGAGGTTCTGCTGTCATTACAACATTAAGTGGTTTATGGCTTGTTTCAACTTGTTTTACATTCTCTATAACCGCTTTGCTTAGTTGATTTTGCCAAATAGCAATATTGACATTTTCCTGATAAATATCAGTCAACACTGACGGCTCTACAGACGATGAAGACGTTCTATATAGACTAATTTTCTCGGCAGCGAGTGTACTATTCATGTCTAACCTTCTCTTTACATTTCTATACAACTTCGCTAACTAAGCGACAGTTTACCCAAACATCAAAGCTATGTTATAACATAACACTAATTAAACCAACAAGAACCTACACGTGTCTCTGAATAAATCAGTTATCGTTTAATGCAAGATTAGAGGAAGTAAAATGGTTTCACGACGCCTATTTATAAAGGGAGCGAGTGCTCTAGCATTTACAGGGTTAGCCGCATGTTGCTTTACACACACTGATGCAATAGCAACGGCTGTAACTAACAAAGGTCTTGGTCCTCTAATTTCTGATAAAAACGAATTATTAGATCTGCCAAAAGGCTTTAGCTACCAAGTAATATCTAAATTTGGTGACCCAATGAATGACGGTCTTCATGTGCCTGATTTAGCAGACGGAATGGGTTGCATAAAAATTGGCGAAAATAAAGTAGCCTTAGTAAGAAATCATGAATTAATGCCAAAGCACCTGGAGAAACAGCCGGCATCTATACGAAATCTAAAGACGCCATTTGCCTACGACACAAATTCAACGGGCATCGCGTTACCTGGTGGCACGACTACCATCATTTATGATTTAACAAGTAGACAAGTTGAAGATCAATACCTTAGTTTAATTGGCACAGTAAGAAACTGCGCAGGTGGCACAACACCATGGGGAACTTGGCTAAGTTGCGAAGAATCCGTTGTTCAGCCCAATGGAAATATTAAAAAAGACCACGGTTATATATTTGAAGTAGTTGCCAATAACAGAGGTTTAACTATACCTCGTCCAATTAAAGAAATGGGCCGTTTTAATCATGAAGCAGCATGTGTCGATCCATCAACCGGAACGGTCTACCTGACGGAAGATAGGGGTGATAGTTTATTCTATCGATTTATACCCAATGTCAAAAATCAATTGCATCAAGGGGGACAGCTTCAAGCGCTAGCAATTGATAACATGCCAGAATTTGATAGTCAAAACTGGACTAATAAACTCATGGGTGTTGGCCAATGGTTTAACGCTTACTGGGTTAATCTTGATACACCAGAAAGCCCGAATGATGATTTAAGGATTCAAGGAAGAAGCAAAGGAGCTAAAGTTTTTGCGCGAGGGGAATGCATTCATTGGGGAGAAGGAGAGCTTTATTTTACTTGTACAAACGGTGGGGAAAAGCAACTTGGACAAATCATGAGATACCAACCTTTGGCAAATAAAGGGAGTTCATATAACCAAACAGGCCAAATTCAACTATTTTTTGAAAGTGACGACCCTAACCAATTCAATTTTGGTGATAACCTAACCATTTCACCAATGGGTCACCTACTTGTTTGTGAAGATCAATATACTGATATTGTAGATAATCATATCCGTGGTGTAACACCGTCAGGCGACATCTATAATTTTGCGCGTCTAAAAAAGCAGACAGAATTAGCAGGTGCTTGCTTTTCACCTGATGGCAGTACACTTTTTGTCAATGTTTACTCACCTACCATGACACTATCAATAGTAGGCCCTTGGGAAAAAATACAATCAATAGAAAGCTAATTTCCTCTGTTATTTAACCAAAAAAAACGCTAGCCTAGGCTAGCGTTTTCAATCTTGGTTGGGAGTATAACTACATAGTTAGACCAAGTTTTTTAAGTTCTTTCTCAACAACTTCCTTAGGTAATGGAATGTAACCGTCTTTTTCTACGATGTACTGACCTGATTTCGATAATACCATTTTTAAGAACTCACCTTCCATTGGAGAAAGTGGCTTGTTTGGATGCTTGTTCACGTAAACGTATAAGTAACGTGATAGTGGGTACTTACCAGCAATTGCATTATCCATGTTAGCTTCAACAAAGTTGTCGCCTTTTTTCGCTAATGGTAAAGCACGAACACCTGAAGTTTGGTAACCAATACCTGAATAACCAATACCGTTTAATGAAGCAGATACTGATTGAACTACAGACGCTGAACCTGGTTGCTCATTCACTGTGTTTTTGAAGTCACCTTTACAAAGTGCTTTCTTTTTGAAGTAACCATATGTACCAGATACAGAGTTACGACCGTATAACTGGATATCTTTACCTGTCCAGTCACCTGATAAACCTAAGTCACCCCAACGGTCAGCATCTTTGTCGCCGCCACACTTACGGTTACTTGAGAAGATTGCATCCACTTGGTCGATACGTAAACCTTCAAGCGGGTTATCTTTATGAACAAAAACAGCTAATGCATCAATTGCTACACGCACAGGAGTAGGTTTGTAACCAAAGTGCTTTTCAAATGCTTGAATTTCACGAGACTTCATCTTACGGCTCATTGGGCCTAAGTTTGAAGTTGATTCTGTTAACGCAGGTGGAGCAGTTGAAGAACCAGCTGCTTGAATTTGAATGTTAACATTTGGGTAAGTGCGCTTGAATTCTTCAGCCCAAAACGTCATCATATTTGCTAACGTGTCTGAACCTACTGATGATAAGTTACCAGATACACCGCTAACTTTTTTGTACTCAGGTAAATCTTTATCTACCGCAAAAGCTGACATGCTCATTAAGCCAGCTAAACCAAGAGCTGTTAAAGCGCTTTTGAACTTCATGATATTCTCCAAAACAATAAAATTTTATGTAATTCGCTTAATTGATGAAAACTATACTAAGCTTTTGTGACAATTATATTTAAGCAATATTACAGTTATATGACACACTCCATAAACCAGTCGTTTTTTTAGGGCAATAAAAAAGGCTAGTAAAACTAGCCTTTAATCATGATAAAAAACACATAACCTATTGATTTACTTGCTCTACAGAGCTAGAAGCAAAGACGATACTGAACTCACTTCCCTGGCCCCATTGGCTATTGATGACTAGCTCAGCGTTATGATGTTGCAAGACATGTTTAACGATTGCTAACCCCAGCCCCGAACCACCAGTGTTACGAGAACGTGACTTATCAATGCGATAAAACCGTTCGGTAATTCGATTAATATGTTCAGGTTTAATACCTGTGCCGTCGTCTTTTACACTAAACTTAACGCCGACACCGTTGCTTTGCTTAATAAACTGCAAACTAACCCCAATATTGCCCGAATCAGGCGTATAGGCTATTGCGTTTGAAATCAAGTTAGAACAAGCACTTTTTAGCTCAGTATCTAAGCCGAAAATAAAGATATTAGGTGCTATCTCACTGGTAATTGTGTGGCCTTTCTCTTGATTCAACCATTGGCTATCTTTAATCAAGCCTTCAACAAGTTCACTTAAATTAACCAAGTGAGTATCATCATAGGTAGAGTTATTTTCAACTTTAGACAGAATCAATAATTGCTCTACTAGCCTATCCATTCGTGTTACCTGGCCCTCAATTGTGCCAAACACGTTCATCCAATGCTCGTCGAAATCATCACCCGTTTGTTGGATCATTTCAACATAACCACGCATCACCGTAAGTGGTGTTTTAAGTTCATGAGAAACGTTGGCAACGAAGTCTCTACGCATTGTTTCCAAACGATTTAATTTACTGACATCACGAGCAATCATTAAGTATTGATCAGCGCCGTATAACATCATCCTTAATTCCAAACGCGTATCTTCCTTCATTGGAGAATCAATATGAAATGGCGTGTCAAATTCGTAATTTGTTAATACTTGGCTAAATTCAGGGTTACGAATTAGATTATCTACTCGCTGACCAACATCATTTGGGCAGACAACACCTAAAAGGTTTTGCGCTTTTTTATTACTCCATTCAATAATGAAATCCGTTGAAAGCACAACAGCTGCATCAGGTAATGCTTCTGCACCATCTCTAAATTGACGAATACGGTGACGCAATTGCTTTTGTTTTTTACGTTGCTTATTTAATAAATGGTATAAACCATCATAAATTCTACCCCAGGTACCTGAAGCTTGAGGCGGGTTTATTGATTTCGATTGCCAAAGCCAATGCACTAGCTGGACAAGGTGATGATAATGCCAAATGAGTAAGGCAACACTTGAAATGGCAATTGCAGGCCAAAAAATACCAAAAAGCCAGCCGATAAGTCCGCTGGCTATTAAAACTAATAACAGACGCTTGTACAGCGTAACTGTTGAAGTACCTAAATACATATACTACTGGCTTACTTGTCCTGAGAAACGATAACCTGAACCACGTACCGTTTGAATAAAGTGCTCATGACCATCACCAGAAATCGCTTTTCGTAAGCGTCGAATATGTACATCTACTGTTCTGTCTTCAACAAACACATTGGTTCCCCAAACATTGTCTAGTAGCTGCTCACGAGAATATACACGCTCAGTGTGAGTCATGAAGAAATGTAATAAGCGAAATTCAGTTGGTCCTAAATCTAACTTACGTTCATTGATTGCAACACGGTGTGCCACGGGATCTAAAGACAAACCATGAAACTCGATAGTTTCTTCAATAGACGTTGGTGATACACGGCGAATAACCGCTTTAATGCGTGCAATTAACTCCTTTGGTGAGAAAGGTTTCGTTACATAATCATCAACGCCGGCTTCAAAGCCTTTAACTTTATCATCTTCATCGCCACGCGCCGTTAACATAATAATTGGGATATTACGCGTAAATTCGCTTTGCTTAAGCGTTTTAGCGAACTTAACACCAGTACCACCTGGCAACATCCAGTCAAGCAAAATCAAGTCTGGATACGGCTCTTTAATCAGTTGCTGGGCAACATTAATGTCAGCTGCGGGTATGGGATTATAGCCATTTTGCTCAAGCACGAAGCAAATCATCTCCCGAATTGGCGCTTCGTCTTCAACGACTAAAATTTCTCTATTCATCCTAAAATCCTAACAATTACCTTGAGTATTATCCGATTAACTGTAGGTATTTTGCTTAACAAGCATGACACTTTTATGACATCAGAGTAAAAAAAACTTCAATTAACTGAAATAATTTTATGTCTTAACAAGTAATTATGCCAGAAAAATAAAAAGCCACTTAAAAAAGTGGCTTAAAATCAAAAGGTTTATGTCAAAAAGATGACATTAAAACTTATGTTCAACACCAACGGCTAAATATTCTTTATCGTCGTCTAAATCGTTATCAAACGTCGTGTAAAATGCATAAACTTTTGTTGGTTTAGCTAATTTGTAGTCTGCACCTAATGAGAAACCAGACTTCTCTTGGCCGCCGTCCATATCAGCAATTTGATATTGACCTTTTAATGTCCAGCTGTTAATACCGTATGCAGCTGAAAATAAGTAACCGTCTAATTCTTGACCTGTACCTTTATTTTCTTGCATGTGGTAAATCGCACCTAGCTTAACGCCAGCTACTTTACCTTGAACACTTGCACGTGTTGTGTCGTATAAGCCGCTAGTACCGAAAGCGCGTGTGCTACCAGAAACATCTTTATCATGGGCGATTGAGGCAAAAATTTTAGTTTTCTTTAAGTTTTTGTCACCATAGAATGCAGCAAGCGATAAACCGTACTCGGCATCAACATCTTCTTCAGCAATATAAGTAGCACCAAATTGGAAGTCACCAAACTTAGGCGTGAAGTAAGCTAAAGAGTTACTTGCGCGGTTCTCACCAGCCCACAGCACCTTAATATCACCTTCAAGGTCATTAAATAAATCAATTTTACCTTGTGATTGCTTAACCATAGTGTCGCCTTTACCTAAGTAAGCTTCACCAAAACCACCAACTAAACCAACGTACTGAGTACGTTCAGTAAAGTTATCGTCGTCACCGTCGATATCAACTTGGAACTCAGCCTTATAAACAACTGTTAAGTCGTCATTTAATTTGTGATCACCTTTGAAACCTATGCGAGATGCGTTAGATTTAATTTCAGTGAAGCCGTTACCTTCTTCTTTGTCATCAGAATATTGGAATGAAACATTCACTTTACCGTAAACAAGAACATCTGCTGCTGCCGCTGATAAAGAGAAGCTACTTAATAAAGCTAGTGCGATTGCGCTTTTAGTCAATTTCATGTGATACCTACTATTTCTTTTTCACCAATTATTTGGCGTTAAAAAACATTAACATTAACACCGGTTAAACCAAGTATAGTTAATGCTTGTTATTGATGGCGTGTATTGTGACTACACTTTATGACAGAAATATTACAAAATGACACTTTTGTGACCCTTTTATGAATTTAATGACAGTTTTGTTAAGGCTTTCATATAGTTGAAACAAAACTGTCATCAAATAAAAATTGTTTTTTTTGCTATTTTTCAGGCTGTTTTTAGCCAAATATACTGATAACTAACAAGAAACCGACTACAATCAATCTATAATTTAAAGAAGTTTAATACTTTATGGTAACAACCAGTATTTCAAGAAAGCTACTCTCTCGCGTTTTATCAGTATATTTTGTACTGACTTTTATTGTTACAGGCGTACAAATACTTGCGGAGTATTACAACGCAAAAAGTAACATTAACAGTGAATTACTAACCCTAGAGCGAACCTTTAGTAGTAGTTTGACAAGGGCTGTATGGGAATTAAACACTGAACAAGTGACGGATATAGCTAAGGGTTTAGTGGCTATTCCAATGATTCATAGTATTTTAGTAACGAATGAAAATGGCGAAACCATTGTTGAATTTGGTGACATAGACAACAATGTTTCATTCAAGACAGAAGCTGTACAAACAGAGCATAAAACTTACGTAAATCTAGAGTCATTTTCACAAGGAACGTTCGGTCATACTTTTGACTTAATTTTTGAATTTTCTGGCCGTTTTACCCAAGTAGGCAGTGTAACACTTCTTTCAAGTAATCAAGTTATTTTTAATCGAATAGAAGTTGGTATCTATTTCTTAATCGGCAATGCAATGCTGAAAACAGCGGCACTTATCTTACTATTCTCTCTTGCTTTCAATAGCCTTCTAACCACCCCGCTCACTGAAATAACAGAACAAATGAGACGGTTTGATATTGACGACCCTTATTCTTCTCGAATAAATTCAAAAATTATCGAAAATAATGAATTGAAAGTTCTACAAAATGCCTACAACAGCCTGATAGACCAATTGGTCATCTACAAAGAAGAGCTTGCCGATGCGCAGCAACAAATACTACAAACCAACCAAAAGCTAGACGAGCACAACTTAATGCTAGAGCAAGAAGTAGCGAAGAAAGCGTCCTCATTGAGTTCAAATATGTTGAAAATGGAACTTCAGCAGCGAGGCATGATAGAACAGCAGAAAAAGCTAGAAGAAGAAAACGAAAGACGAAAGCGTACTGAGCAAAGGTTATTAAAAACCAATAAAGAATTAACCCAATCAATTGATGAATTAAATAAAGCACAAGAGCGACTACTTGATGCTGAAAAAATGGCTTCGTTAGGTAACCTTGCTGCAGAGGTTTCTCATGAGGTTAACACGCCTGTTGGCATAAGTATTACCTCTGCAAGTTACCTTGCAGATATAATGGAAGAAGTAAACAACAAAGTTCAAAAAGATGAACTGAGTAACCAAGATGTCATTGAGTATTGTAAAAATGCCCAACAATCAGTTGATTTACTAACAAAAAATCTAAAAAGAGCCTCCGAACTAGTTGCAAGTTTCAAACAGGTTGCCGTAGATCAAACCAGTAACAAAGTGCGTGAAGTTAATATGAAGCAGTATATTGAGGACGTAGTCCACTCATTAGCGCCTCGACTGAAAAACACGCATCACAAGATAAACGTTAACTGTCCAAAGCACTTACATGTTCGTACACATGCTGGCGCGATTTCTCAAATATTTACCAATTTAATCATGAACTCTGTTATTCATGGTTTTGAAAACAAAGATGAAGGTGTGATTGACATTGACATCAGCATGGAAAACGAACGTATCAAGATCGACTTTAACGATAACGGTCGAGGCCTATCAAGTGAAGAACTTCATAAGTTGTTTGATCAATTCTATACTACGCGGGAGAATCAAGGTGGCAGTGGCCTTGGTACTCACATAGTACAGAACTTAGTTGTTGATAATTTAAATGGTAGAATTTCTGCACATAGTGAACCAGACAAAGGTTTACACTACCATATTGAATTCAATAATATGCGCTAAGCAAAAAAATAATCAAAGTAAATCTATGGTGTTAATCGGTTCATCTAAGGTATGATGAGCGACCAAAACTCAGTAAGAGTTCACCGATTATTGTAGGAAACACCATGTGGTTTAAGAACCTTTATTTTTTTGCTTTTACCCGCCCTTTCGAGCTAAATGAACAAAGTCTAGAAAAGCAGTTAAACGAACATTTATTTACGCCGTGTGGCTCTACTGAGCAGTCACACTTTGGTTGGGTTAATGCTTTAGGCAAACACGGCCAATCACTTGTTCATACCGCGAACAATAATATGTTGGTGTGCGCACGTAAAGAAGAAAAAATAGTACCTGCGCCTGTTGTAAAAGACATGATAGATGAAAAAATAGCGTTATTAGAAAGCGAACAAGGTAGAAGCGCCACCAAAAAAGAAAAAGAACAATTTAAAGAAGATATTATATTCGAACTTTTACCTCGTGCTTTTTCTCGCATCACCGACACTCATGCTTATATTAGCCCTGCGCATAACTTAGTTGTCATCAACTCAAGCTCTCGCGCCAAAGCTGAAGACCTACTTGCCCTATTGAGAAAGTGTTTAGGTAGCCTTCCGGTGACCAGTTTATCACCTGAAAAAGCACCAGATGAAATCATGACAGATTGGTTAACTGAACAGAACTTAGGCGGTAGTTTTGAATTAGGCTCAGAAGCTGAATTTCACGCTTTAGGAGATGATGGCGCTGTCGTTCGTGTTAAGAACCAGCCATTAGATTCTGATGAAATTAAAGCGCATTTAGATGCTGACAAGTTCGTAGTTAAAGTCGCCATGGAATGGGATGAAACATTATCTTTTATTTTATGTGACGACTTAGCTGTTAAGCGTTTAAAATTCTTTGATGTTATTCATGAACAAAATGACGATATCGATAAAGATGACGTAGTAGCGCGTCTAGATGCAGACTTTGCTTTAATGGCAGGAGAAATCAATCGATTTATTGACGCCTTATTGGCTGAATTTTCACTTAAGGCAAATGATTGTTTAAGTGACGACTAATTTCCCCCAATAAAGCAGTAGGGCAATGTTACTAAAACATTGCCCTTTTTATAACCTACTTACCTAAGCCTGCGATTAACGTTTTCAACCAACGCTCTTCACTAATAAAAGCCCAACTGTAATCCTTATATTTTTCGCCGATGCCCATCGCTAAAATATCTTCTTCTGATTTTCCTTGTGCTAGCGCTGTTTCAACGTGTTCTATTGAATATTCAAGCATAGCTGCAAAGGTTTTATAACCCTCTATATTAGTAATATTGCCGTGACCTGGAATAATTACCGCGTCAGCTGGGTAATCACTGATAATTGTATTAACACTTTTCAAATAGCCTTTGACATTACCGCCACCTTTTAAATCAATATACGGAAAACGTCCATTGAAAAACAAATCACCGGTATGAATAACATTGGCCTGTTTAAAATAAACAACAGTGTCGCCATCTGTATGCCCTGTAGGGAAATGACGTAATTGAATGTGCTCACTATCGAGATAAATATTTACGCCGTTGTCGTATGTTACAACAGGCAATTCATTCTTATTAGGTTCTTTTTTATTAGCAAGTCGCTCCCGCACATTTACGTGGGCGAAGATTGGCGCTTTGTGAGAGAAGTAACCATTCGAGCCTGTATGATCCCCGTGATAATGTGTATTAACAACATACTTTAACGGCTGATCATTGATTGACTGCATCGCGTGTTCAATTTTTTCTGCTAAGCCTTGGAATTGATCATCAACAAGTAGTAAGCCCTTGCTTGTTGAAAGTACGCCAATGTTGCCGCCGTAACCTTCCAACATATAAACGTCGCCACTTACGTTATGGGTTTTAATTTCTACTTTAGAAAAGTCTTGTGCAAAAGCGCTAAGTGTCATACACGCCGTTGCTAGTGTTGCTAATAATCGAGCTTTCATCATGATTTGTTACTTTTAGATTGAATGATTGTTAATTGTTTTTAGCATGTCACTGGGCAATCGGCAAATCCAACTGCAATGTGTTGCTTTGTTGCTTATTAGAAAAACCTGTTGTTATACCGATTAATCGTACTTTTCGATCACCACAACCCAACAAAGCGCAATCGAGAAAGGCTTGCAACGGTAATCCCCCCTAAAAACAGTTGACGTGAAATGTGAAATTTTCTTGCAAAATAATCGAAGGAGATTCTCTATGAGAAAATCAAAATTTAGTGATAGTCAGATCATAGCTATTTGGAAACAAGCTGATGAAGGTATTCCTGTCCCTGATATCTGAAGTGAGCATAGCATTAGTAATTCAACAATTTATAAGTGACGATCCAAGGATGGAGGTATGGATACGTCTTTAAATTGCTCGAGTGAAAGAGCTTGAAGAAGAAAATCGTCAACTCAAAAAGATATACGTCGAAAAAAACCAAAGCCGAAATTGTTCAGAAAGCAATGCAAAAAAGTAGTAAAGCTATCATTAGAATAAAAGATATTCAGTTTGGTAATTCGCAGCAAAATGATTATGTAGAGCGGTTTAATAAAACGGTTAGTTAAGTAAAAACCTGTTTAATAGCTTGGAAGAAATATCTGACTATGCTTCAAAATAGTTGTTGCGTTTAACTATGAACGACCACATAAAGCTAATAATGGTTTTCCACCATTAAAGGTTGCTTAAATACTCCATTTTTAATGTCGATTAAAAGGAGATGATAATCAAACGACGTTCAACATTGGCGCAACACAATTATTGTATTATATTTAAACAACAATACGTTAAGTAGGACGTATTAACAAGATGACTATGCGTGCTAGGCGTTTTGTCATCTTAAGGAATTAAAGTTAGAGATTAATGAGGAATAATAATGAAAAATCTAGCTAGTGTAGTCTTATTTACATTGAGCACCTTACTTGTTGGTTGCAACCTATCAAGCAATGAAAATACCCAGACTAGAAGCAATGAAGTTGACGCTGCTGCGGTGAAATTAGTCACTCAGGCGTACCTCTATAGCTATCCATCCATGACAATGGATTACACTCATAAAGTTTCTGCTAACGTTGAAGTGAGTAACAGCTTAGCAAAAGCGCCAATAAATCAATGGGGAAGTATGCATCAATTCCCTAAAGCAGGTTTTACATCTGTGGTCCGCCCAAACCTTGATACCTTTTATAGTGTTATTTATGCCGATTTATCGGATGGCCCATTATATATAGAAATCCCTGCTACGGAGCGCTATTACCTTATACCTATTCTTAATGCCCATGGCGACGTAATTAAATCACTTGGCTCAAGAACTACAGGGCAAGAGGCGTTAAAAATCGCACTATTAGGTCCAAACTTTGACGGTCAAGTTGATTCGGACCTAACAGTAATTCGTTCTACTACAAGCCTTAATTGGTTATTAGGTAGGGTTTCGGCTAAAAATAATGAAGATGGCAAGCTCGTTGTGTCTGAGTTTCAGTCTAAGTTAGTTGCTAAACCGCTTTCTGAACGAAACAATTTGCAGTATCGCAACCCTAAAGGAACTATTAATCAACAATATGTTGGGGTAACACCGATGGATGTTGTTGATGACATGGACATAGTGCAGTACCTTAATGAGTCTATGACTTTATTAGTCAACAACCCAGGGTATGCAGACGACGCACCACTGTTAACCAAACTCCAACAGGTTGGCTTCAAAGCAGGTGGTAGCTTTGACTTAAATCAGTTTAATGAAGCGACACAAGCTGCCATTCAGCAAGTACCGCAGAATGTAGCGGGCGCATTTGCAAAAATGACTGCGAACCCGCCAACTAAAAACCTGCAAAATGGCTGGAATGTCATTACATCTGGTCTTGGTGAGTATGGCACGGAGTATTTTTTAAGAGCGTATGTGACGAAAGTTGGTTATGGCGCTAACCAGGCTGTTGATGCGATTTATCCAAATGCTGCTGTTGACACAGATGGCCAAAAATTCAATGGTTCTTATAAGTATGTACTTCATTTTCCAGCAGACAAAATACCTCCAGTGAACGGTTTTTGGTCGTTAACCATGTACGACACAAAAGGCTTTCTTGTTGATAACGTAATTGACCGCTATAACCTTAGCAGTATGAAAGATTTAACTTATAACGAAGATGGCTCCCTTGATTTACTAGTCCAATTTGAGCGCCCTGAAAACAATGAATCTAATTGGTTGCCTAGCCCACCTGCTGGTGAAAACTTTGAACTAACATTTAGAATGTATTATCCAAAAGATACGGTACTAAATCGGACTTATATTCTTCCCGGTGTTAAAAGGGTTAAATAGCTCGTAGACATTGAATCTACCCATTCTTATAAAAGGTATCTGATTATAGACACCTGAATAGATGGTTCGCCTCATCGCTAAGCCAGTATTAGAGGTAGGCAAAAAAGAGGTGAACCATCATGTCATTAATTAAAGTACTTTGTATAGATTTAGGCAAATCCTCTTTTCACGCTATTGGTCGCGACCATACAGGTCGAGAGCAACTCAAGCGTAAATTTACGCGTAGTAAACTTTTTTGCTTTTTATCAAATCTCCCTAAGGTTATTGTCGCAATGGAGTCTTGTGGTGGCTCACATTGACTAGCATGTAAATGTCAGTCCTTTGGTTATCAAGTTAAGCTTATTCCTCCGCAGCATGTAGAGCGATACGTTAAAACCAATAAGCATAATTTGCGACGCTGATGCTATTGCAGAGGCCGCGACATGACCATCTATGCGATTTGTCAGTGTAAACTCCGAAGTATCTCAAGTAATATCTACTATTTATCCCATTCGAGCTTCTTATATCAAAGCGACAACCGCGTGAATGTCGCGTATCGGCGCTATTTTTTTAGAATTTTGAATAGGTTTACCTAAAGGGCATACAAGCATGACAGTCTTTTTCGGTGGTTGGCTGATTATGGCAAGCCAGTCCCTCCACTGTTGATGCAAGAGCTCGTTGAACATCATGAACATTACCTGTACTTTTTCCGTTAAGCCTACTTTAGCGGGGGAACGCTATTTAAGCGATTCTGATTTTATAGGTGAGTTACATGAGGTTTACAAATATTGAAACCCTAGATAATAAATCAATGTGTATTCTTTTTCTCATAACAAGAAACAAGCACTTTACATAAAAAAAGTGCAGGTATTTTATGCAGAATAAACCTCCAATACTTAAAAGTCTTTTCTATAAGTAGTTTCTATGGGTAGATCAAAAAAAGCACCCTCAGGTGCTTTTCTTACGATCACAAATTATGTTGATTGTGGTTATAGGTTTTTCACGTCAATGCTGTTTTCTTTAAGAGCGGCTTGACGCTCACGCTCTTGTCGTTTTTCACATGGATTATCGCAATTACAAGCTTTATCAATTCCTACAGAGCCTAAACCACCGCAAC
The DNA here is from genome assembly GCF_030161415.1 of Thalassotalea eurytherma. GTDB lineage: Bacteria > Pseudomonadota > Gammaproteobacteria > Enterobacterales > Alteromonadaceae > Thalassotalea_G > Thalassotalea_G eurytherma. Next base: position 28,024 of record NZ_BSSU01000009.1, read on the forward strand.
TACCTGCCAAGGTTTTTTTTTGGAAAATATAGCCTACAGCCATACCGACAATAACAACCAGAAAAAAGGCTAACGTAATTACAAAATAAGTCATTTAGGTGTCCAAGCAAAAAATTTTAAAATATATCTAATATGAGTAATTCGTCGTTTGGCTAAATTGGGTTATAGGTTTTCACACCTATAGTCCTCAACCAACGACGATATGTTGATTATTTTAGATACGGCATGAATTTTACCGTATTAATCTCTTCAAAACCATTATCAGTTTTAACTATTAGCATTGCGGCAATTTCGTTTTTCTCAGCAAACGTTAGCCCTTGCTCTGGCCCCATCACCATAATTGCCGTTGAAAGGCCATCAGCTGTCATTGCTGACGGGTGAATAACCGTAACTGATACTAACTTATGATTTATCGGTTTGCCGGTATCCGGGTCAATAATATGAGAAAAACGCTGTCCGTCGCTTTCAAAATAATTACGATAGTCACCTGATGTCGCTACCGCATTATCTTTCGGTACTACAAATTGATGAACAGCACGATCATTGGTAATTGGCTTTTCTATCGCAATCGTCCATAACGTGCCATTCGCTTTAAAGCCTTTAAGTCGCATTTCCCCACCAATTTCTACAAGGTAACCATTAATCCCATTGGCTTCGAGCAACTTCGCGATAACATCAACACCATAACCTTTAGCTATAGTTGATAGGTCCACATATAAGTCAGGAATAGTTTTCGTTAGCTCATGACCTTCGACACTTAAATGATGTAGACCCGTTTTATCTTTGGCGCTTGCTAATTGTTCGTCGCTTGGCACAACATCTGGGCGTGCTTGTGGCCCGAACCCCCAAAGATTGACCAGTGGCCCTACTGTAACGTCAAGCTTGCCATGCGTCAGTTCACCTATGCGTAAGGACTCTTTAGCAACTGTTGATAGACCTTTTGATACAATAAACGGCGTATTCGCCTCGGCTTTGTTGAATAAAGACAATTCTGAATCAGGAATATAAGTCGACATTTCTTGGTTAACTTGCAGGAGCGCTTGGTCAATATCAGCTTGTAATTGGTTAATGTCTAACTGATCTTTTTCAATAACAAATTTAATGTTGTAAGTTGTGCCCATTGTTGGGCCCTGAAGTAGCAGCTCTTCTTTATTGCTGTCTTTATTGTTTGGAAAGCAACCTTGAACGGCAACCACCACGATAAATAAGCCAATCAATTTTAAAAAACGCATTTAACCTCTCAACAATTCACGCTAAATAATTCGGCGCTATTCTAACCTACTTTCGATGTAAATGGCATAAGACTCAGACGTGCGTTGTTGAGATGTTTTAGATTCCTGCCATCGTCTGAATGATGCTTTCGTATAGCATAGATCCTGCCCTGCGCTGGAATGACGTTCTCCATGCCTACCTAGCTGGGGGTAAATATATACAGGCATAAAAAAAGAGTGGCTAGGCCACTCTTTCTAAAACGATATTTTCTGTTTAAACGCAGATATTGGGTGATATTTTTATGAGCCTGCGCGGAGCTTAGTTTACTAAGTGAGCACAGGCGACAACAAAAGAGTACCAAAGATCAAGTTTAAATCAAATATTAGCCACCGAAGTCATCCAACATGATGTTCTCATCTTCTACACCTAGATCTTTCAACATGCCAATTACGGCAGCGTTCATCATAGGTGGACCACACATGTAGTATTCACAATCTTCTGGAGCTTCATGGTCACGTAAGTAGTTTTCGTACAGTACGTTATGGATGAAACCAGTCATACCGTCCCAGTTATCTTCTGGTTGAGGATCTGAAAGTGCTACGTGCCAATCAAAATTATCATTATCAGCAGCTAGACCGTTGAAATCATCTTCATAGAACATTTCACGTAATGAACGTGCACCATACCAGAACGAGATTTTACGAGTCGATTTTAATCGCTTAAGCTGATCGAAAATGTGAGAACGCATTGGTGCCATACCTGCACCACCACCAATAAATACCATTTCATTGTCAGTGTCTTTCGCGAAGAACTCACCGAATGGACCTGAAATAGTTACCTTGTCACCTTCTTTTAAGCTCCAAATAAATGAAGACATTTTACCTGCTGGTAAAGAAAGGTTATTTGGCGGCGGCGTAGCGATACGCACGTTAAGCATGATAATGCCTTCTTCTTCAGGATAGTTTGCCATTGAATAAGCACGCAATGTGTCTGTATCAACTTTAGACTCAATATCAAAGAAGCCAAAACGTTCCCAATCACCACGATATTCTTCAGGAATCTCGAAGTCTTTATATTTGATATGGTGAGCAGGTGCTTCAATTTGAATATAACCACCAGCACGGAATGGAACAGACTCACCATCAGGGATACTTAATTTAAGTTCCTTGATAAACGTCGCCTTGTTATCGTTCGAGATAACAGAACATTCCCACTGTTGAACACCAAAGATTTCGTCTTCTAATTCAATGTCCATATCTTGCTTAACAGCAACCTGACACGATAAACGACAACCTTCTTTTGCTTCACGCTTTGTAATATGGCCTTGTTCAGTTGGTAAGATGTCACCACCACCTGAATGAACGTGCACAACACACTGACCACAAGTACCACCACCACCACATGCTGATGGCACGAATATACCTTGATCTGCTAATGCGCCTAATAACTTGCCGCCAGCAGCTGTAGTGATCGATTTGTCTGGATCACCGTTAATTGCAATCTTTACATCGCCCGTTGAAACTAGTTTAGATTTAGCGAACAAAATAACTAAAACTAGCACAACAACTATCGCTGTAAACATCGATACGCCGAGTATAATTTCCATCGACTTTTCCTTAGTACATCATTAGAGGATAGTTAACTATCCTCTGAATTAACCCTATAACGAAATACCACCAAAGGATAGAAAGCCAAATGCCATCAACCCAGTGGTAATAAACGTAATACCTAAACCTTTCAAGCCTTCTGGCACGTCAGAGTACTTCATTTTTTCACGTAAACCCGCTAATAAAATGATTGCTAACGCCCAACCTGCTCCAGAGCCAATACCGTAAACTACCGATTCACCTAATGTTAGGTTCTTCGCTACCATGAATGACACGGCACCAAAAATCGCACAGTTTACAGTAATTAACGGAAGGAAAATCCCAAGTGCTTGGTATAACGCTGGGAAGTACTTATCTAGTACCATCTCTAAGATTTGTACTAGGGCCGCAATAACACCGATAAAGGTAATAAAAGATAAGAAACTTAAGTCAATTGACTCTGTCGGATCTGTAATACCTAATACGCTATCTAAAGTGCCTGGTGCTAATACTGCTTGATAGATAATTTGGTTTACTGGTACAGCAATACCTAGTACTACGATAACAGCGACACCTAAGCCCATAGCTGTTTTAACTTTCTTTGATACAGCTAGGAAAGTACACATACCTAAGAAAAACGATAATGCGATGTTCTCGATGAAAATCGTTTTAACTAATAGCGATAAATAATGTTCCATCGTGATTAGTCCTTCTCAACTTGTTCTGGTTTCCACTGGCGAATTGCCCAGATGATCAAACCAATGATGAAGAATGAAGAGAATGGTAAAACTAATAAACCATTCGCTTGGTACCAACCGCCGTTTTGAATAAGAGGTAAAATTTCAAGACCAAATATCGTACCAAAACCAAATAACTCACGGAAGAACGCTACTGTCATAAGAATGAAGCCGTAACCTAAACCGTTACCGATACCATCCATAAAGCTCACAACAGGCTTCTCTTTCATAGCAAATGCTTCAGCACGACCCATAACGATACAGTTCGTGATGATCAAGCCAACAAATACTGAAAGCTCTTTTGAAAGTTGATATGAAAACGCTTTAAGCACTTGGTCTACCACAATTACTAATGACGCAATAATTGCCATCTGAACGATAATACGAACGCTTGATGGAATATGATTACGAATAATCGAAATAAATAAGTTTGAAAACGCAGTTACAAAAACTACCGCTAACGTCATTACCAACGCGTTAGCCATAGAGCTTGTTACCGCTAATGCCGAACAAATACCAAGTACTTGTAAAGCAATTGGGTTGTTATCAACGATTGGACTCGTTAATACCTTTTTAGCATCACTAGACATTAGTTCAACCCTCCATTACGGTATTTATTAACGAATGGGCCATAGCCTTCTTCGCCTAACCAGAAATGTAATGTTTTCTCAACACCTACACTTGTTAGCGTAGCACCTGATAAACCATCAACGCCGTGAACATCACCAGCTTTTGCACCACCTTTTACAAGTTTAATTGCAAGGTTGTGCTGTTCATCAAATATTTTCTTGCCCGGCCATAATGCTTTCCACTTAGGGTTCACTACTTCAGCACCTAAACCAGGAGTTTCTTTGTGATCTGAATAAACGACAGAACGTACCGTATTTAAGTCAGCTTCTAGACCAACGTAACCATACATTAAGTCCCATAAACCAGAACCTACGATTGGCAATACGATTGTTTCAATAATGCCTGCGCCATCGCGCACTAAGTAAACAACTGCATCGTGCGAACGACGGTTAATACCAGCGATATCGTTTTTAGGCTTTTCTGATTTAGATGCATCACGTGAATTACGACGCTCATCAAATAAATCGGGGTTACCTTCGATAAACTCACCTGTATCAAGGTCAATCATTTTTGCTTCAACGTATTTGTTGTAAGTACCAACAATATCGCCTTTCGCCAATTCTAAAAGATCAGCTGCTTCTAAGATCTTAGTTTGTTGATCTAATAATTTATTTGCTTGTTGTAGTGGCTTTAATTGTACCGCTGAAAACGACACTAATAATGCACAAACTAAACAAACTGCGAAAACGAAACCAACCGTTTTGCCAAAAGTTTCTTTATTACTAGACATTGCGAGCAAGCCTCCGTTTAACGTTTGCTTGAACTACAAAGTAATCAAACAATGGAGCAAATAAGTTAGCGAATAAAATAGCTAACATCATACCTTCTGGGAAGGCAGGGTTTACTACACGAACCAATACCACCATGACACCCACTAAAGCGCCGAACCAGTATTTACCTGTATTTGTAAACGACATAGTTACAGGGTCTGTAGCCATGAACATCATACCGAAGGCAAAACCACCAACAACTAAGTGCCAGTACCAAGGCATTGCGAACATTGCATTTGTTTCACTGCCAATAACGTTGAATAACGTTGCTGTTACAGCCATACCAACAAATACGCTTAATACGATGCGCCAAGAAGCAATCCCTTTGTAAAGGATATAAGCACCACCTAAGAAAATCGCTGCTGTAGAAACTTCACCTACTGAGCCTGGAATGTAACCCCAAAAAGCGTTCCACCAGTCTGCATTTAAGCTGTAATCAATTGCGCCAGATTGTGCGACTGCACCGGCTGCTAACGCTGTAGCACCAGAGAAGCCATCGACGGCTACCCATACTGCATCGCCGGAAATTTCACTTGGGTAAGCAAAGAATAAAAACGCACGACCCGCTAATGCTGGGTTCAAGAAGTTTTTACCTGTACCACCAAAAATCTCTTTAGCAATAACAACACCGAAGGTAATACCTAATGCAGCCTGCCATAAAGGGATCGTTGCAGGTAAGATTAGGGCAAATAAGATTGATGTTACGAAGAAACCTTCGTTAACTTCATGCTTACGAACTGCGGCAAAAAGTACTTCCCAAAAACCACCGACAATAAACACTGTCATGTAGATAGGTAAGAAGAAACACGCGCCGTAAAGCATTTGTGTGAACCATCCCGATCCAGCGGTTAATTCAGCACCAAAGAAGCTAAATAAACCTACTTGCCATGTATCAGGTAAAGAATAACCCGCTGCCAATGCTTCAGAAGCTTGGAAACCAATGTTATACATACCAAAGAACATTGCAGGGAAAACAGCTAACCAAACCGTAATCATGATACGTTTTAAGTCAATACTGTCGCGAATATGCGTTTTACCTTTTGTTACGTAGCCAGGTGTGAATAAACCTGTTGCGATTGCTTCGTAAAGGGCAAACCATTTCTCATGTTTACCGCCTTTTTCAAAATGCGGCTCAATATCTTCAATAAACTTTTTCAAGCCCATGTCTAACCTTCCTTCTCAATCGTGGTTAGGCATTCACGAAGTAACACACCGTAATCTGTTTTGCCTGGGCAAACAAATGTACATAATGCTAAATCTTCTTCGTCAAGCTCTAAGGCACCTAATTGCTGCGCACTGTCGGTATCACCGGCACATAAATCACGTAACAATAAGGTAGGTAAAATATCTAAAGGCATGACACGTTCGTAGTTACCAATTGGCACCATGGCACGCGCACTACCGTTAGTCGTAGTCGTCATGTTGAATAATTTACTTGGCGATAAATGCGATAAGTAAGCACGCGTAACAGAGAATTTGTTAGCGCCAGGCATCATATAACCAATAAAGTCTTTATCACGACCTTCAAGCAATAAGCTTACTTGCAAGTGATAACGGCCAATATAACCGTGAACGCTTTGCGCGTTATGACCTTGTAATAACGAACCAGAAACAGCACGTAATTCACCATCAGTTGTTTCATTAGCAATTAATTCGCTAATGTTTGCACCTAATGTTGTACGCACTAAACGAGGGTTCTTTGCAGCTGGACCAGCGATTGAAATGACACGAGACGAATCAAGTTCACCTGTTGTAAACAACTTACCAAACGCAATAACGTCTTGGTAGTTTAAGTGCCATACAACATTGTCGCCATCCACTGGTTTTAAGAAGTGAATGTGCGTACCAACTAAACCTGCAGGGTGTTTGCCCGCAAATTCAGTAACAGAAACGTTGTCAGCAACAGGAACATTAGCACCAGGCGCTTTTGAAACAAATACTTCACCATCGGTTAAACGGCTTAGTATTGTTAAACCATCTTTAAACGATTCAGCTTGGTCATTAATAATAACCTCTGGGTCAGCCGCTAATGGGTTTGTATCCATAGCACTAACAAAGATTGCTTTTGGCGTTGAATCAATTGCTGGGATTTTGCTGAATGGACGCGTGCGAAGCGCTGTCCATAAGCCAGATTTAACCAATGTTTCAACCACACTCTCACGAGCAACTGTTGATAATTGGTCAGCGGTGTAGCTTGTAAACGTTTCTTGTTCATTGCCGTCAGTCTCTTCACTTAGAGCGATAACAACAGACTGTAAAACACGTTTTTCACCACGGTTAATTTCAGTAACCACACCTGCGGCCGGAGCTGTGAATAGTACGCCAGGATTCTTTTTGTCTTCAAAAAGGGCCTGACCTTTCTTAACGCGATCACCAACTTTGCAATGCATCGTTGGGCGCATACCCACAAACTCTTCACCAAGTGCGGCAACAGTTTTGATGGTTTGACCATCATGGATTACTTGCTGGGGAGCACCATTTACCGGAACATCCAGACCTTTTTTTATTGTAATCATAACCACTTGCACTACTTTGACGGGAGTATAAAAATTGTTGAAAATGCAACCTTACGTACAGATTGTATTTTCGCCAACTTCAGTGTATTTCAGCGGTTCATTGTTAAAAAACAAATTCCCACCACTACTTAGTTAAAAATTTCTGCGCGGATTTTAGCACGAAATAGACGCGACATTCCATCAATGCAAGACACTTTTAATTACAAAAAAGAAAAAAAGGCTATATGCACGCACAATTTTCATTAATTAAACAAAAAATAGTCGAAAATAAAAAAACCAGCACATTTTATTGCTGGTTTTCTTACATTTATTTATCTCAACATCGATTTAAACGAGGTTGTTGATGTCAACAACTGGGCTAACATCGGCTTCATAGTCAACGCCATCAACAGCAAAGCCAAACAGTTTCAAAAATTCATGATGGTAACCAGCATAGTCAGTCATTGAATCAATGGTTTCTGTTGTTACTTCATCCCAAATCGCTTGAACGCGCGATTGAACGCCATCTTCAAGCTCTTTGTAGTTTTGGCTAAAACGACCTGCATTATCAAAGCGCGGCGTCTGTGAATAAAGGTTTTCTTTAAACAATGCCTGAATTTGCTCAATACACCCTTCATATGTGCCATCAGCTTTCATCACCTTAAACATAGATGAAATGTACAGAGGCATAATTGGAATTGCTGAGCTCGCTTGTGTTACAACCGCGTTCAACGACGTCACATAAGCTTTGCCGCCAACATTCGACGTATCAGTAATCGCTTTGGCTGCCCTATCTAAATCTTCTTTTGCACGACCAATTGTTGCATGACCATAAATTGGCCAAGTTAACTTCTTACCAATGTAAGTATAGGCGGTAGTTTTAAAATTAGGTGCCAAAACATCAGCTTCACTGAGAGCGTTAATCCATAACTCCCAATCAGCGCCCCCCATAACATCAATAGTGCCTTGGATTTCATCATCGTTTGCCGCTTCAACCGTTACCTCATCAACAATACCTTTTGAGGTATTTAAGTTCTTCGTGGTCACTGTTTCGCCAATTGGCTTTAACGTTGATGAGTACACTTCACCTGTATCTGGATCTGTACGACGAGGAGACGCCAATGAGTAAATCACCAAATCTACTTGGCCTAACTCTTCTTTAATGGTCTCGATTGCTTTGGCTTTGATCTCATGAGAAAACGCATCACCGTTAATATTTTTTGCCCATAAACCGGCTTCGTCTGCAGCCTGTTGAAAAGCAGCAGTGTTGTACCAACCTGCTGACGCTGTTTTCTTTTCAGTTGGTGGTTTTTCAAAAAACACACCTAAGGTTTTTGCTTGGTTACCGAATGCAGCGGTAATACGAGAAGCTAACCCGTAACCTGTTGAAGCACCAATCACTAGTACGTTTTTAGGTTTTTCTGTTGCTTGCGTTTGCGATTTTACATACGCAATTTGTTCATTAACATGTGCAGCACAGCCTGCAGGGTGCGCATTAGTACAAATAAATCCGCGAATTTTTGGTTTGATAACCATAAAAGTGCCTTATTTAAACAGTTATTATTTTGAAATTGCCCATAGTGTAACGATCTTTGGGATCAAAGAGGTACGAGCAGATTAAGTTTTTATCTAGACTGGAGAAAAATGCACCAATTAACGGTGCATAAAATATTCTTTTAATGTTAGATCATGATAGCTTTTTATCGAATCATGAAAAGCACTGTATGATGCCCAAACTTTAGCAAAACCTTCATCATTAGCAGCCTGTTCAGCCATCACTTGTGCCGTTATCTCTTTTAGTTCACTAATAACTTCTGGTGGCAATTTACGCATCTGCACATTATGTTTTTCAACTAAGGTTTGCAGTGCCGCATTGTTACGCGCGTTGTATTCATCGAGTGTTGACTCGTTAACCGCGCGAGCTGCTACTTCAACTATTTTCTGCAAATCTTTTGGAAGTTCTTTCAGTGCTTTTTCGTTTATCAAAAACTCTAATCCAGTACCTGGCTCATGCCAAATACTTGAATAATAGTAGGTAGCCGCTTGGTAAAAGCCAAACGCCAAATCGTTATAAGGCCCTACCCATTCGGTTCCATCTATCGCGCCACTTTGCAATGAAGAATAGATTTCGCCACCCGTTAAAGTCACAGGCACAGCACCAGCACGTTGCAATACTTCACCAGCTAAACCAGGAATACGCATTTTCAGACCTTTAAGGTCATCCATTGATTGGATTTCTTTTTTAAACCAGCCGGCAAACTGCGCTCCTGAATTACCACCCGCCATAGGGATAATACCAAAGGGCTTATACATCTCTTGCCATAGTTCTAAACCACCACCGTAATGCAACCATGCATTTAATTCTGTAGCTGTCATACCAAAAGGAATAGCGCCAAAAAGAGGCGACGATGGAATTTTACCTTTCCAATAATACGAGCCACTGTGGCCCATTTGAGCTGTCCCTTGAGACACCGCATCAAAAACCTCAAATCCCGGCACTAATTCACCCGCACCATAGACTTGCACAGTCAATCGACCGCCACTCATTTCGTTAACGTACTCAGCAAATTTTTCTGGTGCCATGCCAAGACCTGGGAAGTTTTTAGGCCATGACGTAACAAGCTTCCATTTATATGTTTTGCTCTCAACAATCTGTTGATTTAATTCTTCTTTGTTGTCACCACAACCACTGATAAATACCACTAAAAATAGGCTGATAACGAAGGTTTTTAAAAACTGCATGTTCATTTTACTTTCCATAAATTAATTCAGGTAACCAGGTCACAAGCTCAGGCCAAATCGCCAAAGCACCCAGCAACACAAGTTGCATTAAAATAAAAGGTACAACACCTTTATAAATTTGCATTGTCGTTACTGTTTTACTGGCAACGCCACGCAAATAAAATAGTGCAAAGCCAAAAGGAGGCGTTAAGAATGAGGTTTGTAAGTTTAGAGCGATCATAATACCAAGCCAAATAGGGTCGAGTCCCATGGCAAGTAAAATTGGCGCAACAATCGGCACTACAACAAATGTGATTTCAATAAAGTCTAATATGAAACCTAGCAAGAATATAACTAACATCACAACAAACATGGCGCCAATCACGCCACCTGGCATTTGCTCAAAAAAGCCAGTAACCAATTCCTCACCACCAAGTCCTCTAAAAACAAGCGAAAACAAGCTAGCACCAATTAAAATCATGAAGACCATTGACGTGATCTTTAACGTGCTTTCCATGACCGACTTGATATTGTCTCGCGTTAGTTGCTTTTGCCAAAGTGCCAAAAGAATTGCCCCCATTGCACCAACGCCGGCAGCTTCTGTAGGTGTTGCAAAGCCCAGTAGTATAGAACCTAAAACGGCGGTCATTAATAACAATGGAGGTATCAAAGCTGTTAAAACCAAGGCTAAAATAGAGCCGCTTTGATATTCCTTCTTTAATTCCTCAACGTCGATTTTTGGCACATCATTCGGTCTAAATATCGCCATACCAATACAGTAAAGAATATAAAAACCAACTAATATAAGTCCTGGTATAACCGCACCGGCAAATAAATCGCCAACGGAAACGGTTTCAGGGTTAAAGATCCCCATTTTCAATTGTGCTTGTTGATACGCACTAGATAGCACATCGCCAAGCAGTACTAAGGCAATTGATGGTGGAATGATTTGCCCTAAGGTACCTGTTGCGCAGATAATACCCGTTGAAAAGGATGGACTATACCCACGCTTTAACATAGTAGGTAATGACAGTAACCCCATAGTTACCACTGTTGCGCCAACAATACCTGTGCTGGCTGCTAACATCATGCCCACTAAGGTAACTGATATACCTAAACCTCCACGAAAACGACCAAACAATATAGTCATTGCCGTGAGCAAGTTTTCAGCAATTTTTGAGCGCTCTAGCATCGCTCCCATAAAGACAAATAACGGCACAGCCAGCAGCGTTTGGTTATTGACGACGCCATACAATCGACTCGGTAACGCTTGAAGAAAAGCAACATCAAAAAGCTCAGTTGCCACGCCAATTCCTGCGAAGATTAACGCAACACCAGCTAACGAAAAAGCAACAGGGAAACCGAATAGCAGAACTAAACAAACGCAAACAAACATTAATAGAGCTAAATATTCCATGTTAAGCTCCTTTGGTTTGCTGTAGGCTGATGACAGCTTTGGCTAGTTCACTGACACCTTGAAAAAATAGCGTGACTGGGAGTAACAGCAACAAGGTTTTATTAATAAACACCAAAGGTAAACCGCCAGCTTCAGAAGATTTTTCCAAAACACGCCATGACGATAGGACATAATCCACACTAATGTAACCAAAGAAAATGGTGACAGGGAAAAGTAGAAAAATAATACCTAGCGCGTTAACCCAAGCCTTGTTTCGCGCTGTAAACTTTTGGTAGAAAATATCAACACGAACATGTGCATCTTCTTTATATGCGTATGCGGCACCAAGCATGATAACGATTGCGTGAAAATACAAAACCGACTCTTGCATTGCAATAAAGCCAACATTAAAGCCATAACGTAAAACAACAATGATAAAGGTTAATAACACCATCACGAGCGTTAACCATTTAATTGTTTGCCCTAATGCATGGGTAATTTTATCGATCAGTTGTGACAGGTCGCTAAGCCGACTGTCTTGCATAGACTTTCCCCCTAACAATGCCATATGAATTTCTATGACATTAACTATTTATTATTTTTAGGGGTACAGAAATAACAGAAATTAGACAGGAATGAAACGGCAAAATAACGACAGTAAACTAAAGTTCACTTCTGCACTTTGCCGTATATCTCAATTAGGCCGTACTACCGCCTAAACAATTTGGCGAGCCAGGTACGTTATCAACATAGTAATTTTGCCACTCTTGTTGAGTATAGGTATGAAGAGCAAGTGCATGAATTTTATCGGATAACTCTTCTTTAAGCACCGAGTTAATTGCTCTGTGTCGTTTGATTAATCGCTCACCAGTAAACTTATCGCTGACGATTACAACTTTAAAATGTGATTCACTACCCTGTGGCACGTTGTGTTGGTTGCTTTCATTAATAACCTCTAAATGGTGTGGCTCGAAAGCCGACAATAATTTTTGTTCTATTGTTGTTTCAACTAACATAAAAATCCTTGCATTAACGCGTTCCACCATAAGTTAATTCTAGTGGTTTATTCGTATTATGCCATAAATTGTCCGCGGATAGTCGGCAAAAAATCGCTAACAATTGAATTCATTGAGGAATAATTTTCACATCGCACCTGTCATTTGTGCAACTGCCTAAATGTGATATTAATCCGTGGTCCACTTGCCTTTTTCTCTTTTAAAACAGCGTGTTGCCAATACTCTTGGGTTTCCCCTTCCATCATTAACAAGCTACCTTCTACTAATGGAATCGTTAAGTTTTCTTTACTTTCCTTATGTTTTAATTTGAAGGTGCGAGTGGCGCCAAGAGAAATTGAGGCTATAACAGGGTGCTTACCTAATTCGGGTTCATCATCACTATGCCAACTTACAGAGTCATGTTGATTACGGTATAAATTTACCAGTGCAGAATTAAACTGATAGCCAGAAAAGTGCTCTACCTTTTCTTTGATGGCCAATAAACTTGGTGTCCAGCTAAATGGTTTCATTAGCAGCCCAGAGTATTGATAACCCGCACTGCCAAACCATGCCTGTAACCTTGGCACGTTGTGTTGCTTGCCGTAGAGCGTAATTGTATCTTGACTAAAGGCTACTTCTGACAAAAGCGACTGAGTCAACGTCCGAGCAACTTGGGTATCAAAAAAGCTAGGGTAATAATTTAAAAGAGCATTTTGGGCTTTTATCTTCATTGCGTCCACACAATTACAACTAGCGTATCATCAGATATTTTGAGAAAATAATAGCATTAAAACTCATCTAATGCAGATATCATGCAAAGCCATTTTATTATCAACGATACACCTTTATCACTGTATCGCTATCCTATTTCTCAAAGTAATCGTTCATTACAAGCATGGGATGCCGCTGATGAATATATGCTTAGTTATTTAGAAGAGCAAAACCTATTAAATGACGACTCGAATATATTGGTATTTAATGACAGTTTTGGTGCATTGAGTCTTAATTTACTTGATTGGTCAACAACAGTGGTTTCTGACTCTTGGGTCGCACATCAAGGTATTAGTGAAAACCTTACTCAGAACTCACTCGACGCACCTAAGTTAACGATAGCAGATAGCCTTAACCCACTGCCTAAGGCGACTAGCATCGTGTTATATAAAATCCCAAAAAGTAAGGCGTTACTCACCGAGCAGCTTATAAAAATAAAAGAGACATTGCAGGGAAACGTTACTTTTATTGCTGCGGCACGAGCAAAAGACATTCATAGCTCGACGCTTAAAGTTTTTGAAAAGTATTTAGGTACAACGACAACATCGCTCGCAGTGAAAAAAGCGCGCCTCGTATTTTGCCAACTAGACAATCAGCAACAGCACTCTTCACCTTTCCCAACAATTTGGCCATTAGAAAATACAAACTTTCACATCAGTAATCATGCAAATGTATTCTCACGCGAGAAGTTAGATCTTGGTGCTCGCTTTTTTATGGAGCACTTACCAAAATTACACGAAGACCAAACGGTGATAGATTTGGGTTGTGGAAATGGTGTCATTGGTTTAACCGCATTATCGAGACAACCAAAAGCTAACATTACCTTTGTTGACGAATCCTTTATGGCGATCGCTTCGGCCAAAGAAAATATTGAAAAGAATTTACCTAATGGTATTTCTCAGTGTCAATTTACAGTAAATGATTGTTTATCAAGCTTTGAAGCCAATACCGCGGATATAGTGTTATGTAACCCACCTTTCCATCAAGAACAAGCAACTACGGATCATATCGCTTGGCAGATGTTAAACGATGCGCATCGAGTGTTAAAAAAAGGCGGAGAATTACGTATGATTGGTAACAGAAATTTAGCCTATCATATTAAGTTGAAAAGAATCTTCGGTGGTTGTAAAACTATCGCGAGCAACAAAAAATTTGTAGTTTTATCAGCGAGAAAATAATGAAATTTATTAGTTACACGCTTCCTTTGTTATTTATGTTATCTGCGTGCAGTAGCACGCCAAGCCATATTGTTGTCGCACCAGATTTTATTCAAACGAACCAGTACCCAATAGCCGTTAGTGCTTTAAACTTAACCGTTGAAGACTCACGTACATCTAAGCATTTGGTTCAAATTCGCAAAGAAGCGCAAGCTGCTAACTTGTTTAATAGTCAACTACCGCTTGGCAATGTCATTGAAGACACATTAGTAAAGGCATTAAAGCGTAGAAATATTCAACGCCTTGAAGGCGCAACACCGTCTATCAATATTTTACTTGGTAAAGCCCTCATTGACGTTGTTCAAAAAGCTTTCAAATATCAAGCAAAGACAGATTTATCGCTAAAAGCGACAGTTGAGACAGCTAAAGGTACGTTAACAAAATCATACGACTACAAAGGCCAAAGCGAAGGCCCGTTAAAAGCGGACATTGCTGTTTTAGGTAGAGACTTCAACCAAGCACTGACCCAAGTATTAAATCAAATACTTTCGGATCAAGAACTCATCAATTTTATTAACCAATAAATTGGGCTGGCATATGTATAAATTATTCTTAGTGTTTTGTTTGGTTGTTAATCATGCAGCATTTGCTCAAAATGCGGCAATCGATCCAAATAATTTATTCCCACAAGTAAAGTTTGAAACCTCTAAAGGTGTTGTAGTCGTTGAACTAGATCGCATTAAAGCGCCTATTACGGTTGATAATTTTTTAACGTATGTGGTTACCGGTGAATACAACAACACATTGTTTCATCGTGTTATTGAAGGTTTTGTCGTTCAGGGCGGTGGCTATGACGTCAATTACGTACCAAGAAAATCTCGAGAAGATATCTTCAATGAATCTGGTAATGGTTTAAAAAACGAGACTTATACGATTGCTATGGCAAAAGAGTCTCGTCCTCATACGGCTAATCGACAGTTTTACTTTAATATGGATGATAACACCAATTTGGATCCTGGCATGAGCTGGGGTTACGCAGTGTTTGGTGCCGTTACTGAAGGTGAAGAAGTACTAGAAGAAATAGCCAAACAGAAAACAGATTATAGTGAAGAGCTCGGCTGGGAAGATGTTCCTGTAGAACCCGTTATTCTTATCAAAGCAATTTTATTACCTGCCCGGTAACGTCCTTTGTGTAACCTACTGAGATGGTTAGTAAAAATATGAACTAACCATCACTTTTCCATATATACTTATGATGATTAATTATTAGATCAAATGGTCAGAATTTAGAATAGTAATCAATTAGTCAATACTCAATGCGAACTAATCTCAGTAAAAAAACTTAAGCAAAGTTTTTATTTCTTCCTACACTTAAAGTGTTGAAGCGAGAAATAACGTGCCTCGAACACCAGCTTTTTCCTTTTTTACCTATTTTATTTACTAAAAAAATAATAATTATAAAAGCAATGTCGCTGGAGATAATCCATGATAATTGAGCAGTTTATCAATGAAAAAATTAACCAAATCACCGCTTATGTAGAGGCGGTATTTAGTAAAAAAATTCACTATACAGAGTTAGACCGTTTTATTAATGACACCATGGAAGAATGGACATTGCTAAAAGTGATCGACGATACCCCAGGCAACGCGAGAGAACGTGTTTTTTGGCATATGATTCATGAACTGACTTTACACGGTGGACAAGCACTAAAGCATGACTTGTTCTTTATTGCCGAAATAAATACCTGCCTAGATTTTTTCTATGGTAAAGGTAGCTACCCTGTTGACTGCATCGGATGGCGGCCTCTGGCATAATGCGTTTTAAATAATTTTCGCCGTCCAAGTAGAAACTATCCTGCATTCTACTTTACCACGATTGTGCTTATTGTTAGGCTATCAACAAATCACTTTGTAAGCTTCATACATGTTATCAACACGCTCTTTTTGGCAAGCCCTTCAATATTTTAAAAATAAAACCCTATTAACAATATTCTTTTTTGGTGTTGCTTCTGGTTTTCCTTGGGTGATGATAGGTTCAGCAATGAGCGGGTGGCTAAAGGACGAAGGCTTATCTCGCAGTAGCATTGGTTTATTTGGTTTTATCTTTGTTGCTTACAGTATCAATTTTTTATGGTCGCCACTCGTTGATCGTATCAAGATTTTCCTTATCGGAAAAACCTTAGGTCAACGTCGTAGTTGGATATTTACCTCACAGCTCATTATTGCATTTACCTGCTTTCAACTTAGCTACTTAGATGCATCATCCTCTTTAGCTTTTATGGCGACGCTTGGCCTCATTATCGCCATTGCGGGTGCTACCCAAGATATTGCTATTGATGCTTACCGTATCGATAGTTTGGGCTCACAAGATAACAACGAAATGGCAGCAGGTTCGGCCATGGCAACGTCAGGATGGTGGACAGGTTATGCCGGCTTAGGTGCAATTCCATTCTTGCTTGCCGACCAACCTAACTGGCAATGGTCACAAGTATATATGGTGCTTTCGATAATCATGGTCCTGCTAATGGCAACGGTACTAATTGTGAATGAGCCTGTTAGCAATAGAGAGGCTGTGCACGATCAGATAGAGAACCAATACCAATTGGCGTTAACAACTCACGGCAGTAATCACTTCCTTGTTTTATTTAGCTTGCCATTAATTATCTTAATAATTGCCTATGCTAATTTTGGTTACCCTATGTGGCCTGAGAATTTAATCGATACAAGCAACAAATTTTTGACGGTAAGCCTAATGGTTTTTGCCTTGTTTGGTTTATTTATATCCCAGATGGTTAAGTTAAATAGAAAAGTTTCTTCAACCATTTCTGAGCAAGGCACACCTACGAAAAAACAATCGCCAAGTACCTCAATTAGGCTAACGGCATGGTTGCTGACTACCTTAGTCGCTCCCATTCAGGAGTTTTTTCAAAGAAATGGCGTAAAACTGAGCCTATCTATCTTGTTATTTATCTTTTTATTCAAGCTCGGTGAGGCCTATTTAGGTCGTATGTCTATCGTATTCTATCGTGAGGTCGGTTTCTCTAATGCCGATATCGCTTATTATTCGAAAATGATTAACTGGTCAGTCACAATTGTTTTTTCTCTGATCGGCAGTATTTTCACTATTCGATACGGCATTTTGAAAGGATTGTTTATTGGCGGTATTGCCATGTCGGCAAGTAACTTATTATTCTCGGTTATGGCAATCGTAGGCCCTAACAAAGAACTTTTTGCCTTTACCGTGTTAGTAGATGGGTTTACGTCGGCATGGGGCTCAGTCGCTTTCGTCGCCCTGTTATCAGTGCTGTGTAATAAAACGTTTACCGCAAGTCAATATGCTTTAATGGCTTCACTAGGCACATTCGGGCGAGTAATGTTGGGTTCATATTCTGGTATTGTTGTCGATTGGTTAGATGGTAATTGGGCACTTTTCTTTGTCTTAACAGCATTGATGGTCATTCCAAGTTTGTTATTTTTATACGCAATCAGAAAGCCACTCAATGCAATTATTGAAAAAAACAGCCAAACAATTGCGCCAGACGATAAAGCGACATAAGATAAAAACAGGTAATTTATTCAGGTAAACTTATGATAAGACTATTTTTCTTGGTGCCCATCATGATGTGTGCTATCTGGTGGTGGTACTTAAAGTCAAAAGGGTATCAAGCTAAAGATGGCGTTAAAGGCTTTGCTTATATCATTGGCTTCAACACGTTAATCATCGGTTTTTTCGTCTTTATGATTTGGTTTACCAGCCAATAAGCGCAAAAAAAGGAAAGCATTTAGCTTTCCTTTTTTATTTATGTTTTGCGATAAAGCTATCAAGTTGATTAGCAAATGTCTGCTTATCTTGTGCTGATAGTTTATCTGGTCCTTTCGTTTGCATGCCACTAGCACGCATTGTATCCATAAAGTCTCGAATATTTAGGCGCTGCTTAATGTTTTCTGCCGTGAGCATCTCGCCACGTGGGCTTAATGCAAATGCCGATTTTGCGATGATTTCATCGGCCAGTGGAATGTCAGAGGTAATCACTAAGTCATTTGGAGTAACACGCTGGACAATTTCATTGTCAGCAACATCAAACCCTGACGCTACTTGCATAAACTTGATATACGGCGACTTAGCCACTCGCATCGGGTGATTAGCAACTAACGTAGTTTCTATTTGTGTGCGCTGTGCTGCTCTAAAAATAATTTCTTTAATAACAACAGGACATGCGTCTGCATCAACCCAAATTTTCATGTATTTCCTTTCAATTTAATCACCTGATAAATTATCTTCGTTGTGTTGTAACTCATCTATAATCACAACGCTACTGAGTATCAATGGCACATGATTTGGCTCCGCAATATCTACACCGTAGGTATCAGTAAATGAAAACCACGACTTAGACACTGACGCGATGGGTTGATCGTCAACCAAAAAATCATATTCATGAGCAAGAAAGTCGCCTACTATCAAAATATCTTGCCCGTTATAATTCAAATAATATTTACTACCAAACCAACTGAAGAATTTTTTTCTAAGTTTAGCTTTACTGCCATCATTAAAGGTTAAGAAAAAGGTAGGTCTTATAGAAAAGATTTTACGCTTTATAATCGCAACTTGCTGCTCGTGAGGATCTTGCATAATGAAAGTTCGTCGAAGCGACAACAGTTTTGACACAATTTCAAAGGCAAGCTCATCATGCTCATTTTTGATTTGAAACACATCTCTTAACGAGAAAATCTTTTGTCGCAAAATAAAGCGCATACTTTTACCTCAATATCCTTTTCATCATCCATTGCTCTACTTTTAAGAGTCAAACGTTATCCTTGGTGGTTGTTCACTCGTTTTTTCTACTTGTCCATGACACAAGAGTATACGTTTAGAGGAAACGCCCCCCTGCTGAACCAAATAATCTTTAAATGCTTGTCCACGTTGCTCACTCAGTTGATGTAAATAAGTGACGAGGGCTTTGTCATCAAAGCTATGCTCATTAGGCAAATCAGCCGTAGTAGCAATCGCACATACTTTAAATTGTAAATCAGGTTTATCAACCATTAACTTAATTAAATTAGTAACAAACGGGGTTTGCTGTTCTGATATTTCAATTTGTTGAGGTTGATACACAAGATCTTCTATCCGGATTTTCAGCATCATCTCGCCAGCAATTTTTGCCAAGGATAAAACATTGCCGTATGGCACCACGGTTTGCATCAAATAGCTTTCAGCTGCAACCATTACCGCCTTTTGCGTAATAATGCCAATAAAGCTTTGTAAACCAAACTCTGGTGAACTAACATCGCCTGACAATGGCAAATCTAACTCTAAGTTACCTTTGCTGTCTTGGAGCATATTGAGGGCAGTATTAAGAGAAATTACCGAGTCATTTTTTTCTACACTTCCTTGCTCTTTATTTTCTTTGGCTAGCTCTAAGCCTCGGACAAAAAGCTCACTATTTCCCGAAATTTTGTTATCGACAACTTTTACATCTAATTGGCTATCGAGTTGGCCACTTAGAATATTAACATTGCCTCCCTTAGCAAAATAACCAACAATTTTTGGCAATGCTAACTCATTTATATCACCCATTATCGACATATTCATTTGAGGGTTAAATGCTTGGTAATCTCCTTTCAAGGCAAAATCAGCATGTCTGCCGGTATTGCCTGACAATTGAAACCTTGTCACTTTCGTTGCATCTGTATTATCTAAAGCCTCAACACGTATTTCTTTAAAATCTACTTGAGCGTTAAAATGAGGTGTTGCAACAGTATCTTCAACGGTTAATTGTCCTGTTGTTGTAATTAAGTCAATCGCATAAGTTAAGTTATTAGCCGCTGCCTCTTGCTCTGTTTCATTGGTATTTTCAAGTGATGATTCTTCTTCTGCAGTTTCATTTGATAGTGCGACTAAGTTTTTCAATACTTGATTTTCAAAGATCAAATTGGCGTTAATCGTATCAACATGTAAGTGGTTTGCTGTGATATGCGTTGAAGCACTTTCAGAGCTGTAACTAACACCGATATTTTTCAATAGCACTTGTTCAATAGCCGCTAATGGCGCCAATTTCTCATGCTTTTGGGATGACTTAATATCGTTAATTGTCAGCAAGTTAGCCTTTGTCATTAATTGTTGTTTTTGACCACTGATCTCAACATCTGGCAACATCAACTCTGCAACTGATAACACTAGTGCTTCAGTTGCCTTATTAACAACGTTTAACTGCGACATCTTGGTTGAAGTTACGCCTGACAACTGCTGCTCTTTCATAGCCAGATTAGGCAATTGCCAAGACAAATCATCTAAGGACAACGACAATGCTTGTTTCGTATCAAATATTTCAGCTGAATTTATCTTTAAATCACTGCTACTGATAAGTGCATTATTGGTCGCATAGTTAAGTATTGTTAATCTCCAATCAATGCTCGCCAAGCTGGCTTCGACACCATGATTGAGACTATTCGCTGAAACGTTCTCAATGTTTAAATCAGCACCTTCAAGTGAAAGCTGTTCATTTTGGTAGCCTATTCGAGCACTTTTAAACGTAACCGTATCAATTTTTGCTTGGCTGTCATCGTCAAGCATTTTTGTAGTAATTCCACTTACCAAGAGATTTAAACCATTTGTTGATACGTCGTTGCCAGCCAAATTTAACGCGTCGGCTGATAGTTCAATTTGCCCTGCGCTCAAACTTAGTTGCTGGTTTAATCTCGGAATACTAGCCTCAATAACCGACAACTTTGTATCGCTAAGGCTGATGTTAGTCGTTGTTTTTTGTTTGATGGTAAAGTGCGTCGACACGCCAACAGTTGCTGATACGTCGTTAAAATCAGTAGGAAACCATTCTGCAAAATTTGCAATAGTGACATTTTCTAGGCTGATACTACCTGTGTAGTGCTGTCCTATCAGATCTAGTTTTGTTTCTAATGTTATTGGTGCAGCATTAATTTTACCGGAAAATTCCAGTTCTAAATGTTGATCATTGGTAGCATATGTTAAAGATTCAATTCCCACGTCATCAATATTAAGTGTATGGGTTTCGTTAGCGTTAAGGACAATCTGACTGTTCAATAAGTCAATTGTATCTGCACTTAGCTGCCATTGATTATCTGATTTTGTTTCTGCTGTTTCACTATTGCTAGTTTCATTAGGCTGCTTTTGGCCAAGTACCTGCCAACTTTCATTCACCCTATTTAGAGGCAAGTAAATACCAGATAACTCAAAATGTTGAAAATGGATATTTTTACGAAATAGTGCAGAAAACGATAGCTGCATCTCGCCATTTTTCAATCCAAAAACTTTCTCGCTTGTACTATGCAGTGTTAACTCTTCTACCGTTAACGACAACAAAAAAGGATTCAAACGAATATGAGCCTGCTCATTCATCGTTAGCTTATAAGGGGCTAATTGTTTAGCGATCACGAGCGAAAATAACTGTGGGCTAAATAGCCATAACAACCCTAACAAACCTATCAGAACCACAAAAAACCAAGATAACACACGTAATAGCATCTCAAATCCATAGAATTTTTTTTATATACGCTTAGTGTAGAGAATCACAAGCAAAAGCCAAGTGCTATTGTTAAGACATAAAAAATGCGCTCTAGTGAGCGCATTTTTTTCAGCTGAACTATCTAATAATTAGAGACATTCAAACGTGAATTATTCCCACTCGATTGTCGCAGGTGGTTTACCTGACACATCGTAAACAACGCGAGAAATACCATCGATTTCATTAATGATACGGTTAGACACTAATCCTAAGAAATCATAAGGTAGATGTGCCCAATGCGCAGTCATAAAATCTATTGTTTCAACCGCACGTAAACTTACCACCCAATCGTACTTGCGCCCGTCGCCCATAACACCAACAGAGCGCACAGGTAAGAACACAGTGAAAGCTTGGCTTACTTTGTTGTATAAGTCGTGTTTATGAAGCTCTTCAATGAAAATTGCATCAGCGCGACGTAATAAATCACAGTACTCTTTCTTCACTTCACCTAATACACGCACACCTAAACCAGGACCAGGGAATGGATGACGGTATAACATGTCGTATGGTAAACCAAGTTCTAAACCTATTTTACGCACTTCATCTTTAAATAACTCACGTAATGGCTCAACTAAACCAAGTTCCATATCTTCAGGCAAGCCACCTACGTTATGATGAGATTTAATTACATGTGCTTTACCTGTTTTAGATGCTGCAGATTCAATAACGTCTGGGTAAATTGTCCCTTGCGCTAACCATTTAGCATTTTTCAGTTTGCTCGCTTCTTCGTCAAAGACTTCAACGAAAACGTTACCAATAATTTTACGCTTAGCTTCAGGATCATTTTCACCTTCAAGACGATCTAAGAAACGTTGCTCTGCATTGATATGAACGATGTTTAAGCCGAAATGGTCACCAAACATATCCATGACTTGTTCCCCTTCGTTTAAACGAAGTAAACCATTATCAACAAATACACACGTTAACTTATCGCCAATCGCGCGGTGCAGAAGCATTGCCACAACTGATGAATCAACACCACCAGATAAACCTAGAACAACTTCATCATCGCCCACTTGCTCTTTCATTTTGGCAACGGCATCTTCAATAATAGATGCAGAAGTCCATAACTTTTCACACTGGCAGATATCAACAACAAAATGCTCTAGAATACGCATGCCTTGTTTCGTGTGGGTTACTTCAGGGTGGAACTGCACGCCATAGAAGTTTTTCTCTTCATTAGCCATTGCTGCATGAGCACAGCTAGATGTTTTCGCAATAGTGCTAAAGCCAGCTGGAATGTCTGAGACTTTGTCACCATGGCTCATCCATACATCTAATACAGCGTTACCATTAGCACCAATTGAGTCTTCAATATTCTTAAACAAAGACGATTGCTTGATAATTTCAACGCCAGCATAACCAAACTCTTTGTGATCTGAAGATTGAACACTACCACCCAATTGTTCAGCCATTGTTTGCATGCCGTAACAAATACCTAAAACAGGAACACCAGCATTAAATACATACTCTGGTGCACGCGGTGAATCAGCTTCAGTTACACTTTCAGGGCCACCGGCTAAAATAATACCCGTTGGATTGAATTCTTTAATTTGCTCTTCAGTAACGTCCCAAGCCCATAGCTCACAATAAACACCAATTTCACGCACACGACGCGCAATTAATTGAGTGTATTGAGAACCGAAGTCTAAGATGAGGACTCGTGAATCATGGATATCTTTGGTCATATCAAACCCTATAATTAATAAAGTGAAGGCTGGCCTTTGAGACCAGCCTTAATAGTAATTTTTAAGAATCACTTATTTGGCAGATAATCGGCACTAGAGCAAAGAAGAAACACAGAGCTTGGTTTACCAAGTGAGTACTTCTGATGCCGTTATAGTGCCGACTAGCAATCAAATGATGATTCGACTAGCCCATTCTGTAATTTGGGGCTTCTTTAGTAATGGTCACATCATGCACATGTGACTCCCCCATACCGGCAGCAGTTATTTTCATAAACTGTGGCTTAGTGCGCATTTCTTCAATCGTTGCACTACCTGTTAATCCCATTGATGAGCGCAAGCCGCCCATTTGCTGGTGGATAATGGCAGCAACAGGGCCTTTATATGCTACGCGACCTTCAATACCTTCAGGAACAAGTTTGTCTGCTTCACCGTCGGTTTTCTGGAAGTAACGGTCACTTGAACCTTCTTTTTGTGCCATAGCGCCTAAAGAACCCATGCCGCGATACGATTTATAGTAACGGCCTTGATAAAGTTCAACTTCACCTGGTGACTCTTCAGTACCAGCGAACATAGAACCAACCATTACACAGTGTGCGCCTGCAACTAGGGCTTTAGCAATATCACCAGAAAAACGAATACCGCCATCAGCAATTACAGGTATGCCTGTACCTTGTAATGCTTCTACTGCATCAGAAATTGCTGTTAATTGTGGAACACCAACACCCGTTACGATACGTGTAGTACAAATTGAACCAGGGCCAATACCTACCTTAACTGCGTCAACACCGGCATCAGCTAATGCTTTTGCACCAGAACCAGTTGCTACGTTACCAGCGATAATCTGTAGGTTAGGATATTTCGCTCGTGTTTCTGCAACACGATCTAAAACGCCTTGAGAGTGACCATGTGATGTATCAATTAATAGAACATCAACACCCGCTTCAACTAGGGCATCAATTCGTTCATCAGTACCAGCACCAACCCCAACAGCAGCACCGGCACGTAAGCGACCTAATTCGTCTTTACAGGCATTGGGTTTGCTTTCAGCTTTTTTATAATCTTTTACTGTAATCATGCCTTCAAGTTTGAAAACATCATTCACAACTAAGATTTTCTCAATGCGATGTTCATGCATTAAGCCAAGAATTTCTTCACGTTGCGCGCCAGCTTGCACCGTAATTAACTTAGCTTTAGGTGTCATTAATTCTGACACCGCTTTTGAAAGGTCTGTTTCAAAACGTAAATCACGGCCGGTAATAATACCAACAAGATTATTCTCAGCATCTACAACAGGAAAACCAGAAAAACCTAGTTCATCGGCAAGTCGCATAACTTCTTCTGTAGTTGCATCAGGAGACACAGTTACAGGGTGAGAAACAATACCACTTTCATATTTTTTAACCTGAGCAACATTTTTAGCCTGCTCAGCAATCGTCATGTTTTTGTGAATAAAACCGATACCACCTTCTTGCGCGAGTGTGATCGCAAGACGTGCTTCAGTTACTGTGTCCATAGACGCAGAAACCATAGGAACGTTCAACGAAATTTTTCGCGTAAGTTTAGTAGTTAAATCGGCAGTATGAGGCAGTACCGTAGAATGGGCAGGTACTAGTAGAACATCATCAAATGTCAGTGCTTCTTGGGCAATTCTTAGCATCGCAATATCTCACCAAGGTGTAAGGAAGAGGATTTAATATTGCGGCAGAATTTTAACCGTTTTATTAAAATAGGTAAACTTAATTCTTTAAAAAATTTATACTATTGCCAATAAAAGTGAAAATATTACAAAAGAAACCAAGTTTTATGACAAATCCACACATTTTACAAGTCAGCCAGCTAACACAAAAAGTACGTTTCATGTTGGAATCTGAGCTGAATACCGTTTGGATTAGTGGTGAAATATCGAATTTCATCGCGGCAAGCTCTGCTCACTGGTATTTATCGCTGAAAGATCAAAAATCTCAAGTCCGATGTGCGATGTTTCGCGGTAATAATCGCCGTGTCAGAATAAAACCATCAAATGGGCAACAAGTATTGGTTCGTGCAAAAGTGTCTTTATATGAACCACGCGGTGATTTTCAGCTCATCATTGAACAAATGGAAGATGCCGGCGACGGTTTATTACGCCAACAATATGAGCAATTAAAAAATAAACTTAGTCAAGAAGGCTTATTTGATTTGGGGCGTAAACAAGCCTTACCGCCGTTAATTGAAACAATTGGTATCGTGACTTCACCTACTGGCGCCGCAGTTCAAGATATTCTTGCCGTCATTTCGCGACGAAACCCATTACTCAATGTCATTATTTATCCCTGCCTAGTGCAAGGAGACCAGGCTGCTAGCCAAATTGCAGAAACCTTATATAGAGCAAACCATCGCAACGAATGTGACGTCATCATTGTTGGTCGTGGTGGTGGCTCACTTGAAGATCTTTGGTGCTTTAATGATGAAAGGGTTGCAAGAGCGATTGCCGACTCAGCCCTACCTGTCATTAGCGCTGTTGGACATGAAGTTGACACAACATTAAGTGATTATGCTGCCGATACACGTGCGCCGACACCATCAGCAGCCGCCGAACTTGTTTCAGGTGAGTTGGCAAATGTAATCCAACAGCAGAACCAGTTGTTGCAATCCTTAAAATTACGCTTATCTGCTAAGATAAACCAATGGCAAGATAAATTGACCGCGTTGTCACATCGACATCAGCAATGTCATCCAGTACAAAAACTACAATTAAAACAACAACAAATTGATGAGCTTAACCATCGATTAATGCGCACGATTAATCAACGTAAGCTGCTAGTTAATCAACACACCGAACGTTTAGCCCATCGATTACAGCAAACAAATCCAATTAAACAAATCAGTAGTTATCAACAACATCAGGTTCAACTCACAGATAGGTTAATGAGCATAACAAAAACACAACTGACAACTCGTCAGAGCCAATTTAGCCACGTTATCGAACAACTTCATATGATTAGCCCACTAGCGACTATTGCTCGGGGTTATAGCGTAACGCGTGATCAAAAGAATAAGGTTGTAAGAAGTGTTGAAGATGTCACTAAGGGCGATGCTATTTCGATTCAAACCCATGATGGCTACATTGACGCAAAAGTTGAGTCAACCAAGCCTTCATCAAATAGCTCTTAGGTTTCAATTTCTAAGGTAACGGTTTCTTTGAGTAGTTTGGCAACTTTGTCTTTGTCTTCGCTATTGAACTTTACGCCTAATGAAACTTCATTCACCTGTTGTCTAACATTACAAATAAAACCGTCAAGTTTTACGTTAGCTAAACCTGCAATGTTTTCGATGGTGATTGAAATCGCTTTGTCGTTGGCTAATAGCAATGTATCAGCATTAGGCACAGCAATTTGGCAGCCATTAATCGACAAATCAAGCATCTTGGCTTGCCAAAACTCTTTATCTACACCGACTTTAATATCAATATACGTATCCACCCGCATAGCACTGCGTAAACTTTGGAGCGACACTTTTGTAGGGAAATCTAAAACGATAATACGTGAAGGAATTTGCAGGGTTTGTTTAATTACACCAACAAAGGCAACAACCGCGCCTTCGTGACCTTCGATCAGGCCACGCACAGTGATTGAAGTATCTGGATAAATATATTGAGCAAAATTGCCTAATTTGTTTTTATCAGGCATTTGAACCAGTACATAGCGCTTTGGCAGATAACCAATAAAACTGGTTCTGAATTTACCACGTTTACCAGCGGGCGTAGTAACATCAATAGTCACCGTTGCACCAGGTTGTAATAACCCTAAGTTACGATTAAGTCGTTCTGTGGTATCTATATCAACTTGGCTAGCCATAAACCCTTTTTTAAGGTCAGTCATTAACTAAAGATTTACACTAGCCAAAAGCTATAACAAAATCAATATTATGGCGAATAATTAAATGATTATTCGCTCTTTTTATAGCCTTGTGTTGCGCGAGCTTTTTTCTTTTGTTCGGTAAACGTTAACTTCTTCTTGCCTGCAAATGGATTAGAGGTTTCACGAAATTCAATTTTAATTGGTGTGCCCATAATCTTTAACGACTTACGATAGTAGTTCATTAAATAGCGCTTATAAGAAGGCGGTAAATGCTTAACCTGATTGCCATGAATAACAACAATTGGCGGGTTGTAACCACCGGCATGAGCATATTTTAACTTGATACGGCGACCATTGTGCATTGGTGGCTGATGATCAAATACCGCAAGATCTAACACCTTAGTAACCATAGACGTAGAAATACGTTTCGTTGCTGAAATAAACGCTTCCTCTACCGACTCGTATAAATGGCCAACGCCGGTACCATGTAACGCGGAAATAAAGTGAATTCGCGCAAAATCAATGAAGCCTAAGCGTCGATCTAACTCTGACTTAATACGATCTTTAACCGAATCGTCTAAACCATCCCACTTATTAACTGCGAGGACGAGGGATCGACCCGCTTCTAAAATAAAGCCAAGCAAACTCAAATCTTGGTCTGTAATCCCTTCTCTTGCATCAATAATTAATAAACAAACATTCGCGTCTTCAATGGCACGTAACGTTTTAATTACCGAGTACTTTTCAACAACGTCATTTACGTTTTTACGACGACGAATACCTGCCGTATCTATTAACGTATATTCGCGGCCATTGCGTTCCATAGGGATATAGACAGAGTCGCGAGTGGTACCAGGCATGTCGTATACAACAACACGCTCTTCACCAAGTATGCGATTAGTAAGTGTTGACTTACCGACATTAGGCTTACCAATAATCGCTAGCTTAATTTTGTCGTTTTCTTCAGGGGCTTCTACGCTCTCTTCATCAAAGTTTTCGTAATCAACTTCATCAATGTCGTCATCACTTTCTTCATGAGATTTTTCAGAGCTGAGCTCGGCAATATGTGGCTCTAAGGCAAGTGTTAGTAATTGAGTTACACCGCGACCGTGGGCAGCGGCTATTTGATGCACTTTATCACCTAGCGCAAGAGAGTAAAACTCAGCAACCGCAGAATCGGCATCAATGCCATCTACTTTATTAGCGACTAAGAAAACTTGCTTATTTTGCTTACGTAGATATTCAGCAATACCTTGATCAGCTGCTGTTAATCCGGCGCGAGCATCAACTAAAAATAGCACTGCATCAGCTTCCTCAACCGCCATTAACGATTGCTCAGCCATTAGTGCGTCAATGCCTTCTTCATCACCATGAATGCCACCCGTATCAATTACAATGAACGGATGCTCTTCAACCTGAGCCTGACCATATTGGCGGTCACGCGTTAAGCCTGGATAGTCAGCAACAAGCGCGTCACGAGAACGCGTTAAACGATTAAATAACGTTGATTTGCCAACATTGGGTCTGCCCACAAGAGCGACTACAGGAAGCATGTATACCTCAAAAATAACTTAATTAATAACCTAACTTTAGGTTAAACAATAAAAAACACAACGGCTCCGATGTTTTCACAATGGAGCCGTTAGGAAAAAATACGGTTAAACGCTTCACTTATACCATGGCATTAGTTGCGCATGACTAAGCATCTAAGGCAGTTTAATTGCCTCTAAATCACCATCACGTGATTGCACGTATAATATACCACCTGAAACAGTTGGTGTTGTATATACACCACTTGAGTCAATTTCGGTGCGAGCAACGATATCGCCCGTTTGTGCGTCTAACCAATGTAAATAACCTTCAAAGTCACCTACGACAACATATTTACCATGGACTGCAGGGCCGGTTACGTTGCGGTTTGTCAATAACGCATTGCTCCAGCGCTCTAATCCGTTTAAACGGTCAACTGCATAAACATGACCTTTAACGTCTGTTAAATAAATATTGTTACGCGAAATACTAATTTGACGATAAGAAGAATACTGGCGTTGCCATAATACTCGACCGCTACGCAATTCAAGCGCTGATAACTGACCACGCGATGAAACTGAATAAACGGTTTCACCTAACACAAGTGGCTTAGAGTCAACGTCAACAACACGGTCTAATTCTGTTGAGCCTGTTGCTTCACCTAAGTTTACAGACCAACCTTGTTGGCCACTTTCTAAAATATAAACAGTAAGTTCGCCAGCTGGAGTTCCAATAAGTACACCACCCGATGCAGCTGAAGGAGCACTAATTCCGCGCAGAGTTAATGGCGGAACATCTTGTTCAACCTGCCATAACTCTTCACCATTTTTAGCATCTAACGCAGTTAATAAGCCAGATACTGTATTAACTAATACAACGTTATTTTCAAACGTTGGTGCAGCAATGACTTCACCTTTTACTTTAACTTGCCAAACAGTGTCACCGGTTGCTTCATCAATAGCGTAAACATCACCATTTTCACTACCGATATATACTTTACGACCACCTGTTACAGGGCCACCAGACAGCATTGCTGACTCATCACTACCAAAAAAGATAGCATTGCCAGCATACGGCTTACGTAAATTAATTTGCCAAAGCTTTTTACCTGTAGCTTCTTCAAAAGCGATGACGTCGCCTTCTCGGCTTGCACTAAACACTTTGTCATAGGCAATAGCTGGCTTCAAGCGTGAGAAAAAGTCACCTATGCCATCGCCAACGCTCTCAGACCATACAACTTGAGGTTCAAATTGCTGTTCAATATCTGTAAGTTCAGCAACCGCGATTGCTTCATTTTCATCATCTGTTGAAGAACAAGCGGCAAGTGTTAAAACAAGTGCTAATGTTGTTAGTATTTTTTTGGGTAGCAATTGCACAATAAATCCTACTTGGTTGCTGCTGGTAAAGTTGTTAATTCAACATGTTCGGCTAAGTCGTCTAATTTCATTTGTAAATTAGGATTAGTCGAAGCAGCTGTACCAAGTGCATCAACGGCTGCTTGATATGCGTTGCGAGCTAGCTCTGTTTTACCTTGAACAAGGTAAGCATCACCTTTAATTTCTTCCGCCGCACCAACAAAACCTTCGGCAATTTCACCTGATAATGTCGATAATGCTTTATCTGCTTGCTCTTGTTGTAATTGAACGCGAGCTAAGCGAAGCAATGCAATGCTTTTCACGCCTTCGTCTGCAGCGTTATCAACAGCCATTTGTAGGTGTTTTGCAGCGCCGGCCCAGTCTTTATGGCTGGTCGCGTCTTTAGCTAACGCTAATGATGTGAACGAAGCAAAGCTTGACTCTTTATGAGCAGCAACAAACGCTTCTCCATCTTGCGCAAACTTATCGCCATTTTCTTCGGCTGCGGTCATCAATTGCATATAGGCAGATGTTGCATTTTCTTCACTTTCTAAGGCACTATCTTGGTAATAGTTGAAGCCAACAAAGCCACCTAGACCGACAACAATACCACCGATAATAAAACTACCATTTTCTTGCCAAAACTTTTTGATCGCTTCTACTTGTTGTTCTTCTGTTTGATAAGTTTCCACATTACTTCCTTACATTAATTTTTCTAACAAAGCTGGCATATCTTCAAATGCCACGCTTTCTTGTTCTTTTTGTTCACGCAAATATTTGACTGTCGCAGTTTTTTCAGAGAGCTCATTGTCACCTAAAATAACCGCAATGCTTGCACCCGATTTATCGGCACGTTTCATTTGCTTTTTAAAGTTGCCACCGCCACAGTGACACTGTATTCGAATTTCTTTTACTTGGTCACGCCATAGCTCTGCAAGACCATTACCAGCAAGTTCCGCTGCTTCCCCCATCATCGCGATATATACATCAGCTTGTGGGCGAATATTGTTAGCTTTTTCTAAGCTCGTAATCAATAACACTAAACGCTCAATACCTAAAGCAAAACCAAAACCAGGTGTTGCTTTGCCGCCTAGTTGCTCAACTAAACCGTCGTATCGACCGCCAGCACAAACAGTACCTTGTGCGCCAAGACTATCTGTCACCCATTCAAAAACGGTACGATTGTAATAATCTAAGCCACGCACTAAACGTTCGTTAATAACGTATTCAATACCCGCTGCATCTAATCGTGCACACAACGATGAAAAGTGTTGTTGTGACTCTTCACCTAAAAACTCAGAAAGTTTTGGAGCATCGACAAGCGCAGCTTGTACGTCAGGGTTTTTACTATCTAGGACACGCAACGGGTTAGTATGCATTCTGCGCTTACTATCTTCGTCGAGTTTATCTTCATGTTTAGTTAAGTACTCAACTAACGCATCTCGATACTGCGCGCGCTCTTCATTAGAACCTAACGTATTCAGTTCTAATGTGACAACGTCTTTGATACCAAGTTCCGTCCAAAGACGATTTGATAGCATAATAACTTCAGCATCAATATCTGAGGTTGCTATGCCAAATGCTTCAATACCAAATTGGTGAAACTGACGATAACGGCCTTTTTGTGGACGCTCATGTCTAAACATTGGCCCCATGTACCACAGGCGCTGCTCTTGGTTATAAAGCAAACCATGCTGATTACCAGCACGCACGCAACTTGCAGTCCCTTCAGGACGCAAGGTTAAACTGTCGCCGTTACGATCGTCAAAGGTATACATTTCTTTTTCAACGATATCAGTAACTTCACCGATTGAACGTTTGAATAAATGGGTAGATTCAACGATCGGCATACGAATTTCAGCAAAGCCGTAATTGCCGGCAACACGTCGCAGTGTTTCCTCAACCATTTGCCAAATATTTGTTTCTGAAGGAAGGCAATCGTTCATGCCTCTAACTGCCTGAATCGCTTTACTCACGGATGTTGAATCTCTCTTAAATTTTATTGCAGCGCGCATTATAGGCACATTCAGCACAAACGTAAATCACTTGGCTTATCCTATAACGCTTTTAAACAACTTTGGGACTACTCTACTTCTTCAATGTCGATGCGTTCTTGATCCATTTTACTCGCTTTTGCACGAATCTTAGCTTCAAGCTGGTCAACAATGTCGCCATTATCAATGCGTTCTTTTTGACGTTCGCCATCTAGGTAAAAACCACTTTTTTTGCTACTACCAGTCAAACCTAAATCTGATACGGTTGCTTCGCCAGGACCATTTACAATGCAACCGATAATCGATACGTCCATTGGCGTGATGATGTCTTCTAAGCGCTCTTCTAGGGCATTTACTGTATTAATAACATCAAATTCTTGACGTGAACAACTTGGACAAGCAATGAAGTTAATGCCACGAGAGCGAAGTTTTAATGACTTTAAAATATCAAAGCCTACTTTAATTTCTTCAACCGGATCTGCAGCAAGAGAAACACGTAACGTATCACCAATACCTTCAGCCAATAACATCCCTAAACCTACCGCAGATTTAACTGAGCCAGAGCGGAAACCACCGGCTTCCGTAATACCTAGGTGTAACGGGTTATCAATTTGTTTAGCCAGTAAACGGTATG
Source organism: Thalassotalea eurytherma (assembly GCF_030161415.1). Lineage (GTDB taxonomy): Bacteria > Pseudomonadota > Gammaproteobacteria > Enterobacterales > Alteromonadaceae > Thalassotalea_G > Thalassotalea_G eurytherma. The sequence goes on from NZ_BSSU01000009.1 coordinate 61,072, forward strand.
CACCTACGGCAAGGAATACATCTGATGCTTTCACACTGACTTTAAAGTCATGAAAGTTTAATCGATCTAAAATATCAACGTGGCGCATTGCTGATTCAAGCAAAGCTTCCGGTGTAGGTTCACCATACTTTTCTTGTAAATCACGCTCAAGTGAACCACCGTTAACCCCAATACGAATTGGAATATTTTTGTCGCGAGCACTTTCTACAACCGCTCTTACGCGTTCTTCTTTACCAATATTACCTGGGTTGATACGTAAACAGTCTGCGCCGTATTCCGCTACTTTTAACGCAATGCGGTAATCGAAATGGATATCGGTTACTAAAGGCACATCAACTTGCTTTTTAATTTCTTTAAAGGCTTCTGCCGCATCCATAGTCGGCACTGAAACACGAACAATATCAGCACCTACATTTTCTAACGCTTTTATTTGCGCAACAGTAGCTGCAACATCAGTCGTTAGGGTATTTGTCATTGATTGCACTGAAATAGGTGCGTCGCCACCAACTGGAACATTTCCCACCATAATTTGGCGAGACTTACGACGGATAATAGGAGATTCTTTAAACATAATTTTTCTACAATAATTTCAATTAACGCGTGTTACTGTGCTGATACGATTGGCAATGTAAATTTCGCAATATTACCTGCGCTAAATTGCGACATATCTACCGGTTGGCCTGCGAAATCGATTGAGACGAGTTCAGGCTTGCCAAGGGTAACATTAAATGGCGCAACACCCTTAATGGTCATCACATAATCAGTTTTCTTTACACCCCAAGCAATACGCTCACCAGTGGCATCATAAATATTAACCCAACAGTCACCAGAGAACGTAAACACGACGACATCTTCCACTACAGATAAAGGCGCGTCTTGCCCTGGTTGTTCAGGTAATGTTAATAACTCGTTACTCTCTGCAAGCTGTGCAGCCTGACTTGTACTATTTTCTATAGACTCTATCGCTTGCTGTCTCGATTCATCTATACTATCGGCTGTTATTCGTGTTTCGTCGCCAGTATGAACTTCATCGGTATTTTTGGCTAGGATGCTAGATGTTTGTGGGTCAATAGCATCATTTGCACTTGTTAGTTGAGTCGAAGGTGAATTTTCAGTCGCCTCATTCAATGGTGCATCAATATTTTCATCAACGCTCTCTTGAACCTTTGCATCTATCGTTACTGACTTTTCTTTGATACTTGATTGATATTGATAGAACCAGACTAAGGTAGAACTGATTAATATCGCTAAAATCAAGTAGCTTAACCACATCAAACTTCGCGTCTGTGCTTGTTTTTCAGTGATTTTAGAAAAGCTTTGCATTTCTGTACTTTGCTTTTCGGCAACACCAAGCATTTCAAAGCTCGATAGTACGTCTTCTTCTAGCACATCAACTAATTTTGCATAGTTTTTCAAATAACCACGATTAAAGGTAGACGGTAAACTTCTATCAAAGTGATCGTCTTCAATTTCTTTAACCAAGCCTTTACGAAAATTAAGTTGCTCGGCAACTTGCTCAATGCTTAAGCCTTTTGCTTTACGTGCATCACTTAGCAATCGACCTGGGCCGATAATTTCGATATCTTCTGTAATTTCAGTTACTTCACTCATATTTTTATTTACTTACTAGCCTGTTTTGGATCGGCTAAAATGAGCACTTGTCCTATTTTTAAAATGCTACGCGAAGACAACTTATTCCATCGCTGAATTTGTTTCATGGTCAAACCGTAAGTCTGAGAGACGCTATACACTGACTCTCCTGATTTAACGATATGAATGGGCACAGTAAGTGCACCGGTATTTGTCGATTGAGCTCGTTCCGCTTGAGCCGCTACGGTACTTTTAGCAGTTTGTATTGTTATTTCGGTTTCAGCTTTGGGCTCAACCACCACTTTTGTTGGTGATGGCTTATCAAAACTCGCAATATCTAAAGGCGCTGCGTGTTCGCTTTTCGCTTTACTGATATGCGTTTTCTTGTTTGGTGATAACACCACCACACGTTTTTTGTCCTTATTCTGCTTAAGCTGATATTTATCGGCTAAATCATCAGCGGGTATTCTAGCTAAACTATTTAATAAATACTGCTTTGATTCATAGGCGTTAGGAAACATTTTAACTAACATCGCACCATAATTTTTTGCAATCGTCATATTACCTGCGCGTTCATAAACCTTATACGCCAAAGCCAATGAACTAGGGTTAAATTGGCGCGTTGCTTTCTCATAACGTGCAATATAGTTTTTTGCACTTTTAAAATCGCCTTTTACATAAGCCAATTGCGCCAGTTGCTGCAATACAGAGGCGCTACTTGGGCTATGCATTAATGCTTTTGTTAGGTAAAACTCAGTTTTTTCAAAGTTGTCTTTGTTTAAATGACAAAGCGCTAAGTTTTCATAACTTTCAGATACACGCACGTACTCAGGCACGGCAATCGCTTTGAGAAATTGCTCTTGAGCACCTTCAATATCATCTTGTCGACATAGAAATACGCCGTAATTGTTCAGGGTATCTGGCTCGTTAGGTTTAATTTCTAAAGCCGTTAAAAAGGACTTACTCGCCAGTTCAGGCTCACCAACAGTTTCGTAATAGTGAGCAAAAGCTGTATGTACTTGAACTAATTTAGGTGAATAGCGTTTAGCTTTTTCAAGATTCGTTTTAGCTTGGGTCGTATTACCAATATTTAAATACCCTAAGCCAAGTGAAATGCGCGTCATGGCAATTTCGTCATTACTCGCTTCATTTTCTACAACCGGTGTGTTGTCTTTACTATATTGCTGAGTCACACAGGCTGACAATGCATTACTCAATGCAAAAATAACCAGTAATTTATGCCATTTGTCCATACGCGCTAAATTCCAAAAATAGTTTTAAGTAATAACTAAACCATTTTTACTGAAATTTGATCAGGATTCACCTGTTTTTTTGCTTGGTTAGCGCCTGTACGTTTAGTTCTGTCTAAAACATCACCTGCCAATTGACCACATGCGGCGTCGATATCGTCTCCACGTGTACGTCGCGTGATCACAGTTAAACCATAGCTTTGCAGTACTTTATCAAAACGATCAATACGTGAATTACTTGAACGTTTATACGGTGACCCCGGGTATGGATTAAACGGAATTAAATTTACTTTACTTGGCGTATCTTTAAGTGCGTGAGCTAATTCGTGTGCTTGTTCGGTTGAATCATTAACATGATCAAGCATGACATACTCAACAGTTACTGCTTTTTGCGCCTTAGAGCCATCAATGTATCGGCGAGACGCTGCTAAGAAATCTTCAAGTGGATACTTTTTATTAATTGGCACTAATTCATCACGTAATGGATTATTTGGCGCATGAACTGATATGGCTAATGCACAGTCAATTTTCTCTTTTAACATATCAAGTGCAGGTACTACACCCGATGTGCTCACTGTCACGCGACGCTTTGATAAACCATAACCTAAATCATTTAACATGGTATCTAGTGAAGGAATTAGATTCTTCATGTTAAGTAACGGCTCACCCATCCCCATCATTACGATGTTAGTGATTGGTCGCTTACCAGCGATGCGGGTTGCACCAATATCGTTGGCAACACGCCATACTTGACCAATAATTTCAGACATTGACAAGTTACGGTTGAAACCTTGTTGAGCCGTAGAACAGAATGTGCACTCTAACGCACAACCAACTTGTGAAGAAACACACAGCGTTGCACGGTTATTTTCTGGGATCCATACGGTTTCAACTTCTTGACCACCTTCTAATACAAGTGCGTATTTGATGGTGCCATCTTTTGATACTTGCTTTTCAGAAATTTCTGGCGCTTTAATTTCGCAATTACGCGCCAGTTTTTCACGAAGCTTTTTGTTGAAGTTGGTCATTTTTTCAAAGTCGTCATAACCAAAATGGTAAATCCATTTCATCATTTGATCAGCACGGAACGGCTTTTCACCTATCGAATCGAAATACTCTCTCATCATTTGGTGATCAAAGTTTAATAGATTAATTTTGGTTTTCTGCTCAGCAGGAACAACAACTTCGGTCATAAAGATTTTCTCAAAATACGTAGTAATACAAAGAATTTAAAGGCGCAAAATTGTACACTTTTTAGACATCAGTGACAATTTTTCAACTAAGTAATTTTAAAAGTTTCGGTAAAAGAAACGCTTAAGATTGCTCAGTCTTTACAAAACAAAAGGATTTTACCGTAAACCAGTAAAATCCTTTTTATAATTTGATAGTTAACCAAAGCATTTTGGTGCGTGTTCTAGGAGAGAACGCGGAACGTACATGAGTACGTGAGCATTCTCGACACCAAAAACGCGCCAAAGGCGAAGATTAAAAGCAAATTAGCGAGTACGTGGACAAACTTCTTCGTTTGTGAAGAAGTAAGCGATTTCACGAGCAGCTGATTCTACAGCATCAGAACCGTGAACAGCGTTCTCGTCGATTGAGTTTGCGTAGTCTGCACGTAAAGTACCAGCTAAAGCTTCAGCTGGGTTAGTAGCACCCATGATTTCACGGTTTTTCAGAACAGCGCCTTCGCCTTCTAAAACTTGAACCATCACTGGACCTGAAGTCATGAACTCAACTAAAGCGCCAAAGAAAGGACGTTCGCTGTGCTCAGCGTAGAAACCTTCAGCTTGCTCTTTAGATAAGTGAACCATTTTAGAAGCAATGATAGTTAAACCTGCTGTTTCGAAACGGTTGTAGATTTGACCAATTACGTTTTTAGCAACTGCGTCTGGTTTTACGATTGAGAAAGTACGTTCGATAGCCATGATAAGCCCTCTTAATAGTGTAAGTTAAAAACTGGTATAAAATTTTGGGCGCGATTATAGACTATATAGTCAAAAATGCCTAATGGTATTCGAGGTTAGCCTCAATTGATTACAGAACAATGACGCTTAGACCTTTATAAAGAAAAAGAGCCAAAATTCATTGGCTCTTGGATTTTAAAATTAAACGCTTGTTCGGCGGTAGTCACGATATTCTGGTTGCCAAAAGTTTCGTTCAATTTTCGCCTTCAATTGCTCGTCGCTAATTTCAAGGGCAAGTTCTTGTTCGTAAGCAACTTTTGCAACAGCAAACGCAATGTCTTTACTCAGACTCGCTATTTGTGTAATCGCCGGCAATAATTCACCTTCCCCAGTATTTGCCAAAGGCGACGCTTTGGCCAACGTTTCACTTGCTATCATTAACATTTCATCAGTAATACGATTAATATTAGCTGAAACAACACCTAAGCCTAACCCAGGGAATATATAGCTGTTGTTACATTGAGCAACTGGATATAGCTTGCCTTTGTAATCTACAGGCGCAAATGGTGAGCCCGTCGCGACAATCGCCTGGCCTTGAGTCCAGTTGACGACTTGCTCTGGCGTTGCTTCAACTTGACGAGACGGGTTGCTTAATGGAAAGATAATAGGTTGTGAACAATGACTATGCATTGTGGTAATGACTTCTTCCGTAAACAGGCCGGCCTGACCAGAAACACCAATCAAAATATCTGGTTTAGCATGGTTCATCACTTCAACAAGAGAAGCAAATTCGCCAGCAATACGCCAATCGTTAACTTGTACTCTAGATTGAACAAGCTTTTCTTGGAAGTCTCTTAAACCTTCCATACCTTGTGTTAATAAACCAAAACGATCGACCATAAAAATTTGGCTTCTTGCCTGCTCAGGTGAAACACCTTCGCTGACCATTTGACTGATAATTTGTTCGGCAATACCACAGCCGGCAGAACCAGCGCCAACAAATGCGACTTTCTGCTCAGATAGTTTAGCGCCTTTGGTGCGACAGGCTGCTAACAAAGTACCAACAGTAACAGATGCGGTCCCCTGAATATCATCGTTAAAACAGCATATTTCATTTTTATATCTGTTTAATAACGGCATAGCATTAGGCTGCGCGAAATCTTCAAATTGCAGCATCGCATGTGGCCACCTGCGTTGCATTGCTTGAATAAATAACTCAACAAATTCGTCATATTTTTCTTGTTCGATACGTTTATGACGAGAGCCCATGTACATCGGATCATTGAGTAGCTTTTCGTTATTAGTACCAACATCTAGTGTAATGGGTAAACAGTACGCAGGACTAATACCACCACAGGCGGTATATAGCGCTAGCTTACCAATAGGAATCCCCATACCACCAATACCTTGGTCACCTAAACCTAAGATGCGTTCACCGTCAGTGACAACAATCACTTTAACTTTGTTTTTCGTTGCATTGCGTAAAATATCGTCAAGGTTATGACGATCGTCATACGAGATAAACAAACCACGAGAAGAACGGTAGATGTCAGAGAACTGTTCACAAGCATCACCTACTGTAGGAGTATAAATGATCGGCATCATCTCTTCTAAATGTTCTTGCACTAATCGGTAGTACAAGGTCTCGTTGTTATCTTGAATTGCACGCAAATATATATGCTTATTCAAGTCCGTTTGGAAGCTGCTATATTGCATATAGGCACGCGACACTTGTTCTTCAATGGTTTCAAAACGCGGTGGCAATAAGCCTGCTAAATTGAAGTTTTTGCGCTCTTCTTTTGTAAACGCACTACCTTTATTCAACAAAGGTGTTTCGATTAACGAGGGACCTGCATAAGGTATGTATAAAGGACGTTTTTTTGCTGTTGTCATTTTAAATTAGTTATCACTTTATTAAGTTGAATTGTTTAAATAGTAACCAGCACTATCATATTGCCGTGAAGTATAGTGCATCGTAAGCAACTAACAAAGCCAACCATTTGTTTTATGTTAAAAAACAACTAGCAACACAAAAATTTAATCGTGAATTTACAAGATAAAAACAAGTTAAGACGAAAAGATCAGATTGAACCAGGCGTAGTCGGCAAGCAACATCAACCCTAACCAAATAATAAATAAGCGTACTTTTTTACAATGGGGACAGTCTGTATGCCACCAAGGTTTAGTATTTTCTTTAATAGAGGATTTAGACATAAAAAAATAGCGCCATGGGATATAGCGCTATTTTATCAACTCAATTTAAAACGGCTAGCCTAATGTTAAATTAGTTACCATTTAGCAATGCAAAACCACCTGGTACATGAAAAATATTTTCAAAGTGGTTTCGCTGTAATGTTTTAGCTGCTGCTTCACTGCGTTTGCCACTGCGACAAATACAGACATAAGTGTGGTTTGATTGCTCAGATTTATGTTGCTGAACAAATTGTGTGATTTGAGAAAGTGGAATATTAACCATTTTCTTACCTGCAATAACGTCATCTGGGTAAGCGTCGAATTCATGAGGTTCGCGAACATCTACCACGACAGTATTAGGGTGATGCTCTATAAAGCTTACTAGCTCGTTAGGGTGAACCACTTCTATTACGTTACTAAATGCTGTTACGACACCACAATGTTGATTAAAATCAGATGTTGGTAATTGCTTATCTCTTGCTGTTATTTCAGCAATAAAAGCTTGTTCGGTTAACTCACCATCAAGTGCTTGAGAAAGTAATTCATGCGATTGTTTTTCTAGCTCAAGCGTTGTATTAAATAATTGTAAATAGTCATGTGCTGGACACAATAATGTGTCGGGCATAATCACTTGGTTAATAAATTGTAATGATTGATATAAAGCACTTGCATCGCCGTCTTGGTGATCGCAGCGCCCTAATCCACTAATTTGAATATTATCGCCAGTAAAGGCAAATGCTATATCTTTTGCCAGTAATTTTTGGTTGCTTGGCGAACCTAAAAGATACGCGACGCTATTTTGAGTATGGCCCGGCATTGCTACCCGTGCCAAAACTTTATCACCAACTTTAATTGCTTCAACCGTTAGATCATTTTCTAAACTAATCAGCTCGGCATTTTTCGGCCAGCCAAGCGCGTCACATGTCGTATTACTTGTATGTAATAGCGCTTGAATCATATTGACATGTTCTTCGTTGGCAATATGCTGATGAGTCGAAAGAGCAGCAACAACTTGATAGCCCTGACACGCAACTAATGTTTCGAATTTACCTACCAACTCTGGTGCCAAATCGATAACAAAACACTCTTTTGTGCGTTGATCGACGTAACACCATGTACAGCCATTGTCATACATCCATTGCTGTAAACCATCAACACCCAAATTACTGTTATCGGCAGTATCAGATAAGATTAGACAGCTACTTTGCAATGCTTTTACTGCTTGTTTTATGGCGGTACATGCTGTCGTTATTTCTTCCTGTGTTGTAGCCGGGCCAAATGACATTCGAATTGCACTTTCGCTTTGCCACTTAGGTTTACCCATTGCATCAAGAACAAAGCTTCCTGTTACCTTTGATGAGCATGCCGAACCTGCACTTACGCGAATATGAGCGGCATCAAATAAGTCCATAATGTCTTTGCTAGTAAGCCCTTTAACCGAAAAGTTAATTGTTGTAGGTAAACTACAGCTAAAATCATGGTTAAAAACGATCTCGGGAAATGCTTCACAAAGTGTCTGGGTTAATTGCTCACGATAGTTTGCTAACTGCGCTGATGATTTAAACGTAGAATCATCTTTATCATTTAACAAGGTTAAAACTGCTTGAAGTGCTGCAATGCCAGGTAAGTTTTCGGTTCCAGATCTTAAACCACTTTCTTGACCGCCACCGGCAATAAAAGGAGTAAATGGTGCAGTATCACGAACATATAATATGCCAATGCCTTTTGGCGCATACAATTTATGACCACTAAAGGGGGCGTAGTCGATCGTTGTTTCAGAAATCGTCAACGCGATTTTACCAAGCGCTTGTACACAGTCGACCATCCAAAATACATCACTGTTGTGTTGGCGAATAGTTTTCTCCAACAATGATATATCTTGATAAACACCCGTCTCATTATTAGCGATCATCGTACAAATCATTAATGCGTTTGGTACATGCTTAGCAATGAAGTCCATATCAAGAATGCCACGTTCATCTACTGGGATGGCAATCACTTCAGCACCAATATTAAGCATTTCATTCCAGTGTTTTAGTGACTCAGGTACTGCTTTATGTTCAGTTGCGCCATATAAAAGTATAGGTTTTTTAACACTGTTTACTTTTGACTTTGCCGCAATCAACGACGAAATGATGGCTGTTTGAATCCCCTCAGTAGCACCACTAGTAAACATAACTTGGCCACTTTGAGCACCAATTACTTGTCGTACAAGATCTCGAGTAGTCTCTAAAATATATTTAGCTTTAATACCTGTGATATGACTACTGCTAGGATTACCGTAGCATAACTGCATCGTATGCGTAGCTGCTTCAATTGCTTGAGGAAGTACAGGCGTTGTAGCGTTGTTGTCTAGGTAGACTTCATTTTTTTGTGGCTGGATTTCACGTAACGACAGCATTATCTATAAACCAATGAGATAAATTTTGGCGATATAATAACACTTATAACAAAAAAGACTAACTTATATTCAAAATGTTTTTTACCGTGTCATTGCTAGAAAGATAAATCAAAAAAGCCCACGATATTCGTAGGCTTTTTTCTTCTTTAGATTGGGTGAAAATATTTATTTAATAAGGCCAGTATTTTTGGCGTCCATGGCTTCTCGCCAACCGCCGAGCCACTCTGACTTAGCATCTAAATTTTGATATGGACAATTGTCGCGACCGCGACCTGAAACACCTGCTTGATAACCATTTGAAAACGCTCTATCTAAACGATCTCTTTTCTGTCTTTTCATCGGCGAACCTCTCATAAAACATTGAAAAACATATACTTTTGATATTAGCGGCCATCAATTATTTTCACTTGACGACAAATCCATTAAAAAGGACTTTTTATGACAATGCAAGCAAATTTAGTCATAAAAATGTAATTTTGACTATCACTTTTTATAGCTGATTAATTTTGCTAGATAAAATCAATAAGTTAACTAAACAAGTTATTCTACGGTGAATATTCAAGGGCTTAATGAGGCGTTGAATCAACGAACTAAAAGAAAATTAAAACTGTCATAATTTTTTTGTTGATTCGACAATAAAGTTAGGTTAAAAATTGCGATAAATAATCTTATTCGTATATTTTTGCAGTGAGTCACTATGAGCACCCAAAATCATCTTCAAGAAAGTTTTCAATCTACTCGTCGTTTTTACGATGACAAAAACTATCCTCGTGGTATTAACCGAAGCGGCGACTACTCTATCTCTGAGGTCAAAATACTGGAGCAACACGGCGTAGCTTTACAAGAAATAGCCAATGGTAAGCGAGTAGCAGTAACCGCCGAAGAGCAACAATTTAAAGCCGTTTGCGACGGTGAAAGATCCGCAGAAACCAAAATAGAAAAAACCTGGTTGAAGTACCAAAATAAAGTATTGTCACCTAAACAGTTCCATACGCTTTTTGGCACAAGAAAAGTGGATGATGATGGTGACAATTCACCAACAGACCTAGAAGATATCGAAGTAAGTTAGTCAACTAACGGTGCAAGCATTTTCTCTAAGCCATTAAGCTTCACTTCATACATTAACGCTAATTGCTGGCCCAACTTACCGGGTGGGAAACCATTAGCGTTAAACCACACTAAATATGGCTCCGGTAAATGAATTAATTTACTGCCCGCATATTTACCAAATGGCATCACCGTATTTATTGCTTGCTTAATTTCTGCCTGTCCCATTTCTTCATTCAATAACTCAGTCAAATCAATACACCATTATCCGTTTTCTAAGGTTAATTATTGTCATAAAAATTTCATCAACTTACTAGCCAAAATATCTTGCTTTGACACTTTTTTGTCATCTAGTGAACCTATAGTAGCGCCATTCATCTGACATGGAGGATCATATGTCAATTATTAGAAAGCGCAGTGCCGCCCACAAAGCATTCATTACAGGCAACGTTAGAGATAATCAATATATACTTGTAGAGTTCAGCCTAACCGACGAGTTAATTGAACAATTGACTCAGCAGTATGAACTTAATTTAGACGAAAATTTTAATGCGTTATATCAACATCTATCTAAACAATTCTTTGAGCTTTGCAATAATGTTGAAATAGGTAACGGTCAATTTATTGCAAATGATAAATTAGTACGTGTGCGTTTTAGTGAAGAAATGCACCAATGGCAAACAAACCAGCAAATTCTGTTTTACTACAACCCGCAATATCATTCATTGCAAAAAGCCTTTTACGATCCAAATATCAAAACAAAGAAAATTAGCTTATTGTTTTTAAGTACAGGCCAAGAGATTCGTTTCAATGCCGCTCACTTTCATGCAAAAGTAAAACAAATTATTAGCCAATATAGTCAACAACTAGGCTTGGCTGACCATGCCATCCGATTACGTGATCATCAGCACCTCACTTATGACTTGTATGCTAAACAAAAAGGGTATGAGCAAACGCAGGTGCATAAACTTCGCCCAATTAAAAAGCGCTATGCTAGCCAGCAAATTGAATTGCCTGAAGAGCAGTCTGCAATGACTTACGCTGTTATCAATATTCCTGTAACGCCCGAGTTAATTAGATCAATGGACATTGATGAACAAGCATCTGATCCTTACAACCCGTTATATAGTGAAATTACCAAAGCACTGACAAAAGCAAGCCAGCAATTTAATTTAAACAATGGTGCGCTTGTCGCTAATGGACTCGTTCCTATTGTTCGGTTTTCCACTACAAATACCATATCACGTCAAGGTGAGTTGCAAATGCTGGGCTATAATCCCGAAGATAAGCCCTGCGGCTTAATGAGTTGGTGGAACGCAAGTGAACTTGTTGATCATTTCCAGTTAGTTTTTGTTGCAAGCAAAGAAAACCAAACAGAAGTTGGCTATGGCAGATTTTTAAACCAAATTAATGCTGCTGTGAACCTCATGCTATCAGAACTCAAGCTGACTCCTGAAAAAGCTGAAGTGATGGTCAGGTTCCACCAACATGTCGCTTATAATCTCGATTAATTGATTCATTAATCTTCTTTTTTCAAATAAGTTATAGACACCCCAAAGTCTATAACTTACCTTTAATCGTATAGACATCTAGAAGTTTACTTGGAAGAAAGAGATGACACAGGAATTAATGTTAGGAGCTGGCTGCTTTTGGTGTATCGAAGCTGCCTACTTAAGTGTAAAAGGTGTAATCAGTGTAGAGCCTGGCTATAGCGGTGGCCATTCCGCTACGCCAAGCTATCATGATGTTTGTCGTGGCATAACCGGCCATGCTGAAGTCATAAAAATTCACTACGATGACAACATTATTTCAACCCGAGAAATATTAGAGATATTTTTCAATTTGCACGATCCAACTCAATTGAACCGACAAGGGTACGACGTCGGTACTCAATACCGCAGTGCTATTTTCTTCTACAATGACCAACAACGTGTCATCGCAGATAAACTTATCCAAGAAATTAACCACCATAGTATTTGGCCAGAACCGATTGTAACGGAAGTATCGCCTGCACAAAAATTTTACGTAGCTGAACAAGCCCATAAAGATTACGTGAATAAAAATCCTGAAAGCCGATACTGTCAATTGGTTGTTTCACCTAAATTAGCTAAATTTAAACAAACTTTCGCAAAAAACTTAAAGTAATTTGCAGAGCAACGGATTAGTTGTCCAATAACTTTAAGCTTACTGCACGGCAGTAACTTATAAAGTCTTTTTTTCCTGTGAAATCATGGTTTTTATATACCGCAGATAAGGCCATATTTCGCAATAAATAATCAACTAAAGGTAACAACTCTTTATCGAAATCACGGCCAAGTTGAGCAACAAGCGCAAGCCTTAAGCTGAATAAACAAGGCAGTAATTGTCTTCTATTCTGTGCAAAGTCCAAAATACTTTGCTCATCAACCGGCGTTACTTGATCAACCACTCGCTTTGATAGTGTTTGCAATATTTCACTCATTAACGATGCTGATAAGTCAGGCCACAAAAAACGGATATTCGTGATAAAACTGCGTTCAAAAGACTCGATAAATCTCACTTGTAGCCTTTTTGCCTCTTCAGTTAATGGTTTAATTAGCAACCCAGAGTACTCTCCACTGGCGTGATCTTTTTTACTACCTAATCTGGCGAGGGTGTAACCATTTTTATGCCAAAATTTGAATAAGTTATTGTTTACACCAAAACTTGTCGACAACGCGTCAAAACCAGTGTTTCTTGCAACTACTGCGATTTCAGCGAGAAAATGTTGCCCAAGTTTTCGTTGTTGCAATTCAGGGTGAATAGCAATACGCATCACACGATAAAAAGACAAATCGAGGGCATTGTTAAAACCTAAGTGCTGAACCAATGATTGCGCAGTAAAGTGATCTCGAACACGTCTATCACCATTAATAACGCCTTGATGCATGGCTCTAGGTAGCACCTGCTCCTTAATCATTAACGCAACACCAATAATTTGTTCTTTTCCACCCTCGCCCGATGTTGCCAGACAAAATAAATCAATCAAATCATTATCAAGGAGAAGTTTTAAATCACTCGTTGATGTTTGGTAATGGGCATTAACAAGCAAAGCAAAAACTTGTTTTAATAAACCTTTATCATCAACCAAACGTGCTTTTGATGGCTGAAAAAACGTCAGTTTCTTATCCAAGTTAACATTTAATAAAGGTGCTATTTCAGCATTCAACAGCAAGCTCTCGAAGCTAAATTGCTCTAATGGGCAGCCTGTTGCCCAGCGTATAGGCGATGTTAAGTGGTGACTTTGTAGTTTGAATTTATCACCAAGCTGCTTTTGATAGACAGTTAAGAAATTTAAAAACTTAACGGTAAATCCTCGGCCTGCGCCTTCATAGCCATGAACAGTCGATGAAAACACCGTTTTTTTATAATAGGTTGCTAATGGTTCTAATAGCGGCACAGGAATGCCTGCCGCTTCATCAACACACAATAAGTCGAGTTCAGGGCGATTTAGAATAAGATCATCAATGGCATAGAAGCATACTTGGTTGAGTGCTTGCTGGACATTTACAGGCTCACCGATTAGCTTGGTTAACGTGTTTTCAAGTTGTTGATAAAACACCACTAAGCTTTGTTTATTGGGTGCTGTTACCCCTATTCGCAACTGACGTTTAGCACTAAACAGTAGACGACTACAGGCGATAGCTAAGGCAGTTGATTTACCGCGTCCACGATCAGCGGTAATCACCGTAACGATTTGTTGGCGTTTTTTCTGAACGCTACTAACGATCATATCAACACTGGTCTGTTGTTCGAATGTTAAACATAAACCATCGTCAATTTCTGTAAATTGATCTTCAGATTTTAAGCGAGCATGAAGAACAAACTTTAAATGTTCAGCCGACGCCTCATCGGGAATGGTTGTTTGATGTTGTTCAACAACTACCTGACATTTATCTTGACGAGCTTGTGCTAAAAAATAACGAGCAAAACAGCTTTGTTCGAGACATGCAGGCGTTAAATTAAGAAAAAATGTGCCGCCTGCCTTTATCAAGCCGGATAAAACAGCAAAAGTTTCTGGCTCGAATGTCTCAGCAAAATAAGCAATAGACCCAACCTCTGACCCTAAGCATTGTTTGATATTTTTTGGTGACAAAGTGCTTGTAACACTTTCTTGTTCACTAAAGACAAACGGCTCTGTCTTGCCAATAGATTCAGCAACCAACGGATACGCCCAATTAGGCTCACCAACTAAAACAATGAGCTGTCTCATTCGTAACTTTCTAAGTAGCCTTTCACGCGCTTCTAGCAGTGCTTTAAGTTGTTTTTTCAAAGTATTAGGTAATAGAAAAATAATAGCTAGTCTATCAAGCATATTACGAAATCTAAACTACACTTGATCTAGCGCATGAAATTTTCACTTTGTAAATGACTTGTAAAACTAATTGTTGAAAATGTAGACAGTAGTGATTGTGGTTAATTTCTGTGCAACACTATATTTACATCTTAAATATTAAAACAATTAAAACAGAGAGTTGTTATGGATACATCAACTGAAGATGCAACAGTGACAAAGCGTAAAGAAAGAAACATGTTTATTTTTCTTACCGTTTTTTTAGCACCTATTCTCTCCGTCATTATTGTTGGCGCGCTTGGCTTTACTATTTGGATTAGCCAAATATTAACAGGTCCGCCTACTAATTAAGGAAGATGAGTAGCTATGACTGAAACGATTGACGTTGCGCGCAGGCGCTTTTTTACGGCAAGTATAAAAGCATCTTCACCAACAACGTTACGGTTACCTTGGTCAAAAAATGAAGCTAATTTCACGAAAAACTGCACACAATGCCAGAAGTGTGTTGAAGTGTGTGAAACAAGTATCATTAAAAGGGATCGCCAAGGGTTTCCATACGTAGACTTCGCCACAGATGAATGCACCTTTTGACAAAAGTGTGTCGATGTCTGTGATGTTGACATGTTTGACGACCCCAATACGACAAAAGCATGGCAAGCAGAAGTCATTGTCAATGATAAGTGCTTAACCAAATACCAAATTTATTGCCAAAGCTGTCGTGACGCATGTGACGCACGAGTTATATCGTTTCCTTTGGTTTTGCACCAAACACCTCAACCCGAAATTAATCAACAAGACTGCACAGCTTGTGGCGCATGTGTTTCATCGTGTCCGCAAGATGCTATCAAATTATCGTTAGTAGAGAATCATAATGAATGAAGTTGAATATCACGTTGCAAGTTTTGTAGCCCATGTCATGCCTGAGCATGTCGAAGAATTAAGTGAATTAATAAGCTTACAGCAAGGCGGTCAAGTGCATGCTGTAAGTGAGGATGGAAAGATTGTCTTCACCATTGAAGCCAGTTCTCATAAAGCCGTTGACCATCTTCTAACACCAATACGATTGCACAACTCGGTGATGTCATTATCACCTGTGTATCATCAATTTTTAAATGAACAACAAGCTTCATAATAAGGATAAGGTGACATCATGACCATTAATCGCCGTGAATTTATAAAAGCTAATGCTGTCGCAGCCGCTGCCGCTGTCGCAGGGGTTTCCGTACCTGCAAGTACCTCTAATTTAATCACCAGTAGCGATGTGACTAAATTAAAATGGGATAAAGCCGCCTGTCGCTTTTGTGGCACCGGTTGTAGTGTCAATGTTGGTGTGATGGATGGCAAAGTTGTCGCCACGCACGGTGATATAAAGTCGCCGGTGAACAAAGGCTTAAACTGTGTAAAAGGCTATTTCTTATCAAAAATCATGTACGGTAAAGATCGCCTGACAACACCTTTACTGAGAATGAAAAATGGCCAGTATGATAAAGACGGCGATTTCACCCCTATCTCTTGGGATCAAGCGTTCGATGTAATGGAAGAAAAAGCCAAACAAACCCTAAAAGATATAGGGCCAACAGGTGTTGGTATGTTTGGCTCAGGACAATGGACAGTTTTTGAGGGTTATGCTGCATCAAAACTATATAAGGCAGGCTTTAGGAGTAACAACATTGACCC
Organism: Thalassotalea eurytherma; assembly: GCF_030161415.1. GTDB lineage: Bacteria > Pseudomonadota > Gammaproteobacteria > Enterobacterales > Alteromonadaceae > Thalassotalea_G > Thalassotalea_G eurytherma. The sequence continues at coordinate 77,449 of NZ_BSSU01000009.1, forward strand.
TAATGCTCGTCACTGTATGGCATCTGCTGTAGGTGGTTTTATGCGCACCTTTGGTATCGACGAGCCAATGGGTTGTTATGATGACATGGAACATACAGACGCATGTGTCTTATGGGGCTCAAACATGGCGGAAATGCACCCTATTTTGTGGACGCGTATTACCGACCGTCGTCTAAGTGCGCCACATGTTAAAGTCGCAGTGCTATCTACCTATGAACACAGAAGTTACGAATTAGCTGATAACGGTATGATATTTGTACCGCAAACCGATTTAGCTATTCTTAACTTTATCGCTAACTACATCATTCAAACAGATCGTGTAAATAAAGACTTCGTTGATAAACATACGAACTTTAAACTGGGTAATACTGATATCGGTTATGGCTTACGCCCAGATCATCCGCTAGAGAAAAGAGCCAAAAATGCTAAAAAAGCAGGTGGCTCTCAGCCAATTAATTTTGACGAATACGCTAAATTTGTTAGTACCTATACGGTTGAATACACGTCAAAACTTTCAGGTGTGCCAGAAAAGAACTTAATAGATTTAGCTGAACTGTATGCCGATCCGAAAACGAAAGTGTGTTCATTCTGGACGATGGGTTTCAATCAGCATACCCGTGGTGTTTGGGCAAACAACTTGGTTTATAACATTCACTTATTGACGGGTAAAATTTCGACACCAGGCAACAGTCCTTTCTCTTTAACAGGTCAGCCATCAGCATGTGGTACCGCGCGTGAAGTAGGTACTTTCTCACACCGTTTACCTGCCGATATGGTAGTAGCCAACCCTAAACACCGTGAAATTTCAGAGAAAAAATGGAAAATCCCTCATGGCATTATTCCACCAAAGCCTGGCTATCATGCGGTACTTCAAAACCGAATGCTCAAAGATGGCAAACTTAATTTCTACTGGGTGCAATGTAATAACAACATGCAAGCAGCAGCAAATATGATGGAAGAAGGTTTACCGGGTTATAGAAACCCTAAAAACTTTATTGTTGTCTCCGACCCATATCCGACGGTAACAGCTCAAGCTGCCGATTTAATTTTACCTACAGCAATGTGGGTTGAGAAAGAAGGTGCTTATGGTAACGCTGAGCGTAGAACACAAACCTGGTATCAAATGGTAGAGCCACCTAAAGGTGCTAAATCAGATGTCTGGCAAACGGTAGAGTTTTCGAAGCGGTTCACAACCGATGAAACCTGGCCAAAAGAAATTTTAGATAAAAACCCTGAATATAAAGGGAAAACACTTTTTGACGTACTATTTGCCAATGGCCAAGTTAACAAATATTCATTAGATGAAATCCCAGACGATCGACTCAATGATGAATCACGTGACTTTGGTTTCTACTTACAAAAAGGTTTGTTTGAAGAGTACGCAAGTTTTGGACGTGGCAAAGCACACGATTTAGCACCATACGATAGATACCATCAAGAAAGAGGGCTTCGTTGGCCTGTTGTTAACGGTAAAGAAACAAAGTGGCGCTTTAAAGAAGGCTACGATCCTTATGTAGGTAAAGGTAAAGACTTTGAGTTTTACGGTCATAAAGATGGCCGCGCAGTTATCTTTGCTCTGCCATACGAACCGCCAGCAGAGTCACCTGATCGTGAATACGATTTATGGTTATCGACAGGTCGTGTATTAGAGCATTGGCATTCAGGTTCGATGACACAACGGGTGCCTGAGCTTTTTAAATCAATGCCTGATGCCCTACTTTACATGCATCCTGATGATGCAAAAGAAAGGGGCATGCGTCGCGGTGATTTAGTTAAGATTGTTTCTCGTCGTGGTGAAGTAGAAACACGTGTTGAAACACGTGGTCGTAACAAACCGCCTAAAGGCCTTGTTTTCATGCCATGGTTTGATGCAAGTCGCCTCGTGAACAAAGTGACGTTAGATGCGACCGATCCGTTGTCAAAAGAAACTGATTTCAAAAAATGTGCTGTTAAAGTGATAAAGGCTTAAGGAGAACATGATGAAAACAATAATTAAAGGGCTGTTAATCGCCAGTATTGCTTTTTCAGGCATCGCTATACACTCTGTAGCGCAAGAAATTTCTACCTTGAGAAACGAAACTAAACTTGATGAGCAAAAAACACCTAATAAGATCTATCAGGTTAATAATTCGGACATAAAGCAAAAACGTAATTATCCGATGCAACCACCGCTCATTCCACACACAATCAGAAATTACGAAGTTAACTTAAATACCAATAAGTGTATGGCTTGTCACAGTCGACAGCGCACAGAGGAATCGCAAGCACCTATGGTAAGCGTGACACACTTTATGGATCGTGATGGTAACTTTTTAGCGGAGATATCGCCGCGACGATATTTTTGTAGTCAGTGTCACGTTACTCAGCAAGATACTAAACCGCTTGTTGAAAATACGTTCATAGATATGCACACATTGATGAAAGCTAAAACCGATCCTAAGTAGGAGTAGCCATGAAAAATTTGATTAATAAATTGAAGGATGCTTGGCAAACTCTCTCAACACCGAGTAAGTATTAAAGCCTTGGTTTTTTAACCTTTGGTGGCTTTATCGCAGGGATTATCTTTTTGGGGGCATTCAATACCTCATTAGAGCTTTCCAATACTGAAGAGTTTTGTATTTCATGTCATGAAATGGAAAGTAACGTGTATGAAGAGTTAAAAACGACGATTCACTTCACCAACCGCTCCGGTGTTCGTGCGACATGTCCTGACTGCCATGTACCACATAAGTGGACCAATAAAATTGCGCGTAAAATGCAAGCTTCCAAGGAGGTTTGGGGCAAGATATTTGGTACCATTAATACACGTGAGAAGTTTTTGGCTCACAGGAAAACACTTGCCGAGCATGAATGGGATCGCCTAAAAGCTAACGATTCTCTTGAATGTCGTAACTGTCACAACTTCGACTATATGGACTTCACTGCCCAAAGTACGAGAGCAGCCCAACAGCATTCAACGTCACTAGCTAGCGGAGAGAAAACCTGTATCGATTGTCATAAAGGTATCGCTCACCAACTACCTGACATGAAAGGTGTTGAAGGCTGGTAAGTTAACAATAAATCGCTAAAAAACGGAGTAAATGGTGACATTTATTCCGTTTTTTTATGAAAAAACAGGCTGTTCACATAAAAAAAACAAATAAAAAGTTAACACTTTGATAATTTTTGGCTATTTTCAAATTATAGGTGTTTATTTTTTTTGAAGGTAGATATGAATAATCAAGAAATTGATAGCCTAAAAGGCACCGATAGTCTCTCTGAACAAGACAGTGGCTATAAACAAGATGAGCAAGATATTCGTAATTCTAAAGCCAGAAAGCGTATTGACGAACTGCTAGAAGAAAAACGCCTAAAATCTTTGCTCGATGACACCGATGATTGGGAAGTGTAAATATGTCGCATTTTATTAGCCATTTTTAATACTTTTCAGTAAGGTAATGCTAAAAATCAACAAGAACAATTGTATTACCTATGAAAAAAACTCTACTCGCTAGTCTCATACTAGCCTCTACCTCATTTTCTTTTTCTGCGGCGACAGATACACAATCTGTGGCTCAAATAGCCGATACCATTTAGGCTGATGTTATTAAATGGCGTCGCCACTTTCATCAAAACCCAGAGTTATCTAATCGAGAGTTTGAAACAGCGAAAACTATTGCTAAGTTTTTGCAAGACCTCAATTTACAAGTGACGACTGGTGTTGCTAAAACCGGTGTTGTAGCGTTGTTAGATACAGGTAAACCTGGGCCAACTATCGCGTTACGTGCTGATATCGATGGGTTGCCAGTCACAGAAAATACCAATTTACCATTTGCGTCTAAAGCCATGGGCGAATTTGACGGTAATCAAGCGGGTGTCATGCACGCATGTGGCCATGATACCCATATTGCTATGTTAATGGGTGCGGCAACAGTACTAACCCAAATGAAAGAGCAGTTACGTGGCAAAATCAAATTCATTTTCCAGCCAGCTGAAGAAGGTGCACCTGCCGGTGAAGTAGGTGGCGCTGAAATTATGGTTAAAGAAGGTGTTCTCAAAAATCCAAATGTTGATGTTATTTTTGGTCTGCATATCTCGTCTGATAAAGATGTTGGTACTGTTCATTACCGTGAAGGCGGTATCATGGCAGCTGTAGACCCATTTAAAGTTGTTGTAAAAGGAAAGCAATCACACGGTGCTTACCCTTGGTTAAGTGCTGACCCAATTGTGACTTCAGCTCAAATCATTATGGGCCTTCAAACAATTGTTAGCCGTGAAGTAGAGCTTATCGACAGTGCAGCGGTTGTGAGTATAGGTAAAATAACCGGTGGCAACCGCTCGAATATCATCCCAAATGAAGTAGAGATGATTGGTAAAATTAGAAGCTTAAATCCAGATACAAGAGAGCATATTCATGAAGCCGTGCATAGAAAGGTAAATGCTATTGCTGCGAGTATGAATGCCACGGCAGAAGTAACGCTACCATTAGATTACCAATACCCAATTACTTACAACAAACCTGAGTTAATGCAAGAGATGTTACCTGTTTTAAAAGAAACAGCAGGTCAGGAAAACGTTAAGTTAACGAAAGCGGTTACCGGTGCTGAAGACTTTTCATTCTTCCAAGAAAAAGTGCCTGGTTTATATTTATTTGTAGGAGGTAAAAGTAGAGATATTCCAGCAAGTGAAGCACCAGGTCACCACACACCAGAATTTAAAATCGATGAAAGTGGTATGGCACTTGGCGTTAAATTACTGAGTAACTTAACAATCGATTATATGAAAAATCATTGATCTAGATAATTCTTTCAACAGTAATAGGTGTTAAAATATTATTTTTAACACCTTAATTTTTTATCGACTATGACATTTTTAGAAAAGATTCGCTGTTTATTTACTTTTGGGCAAGGTGTCGCGTTACCAATGCCTGAACTTGATGAAGAAACAACACCGTTAGCACTATTTGAAAAATGGTTTAATGATGCAAACAAAGCCGGCATTTTATTGCCCGAATCAATGTCAATTAGCACATGTGGTCATGATGGACAGCCAAAATCACGTATGGTGTTATTAAAAGCGTATGACGAACAAGGGTTTGTTTTTTATACCAACTATGGAAGTGACAAGCACCAACAACTTTCTGAAAACAGCAAAATAGCGATTCTTTTTCACTGGGGCGTTCTTCAACGTCAAGTACGCATTGAAGGTACAATAGAGCACACCTCAAAAGAGCAATCAGAACAATATTTTCATTCTAGAGATCGCGGCAGCCAAATTGGTGCTTGGGCATCTCATCAAAGTCACGTAATGACTGACAATAATGAATTAAAGAACCGTGTTCAACATTTCACTGAAAAATTTAAAGGACAAGAAATACCATTACCTGAGTTTTGGGGTGGTATCCGTGTTGTACCAACCTACTTTGAATTTTGGCAAGGACGTGCGTCGCGATTACACGACAGACTTTGTTTCGATGTCACTCAAACACCTAATCAGGTGTTTAAACGCCACCCTTAAACAATATGTACATGGCAAGTGTTATAGAAACGCTTGCCAGATATACTGTTGATTAGTTGACCTAAATCAACTCTCAACCACAAGCTTTATGCCAACATGAATCTTACAGGATGTAGGAGGGTTTATGGGGCAGAACATTGAACAAGTTAGTTTTAGCGACGCACAATTTACGCACTTTACTGAAGCGTTGCACGAACAGCTCGATGCGTTAAAGCATATTATAGCTGAGCCAAATTTTGGCAATGCGCCACTTAAGTTTGGTGCTGAGCTTGAAATGTACTTAATTAACGATCAAGGTGAAATCAGTCTTTCAAACCAGCAACTAATTGGTGACCTCAATGATCCCCAATACCAACCCGAACTTAATCGCTACAACCTAGAGCTTAACCTTGAACCAGTCGACTTAGCGGGGACACCTTTTTCAGCGCTTCAGCGTCAAATGAAAGCGAAAACGGATCATTTAGAAGTCATCGCTAAAAACCGTCGGGTTAATGTGTTGCCGATAGGGATATTACCGACACTTGAGAAGCAACATTTGAACGTTGACTTTATGACAGACCTTCCCCGTTATCATTGTTTATCCAAATACCTGTATAAAGCCCGTGGTGATGCCTTCAAAATTAATATTAATGGTGACGAGTCATTATCTGAAAATATTGATGATATTAGTGCTGAAGGCGCTAACACCTCATTTCAAGTCCATTTGATGATTGAGCCAAGTAAATTTACAGATGTTTATAATGCTGCCCAGCTTACCTTACCCTTGGTCACAGCGGTCAGTGCAAATTCCGCTATTTTTCTCGGCAAACGGCTTTGGGATGAAACACGTATCGCATTATTCAAGCAGTCTATCGATATACGTAAGCCTGACAACACACCATGGCAAGAACAGCCAAGAGTTAATTTTGGTTTTGGCTGGTTACACGGCTCCCCCTGGCATTTATATAGTCAAGCGGTGTGTTTGTTTGAACCAATTATGCCTGTAACAAGCAATAAGCCAACAACCGGTTTATTGCCTGAGCTTAATGAACTTTCATTGCATTTAGGTACCACATGGCCTTGGAATCGTCCGGTTTATTGCAATCAAGGCAATGGCCATATTCGCCTAGAGTTTCGGGCAATTCCTGCAGGCCCAACGAGCCTAGATATGCTCGCTAACGCTGCGTTTGCTATTGGTTTAGCTACAGGGGTTGCAAATAATATCGATGAATACACCAGTGTTTTGCCTTTTCAATATGCTGAATATAATTTCTATCGCGCGGCTCAATCAGGCATCAATGCCAAAGTACTTTGGCCATTTTCACATAAATACCACGTAGGTGAAGTTGAGATTTCTTCAGTAATCACAAAGTTACTGCCAGTAGCCAAACAAGGTCTATTACAACTCAATATTGAGGAAGCAGAAGCAGATAAGTTTTTATCAATCATTGCCGCGCGACTGGCATCAGGCATTACTGGCGCCATTTGGCAAAAACAGACATTGGCAGAGTTGACCAAAAAGATGACTAATCATGATGCCTGTAAGGCACTTACCTTGTTATACCTTGAAAACTGCCGTAGCTGTAAACCAGTTCATGAATGGGAGCGCATATGGAAATAGATTTTTCAGAAATATGCTATCTAAAAAACCCAAGTAGCAATACATTGAAAGCTGACTATCGGCAATTTTTACTGTCGTTATATGGTCCAACCGTAATTGATATCACCAACAAAGAGAGCGATGACTGGTATGTCATTACAACACTGCTGCATGGCAATGAACCTTCTGGTTTTATTGCCTTACATCAATGGTTAAGCCAAAAAAAGAAACAAAATCATATTAACTTTAGATTTATTATTTGCTCCGTGGAAGCGGCAAATTCAACGCCCTTATTTAGTAAACGGTTTCTTAATGAAGGCTTAGATATTAACCGTTGCTTCAATCACGTGGAAACCTCCGGCTACTACTTACGAGCTAATATTATCGAGCATGCCGTTAAGGCAGTTAACCCCAAACTTGTTATTGATATGCATAACACCTCAGGCAGTAGTCCAGCTTTTTGTGTTAGCGCACATATGGATAAACAACACTTGAAACTTGCAAGTTTCTTTTGTGAAAACTTAATTCTTTCACATATAACATTAGGGGCATTGATGGAAATAAACATAGATTGCCCGGTAATCACCCTAGAATGTGGCGGTTGTAATGATATACAAGCAAACCAAGTAGCTTTCGAGGCTATTACTACGCTAGCAAATGGTGTTGATTTAACGTCATCACATAAACAAACAATCAAAGTGATACATCACCCGATGAGGCTTCAATTGGCAAAGGATGTATCTTTAGCTTTTGGTGTAGAAGATCAAGGCAACGATGGTGTAACCATTATCTCAAATATCGAGCAATTTAATTACGGGAAATGCCATGCTGGTCAAATTCTTGGGTGGTTGGACAGTGATGGTCTAAAAAACTTAGTCTTGCTAGATGAATATAAACAAAACGTTATCGACGACTACTTCTATTTTGAAGACAGCAGACTCATTGCCGCCTGTGATTTTCAAATATTTATGGCAACTCGACAAAGTCAAATAGCTAAAAGCGATTGCTTGCTATATATCACTGCGTAACAGCTATCGTTTATTTAGAGGTTCAAATACTCAAACGCAGCCTTTTTAAGGCGTCTATCTATTGTTCGCTGAAAAGCAGGAGACTTAGCATTGAAGAGGTATATTGATTGCACAGCAGGCGTTTTATGATCTGATAGCGTAATCAAAGGCCTATTAAAATTTAACGATGTTTTGCTACTTGGATGAACATCAACGACTTTGCCTCTTTCTTTTGCGATAATCTCAAAGCGACGATTAGCAATTAAGTTGTTTAACTGTTTCGACAGACCGGTTTCTAAACGACTGATCGCCCGAATATGGCTGTTGTAATGCAAAGGCTGTGACCTTTGCTTTGATTTAGCTAACTTTAGCTCACCTTTCAATTTAGCCAAGAGGTTTGATTTATCTAATTTAAATTGCTGATAAGTCGCAGGTATTCGATCATAAAAGACGATACTCTGAATCGCATGATTAAGCTCAGACACTTCGTTTGCTAATCTCGATAAGGTTTGGTTACGCCTTGCAACTAATGCTTTTTTCTTATTGCTATACTCAGCAATTTCAGTCCGTGTTTGCACAATCAATTGACGCATCAACTCATCTGCATGAGGTTGATTATCTTCAAAAGACAAACTAAACAGCCGATAGCCAATATCAACGAAGTCATTGGGCTGTACCCAAACATCGTCAACCCGAACTTGAGCAACATCAATCGTAGATAATTGATTGTTTTCCAATAACCATAATTGAATATCTTGCCTGATAAAGTAGAGCAAGTAACAGGCAAGACTTGTCGCTATTGTCGTAAGAACAATGAAAAATGCACGCGCTTGTTTAATATTGATTTTATAAAGCACACTTGCTGGGCAAAAATGGGAAACGCTAAAGGTTCCCTTTTTAGCTAAAGACATATCAAATTCCTTTTGATTTCAATAGCTAAAATTTATAGTACAAAGTTCAAGATTGTGCAAATAACGTCAATAAGTAATGAGTATTTACACGGATTTTTTTAGTTCAAACAATAGTTCTAGCGCCTGTCTAGGCGTAATATCATCAACATCTAGGCGAGCTAACTTTTGTAACACTACGTGGGGCTCATCGATTAGTGGTAATTGTGTTTGTTGATTAGTTGACTCTTGCAGGCCAACACCCGCTTGTTGCTCTGTTTCTAGCTCTGCTAATTTTTGTTTAGCACGCGCTACCGCTGCTTTAGGCACACCTGCCAACTGAGCAACTTGTAAGCCAAAACTTTTACTCGCTGCACCTTCTTGTATCGCATGCATAAAGATAATGTTATCGCCATGCTCCACTGCGTCTAAATGGACATTAGCTAGTGTATCTATTTGCTCTGAAAGTAATGTTAATTCGAAATAATGGGTAGCAAATAAGGTAAAGGCCTTTAATTTTAGTGCCAACATTTCCGCGCAGGCCCAAGCTAGAGACAACCCGTCATAAGTACTTGTGCCACGACCGATCTCATCTAATAAGACTAAACTTTTTTCAGTGGCATTATGAAGAATATTCGCTGTTTCTGTCATCTCTACCATAAACGTAGAACGTCCACTGGCTAAGTCATCTGAGGCGCCAATTCGGGTAAAGATACGATCAACTAGCCCTATCGTTGCAGCTTGTGCTGGCACATAAGCACCAATATGAGCCATTAAAACAATAAGCGCCGTTTGTCGCATATAGGTCGATTTCCCCCCCATGTTAGGGCCTGTTATCACCAACATTTTGCGCTTTTCGTCTAATCTAACAGGGTTCGCAATAAACGGCTCGACAGTCATTTGCTCGACAACAGGATGACGACCGCCTTCAATAGAGATACCAGGTTCAACTGTCAGCTGTGGCTTGACATAGTTCAAGCGCTCAGCTGTTTGAGAAAAGGTATTCAAGACATCAAGTTCTGCCAAATTTTCAGCTAAGGATTGTAATGAAGCCAGATCAGGGAGTGTTAAATCAAAAAGCTGTTCATAGAGTTTCTTTTCTAACGCAAGAAAGCGACTTTGCGCGGTAAGTACTTTCTCTTCATGTTGTTTAAGCTCATTAGTAATAAAACGCTCATTATTTTTTAGTGTTTGTCTTCTAATATAGTGGTCGGGCACCTCATTAGAAGATGCGCGACTAATCTCAATATAAAATCCATGAACCTTGTTATAACCTACTTTAAGGGTTGGAATACCTGTTGCTTCACGCTCACGTAACTCAAGCTGAGCAAGATAATCACTTGCACCTTGGCTTAAGTTTCTAAGCTCATCAAGCTCATCGTTATAACCAGGCGCAATAACACCACCGTCTCGAATAAGTACTGGTGGATTATCAACAATCGCTTTTTCAAGTAGCGCCTGTAAAACCGGCTGTGGGGCAATTTCTTGTGCAATCAGCTTGAGATGATTTGCCGTAACATCAAATAAATCTTCAGCGATATTAGGCAGTGCGGCTAAAGCGTTACGTAAACGCGCAAAATCACGAGGCCGTGCTGTACGCATCGCAATGCGAGAAACAATTCGCTCAATATCACCAATAGGTTTTAAAGAATGGGCGATAACTTCACTTAAATCTAAGTCGAGTATATTGGCTATCGTTGCTTGGCGTGCAGACAGTACTTGAAGATCTCGCAGTGGAAAATGAATCCAACGTTTAAGTAAACGTGACCCCATTGGCGTTATACTTGTATCTAAAATAGCAGCAAGAGTATTTTCAATACCACCTTGTAAGTTCTGGGTTAATTCGAGGTTTCTTCTTGTTGCGGCATCAAGCACTACACCGGTTGTCGCTGACTCACTAATGATAGAACGAATATGAGGTAACGCTGTACGCTGTGTATCTTTTACGTATTGAAATAGACAACCTGCCGCGCAAATGGCGTAGTGTTTATCTTGAACACCAAAGCCCGATAAATCTTTCGTACCAAACTGTTTAGTTAGCACGGACAGCGCTGTATCAATATCAAACTCCCAGTCAGGACGCTTTCTTATTCCTTTAAAGTGTTGAATAAGACCATATTCAATAAATGATTCGGGATAGAGCAGTTCTGCTGGCGATAAGCGCTGTAATTCAGCTTGCAATTGCTCCGATGTTTCAGGCTCTGTTACAACAAAGCGGCCTGAACTAATATCTAAGTAGGCGATACCAAACTTAGTCTTGTTTTCAAAAACTGCAACCAACAAATTATCTTGTCTATCAGTCAATAACGCTTCGTCACTGACCGTACCAGGTGTAACGACTTTAACAACTTTACGTTCAACAGGCCCCTTACTTGTTGCCGGGTCACCGACTTGTTCACAAATAGCAACTGATTCACCTAATTGAACAAGCCGAGCAAGATAGTTTTCAACCGCATGATACGGCACCCCTGCCATTGGAATAGCATTACCACCTGATTTTCCACGAGCCGTTAATGAGATATCAAGCAGATCAGCTGCACGTTTCGCATCATCGAAGAACAGCTCATAAAAGTCACCCATACGATAAAATAATAGAATGCTAGGAAACTCTGACTTAATTGCCAAATATTGGCGCATCATTGGTGTGTGAGAAGAAAAATCATTTTCTTTAGAGGCTTTATTCATATTGGGACTTCGTTCTCTTTTTTATTTTTAAAGCCTTATTTTATAGGGCTTTGCCATTCTACACTCTGTTTCTGGCTGTTTCAGACAATATCAAATTAAATCTGTAAATTAAGTGGATCTAGTGTAGTTTTTTATGTAACCTATCATTAATCAGGTAGAGAGAGTGCGCCAACACCCTCAAAACCCTAACCACTTTGTTACTTTGGATAACACTATGGCTAAACCTAATTCTACAGCAATCACACCGTTAGCGGCAAAGCGTTTTAAATACGATCCCCAATCAGGAAAGAAACCTTCTTTTCTGGCAGACGCTCCCCCTTATTCTGGACTTAGATTATTGGCTTATGAGTCCGGAAATAAAACTTGGGTTTATCGTTATCGCAATAAAATCACAGGCCAACTAAAGCAAATCAAAATAGGCTCTTTCTCTGAAAGTGATTTAGGCCTAAAAAAGGCTAGAGAATATTTTAATTCTTATAAAGCTGAACGTGATGCAGGTGGTTGCCCTGCGACAAGGTTAAAAGAGGAAAAACTAGAAGCAAGGGAGCAACTTAAGCTAGCCAAGAAGAAACCTTATACCGTTGCCGATATGATGGAACATTATATAACTGAGCATGTTGAACAGAAGCGCTCTATTAAAGGTTACACAGAGATAAACCGTCTATCTAATAAAGATATAATTCCACATATAGGCAAGATAAAAGCTACAGAACTATCTAGAGCAAACGTACATGATTTAATTCAGCTTATTGCTAAAAGAGCGCCTGTTATTGCTTGTGATGTAAGGCGCGAATTAAGAGCTGCTTTTGAACATGGTATTTCAGCCGGCCGTATTCCTGAGCATTCAAACAATCCCACTACTGGCGTAAAGGCCCCACAAAGGAACCAAGGAAAGCGGATTTTACTTGATGATGAAATCACTCTTTTTCTTGAGTGGCTACCAACTGCAACAATAAGCCAAAATGTTAAAGATGCTTTGTTACTATCTTTATTTACTGGCTGCCGAACTGGTGAAATAGTAAAGGCTGATTGGAAAAGTATTGATCTTAAAAAAGGCACTTATCATTTGAAAGATACTAAAACAGGTTTAAGCCGAACAGTTCAACTATCTAACCAAGCAATATACCTTCTCAATAGCCGCAAGAATGATTCTAAATATGTTTTCCCAAGCAATAGAGGCACAAAGCACATTAAGCAACATGCAATAGTTTGTGCGCTTTCTCAGCCTAAGGCAGATGGAATTAAACCAAGAGACTCTTTGAAAATTGATGATTGGTCAGCACATGATTTAAGGCGAACAACTAGGTCAGGCTTAAGCCGTTTACGCTGTCCCTCAAATATTGCCGAAGCCGTTTTAGGCCATAGTAAAAAAGGCGTTGAAGGAACTTATGATTTACACCAGTACGAAGATGAATGTAAAGAGTGGTTGCAAACGTGGTGTGATCACCTTTCTTCTTTGGCTAGCAAGGAATAGAGCAGATGAAACAGTTTCAAAAAGAAGAAAAAGAAAAGTTTGAACAGTTGTTGACTGGTGCCTGCCAAAGTGTTCAAGATTTTGTTGAAAATAACATTCCAAAGAACGAAAGCGAACTTAGCCTTTTTAAAGACGCATGTGACACGATAGAAAAGCTTCAAGATGCTTTACTGGTTTTAATGGACTTAAATAATGTTCACGAGCGAACAATGGATTATGGGGTGGCACAGGAAGTAAAAAAAAGGCACTCACAATCGATTGCAGGCAAACGCTCCCCATGGGAACAGTTTTACCCTTTTATTGAATTACGTATTAAGAATTATCTAATTATATCTAGTTATTCAAAGACAGAGATTGCTAAAAAGCAATTGAAAAGAAAGTTAACTGTAAAGGAATTATTAAGAAGTATTGAGGAAATGACAGGTAAAACATTACCTAAAAGGACGCTTGAAAACTGGATAAAGACTGTAAAAGAGGGAGAGCCATTAATTAAAAACCACATCAAGTAGTTATGGTGGTTTATATAAAGTGTTTTCAATCTGTCTCTAATTTAGTATTTAAAATGAACTTAATAGTTACAGAGAGATATATAAAGATGAACAAAGACTTTACGGTTGATGGTTTTGCCTATGGAGCAAACATTTCAAGAATAACAGTTTATAGAATGATCAAAGCTGGTGAGTTATTCGCTTACAAGGTGAGGAACTCAACAAGAATACCTTATGGAGAGCTTGCGAGATTGCAGCAAGAAAATCAGATAAAACCAACATACACCAATCAATTAGAGGGGTGTAAATAATGAGCTTAAAGAGGTGTAAACATACAGTCTTTACAACTAAACAGAAAACTATACTAAGAGATATGAAAAATCCCGTTTCAAGCGACCAAACTAGCAACGGGATTTAGGAGTCTAAAAATATGAATATTCAAGACATTTCCATTATAGCTAATGGACGGTGGGAATCTACCCTTAATTCTTTAAGGGTGCACGTTCCTGCAAATAATAAACATGGTGCTTGCCCAATTTGTGGGGGCAGTGATCGCTTTAGATTTGATGATAAAGAAGGTCGAGGCACATTCTATTGTAATCAATGCGGAGCTGGTGACGGGTTTTCACTTGTTAGCAAAGCATTGAACTTATCCTTTAATGATACTGTTAAAGAGATCAAGACTGTATTAGGCGATTCTAAGCCATTACAGACACCTAAAACTAGCCAAGATAAAAAGCCTGTCAATGCGGTGGATAAGGCATATTACATTCTGAGCAAAGCTAATACTGCTTTTAACCATCCCTACTTAACCAGGAAGGGAATTAAACCTTATGGAATAGGTGTTAGCGTAAAAGGTGACTTAGTTGTTCCTATTCTTTCTGGCAAGCCTGATCACGAGCTTTCTTCTTTGCAGTTTATAAAACCTGATGGTTCAAAACAAATGTTAGGTGGAGGGAAAATAAAGGGCTGTTTTAATGCCATAGGTAAACACCTACCAGATGAAACAGTTTTATTATGTGAGGGGTTTGCTACTGCATCTACTCTATTTGAATGTACGGGCTTAACAACATTCTACTGTTTTAACGCTAATAACCTATTTTTAGTAGCTCAAATGCTAGTAAATGAATACAAGTTAAAACCAATCATATGTGCCGATAATGATTCACACCTAAAGGTTAATGTTGGCATTGAAAAGGCAAAGGACGCAGCACTTGAGTTTGGTTTAAAAGCTTTTGCACCAGATGAGAAAGGTGATTTTAACGATCTAATGCTAGCCAAAGGAAAACAGGCTGTTGTTGATACTTTAGTAGGGGTTAACTGATGGATATTTTAAAAGATTCTGAAAATAACTATCCCAACTGTGCCACTGATAATAAAGTCCAAGTAAAACAAGACTTAGAGGCGGTACAGATAAAAAAGAGTAACTCTACCGATACTGAACCAAACTATACCAACAGGCTCCAAGGTGAAGAAAGACTGAGTGAAGAAGATATTTCTATTCTGGCTAGTATGAATGAAAAATATTCACATATCGTTATCGGTGGAAAACATAAAATAGTCAGCACTAAGCATTGTCCGGTTAATGGAATGACAACAAGCTTTGAAGATGTTTCTCAGTTCAATAAATACTTTGAGCATGAGAAGAAAATTAATGGCTTGAATCGAGGTTCAGCTTGGTTTAAATGGGAAAGTAAATCGATTTATCGTAACGGTGTAGGGTTTTATCCTAATATTAATGATTGCCCTGATGGTGTTTATAACTTTTATAAGGGGCTCGCTATAGAGCCAGAAAAAGGTGATTGCTCTGTCTATTTAAATCATATTAAAGAAGGTATTTGTGGCGGTGATCATCAAGCGGCTGAATATTTTATTCAGTGGCTTGCGCATATGATTCAAAAGCCGGAAGAAAAGCCTAGTGTAGCAATTTTAATGAAATCACTGGAAGGTACGGGCAAAGGAACTTTAGTTGAGCCACTTAAGCAGATGCTCGGAGAACACAGTGCACACGTTAACGGGCATTATAATTTAACTCAGAGATTTAATGGCACTGTAGCGAACAAAATTCTTATCTTTGGTGATGAAGTAGATCTAAAAGAAAAAAGGGTTGCGGATAAACTGAAAGGCTTAATATCAGAAAGAGTTATTCAGTTGGAAAGAAAGGGCATCGAACCTGAGCCAATGCCGAACTACTCAAGGTTTATATTTGCTTCTAATCATAGCCAAGTTATTTACGCGGGATTAAAGGAGAGACGTTATTTAATGCTTGAGCCTGTTTTGAAGGACAAAATTTATTACGACTCAATACATACTTGGATAAACAAAGGAGGTGCAAGCTATTTACTTCATTATCTAGCTGGCCTAGATATAACTAATTTCAACAAACACAAAGCCCCAATAACAAAGACTTTGGTAGATGAAAAACTTTGTAGCTTACCGCATGTAATGGAGTTTATTTATAGCGAAATATCTAAAGAAAAACCTTTCGATGGCAAAGCTAGGATATTTGCTAGTGACTTGGTTAATGACTTTTCTTTATGGCTAGAAAATAGTGGTAAAGAGAGTAAATCAGTAGCGGCTAGAAGGAAGCTTATTGGCGATGCAATGAAAAACCTTTCTATAAGTTCTGAAGGGCGTTCAGGTCGTGGCAATGGGAAGTATTACGATATTAATAACATTAATATGAAAGACCGATTTTATCAATTCATATCAACGTAACCGGCACAGTTGGAGTAGATGGTATAGTAGCCTTTTATCACACTATACCGGCTATCCCCCCTTGTATATCTGACTTGTAGCTAAATGGTACAGTTGGGATAGTTAAAAATCGTATTTTCTTACTTACAAACCTTAAAGCAACACACCTATACCTGAATAGTGTATTTATATTATTTTAAGGACCTAAAAAGCAGCCCTCATAGCTTTAACCATTAAAAACTACACTAGATACCAAAAAATTAACTAATAACAGCAAAAAAAGACTGTTATAAATGTAAACATTTCTTTACAATGTTCATAAATCATTCAATTACTAAGGTCTATTTATGGCAAGCTTACTTAATTACGGATTAGGTTCTCTTTATACAAACTCTAAATTTGGCTCAGGCTCTAACCAACAGCCATCTAAAAATATTAGCCAGCTTATGCAAGCGACAGGCACAGCGATAGGCAAGTTAAAAAACGATTACCGTTTAGGTGGCTCTGATAAAGCTTCTTCTGCTCATAAGATTTACCAAAAGCAAAAGGTAAGCATTCAAAGAGAAATTGATGCTATGCAATCTCAGCTAGAGCTTAATAAAAGTTTGCTTTTAAAAGAAATCGACAAAGCTCACGCGTTTGCTGAAGATTCCGCAGTAAAGGTGTTACTTGCTCAAGAGGTTAGAGATACGCAAGATCAGTTAAGTCTTGTTAAGTCTGATCCGATGTATGCTCAAGTTGTAGCTTTAATGCCGTCATCGTTTTTAAAGATTGATGATAAAAGTAAGACAAATTTACTTAATGCCGCTAATGCAGCGCACTGGCCTGAACTGGTGAAAATATCTGATGATTTGGCTCATGACGAACGACAGATCAAAGGTGTTGAAAAGTTAATGGCAGAATTTAAACAAGAGATTCAAAGCGATCTAAATATCCTGTTTGATTTAAATGAATCTTTACCTAATTACGACCTTGAAGAACTTGTGAAGCAATCAGAGCTTGATGTGCAATAAAACAACCTAGTTCATGTTAAACAAACAAGGATTTAACAGAAATGACCTTCACAAGCCAAAACCAACCGGAAAATAGAGGTAGACCAAAAGGCTCCAAGAACAAACGGAGCCTAATACCTGACAACCTGTCAAAAAAAGCAATCATTCAGCTAACTGATGCACTAAACAAAGGTGAGCAGTGGGCTGTCGAGGCAGTTTTAAAGCGCAGCTTTCCCGTTTTAAAACCTATAACACCCTGTGACTCGTTAGATGCTGACCTAATCAAAGCCAAGATAAAAGAAGTTTACGAGCTAGAACAGCGTATTGAGGCCATTGAGAGGACTGTGAAATGAGAAGCTTAATACATAGAATTGCTGAACTTGAACAGGTCGCTGATCTTCAACGCCCGTTAACAGAAAATGAACTTAAAGCTTTTGAAGCTTGGTTACCTGATGAATTAAAAGATACAGAGATTATTGACTACTATGTCACTTATTGTCGGCAAGCAGTTAAAGATGTTTCGTTAGGTTATAAAAAGGGGGAGCTATGCCAAACAAAAGCTTAATCAATAGGCTTGCTGGGTTAGAGCAAAAGACAGCTAAACCGTCACCAATACATATTATTTTAAAGTCATCTGCTGGCGAAACAGATGAACAGGCTTTCAATAATTACAGGGTAAAACGAATGTCTGAGGGTTACGAGCCAGAATGTGGCTGGCAGGCATTGAAAGATAAGTTCTTATCAGGTTCTATCGTTCAAGATGCAGGAGTTGAGTTTATAACTTTTGACGTTATTGACAGTGTTGCGCCTTATCCTCCAAAGATAACTAAGGGTAAAAGCTAATGAGAAAACCAATTTATTCCAGAGAAGAACGTGCTATCTGTGCGAGTTTGTATGCTATAACCGTAGAGGTTAAAAGTCAGTTTATTAAAAACTTACCGGTTAATATGGCTATAGCTGATAAAAGAAGTCGAATTTCAACGCTGGAAAAGGCTTGTAGTGAGGTTTTGAGAATGTCCCCGGATAGGTTCTTTGTTGATTATTAAAAATGCGCCTATTAAAAGACTTTCTTGCATCCATCAAAGAAAACTTTGATCTATTCTTTTTATTTCTTTTTCCTATCGCTTGTATTGGACCGTATACGTTAGGAATGCACTTAATAATACAAAACCAAAACCAGTGTAGTTTTCTTGTCGCTTTTCTATAACAAGCCATGAAAACCCTCAAAAAACAAGGGATTTACACTAACGCATCATTGGTGTGTGAGAAGAAAAATCAGCAGGGCTTTTTGTCATAGTGAAATGCTATTATTATCATTAAAATTTACTTGAATTTATTATGCCATAAGCAATAAAAATAAGTCTCTCGAAAATCACTAAATCCTGTGTTTTTTACTGTGGACAAATTATCACCAAGCTTAACTAACCAAGAATCAATGACCGCATAAAAAACTTAATTAACAATAAAAACAATATGTTAAAAGTTTTATTTAGGTTTTTTAAATGAAAGGTATTGATACTGTTGAAACATACAGTATACTGATTTCAATTTTACAAATATTGAATACCAAACGGAGCCATTAGATCATGGACCAAAACAAAGAAAAAGCGTTATCTGCAGCATTAAGCCAAATCGAACGTCAATTCGGTAAAGGCTCAATTATGAAACTTGGTGAGAACCGCAGTATGGATGTTGAAACAATCTCTACAGGTTCATTAGGTTTAGATATCGCCTTAGGTGCAGGTGGTTTACCGATGGGACGTGTTGTTGAAATCTATGGCCCTGAATCAAGTGGTAAAACAACGCTTACATTAGAAGTAATTGCTGAAGCACAAAAGAACGGAAAAACTTGTGCATTCGTTGATGCAGAGCATGCACTTGACCCAATCTATGCAGAAAAGCTTGGTGTAAATATCAACGAGCTATTAGTTTCTCAACCAGATACCGGTGAGCAAGCCTTAGAAATTTGTGACATGTTAACACGCTCTGGTGCTATCGATGTTATCGTAGTTGACTCGGTTGCCGCCTTAACACCTAAAGCAGAAATTGAAGGTGAAATGGGTGATTCGCACATGGGTCTACAGGCTCGTATGCTTTCACAAGCAATGCGTAAACTAACAGCTAACCTAAAACAATCAAACACCATGATGATTTTCATCAACCAAATTCGTATGAAAATTGGTGTTATGTTTGGTAACCCAGAAACGACAACGGGTGGTAACGCACTTAAATTCTACGCTTCAGTTCGCTTAGATATTCGTCGTATTGGCGCAGTTAAAGCAGGCGATGAAATTGTTGGTAACGAAACGCGTGTTAAAGTGGTTAAAAACAAAATTGCACCACCGTTTAAACAAGTTGAGTTCCAAATCCTTTATGGTGAAGGTATTAACAGCTATGGTGAGCTTATTGATCTTGGTGTACAAAACAAGATGATTGAAAAAGCCGGCGCTTGGTATAGCTACCAAGGCGACAAGATTGGTCAAGGTAAGGCAAAAGCCGTTGATTTCTTAAAAGAAAATTCAGCTATTGCTACTGAAATTGATACACGTTTACGTGAAATGTTTTTATCTAAAGCAGCACCTCAAGAAGAAGCTGAAGAAGCGTAATTCTTAGTGAGCTAACGCGTAAAAAGCCATGTTACTAACATGGCTTTTTTTATTGGTTCATATAATAAGTAAACAAAAAGACGAGGGAAATACTGATTGAAATATTAGCTGTGGCCCATTAAGCGCTAACAGGCTTTTTAATCTCTATTTTTATTTGCTCATCTAATCTCAACTCTTTCGCTTCTTTTAACACAGCATTGCCTTCTTTCATTCGATGATCAGTTACACTATCAATGCCAAGCTTCTGACAAAACTTAACAAAAGCATTTACATCTTCTTTAGTAAAGCCTTCATCTTCTTTTGTCATTAAGCCATCAACATACATTTGATCGCCATTAATATTGCAGTTGGCAACTGCTGAATACGGTTGACCAAACTCATCTACACGAATGGCCTTCACCATTTTTACTTCAAAATACCAATCATCAATCTTGATGTAACGTCCACTATCATTCATCTAACAAAACCCAATAAACGGAAAAACAGACCTTTATAACTCTCAAAAAATACGCTTCTTTATTTTTTTAAAAATAAAGAAGAAGTTACGTCCGTGAAATAAGAGAAAACAACGAAAGGAAACCTAAATAGCAAAAAGCTCTATTAAGAAAAAGCCTAACTACGAAGATATTATTACATTAACAACTTTGTAAAACTAAACATTTTTATAACAAATTACAAAGCCAAGTAATTTCAACCTTTTAATATTGTGTGGTTAAACGACATTTTAGCTGATTGACGATCATTTCGACGATATTTCGAGTTTTTATTAACATATTACTGTTTTTTATCAGCTAATTTTAATACTCTTAATATACAAAAATAATAATGGCTTTGGTTATGAGCAAACTTCGTAAAATAATTCTTTCGGTAATTTTTATTCTTATCTTTGTACTAATTAGCGGTGGTGCTTGGATATACAGCCAAATAGATGGCTCTCTCCCTCAAATAGAAGGTAAACGCACACTCCTCGGTTTAGAAAAAGCCGTCCAAGTAGATCGTGATGAGAAAGGCATTGTCACAATATTTTCAGAAAACAGGAAAGATGCAGCTGTTGCATTAGGTTATGTTCACGCTCAAGAACGTTTTTTCCAGATGGACCTGCTACGTAAAAATTCTGCCGGTGAGCTATCAAGCTTATTTGGTGAACTTGCGTTAGATTACGATAAACGAATTCGTTTACACCGTTTTAGAGATCGAGCGCGTATGATTCTAAAAAGCCTACCGAAAACACAAGTCGCGCTATTGAAAGCCTATACAAAAGGTGTAAACCAAGGGCTAAAATATTTACATGCAAAACCGTTTGAATACTTATTGTTGCAACTTGATCCCGTTGAGTGGCAAGAAGAAGATACTATCCTTGCAGTTTTTAGTATGTATCTTGACCTTCAATCGTCTGACGGTAAGCGAGAAAGAACCTTATCAGCGTTAAAAGACACGCTAGGCGAAGAAGCCTTTAGCTTTTTAAATCCTAAAGGTTCTATTTGGGATGCAGCAATTGACGATACGGTATTTCCATCGGGTACCATGCCAACAACGCCTTGGCCGTCTGCGTCAGCACTACATAAAACTAAAACAAATAGTCCGACTTCGACAACCTTAGACTTCCTACCGGGTTCAAACAACTGGGCAGTTGGCGGTGACATTAGCTCAACAAGCGCAGCTATCGTAGCTAATGATATGCACTTGGGTATTCGAGTACCAAATACTTGGTTTAGAGCCTCAATCCAATTTAAACACCAAGGTGAAAGCATTAAAGTTACTGGCACTACCTTACCTGGCGCGCCAAATATTATTACCGGCAGTAACGGCAATATCGCGTGGGGCTACACCAATAGTTATGGTGATTGGAGCGACATCATTGAATTAACATTAAATGAATCTGGCAATCAGTATTTAACACCTGACGGATGGCGCAGTTTTACCTATGTGCCTCAGGTTATCGCCATTAAAGACAAACCCTCTGAAGAGATCATGGTTCAAGAAACTATCTGGGGACCTGTTATTGGTAAAAACCATACCAATACGCCAATCGTTTATCGTTGGGTAGCCCACGATTTACGTGCAGTGAACCTTAATCAAATGCAACTTGAAACAGCTAAAACGGTTGATGATGCCTTTGAAGTAGCCGCAATTACAGGTATCCCAGCCCAAAACCTAATGGTAGGTGATAGCAAAGGTAACATTGGCTGGACAATTATGGGCCCTATCCCTCAAAAGTTTGGCAATATTGGTGAACTATCGACAGACTGGTCAACAGGTGAGCGCGGTTGGAGTGGTTACCTAACAGGTGACGAATATCCTCGCGTTAAAAACCCATCTCATCATAGGTTATGGACAGGCAACTCTCGTGTTGTTGGTGGCGAGCTTTACAAAAATGTGGGTAACGGCGGTTATGCCCTAGGTGCAAGAAGTCAGCAAATTAGAGATGATTTAATGGCAAAAGACAGCTTTGATGAGCAAGCATTGCTTGATGTTGCACTTGATGATCGCGCTGTCTTCTTGAAACGTTGGCATCAATTTTTATTATCTGACGTGCTTATTGGTGACGAACTTGCTAAAAATTCAGTATGGCAAGAAGCCCAAAATATATTAAATGAAGATAAAAACCTAACGGCAAGCATCGATTCTGTTGCATACCGCCTTGTTCGGAATTTCAGATATGAACTTAGAGATTTACTGTTCTCAGATTTAGTTTCTTCAATTCAACAGGTTGAAAAAGATTTTAGTTTACATAGCATTCGTCATCAGCTTGAAACGCCATTATGGGAGCTTGTTTCAAAACAGCCAGATAATTTTATGCTACGTCCAGAAGATTCATGGCAGGCATTATTTGCTTTGGCATTGAATAACACGCTAGCAGAAATGACCAAAGTTCAACCCTTAGCGAGCGCTACTTGGGGTCAACAAAACACGGCTAATATTCAACACCCATTAAGCAAGGCTGTACCATTTATTGGTCAATGGTTGGATATGCCTAAAACACCTTTAGCTGGCGATAGTTACATGCCTCGTGTTCAAGGAAAGGCTTTCGGAGCTTCAGAACGCATGGTTGTTTCTCCAGGCCATGAAGAAAGTGGGATCTTCCATATGCCAACAAGCCAAGCAGGTCACCCATGGTCTCCATATTATGGTTTAGGGCATAAAGATTGGGAAGATGGTAAGCCATCGCCATTTTTACCCGGCGAAACTAAATACTCCTTGGTGTTATTAAGCTACTAAGCTCGAAGAGGGTTGTGTTTTTTATGCCATATAAAAAGCACAATCCGTTATAAGGAAACTGTTGACAGAGTGATTACTCTAGCTATATGGTAATAACATGAAAACTTTACGCAAAAACCTCTTTATTTTCTTTTTTATCCAACCTTAGTGGGAGGCTGACTATCGTCAAAAGAAAATAACGATAAGAACCTCCAAGTGGAGGTTTTTTTTTGCCCGAATACCGATGACAAGCAACGAGGAAATAACGGTGGCACAAACATTAGATTTAGATGAAATTCGCAAAGAAATAACAGCATTAGACCAAGAGCTATTAACTCTCTTTGCTAAGCGCCGCGCCCTCACTCTCAATGTAGCCAAAAGTAAAGCACATGAAGTACGCCCCGTTCGCGATCAAAAACGTGAGCAAGAGCTGCTCATTCGTTTGATAAAACAAGGTAAGGAACTGGGATTAGATGCCCATTATGTAACCAGTATATTCCAAACGATTATTGAAGATTCGGTGCTCAATCAACAAGCTTATTTACAAACCTTAGCCAACCCTAACATTCAATTACCCGCCGTCAGTGTCGCGTTCCTTGGTGATAAAGGCTCATACAGTTATTTAGCAAGCCATCGTTATTTTTCTCGTCGCGCAGAATATATGATTGAGTCTGGTTGCCAAACGTTTGATGAAATAATGCAAATGGTAGAAGGTGGTCATGTTGACTATGGTATTTTACCAATAGAAAACACGTCATCTGGCAGTATCAACGAAGTATATGACTTGTTACAGCATACTAATCTAGCGATTGTTGGTGAAATCACTCAGCCAATTGAACACTGTTTACTGACTGCCGTAAATACTGAGCTTGAAAACATCAAAACAATTTACGCCCACGGTCAACCATTCACCCAATGTAGTAACTTTTTAAACAAACAAAAAGATATCCGTATTGAATATTGTGATAGCACGGCTGATGCCATGGCAAAAGTATGTGAGTTGAAAGATCCAAGTGTGGCAGTAATTGGTAGTGAAGAAGGTGGCCACCTTTATCAGCTACATGCCTTAGAGAAATCGATAGCCAATCAAGATGAAAATCACAGTCGCTTCATTCTTGTCGCCCGCAAGTCGGTAGATGTTGCAGAACAAATTCCAGCAAAAACCACGTTAATTCTCGCCACAGGTCAAAAGCCTGGCGCACTTGTCGAGTGCTTGTTAGTACTAAAGAATAAAGGCATTAACATGTGCAAACTAGAGTCACGTCCAATTCAAGGCCGTCCATGGGAGGAAATGTTTTATATTGATTTAGAAGCCAATATTAAATCGTTCGCGATGCAGGAAGTTGTCAGTGAACTAACTAACTTAACTAACTTTATTAAAGTGTTAGGTTGTTACCCAATTGAGCACATCAACCCAACGAGTGTGCCAAGTACTGCTGTTTAGTAGGATTTACGTTCAGAAAAAAGGCCTGCTAAATAGCAGGCCTTTTTCATGTTAAACCAAGAACTAACTAAATATTTTTCGCTGTTTAAAACGCTGTGTCCAATAACGAACACTTAATAGTAGTATCGCCGGTACTGCCGCATACAACAAAGTGAACAGCAGAACATGGTTTGCAACAAACAAACCTAAAACAAACACGCAAACAGGCAAAAACAACCAAAACGGATGATCACTTGGGCATAAATCAAATAGTTGGCGCATTAAAACGATGGTCATGAAGGTAAAAGCGATCGACAGTAAAATCGTGACTAGTTCACTGTAATAAGCGGTTAGTGTAGCCGGTGTGCTAGCTAAGAATGATGGCACTGGCATGCTATTAGCTACAGAGACTAGCCAAACAAAGGCGACCGTCATGAGTAGGCCTATGATGAACGACCACAATTTCTTATTTACGTTGAGCACGATACTCTCCTTTTATTATTATTTTTTGTATGAGACTATTTTTTATACATTTATCTCTCAAATGCGTCAAGCGGTTCACATTTTCAATAAGATTAAAAATTAAAAAAAATCCCCGCAAATGCGAGGATTATTAAAACAAACAACCGCTTTTACGAGAGTTTTTCTTCTTCCGCAATTTGCTTAGCAATAGCCTCAGGTGAGCTCGTGTTACGGCATAACCAATAATATGCGCCTGGCACAACAAATAAGGTAAAAATACTTGCTACTGATACGCCAGCAAAAATTACCACACCAATCACCATGCGTGATTCCGCACCTGGCCCTGACGCAAGAACTAGCGGGATAGCACTGGTAACTGTGGTAAAGGTTGTCATAACAATAGGTCTTAAACGTTGCTGTGCTGCTTGAATAAGTGCTTGCTCGAACGCGATACCTTGGTCACGTAATTGATTGGCAAACTCAACAATTAAAATACCATTTTTGGCAGCTAAGCCGATGAGCATGACGATCCCTATCTGAGAATAAATATTTAAACTCATTCCCATTA
Source organism: Thalassotalea eurytherma (assembly GCF_030161415.1). Taxonomy (GTDB): domain Bacteria; phylum Pseudomonadota; class Gammaproteobacteria; order Enterobacterales; family Alteromonadaceae; genus Thalassotalea_G; species Thalassotalea_G eurytherma. The sequence goes on from NZ_BSSU01000009.1 coordinate 103,011, forward strand.
ATTCAAGCCCCATCAAAGCACCAACTAACGCTAATGGCACCGTAAGTAGAATAACAAACGGATGTATAAAGCTTTCAAATTGGGCTGATAACACCAAATAAGTAATCAACAACGCTAACAAGAAGACAAAAACAATTGAGTTACCTGACTCTTGTAAAAGCAGTGATTGACCTTTGTAATCAACCTGGGCATCACTCGGTAGGTTTTCATCAACAACTTCATTCAAGTATGTCAAAGCATCGCCTAAGGCATAGCCTGGCGCTAAATTGGCAGTAATAGTTACACTACGAAGCCTGTTGTATCGATTTAAACGCGACGATGTAGCATTTTCTTGTATGGTTAATAAATTCGCCAATGGAATCAACTCACCACTTTTTCTTGAGCGCACGTAAATATTATCGATGTCTTTAGGACTTTTATAATCTTCTTTAAAGCCTTCCAAAATAACATCATATTCTTCACCACGTTCTACATAAGTTGTCACGCGACGTTGACCAAGCATTGTTTCTAACGTTTTCGCAATATCACCTACAGGAACACCTAAGTCATAAGCTCTGTTTTGATCAATTTGCACAAGAAGCTGTGGGAAAGTTTCTTTGTAATCACTATTCACGCTAAGTAAGTTAGGGTTTTCTTGCGCTTTGGCAACAACGATATCGCGCCACTTGGCTAATTCAGCATAGGTATTGCCCTGTAAAACAAATTCGACAGGTTGACTGTTACCACCACCGCCAATTCCACGACGCATAATGGCAAATGCTCGAACATCCGTCACTGAAGATAACTCTTTATTAAAGCGTGCTGAGAACTCAAACGTTGACATATTTCGCTCGCGCCATTCCGGCAAACCAATAATGGCAATACCGCCTGTCCCACCAAAGCCCGGCACACGTGTAATAACACGATCTAAATCACCACGTTCTAAATACTCAAGTAACATGCCTTCAATCGTGTTCATGTTTTTCACATTATTTTCGTAACTTGCGCCTTCAGCACCTTGCATGATGACAAACATATTGCCGCGATCTTCCTTCGGCGTATATTCAGAAGGTAATTTATTCACAAGTGAAAACGCAGAAAACAGTGCTAAGCCGACAACGAGTATCAACATAAGTGGCTGCTTAATCGTATAACTTAAGCTTTGCACGTATTTATCTTCTAACTTACTAAAACCGCGGTCAAGTAACTGCCCAAATGACGATGAGCGCTCTTTCTTTCTTAACAACTTTGAACACATCATTGGTGTTAGAGATAAGGCAGTTAAACTAGAGAAAACAACAGCAGCGGCGATAGCTAACGCAAATTCGGTAAATAAGCGACCTATATTGCCTGATAAGAAAACAAGTGGCACGAACACAGCAACCAGCACTAGCGTTGTAGCAATAACAGCAAAGGCTACTTCTCTGCCACCTTGGTATGCTGCAACTAATGGTGTTTGACCATTTTCAATACGACGATAGATGTTCTCAAGTACTACAATAGCATCATCAACAACTAATCCGATAGCTAATACAAGTGCTAATAGCGTTAACAAGTTAATAGAAAAATTAAGCCCTGATAACACAATAAGAGAGCCAATTAAGGCAACGGGAACCGTTACAGCAGGAATAAAAGTCGCCCGAATGTTACCAAGAAACAGGAATATCACTAAAACAACCATCAACATCGCGACAATGAGCGTATTGTAGACTTCATCAATAGACCCTTGAATGAAAACTGATGAGTCGTAGCTATTTAAAATCGTCGTACCTAGCGGTAAACCATCTCGAATTTTTTCCATTTCACTTCGAGCGGCTTTAACAACTTCAAGGGTATTGGCTTTTGATTGCTTAATAATACCTAAGCCAACCATGTTTTTACCGTTGCCCTTAAACATATTTTCATCGTCTTCAGCACTGACTTCGACACGAGAAACATCAGACAAACGCACTAACGTATTATCTGCAGAACGGGCAATAACAAGATTGGCAAAGTCTTGCTCGGTTAGAAAGCTTCTTTCTACGCGAATAGAAAAGTCACGATCAATCGATTCAATTTCACCTGCTGGTAATTCAATATTTTCAGAACGTAATGTGCCTTCAATATCGTCAACGGTAACACCACGTGCTGCCATGCGGGTTCTATCTAAGAATATTTTCATGGCGTATGTTCTACCACCACCTACGCGCACTTGTGCGACACCATCTACTACTGAGAACCGATCGACAATATATCGATTGGCGTAATCAGTTAGCTCAAGGGTTGATAGTGAGTCAGATTGCAAGACAAACCAAACGATAACATTTTCATCATCATTGGCTTTAAACACCTGCGGCGGATCAGCTTGTTCTGGTAATTGACGTAGTGCTCTAGAAATACGATCGCGCACATCATTTGTTGCTGAATCAATATCTCTGTCTAGTTCAAATTCAATCGTGATATTTGAACGACCAACGCGCGAGGTTGAGGTAATGTTTTTAACCCCTTCGACACCACTAATACGGTCTTCAAGTACTTGGGTAATTTTGGTTTCAACAATAGCTGCTGATGCACCTGGGTAGGCAGTATTTATGCTAACAACTGGTGGGTTAATATCCGGATATTCACGCAATGGTAAAAAGAAAAAAGCGACGATACCAAACGTAATCAGTAGTAGATTAATTACGGTGGCAAATACGGGACGTTTTACCGATAAATCAGAAAGAATCACGTAAATTACTCCAAGACTTGAATGGCACTGCCATCACGTAATTTAAGTGCACCTTCAATCACAACACCTTGGCCTTGTGCTAAGCCACTGATTATTTCAACAATACCCGGCTGCCTTCTGCCAATGGTTACTTGTGTTTTTTTCGCCTTCCCCTCTTCAACAGTAAAAACGAAATGGTCGTTCTCAATTGGAATAATTGCGCTCTCTGGTACCATCAATACCTGCTCAACATTTCGTTCAACAACAATGTTCAGTAACATGCCAGCTCGCAACTTTTGCTCTTCGTTTGGCACTATCGAGCGTACCTTAACCATTCTTGTTGCTGGGTCAATACGTGAGTCGATTGAACTAATTTCACCAATAAACACTTCGTCATACGCGGCATTAATCGCTTCAACTTTTTGACCAGGTTTGACTGTGGTAAAAAAGCGCTCAGGAATATTAAAGTCAACCTTTACTTGGCTCAGGTCATCTAAACTTGTAATCACGTCGCCAGCACTCACATAAGCACCAACACTAATTTCACGAAACCCTAAAACACCATCAAAAGGTGCACGAATAGTTAAGTCGTAAAGTTTCGTTTTTGCACTCATTAATTGCGCACCAATCGCTTTGGTTTTTGCTTCTTGCTCTTCAACCACCGACTCAGATGTCGCGTTCTTTTTAAACAAACCTTGCAAGCGATGAAGTTGAGCAACTGATTCGGCTAAATTAGCTTCTAATTCTTTGACCTTGGCATTTTCTTCTTGGCTATTTAAACGCACTAGCACTTGGCCTTTCTTAACTAATTGACCATCTTCAAATGAGATTTGCTCGACAAAATCAGAACTCTTAGACGTAATAAATACCTGCTCGTTAGCAACAGCACTACCTAAAGATTCAACCGTATCTTTAAAATCATTCGTTTCGGCTAACGCTATTTTAACTGATACGGTTCGAGCGCCACGTTTTTGCTCTTTAACCTCTTGAGGCCATTGTAAATAAACAACAACGCTAATAAGCATTAGCGCCAAAATAATTAAGGGTAACCGGTTTGATATAGATTTAGACATAGACTATCAATTACGTGAAGGAGAACCCCCATAATATAGCGCAAATCCGCCTAATTGCTCGATACAACTTATCTCAAATTTCGCCTTATTAAACGCAAAAGAATCGTTATAATAGAATCAATCATCAAAAGGATTGTTAAATATATGAATAAGTTGTTTCCAATAGCGGTTGCTATACTCATTATGTTAGGTGCTTCACTATGGTTATTGGCACCAAGTTCCTTCAACCAATATTTACATGCTGAACTACAAAATGAGTTAAGTTTAGCAACGGGTACTCATGTAGACATTGGTCATGTAGACAGCCAATCATACAGTGGCACTATTTTGTCATTGTCAGCAAAGGCACAAAATGGCGAACAACTTTTTTACGTTGAAAAAGTCACTTATGCAATCGACAGGAAAAGCTACAAAAAGCCGCCGATCAAAATCACGCATTTAGTATTACAAGGTGTTGAAGTAACCAATGATCCTAAGTTACAAAGTCAAGTTCAGCTTAACCTAGGCAATTACCAAAAAGGGTTAACCGAAGATAGTGTAAAGCCTGGTTTGATCGTTGAAGAACTAGCCATTACCTTTCATGGTTTAGCACAAGAAAACGCTACTGCTAAGCCGTTAAACAGTAAGGGTAAATCAGCAAAAATGCTGCTAGTAGACATCGCGACCTTTGTTTTGTCTTTTGCTAAAGCAAACTAAAAACTTGAATTGTAATACCAGCGTAGTAACCTAAGGTTAAGGAATGAAAGGGAATATAATAACAATGAAATTAAAAGGTTGTATGCTTGCACTGGCATTAATAAGTGGCGCCTGCAGTGCTGCAACTGCGGAAAAAGGCTTTGAGATAACACCGTGGATTGGTTACAGCATGAGCAGCGAGCTTATTGATGCTACTGGTGGTGATCTATCGGTTGATAATGGCCCTAGCCTTGGTTTTAGTGTTGCTTGGTACGACAGTCCAAATGGTCAAGGCCAAGTCTTATTAAGCCGTGTTAGTCACCAATTTGATTACGGCGATAACCTAACCCAAGACTTAGATATTACATACGGTCACTTCAATGGCATCGCGTTCTTCCATCAAGAACACTACATCACAACGGTTTCATTAGGTATTGGCTTTGCTCAATTCGATGCGCAATACGACGATGATATATTTCCTTCTGCTGGTGTAGCCGTTGGCACTCGCCACCAATTTTCAGATAAACTGGCTTTTGTCACAGAACTTCGTGGAAATTTTAGCCTTGTTGATGAAGACTCAGCTATTTTTTGTCAAAACGATGTTTGTAGCGCTGAGTTTTCCGAAGCGCTCTGGCTCGATACTTCCTTTTCGGTAGGTCTGTCTTATCAGTTCTAAAAACGAATAAGAAAACAAACAAAAACCGAAGCAATAAGCTTCGGTTTTTTTATTTCGCTAACATTTGCTGAATGTCTTCTGTCAGCGACACATCAGGCCGTTCAATAATACGACCCACTTCTTGGTTATCCATATAAACGATGATGGTCGGTGTATATTTTACACCTTTAGCCTTTGCTATTCCTTCAGGATCTTGCTTCTTTATATCCAAAGCAAATAAAGATAATTTAACGTCAGGCTGATTATCCAACACCTTGATAAGTCTTGGCACTTCGCGTTCACTGTCGTGACACCACATCCCAAAATACACTTCCACACGAACGTTTTTACCCCAATATTGGCTTAGCTCTAGATCGCGTTCATTTAGTTCAAAGCCATTGTAACTAATGGCAAAACCAGCATTTTCCAATACTTGCTGCTTTGTTATAACACCAACTGGAAAATCATGGTCGTGACCTGAGCCAGCATAAGTAAAGCTAGCAAAAATACTCAATAATAAAGCAAGTGATGACGATAAAAAGTGTTTATACATGTTAGTGTTTCTTAAGTTCATTGGCTTTTAACAACATAGACTTACTTTCTGATAAAAAGATATCAGCGTACTCACCAAACCAATTAGATACCTGATTGAACATAGTGATAAAGTCTTCCTTATCCCCCATTTCCACGTCTTCTAATAATTCGAGGAAACGATATGCGAATCGTTTCATCATACTGATATTTTCATTGTTAGCAAAAATAATGTCTGTATAAAGTACTGGATCTTGAGCAAATAATCGTCCGACCATAATAATTTCTAGTCGATATATGGGTGAGCTCATATCAACAAGTTGCTGTAAATTAGCCCCTTCAGTCATTAAATGGTAACCATAAGCAATCGTTGAAAAATGTCGCATCACTTGCACCATCGACATCGCATGATCATGTTCTTGCGCACTAACGGGATAAATTTTTGCTCCCCATATCTCTAACTGATCGAGTAGCCATTGATACTGCTCAGGCCCACGACCTTCGCACATGATGATTGTTTGCTTCACAAGACCCGTAACGTCAGGTCCAAACATAGGATGCAAACCAACAACAGGTCCGTTATGGACTTTCATCATTTCATAAAGAGGCGACTCTTTTACCGATGTCACATCAGCTAAAATACAATGTGGTGGTAAGTTATTTAATTGCTGAATAATGAAGGGCGTTATACGAATTGGCACAGATACAATCACTAAATCAGCGTCAGCTAACATTTGTTCAGCTTTAGGCCAGTGCTCTTGTTCAATAATGTCGACTAAGTAATCAGTTCGCTCAAACAAATCAACGAATATCGAGCCAAGCTGCCCTGCCCCACCAATAACAACAACTTTTTTCTGAGATTGGTGCACTGACATATAGCCACTTTCATCTTGGCTTTGATATGAATCCCGCATAATTCGACGCAAGATATCTTCAATAAGATCAGCATTTACGCCAGCTAACTGAGCTTGAGAGCGCCTTTTATCGATTAATTGCGCTTCTCGCTCACTATCAAAAATAGGCTTACCAACTTCACTTTTTAATTTACCGACTTTGGTTGTGACATCTCTACGTTTTGCAAGTAAATCAACTAATTGACGATCTAAATCGTCAATTTCACCACGCAAATTTAGCAACTGTTGCTCAAATTCCTTCATATAGCTCTCTTTAATTAGCTAACCTATCACGCAGCACTTGGCGTAACTTGTCATCTGCTGACGCTATTAAGCTCTTTGTTGTTTCAAAATCGATACAGGCATCTGTTACCGAAACGCCATAGGCTAACTCATTTTTAGGCAAGTCGGCACTTTGATTTCCCGCCTGTAAATGACTTTCTAGCATAATACCAATAATTGATTTATTACCATCAACAATTTGGTTGAAAACATTATCTGCTACAAGGGGCTGACGACGGTAATCCTTACTGGAATTACTATGACTGCAATCTATCACTAAGCTAGGTGATAAACTATGTTTTTCAAGCTCTTGCTCACAAATAGAGACGTTTACCGAATCATAATTTGGTTGTGTCCCTCCTCGCAAGATGACATGGCCATCAGGGTTACCTGATGTTTTAATCAATGCAACTTGTCCTTGACGATTTATTCCCATGAAACGATGTGATGACGCAGCTGATTGTAATGCATTGATAGCAACACCTAGACTGCCATTGGTACCATTTTTGAAACCAATCGGCATTGATAAACCACTCGCCATCTCTCGATGGGTTTGTGATTCAGTAGTTCGCGCGCCAATTGCAGACCAACTAAATAGTTCAGCAAGGTATTGTGGACTAATAGGGTCAAGTGCTTCAGTTGCCAAAGGAATGCCAAGCTCTGTTAAGTAAATTAATAATTCACGCGCCTGATATAACCCAGCACTCACATCAAAAGACCCGTCCATATGCGGATCATTAATAAGACCTTTCCAACCAACGGTTGTTCTTGGCTTTTCAAAATACACACGCATAACAATGTATAAGCTGTCTTTATATTCTTCGTGAAGTGCCTTTAATTGATGAGCATATTCTTTAGCTGCTTTTGGGTCATGAATCGAACATGGGCCTGAAATCACCAGTAATCGATGATCTTTTTTATGAATAATATTGGCGATGGTTTCACGAGCTTGCTGCACAAATACACGGCCTTGCTCAGAAAGTGGTAATTCGTCGCGAAGCGCTTTAGGTGTAATTAATACTTCTTCCGCGTTAACGTGAATATCGTTTAAACGACTCTTAATAGGTGTCGACATAGTGTTATTCCAATGACTTGTTAATTTGTATTATAGAAAAAGGGGGCGTAAGCGTGAGAACTTACTTAAAAAAAGAATAGAGGCGATAATATCGATATGAAAAAGTAAGCATGTAGTTGTGGACCTATGATGTATCTCTATGTGCTTAAAAAAATGCGCCGCAATGGGTATGCGACAAGTCGCCTTTGTGGGTACATTTTTAAAGCTTTTGCTCAACAAGGTCAAGCTTTATTTTCACTTTAATAAAGCTTTGTCAATAGCCGCCATAAAAACAACAATATAACGCCGTAAAAATCAGAGTACACCTTTCGTAAATAATAATTTACAGTATTTTTTATTAAAAAAGGCACGCGAAGGTGCCTTTTATATTCAAACCGAGCATGCTCTATTCGTGGATAATTCTGTTATCAATCAAATGTTCAACAACGCTAGGATCAGCTAAAGTACTTGTGTCACCAAGGTTAGAGAGCTCATTCTCTGCAATTTTTCTCAATATTCTACGCATAATTTTTCCTGAACGAGTTTTAGGTAGCCCAGGTGCGTATTGCAAATAGTCAGGCTTGGCAAATTTACCTAATTCAGCGGCAACAAATCCTTTAAGCTCATCAATCAATTCATCAGATTCATGTGCGTTGTTCATCAAGGTAATAAAGCAGTATACGCCTTGCCCTTTAATTTCATGCGGGTAACCAACCACAGCAGCTTCAGCTACAGCAGGATGCAATACCAAAGCACTTTCAATCTCAGCGGTGCCTAGTCGATGACCAGAGACATTCAAAACATCATCTATGCGGCCGGTAATACAATAGTAACCGTCTTCATCGCGCTTAGCGCCGTCGCCAGTAAAGTAGTAACCCGAATATTGGCTAAAATAGGTATCAAAAAAGCGTTGATGATCACCATACACACTTCTCATTTGCCCCGGCCAGCTACCGGTAAGTGCTAGCGCTCCCTTAGCCTTCCCTGTTAACTCTTCACCCTCTCGATTAAGTAAGGCAGGTTTTACGCCAAAAAATGGTAGGCCAGCGCTACCTGGTTTCATATCGGCTGAACCCGGCATTGATGTAATCAAAATACCACCTGTTTCCGTTTGCCACCATGTATCAACTATAGGACAACGACTTTCACCAACAATTTCATAATACCAGTGCCATGCTTCAGGGTTAATTGGCTCTCCTACAGATCCTAATAACCTAATGGCACTCCTATCGTAGTTTTGAACAAGCTCATCACCTAAGCTCATCAATGCCCGTATTGCCGTTGGTGCCGTATAAAAAACATTTACGCCATGCTTTTCACACACTTGCCAAAATCTACTCGCATCCGGATACGTTGGTACACCTTCAAATACTAACGTAGTTGCGCCATTTGCAAGTGGCCCATAGAAAATGTAAGAGTGACCTGTAATCCAGCCAGCATCGGCGGTACACCAAAATACTTCACCGTCTTGGTAATCAAAAACATATTTATGTGTCATTGCCGCATACAATAAATAACCACCCGTCGTGTGCAATACCCCTTTAGGTTTTCCTGTAGAACCCGAGGTATAGAGAATAAATAACGGGTCCTCGGCATCCATCACCTCAGGCTCACAGCTAGCAGGGTAATTTAAAATGACGTCGGTATAGGCTACATCAACACCTTCAAACCACTCAACTTCGTTACCTGTACGTTCAACCATGACAACAGTATGAACATTCGGACAATCTTTAATGGCTTCGTCAACGTTCGCCTTTAGTGGAATGATTTTACCACCGCGAACGCCTTCATCTGCAGTAATAACAACTTGGCAGTCGGCATCCAACACACGAGCTTTAATCGACTCAGTAGAAAATCCACCAAACACGATAGAATGAATAGCGCCAATTCTCGCACAAGCAAGCATTGCATAACCCACTTCAGGAATCATCGGCATGTAAATACATACACGATCGCCTTTTTTAACACCACGATCTTTTAATAGGTTAGCAAAACGACACACATGATCATGAAGCTCTTGATAGGTCACCGACAAATCATCTGTCGGTTCATCACCTTCAAAAATCATTGCGATGTCATTGGCCTTTGTCGGCAAATGACGATCAATACAGTTGTAACTTGCGTTTAGTTTCGCACCTTTAAACCAACTGACGTCTGCTGTTTTAAAATCAATATTTGAGACTTCTTGCCATGGCTCATACCAATCAATAAATTGTTCAGCTTGCGTTGCCCAAAAGGTGTCGGGATCTTCGATTGATTGTTGGTATAGCGCGTTATACTGAGCGTTGTTTAGGTGTGTAGTTGCCACTGCTTGCTGATGGACAGGGTAACGAGGTAACAGATCCTTCATGATAATTCTCTCTGGCTTAATTATTATGTTAGTGCCTAATTTTCACTCTAGTGTATCGAAATAATTTGTTAATGCACTGATAATTTTTCTATGCCTTATAAGCGTGAAATATAAGTAACCCTCTTGAACTTTTTTCTTCGCCATCACTCATAGCCATAACCAATAAAACAAAGGACTGAAAATAATGAATAGACTGATCACACTGCTACTATCAATTTGCTTACTCTCAGCTTGTGCAAACATGACCTTTAAAGGCATATATGAGATGGTAACATTCGACCTTTTTGCCTTAAAGCCGGCGCAACTTTCAATCGCCGTAAGAACGGATAAGGCGCTTAAAATTGAACAAGGCAATGTGGTTATCAATTTATCTTTTATTTCGGATGATGAAACTCTCTATATCCAAGAAAAGCTTCTGCCTAGCGTCACACAAACACGTGCAATTTCAGGAGCACTGGCTAACGGCCTAGAGCCACATGAGCAAATCACCCTGTTTAATCTAACTGCTGAAGATGCTAACACGATGAAAAAGTCTCTTATGCAAGCTAAAGACTATAAAGACAATGGCAGAAAAGGTACCGGCTCATTTGGTATTAGTATTGAAAATGTTTGCTTTGAAGAAGAGCGATTACTCGATGCTGATATCGATATTTTGATTCAAAAAAGCACTATTGATGATTTTTTTATGTTTCTTGAAAACTTAAATTTACGAGAATTAACAAATACTAAGCCTGAAAACAAAGAAGCTATGGATAAGCTATTTTGTAATCCATAATATGATTATTTAGATACCTACAAAAAAGCCTGACAAATTGTCAGGCTTTTTAAAAGGGTATAAGCAATTATTATTACTTCTTCGTCAACTTCTCTTTGATACGAGCAGCTTTACCAGAAAGCTCACGTAAGTAGTATAGTTTAGCTTGACGAACGTCACCGCGACGCTTGACTGTGATTGAGTCAACTACTGGGCTATGTGTCTGGAATACACGTTCAACGCCAACACCGCTCGAAATTTTACGAACTGTGAAAGCTGAATGTAAGCCGCGGTTTTTAACAGCAATAACAACACCTTCAAATGCTTGAAGACGTTCTTTATCACCTTCTTTAACTTTTACTTGTACAACAACAGTGTCACTTGGTGCGAATGCTGGTACATCTTTTTTCATTTGCTCTGCTTCAAGAGCTTTAATAATGTTACTCATATTTACCTTCTTTCCTAGGATTCACGGTCTGCTTTGGCTAACTTAATATGATCAAGTATCGCCTTTTGCTCAGCCGTCAGAGCTAGGTCAGTTAAAAGTTCAGGTCTTCTGGTCCACGTTCTTTCTAACGATTGCTCTAAACGCCAAAGTCGAATATGTTCATGATTACCACTTAATAAAACTTTTGGTACCGATTCACCATCGAGTACTTCAGGTCTTGTATAGTGTGGACAATCTAATAAGCCATCAGAAAATGAATCCTGCTGAGCTGATTGTTCATGTCCTAATACCCCAGGAACAAAACGTGCTATTGCATCAATTAGTGTCATCGCCGGCAGTTCCCCACCACTTAACACATAATCACCAACAGACCATTCTTCATCGACTAGCGATTGAATGATCCGTTCGTCTATTCCCTCATATCGGCCAGCGATAAATATCAACTTGCTCGATTGGGATAACTCACGAACTCCACTTTGACTAAGCTTTCGCCCTTGTGGTGACAAATAAATAACCTTCGCATCGTCGCCTAATGCCGCTTTCGCAGCAAGTATGGCGTCTCGTAACGGTTGCACCATCATCAGCATTCCTGGACCACCGCCATAAGGTCGGTCGTCAACAGTGCGATGCTTATCATGGGTGAAATCTCTAGGGTTCCAAGTTTGAAACTCTATGATTTCGTTACGTATCGCTCGGCCAGTCACCCCAAATTGTGTGATTGCATTAAACATTTCAGGAAAAAGGCTTATCACCCCTACCTGTAGTTTATATGTAGTCACCAATTAAAAACCCGGGTCCCAGTCAACTGTAATTTGTTTGTTTTTCGCATCTACCGTTTTAACTACTTGTTCAAAAAGATACGGAATTAAACGCTCTTTCTTTCCAAAGCCGTCATTACGGTTTGCTTTTACAACCAGTACATCGTTAGCGCCAGTTTCCATTAAGTCTGTCACTTCACCTAGGCTATAACCTTGCTCTGTAACAACACTCATGCCAATAAGGTCACGCCAATAGAATTCGCCTTCCGGCAATTCAGGCAATACGCTTTCTTTAATGGAAATTTCAGAACTAACAAAGCTTTGAGCCATGTCCCTGTCATCAACACCAGAAAATTTAGCGATTAAACCATTATTATGCTTACGCCAATCGGTAACAGTCACTGATTGTAATTTTCCACCTAATTTTAATGACCAAGGTGAATAGTCAAATATATCTGCAGGGTTTTCGGTAAACGAGTGAATTTTCAACCAACCTTTGATTCCGTAAACTGAGCCTACTTTACCTAACGTGATTAAGTTTTCTACATCATTCACAACTAAAAACTCCTAAAGTGCAAGTTATTAAGCAGCAGCTTGTGCGTCTTTAACTAACTTAGCCACACGATCAGATAAACCAGCGCCTTGACCAACCCAGTGGTTGATGCGGTCGATGTCTAAGCGTAATTTCTCAGATTGACCTTGTGCTGATGGGTTGAAGAAACCTACTTTCTCGATGAAACGACCATCGCGAGAGTTACGGCTGTCTGCAACAACTACCTGATAGAATGGACGCTTTTTAGCGCCACCACGAGCTAAACGAATGGTAACCATATCGCCCTCTATTAATTTAAATGTTAAAACGAATATCCAGACATTCCTATCACTAAGGTGATAGAAAAGCTCGCGTATTCTACGCTTTTTCACTAATAAAGCAAGTTAAACTACTTGCTCTATCTAATTTATTATTATAAAAAAGAAATATGACAATTGCGTAATAAAATGGATAGCGGTAATTCCTGATAATAATTACACATAACGCAAAAAGACAGGGAAGCAAAATATGAGATATCAATTGGCAGGGTTTGAAGTTGATACCATTAATCGATTGGTGACTAAAGCTGACCATCTCATTTCTATAGAGCCACAGGTTTTTAATTTATTAGTGTTTTTCTGTGAACACCCACAGCAGCCCATAGAATTAAAAAATCTCAGTAAACGATTTTATCATGAAAAAAAGGCACCGCCCTCACTCATTGCCGATATGGCAAAGCTACACTACTTATTAGAAGAAGATCCGAGTAACCCTTCATTATTGGTAAGTATTGGTTATCAGCGGTACCAACTTATGCAACACCCCTTTGAAAAAGCAAGTGTTGGTTTGAACATGAATGAGCCAATTACAACCCCATCCCCAAAAAAGCCAACTCAAACCACTATTCCTACCTACCAAACTAGACCTAAAGCAAAACGTAAATTATTCGCTAAGGCTATGGTAGTAATGGTGCTAATTGTAGGGGGAGCGTTTGTACTACCATGGCAAAATTACTTACAACCGGAACAAGGCTATGTGTTTGCAAAACAAAGTGAACCGTTGATATCTCTTTCAGGTACGTCTTTTTCGCCAAAATTTTCTCTGGCATCATCTTCCTTTGTTTTTTTGCACAAATCACCCGAGAAAAATAACGCACAGGTTTTCTTAGGCTATACCGATAATACACCAGCAAAAGTATTAACCAATGACACATACTTTTATATGGATGCTGTGTTCGCAAACAATCAAATAATCGCAACGCGCTTTAATAACCTTCAAGATCGTGATTGTGAAATAGTGAACATTTCTCTTATCGGTGAGCCGCCTTCAATCATCAGACCTTGCGCTAAACAGGCAATGACAAAGCTTGAATACGCTAATGATACGCACACCTTATTTTATAAATATCGAGAACACGCTGAGCAACCTTATGGTATTTTCGCTCTATCATTGAGTGACGGAAAAAATACACGCATTACCGAGTCTTCAAGTAGCAAGGTTAGTTATGGTGACTATCTATTCAATTATAATCAGCAAAGCGGTGAACTGGCGGTCATGGAACATTTAGTCGATGGCAGCTCATTACTTAAAATTGTTAACCCTCAACAACAAACACAAACGAGTTATCAACGCTTTCAGTCTCCTTCTGGCATGTCTTGGCTAAGCAATCAGCAAATTATCGTTTCAGAAGATACAGGCTTAATAATGTTCGATTTAAGTGTTCAAGAAAAATCACTTATTGACAATAATACCGACGTATCACAATTGACGACCACAAATAGACAAAACACTGTAGCCTTTGTTGAAGATCAGTATCAAGTCAATATTCATCAATACGAAATAAATGAACAACAGCTTGCTGCGCATCATGCGGTAACACATTCTAAAGCGATGAACTACAAACCGGTATTCGCCAATACAACATCAAGTATTTTATTTCTCGCTAAAAACAGTCAACATGAATCACTCTATATCAAAAATAATCAAGGCTTAGTTTTTGATATTGGTCTACCTGAGCCCATAAAGTTTTATAGCAACTTTGTTTGGTCGCCTGATGACAGTAAAATTCTTGCAAGTATCAATGGAAAGTTATTTGTCAAAGCGCTAAGCCAGAAACATTGGCAACAGCTGTATACACAATTTAATACCATTCATCATGTGACGTTCTTAAATAAAACAGACTTTATTTTTAGCTCAAAACAGGCAGGAAGCTGGCAACTTTGGCAAGGAACGAGCAATCAGCAAGCCCCTTTTCAGCTGACCGTTAATGGCGGTTACTCAAGCCAATATGATGATAATAATAACCACCTTTATTTTACAAAGTATCATATTGATGGATTATACATGCTCGATTTAGAGCGCAACGTAGAACAAAAAGTGGATGCTACTTTCCCACTAAATTTATGGGATAAATGGCAGATCCGTAATGAAAATTTATACGTCCAAAAAAATAGAAGCATTGAAAAAATAGCACTCGCCTCGCTTGCGATAATAGATTTATATGATTTATCTGGCGTCGTAGCTAACCACTTTTCAGTTTCCCGCAACGAACACCTTTTAGTGGTAGATCAAATTGAAAATTCAACGTCAAATATTTGGTTAGCCGATGTCATCCTACAATAAAAAAGGCCAGTGCTTAACGCGACTGACCTATATAACACAATGCTACTGTAATTCAGCTAGACATGAGGCTTCTAAAAAAGTCACATAACTCTTTAGCTTCTCGTTCCACGGTATAATGCTCAACAATGCGTTGACGGCCAGTTTTACCCATTGCAATTAATTTCTCATCGTCGCTTAACATAAGTTCAAGTTTTTCAGATACTGCTTGTACATCATTGGTGGGTACCACATAACCATCAACACCCTGTCTAACAACTTCTGGCCAAGCCCCCGCTTCAGATGCTAACACTGCCGCTTCACAACTCATCGCTTCTAATATTGTTAAGCCGAAGCCTTCATTATCACTTAAAGCGGCCACTAACGATAAAGCACTAAAAATTTTAGGGATATCAGAAAACTTCTGCTCACCAGCAAAAACAATACGTTCACTCAACCCTGCCGCATCAATTTGGGCTTTTAGTTCATTAACAAACTCTTCGTTACTACTAGAAATGGTGCCGACCACTACCGCCGTATAATCAGGGTATTTAGCCAGCACATTGATACAGCCCTCGACAAAAAGGTGAACACCTTTTTGCTTTCTTACGCGACCTAAAATAGCGATACCGCGTTTGTTTTTATCTACTTTTTCAGGCAGCAAGTTAAGTGACTGCCATTGTGCTTCTTTATCTTTTGCAGGTTGATAAGCCTTAACATCAATACCGTGATAAATAATGGCATCAGGTTCACAATGAAGATAGCTTGCTGACGCTTTACACATTGCGATGACCGCATCCATTCGCTCAGTTAACCACTTAGTAAATCCGGCGCGCTTTCTTTGAGCGGCAGAACTAAACACAATTTTGATTTTTGACCTAAAAAGGTATTTCAATAACAACGCTTGAATCATTTCATCAACTCGGCGCGCTTGAAATACACGAAACTTTCCGTTCGACAAAGGCTTACGGCACATTTTAGCCACCTGCCAAAAACTAATAGCTAAACTAGCATCCGGTAAATGATGTTTCCCCATCACACGCAAATTCATGTGCTTTTGTTGATGCGGTAATACTTGCAACATGGTTGACGTAACGCCTGAGAAATTTGAATTAGAATTACCAATAATCAATTCAATCTCATTGTCATGTTTGCCTTGCGAAAGAGCTTCTGTCATTTACTATTTAATCTCATGGCTTGTATGTTAGTGACATTTTACTTCAAGAAAACGACTTAACACAGTGCTTTATACAATTAATCACTCTTTCCTCTCAATATCCATATTCGCTATTTAGCGCAATTGGCGTATAATTCTCGCCCATAAATCGCAAGAAGAAATTGATTAATTTTGAGCAGCAACAAAGTATTACAACCTAATTTCAAACTGTCGTTTTTGTTACCGAAATACTGGCTAACTTGGTTCGCCGTATTCATTTTATATTCTATTTCATGGTTGCCTTATAAATGGCAACTAGGCTTGGGCCGCATGGTCGGTAGGCTACTGATGAAGATAGGCTCAAGTCGTCAAAGCGTTGCCGATACCAATCTTAAATTGTGTTTTCCGAATATGTCAGAAGACGAAAGAAAACGTATGTTAAAAGCTAATTTCGAAAATACCGGCATTGCATTGTTTGAAACAGGCATGGGTTGGTGGTGGCCAAACTGGCGTGTAAAGCGCAAAGTAAAAGTTAAAGGATTAGAGCACATAGCTAAGGCAAAAGAAGCGGGTAATGGCGTTTTATTATTAGCGATGCATTATCTAAGCGTCGAGATAAATTGCAGAGCAATGGGCACACAGCACCCTACCGTTGTTTTCTATCGACCACATAATAATGAGTTAATGGAATACTTTCAGTTTCGAGGACGCGGCCGCTCAAACAAATACATGTTAGGCAAACGTGATGTTAAAGGGTTAATTCGCTCCCTTAGAGAAAAAGAAACTTGTATCTATTTGCCCGATCAAGACTATGGCAGAAGCAAAAGTGAGTTTGTGCCGTTTTTCAACGTTAAAGATGCCGCAACGACCACCGGCACGCTTATTTTTGCACGCCAAAAAAATGTAGAAACCATGATGGTTATCCCTACACGTAATGAAGACGGCTCGGGATATACAATAGAAGTAACACCAGCATTAGAGAACTTCCCAACCGATGATGACGTCGCAGATGTAACACGCGTTAACCAAGAATTAGAAAAGGCTATAATGCGTGCACCAGATCAATACATGTGGCTACACCGTCGTTTTAAAACTCGACCAACCCCCGAAGATCCTTCATTGTATAAAAAATCATAATTGAGTAGAGTAAACAGTATATTAACAGGCAGTATTTGAGTTTATGAGCTTTTGGATTAGAAATTTAATTTTTGGCACTATCTTGGCGGGTGTCGCATACGTTCTTTTAGCCAACATGGATATGATATCTGAGTTTGCGAGTGGCTTTACCGGATCTTCATCTGAAGCATTAGTAAAAGAAACGCCCAAAGAAGAATTTAAAACCGACACAACACCAAATGCTAAACCAGAGCCACAATCAAGAAGTGAACGCTTATCAAGCAATAAAGCAGCTGAAGGCTTATCAAATTTTTACTCAAGTATTAGACCTGGGCTTGACGATAAAGGCCCCGTTGTAAGAAAAAATGTGGTTTACTTAAATGAGCCACAAGGTAGCCTAGAAGATATTTTAGAAGCCCGTAAAATGATTACTCGCCCATATCGAAAATCTTGGCGTGGCGATATATCAAGCAGACCATTTAGAACCGGCGAAACCTTATATCAGAAACTGTCTCAATTTGGTGAAGAGCAAGGTCTTGAAGTGGTTTGGTGGCTAGATAAAGATTTTATCGTTAAAGATCCGTTTCGCATTAATAAAAACATTGTCCGTACAGCCTACCAAGTAGGTAAAGCCATTGAAGGCCATTTTGAAAATGGTATCGACATTTATTTTTGTCATCAACATCGTAACATCACACTAATTAGTGGCGGTAATAACTACCTTGCACAAAACTGCACTTTGCTTGATTCAGAAAATGCTAGGTAATCCCTGCACTTTCCACTTTCCAATCATTTCTTCGTCACTTTTTCGTGACGAAAAACGATGAACATAGTGTTTGTACTTGATTCATCATCATCAACGTTTCACTATCCTGCGTGACATTTTTAGCATTTTTAGCATTTTTCAATGTTGCTATATGGCCTTGGTTTCGCAGCGTTTGGTAAGTGTTAACCAATAGGTTTGCTTGGCTATCACTCAGAATATTTTGCGTAACTAAGCTTTCAAAGATTCGAATGTTGTCGCTGTATTTACAGATTGATGGCGAGCCATGGGCATGATTAAGCACCAAGAATTGAGCCAAAAACTCAATATCAACCAAACCACCTTGACCATGCTTTAAGCTGACGTACTCTGGCGTTGATTCATCGAGGTGATTGCGCATTTTTTCACGCATATTGGTAACGTCTTCAAGTAATTGCTCTTGGGATCTTGGCAACATTAGGATTTGCTTACGGATGTCAGCAAATTTCTCAATTAATTGAGGCTGCCCATAAATTCCCCTTGCCCGCACAAGTGCTTGATGCTCCCAAGTCCATGCTTCTTCTTGTTGATATTTGGCAAAATTGTCAAGGTGCACCACTAACAAGCCTGAGTTGCCCGACGGTCTCAATCTCATATCGAGCTCATACAACATACCACTTGCCATACGAGTGTTAAATATGTGCATGATTCTCTGGGCTAACTTCATGTAAAACTGAGAGGCTGGTACTTGTTTTTCTCCCGAGGTTAATTCATTAGGATCTATATTATGGAGAAAAACCAAGTCTAAATCAGAGCTGTAACCTAGCTCAAGACCGCCCATTTTTCCGTAACCGATAACAACAAATCCTTTATCATTCGTGCCTTCTAACGAGGCAGGAATACCAAATCGTTGACTAACATGCTGCCATGCTTGATTAATCACTTCATGCAAAATCGCAGCAGCAAGCGAGGTTAAGTGGTCACTCACCTTCATCAGTGGTAATACACCACTTACGTCACCGGCAGCAATGCGTAATTGTTGAGATTGTTTAAAGTGACGCAGGCTATCCATTTGCGCTTCAACATCATCTTCTGGTACACGCAGCATTAATAGCTGTAAATCAGGCAAATAACTATCAAGTGATGGTGGGTTATGGAGCAATTTAGGGTCGATCAATTCATCAAGCAAAATGGGATATTTAGCTATCTGCTCACTTATCCACTCACTTGCTAAACATAATTTTATCAGGTGCTTTAACGCACCTTCATTCTCATATAACAGTTCCAAATAGGCAGTTCGTGTACTAATGCGATTTAATATTTTAAATACGCGATCAACAATCAGCACCGCTTCTATTTCATTTTCAACTAAAAATAACAGCCTCGGCATAAGCTTATCGAACATTTGTCGACCACGAGGACCAATGCTCCGCTTTTTCAAGTCGGTGTGAAATGTAATTAACAACTGACTTAATGTCTCAGCATCGAGCTTAGGAGCAGTTTGATGAATACTATGTGATATATCATCATCTATTTCCAATGCGAGCCAAACCGATTGCCATGCTTGATCGTCACCTGAATGCTTAGGGCTTTCCTCACCTATTAACAAACAAAATTCTTGATGAACCGATTGGGTATAACGGCTTAATTGGTCTAAAAATTCAGGCCAATTTCCAATCCCCAAAATTGTAATTAATCTCAGCTGGTTTAACTCATCATCAGGCAAGGTTTGTGTTTGTTCGTCGTTGAACGCTTGAATAACATTTTCGCAACGACGTAAAAAGCAATAAGCACTTTGCAAATGTTCAGCGCTGGTTTGAGACAACTCATTGTGCTCAACCAGCAAAGGCAAAACAGTTAGTAAGTTACGCTCTTGCAGTTCAGGAATTCGACCACCACGAATCAATTGAAAAACTTGGACAATAAATTCTATTTCACGAATGCCGCCCGCACCAAGTTTAATGTTATTGGTTAGCATTTTTCGTCTCGTTTCTTGCACAATCATCATTTTCATTTTGCGCAAACTTTCGATAACACTAAAATCGATATAACGTCTAAAAACAAAAGGCCGAAGCATACTTTGCAAGATGCTGTGGTAATCGCTGTCACCAATAAGCCGAGCTTTGAGCATGGCATAACGTTCCCAGTCTCGACCTTGCTCTTGGTAATAGCCTTCTAACGCATTAAAACTCATCACCAGAGGACCGCTTTCACCAAAGGGTCTTAATCGCATATCAACACGGTAGACAAATCCACCAGCCGTTTGTTGATTAAGTGCCGTAATTAACTTTTGCCCTAAGCGTGTAAAATACTGGTGATTGTCAATCGACTTCCTTGCACCTACTGTTTCGCCTGCTTCAGGGTAAGTAAAAATCAAATCAATGTCTGAAGAAAAATTTAGTTCCTTCCCACCAAGTTTACCCATGGCGTAAACAAGTAACGGTTGTTCTATGCCATCACTATTCACTGGCTTGCCCCATTTTTTCTGGCAGTCTTCATTTAACCAATGTTGTGATGATAAAATCAATGCTTCAGCTAGCCAAGACAAAGCAGCTAAGCAGTCTTTAAGGGGGGCGTTGAACACCAAATCAGCAAAAGCAATACGTGTCATCTCCAATTGACGTGTTTGCCTTAACACTCTGTGAAGTTGCACTTCATCTAAGCAAGTCTCTATAGATTGTGTTAATTGCTGCTGATAGTTGAGTGGCAACAATTTAAAAAAGTCATCTTGACTGACTAATGCAAGGAACTGTTCAGGCAACTGCATAGCAACATTAAAAATAAAGTCACTCAAGGCAAAGCCTTTTTGAATATTTTCTTTCACTTGAGAAGGCAATGTAGCCAAATGCTCGTTACTAAGTTTTTCGCTATATTGCTGCCAATAGTGAGATGATTTGGCGGAAAGTAATTCAGGCAAAGGGGTAATTTGTTGGCTAGACACGATAATTTTCCTTAACAATCTTATTAATTATTGTCTTTATCTCGACTTAGCTTATCATTGAAGCTATTGCATGATGTAATATTTAATGAATTTATTAGACATATTATGTCACTAATGCTAAAAGTGAATTATTACTCAGGCATTTTTGAAGGAGCCTAGACAAAAATGCAACCTTTTAAGGTCATTACATTTTTACTGATATTTTTACTCAGTGCCTGTTCAGACCCTGTCGCTGAACAAATTGAAATACAATTGCCGGTGACAGAGCAACGTGTTGCTTCTCTTGGGCAATCGTTGTCATCAGGACAAGTCACGAACGCAGCGTTGATAAAGCAATACGCTCAAAAGGTGATAGCGGCTAAGCCTGATTTAACACCAATTGTCGACGTCATTGCTCGTGATGCTACTAAACAAGGGCCATTGTTTAACGCCCTTCAGGATCGTGTCAATCAAGTAAAAAATATGCCTCAGCTATTTGCCAGCAATGAAGAACGTTATCGAGAGTTGCTCAACATTTTTGAAGCTGCCGATCCTATTTTATTTTCTGACGCACTAAGCGATCCTCTCAATGTACTAGCAGATATGTCAGATGGTCTGTTACCTCGAGTGAACTCTTTATCAAAAGCGCAAAGTATGCAAGCTAATAGCGCACAAGACTTTGGTGTAGGTGAACAATTAATTGGTAACCCAAGTTATGGACAATGGTCGCAAGGTAGCAACGGCTTATCATTCTGGGAATGGTATGGCATGTACGCCTTAATGGATAACATTTTTGGTTCTCGACGCACCTATTACAGAGATTGGGGTCGCTCTAGAAATTACAGCTATTACAATGACTTTGGTAGAACACGATACAGCTCGCCTAGCACGTTAAGAAAACAAGTTAATTTGGATAACCGCACGAGAAAATCGTTTGAGAGTAAAGGGCAGAAATATACAAGTGCCTATGCGAAAAATAGAACAGGTGCTTCAAGCATTTCCTCTAAAAGTAAAGCTGCGCAATCTAGTGCTAGTCGCTTCCAAAAAACAACAGCAAGTAAAAGTAGCTACGCAAGTAAATCAAAAAAAAACGCGAGCTTTAGAAATAGTAGAACTAACACTTCTCGTAGTACACGACGAGGCAAATAGGAATAACAATGAACAGTTTTATTGAATTTAGTGCAATCAATCAAGACCTCTTGATTTACTTAGCAATCGACGTATCCATTGCCATTATTCTACTCGGCGCAATGCGATTTATTTCTGGTTTATCGGCTAACGTTAACACGACTGATGAACTGTCAAAGCAAGACAACTTTGCATTTGGTATTAGCGTTGCGGGTAGCTTTTTAGCCCTTGGTATAGTGCTTACTGGCGCTATCACTGGCGAAGCAGCCGATAGCTACTTATGGGAAATTATTGGCATGCTCAGCTATGGTATTTTCGGTATTTTACTGATCAAGGTTGGCCGTATTATTCATGACAAATTTGCCTTACAGCACCTAGATAAAACTCAGTTGATACTCGATCGTAATATTAGCGTAGGTATCGTTGATGCTGCTGGTGCAATTGCGACAGCGATCGTTATTCGTGCAGTGTTACTTTGGGTGCATGGCTTAACGGTATATACCTTCATTGCAATCTTTTCAGGCTTTATCGTCTCGCAAGCAGTACTCGTTATCGTAACACGCCTAAAAGAGCGTCATTATGCAAAACATAACCAAGCTGACTGCATGCAAGAAGCACTATCAAATGGTCAGGTAGCTATCGCTATTCGATATGCAGGCCAAGTCATCAGTACTGCTTTAGCGGTAACGGCTGCTAGTCACTTCTTTACATTTAACGAGCAAGCTATTTTACCTAATTTAATTGGCTGGCTGGTATTTGGCTTCATTATGACAATCACCGTTGCGATATTAACAACCATCGCCAAAAAACTCGTATTAGTTGGTATCAACTTAATTGAAGAGGTTGATCAACAACACAACATTGGCGTTGCAAGTGTTGAAATGGCAATCAGTATCTCAATTGCATTGATCTTAACTGCGCTCATGGCGTAATTGAAAATAAAAAAAGGTTTACTGGGCATGCCCAATAATAAGAAGTTTTTTTGGGACGACAGTTTATTGATTTTAACCATGGCCCTGTTAGCGGGCTGTGGTTTAATCTATGAATACCTTTTATCTCATTATGCCGGTCGTGTATTAGGCGTAATGGAAAGCACCATTTATACCATGATAGGCCTGATGATAGTCTCTATGGGTATAGGTGCATTTGCTGCTCGATATGTTAAATGTGCTTTCAATGGTTTTCTTTATCTTGAACTAATTATCGCCTTTTTAGGTACAACCGCCATTCTCACCATTGGCGGTTTAATCGCTGTTACCCAATTACTCCCTCACATTATCGCTGATACTTTTGCTTTGCCGCCAGACGCAATGCCAAAAGGTGGTTTTATGAAAAGCCTGCATTGGTTAGCAATGAAGTCTCCTTACGTTTTTGGTTTTTTCTTAGGCTTTTTCATTGGTATGGAAATCCCACTTATAGCCCGTGTGAGAGAAATTGTTCACCAAAAGCATTTGGAGAATAACTTAGGCACGATGTACGGTGCCGATTACATTGGTGCAGGTATTGGTGCTGCAATTTGGGTAACGTTTCTGCTTACCATAGACATCAACGAAGCAGCGGCCATTACAGCCAGTATTAACCTCTTCGCTGGCGTACTCTTCATGAGCCGTTATTGGCAGATGATTAAGCGCAAAGCCCTACTCGTCGGCGGCCACATTATATTTTCTTTTCTGATTGTTATCGTGTTTCAATACGGCAACAATTGGCTCAATCAAATGAGCAATTTATTGTATTTAGATAAAGTCGTTTATACCGATAAAACAAGATATCAACAACTAACATTCACCGAGCGGTTGTTAGGCAGTGACCATAATACGGTAATCAATTTTTATCTTAACGGACGATTACAGTTTTCTTCATCAGATGAATTTATCTACCACGGTTACCTGGTAGAGCCTGTACTTGCAGGATCTGCCCGCCAAGAAAATATATTAATCGTTGGCGGTGGTGACGGTTTAGCACTAAGAGATGTTTTACGCTGGCAGCCTAAAAACGTGACATTAATTGATCTTGACGCTCAATTGATGGAACTATTTACGTCACCTGATGAGCATTTGCCAAGCCCATTAGCGCGAAAAATAAAACAACTAACACAAAATAGCTTCAGCGATGAACGCGTTGAAGTCATCGCCGCCGATGCATTTTTAGCTATTGATGAGCTCATCAAGCAAAACCGACAATATGATGCAGTGATAGTTGATTTACCTGATCCAAGCCACCCTGACCTAAACAAACTTTATAGCGTGAATTTCTATGCGCGCATCAAGCAATTGTTATCAGGAGATGGCCTGATGGCAATTCAATCAACGAGCCCTTATCACGCAAAAGATGCCTTTATCGCCATAGGCAACACAGTTGACGCAGCTGGTTTTGCTCATACAGAACAATATCATGACAATGTGCCTAGCTTTGGAGAATGGGGTTGGACAATAGCAGCTAAAGCTGGCGCTTCACCTTTAGCCCGCTTAGAAAAACTAGATAAATTGCCTGAGCATCAATGGTTAACCAAGGCGCTAATGCTATCGGCTTTCGAATTTCCAGAAAACTTTTACAAAAATCAAAGTGAGATTGATATTAATTACTTGGGTAGTCACACCATTTATCAATTACATCAGCAGGCGTGGCAAAGCCAACAAGGGTTAAATAACTCACATTTACAATAAATTTAAAAATGCACTTGACATAATATGTCTAAATGCTACATTTGACATCAAGACATAATATGTCTAAACATAATTGGTATTATCCAATTAGCTACTTATAACATGAGGACGAACATGAATATCCATAAGATAGCAGATCATCTAAATACCTTAGCTGATAATTCAGACACTGGACTTGTTTTCGATTGTCAGCCTATTTCAGGTGAAGTAGATGTTTTACAAATTAGTGTTATTGGTCGTGAAGAGTTACCTATTTTTGTTTCGGTAACTGACGATCAAATATTATGTATCACCTACCTTTGGGGTGAAGACGAAGTGAAGCCAGGGAGCTTAGCTGAGATGCATACCAGTATGTTAGAAATGAACATACCGATGCCATTATCATCGTTTTCAAAAATTGGTGATAAGTACGTTATTTTTGGCGCATTATCGATGAGTTCTTCTTTCCACGATATTGAGCATGAACTTGCCGTGTTGAGCAATAACGCACTTGAAGTTATTGACGACATGGGTGAATACCTCGTTTAAGTTTCCATCAGGAGTATATTATGAGCATTTTTAAGAAAATTATGACCGCTGTGCGTGGTGGAGCTACTGAAGTTGGCGAATCTATCGTTGATGCCAATTCAACGCGCATATTTGAACAAGAAATACGCGACGCAGAAAATCATTTAACCAAAGCAAAACGTGACCTAACAGGCGTAATGGCACAACAAATGTCAGCTTCACGTGAAGTTGATCGCATTAAACGTGATATTTCTGAGCACGAAGGTTTTGCAACACAAGCATTAGAGCAAGGCAATGAAGCGTTAGCATTGGAAGTGGCAGAGAAAATTGCTGCCTTAGAAAGTGAACTAGCGACAAACGAACAGTCATTAGCTAGCTTCGAATCGAACGCTACTCGACTTAAAGAACTTGTTAAAAAGTCAGAGCGTCAAATCACAGAGTACAAACGCCAGCTGTCTATGGTGAAAACAACAGAAAGTGTACAAAAGGCTACGTCAGCTATCACTGACAACTTTTCATCATCTAACTCTAAATTGTTAAACGCGAAAGACTCACTTGAGCGTATTAAAGCGAAACAGCAAAAGTTTGATGACCAATTAAAAGCAGCAGAAGTATTAGAATCTGAAGACTCTGATAATTCATTAGAGGCTAAACTTAAAGCTGCAGGTATTGGTGCACAAGACAACAGTGCAAACTCTGTACTAGATCGCTTAAAAGCGAAACAAAAATAGAACTTTCCTTTTATATCGCCAGCATAATGCTGGCGTTTTTCGTAGGTAATATATGAGCTTTTTTAAGAAACTATTTAGCGACGAAAAGCCTGCTCGCCAACTCACCCACGCTAGTCAACTGCAAGTAAAAGACATTATCGTATTATGCGATAGTTTTGCTTTACCAGAGCAATTGAGAAAACAGCAATTTGAAGTGATCGAAGTGAATAGTTATGAATACCAACATCACACTGATACTGAATGGGTTTTACTCGGCGTAAGCGGTGAAAAGCTTTACTTAACACTTGATTCAGATGATAAAAATTACCTAAAGTTTTCGCTAGAATTAGAAAGGTCTGATGTTGAAGAAATCTTTGATTTAGATGAATTCGGTTTAATATTTGAAGAGCCTGCCTGTGAGTTAAATACTCAGAATAAGCCTGCAGATATAGCGCAATGGCTAGACGACCAATATCACCGTCAAGCCTATGGCCAAATTGGCTACTTTCATCGCAAAGATCATCGTAGCCAATCGTTATCATCGTATGAAGGCAAAGATGCTGGCGAGCAATTTGAACAATATACCTTGTATAATGGTGATGAAGGCAAAGGGTTAGATATTGAAGTATGGCAAGACGGTGATACCGATGTTTTTCTTATTCTCTTCCGCCCTATTAGTGATATTAAAGATATGTTCCCTGGAAGTTAATAATGACCAGCAGAAAAGTACCTGAAAAATGGCAATCCTCCCTTAAAGCAGCAAAAGCAACTCAAGTTGCTTTTGATATGGATGAGAAAATTCAACTCGCCATTCGACAAGAAGCACTCACCCATGGTTTGAGTCCTTCAGACCAAATTCGCGACATATTAGGATTGCCAATAAACAAGCGTCCTAAGCGACCAAGACTTACAGTGAGTTTAAGTACTGATGACTATAAGGTGTTAGCCGAAAAATATGAGTTAGATCCTAGCGACCAACTTGAAATAAAGAAAAAGCTAATGGAAGATCTAATCAAGCATGTTATTGATAATGCATAATTAAATTGTTTTGGACAAATTTTCTACTATTGTTAAAGTATAAGTAGAAATAAATAAACAAAATAAGGGAAACACTATGTTATTACGAAATATCGCTGTAGCTGGGTTATCAGTTTTGGCTATAGGTTGCGCAAACACTGGCGATCTTGAAGCGAAAGTAGATAGCTTAACCAATAAAGTTGATAGTTTATCTAACCAAGTCAGTGCGTTAGAATCAAAAGTTGATTCAGCTGCAAGTGCTGCTAACGATGCCAAAGCGATGGCAAAAGATGCACAAATGGCAGCAAAAGAAGCTAAAAGTAAAGTTGATAACATGGTGTCAACTTACAAGAAATAAGCTATGACTGTTAAATAAACAAAGCCGATGATCTTTGCATCGGCTTTTTATTATCTGAATTTTGACAAAAAATCTAAAAGGAAGAGCAATGACCAAGGAAAGGTATTTTGAACTGGATTGGTTGCTTGTGATGTTAATACTTGCCGTATTTATGCACCACGTTTTCATGCCTTTTAACGGTGATGATTGGCATATTATGAACCAAGAATCAAGTAAGTTTCTTGATAATACCATGGTGTATTTCGAACAATTGAGACTTCAGTCATTATTTTTCATCGCTGGTGCCGGCAGTTTGTTGTTATTAACAAAACTTAGCGGCAAAGCATTTATGCTCAATAAGTTTCACCGCTTATTGGTCCCCCTGATTATTGGTATGCTGCTAATTGTGCCTCCCCAGCACTATTATGAGCATATTCAAGATTACCCAAACCTTTGGTCCGCCTATCAACAAAGAGCGCTTGCGTTCTCACCAAATCACTTATGGTTTATCGAGTTTCTATTGGTTTTTATGGTGCTAGCTATCCCACTAAAACGATTGATATATTCTAAAAACGGACAGCATGTTAATACAAGGTTAGAGCAACTCGTCTCACATAAACACGGGCTTTTTTCACTTGTGATAGTCATTGTAGGTTGTCGCTTTGCCTTGAAAGCCTTTTTCCCTTCACAAGAGACTCATTTGGCTAACCCTTCAGTCTCTCTCTTTTATTTACTATTCTTTATTTTTGGGATGTTGTTTATCAGTTCACCCAAAGTATGGCAGGTATTAAGAGACAACCGACGCATCAACTTATACTGGTTTGTTATATGTAGCTTGCTATTTTATGCTTGGTTCAACAAGCCTGACATTAGCCCATACGTTTCATTAGAAATGCGATGGCAAATGTATTGGGCGGTGTGCAGTTTGGTATCGTGGTCCGGTTTGTTAACAATGCTTGGTTATGCTGGGCAATACTGCACAACAACGCCGAACTGGCTTCGTCGTGCTAATGAACTAATCTACCCCTTCTACATACTTCACCAAACCATCATCGTTGCTTTTGCTTATTATATTGTCCAGTGGAACGCTAGCATCGCCATTAAATCTGTTAGTTTACTGGTTAGTTCTTTCTTGGTATGTAGCTTTTGTTGCCTATTAGTCATCCGTCCATTTAATGGCTTGCGTTATGCCTTTGGACTAAAAAAGAAAACTACAGCGATACAACAATCCCTTTAGGTTTATCTAACAAGGGTGCAAGTATCGCTTGCTCTTCCTCTGACTGAACAAAGTTTTTAAGCACACGTTGATATTTTTTATCGTTCAGAGATTCTCCGTCACTCAGTGGTCGATGAATCTCGATATGCTTGCCATCTAGCTCGTATGACATCTTTATTGGCTGGTCGACAATTCGCACAACCGTATTTAACGGTACATGCTCATAAAGCCACTCAATGTCGTCGTCAAAAAGGCGAATACAACCAGAGCTAGAGCGCATACCAATGCCTATTCGCTGATTGGAACCATGAATAAGGTAAACACTTGTGCCTAACCTAAGCGCATACTTGCCAAAAGGGTTATCTGGACCAGCGGGCACTTCTTTTGCCAAAGGCTTACCATGTTCTGCTAAATACCTTGCTTGCATTTCCTTTGTTGGTCGCCACACAGGGTCTTCGCGTTTCTCACCGATATAGCTTTTAGTCTTGGGGGTTGACAACCCTTGTTTACCAATACCAATAGGGAAAACATGCACGACATCACTGTCAGGTGAAAAATAGTAAAGTCGTAATTCAGGTAAGTTAATAACGATCCCTTCATGAGGCGTATATGGCAACAGCATTTTACTTGGAATGACCATGCGAGCTCCCACTTTAGGTAAAAATGGGTCTAGATCTGGGTTAGCATCAATTAACGCGAGAAAACCTACATTAAATTTTTCGGCAATTGCTTGAAAGTAATCCCCGTCTTTAACTGTATAGTTAAAATCCTCACCGATAATGCGAGACTCAGGATGAGTCATTAGATAAGGTTTAGCGTTCAAACACCAACTCAATGAACAAAACAAAAGGCTTATTAATAAATGACGCAATGTCATAGTTAATTGCGCCAATAGGGAATGATTGAGGCAGCATGTTGATGAGATTGTGAAATGGTCTCTACCAAATGCTCCATTTTCATATCAAACCATGTACATAATTTTTCATTTTTAGGCGTCAAGCCATCAAGCTGAACATCTAATATCCATAATGTTTGCAACTCGTTAAGCCCTTCCAGCACATCAAGCCACGCATTGCGGTAGTTTTTGCGTGTCGTAGGTTCGAAATAGTTACCCAACCAATTACCAGTTAATAAACTACGTATTAACAACTTGCGTTGAGCAAGTAGCGCTTGAGCTACCTCTAAATAGTCATTTCCGTCTGAATGCAACTGCGCTTGTTGTAATGACTCTTCAAGTTTTTGACTGGCAAGTTTTCGATTGTCGATTGCAAATGGTTTAATAGTAATTGACTGATTAACAAGCATTTCAAGTAAATCGAGTTGAAGTAAGTTAAAGCGCTCACTCATAATCAGTTGCTTAACTTGCTCTTGCTCAGGAAAGCGTCGATGTTCAATTTTTAATTGCTCAACAAGTTGTTCTGAATACTCTATTTTCTTGCGATAAGCACCCGATTTATTCATCAGCACTGTAAAAAATTGCGCATTATCTACCCATGAAAACAATTTAATAAAATGGGATAAATCCGTTCTCAGCTGAGCACTTTTAGTCTCGTCTTCAACTGCGTCTTGAAATAACCAAAAACCATGGCGAATCAAAATCAAGCTATCAACAAAGCTTCCTAAAGTATCAAAATCAGGACTTTTAATGTAACCGGCAATTGTTTTTTGCAAGTGAGTTAGGCCTTGAGACATACCTTGATAAAACATCGACGATAAACTGGCTTGTCCTTCAATCGCAATCATTGGTAACTGAGTTGGATAAGACGAAGGTTTTTGATGATATAACCCATAACCGCGTGCAGCTTTGCTTTCAATGCCGGATCTTAAATTGAGAAAATGAAATAATTGACGAGCAAAGTCGAATAAGTCTTGTGTATTGCCTTTCACCAGCTCTAATTCAACTTCATTGATTAACTCTTCGCGATCAGCACTACGAATAGCTCCTTGATCATATACAAACTCAAACTGTGCTCCATTATCTAGATCAACTAGCCATGTATGGCGTTCAAAATCGGTAGAGAAAAGACAAATTAAGGATTCTTGGAGTTGATTAACGTCGCAGCCTTCTGGCCAAATTTCCACTGGGAATTTGCTCAATTGAGGGAAGTTACCGGTCAGCGAGACATTGTATTCAGGACGTTTATGTAAACCACCAACCACTTGGCCTGCGGTTTTTATCGTTTGCTCACTACTCGAGCTTTCTTGAGACTGATAATTGCGCGTTCTTAAACCAAAGTCTAACGCTCTAAAGTCAAGTGTAGGTGTATCGAAGTACTGATTTTTTAGCGTATTTACTTTGTGTTGATAAGATAAGTTTGAATTAGCGAGATACTGCTCAATTTTGGAAATAACATCAGTATCTTCAACTAAAAATTTCAACTCAATTTCGTCGGCCATTTTGCCCTAGTCAATGCATTTAATTTCATTTTATATAGCCATAACATACTAAAAGTCACCATTAAGCGCAATAAAGCAGAGCCATTCAAAGGCATTGAAATTACACATTAAAACAATCTTCACTTGCCTTCGATTGAGCAAAGCCCTAATATTTTGACAAATCACTTTATCCAGTTCGGTTATACCATGAGAGCCATTTTCGTTTTTGCCCTTATTTTTTCACTTTTTTCAACCAAGAGCTTTGGTCAAGAAGCCAATCCCCAAGACGCCATGGAGCGCGGTTTCATATCAGATGACTTATTTGTCTATATGCATGCAGGAGCTGGTACAAATTACCGTATCGTTGGCAGTATCAATGCGGGTAACGAAATTCGCTTAACCGGTGAGCAAGCTAATGGCTATACCCAAATTACCGACGAGAAAGGCCGAACAGGTTGGGTTGAAGAAAAGTTTGTCAGCACCAACCCAAGTTTACGTAGTGTTATTGCCCAGTTAAATAGTGAGCTTGCGAGTTATACTGAAACAGAGCAAAGACTTAATGATGAAATTAGCAGTAAACAAGGCCAAATAATTACACTTGAGGAACAACATAGTGCATTAAAAAGTGATTATGATGCCCTCACCAAGCAACATGATGAATTAGCGTTGCAAGTGAGCAATCAAGATTTAGAACTGAAAAAACAATACTTTTTTTATGGCGCGATGGTGTTAGGTGTTGGTTTATTATTAGGGATTATTTTACCCCATTTAGCTGCTAAAAAGCGTAAGACTCAAAGCTGGGGATAATGTCCAGATGAATCTCTTAGTGCTGCCCAACTTAGGCCGTTCGTATAATAGCGTACGACCTGAGGCAACGATTTATATCGACTTGGCCAAGCGAGGCCATCAAATAACAATAATGACAAATGATGATGATGCCTATTTACAAGAATATGTAAACTCCGGCCTCAAGGTCCTTAATATATCGAGTAAAAAGAAGTTATCACTGTCAGCGATTAAAACAATCAACCGGTATATAAAAAGTAGCAACATAGATATTGTCTATGCTACTACTTCGAGAACGATACCCAATGCCGTATGGGGCGTTATGGCTACCAAGGCTAAAATAATCGCCTACAGAGGTACAACGGGCGGCCTATATCGGACAGATCTTTCAAACTATTTATCTGTGTTAAACCCAAGAGTTGATGGTTTTATTTGCGTCTCTAAAGCAGTTGAAAAGCATGTTAAGGCGCAAGTGCTAGGCAATCAAATCACTCGCATGATATATAAAGGTCATGATATCGAGTGGTATCAAGAACCAGCGGTTTGCCTAGAAAGTTTAGGCTCTTCACCTTCATTTTTTAATTTGATGTGTGTAGGAAGTATCCGACCGCACAAGGGCACTTTTGTGGTGCTTGATGCTTTAGCCACAATTAAACACTTAACTAACATAAAGCTTATTTTAGTGGGCGAAAACCTCAACAGTGTTGAATTTGATCAATACATCACCAAGCGTGGTATTGAACATATGGTCATTAGAACGGGCTTTAGAGCTGACGTTCCTGCTGTTGCTAAGAGCTGTGATGTTACAATTCTCCCCTCGAAGAGAGAAGGTTTACCGAGAGTGGTATTAGAATCACTGGCCGTTGGCACACCTGTTATCTCAACAGATAATGAAGGCACATTAGAAATTATTGAAGCGCAAGAAAACGGTTTGATATTTCCAGTTGGTGATAGTCAAGCGCTAGCTAATTGCATAGAAACGGTATACAAAGATTCAGAGCTGCTTGAAAGATTAACGACTAATGCTCAAACAGCTATTAGAACCAAATTTTCACATCAAGCAACGGTTGAACAGTACGAACAGTTCTTTGAAGAAATGATGTCTAAAAAAACGTAAAGTAATTAAACTTTTTACGTAGTTTAAGTTTTCTCACTAAGTTTAATGGTTTTCGTTTTAAGCCTTGTTTTGCTACTTCATCAACAGCGTCTAATATACGAGTCGCACTGTTACCATCTTGATATGGGTGGACTTGTGCAATGTAACTCTTAATATCTGAACCAAGCTGCTCATTCGTTAAAATGCTATCGAGAGAGCTCGCTAAGCTATCTGGATTCGTGATATTTACAATCGCATTTTGTGGCTGGCGATTGTTAAATGTAATAACTCTTTTCCCCATCAGTAGCGCTTCATCAATAACACTTGATGTATCAGAAACTAAAACATCGTTAGATAAAATTAATGGCAAAATATTATCTTCAGTTGAAATGACAAGGTGGTCACTCGCTATTGTTTTATATTGCGCGATTAATTCTGGATCCATTTTAGGGTGGAATTTAATCGTAACTTGATAATCACCGTTTTGGGAAATCTCTTGAAAGCGCTCAAATAATGCAGGTGCTGACGTTAAGCGCGGGCTAAAAGTGGGCGCATATAACACCTTCATTTTAGTCGACTTATTCTCTTGGGAATTATTCTTTAGCGCGAAGTAAGGATCGAGTTTTGGCCACCCTGTTTCTTTGACGTAAAAGTACTTATGTTTTTGATTGAGTTCATTAAACTTGTTGGTGGTTATCGGTCCATGTGTACAATAAACATCAAAGAAACCACGAATAATGAAATGCCCTTTTTTCTTATATTCAAGGCCATGAAAAACCTGTACTTTAATCCCTGGAATAAAGTCTGGTACAACATTACCAGGAACAAAAACCGCATAAGCATCATAATCAACAGCTTGTTCTATGCTTGTTAATACCTGCTCACCCGCTTCAAAAAGCGTATCATCAACATCATGACCTTCGACGAACCAAGCAGCACTATCACCGTTAGCTAATATGCGCTCTTGAATTGGGCGTAATATGCCAAAACTATAATTTTGGCCGATATAAAAGAGGTATTTTTTCGACATAGACTGCCCTTAACACTTATGACTTTTGACGAACAACTTCAATTATCTCAGTCGTTGAAATAGAAGGCGTACGTGGAAGGTAAACGACTCCACAGTGTGGTTTAAGATGATCGAATTTATCCTGCCAATCATCCCCCATGACCAATACATCGGCCTTATGCTCTTGGATATATTGAAGTTTCTTCTCTAAAGACTCTTCAATAAAGACATCATCTACAAAAGAAAGCACACTGATAATCTTTAACCTGTCCGCTTCGCAGTAAATGGGATTACGACCCTTTTTAGAAAAATTTAACGCATCGGATGATACACCTACAACAAGTCGATCGCCTAAAGCTGAAGCTCGCTGCAAAATATTGACGTGGCCAACATGAAAAACATCAAATGTGCCAAAAGTAATTACTGTTTTCATAAAATTCTCAATGTTAAAGCGATAAAAGCTGGCGTTCTAATAAGAGTAAGAAACCGAGATTCTATAATAATCTTCATCATAAACATCTCGGCCGGCTTTAAACTCGGCGCCCCAAAAGGCATTATCGAAAAAGGTCGAATATCGAACATCTAACTCATAACCTAATGTATATCCGTCATAATCTCGATCTTTGTTATCAATAAAGCGCAACTTTGTATCAATAACATCTGTTGATGCTAGGTTATAGATCCAATTAATGTGATAACTTTTGGCACCAGCATCAGAGCCATCAATACGTTCATCTCCTCCCCAGTGGCCGATAACATGACCGTCATTACGGTTACCATCGCTATAAATACCGTTTTCGTACCAAGCGTTTTGCCAAACGCTATGCTCTAATCTCAGGCTACTGTTTTGTGTAATTCCAGGTAAAAACAAACCGAAAGTAAATGATGTATTACCTAACTTATAGTTTTTATGGCCTGCGGTATCTTCACCTGCATACTCACCATAAAAACTACCTTGTTGGGAGAATAGGTTGAAATTATATTTCACCGTCAGTGAAGCTAACTGATCACCAAACTCAAAATTTGGATCGTCAAAGTCGTCACTAGAGCCTTTGTTATCCTTTCCTACCGGATCAAAAAACGCTTTAAGAAAATCAGAAAAGGTAACCGTTCGCGCTCCACCGCCGAACTGAAACAAACGATTAAAACCAAAGGTAATATTTTCCCAAGGCGCTAAACTAAAATGGGTGCCCGCTAAATACGGTCGTCCTGGCTCACTTGTATCCCCAAGTTTGATGGCTTCTTGCTCATCCATATACATCAGGAAGAAATCATATCTAAATCTAAAGCGCGTAAACGGTTCATAGTTACTAATAGAAATAGATGGGTAAGTTTTTGCGTGGGTGCTTATTAACATTGCACTATCGTAGGCTGGCGAGTACCAATGCTCTTTATAGCCAACATCAACTTGTGCATATTCATTGCCAAAACTGACTAATGTATTTAGCGGAATAAAATCTTCTTCAGTCGCAATAAATGCACCACTAAACAATAAGTTTTCATGGGCTAGCCAGAAGCCGTCAACTTCTAATTGAATGGTATCTGAAATATTTTGTCCACGTTCGCTTGGTAAGTTATGTTCTTGGTCACTATAGGAAAGTTTTGCTTTCGCACGGGTTATGCCTTTATTTTGCTTATAGCGAATTAAATACCGTTTGATCTTTTTATGAAGTAACGGGTCCGTTTCTTTTATCGCGTCATTCAACCTATTAATATCGACGGCTTTATAGGGTTTTGTAAGCAGATCAGCATTCGGCGCTTTTGATAATAGTACCTCTATCAAGTGTTCGAATTCAGGTGCCGACTTAAGCGGTAAGTATGGAGAAACGCCAGATGCGTTGATAGCAAAAGAACACACTATAAGCAGTAGAGCAAAA
Organism: Thalassotalea eurytherma; assembly: GCF_030161415.1. GTDB lineage: Bacteria > Pseudomonadota > Gammaproteobacteria > Enterobacterales > Alteromonadaceae > Thalassotalea_G > Thalassotalea_G eurytherma. The sequence goes on from NZ_BSSU01000009.1 coordinate 138,938, forward strand.
AGTCTCATTTTAATCCGTTAATCATTATCAAAGGCTCCGTATAATATAATATCTTGTCACTTGAGCAAAATCTTAGGCTTAAAAATATTGATATTTAGTGATAAAACCTCTTTTAGGCATTGGGGCAGACTAAAAAACGCAATAACGAATCATTATTTTGCATCATCATCTTCGGTTAACCGTCTAACAACAATAAGCAATAGCATTAAAGTATATGTGATTGAGATAATTTTTATTGACACTTTGACTCCTTCTAGGTTATTAATATCCCAACAAAGAAAAACCTTAGAATATTTATTCAAATGAAAGAGATAATTAAGCACAACATTATTTTACTCCTCCTCGCTAAAACGTAGCGCGGATGGTCTATTGATGCTTGATTAAAAAATCAAATCACCTAAAACCCGCGCTAATTACCGCGGGTTTTTTTATGCCTGCATTAATTAGACAAATTGGAATTTAATGATGGACAACAAGGTTATAATATTTGATACAACGCTAAGGGATGGTGAGCAAGCACTTACTGCCAGCTTATCAGTTAATGAGAAATTACAAATAGCTCAAGCAATTGAACGTTTAGGCGTAGATATTATTGAAGCAGGCTTTCCTGTTTCTTCGCCTGGTGATTTCAACTCCGTTCAGCAAATAGCTAAAACCGTTAAAAATTCAATTGTATGTGGCCTTTCACGAGCAGTGGAAGCTGATATTAAAGCCTGTGCAGACGCCTTAAAAGTTGCAGACCAATTCCGTATACATACCTTTATTTCAACCTCTGATGTGCACGTACAACAGAAGTTGAAAAAAGACTTTACCGATGTTGAAGCCATGGCGATTCACGCAGTGAAGTATGCTCGACAATTTACAGATGATGTTGAGTTTTCCTGTGAAGATGCTGGTCGTACACCGATAGACAACCTATGTCGCATGGTTGAGCAGGCAATAAAAGCAGGTGCTTCAACCATAAACATTCCTGATACGGTTGGCTACACCTTACCCCATGAATTTGGCGGCATTATTACGCAATTATTTAATCGAGTACCGAATATAGACAAAGCGATTATTTCAGTACATTGTCACAACGACTTAGGCTTAGCGGTTGCCAATTCTACGGCAGCGATTCAAGCTGGTGCAAGACAAGTTGAGTGTACAGTAAATGGTATTGGCGAACGAGCAGGTAACTGTTCATTAGAAGAAATAGCCATGATCATTAAAACACGCCAAGATTTATTAGGTGTACAAACCGGCATTCAACACCAAGAAATAGCTAAAACCTCTAAGTTAGTGAGTCACTTGTGTAACATGCCAGTTCAACCAAACAAGGCGATAGTAGGTAGTAACGCTTTTAGCCATTCGTCAGGAATTCATCAAGACGGCATGTTAAAGGCCAGCAATACTTACGAGATTATGACCCCTGAAAGTGTTGGTATCAGCAAAACTAAATTGAATTTAACCTCTCGCTCAGGGCGACATGTCATTAAACATCGTATGGAAAGCTTGGGCTATCAAGCTGACGATTTTGATTTAGACACCTTATATCAAGACTTCTTAAAACTTGCTGACAAGAAAGGCCAAGTTTTCGATGATGACTTAGAAGCGTTACTGTTCAACATTCAACAACAAGATAGTGAAGATCATTTTCAAATTGAACAAATTAATGTGCAATCCGGCAGTGGTGAGTTTGCGACTGCAGGCGTGATGTTAAAGGTTGGAGAACACTCGGTAACTCAATCGGCAACGGGCAACGGGCCAGTTGATGCACTTTACCAAGCTATAAAGCAATGTATTGATTACCCAGTAGAAGTAGCCGATTACAAAATTTCGAATAAAGGTGCTGGCGAAGACGGGTTAGGACAAGCCAATTTGGTTGTTAAATGGCAAGAAAGAAACTTTCATGGTTATGGCATAGGTACCGATGTTATTGAAGCTTCTGGTCAAGCACTTATTTCCGCATTAAATGCGATAGAGCGTGCCAAGCACATTGCCAATTTACGTGAAGAGCGCCAGCAAGCGACACCAAATAAAGCACAATAAAGTTTAGAAAATAAAGAGAGAGAACATGTCTACAATAGCGATATTAGCCGGTGACGGTATAGGTCCCGAGGTAATGACACAGGCGAAAAAGGTATTGCATACCGTCGCCGATAAATTCCAATTTCCTATCACATTAAAAGACTATGACGTTGGTGGCTGTGCTATCGACAATCACGGCACAGCACTACCACAATCAACAATCGAAGGTTGTGAGCAAAGTGATGCTATTTTATTTGGTTCAGTTGGCGGCCCTAAGTGGACTGATTTGCCGCCGGCTCAACAGCCTGAACGTGCTTCACTTTTAGGGCTTCGTGGTCATTTTGGTTTGTTTTGTAATATGCGCCCAGCTAGCCTACAAAAAGCCATGTCTCACCTATCGCCTTTGCGTGCTGATATCTCTGCTGAAGGTTTTGACATTTTAGTCATGCGCGAACTTACAGGTGGCATCTACTTTGGTGAACCAAAAGGTCGTAAAAACGAGGGCAGTGACGAAGAAGCTGGTTTTGATACGATGATTTATTCTCGTAAAGAAATTAGCCGTATTGCTCACCTTGCTTTTCAAGCCGCGCAAAAACGTCGTAAGAAAGTTATCTCTGTTGATAAAGCGAATGTCTTAGCAAGTTCAATTTTATGGCGCGAAGTCACTGAGGAAGTAGCAAAAAATTACCCAGACGTAGCCTTAGAGCACATGTATGTTGATAATGCAGCTATGCAATTGGTAAAAGATCCTTCACAGTTCGACGTTATGTTGTGTTCAAACTTATTTGGCGACATTTTATCCGACATTTGCGCGATGATCACTGGCTCAATGGGCTTATTACCGTCAGCAAGCTTAAATGAACAAGGTTTTGGCATGTATGAGCCAGCAGGCGGAACTGCGCCCGATATTGCGGGTAAAAATATTGCTAACCCGATCGCACAAATTTTGTCAGCAGCCTTATTATTACGCTTTAGTTTAAACCAAGACGAAGCGGCAACGGCAATAGAAAATGCTGTAGCAAACGCATTAGACGATGGTCATTTAACGCGAGATTTACTAACCGCAGAACAAGCGAAAGATGCAAAATCAACCAGTGAGATGGGTGATATTATTTGCCATTACATAAACGCGAGTGTGGAGAGCTAATCATGGCAACAACGTTATACGAGAAATTATGGCAACGACATTTAGTTGAAGACAAAGCAGGTGAAACGCCGTTAATTTATGTTGATCGTCATTTAATTCATGAAGTGACTTCACCACAAGCGTTTGCAAACTTAAAATTTCATAACCGCCCTGTTCGATGTCCGCACAAAACGATTGCGACAATGGATCATAATATTTCGACGCGCAGTGCGAAAATAGATGCCGCAGGTGAAGGCGCAGCTAACCAACTTCGCACGCTAGAAAAAAACTGTGATGAGTTTGGCATTAAACTGTTTGGTATGGGTCACAAAAACCAAGGCATCGTTCATGTTATGGGGCCAGAATTAGGTATTACACAACCTGGACAAGTTATTGTCTGTGGTGACTCTCATACCGCAACTCATGGTGCATTTGGCGCATTAGCATTTGGTATTGGCACATCTGAAGTAGAGCATGTCTTAGCAACGCAAACATTGCGTCAAACCAAAGCTAAGACCATGAAAATTGAAATTCAAGGAAAAGTTACCCCAGGAATTAGTGCAAAAGACATCATTTTAGCAATCATCGGAAAAACAGGTAGCGCAGGTGCAACAGGTTTTGTCGTTGAATATTGTGGTGAAGGCATTACAGATTTGACCATGGAACAGCGCATGACGATTTGTAACATGAGTATCGAGTTTGGCGCTAAAGCGGGTTTGATTGCCCCTGATAACACCACTTTTGATTATTTGGTTGATAAAGAATACGCGCCTAAAGGCGACGATTGGCAACAAGCAATTTCAAACTGGCAACTGTTGAAAACAGATCAAGGTGCAACCTTTGATGAAACGCTAGTACTCAAAGGAAGTGAAATTAAAGCTCAAGTAACTTGGGGCACTACGCCAGGACAAGTTATTGAAGTTGATGGCAACGTTCCTTCACCAGAAGACTTTACTGACCCTGTTGAACAGGAATCTTGTAGCAATGCATTAAAGTATATGGGTCTTACGGCAGGCACTAAAATTACCGATATATCAGTCAATAAAGTCTTTATCGGTTCATGTACTAATTCTCGAATAGAAGACTTACGTGCTGCAGCGAAAGTCGCACAGGGCCAAAAAGTAAGCGATAAAGTTGACGCAATTGTTGTTCCCGGCTCTTATCGAGTGCGCGCTCAAGCCGAACAAGAAGGCTTAGCTCAAATATTTATCGACGCTGGTTTTGAATGGCGATTACCAGGCTGTTCAATGTGCCTAGGTATGAATGACGACAAACTAACGGCAGGCGATCGTTGCGCTTCAACGTCTAACCGAAATTTCGAAGGACGCCAAGGTAGAGGCAGTAGAACTCACTTAGTGAGCCCTGAAATGGCTGCTGCAGCGGCAATCCATGGTCGATTTGTTGATCTAGCGCGTACAAAGGATTAAAAAATGAAAAAGTTTACCACTCATAATGGCTTAGTTGTGCCGTTAGACATAGCCAATGTAGATACTGACCAAATTATTCCGAAGCAGTTTTTACAAAAGACAGAACGTGTAGGTTTTGGTACTCACTTGTTCCATGATTGGCGCTACTTAGATGATCATGGGTTAGAAAACAACGCTGAATTTATTTTAAACTTCCCCGAGTATCAAGGGGCTAGCATCTTGTTAGCACGAGAAAACTTTGGCTGTGGATCATCGCGAGAACATGCACCTTGGGCATTACAAGAATATGGTTTTCAAGTTGTAATCGCGCCTAGTTTTGCAGATATCTTTTATGCCAATTGTATTAACATTGGCATGTTGCCCGTTATTTTACCTGAAAATGATATTCAAGCACTTTTTGAGCAATCTTCAAAAGGTTCGCTACAATTAACAGTAGATTTAACAAATAACTCCGTGAATGCAGGCGATAAGCAATATCCATTTTCTCTAGGTGAATTTCATCAATATTGCCTTGCCAACGGGATAGATAGTGTAGGTTGGACGTTACAAAAACTCGACTTAATAGAAAAGTATGAGGAGAGCCTAGCGTCTTGGCAGTAATTAACAATTGAGCCTCAATATGAGGCTCTTCATCAGCACTAAGACATGACAAATACACCACAAGGTTTAGAAAAAATTGCAATAAATAGCGTTGAAAAAGGCATGTATGTCGTTTCCGTTATTAACCCTAAAACTCAATTATCCGTAAAATCTGAGGGTTTTGTTTCATCAACAAAAACCTTAGATAAACTCAAAAAATCTGGCGTAAGATTCATTTTTATTGACCCAGAGAAATCAAAACATGCTTCTAAAAAGCCTTTAGCAGTAGTTGAAGTAGCTTCAGAAAAAAACACCGTAGAAGACCATCAAAAACGTAAAGTTCCCCTAGATGCAGAAATGAACAAAGCTGCCAAGCTTTATAACAATGCAAAAGATTTACAAGGCAAAATTCTTACCAGCATCACCGAAAGTAAAACCATCGATGTTGCTGAAGTTGCTCAAACTACCGATGCAATTGTTGATTCAATCTTTAGAAATCAAGACGCATTGTCATGCATGTCTCGCATTAGAATGAAAGATGAATATCTTGTCGAACATTCGCTAAATGTTGCTGTGCTTATTAGTATTTTTGCCAAACACCTGTCAATTGATAAAAAAATTATTGAGCAACTTGCGCTGGGCGCTTTTTTGCACGACATAGGTAAAGTACTTATACCCAATGAGGTTTTAAATAAACCAGCTAAGTTAACCAAAGAAGAATATGAGGTGATGAAAGGTCACGTCGTTAAAGGTCTAGAAGTTGTAAAAGCGATGCCAGATATTCCAGATATCGCTTTGAGTTTAATCGCAACACATCACGAGCGATTAGACGGTAAAGGATATCCATATGGTTTACGTGCCGAAGATATCACAATGTACGACCGTATGACTGCTATTGTAGATAGCTATGACGCGATGACTGCAGACCGAGTATATAAGAATGGCATTCACCCAATTCAAGCGTTTAAAAACTTAATCAATGACTCTATCCACAGTTACGATAATGACTTAGTTGAAAAATTCATTCAGTCGTTAGGTTTATACCCGGTAGGCACATTGGTAAAATTAACCAGTGGAAAAATTGGTTTGATTAGTGGTTTAAATAAGAATAAGCCCTTAAAGCCTATTGTCAGAGTATTCTATAATACCCGTTTAAAACAAAATATTGCCGTGGAAGACTTAGATCTCGCTAAACCTAAATACGATGATCAGATTGATTGTTGTGTTAGACCTGAAGATTTTAATTTAAACCTATTAAACTTCTTCAAAAATGCATTTATGAATTAACTTAACGTTACCGCCGCACTTCAATCAAAAAAATGGCTTATTGCCAACTTGATAATGCAGCCATCGAAAATTGATAGTCGTTAAAGCGCAAAATCACTTGTTGAGGCTCAATCTTTTCAATGACAACACCATTTGGTAATTGTTCTCCCTCGTAATAATCCTGCTCAGCGACCTTTACCCATCCTTGGCTATTACTTTGATATATGTGCATAGCAAAACTAAACGGAGCAATAGCATTTTGCGTTGCGATAGGTAGCTGTGAAATATCTTCTATCGGCGCTAGCTGTGCAGATTCGTCATCAAAGGAGTCCGAAAAAGCAGGCGTATCATTCACTGCAGCTTCAAATTTTGCTAAAAGACTAGCCGATACAGATTCACTGGTTGTGTTTTGATTAGACGAAGTCGTTATCAATTCACCGTCGGCAGTCACACTGTCAGTATTTGCGCCGAGAATAAGCGGCTTAGTGTTGCTATCTTCCACCGGTTCAACGATGGGTTTACTCTCAATTTTTTTAGATGGTGGCGATTGGAAAAATTGTTCTGCAGGGATTCGTTTACTTGAAGATACTGCCACTTTATTTGTCAGATCGACATCAGTAACTTTTCTAGCACTAGGACCTGTTAAGCTCGGCTGAGCAGCGCTAGCTAGTTCAGACGTTGGTTGTCCAATAACCGGTTCGTGTCGTTTATCAGCTGCCGCATTAGATTGAGCACCCATCCAAAAACCAGCTAATAACGCTAGGAAAATTGCGCAAGTTAATAAGATGCCCCATAACAGCATGTTTGGCGATTGGTGAATATGTGATGTCGCTTGTTGTAATGGCGAATTAACGGGTTGCTTTGATTCGCCTTGCTGCTTTTTTAAAGCGTCAAGAATATAAGACATTTCTCTTCTAATTATCTATAAATACCGGCATGCCTTTCGAAGCTTGATTCGCTAACTGCATTAAGGTTGGTAAATTTACAACGGATGATACCATGATGCCACGTGATTGCTGAAATTGTTGTAATTGATTGACAAGCAATTGGTCGAAGCGACTAAGCGTTCGGACTGGACGGTTTTGCCAAAACGCTAATTGCGCTTCTAGCCACTGAATAACGGGTAATTCACTTTCTGTGGTTATTTCTTCAATGAATTTGCCCTTGATATGGGGGGCTTGCCAAAATACTAATGCAGCACCTTGCCAGTAACTTTCTAGCCATTGACTATCGACAACCTGCTGCCCATCAGTAAATTCAATAATAATACGTTCATCACTTACACCAACAAAATTACCATAAAACGCATGACCTGTTTCGTCTAAAAACTGCATTGACGCAGGATAGCCCAAACGTTTTAAGGCTGTAACATTGCCCTTAAACCAATGGCAAGACAATAGGTATAATTCTGCGGTAGCACACGGGTCTTCTATTTCCTCATCGAGGATCACACGCCAATTCGAAAATAGCCGAGTAATACTTGCTGAAAAATCCTGATTATTTTGCTGGTCAACCGTTACAACGACTTGGTTATTAGATTCAGCCGAACTTTCAAATTCCGTCTGTTGGGACTTGCCAGAGTGCTTACCTAATTGCAACCCGATAGCGAGGAAGCTGATAAGAATAAGTCCAGAGAAAACAATTTGAGCTGTTAACGTTCGCCACCACGGTAAAGGTTGGTATTCAACCCCAAGCGCTTCTTTAGATGCTGCTAAAACCATTTTTTTATCAACAAGATCTTTACCTTGACCATAAGCACCGAGCAACGCTCTATCACACAACAAGTTGATAAGGCGCGGAATACCTTTAGACAATTGATGAATAGTCGCAATGGCGCTAAGCGTAAATATCTGCTTTTGACAACCCACAACACGTAATCGATGCTCAATATAATAGCTAGCTTCGGCTTTGGTGAGAGGAAGTAGGTGATATCGTGCTGTTATTCTTTGAGCTAATTGGCGTAAATCTTGGCGTTGTAATAGTTGTTGCAGTTCAGGTTGACCAATAAGAATGACCTGCATTAACTTCTTCGTATTGGTTTCTAAATTGGTTAATAGGCGAAGTTGCTCTAGCACTTCAGCCTGTAAATGCTGAGCTTCATCAATAATCAATACCGTATTAATATTGTTCTCATGATTTTTTAAAAGCTTTTGACCAATTTTATCGGTGAGTGTTTTTAAGGTTGCGCCGGTTTTTCGATAGCGTATTTTAAGCTCATCACAAATCGTCGCTAACAATTCTTGCGCCGATAACGCTGGATTTAAGATAAACGCAACTTGGGTATCATCACCCAGCTCTTCAAGTAAACATCGGCTTACCGTGGTTTTACCTGTTCCTACTTCTCCAGTTAATAACACAAAACCACCAGTTTCCCCCAAACCATAACTTAAATGAGCCAACGCTTCTTTATGACGTTCGCTCATATACAGAAAATGGGGATTAGGCGCGATTGAAAACGGAATTTCATCAAAACCAAAGTAACGCGTATACATAATCAACTATTTATTGAACAACAACCGTTAGAAATTAACGTGTTAGTGCGTGTAAGTAAAGGTAGTGTTTAGTATTAATTCAAACGAATGAACAGATTAGGAAAGGTTAAATAGATGAATTACTCAGCAATGAATAATGCTTTAGCAACAAAAAAAGGCAAGCGTGATGCACTTGCCTTTATTGAATATTAGGAAGACTAACGGCCAAACATGCCGCCACCGCCACCCATACCAGGTGGCATCATGCCCTTCATGCCACGCATCATTTTTTGCATACCACCTTTACCCGACATTTTTTTCATCATTTTCTGCATTTGGGTAAATTGCTTCAACAGCTTATTTACGTCTTGAATTTGCGTGCCTGAACCTGCCGCAATTCTGCGTTTTCTAGAACCTTTGATGATATCTGGACGTGCACGTTCAGCAGGTGTCATCGAATTAATGATAGCCTCCATACGCACGGTCACTTTGTCGTCCATTTGACCTTTTACTTGTTCAGATAAATTGCCCATACCCGGCAGTTTATCCATAAGGCCCATCATGCCACCCATACTTTTCATTTGTACAAGCTGCTCACGAAAATCTTCTAAATCAAAGCCTTTACCAGATTTAACTTTCTTAGCTAATTTCTGCGCTTTTTCTTTATCAACTTTTTGTTCAACTTCTTCAATCAGTGATAAAACATCACCCATGCCTAAAATTCTTGAGGCTATTCGATCAGGGTGGAATGGCTCTAGGGCTTCTATTTTCTCACCGACACCCATAAATTTTATAGGTTTACCGGTAATATGACGAATTGATAACGCAGCGCCACCGCGAGCATCACCATCTGTTTTCGTTAAAATGACACCCGTTAATGGTAGAGCGTCATTAAAGGCTTTGGCCGTGTTAGCTGCATCTTGACCTGTCATCGCATCAACGGTGAATAAGGTTTCAACCGGCGTAATCGCTGCGTGCAGATCTTTGATTTCGCCCATCATGTTTTCATCAACATGCAATCGACCTGCAGTATCAACAATTAACACATCAAAGAAGTGTTTCTTGGCATGCTCAATAGCACCATTCGCTATATCTATTGGCTTTTGATCAATATTACTAGGGAAAAATTCAACACCAACTTCACTAGCAAGCGTTTCAAGTTGTTTAATTGCCGCAGGACGATAGACGTCGGCACTGACAACTAGAACCTTTTTCTTTTCACGCTCTTTTAAGAACTTAGATAACTTCGCCACCGATGTCGTTTTACCAGCACCTTGTAAACCAGCCATTAAAATGACAGCAGGAGGTGTCGCTTTGAGGTTCAGCGATTCATTTTGCTCACCCATTGCAGCTTCGAGTTCACTTTGAACGATTTTTACAAAAACCTGACCAGGCGTTAGGCTTTTAGAAACATCTTGCCCAATTGCACGTTCTTTTACTTTCTTAATAAACTCGCGTACTACAGGTAAAGCAACATCCGCTTCTAATAGCGCCATGCGTACTTCGCGCAATGTGTCTTTAATATTGTCTTCTGTGAGTCGACCGCGACCACTGATATTTTTTAACGTTTTCGTTAAACGATCTGAAAGATTCTCGAACATGAATATCTCAATGTACTGGTAATTATCGATAAAATTATAGCTATTATACCTTGCCAAGTTTGAAGCGAAAGCATTAACTTTAATAGCGCTAGATAAAGACAAAGTTGTGACTTTATTGATGAATTTCAAGTTTTATTGCAATTACTCTCACTCCATCATTCACCTTATCAGCAAAATTTGGCATGATAGTCGTGTTTAAACACCTATTTGCAAGGTATACACCTAAGTGTTGGAAGAGCTTCTAAATAACTTTATTTCGCTAACGAACGATGCAAGCCCTTGGCTATTGTTAGGTTTGTTAATTGCCGGCTTAATGCACGCCTGGCTACCTGCTAATGTGATGAAGAAGCATTTAGGCCACGGAAAAAAAGCGATAATTAAAGCAGCCATCATTGGCGCTCCACTGCCCTTATGCTCTTGTGGCGTGATCCCCGTTGCTACTGAGCTAAAACGCAGTGGCGCATCAGACGCCGCGACCTCTTCATTTTTAGTAGCGACACCAGAAACAGGTGTCGACTCAATCACCGTCTCTTATGCGATGCTAGGCCCTATTATGGCGATTTACCGACCGATCGCGGCTATTTCTTCTGCAATGATTACTGGCTTTATCGTTCTAACAGATAAAAGCAATCATCAGGTAAACGGTGATTCAGAGCATTCGAATTGCTGTGCAAGTAAGCCGGAAGAACAACCTAAGACATCGTGCTGTAGCAGCACACCAAAGCCGCCAAGTGGCGTTGATAAAACTGTATCAGGTGTTAAGTATGCCGCGACAAAGCTAATCGACGACTTAATTATTTGGCTATTCGTGGGTTTATGTTTTGCGACACTGATTAAAACATTTGTGCCTGAAAGCTTTCTACTTAGCTACGGTAGTGGTTTGCCCGCAATGTTGCTGATCATTCTAATTTCAATCCCTATGTATATATGTGCCACCGCTTCGACACCTATTGCAGCTGGGTTCATCTTAGCGGGAATTTCGCCAGGCACGGCACTCGTCTTTATGATGGCTGGGCCAGCAACAAATATCTCCACCCTTGGTGTTATTAAAAAAGAAATGGGGCAAGGCGTGCTTATTCGTTATCTAATAGGTGTCGCTGGTACAGCGATTATATTTGGCTTAGGGCTTGATCTATTATTAAATTGGCAACAAATTAATATTGCCGAGCAAATGTCTCATAGTCATGAGGTAGTTTCTCCTATCATTGCCTATAGTTGTTCATTTTTACTTGCCTTTCTTGCCTTTAAGCCATTACGAAAAATTGTATTAAAAGCGTAAATGTAAGTGCATCACCACAAGAATTTGTTTAGAATCAGGCGAATATATTCAAATAATGATCCATCATTTAATCGGAGACCTTAGTGGATAGCTCAGCTATTTTTTCTTTTAGTGCGTTTAGTTGTTATCTCATTGCAGCCATTGCTGTTATAGCAAGACTATTCCACCCTAAGGGTCCGAACTTAAAAATCGTTTTATCATTTGCTTGTATTGCCATTGTGTTTCACGCTATGGGCCTTTCAAGTCGTTTATTTGTTGGCGATCAAATCAATTTTAACCTTCCTAATGTTATCGCATTAGTGAGTTTGGTGATTTCTGCCGTTGTTAGCATTACCGCAATTAAATATAAATTGAATTTATTACTGCCTGTCGCTTATGTGTTTGCAGGCCTATGGCAACTCAGCCTAGTCGTTTTACCCGTAACGGAAACTATTTCTCTTAGCGCAAGTAAAATGGCTTTAGTTAGCCACATTACACTTGCCCTAGTAGCTTATTGTATCCTTGTTATCGCGAACCTTTATGCTTTTCAAGTGACCTATATCAATCAAAAACTAAAAACTAAAAACTTAGCGGCTGTAAACCATTTACCTCCTTTAATGCAGGTAGAAAACCAACTCTTTATGATATTGGCGACAGGTACTTTGTGTTTGTTTATTAGTGATGTAACCGGCTTCATATTTTTAGATTCCTTTTTAGATAAAAGTTACGCCCATAAAACCGTGCTGTCGCTGATCGCCCTTGCCTTATATTGCGTCACATTATGGGGGCATTTCAAACAGGGCTGGCGTGGACATAAAGTACTCTTACTAATCACGAGTGCTACCTTGATTTTAACGCTTTCATACTTTGGTAGTAGATTTGTGAAAGAATTTCTCATCACTTAATTTTTAATGTATAAAGATAGACGTTAAAACCGAATTTAAGACTTAATATAGGACGCTTCATTGGACGACATATCCACTAGTACGCTTTTTATCATCCTTGGCGTGCTGATTTTAATTTCTGGTTATTTTTCAGGTTCTGAAACCGGCATGATGAGTGTAAACCGCTACCGTCTTCGCCATCTAGAAAATGAAAAACATAAAGGTGCCATACGAGTAAGCAAGTTGCTTTCACGCACTGACAGATTAATCGGATTGATTCTTATCGGTAATAACCTCGTTAATGTTTTTGCTTCTTTAGTTGCAGGTATTATCTTTGAACGCTATTTTGGCGACGCTGGTATTTTCTATGCTGGGTTAGTATTAACACTTGTTATCTTAGTGTTTGCGGAAGTGACTCCTAAAACCCTAGCGGCACTCTACCCTGAAAAAATAGCCTTCCCTAGTTCGATAATCTTAACTGCACTATTAAAAGTGTTTTATCCACTCGTCATTATCATTAATTGGATCACCAATTCATTTTTAGCGTTGTTAGGCATAAGTCCTGAGCAACGCGAACAACATAGCTTAAGCAATGAGGAGCTTCGTACCGTCGTTAACGAATCGAGTGCGTTGATTCCAGAGCAAGATCAAAACATGCTTGTTAGCATTCTAGACCTTGAGAAAGTCACGGTCGAAGATATCATGATCCCACGCAGTGAATTAGTAGGCATTGATATCAATGAAGACTGGAAAAAAATTCAAAAGCAACTAACCCAATCCAACCATACGCGTGTTTTGCTCTATCGAGACAATATTGATGATGTTGTCGGTTATATTCATATGCGAGATGCTTTGAAACTGCTTTCTAAAAACCAATTCACAAAAGCAACGCTGTTAAGGGCGGTGCGTGAAATGTACTTTATTCCAGAAGGTACGCCACTAAATGTTCAATTGTTAAAGTTTCAACATGCTAAAGAGCGCTTAGGGTTAGTTGTTGATGAATATGGTGATATTCAGGGACTAGTGACATTAGAAGATATTCTAGAAGAAATTGTCGGTGACTTTACAACGACAATGGAGCCTGCACCAAGCGAAGAAGTGCATAAACAACCTGATGGTAGTTACTTAGTCGATGGCAGCGCGACAATTCGCGATATCAACAAAGAAATGTCTTGGCACTTTCCTACCGATGGCCCAAAAACTATCAATGGTTTGATCTTAGAAGTGTTAGAAGAAATTCCTCAGGCTCAGATGAGTTTACGAATTGCGGGCTACCCAATTGAGATCGTAGATACGAGCGATAACATGATCAAGACAATCCGCGTGATCCCAGATCTCTTTGTTGCTCATAACGCAGATTAAGACCTAACTTTCCACGTAAAATACTCAAAATTACTTTATATATTTTTTATGAAAAGCTAATTGCTTTTACATGGATGTTAACGTCTGATCTCGTCCAACAGCCCATTATTTGTGGATAATTAAAAGCCCCACAAAAGTTATCCACATAGTTATTAAGTTTCGAAGATCTAATTTTTAACTTTCCACAATATCTGTGGATAACGTAATATAGACCAATAAAACCTAGACCTCTGGTTTTGCAATGTTTTTTTGCATTTTTTTTTACTTTTTTTTACGAAAAAAAGTTGCATAAAATATCGCTAATTTATTCATAAAAATAGAACGATTTTTGTAACTTTGGCACGAATTTTAGATCCTAATATTGAGATATACACAATTTAGGATCAAAAAAGGAAGTGAATGGATCGGTGGATAGTTCAAGCAGACCAAGAGTAAATCTTGGCCTGCTAAGATCAAATAATTAGGCTTTACTGGTTAACCGAAGAACAAACGCCATAGCCAGCCATGCTCTAATTCTTCTTCGCAACTTTTTAGTTGGCTCGCATAACGTCTAGCGCGATCATCGACTTTACGTGACACTTTTACAAGCCAGGGCTTCTTCTTGTAGCTTTTTCTTTTAAAGCCACCCCAACCTTCGTGGTAGTTTAAGTATTGGTTGTATGCATCCCATTTAGACACTTTATTAATGCGGTTAGTTTTATAAATAAACCACCCCATAAAGTCGATAGCGTCATCAAACTCATCTCTATCTGCGCCCCAATTACCTGACTCTTTAATATAGTCATCCCATGTCATTGTTTTCGCTTGGGAATATCCATAAGCACTACTGACACGTCCCCAAGGAATGAAACCTAAGACATACTTTCGCGGCGGAGTCGCATCATGTCTAAACGAGCTTTCTTGATACATCATTGCCATCGGAACATGAATAGGAACACCCCATTGATCTTTCGCATCTTTGGCAGCATCATACCAATCACGGTTTTCGCGAAATATTTCGCAAATATTCTCTGGATTTTTGGGTGGTGGTGTTGCGCAACTAGATAAAGTGGCAACACATAAAGCACTAATAAATATCTGTTTAAACATTACAACATTGAATAGATTTTTAGACTAGAGTTATCATGCCAGATGCAATGAGTTTTCGCATCATTAATCCTCTAGAAATTTTATTTAAAATAATTTAATTAATTTTGAACTTTTATTGGCTGAAGTACTCATAGTATACGAGAGGCTTTATTTCCCTTAGTGTTTCATGTTTTTAATCGCGCTTTACCCGAAGCGCGATTTTTTTTTGCCTAAAATAAATATAAAAATAATGAAATATTTTTGGATAAAAAATGAACTAATTGAGATTTAGGCTATCATAAATAGTGAAAGCGAAACCTCCCTGGACTGCTTTCTTTGTTTTTACAGCGCGTTACCCTAACGCGCTTTTTTTCGGCCAGATTTTATTGTTTTACAATAACTTCAAGCTATTATGAAGAAAAGTAATCAGCTAAAAAGTTATCAAAATTCAATGTGTCTTTTGCTTCAATACTTGCTTGCTCAGCATGTGAGGCAAGCGCGGAATCAACAAAGTGTTTCTCACTATAAAATTGGTAGTCTTTAGCAAGTAGTTCAGACTTATACTCGGCAGCCATTGCTAGCGCTGTTTTAGTTAAGCTTTGTCCTTGTTCGACAACGCTCGATAATATTTTCGCCGATGGCGTTAACTTCGCATCGAGAATTTTTTCTAATTCTGCATGCAATACATCTTGATAATCACTGCCACCATTAGCTTCATCTAACAACTCTGCGATAGGTTGCATATCTACAAATATTTCTTGCCCCCATTGCGAGATAGTTTTGTCCTGTCCAAAGTCATGCAGTGTTAATTCTGGATCTCGTCCTCTAACAACGACTTCATTCATATTCTTTTCAAATTGGTTTTGCGTATCACAATCTAAGGTTGGGCTTTGCGTTAATGCACAATAGGTCAGAAATATATCTAAAAACTTCACTTGTTCTATCGATATGCCCGTTGCACTAAACGGATTGACATCAAGTGCACGCACTTCGATATATTCAACACCGCGTTGCGCAAGGGCATGTGATGGTTTTTCACCAGATTGAGTGACACGCTTAGGACGAACAGGTGAGTAAAGCTCATTTTCAATCTGCAAAACATTGCTATTTAATTGCTGATACTGACCATCTTTTTTGATACCAATTTTTTCAAATTCATCTGAGCTTACCCCCATTGCTTTCTCAACTTGCTTTAAATAATTTTCTAGCGAGTTATAGCAAATATACAAACTTGATTGAGCATTATTGGTGTAACCCAAGTCACTCATTCTTAATGACGTTGCATAAGGTAAGTAGACATAACCACTTGACGATTTTTCAAACGGTAATGAGCTCTTTCTGCCCTGCAAAAATGATGGGCAAACAGCAGGTGAGCTACCATATAGGTATGGAATTAACCAACAAAAGCGTTTGTAATTCCTGAGTAAGGCGAAATACTTATCAGACTTATAGTCCTGCATTTTTTGTTGGTTTGCTTCAAGATCTTTTAAGGTTTGCCAAAAGCTATCAGGAAATGAAAAGTTAAAATGGATGCCTGCAATTACTTGCATCATACTGCCATAACGATTTTTTAACCCTTGGCGATAAACTGTTTTCATCGTACCAATATTTGACTTGCCATATTGGGCTAAAGGGATTTTATTGGCATCGTCCACAAAACACGGCATCGATAAAGGCCAAAGCAGTTCATCGTCAATCTCAGATAGAACAAATTTCTGGATATCTTCGAGTTGGGCAATTGCAGTTTCAGGACTATCTGAAACAGGCGTGATAAATTCTAATAGATTTTCCGCATAATCTGTGGTTATTTGCCCATGCGTCAGTGCACTACCTAACGACTTATAATGAGGGTGACTGGATAATTCACCGCGTGGCAATACACGTAACGTTTCTCGTTCAATACCGCGTGTTATCTTCGTTAATGAAGTAAATTGTTGACTGTTTCGCAATGATTGAACGAAATCTTGAATAGAAATTGACAAAGTGGCCCCAAAAATACAACTGTATTAGTAGTGATATGTTAGGGTTTATATGCGGTTATCAACCCTAAAAGTAATTTAATACAAATTAAATGCTTAACTTTAGCCGAATAAGCTAAATGCAACAAAGAAACGCCAGCAATATTAGCAAATATTTACCCCATGAAATAGCGAGTAAACTAAAAAGCTTAGCAATAACTTATAGCTAAACAAGAATAAACAGTACCTTAGAACGGCTCATTACGTTAAAGTAACACCAGTTAAAATAATAATTACCCATTCGAAAATGCAAGACTCTCCACTTAGTTTACTACCTCCTTTAGTTGCAATTATTGTCGCGGTTTGGCGCCGAAATGCGTTACTCGCATTATTTGTTGGTTTGTTGCTATGTTTTATCATGATCAACGACTGGCAAGTTTTTTCAGGACTAACGGCTACTTCTACAGGAATCGCTTCTGTATTCAACTCAACCTACAACGTTTATATTGTTGTTTTCAGTTTACTCATTGGCGCTTTAGTTACCTTATTAAATAGCTCTGGGGCTGTTAACGGCTTTATCGAAAGTTTGGCCAACTTAAACTTGGTTAAAAATTCAAGGCAAGCGAGCTTGTTGCCCACGGTTATTGGTAGTGCCATTTTTACCGATACGAACCTAAGTATGTTTACTGCTGGCACAGCTTCTCAAAAGCTATTTGATAAATATCGCATTTCTCGTGCACGTTTAGCTTACTTAATTGACTCAACGTGTTCGCCAATTAGCATATTGTTTCTAATAAATGGTTGGGGCGCCTATGTTTTAGGGCTTTTAGATAGCTATGAGCTTAACGATCCAGTTGGCGTACTCATTGGCACAATAGGCTATAACTTTTATGCCATCATCGCTGTCGGGTTAGCCTACTTCACCGCCTATTCTGGTAAGGAGTTTGGACCGCTTGCACAAGCAAAATTAACCAACATCAAAAACTCAGCTTATGAATCGACTAGAACAGCTCCTGCTTTCGTCATGTGGGCACCGTTAATCACTCTTATAGCATTAACGCTAGTACTACTGCTCATTACCGGCGACGGCGATATTCGCCGAGGTTCAGGCGCTTTTTCGGTATTTTGGGCTATCGTAACCGCTTTAACGTTTCTGATTGTTCTTATTATGGCAAACCGCCTAATGCCTCCAAAAGAAGTGCTTTCTACTGCCCTTGTGGGTATTAAAAGCATGTTGATACCCGTTAGTATCCTTGTTTTATCCTTTGCCTTTGGTGATGCAGTTAAAGCACTCGGAACAGGTATTTATGCCAGCAATATTTTAGCCAATGATCTGCCTCTATTTTTACTAGCGCCTATTCTATTTATTGTTGCTGGTTTCATGGCATTTGCTACCGGGACTTCTTGGGGTACCTTTGCGATTTTAATACCCATAGCAGTGCCAATTGCAATAGATACAGGCTTGCCCGTACCATATTTAGTTGCTGCAGTTTTAGGTGGCGGTGTATTCGGTGATCATGCATCTCCAATATCAGACTCGACCGTTGTTGCATCGATCGCAAGTGGCTGTGACCATATTGAACATGTTAAAACTCAGCTGCCATATACCTTTTTTGCTGCAATAGTCTCGATTCTTATTTATGGCGCTTTAGGTTTGTCTTTCTCATGATAGAGATTATTGCTGAGCATGAAGACTTTTACATAGTAAATAAACCTTCTAACGTTAATTTTCACGACGAAGGAAAACTTGGCGAAGGCTTTTTTAACCAAGCAGCATCACAACTATCAGGTAGTTCACTCTATCCTGTACACCGGTTAGATAAATTAACATCTGGATTAGTCATTTTAGCCAAAAGCAAATCTAGTGCAGCGGCCTTCCAAGAGCTGTTTTCACAACATCAAATACAGAAATACTATCTTGCGATAAGTTGTCAAAAACCGAAAAAGAAACAAGGAACGATAAAAGGTGACATGAGCAAAAGCCGACGTGGCGCTTATAAGTTACTTAGAACTGCAGAAAATCCTGCTATATCGTCTTTTTTTTCTGCTAGCATTGGGCAAGGAGTACGATTATTTATCGTTAAACCTTTAACAGGCAAGACACATCAAATTCGCATAGCGCTTGCCAGTATAGCCGCTCCAATCTTAGGTGATTATCTTTATGCTAAAGGTGCTAATCAGGATGCTGACAGAGGCTATTTACATGCATACCAACTCCATTTCAATTGGCAAGGACAAGCATTGTCATTTGTTTGCTCACCAACACATGGTCAGCAATTTTTAACCAGGCCTTGCCTAGAAAAAATAGAGCAATGGAAAAATGTAGAGGATTTACCTTGGCCTAAATAATGATTAATGCCATGTAATAAAAAGCCGAACTTTCGTTCGGCTTTTTTTGTTTAGATAAGCGAGTGGACAAATACTGCTGCAATGGCGATAGGGCAAACAAATTTGACATACCATGGCCATATTTTCCAAAACAGGCTTGATTCAACTTCATCGTAGCCTTGCTTAATTTCCTCTAAAATGGCGTTTCGATGCCAAATCCAACCAGCAAAAACACAGACCAGCATCGCAATAATCGGCTGACCATATTGCGTTGAAATAATCGCGACAAGGTCAAGCATGAAACTAATATTAAAAACAATGACGATACTTAACACTAAAATAGCTAAACCAATAAATAGCGTTGCTCTCTCACGCCCAATACCATGACGCTCTACTGCATAGGATACCGGGCCTTCTAACATTGAAATTGATGATGTTAGTGCCGCAATAGACATGAGAACGAAGAACGCAAAACCGACAAACAAGCCCATACTCCCCATTGAATCAAACAAGGTTGGTAATACTTTAAATACTAACGTCGCACCTTCTAGCAGCTTTCCATCATCAGAGAAAATTTGAACGCCTTGTGCCTGCGCTACATACATTGAAGGAATAATAAGTAAGCCCGCAAGAAACGCGATTGAAATATCAATTAACGTCACTTGAGCACCGATGCTCACCATATTTTCTGTCTTAGCAATGTATGAACCATAGATGATCATTACACTGGTACCTAACGATAGTGAAAAGAATGCCTGACCAAGTGCACTTAAAATTAAACTCGGCTCGAGTACACGTGAAAAATCAGGGTTTAAATATGCATTAAGTCCTTCATCTGCGCCTTTAAGCGTTAAAACGTAAGCAATTAATAAAACAAGTAAACCTATCATCATCGGCATTAATCGCTTAGACCACTTTTCAATGCCCTGCTCTACACCTCGACGAATAATTAAAATGGTAAGCCCCATAAATGCAACGGTGAAAGCCAAATTACGCACTAATGACTGCTCAACTAACCAATCTGCCGCTTCAGTTGCACCAGCTAAACGAGCAATAGGCTCTATAGCATAGGACATCATCCAACCAGCGAGAATACCGTAGAAGCTTAGGATCAGTGCAGCACAAATTATCCCGCCAAAACCAACAACAAAAGCAAAGCGCTTTTGCCAAAGGGTACGAGACATTTTTTGCAGAGAGGTAACAGCATTGGCTTGACCATAACGACCAATTAGAATTTCGGCCATAAATGCAGGATAAGCCAAGCAGAAAGCTAAGATAAGATAAACGAAAACAAACGCTGCTCCACCATTAGTGGCTGTTTGTGTTGGGAAGCCCCAAATATTACCAAGCCCTACAGCAGAGCCAGCTGCAGCCATAATAAAGCCGATTCGAGAGCTAAACGCTCCTCTAGATACACCCATGAAATTTTACTTCTAATTTAATTGTTATAGTAATCAACATAATGTACTGAATGTAAATTTAAAAAAACAGCACTAATGTGTAATATTGCGGGTTTAGTTAGCAAATGAACAAGTTTTAAACTGTAAAGGAAATGCTACTAAAAGCGTTTACAGTGATTTTACGCTTTAGCAATTTCGGCTGGTTCACTTAACATTAAAAAGGAGGCTAATGCCCCCTTTATAAATTAATCTTTAAAGTTGGTGAACTGAAAGCTTTGTTCTAGTTCCCCTTCTTTTACGGCACGCATAACCGCTTGCAGATCGTCACGTTTTTTACCCGTAACACGCACTTTATCGCCTTGAATAGACGCTTGCACTTTCAGCTTGCTATCTTTTATCAACTTGACTACTTGCTTGGCAACGGGTTGTTCGATACCTTCTTTAAAAGTAATCGGCGCCGATACTGTTTTACCTGAGTGATTAAAGTCACCTACAGTTAACGCTTTAGCGTCTATATTACGTTTAGCTAACTGCCCTCGAAACATATCGACTAATTGATTAAGTTGAAAATCTAATTCTGCCTTAATTGTCGCGATAGGTGACTTCCATTCTATTGATGCGTCTACGCCTCTAAAATCAAAACGTGTTGCTAATTCACGTGTTGTATTTTCAACGGCATTGCGCACTTCTTCCAAATTTGTTTCCGAAACGATATCTAATGATGGCATAACGCCCTCTTCTTTATAATTGAACTTGTTGCTAGTTTATCAAAGGCTATTTTTATAACCAAGACGTTATCACTTCACCGATAGTTTTTTCGTCTATTCGTGATATTATGAACTCCCTTTAAAATTGCATCTAATTATTGTGAAAAGTCGTCAACAACTCTTATTTTTCTTATTTTTTGTATTGTTCATCACCGGTATCTTTCTTTCAACAGAAACAAATTCTACGGTTTTTCAACACACCCAAATTGACACTATTGGTCATTTTATTAGCTTTTTTTGTTTGGCTTGGTTTCTTAACGCGTTTTTAAAGCTTTCATTAATTTTGCTTACACCAACACTTATTGTTTTTGGCGGATTAACCGAACTTGGTCAACTTTATTTGGGTTTTCGTAATGGTGAATTTAGCGATTTTTTTGCTGATGTCTTAGGTGTGTTGTTTTTTGTACTATTGCGATGGGTAGCAATGATGTACGGCTATAGTTTAAAGAAAAAATGAAACTCGTTATCATTGGCGCAGGTGCTATCGGGCTTCTGTTATATAAACAACTAAATACCACGCTAAAAAGGCCAAACCAACTTGCGCTTTTAACGCGAACTAACAGTGAAAATAATAACGCACTGCTTTCCTATCAGGATATTGATAATCATGAGCAAAAGATCAAAATCAACTATGCAAGTTTAATCGACTTACAATGTGCAGATGTTGTAATCGTTTGCGTAAAAGCATTTCATGTAAATGCAGTGATCACGCACTACCAAAAAGATATTAACCCTCAGGCGTCAATTGTGCTGTGCCATAATGGCATGGGCGTATTCGAAGAGTTACCACAAAATTTAACTAACCGTCAGCCTTTCTATGCACTATTAACGACACACGGCAGTCGAAAAGATAAAGCAATGGCGATTACCCATACAGGAAACGGGGTGTATGACCTCGGCTGTTTAAATAGCGAATTGCATCCGCTAGATGTATCCATAAAAGATCTATTTATGAATAGTTTAGCAAACTGTACCTTCCATCAAAATATTAGACTGAAGCAATGGCAAAAGCTTGCTGTTAACTGTGTGATCAATCCTATAACAGCGATAAACAAGATACCTAATGGTGAGATTTTAAATACATGCTATGGTGCGCTGCGCCGCGAATTAATAGAAGAATTTGTTGCTATCGCAGAACTAGCGGGGATAAGTTTTGATGTGAATGAAGTCAATGAAACGGTTGAACATGTCGCCATTAGTACAGCTAAAAATACCTCTTCAATGCTGAGTGATGTGTTAGCTAATCGAAAAACTGAAATTACTTATATTAATGGCTTTTTGTTAGATGTAGCAGGCAAATATAATCAACGTGAACTTGCAAAAACTCATCAGGCAATTTATCAACAAATTACGAACCTTTAACTAGCTTAGAGCCTTTGTCCATTAGATGTTAAGCGCTCGCTATCCAATAATTGTTTTGCCGTTTTTTGTTTCGACAGCATTTTTTGTGTTTGGGTCGCTTTTTTACTATTCGGCCCATTAACCACATGTGTAGTATTTAAATTATTTACTGCTATATCGTTGGGCAAATTGTCTTGCTCTCTCACAACTTTATCTAACTGTTTTTTAGTTGCATAAAGTTCTCGCTCTAGCCAATTATAGTCTTCTTCTTTATCTAACAGCATTTTCGTCAGTTTTGCATTTTCAGCTGACATTTTAGTAAAGCCAATTGCAAGATAACTAGTTGTAATAAATAGTACTAAAATAAATGCCCCAATCGCCTTTTTCATTTTAACTCCTTGATAAAAGGCGAGCCTAGCTCGCCTATTTTTCCTTAATTCATTATGGCACATCAGCTTTTTAAACGAGGTTTAAAAAGCTGATGTTTACGCAATTAATCTTCCAACTCAAATTTCTGATAGAACTGCACTCGAGGAGTAATAATAAGATTAAACTCTTCCCCTTCATCTACTGCCTCTATAGGTGGCCCCCAAAACTCCCACTCTAAAACAAATATACGTTCTTCAGTTTCAGCTAGCACGCGCCAGTGGCGTCGACGCCACTCTTTACAATATACAGAGGTAATATCACAAATTGAGTATAAGCCACTACCTAACATATTACCGTTTTCATCTACTTCGGTATGCGCTGATAATGTAATTTCATTGCTGCTTAATTCTGACCAAGTCCAGTTGCTAATACCTTGTTCTGTCTCAAAGTCATAATCGCCTAAAATACGAATTGCAGAATTATCTTCATCAAGCATGAAACCAAAATATTCTTCTCGCTTAACTTCTCCAGCGTCATTGTATACATCTGAGTTTGTTAAGGTAAAACTATTCATTAAAAACTGACCAATAAAGTTGTTGTAGTCAGCACTTAACGACTCTTTAATCGATAAGCTCACAACACTATGCTCAATATCGTCAATTGTAGCTGTCGCTAAAACAACATCACCACCTTCAGAGGATTGGATACGTCGAAGTAGTATGTTATCGCCATTATCAAAATCAAGCGCTAAATTACCGTTCGTAACCTGCCAAGTAAATGTGCTACCTGAAAACTCACTCGTGCCTGTAAAATTGTCATTAAACGAAAGGTAATCACTACGGATTTTCTGATAGCTATTAGTTGTTTCGCGGTCAATCGATGTCGGTAATCCCCAATTGCCAATAACTTCAGCATCAGTATACTCGACGAAATCAAAGGTATCTAAATCTAGCAGCTCTAAGATTCGACTATCTTCACGATAAACGACAGCTTCAGCATCAATACTCCCAAATAGAATTTCACGATCGCTTTCCTCTACCACCTGATATCCCGTGAATTCAGTAACCAAAAAGCGATCAGATTCATCACCTTCAGCCAATAAGTTGAACTCTACTTTTTCAGTAGTCACATAGAAATATATTTGACTGTTACCGTAAGCTGATAGATACCTATCAACCGCTTCAAACGTTAACACGCCTTGGTAAGCTAACTCATTCAGAGAAAGAAACTGCTTACTTGCTTCATTTTGTGATAAATCGAGTGTCAACGTATTATTAGCAAAGCTGTAACTATGTATTAATTGACCATCAGGGCTAGTTACTTTTCCAGCACCGTCAACAAACGAATATAAGTCACCAGAAATGCTACCAATAGAAATACTTGGCGTATCTAAATAGCCGTCTACGTAGTGCATATAACTTGACGATAGATTGTCTTCAGTTAATGGCAATGCCGCACCAATTGAATCATCTAATGGCGCTGCATCATTTTCATCACTAATACCGTCGTTATCATCATCTGAATCAGCATTATCACCAATACCATCATTGTCAGAATCCATGGTTTCTGATGCGTCTAATGGCAATGGATCGTTCCAATCATAAACGCCGTCATTGTCATCATCGTCATCACTGTTATTACCAATACCATCACCGTCGGTATCTAACCATTCATCACGGTCAAATGGGAAGTCATCGTTTTCATCAGTGAAACCATCATTATCATCGTCCATGTCGACATCATCACGCATACCATCTTTATCAGTATCTAACGCAAATTTTTGATAAAACTGGACACGCGGTGGAATAACTAACTCAAAGTTTTGCTCTTGTGCATTTTGATCCCAAATATTTTGGTCCCAGAATGCCCACTCAAGTACATAAATTCTATCGTCAGTTTCTTTTAGTACTTTCCAATGACGTTTACGCCACTCGTAACAGTTATCCTCTGCAATATCGCAACTAGCATAAGTTCGCGAAACCCAATTACTGTACATATCTTTTTCAACAAGTGCTGTAAGCTGAATTTCGTTAGAAGATAACTCTGTCCAATACCAATTATCCGTACCAAAACCAGAGTTAAAATCAAAATCACCATCGTATATGCGATTTACCGTATTATCGTCATTTAATTTAAAGCCGTAATAGTCTTCATAAACTATCTCACCTTCCCCATCGTAAGCATCAGAATTAGTTAAAGTGAAGCTGTTCATTAGAAAATCACCAACAAACTCTGTATAGCTTGCGTCGCTATCAGCTTTCGTTGATAAACGTACAACACTATAATCGTTCTCTTCAAATGACGCTGAGGCAACAACCACATCACCGGACTCTGTTGATTCAATGCGCTCAAGTTCAATTACAGCGCCATTATTGTAATTTACAATAAGTTTTCCGCTGTCAATTTGCCAAGTAAACGCTGAACCTGAAATCATTGCTGAACCAGTATTGTCGGCATTAAATGTTGCGTAATCGCCGATAATACGTTGGTAAGTTAACTCTGGCTGTGTATCAAACGTTACAGGGAGTCCCCAGTTACCGACAACTTCGTCTAGTGTATAATCAATCGGTGATAAGCTATCGTATTCAGTAAGAATAACTTCATAACTATGATGATGAAGTTCGATGGCTTGAGCATCAACGCTGCCAAATAAAATTTCACGATGTGAACTCTCTGCAATCTGCCATGATTCAACATCGGTCCACCAGAATCGATCTTGAGTTTCACCGTTTTCTAACCAAACAATCTCAGCGCGAATTTGTACAACGGTAACTTCTACTTGGCTGCCGTAAGCGTTTGAATACTGAGTCGCTGCTTGTT
This sequence comes from Thalassotalea eurytherma, assembly GCF_030161415.1. Lineage (GTDB taxonomy): Bacteria > Pseudomonadota > Gammaproteobacteria > Enterobacterales > Alteromonadaceae > Thalassotalea_G > Thalassotalea_G eurytherma. The sequence goes on from NZ_BSSU01000009.1 coordinate 164,973, forward strand.
CTGAAACGTAACCAAATTCGAGTAAATCATCTACATTCATCACGCGAACTTCTGAATTATTACTTGTGTAATTTAAGCGTTCTTGAAAGCCTGCATCTTCGAAAGAAAAATTCATAGAACCGCTCGGCGCTTGCACTTTACCGACTTGGTCATTATCAAAATCAAAGGTATAAACTTCACCCGTAATTTGACTCAACGATATGCTCGGCTCGTCCAAGTAACCATCAGATAAGCGGATATATTTAGATGCTAACTCAGATACGTCAATGAATAGGCCTTCACTCACGTCAGGATCTAGCGGGTCTAAATCAACTGTATCATCAATACCATCATTGTCATCGTCAGTATCTGCTATATCACCAATACCGTCGCCATCAACGTCTGATGTTTCAGTTTCATCGAGCGGTAATGCATCCTCCCAATCAACAACGTTGTCACCATCATCATCACTGTCGGCATTATTACCTATACCGTCACCATCTGTATCTAGCCATTCAAAGCTATCAAATGGAAAGGCATCATCTTCATTTGGAATGCCATCTAAGTCGCGATCATTACCGTTAACATTAGCGTCAACCAAGTCACTTTGATGAGCTTGGTAGAAGTTTAAACGTGCAGGAATTAATTCAACCCAATTTGGATCATTTGGATTATAGTTGCCGTCATATTCAGACCACTCAAGTACATATAAACGATCTCCTGACTGACTAATAGGTTGCCAGTAACGATTACGCCATATATAGCAACTATCAACCAATTCTCTAGTACAGTTGTCGTCATAGTTATTACTATAAATATTTCGGTAGCGTGACATTGACAGCAAGCTAGATTCATCTTGTTGCCAACGCCACGTTTCAGGGCCATAACCGTCAATTAAATTTGAACCAAAGATACGATTAACCGAGCTATCATCATGAAAATAGAATCCAAAAATTTCTTCATCACGAATATTGCCTTCATCATCTCGATAATAATCATCACCTAGCGTGAAGCTATTGATTAGAAATTGATTTATTTGGCTAAATTCTATCGCTTGACCTGAAGCCTTCATGCCAAAGTGATGACCATAAATAGTTTCATCGTCAACGGTTACTTGCGCATAAATTGCAGCGCCATCTTCGTATTCCTCGAACTTGCTATAAACAAGCGTGATACTTTGATCTTCATTAACGAGCGACAGTTGGCCATTATTATGGACTTGCCATGTGAAGGCCTCGTCATGTATCAAGCCGGTAGCGGTGCCATCTGCGTTGAACGTTAATAAGTCAGCACGCAATCGGCGATCATCATTAAAGTTAGTTGGTAATACCCACTGTCCTTGTACGTTTTGCTCATCAAACGGGCTGGTTTCAACAGCATGAATATCTAACATCGTTATTTGATATTCTGCATCACTAACGCTACTTGATTGAACGATTTCACGTAATCCAGGGTACGATGAATCGTAAGCATCTGACACACTGTACGTAAATTCATTACGGCGCCAAAAATCAACAACGCTATCATCTTTACCGATCAGCCATAGTGTTGACTTGACGAGCGTTGTACTAATTTCTAAACCACAGTTAAGGTCATAACAATAGTTTTTCGCGTCTTGAACATCGATTAGCGCTAAATCAACAAGTTCCTCAAGTGTATAGTACCTGAGCGTTGATGGCTGTTCGTTATACAACACCGTTAACTCATTGTTTTCTATTTGCCATTGAGTTGTTGATTGGTATTGGCTGTCTGAAAAACTGCCAGATTGGTCTTCTGAAAAACTAAAGTAGGTTTGCGTTGCTGACCCCAATGCAATTGGCAGATCATCAACAAGTGACTCATTGGCGTCGATATAAGCTGAAGCCAATACGTCAGCGTTCAACGTCATGCCGTTACTGACATCACTATTACGTGGCGCTATGTCTTCGCCATTGGCAACGCCGTCACCATCTAGATCATCGTCAAGATAATCAGCAATACCATCATTGTCTAAATCAGCACTTGCTTTGTCATCTCTAACAAAAGCATCCTCGCTATCTACGACACCATCGTTGTCATCGTCACTATCAAAAGCATCCTTATAGAAATCATTGTCCCAATCACCAAAGCTAAAGTTTTCGATAACTTGTTCGTAGGCTGCAGCATTTATCCAAGCTTCATTATCATCTTGTGAACCTTCTTGTTGAACAAAGCCCGTTCGAACGTAGCCACGCACTAATGCGAAGAATCGGCTTTGCGCTTCTTCGACGTCAAACGCAAAACCAGCGAGGCTTTCTACATTTTCAGGTAACGTAAGACGAACAATTTCTTGTCCCATAACCTCTTCTATTCGCCATACACCTTGTTGCGACAATAAACGAGGTTCGCCTTCATCATAAACATAAAGGTTAATGGCTCCTTCATTTTCAGTTGATGATAAAAACTCACCTACAAGCTCGCCATTAGAGTTTTCGCTATGCGCTAACGACTGCGTATAACGTTCACCATTGTTTTCCTGCTCACTGTGCCATGCATATTCAACAAATAAGCCATTTAGCTGGGTTAAAGACGAGCCAAGGTTGTCTCGCAAAGCGCCACAAGAGGTACAATCGACTTCCATATCAACGAGGTAATCATCGCTACCTGCCGTGAAAGTTGTGCGATAAAGTGCCGCACTTTCATCAAAGGTTGCTGTTTGGTCTACATTTAATGCCCACCCAGTTAAACCGAGTTGTTCTAGTACGTCAGTGATTTTCAACCCCGTACTATCTAATTTTTCACCTGTTGTTATTGCAATACTGCCAACACCATTGATAAATCGTGTTGTTCCATCTTTTGTTTGCGATTGAATGCGATAGTCATTTAGGTTTTCTTGCCAACCGTTTTCAGTAAGCAATAGTTCGTACTCATCATCGTCATTGGCTGATTGAGCAACAAATTCAACTTCACCATTTTCTTCACGCAATTCATATGAAACCAACGTAATGTCTTGAGTGGCTTGATCGACGGTTAGCGTTTCAAACTCAAGATCACCATCACCATGTGTTGTATTAAATTCGCGGTACTCGTCCCACAATAAATACATAGTGCCACGATTAATTTCGTCGGCTAAGCCACCAAAAGACACTGCTGGGTTTAGCGCGTCTAAATCGTCTTCATCACTTACACCGTCATTATCATCATCTAAATCAGCGTTATTACCTGTGCCGTCACCATCAGTATCGGTTGTTTCGGACTCATCTAATGGAAACTCATCTTCATCATCTGACGTACCATCATTGTCATCATCAGTATCAGTGTTGTTACCTGTACCGTCACCATCAGTGTCAATTGTTTCCGACTCATCTAATGGGAATGCATCTTCATCATCTGAAATGCCGTCATTGTCATCATCAGTATCAGCGTTATTACCTATGCCATCACCGTCTGTATCAGTTGTTTCTGAATCATCTAGTGGGAAGTCATCAGCATCATCAGATGCGCCATCATTGTCATCATCAGTATCTTCATTATTGCCGATACCATCTTTATCAGTATCTACAGACTCGTTCTCGTTGTATGGCAGTGCATCGTTTTCATTTGCAACGCCATCACCGTCAATATCATCATCTTCATCATTAGCAATGCCATCGCCATCAAAATCTTCAATATCGACATCATTTTCAATCGCTTCTTCTAAATCAGAAGCGGTTTCATTTGCCGCATCTTGAACTTGCGCTTGAATTTCTTCTTCTGTTAAACCGCTGTCAGATAATTCTTCAACTTCTTCAATAACTTCTTCTGCAACAATTTCAGCGATAGCAGTAACATCTTCTACGGCAAGTTCACCAGCTTCACCATTGCTTTCAATAATTTGCTCAACGATAGCAGTAACCACTGAGATAGTTGTCGTTACATTGGCAACTTCTTCAGCGCTTAATCCTTCTTCACCACCAGATTTATCTGCAATCAGCTCTTCAACAACACCAGCGATAATATCTGTAACTTCTTCAATACCTTCGATAGCATCTTCTGATAGCCCTTCTTCGCTGTCAGATTGCTCTTCTAGTAATGTTTCGACGACATCAGCGATAACTTCAGCCGAAGCTTGAATTTGCTCAACGGCTTGTTCGGTTAAACCTTCTTCAGAAACCCCTTGCTCTACAATAGAGGTTGAAACAACATCGGAGACAATTTCGGCTTGAACTTGCGCTTGAGCAAGCATGTCATCACTAACAGGCGCTTCCGATACAACGAGATCTTGATAAACAGCACTCGTTACATCTGCAACTTGCTCGACAATTTCACCAAGCGTTTCATCATCAACATCGGATAGTGTGTCAGATTGTTGCTCAGTCACATTATCAACAGCAGCAGTTACTGCTGCTGTTGCTTGATTAATCACTTCTTTTTGCTCTGTTAACGTACCTGCTTCACTTGCTTGTTCAATAACACCAGCAATAGTAGAGCTCACTTCTGTGGCTACCACGATATCAGCAGGGTCAACATCTTCTGTAACGTTTTTAGGGATGACTTCATTAGCTATCATCACTTCTGTTAAAACGGTCAGTTCTTCGTTTTCGTCAGCAATATAGTCACTTGACGCTTCATCAGTCGTGATACCAAGCTGCTCGGCTACTTCTTCTTTTGCCGCTTCTACGCCACCCTCATCACCTGCAACTAATGAAATAAGTGTGGTAACAGGTGTTGCAACATTTTCACCTGGTAATGAAACAAGTTGAAAACCATCGCCTTCAGCGATTGGCACACCACCGGGGTTTTCATCTGTAATCGTGCTTTCATCAACAGCCCCTTCTGGAATATCAACGATAACACTGACATTTTCAGGTACTAAGCCCAACCCTGTCGTATCAATAACCCCTTCACCACCTTCAACAGTTTCCGTAAAAGGTTCGCCCTCATCTAATTGCTTATTACCATTCAAATCAATGTAAGCAATTGCACCACGAATATATCCATCAATGACGGTGACATTAAACGATGTTGGTTCAGGAGGTGGCGGCGGTGGAGGCGGTTCAACAACTGGTTTAGGGGCATCTGATCCCCCACTACATGCACTTAGCATCAATAGAAGACCAGCACTTACCGCAGCCGAGAGTGGCTTGAGGTTATGTTTTTTCATCGTCAATCCTTTGTTTTAAATTATTTTTCTAATATTTTTCAGCCAATATGGCGCTTAACTCAAAAATCTAACAGATGGTCAACTGTTAAACAACAGGCTCCTCCTTAATTTTTTCACATTTTGTTAACATTATTTTTTCTTTGTAAGCGTTTTTTTACAGCGAATTATTTCTAGCCAAATAACAAAAAAGCCAACGAACATTGCTATTCGTTGGCTTTTTTTGAAGAGAAAAGCATTATGGGCGATAAACTTTCACATTGTTGTAGCCATTGTCATGTAAGTAAAGTGCTTGTAGTTGACTCATTACACCACGATCACAGTAAAGGTAATAAGTAACATCTTGTGGTAAATCACCAAACTGCGTGCCTAACTTGTAAAACGGTAAGTGTTTTACTTCTACATCATCTAACTCAAGAGGATTATCATCTTCTTCTTCAGGGCTTCGAATATCAATCACTACGGCATTTTCATCAAGCGCTGATACGGCATCGATTGATGGCACTTCAGCTTCGGCCTCTTCGCCAATATCACGAATATCGTAAACTGAAACGTCTTCCACAACCTTATCCAAAATTGAAAAGTCAAAGTTCTCTTCTTCTGCTTCAATTTTGCTTAGTACTGCTTTAACCGTTGGTTTTTTAGAAATAACACCACAATATTCAGGGATCGTTTTTGCGAAATCTTCAGTACCAATTTTGCGGGCAATATCAATAATATCTTGCTTATCGTACGCAGTTAATGGCCTTAAAATTAACGTATCGGTAACACGGTCTATGACATTTAAATTAGTCAACGTTTGACTCGAAACCTGACCAAGGGCTTCGCCAGTAACCAAGGCTTGAATACCACGCTTTTCAGCTATTTTAGCCGCGGCACGCATCATCATACGTTTTAAAATAACGCCCATTTGACCGTTTTCTACTTTTTCTAGAATCTCAGTCACCACAGGAGCGAAATCTACTGAGTAAAACTTGACGCGGTGTGACGGACCGAACTTATTCCATAGGTAGTAACTCACTTGTTTCACACCAACTTCATGCGCAGAACCGCCCAAATTGAAGAAACAATAATGCGTACGAGAACCTTTCTTAATCATCTGATAGCTTGATACACCAGAATCAAAACCACCCGACATTAAAGACAGCACATCTTCTTGGGTAGCAATAGGAAAACCACCAAGCCCTTTATGGAGCTCAGTGACAATAAATAGTTTATCGCGATTAATTTCAAGACGAATAGTCACGTCTGGCTTTTTAAGCTTCACCGATGCTGATTCAACACTTTGGTTTAAACCACCACCAACATATTGTTCAACTTTTAGTGAATTAAACTCGTGTTCACCAGTGCGTTTTGCTCGAACACAAAACGTTTTGTTTTCAATTGTTTTACCATGAATAGCTAAAGTTTTTTCAAAGATGTCGTGAAGATCTGTGAAGTCAGTTTGCTGGACTTCAATAAATTGCGCGACGCCAGGTACACATTTGAGAGTATCAATTAATTGTTGACGGTTTTCAGGACTGTCATTTTTAGTGTTAATTTCAATGCTATCCCAGTTTACACTCGTCGTAACTTTTTCATCAACACGACGTAAAACGTTCTTAATATTTGAATCTAATATCTTTGTAAAACGTTTTCTAACTGGGCGAGATTTAATCGCAATCTCTGCCTGTAACTTAACAATAAATTTCATCAATCATACCAACTTAATTTAATTGGCGCGGATTATACATCATCTGCTCATGAACAACACTATAGTAAAATGTACAAAAAAAGAGTCGCTATTTAGCGACTCTTTAATCAATTATTTATTGCCCTTCAGTTAAAGATATGGGGTCAGTTTCCTTCGCTTTACCCTGATTAATTGATATTTCAACACGACGGTTTCTTCTTCGGTTTAAGGCATTAGTATTCGGTACAAGAGGGCGAGTGTCTGCATGTCCTACAACGAGCAACCTGCTTTCATCAAAGTCTTGCACCTTAATCAACTCGTGCGCGATTGCTACGGCACGTTTGGTTGATAAGTCCCAATTAGAACTAAATAGCTCTGAGCTGATTCCGCGATCATCGGTGTTACCTGATACCATGATCTCTCCTGGCACCGTATTTAGTAGCTCACCAATTTCTTGAATAATCGGTTTGAACTTAGGTTGTAAAAATGCAGAGCCTGAAGGAAATGAACCATTCTCACGAATACGAATAATTACTTGCTGTCCTAATGATTCTAACTCGATAGCACCGTCTTGGATTTGCTCTTCCATCTGTTCAGCTATTTTCTTGACAAGCTCGTTCACTTGGCTTTGTTGAGCTTTTTCTAACTCGTCTCGTGCCTGCTGCATTTGTTGAGCAGAAAGTTGCTCAGCCGTACTTTGCGATTGACCACCACGTTGGGTACCTCGTTGCTCTTGTCGACCACCTGCTGAGGTTTCATCACCCGCTTGAAACTCTAGCATTTGCTGAGTCATTTCAATGGTTTGCTGCTGAATGACTTCAATCGGCGTAGGATCAGGACGGCCAGGTCTAAATTCTTGCGCTATGACACTCGTACCTTTAGGAATGTCTTTAACCTCAATTTTATTTTGCACACCGAAGGCAAATTTCATCGAACCAGCAATTTGCTTAAACTTCAGTACATCCATTTCTGAAAAAGACAGTAATAGTACGAAGAAACACATTAACAGTGACATTAAATCAGCAAAGGTACCCATCCACGCCGGCAAGCCAGCTGGTGGGCACTTACACTCAGGAGGAGGACTTGACATAAATAGCCTCCGTTACTCTTCGGTGGTATCTATTTTACGCTTGCTTTCTGCAAGGTAGTTTTTCAGAAGATTCTCAATCACTCGAGGGTTTTGACCATCTTGAATACCAAGCACAGCATCAACTACAAGCTCTTGATTTAATTTTTCTTCTGCTAAGCGTAACTTCAATTTATTCGCAATTGGAATGGCAATTACGTTTGCTAAGAATGCACCATAAAGTGTTGTTAATAATGCAACCGCCATTGCAGGACCGATAGCTTTAGGATCATCCATGTTAGATAACATGGCAACCAAACCAATCAAAGTACCTATCATCCCCATCGCTGGAGCGACTTCTGCAAGCGCCATCATCATACCGACACCGGTCTCGTGTCGTTCAGAAGTTAATGAAATATCTTTTTGCATGGTAGCTCTAACAACATCAGCATCATGGCCATCAACCAACATGTCGACACCTTTTTGCATAAAGCCATTAGTAATTTCAGCTTCTTCTAATGCTAAGAAACCACCTTTACGCGCAGCATCTGCCATTTCAACAGACTTTTCGATAAGTTCTTCAGGGCTTTCTATTTTGAACATGAAAGCTTTACCGATGATCTTACCTATGCCAAAAAACTGCCCCATATTATAATTAGATAAAACAACAAAAGTTGAGCCACAAAATACAATTAAGATTGACTGGGTATCGACAAACATATTGATGTCGCCACCTAGAATCATAGCCATGACTATGAAACCAATTGCGCCCAAAATCCCCAGAACCGTAGCTAAATCCACGAAAGCCTCCTAAGTGCGTGTAGATATTTTATTTGTTATTTATTTGATAATACATCATGTCTTGATGTTAGGCGAATCAATATCACCCTCACCTTTTATTATCGTCCATTATGTCAGTAACTTAACTAATATCTACAGAATCTTTTGAGTAAACCATATTCGCAAAATAGCGAGCTAAATATGCATTCCAATTTGACCTTGTACCTGATGTACGGTAACTTTGCGCCAATGAAAATAGTCTGACTAAAGCTAATGGCAAAAAAGAAAATTGAAAACTTAAGTTTTGAAGAATCAATCAATGAACTTAATGACATTGTTGAGCAACTCGAAACGGGCGAGCTAAGCTTAGAAGCCTCTATGGAACTCTTCGAAAGAGGTTTAAAATTAAGTAAATCTAGCCAAACTAAACTTTCTGCCGCAGAGCAAAAAATTAACGTGCTTATTCAAGAGCATGAACAGCAGCCTGTGCCATTTGATTTTCAGCCGAGTGATGTGTAGTGACGGCATTACCTGATATTGAACATTTTCAAGCGCGTATAAATAGCTTTCTTGAAGATAAAATTAACTCACTTGAAAAAAATGATTTAAAACTGCATGAAGCTATGCACTATGGTTTGTTGTTGGGCGGTAAAAGAATGCGCCCATATCTTGTTTACACGACGGGTTTAGCATTAAATGTAGAGCTTGACGATCTAGATGGTATCGCCGGCGCATTAGAATGTATACATGCATACTCACTGCTACACGATGACTTACCAGCAATGGATGATGACGATCTTCGTCGCGGCCAGCCAACCTGCCATAACGCATTTGATGAAGCCACCGCTATACTCGCTGGCGACGCACTGCAAACATTAGCCTTTGATATACTTGCTAATCATTCGTTTTCATCTCAAGCAAAAGCGGTACAAGTTCCACTGATTCAATCATTAGTTGCAGCCTCTGGCTATCAAGGTATGTGTGGTGGCCAAGCGCTCGACCTATCAGCAACAAATCAAGGTATTTCGCTTGAAGAACTTGAACAGTTACATCAACTTAAAACAGGTGCCTTATTAAAAGCAGCAGTTACTATGCCTGCGCTTGTAGCTTCAGACATCTCCAAAGAGCAACGACAAAAACTAGAACTATTTGCTAATGCGGTCGGCTTAGCATACCAAGTTCAAGACGACATCATTGATATCACTTCAAGCCAAGAAGAGCTGGGTAAACCAGCAGGTTCAGATGTTGATGCCAATAAATCAACGTACCCAGCTTTGCTTGGTTTACCGGGCGCACAACAAAAAGCGCAAGACTTATTGCAACAAGCACTTCAAGCATTAGACGCTTTACCGTACAATATGCAAAATTTAAAAGCGTTTGCTCAGTTCATTGTTAACCGAACGCATTAATTCGAATTTAATAAAAAGTAATTTATGACGACTAATTTATCTGATTATCCATTATTAGCTAACATCAACACACCTGATGATTTACGCCTGTTATCTCAAGAGCAGCTGCCTGCAGCAAGCCAAGAATTACGTCGTTTTTTATTAAACTCAGTCAGTAAAAGTAGCGGCCACTTCGCATCGGGTTTAGGCACTATCGAATTAACGGTTGCTTTGCATTATGTTTATAACACCCCTTTTGATCATGTTATTTGGGATGTTGGCCACCAAGCATATCCACACAAAATTCTGACAGGTCGTCGAGATCAATTACACACCATCAGACAAAAAGATGGTCTGCATCCATTTCCATGGCGTGAAGAAAGCGAATACGACGTATTAAGCGTTGGTCACTCGTCAACGTCAATTTCAGCCGCGCTTGGTTTGGCCGTTGCCGCTGAGAAAGAAAATAAAAACCGTAAAGTAGTAGCAGTAATTGGTGATGGTGCGATGACTGCCGGTATGGCGTTTGAAGCATTAAATCACGCCGGTGATATTAATAAAGACATGTTGGTTATATTAAATGACAACGAAATGTCGATCTCTGAAAACGTTGGCGCACTAAACAATCATTTAGCAAAAATGCTATCTGGTAGTTTTTATGCAGGCTTTAGAGAAGGCTCTAAGAAGATTTTAGGGAATTTACCACCGATTAAAGAACTAGCAAGTCGTGCCGAAGAGCATTTAAAAGGCATGGTCGTACCCAGTACGTTTTTTGAAGAGCTTGGCTTTAATTACATTGGCCCGATCGATGGTCACGATGTGAATGGTTTAGTTGATACAATCAGCAACATGAAAAACCTTAAAGGGCCGCAAATTCTGCATATTGCGACCAAAAAAGGTAAAGGCTATGAAGCCGCTGAAAATGACCCGATTAAATATCACGCTGTGCCAAAGTTTGATCCGACAGAGGTCAACTTACCTAAATCTGCGCCAAGTTTACCAACGTATTCAGCAATATTTGGTGACTGGTTATGCCGAACAGCGCAAGACGATAAAGACTTGATGGCAATTACACCAGCAATGCGTGAAGGTTCAGGTATGGTCGAGTTTTCACAACGATTTCCTGAGCAGTATTTCGATGTCGCGATCGCAGAGCAACACGCGGTAACTTATGCCGCAGGGCTTGCAATTGGTGGCAAAAAACCTGTTGTTGCTATTTACTCAAGTTTCTTGCAACGCGGTTATGATCAGTTTATTCATGATGTTGCCATTCAAAACCTACCTGTGTTATTTGCTATCGATCGTGCTGGTATCGTAGGTGCTGACGGTCCAACTCACCAAGGAGCCTTCGACTTAAGCTTCTTGCGTTGTATCCCTAATATCACAATTATGACACCTAGTGATGAGCGTGAATGTCAGTTAATGCTAACAACGGGTTATCAACTTGGTGAACCGGCTGCTGTTCGCTACCCGCGTGGCAGCGGCACGGGTGCTCAACTACCTGAAATGTCTGAAACAATTGAAGTAGGTAAAGGCTTGGTAAAAGCCCAAGGCGAAAACCTAGCTATTTTGAACTTTGGTACAACTTTAAGTGAAGCAGAAAAAGTTGCTACAGAATTAAACGCAACGCTCGTTGATATGCGTTTTGTTAAACCGCTAGATGAAACTTTGTTACTTGAGTTAGCTAACAGCCATTCAACGTTTATTACAGTAGAAGATAACGCAATTGCCGGCGGCGCAGGCTCTGCGGTTAATGAATTCATGCTAAGCCAAGGCGTTACAATTAAAATACTTAACATTGGTTTACCTGATCAGTTCATTAAGCACGGTACGCAAGCTGAGATTCACCAAGAACTTGGTTTAGACGCCAAAGGCATTTTAGAAAAAATTCAAAACTTTCTAAATTAAGTACGCGATTAAACCGACAGTTATCCTATCTAATGGATATATAACTGTCGGGTTTCTTTACACACCTTTTTCCCTCTAAATAATTATTCCATAATAATCATAAAGTTAATTAAAAGGCACAAATCTTGCTTGTTTTTTAAGCATAAATTTATGCAGGGTAGCAAAAATGAAATCATCACTTATTACAACCGCTATTACATTATTTGGGTTAACGGCTTTCGGCGCTAATGCTGGCGTTATTAACACGTTTGGGCCGACTAACGCTACAAATGCTGCAACTTGTTCAAATACAGCAACCACATTAACCGGTGTATACATTTCAGATTTTGATATTTCTGATGACGATAGCGCTGATGGCCAATCTGGCGACAATTTACTAGAGAATGGCCCATATACCGCATCTGATTGTATTGGGTTATATAAGGGAAACAATGAGGGTAATGGCAAACCCAAGAATAATATTGGTGAGTTGGGTGATGGTTTTTTGAATGGTGGGAAATTCAAGCACAAAGGTAAGAATTATTCGTTTGATGAATTACCATTTATAACAGAATCTGATCTGCAAGATCTAGATAATGATGGAAGCGCAACCGATCCTGGATGGATTCATTTAGCAAATTTCTCCACGAATGGCAGCGGCTCCTATTCTCATATTCAACCCAATAAGGCTAGTGGCACCAATATAGCCGACCTTCTAAGAATAGACTTAGATTGTACAAATAATAAATCATGTATTTGGAGCTTAAAAACAGATATCGACATTATCGATAATGTTCAAGATATCTTGGGTGAAGCAACCTTTGATCAATTGGCAATAGTAATTAAAGCTAGCAATAGATTTGCTGTTTATGATTTTAACTTCAAGGACATTTTTGCTACAGAGTACGTTAATGGTAATGGTTTTTTTGATCCTTTATTTCCGGAAAATGCGTTCGGTACTCCTTTCACATTAACGGGTACATTGGCCTCTACTGACTTTTTAAACAAAAAAGGTAAGGTCCAAGGGATTTCACATATAACGTTCTTAGCAAGAGATCCAGCTGCAGTTAGTATTCCAGAACCATCCACTATATTGATTTTTTCAGTTAGCTTATTTGGCTTAGCAATTAGAAAATTGAAGAAATAATTCAGATAAGAAGTAATAAAAAGCCACTCGATTGAGTGGCTTTTTTGTTTTATCTCATTGAGCTTAGTTCGTATTGAACTTGTCTACGCTCTGATCAAGCTTACCGGCTAGCTCAGCAACCATTTCTGAGTAAGTTAATGTAGAAGAAGACTTAGCACTCGTCACACTGCTCAAATCCATCACCTGATGAATACTCGCGTTAATGTCATTACTCAATCGGTTTTGTAACCTTGCAGAGTCGGCAATATCAGAGCTCATCATATGCATTTGTTCAATGGCAGTATTAATTAATAACAATGTTTGAAGTAGCTGATGCGTATCGTTTTGGCAATCATTCGCTTCATTCTTACCAACTTCTATTTCATTCACTGCTTGTGAGGTTTGTTGCTGTAACGACTCGATCATTGAGTTGATTTCGGCGGTTGATTCTTGCGTTCTACTCGCTAACATGCGAACTTCATCTGCAACGACGGCAAAACCTCGCCCAGCTTCACCCGCACGCGCTGCTTCAATTGCGGCGTTAAGTGCAAGTAAGTTGGTTTGGTCAGCGATACTTTGAATTGTCTCTAAAATACTACCGATATTCGTTGACTCTTTATGGAGCTGAGCCATTAATCCTGACGTTTGATCGAGCATCGTAGCTAAAGAATCAACACGTTCATTAGTACTTTGCGCCATACCTTTTAATTGTTCACTTTGCTCTAGCGCTTCTGACATTTGGCTTTCTGCATCGCTACTTTTATCAAGTACAACATCTGCGCTATCACTGAGTTCTGCGGTAATATTGGTTACTTGCTCCACGGTAGATTTTTGCTCACCTAACGCTTGAGTAACGCCTTTTATTTCTTCGCTTGATTGCAGCGCCGCACTATTGAGTTCATGTGAGTTTTGACTAATTTCTGCAATCAGCACTTTCAAATACTCAATGACATTATTGATATTTTTAGATAACTGTCCGTATTCATCATCAGAGTCTACATTTAACTTTTTCGTTAAATCGCCCTGACTAACAGAATTCAAAATCTTATTAATACGACGCAAAGGTACTATCATGGTGCGTATAGTCGCAACGGCAATGCCACTTCCTATTCCTAACACCAAGACAAGGATAATAATGGTGTTTAACTGCCCTTGATTAACATTGTCTGAAAGCTCTTTTTGTACCGTTGATAAGTTACTATTTACTTTTGCTAGTAGATTATCAATTGTTGCAATTGCTTGCTGAGAAACGTCTTCAGAAGCACTTAAGCTATTCTCTAAGTTTTGAACATTTTGAAGTTGAGCTAGTTTTACCGTAAAGATGTTGTTTTGCTGAGTCAGTAAACGTTTTGATTGCTGGTATTCTTCGACGAACTGCTCAATAAGCCCGTCGGTGTCATAGCTTTCACCTAAACGAGTTAAAAAACCTAACATTTGATCTAAATTAGCCAATGCGGTGCCAATAACATCTTGAGAGTTTGTCACTTCATCAATGTCAGTTAAGTTAATAATGACTTTGGTTGAATCAATTAGGTTAAACAAATAACCTTCAATTTGCCCTGCCGCACCTGCTATGCGATCAATATCATCTTGGCGCTTGGCGTCTTCAAGGTAAGTCAAATCGATCAAAATTGCGCCTGCTTCGTCAAGATGATCGGCTAATAGTTTTTCATACTCAATCAATTCATCATTTGCCTGTAGTACAGAGAAGCGATATTCCTTCATCGTTGACACAGACACGACAAAGTCATTGTATTGAGATTTAAACATACCAATACCTGATGACATTTTGCTTTGTGATAACAACTGTGACAGCGACTTCTCTAGTTTAATGAGTTCTTTTTCTTGTTGAGAAAAAACACGATAAGTCGTTTCAAGCGACGTTTTATCTCTTGCGTAAGGCAGCATCCCCGCTTGCTTTGCTTGCTTTAGCAATTGAATTTGAATATCGCTACTAGTTTTTTGGATGGGTATTGCAGATTGTTCAATCTGACTGGTGGCTGCTTCAACATTTGATAAAATTCGTAGATACAAAACACTTGCACTAAATGCAAGGAACAAGATGATGGAGAAGCCAATAATGATTTTATGGGCAACTTTTAGATTCATAGAAAACGCCTTTTAACACTCTGCTCTTTATAATTATTATTTATCCTCCTGTTTTAGGAGGTATGACCTCATCTTAACGAATAAACCTGTCGATAGGAACACAGCACAACAAATGTATTCACAATTTTTTCACAATTTTTTTCACAATTTTTTTCACAATTGATATAAGCAATAGATATAAATAGCATATATCAGGCTATGGGTTTTTGAGAAACATCAACTTTAGGCACAAAAAAAGGGTAGCGCTCGCAGAGCGTTACCCTTTAACAAAATCTATTTGAATGTTATTCAGCTAAATACTCAACCACTTCAAGGCCAAATCCTGATAACGAATGATATTTCGTTTGAGAACTTAATAGGCGCATTTTACGCACACCTAGATTAGCTAATATCTGAGAGCCGACACCAACATTGCGTGAACCAACATGGCGTTGAACTTCTTTAACTGTTTCGCCAGCATCTTGTTTAGCATATTTTTGTACTTGCTCAATAAGAGACTGAGGTGACTCATGTTTACCCAGTAGCACTAATACGCCTCCTTCTTTTGCAATACGGCCTAGCGCATCGCCAATCGGCCACTTATTCACACTATCACGTTGGCTAAAAAGTAAATCACGGAACGTATTTTCTAAATGTACACGCACAAGAGTTGGTTCTTCAGGGTTAATATCACCTTTAGTTAAGGCAAAGTGAGCCTGGCCATCAATGGTATCTTTAAACACGGTTAAATCAAAATCACCAAAAGCCGTCGGCAACTTACATGAAGAGACGCGCTCTATGGTTGTTTCATTAGCATTGCGATATTCGATAAGATCAGCAATGGTACCCATTTTAACGCCATGCTTTTGAGCGATAACTTCTAAATCTGGGCGACGTGCCATTGTGCCGTCTTCATTAAGAATCTCAACGATTACAGCTGCAGGCTCTAAACCCGCTAGGCGGGCTAGATCAACACCCGCTTCAGTGTGACCTGCACGGTTTAAAACACCGCCATCTTTTGCGATCAACGGAAAGATATGGCCCGGCTGAACAATAGAGTGCTCATTCGCGTTTTTATCAACTGCCGCAAGGATAGTCGTGGCACGATCTGCTGCAGAAATGCCCGTTGTTACACCTTCAGCAGCTTCAATTGATACCGTAAAGTTTGTCGTAAATTGCGCATCATTTTTCTCAACCATTAACGGTAACTTTAATGTTTGGCAGCGCTCTTTTGACATTGGCATACAAATCAAACCACGGCCATGTGTTGCCATAAAGTTTATTGCTTCTGGCGTGACTAATTCAGCAGCCATAATGAAGTCGCCTTCATTTTCACGATCCTCGTCATCCATTAAGATGACCATCTTTCCTTGAGCAATATCTTCAATAATTTCCTGTGGGGTATTTAATTGCATGGCAACCTCTTTTATTTAATAAACCCGCTACGCGCTAGTAATTCTTCGCTAACAATGCTTGGTGCAGTGTGCTGTGTATGTGAATCTGACTTTTTCAAAAGAAGCCGTTCGATATATCGAGCCATGACGTCAACTTCAATATTTACTTTAGTGCCCGCACTATAACTGGGCATAATAGTTTGTTCTGAAGTATGAGGAACAATGGTCAGACGAAATTGATTTTCAGTTAAACTGTTAACCGTTAAGCTAACACCATCAATTGTAATCGAGCCTTTCTCAGCAATATAAGGTGCTATGTCTTCTGACATCGACAGCCAATAATCGTTAGCATTACCGTTATTTTTTATTTCAATGATTTGAGCTACGGCATCAACATGCCCAGAGACAATATGACCACCAAAACGTGTTGTCGGTAACATTGCCTTTTCAAGGTTGACACATTGGCCTACTTGATAGTCTGCAAAACCAGTGCGTGTTAACGTTTCATTGGAAACATCGGCAGAAAAATGTTTGTTATCAAAATCAACAACCGTTAAGCAAATACCGTTGGTAGCAATAGAGTCACCCAACTTAACGTCATTCATCGATAAGTGACCAACATCAATTGTCAGTCGAGCCCCCATTGAAGAGATATTCATTGATTTGATCGTGCCAATGGCTTCGATAATCCCAGTAAACATGGCTTATTTCTCACTCAGTGTCGCGACAAGTTTAATATCATCGCCAACCATAGTCATTGCTTCTATGGAAAGTTGTTTTGCATCTGCTAATTTTGTCACTGATGGCATTTCGATTAAATTTTTGCCATCGCCACCTATCAGTTTAGGCGCTTGATATAAAACTAACTCGTTAACTAAATTCTTTTCGATGAAAGCGCCTGCTAAGTGAGCACCACTTTCAATTAACACATCATTGTAGCCACGACGACCTAATTGTCGCAGAACCTCTTCAAGGTCTATTTGACCTGGCTCACCATTAACTATGATATGTTCAACAAAATGTGGCCATTGATGATTGTTTTCAAGGCCAGTTCCAATAATTATTACTTTAGATGATTGCTTAAAGAAATCTATACTCGGCTCAAGCCGCCCTCTGCTATCTAAAACAACACGCACGGGTTGTCTTACACTGTCTTTATCGTAGCTGTTTTTCAATTCACCTAATTGTTGCCAGCGCACATTCATTTTGGCGTTATCTTGGATGATAGATTGAGCAGAACTTATAACAACACAGCTTTGGGCGCGATATCGCTGTACATCTTCTCGAGCTAACTCACCCGTTATCCATTTACTCTCACCACTTTTCATCGCGGTTTTACCGTCTAAGGTAGATGCCAACTTACAACGAACATAAGGCATTTTGTGCTTCATTAAATGAATAAAGCCTGGATTAAGTTGGTGTGCTTGTGAAGATAATAAACCTGTTTGAACCGCAATGCCGGCCTCTTCTAGCATTTGAATGCCATTACCTGAAACTTGAGGATTGGGATCAACCATTGCAATGACAACGCGTGAAACCTGCGCGTTAATTAAACCTAGAGCACATGGTGGCGTGCGGCCATAATGGCTACAAGGCTCTAAGGTAACATAAGCTGTAGCTCCATGAGCTTTATCACCTGCTTGCTTTAAGGCATGAACTTCAGCGTGGCCTTCACCTGCTTTTTGATGAAAACCTTGACCAACAATTTCACCATGATTAACAATGACACACCCTACCCTTGGGTTGGGTGAGGTTGTATAGTGACCTTTTTGGGCAAGTTTTATAGCTTGCGCCATAAACTGGTTGTCACTATCGTTAAAAGAAACGTTGCTATTATTCATCATCAAGGCGAGCGATTTCTTCACCAAATTCACGAATATCTTCAAATGAGCGATAAACGGAAGCAAAACGGATGTAAGCAATTTTATCGAGCTTTTTGAGTTGCTCCATTAAAATATTACCAACCATTTCACTTTCAACCTCTCGCTCACCTGTCGCTCGTAATTGAGATTTTAGCTTATTAATCGCGTTTTCGGTTTCTTCAACACTAACAGGTCGTTTTTCTAAGGCTCGAACAAGGCCATTTCTCAATTTATCTTCATTAAATGGCTCTCGAGACCCGTCGCGTTTAATAATGCGTGGCATCACAAGTTCAGCGCTTTCAAAGGTGGTGAATCGCTCATGGCAATTAATGCATTCACGGCGACGTCTTATTTGGTGACCATCGGCGACTAATCGCGAATCAATAACTTTAGTTTCTTGGGCTGAGCAAAAGGGACAATACATAATGATTTAAAAACAAAAATGGCCGCTAAATGCGACCATTTTAAACTAATTATCAAGTAAATGGATAATTTGTTTTAGTTAATAATGAATTAACCGTATACCGGGAAACGCTCACAAAGTGCCGTTACGTTGTCACGAACTTTAGCGATAGTATCTTGGTTTTCAATGTCATCTAAAATGTCACAAATCCAACCCGTTAATGCTTGAGTTTCTTCAACACCAAAACCACGACGAGTAATTGCTGGCGTTCCTAAACGAAGACCAGACGTTACAAATGGAGAGCGAGGATCGTTTGGTACCGAGTTTTTATTTACAGTAATATGCGCGTTACCTAATGCAGCATCAGCATCTTTACCTGTGATATCTTTATCGATTAAATCAAGAAGTAAAAGGTGGTTTTCAGTACCGTTTGATACTACCTTGTAACCACGTTCTTGTAACACAGCAACCATTGCTTTTGCGTTATCTAACACTTTTTGTTGGTAAGCTTTAAACTCTGGCTCTAATGCTTCTTTGAATGCAACGGCTTTTGCTGCAATCACATGCATTAATGGGCCACCTTGACCACCAGGGAATACAGCAGAGTTTAATTTTTTATAAACATCTTCATCACCACAACCCGAAACAATTAAACCACCACGAGGGCCAGCTAACGTTTTGTGAGTTGTCGTTGTTACTACGTGTGCATGTGGAACTGGGTTAGGGTATAAACCTGCAGCAACTAAACCTGCAACGTGCGCCATATCAACCATGAAGTATGCGCCAATGCTATCAGCGATCTTACGCATACGAGCCCAATCAACGATGCCAGAGAATGCTGAGAAACCACCGATGATCATTTCAGGCTTATGTTCTTGTGCTAGGCGTTCAATTTCTTCGTAATCGATATCACCTGTTTCTGGGTGTAAACCGTATTGAATCGCTTCATATGATTTACCAGAAAAGTTTACGTGAGAACCATGAGTTAAGTGACCACCATGTGCCAAGCTCATACCAAGCACTTTGCCACCTGGCGTCACTAATGCTTGAAACACTGCTGCGTTTGCTTGTGAACCAGCATGTGGTTGAACGTTTGCGTAATCTGCACCAAATAACGCTTTGGCACGTTCAATTGCTAATGCTTCAGCTTTATCAACATACTCACAACCACCGTAGTAGCGCTTACCTGGGTAACCTTCTGCGTATTTGTTAGTTAATTGAGAGCCTTGAGCTTCAAGAACGCGAGGGCTACAGTAGTTTTCAGATGCAATTAATTCAATGTGCGCTTCTTGACGAGCTGTTTCGTCTGTCATCGCTTGGTATAATTCTGCATCGAAATCTGCAATGTTCATATCACGAGTAAGCATGTTTTATCCTCAGTAAATAATGTAGCTTAGGGAGCAAGTTTTAAATGATTATTTCGTTACGAAAAATTTGCCGCTTATTTTGCCCTAAGTGTTACTTTTTGTACACGTAAAAAAACGCTTCCATTAGGTTATTTTCGTCTAATTACGACATAAAAGTTTTCATGTTCCATAACAGGATTATTTAGATGATTGGGCAAATATTCTTTAAATACACCCAACAACCAAACCAAGAACAACAAAAACCAGATAAACAAAATATAATTCAACAACAGGATTTGTACAAGAATTTTAAACAGCTAAGCTAGGCTCAAACGAAATTAATCTCAAAAACGCCGATAAAAAAAGCAGAGTTCCCTTAGAAACTCTGCTTTTTCAACAACTAATCAATACTAGCTCAACGCAGTACTAACTCAAAGCAAGTACAACCTTTTCAGACTTTAATCTCTCAGCCATAACTTTCACCAAAATAACGGTCATCAATACAGTAAATGCACCAGTCACGAGTAAAACGCCAAAGCCGACAGGATCACCTTTAAACAGGTCTTCCATAATCAAGTATTGACCTGAAATAGGTGCCCAATCTAACCACTGAGGACGATCATTCATCATAGATAATGCAAACGGAATCATGCCCGGCAACATAATAATAATCGACACTAAAGACTGCGCCTCTTTAAATGTTTTAGCGTTAAAGGCAAAGAATAGTTGCAGCGCAGAAGCGAAGAAACAAATAGGTATTAACAGTATCAATAACGAGATAGCAGTTTTCATATCAAGATTAAATGTTAAACCTAACTGACTTAAGTCAACAAAACCCACTGCGATGGTGGATAATATCAGGGTTAACACCACACCAATGAGCGCTATGGTAGTTGCGGCGAATAGTTTAGCTAAAACAACCTTCATCGTACTAACTGGCTGACAAAGTAATATTTCTAACACATTTCTCTCGCGTTCACCTGCACTGGTATCGATGGCAACAGAAAGGCCTGAGAAAAAAGCACCAAATAACAAATAAATTGAAAGCATTAGTGAAATAAACGTGGCATTTGAACTTGGCTTTTGGGTATCTTGCTCCGCCAAATTAATAGGCCTTAGCAGCTTCACATCAATGCCGCGCATCATGATACGTTGATAACCAATTTGCCTTGAGTAACTGTAGACAGAGTCTCGAACACGTCGAATAATCGACTGATGAGCCTTTTCACCATAATCAGCTCTTAAAACCACGTTAATTGATGTACCTGCCAATAAACTTTCTTCGAAATCAGCGGGGATGAACACCTCAATATTTCGCTTTTCCCACATCACTTTGTCAGCGTCTTCTACTTCTGACATTGGGAAAACATTATCATCTGCTAGATGCTTCATTAACGCTGGCGCATATTCTCCACCAGAGATGTTCACATAAGCAGGTGGTGTTTCAACCGCTTCTTTAATCGCCATTTTAGACATTACAAAAATCATAACAGGCGCTAGAAACGCCATAGTAAAGGCTGCCATTAATGCACGTTTATCGCGTATTGCCTCTTTAATTTCTTTAGAAAATAACGCGTTAAATTGGATCATGCTGCTACTCCTTCATCTGAACCAATGATTTTAACAAAGGCGTCTTCTAGTTGTGCTTCACCAGCTAAATCGCATAATTCTTGAGGTGTACCTTGCGCAGCTAGTTTTCCGTTTGCAACAACAATGACTCGATCACATAATGCCGCCACCTCTTGCATGACATGAGAAGAGAATAAAATGCAATGACCTTTCGCTTTATATTTGCTTAAGTAGTTACGTAAAATGCGTGTGCTCATGACATCTAAACCACGGGTAGGCTCATCAAGTACAAAGTTCTTTGGCTTATGCACCAACGCCTGAGCAAGTGTTACTTTCATGCGTTGACCCTGTGAAAAACCGACAGTTTTTCGATGTGCAAGATCTTCCATTTCAAGCTCTTGTAGCACTTCTTCTATCGCTTGTTTCTTTTTAGCCCCCGTTAAACCATGAATGCTAGCAAAGTAATCAATTTGCTCATAAGCGGTTAAACGCTCATACAAACCAAATTTATCTGGAAAGATGCCTAAATTACCACGCGCGATTAGCGGCTGCTCAGAGACATTGATTCCGTCGATCGTTGCACTGCCTTGGTCTGCTTTAAGCAATCCGTACAATGTACGTAAACATGTTGTTTTACCTGCGCCGTTTGGCCCTAATATACCAGTGATCTCACCATCTTTTGCCGAAAACGAGAGCCCTTCAAGTGCGGTAACATCCTTAAATTTTTTATGTAGGTTATTAACTTCAATCATTATATATCCCTTAATTACTACCATTAACGTGAGTAATAAAACGCTCGTCTTCTATTTCAACTAAGCACGTATCGTCAATTGCTTGAGGGTCTTTATTCGTTAAAAATTCATTGACCAAATCAATAGCACACGGACTCGACACGACGATATGAGAAGCATTTTTAACAACAATATGTCGAGAGTTAGGTAACGTTTTGTCGGTAATATCACCGTAGCTAGGAGGAGTTACGGGATCTAACTTGCCCGACATAATCAATGTAGGAATATCAGCAGTTACTGGCTTGAAGTATTCTCTTTCTACTTCATATGTTGGCCATACACCACAAGCTAAATGCCAGTTCTTTTGAGCTTCATTGCGACCAAAATTATTATCAGCATCAGCTTGCCATTGGTTTTGTTTAACTAACGGATAGTCTTCACTACATAAAATATTAAATAGCAAACCGGCATGGATTTGACCTGATTCATCACCACCTGACTGAGCAACTAGCCCTGCTAATGGTAAGTAATTACCTAGGTATGCTTGATGAATTACGTAGGGCACAAATTGTCGCCCCTGCATAAAGTAAAGCTGCAAGCGCAAAGTACTTATCAGCTTTGTTCTGCTGATAACAAATTCAGTAGGAGAACCTAACGTTGGATGCATAACCGTTGCACGGATAGGTTCAGCTTCTACACGCTCAATAAGTGCTTGGAACTCTTCATCTAAATTTGGAAAAGCTTGATGACATGCTTCATCAAGTTGACAATTTTCAAGTAAAAGTTGATAGGAACGTGCGCCTGTTTGGCCGAACAAGCCAATTTGAATTTCAACCGGGCCAACGCTATCAAGGACAACGCTTTCAATGTGTTGAGGGAACATATTCATATAAACAAGCGCTGCTCGAGTACCGTATGAACCGCCGTAAAGTGCGATTTTCTCAATGCTTAACGCGTCACGAAGTGCATCAAAATCTCGAATCGCATTAGTCGTATTATAGTGTGATAAATCGACGTTAAAGTCGGCCAAACAATCAAGAATATCCTGTGACGACATATCGTCAGTTATATCTTCATAAAGATCATAATCTTCAAAATTGTTACATTGCAAACCATTTGACTGGCCTGTTCCTCGTTGATCAACAAGAATAATATCTCGGGTTTTACGTACTTCTGAGAACATACGTAAAATACCACTAGCCATCTGAGCTGCAGCTTGGCCTGGGCCGCCTGCTAAAAACATCATGGGGGTATTATTTTTACTGTTGTCATGAGCGGGCAATACAACAAAATTTACATCGAGTGTAGCGTCAGTCGGCTTGTTGTAGTTTTCAGGAACGGTTAACTTACCGCAACGCACCTGAGAACGAATTCCTTCAACATGACAATCTTCTATCATCATTTGTTGTTTAGTTGGTGCAGGCTCAGCATAAGATTGGCTGATAAAACCGACAGCAACACAAATGCCGAAAAGCGATTTCCACATTTTTTTCATTAGTTTTCATTCCTTTATTTAATTCGCACATATAGTCTATCTGTGCAAAACCAGATTACAACTGCTTTAACATTTTTTTTACACAATAGTTTGTTCCTCCGTTAAACTGTTCTGACTTTTACTTTTTTCATGAAAAAGCAGTTTCTTTGTGAGTAAAATAGCGGTACAGTGACTTCATATTCTCCTGATAAGGTAAAGGGATAACTATGGAAATAAATCAGTGGGTTGATGAACTGTTTGAAGTTTTCGATGAAGATAAAGATGGCGTAATTAGTCGTAGCGAATTTGTCGATTTAATTGAGTGCTTATTGCAAGATAAAGGCATTCGTATGTGCGAAAGTATTTTTCATCAATTTGACAAAAACCATAGTAATTCAATCTCAAAAGATGAGTTACGTGAAATGGTTATCGACTTAGCCCTGTAAAAGTAATCTTAACCCAATAAAAGTTAATCATTTTTTTGTCGTTTTGACGATTATTGGCTATATGTTTATACATTGTCCTCAATAAGAAAAACATATAGTCATGCCCCTTTCTTTTTTAAAAAGTTCTGCAAAGCCTAGTTTACCTCCTTGGAAAATTGTGATTGTCGATGACGAGGAAGATATCCACACGGTCACTAAAATGGCGCTAAAGCGCTTTAGTTTAGACGAACGGTCACTTACCTTTTTACATGCCTACTCAGGACAAGAAGCAAAAGAATTACTGAAAAAAGAACAAGAAGTTGCTTTAGTTTTTTTAGATGTTGTTATGGAAACCGATGACGCGGGCTTAGAAGTTGCGCGGTGGATGCGACAAGACTTAAAGAACTTTTTCTCTCGTATTGTCTTAAGAACAGGTCAACCTGGTCAGGCGCCAGAAGAGCGGGTGATCGTTGATTATGATATTAATGACTATAAAGAAAAAACTGAACTTGATCGGAAAAAGCTATTTACAACAGTCTTTGCTGCATTACGTGCATATCGAGATATCATCCAAGTTGAGCAAGCCCGTAAATACCAAGAGCTTTATCGAACGGGTTTAGAACGCGTTATATCATCTACGACTGATGTTCTTGAAAAACGGACGTTACAACACTTTTTTAATGGTTTACTACAACAAGTGATGTCAATTTTACGTATTGATGAGAAAAGCATGTTAGTGCAGGTTGAAGGGATCAGTGCAGTTTATGAAGAAGATGACTATCAGGTAATTGCCCATACTTCACCTGACAATGCGCCGGCTACGATTGATGATAAAACGTTATCTTACTTGAACCGGGCAGTTCAAGCAGGGAAAAGTATTCATGAAGATAACGTGCTAGTCGGTTACTTTCCAAGTCATAGTAGTAAGGTTAGCTTATTGTATTTAAAGGGTATTGAACAACTCAGCGATATCGATGCTCAGTTACTTCAAATATTTTCGGGCAATGTAACATTGGCTTTTGACAACTTATTGTTAAACCGAGAAATCATTGAAACGCAAGAAGAGCTTATCTATCGATTAGGTGACGTTGTTGAATCACGCTCTAACGAAGCAGGCAATCACATTCGACGTATGTCTGAAGTTAGTTATATGCTGGCTATTGAGTACGGCTTAACGCAAGAAGAAGCTGAGCTACTCAAACAAGCGGCGCCAATGCATGATATTGGAAAGATCGCGACGCCAGACAGCGTGCTATTAAAACCTGGCCGCCTTGATGATGATGAAATGGAAATTATGAAGCAACACCCAAACATTGGTCACGATATTTTAGAAGGCTCTGAGCGTCCAATTCTGAAAGCCGCCGCTATCATTTCTCAACAACATCATGAGAAATATGACGGTACTGGCTATCCTAATGGTCTAAAAGGTGATGACATACATATATTTGCCCGTATTGTAGCGGTAGCAGATGTCTTTGACGCCCTTACCCACAAGCGTTGTTACAAAGAAGCATGGCCGATTGAAGATGTGATTGAATTGTTCAAACGCGAATCGGGCAAGCATTTAGATGCAAAAGTGGTTTCACTAATGCTCGATAATATTGATAAAGCGCTTGAAGTAAACGCCATTTATCAAGATAAATAACGCGAACTACTCTTCAATACTAACAGGGAACTTTATCATATAAGCCAATCCTTTACCGGGTTGGCTTTTCGCTTGTATCTTGCCACTTAATGCATTTGTTACTAGGTTATAAACCAAATGTGTTCCTAAACCACTGCCACCAGCGCCGCGTTTTGTCGTATAGAATGGATCAAATAATTGTTCTAGTGCTTGAGCATCCATGCCATTGCCATCATCTTGATAGCGCATTAAAACAAATCCGTTTCTCTCTTCAACAACAATCGAAATATTGCCCAACTCTATACCATCAAAACCATGAATATATGAATTAAGTAGTAAATTACTGATTATTTGAGATAACGCGCCTGCGTTGGTTCGAATTGAAATTTGATTTGGGCATTGTACGCTAATGTTGTGCTTCTTTTTCTTCAGGGTAGGTTTTAGCGATAAAATTACTTCGTTAATGTAAGTACTAAGCGCAATATCCCTGATACTATTTGATGACTGATCCACTGCAACTTGTTTA
The DNA here is from genome assembly GCF_030161415.1 of Thalassotalea eurytherma. Lineage (GTDB taxonomy): Bacteria > Pseudomonadota > Gammaproteobacteria > Enterobacterales > Alteromonadaceae > Thalassotalea_G > Thalassotalea_G eurytherma. The sequence goes on from NZ_BSSU01000009.1 coordinate 191,411, forward strand.
AAGCTATTCACTAAGTCTGCAGCGCGTTGCATGTTAGTTGTTAATATTTGCCCTACTTGTCCAATTTCATCAAAAAAATCATCTAGCTGCGCTTGCGACAAGGTTTCATCTTGCAATGCCTTTTGTACATCATGGTACTCTCCCATTAAATGACTTACACCTGTAACACAAATACCAAGAGGTGTATTAATTTCATGGGCTATTCCCGCAACAAGGCCTCCTAACGATGCCATTTTTTCTTTTTGAATTAATTCTTGCTGAGTGCGTTTTAAGACATTAAGTGTGTCGTTAAGGCTTTTGTTTTGCTGCTCTAACACCCTATGTTGCTTAGCAAGCTTCAATTGAGAATCTTTGCGCATTTGTTTGTTCTGCATAGACTCTACTGCTTTTGCCACATGGTTCGCTACATAATTGAGCAGTTTAAGATCTTCTTCAGAATAGGTAACATTCATATCGTAGCTTTGCACCACAATCAAACCATGAACGATATTTGAAGAAATCATCGGCGCGCCTATCCAGCAAGAATAACCTTGTGGGCCAACAACCTCATCAACATGACCATCACGCACTAGGTGTTCAACATCTTGTGGGAAGATGCGTTGAGCAGTGCGCGTTTTTATCACATAAGAACTAAGGCCTTTGCCGAGGGGCATTGAAAAGCCCATTTCACGCTCTGTTTCTTTTTCATCAATATAATATGGGATGGTAATAATATTTTCAGTTTCGTCAAAAATAGCGATATAGAAATTTTCAGCAACTAACAAGGTTTTTATGATTTCATGCACCTGCATATATAAGTCAGTTAATGGGATTTCGTCATTAACAAGCGAAGATAGTTTATAAAGGCCAAGCTGTAATTTTTCTGAATGGGCTTTTTCTTCTAATTCTGTTTCTAATTGAGCGGTGCGTTCAACGACCAAAGACTCTAAAGCGGCCACAGTAACATGCTTTTCAACAGCTGACGCGACTACATTGGTTAACAAGTGAAAGATGTGTTGATCTTCGTCGCTATAAACAATGTCAGGCGTATAGCTTTGGATGACCATTGCTCCTAAGCACTCCCCCTTTTTGTCAATTAATGGAATACCAATCCAATGTTGACTGCGCTCACCAAAGCCCCATGTATCATCATCTTTTCGCTCGATTGGGCCTTTGCCTTTTTGCATGACCAATGGTTTTTTGTTGGTTATTATCCAAGCAGTTGGAGAAACATCAGGTGAGGATAACTGGATGGAGTCAAGGGGGTACGAGGCGTTTTCACGTTCATCAACTTCATAAACAAAATCTATGGTGTTGGCTGACTTATTGTATGTAGCTAGAAAAAAGTTTCTTGCGTACATAAGCTCTCCAAGCTTTTCATGTACTTTTTCAATATAATCAACCAATGATGCTGCTTTATTAAAGTACTTGTCCAACTCAAAAAACGACGTCAATATTTTTTCTAATCGAGCTTCACGTTTACTTGCAGGCAAAACAATTCCTTTAGCTTTTACTCAAAGCATAGACAACTCGTATTATTTTGCAGAATTTTAAATCGTTACGCGCAAAAAAAACGCCAGTCAACCGACTAGCGTTTTGTATGCTTAATCCTATTTGCTTAAAAAGCGACGTTATATTGTACTGATAGCAATAGTGCATTACCTTCTGAGGTATAGCTCCAACTTGTATCACCAAGTAGCGGCTCTAATGCAGGTGCGCCGCCAACAACTGTTTCTAATAAAGCATCTTGCTCCGAAAGGTGCACTTCATCACCATCAACATAGGCAATCGCAAAGTCGATAGAGCTGTTTTCTTTCAGCTGATAGGTGCCGCCAGCAGTTAACCATTTGCGGTCACTATCAGGGATAGAAATTGACGGGTGAGTTGTTGATGCTGACTCATCGTAAGCAATACCGGCACGTAATGTGAGCTCAGGGCTATACTCATGGGTAACACCTACGGCGTAACGCATTGTATTATTGAAGCTTTCTTCTTTAGCAAATACCGGTGAAGACTCATCGCTATAAACATACGCTTCCAATGTTTCAAAACTGCTCCAGCCAGTGTACATAGCGCTGTAATGGAAAGCTGTTTTTTTAGAAATTTGGTGGTAACCAGAGAATTCAAAAATTTCAGGTAAATCAATTGCTAAATGACCAGGCTCTGTCGCGCCAGAAATACTAGTGTAATCACCTTCAAAATCAACTTCTGAAGAGCTACGGTAGTTAAAGCCTAAACGATGGTTTTCATTGATTTGATAGGTTGCACCAATATTCCAACCAAAGGCGATATCATCACCTTCCATGCGAATAATTTCTGTGTCTCTTGGTACAGGTGGCACTAATTCACCGACCAATGGATTAGGATGAGAAATACCATTTTCTAAAGTTGCACCTGCTTGACGACTTAATTCTGCTTGACCGTAAATTACATTCACCCCTAAACCAATTGCGAATTTGTCATTGATTTTGTAAGAGCCACTTAGGTTAGCATTCATCGTTAGCAAATCTGTAGTACCACCAATTGAACCGGCTACATAATCTTCATCGTAAACAGATGCGAGGCCAAAGTTAGAGTTGAAGCCTACACCCCATGCAAACTGCTCGTTTACAGGGTTTACATAATACATCGCAGGAATTAACGCAGGTGGTACAACACCATTTGCATCCATTTGGCTAACATCAAAATCTTCGCCAACTAAAGTAGGCGCACTAACACCTTCAACATCAACACCAGGATCAACATAGGTAGCAACAACCGATAGTTGTTTTTCAGTAAATTGCGCCATTAACGCTGGGTTACGAGAAACTACAGAAGCATTATCTGCAATCGCAGCTTCACCAGCAAAAGCACGACCTAAGCCAGAGGCACTTGTTTCGTTTAATTGAAAAGCTGCAGAATGAGCATTTAATGAGGCAATAACTATTGCAGAAGCCAAAAGAGTTTTTTGTAATTTCATACGACCTACTTGAAATTATTAACACTAACCATTTAGCACTAACGCTAAATCGCTATACTGAACAAAATGATGCGGGAATATAGCACACAAGCATCCACGATATAATCACAAACCAGTTTCAATTTGTAACCAAACACTAAACAGGTCGGACCATGCGTTTACTTTATGGACAAATGGCGTGCAATAGATACAAAGACGTTACAAAACAGCAATACCAGATACTTGAGCAGCATTATAAAAGGCTTATAGGGGGCACAATCTTTTAACGTTGAAACAGATAGAGAAGACAATGTCTGGTCGCGAAGCGATAAATTACAAGGACGTAATTTACAATCTACGTTCGATGCGTCAATAGGGAGTATTCGAGTGTAACGAGAATGGTGCCTCGAGGCGGACTAAGGGATCTGGAACCAACTTAGGACAGACAATGTCTGGTCGCGAAGCGATAAATTACACGGACGTAATTTACAATCTATGTTCGATGCGTCAAGCGGGAGTATACGAGTGAAACGAGAATGGTGCCTCGAGGCGGACTAAGGGGTCTGGAACCAACTTAGGACAGACAATGTCTGGTCGCGAAGCGATAAATTACAAGGACGTAATTTACAATCTATGTTCGATGCGTCAAGCGGGAGTATACGAGTGAAACGAGAATGGTGCCTCGAGGCGGAATCGAACCACCGACACGGGGATTTTCAATCCCCTGCTCTACCGACTGAGCTATCGAGGCACTTAGCAGTGCGTATCGCTTTTACGTACGATAACGTCAAAGCGAAGCCATCATATAGCGCTTTCACATGTTCAGCAAGTGCTATTTAAGATAATCTGATTAAGTGGTCAATGAATGCACGATATGTGATTTTGATAAGTTCAAAGAGATTATAACTCGAAGTCACCAAAATCTAATGTATCATCTGCATCGGCTTTAGGTTTTGCTACGGGATCAAAGAGTGACGGTTGTTTGGTACTTTCAACTTCCTGTTCTTTGACTTTGATAGCTTTGCCTTTCTTTCTTTTTAATCGCTGTTGGCAGCGTTTAATAACCTTTTGTTTGTCATCGTTATTAAACTGTATCCACCCTTGTCTTTCATCTCTTGTTCTCATACAGCCAAGGCAATAGCCTTTTTCGTCTGATTGGCAAATACCAACACACGGGCTTGGAACGTCAAAAAAATCAAGTTGGATGTCACTCATAAACGAAAACATTAATTAGCATGAGTTAAGTATACTCAACTCACGCTAATTAAAAACTAGATTATTAAGCTAGCTTGTCTGTAGCAATGTGATAATCAGGATCTTCAATCACATTCACTTCAACTAAATCACCTGCTTTTTTCAATAAGACTAAACATTCTTGACTTAAATGCTTTAAATGAAGTTGCTTACCTTTAGCTAAGTAGCGCTCTGCTAATGTGTCTATCGCTTCAATTGCTGAGTGATCTGCTACGCGTGAGTTTTTAAACTCAACAACAACATCATCTAAGTCATTTTCGACATCGAACTGTTCTAAGAAATGCGATACAGAACCAAAGAATAATGGGCCGTTCACTTCATAAACAGTTGAACCTTGATCATCTGCTGTACGGTTTACAATAACGTGTTTCGCATGTTCCCAAGCAAATACTAACGCTGAAACAATCACACCAACAACAACCGCTACTGCTAAGTCAGTTGCTACAGTCACACCTGATACAAGTACAATAACGAATGCATCGGCTTTAGGTACCTTGTTCACGATACGGAAACTTGACCATTCAAAGGTTCCGATAACAACAATAAACATAACGCCAACGAGTGCCGCCAAAGGAATTTGTTCAATCAAACCAGAAGCAAATAAAATAAAGGCTAATAAACCTAGTGCGGCAGTAATACCAGACGTGCGACCACGACCACCAGAGTTAACGTTGATCATTGATTGACCAATCATGGCACAACCACCCATACCGCCAAAAAAGCCGGTTACGGTGTTTGCTGCGCCTTGGGCAACACATTCTTTATTACCACGACCACGAGTGCCCGTTAACTCATCAATTAATGTCAGAGTTAATAGTGATTCAATTAAACCAATAGCAGCTAGAACAAGTGCAAACGGGAATATGATTCTAAAAGTTTCCAAAGTAAACGGTACATTAGGAATTGAAAATTGCGGTAAACCACCAGCAATAGATGCTGCTGGATCATTTGTCATATCACGAACAAAATCGACGACCGTTCGCGCATCTAAACCTAAGCTTTGTACCAATAAAGTCACCACAACAATCGCGACTAAAGACGAAGGTACCGCCTTTGTTAATTTAGGTAAAAAGTGAATAATCGCCATCGTTAATGCTACTAAGCCAACCATAGTAAGCATTTGGTTACCTTGCATCCACACCATAACGCCATTGTCATCAGGCACTTTAAACTGCCCTAATTGTGCAAGGAAAATCACGATTGCTAAGCCATTTACAAAACCAAGCATTACAGGATGGGGAACTAATCGAATAAACTTTCCTAGTTTAAAGATACCCGCAAGTATCTGGAGCACCCCCGTCAACACTACCGTAGCAAATAGATATTCAACGCCGTGTATGGCTACTAAACTCACCATAACAACAGCCATAGCACCTGTAGCACCAGAAATCATCCCAGGGCGGCCACCAAATATTGACGTAATTAAGCCAACCATAAACGCAGCATATAAACCAACAAGAGGCTCAACTCCTGCTACAAATGCAAATGCAACAGCTTCAGGTACTAACGCCAAGGCGACGGTAAAACCTGATAAAATATCATTTTTTAAACTAGTGACTTTGCTAGCATGTAATTCAAACATTGTTATCTCACGTTTGTATTAACCATTGGTTAATTAGAATAGTTAACAAGATGCAAAAATGCCTTGTTTGCCAAAGATATAATTTCAGCAAAGACATCAACATCAAGAAATAAAGGGGGTTTACAAGGGGCGAGGATTCTACGTACTTAGGCCAACAAAGTCAATAACTGGCGACTTTTTAAACAGTTAAATAAAAATTAAAACCTGCCTATTTTACAACCAGTAATGTAACTATATGTAGTCAAAACAACATTACCTATAGGGCTTAAAATTCAACTATGCTAACGTAATCATTATTCATTTTTATTATGGTTCGATATGACAATGCAAAAACGTTCAATTTTTATTATCTCGGCAGTTACATTATTAAGTGCATGCCAATCGACTAAACCAACAATCGACACTAATGAAAATATTGATTTTTCAGCGTTTGAACAATGCCAATTAAATGAAACGGTGCCTGTGGGTCAAGAGAACCCTATAGTGCTGAGTATGGTGCATCAAAGCATTGGGCAACAAGCAATGCAAAGTGGAATAGTACTAACTAGCGCTGACGCAAATTGCCAAATTAATTATCAGCTCACTTATAAAGATAAACCTAATAGTTCTTCGGTGAATTTTTCGTTTGGTACCGGTAGACAAACCAGCAATAGTTCAGTTGGTATTGGCGTAGGAAAAACCGTTGACTTACCTAATGGCGATACAACGATTACAACTATCAATATTACATTGACCTACAAAAATACGCCGGCATGGTTTGCAGCTTCGAACTTTGAAAATGAACTAGACATGAAAACAAGTGAGCGAAAAACTCGAATCGACGAGGCCATAAAAAGTATGTTTGATTTGTACCCATCAAAGCCTATAGCAAACTAAGGCACTCAAAATAAGTGTCCGATTATCGCTAGTTAATTGTCAATAACTCGCTATAGTACATGTAAATTTACTTAGCGAGTTCACTACATGTCGAACAAAACGCCAACACCAGACTTAACAATTCATCAAAAAAAAAGCTTTCAACGCGCTCGTATGAGCCGTGATGCACGCTTTGATGGTAAGTTTTTTATAGGTGTTGTCACGACAGGCATATTTTGTCGTCCTATTTGTCGTGTTAAGCCGCCTAAAGAAGAGAATGTTCGTTATTATGCTACGGCTGTCATTGCCCAACAACAAGGCTTTCGCCCTTGTAAAAGATGTTTACCCGAATTAGCACCCGAGCCTAGGCTAGCACTGACTGAAAAACAACTTCTTAACGCTCTTTTAATACACCAGGGAAATGTAAACAATAGTGCAAAACATTGCCAACTAAGTGAGCGGCAATATAGAAGGCGTTTTAGCCTTAGTTTTGGTGTAACGCCCAATCAATACTGGCAACAACACCGACTATTAAGCGCTCTAAAGCTACTAAGAAATTCGAATTTATCTATTACTGATGTGTGTTTTGCTAGTGGCTTTAATAGCGTGAGACGATTTAACGAAGCGATTAAAGATCTGTATGGTAAAGCACCTAGTTTACTCGCCGAACACGTGCCAAAAGAAGCAACCAACCAAGCGCAAATTAAACTTCCTTATCAAGGTGAATTTGATTGGCCATTAATGTTGTCGTTTTTTGCCTTACGCCAAATTAAAGAAATAGAGCATGTTACTGACCAGCAGTATGCACGAGTTTTTACTTTAGATAGTACATCGGGATATTTCACGGTGATACATAGTGAAGTACCAAACGAACAAGCATTACTGTTAACCGTTCACACGGATAATTTTCAAATTTTACCAACCCTCATATCGAGAGTAAGAAAAATGTTTGATTTGGATGCGAATCTAGATATTATCCATCAAACTATTGGCGGGAATGAAAACATCAGGAAGGTCATTGAACGTACACCCGGCCTAAGACTGCCAGGATGCTTTGATCTATTTGAATTTACAATAAGAGCCATTTTAGGCCAGCAATTTTCAGTAAAGGCGGCCACTACATTAGCGAAAAGAATTTGCGTAGCTTATGGCCTTCCCTGCAACGCTAACCCACTGGGTATGAGCCACCACTTCCCAGACAATAACAGGTTGATTACAGCGAATTTTGATGGCTTAGGTCTAACCCAGAGCCGAATTTCTACGCTAAAACTATGGTGCCAATATTATGAAAATAACCACCAAATTTTCAATTATTATAATCATATTGACGAAGTGCAGCAGGAGCTTGTTAAGCTAAAAGGGATAGGCCCTTGGACAGTGAACTATTTTGCAATGCGAGGGTTAAGCGATCCAGATGCTTTCCCAAGTGCTGACTTAGGTATTATAAAAGCGTTAAGTGAAAAAGGCTGCGCACCAAAAGAAAGAATTAAAAACAAAGAAATTTTAGCCCTTGCACAACAATGGCGACCGTGGCGGGCTTATGCCGCTATTTACCTTTGGCAATCATTATCAATTAACGAGTGAAAAATGTACTACACCACCTATTTGAGCCCTATGGGAGAAATTGCGCTAGTTGCAAATGATGACGGTTTAACAGCACTAGCCTTTCAAGCTGGCAAAGCGGCTATTAAAAAGCAAGCACAGTGGCAGGAAGAGCCAGAAAAATTTCAAGAGGTTGTTAAACAACTTAAAGAATACTTCATTGGCACGAGAGTCGAATTTGATGTTCCCCTTGCCCCAACAGGTACACCTTTTCAAAAATCAGTTTGGCAAGCGTTATGCAATATCAAGCAAGGTGAAACCTATACTTACAGCGATATAGCAACAGCAATTAATAACCCTAAAGCTGTTAGAGCAGTGGGTACAGCTAATGGTGCGAATCCTATCGCTTTAATCGTACCTTGCCATCGCGTGATTGGTAGCAATGGTAAATTAACCGGTTATGCCGGTGGCTTAGGGTTAAAATCGAAATTACTCATGCATGAAGGCGCGCACTTTAGCGTGTGATCATTCTCTTATAATTTCTGGTGATAATTGCTCAACATGAGCCATCAAGTCTGGAAAAAACTGATGAAAGATTTGATCTAATGTTTGATAGTGCAGATAAACATCATCAACGATGTGATGAAAATCATTGTCAAAACGAACACGTTGAGCAATGTTAGTGAGTGCGCGAGCAATACCATCTAGTTCCCGATATTGCTCAAACCAATCATCTGTTGTCATATAGGTTACCACGCGTTGCATTCGCTCCGGCATGATCGACTTATTTACTGATAAATAGTGGTAACTTTGTGTTTTAAATTTGTTGAAAGTGACATCACTTTTTAACGGGTATGCTGACCAATAAGCAATCAAAAAGTGGTCAAATAAAACATCAATTGCGATACCAGAAAACCGTCGATGCTCTTTTTTAAAGAGTTGCTTTGCCAGCTTGATTAGCGGGTGACTATCAGTAAATTTATCAACTAAATAATGATTTTGTAAGCCTAATTTAATGCGCTGAGAATAACTATCTAGCTGTGCTCCCTTTCGAAAGTCACCGAGCAGATTTCCCATATGAGAATCTGCATTAGGTTGGGCAAAGTAAAGATGCGCAAGATAATTCATAATGCAGTGTATAGGTGTTAGTCGACAACCCAGCTTACGTCTAATATTTTACTATCTCGTACAAACTTAAACGTAACTTCCTGCCCTTTTTTCAGCCCACCAAACCACTGAGTTGCTTCAAATATTGATTCAATACTATCGAGCTTAACGGGACCAGCTTTCACTAAAATATCGCCACCAAGCAAGATAGATTGCTGACCAAGGTTTACTGCTATATCGCCACCTTTAAAACCAAGCTTATCAGCAAGTGTTTTAGGAATAACCTGTTGAATTAACAAACCATAACCAAACGGATTATTGAGTGCATTCGATAATTTTTTATCGAGCATAATAGGTACGAAGCCAACCCACATTGGCGGCTTACTCGCCACGACATCTTGAACAGTATCAGTTGAGACGACAAAACCAAGCCCTTGAGAGCCACCACTTTGGCTAAGGATGTGGCTCACTATCCCTACAATTTCACCATCCATATTAAACATAGGGCCACCAGAGTTACCCTGATTAATGGCGGCATCTGTTTGCAAAAACCTTGGTTTAAGTTTGTTTAGTGGGATTTCGGCTTTATCTCGAATACCGCTTAAATAACCAACCGACAAACTATGGCTAACACCATAAGGCGCACCGATCACAACCACCTGTTCACCAACTTTGTATGAATTTTTCTTAGCAAGCTCAAGGACTTTGTAGCCATCTTTTGGCATCTCAGCGACTTGAATCATAGCCAAATCAACCAAAGATGCCACCCATACGACATGGCCAGAAGTTTTAAATCCATTAGCAAATGCTACTTCAATTTTTGTTGCTCGCTCTACGACATGAGCTGCAGTTAATATACGGCCATTGTTACTGACAAGCGCGCCTGAGCCCAATGAATGACCTGTATTCACTTTATAATTAACTTGGGCTGCTTCGGGTTTGGCGAGCGCTTCAACATGTAACTCAACAACCCCAGGATTCATATTTTGGTAAATTTTTTGCACCTTATTTTGCGCGTAGCTAGGTAAAGCCATCAATAGGGGGATTATTACGAGCAGCAACTTATGCATATCATTCCTTAAATAATTTGTTTACCAAATGATAATAACTGACACAGCCTCAATATATCGAGCCATTTTTCTAATTTTCGTAAAATTATGCTAGAGCATGCAATCATTAACTTGCTATGATAGCTAAGCATTATTAGAGCAGAGATTTATGTTAGAAGTTTTAGCGAGTTTGGCAGTACTGTCTATTATATGGATGATTTACCAAATCATTCGTGCCAAGAAATTCAACCATTTTAAAGACGTATTAGTCACAGATATCAAACCGGAAGTGATCAAAGCTATTAAAGTAGAATTGGAAACCTCCAGATGCGACTCTTTTCCTAACAATGATAGCCATATAGACGCTACAATATATTTCTGGACGCAATACCCAATTAGGATCTTACAGGCTGCACTAGAGCGCGATATTATCGATCAGAAATGGCTAGAGAAAACGGGAAACGTTAGACATAGCAAGCACTTAATGCACATTCAACAACATCATTTATTACACAGAAATGGTGAATAAGGCGCTTTGCTAAACAGATAAAACAAAAAGGGCCACGTTAACCACGTAGCCCTTTTTTTATTTAGCTATTTTTATCAGTCTTTACGCGCAAACTGCAGATCCCATACACCATGACCTAAACGATGACCACGTTGTTCAAACTTAGTAAGTGGGCGCGCATCAGGGCGAGGAACATAGTCATTTGTCTCAGACAAATTTTGGTAACCTGGTGAGCTTTGCATATCTTCCAACATACACTCAGCATAGTTTTCCCAATCGGTCGCCATGTGAAAAACGCCACCAACCTTCAGTTTTTGACGAATAGTTTCAACAAATTCCGGCTGTACAATTCGACGTTTATGATGCTTTTTCTTATGCCACGGATCAGGAAAGAATAATTGAACCGTTGTTAATGACTTATCTGGAATACAATCAGCAAGAATTTCAATGGCATCGTGTTCGTACACTTTTAGGTTACTAACACCTTCTTCTTGCGCAGTAGCAATACAAGCGCCAACACCGGGACGGTGCACTTCAATACCAATAAAATTAGTTTCAGGCGCATTTTTTGCCATCTCAACTAACGACTTACCCATACCAAAGCCTATTTCAAGCGTAACAGGATTGTTGTTACCGAAAAGCTGATAGCAATCTATTTCACCATCTTGATGGTTTAAGCCCATTTGCGACCAAAAGTTCTCTAATGCCGCCGCCTGACCTTTTGTTAAACGACCTTCACGCTTAACAAAACTGCGCACAGTGCGAATATATTTACCTTCAGCTGCTGCCTGCTCTACGGTTTTATGCTCTCTTTCACTCATGAACTTAATCTTACTATTACCTAAATTTAAGGGCGCGTATTATCCACGGTTATTGCTTGAAACTCAATCAATACTGCAGATTATTCTGCCCACCACAGATCATATAATGCCGATACCGAAACAGCTGTAGCGCCATTATCTTTCAGCCAAGCTTCTACTTTTGCTCTGTGCTCTTCAGTACATTTACCCATTTTTTGTGTACAAATAAGGCCGTGCCATAAGGTGTCACCTTCACCACCAAAGCCTAATTCGTTCGGCTCTATCACCTGAGCAAAAAAGTTATCGATAAATGCATCGACTGACTCATTGGTCGCATCGTCGGCTAATTTCCAGGCAACATCAAAGCCCAGCTCTTGAAATTCATCTACGCGAAGTTTTTTACGAAGTCTTCTATTTCTATTTTTAGCGTCTTTCTTCATTTGATTCTCTTTTGTGTTTATACAAACAATGTTTGGCCGAAGGATAGTGTTAAATGGCTAAATATTCTAGCTTTACTATGAGATTTTATTCTTTTTCTTCGTTAACTGTTATTTGTTTCAAGATCATCAATTCGCTACACTGTCGCCACTATGACAAAGACCATAATAATTAAAGAAGCATCAGCGCAGTTATTTGCCGATCAAGTGCTTGCTTGGTATCAAAAGCAAGGCAGAAAAACCTTACCTTGGCAGCAAAACAAAACTCCCTACCGCGTTTGGATCTCAGAAATCATGTTGCAACAAACCCAAGTTGCAACTGTTATCCCCTATTATCAAAAGTTTATGGAAAGCTTTCCAACCATTGCAGCATTAGCTCAAGCCGACGAAGATAATGTTTTGCATCATTGGACGGGCTTGGGCTATTACGCAAGAGCACGAAACCTGCATAAAACGGCCAAAATTATACATCAAGAATTCAATGATGAATTTCCACAAACAGTCGAAGAAGTGATGATGTTACCCGGTATTGGCAGATCAACTGCCGGTGCTATTTTAAGCCTATCGTTGAATAAGCATTATCCGATTCTAGATGGTAACGTAAAAAGAGTACTCGCCAGATGCTACACAGTAGAAGGTTACAACGGGCAAGCGAAATACGAAAAACAGCTTTGGCCTATCACTGAAGCCTTAACCCCTGCAGAAGGCGTTGCTCAGTTTAATCAAGCCATGATGGACTTAGGCGCTTTAGTTTGCACCCGATCTAAACCCAATTGTTCAGAATGCCCACTTCAATCTGGTTGCTTAGCAAAACTTGGCGATCTGCAAAGCGAGTTTCCTCAGAAAAAACCGAAAAAGAAAATCCCTGAGAAGCACACCATTATGGTGATCCCAAAAGTGAACCATCGACTATTAATGGAAAAGAGACCGCCTACAGGTATTTGGGGCGGTTTATGGTGTTTTCATGAAGTTGCTGATGAGAATGACATTGCAGCGTTTTTAGGTAAGATGCAGTTAAAAGAAGTAAGCAGAAAGCGTTTTGAAGAATTTCGCCATACCTTTAGTCACTTTCATTTAGATATATTGCCCATTGTGATTGAGTGTAACGCGGATAAAAGCGCACAAATCAACGAAAATTCAAAACAACAATGGTATGATATTACGCAACAATCGTCTGTTGGCTTAGCAGCTTCAACAGTAAACATAATGTCAAAAATTATAGGTTAAAAGAATAGATATGGCTCGCACAGTATTTTGTCAGCACTTTAAAAAAGATGACGACGGTTTAGATTTTCAACTATACCCTGGTGACATTGGCAAACGTATTTTTGATAACATTGGCAAAGAAGCTTGGACGCTATGGCAGAAAAAGCAAACCATGTTAATCAATGAACACAAAATGAATATGATGAACCCCGACGATCGTGCTTTTTTAGAAAAGACAATGGTTGAATTTCTATTTGAAGGAAAAGAGCCACACATTGAAGGCTATACCCCTGAGAAGTAAATAGTAATGGAATTCTCATTTGATTGGAAAATTTTTATCACGATTTTCGCTTCCGTGTTTATTGCAGAGCTGGGTGATAAAACGCAACTAGCCACTATGCTGTTTGCTGCAGATAAAGATGTAAGTAAATGGATGGTGTTTGCTGCGGCGTCGGTAGCATTAATATGTGCAACTGCAATGGGCGTTCTAGTAGGCACTTTTATTTCACAATATGTTGATGAAAGAACCTTATCGTATATCGCGGGTGTCGGCTTTATTGCTATCGGACTTTTTACCCTTTATAACGCTTAAAGGGTAAAAACATGCAAAAGCGCTGATTTAAGCGACAAAACGAAGAAAAAACAAGCAAACAATAAATTAATTTAAAAAAGTAGTTGACGTAGAAAACGAAAAACAGTTTAATAGCGCCCGTCTTCAAGGCAAGCCCGAAAAGACAAAACTGAATAGACACGCCTCGATAGCTCAGTCGGTAGAGCAGGGGATTGAAAATCCCCGTGTCGGTGGTTCGATTCCGCCTCGAGGCACCATCTATTTCAGACCAAATTTTGAATAAGTGATTAATCAAATTATTTATTCGGTGCCAAGATAAACATTGTTTATCGCACACAGTTTTGTGTGCCGACTTAGCTCAGTTGGTAGAGCAACTGACTTGTAATCAGTAGGTCGCCAGTTCGACTCCGGCAGTCGGCACCATTTATCAGATAAGCCCAGCATTAGCTGGGCTTTTTTGTATCTACACATAGGGTAATTTCTTACCCCATTTTCACTTACACCACTCCACTATCAACTACTACATATATTGCGGGTTATCTGATAATAAATTTTTAGATTTAGAAATTTATACCGTGTTATTTCTTCATCAATTTTAAATATTCACAGTAGGGTAAATTGGGTTAATGGGGTAATATCTCCCCTATCTCGTTGGTTTTATTAATTTTAACCCCAATAATTTGAAGGAATTAGTGGTGTAATTTTCGGTGTAGGGTAAAGTCGTATTAATCCGTGGTACTTAGGAAGTGATTGCACCCTATACCGCACTACTTGTAACCCCTGAATCGACCAGATTTTTCTAGACACAATTAAGTAGTAAACTTTGTGTCCTAGGAGAATAAATGAGCGCTAAAAGATTTCCCGAAGAATTTAAAATACAGGCTGTAAAACAAGTCACTGAAAAAGGCCATTCTGTGGCAAGCGCTGCAGAGCGGTTAGATATCTCAACAAATAGCCTTTATCTTTGGCTAAAACGTTATGGTAGCAACAGCGAACACTATCAAGAATTATCCGAGCAAGAGAAGCGTATTAAAGCGCTTGAGAAAGAGCTAAGACGCACTCAGCAAGAGCGAGACCTATTAAAGGAAGCCGCTTTAGATTCAATTGGTCAACGCAACAATCATATGAAAATATTGTTTTGCGGAGGGTTATTGAATGAAACGTACATTTACAGCACAAGAAAAAGAGTTTGTTTTTGACTCATGGAAACAAGGAAAAGGCTTTAGTGATATAGCTAACCTGCTAGATTCAAAGCCAGGTACTATTTCACTATGCTTCGGGATACTGGTGGAATTAAACCACCAACTCGTCAGCGAAAGGCTAAACATTTAACCTTAGAAGAAAGAGAGGAAATACGGGTTAGTTTATCTGCAAAAATGAGTATTAGGGCTATTGCCCGTTTATTGAATCGTTCACCGTCCACAATATCCCGAGAAGTGCAGCGTAACCGAGGTCGTCGTTATTATACAGCTGTAGATGCTAATAATAGGGCTTGGAGAATGGCTAAAAGACCTAAGCTTTGCCTCTTAGAATCAAATACAGAGTTAAGACATATAGTCATTGATAAGCTTGAATTAAATTGGTCCCCAGAGCAAATATCAGGGTGGTTAAAAAGAACTATGTCTAGACGAAAATCAATGCAAATTTCAGCAGAAACGATTTATAAAACTATCTATTATCGAAGTCGATCAGTATTAAGTCACTTGATGGCAAAACAGCTCCGCCGAGGCCATAGCCTCCGGCATAGTAAAAATCACTCTCGTAAAGGTGAACGTGGCACTATAAATATTGTTAATGGGGTTTCTATTCATGAACGTCCAAAGCATTTCGAGAATCGTCGTTCACTTGGCCACTGGGAGGGTGATCTGGTAACAGGTTCAAAAAACACACATATAGCGACATTAGTTGATCGCAAATCTCGTTATACTTTTATCCTCAAACTGAAAGGCAAGGATGCTCAGTCTGTAAATGATGCCTTAACTCATAAATTTAACAGCCTTCCTGACAAGTTAAAGCAAACATTAACTTGAGATCGAGGTATGGAACTAGCTAAACATATTGAATTAACAGAGAAAACAGGTGTTCGCGTTTATTTCTGCGATCCTCAGAGTCCTTGGCAAAGAGGTCTAAATGAGAACACTAATAGCTTAATCCGACAATACTTCCCTAAGAAGACATGTTTGGCTCAACATTCACAAGATCGACTAGATGAAGTTGCAGCTCAATTAAATAATAGGCCAAGAAAGAGTTTGAGCTTTAAAACACCTAAACAAGTAATTAAAAATAGTGTTGCGTTGACAAGTTGAATCTACAGCCGTGTACTTTGCGGGCGAGTCAAAGAAAAGTACACGTTCATAAAGTCTCGGCTCAACCAATATCCCATAAAACTGATGTGCCAAGCACTGCAAGTTCACCGCAGTGGCTTTCACGCTTGGCTTCAAGAGCCAGTATCTAAGCGAGCTAAATATGACCGGCGTTTAATAGGATTAATAAAACAATCTTGGTTAGAAAGCGGCTGTGTAAATGGTTATCGTAAGATCGCAAAGTGATATGCGAGATCTAGATGAAAGTTGCTCTAAGAATAGGGTTTATCGCTTAATGTGCATTGCAGGTACCCAAGCGCAAGTGGGCTATACAAAGCGTAAAGGCCATTATGGTAAGAAGCCTTCAGTAGTGGCAGGTAACCAGCTTAAAAGGCAGTTTGATGTGGTACAGCCAAATCAGGCTTGGGTTAGTGAATACACATGAAGGTTTTCTTTATTTAGCTGTAGTAATTGACTTATTTTCTCGCCAAGTTGTTGGCTGGTCGATGCAATGATGATGCATACAGATCTCGTACTGAGTGCTTTACTCGCATCCGTATGGCGAAGAAAACCTCAGCAGACTGTCATTATTCACGCCGATCAGGGCAGTCAATTTACAGGTTCTGATTGGCAACGCTTTGCAACTGAACATAATTTATCATTGAGCATGAGTCGTCGAGGGAATTGTCATGATAATGCAGTTGCTGAAAGCTTCTTCCAGCTACTAAAGCGTGAACGTATTAAGCGACGAAAGTACTTAAATCGAGAAAAAGCTAAAGAAGACATTTTCGATTACATCGAAATGTTTTATAACAGTAAACGTAAACATGGGTATTTAAATAATCAGTCTCCGGTTGACTATGATAAAACCTATTTTATGAACCAAGAAAATGTCTAGGTTAGTCTGGTCAGTTCAGTCTGTTGCTTTAGGTATATCGGTTGACGTATGGGCGCTATAACTGCGGGTATATTTTATTAGGATAAATTAGTTGATGGTGTAAATATCCGAACTAGACATTAACACCAGTGATAACCGTTAGTTTAAATTCCAGTCTCAAATTAATATAAAAGTGAATATTTATTTGATTATAACTTGTCGGCTTAATAAATATCTTTGTCGGATTATTTATATACCGAACAAAAAAATATGACTATCATGAAAAAAATAATACTTAAATTAATATTGTCCACTTCCCCTAAACTGAAAT